>NZ_DASYHH010000017.1:0-141179 GCF_035998705.1 Shinella sp. | reverse complement strand
ACATTCGGCAAAGCCGAATGCGCTGGACGCGGGGTGGAGCAGCCCGGTAGCTCGTCAGGCTCATAACCTGAAGGCCGCAGGTTCAAATCCTGCCCCCGCAACCAAATCAAATAAAGCCCGCTACCGAAACGCAAGCCGGCTGGCGACGGTCAGATGGTGGCCTTCCCGTAAAGTGCGGTTAAACGCCCGAACTCATCCTCCGGCGCTGGCTGCCTGGGAAATGAATGATGGTGTTTCACCAGCTTGATCGCGTCGAGAATGTTCCCGCCGACGTGCGGTCGGTTGGCCGTTTCGATACCGATCGCCGGAAGGCTTGTCGCGCTGGACGCTTGCGAATATTCCCGCCTGTTGGCGACTGCGCAGGCTTGCTGTAGCTGATGTTCGGACAAGCCGCACCTGCCGCCAACAGGTCCGGCTTTTCCAATCAGACTGACCATCCGCGCCCGCGTCAAAGCGGCCAGCCGGCCACCCTTGATGGTGGAAATGCTTGCGTACCGCGTTCATTGCCGAGATGGCGGCGCCCGAGGGCAGTAGCCGTTCGTTCAGCAGGATCTCGTGCTGCAGATCAAAGCCCTCACGGCCGTGCCGAGCAGCGATGCCAGGAAGCGCCGGGGGTTACGTGATAATGCGGTGGCCATCGTCATCGCTCTCGAAGAAATGCAGCTTTGCCGGATTCGCCCGCAGCAGCACTGTCTCGCCGATCCTGAGGCTGGCGCGTTCCCGCAGGACAAGGGAGACACGCGTGCCGCAGGTCTCCAGGAGGATCACGCTCTCGGGGCCGGTGGTCTCGACGCCGACGACTTTGCCGGCAAAGGCGTCAGGTGTTCCGTCGCCGACCACCGCAAGATCCTCTGGCCGGATCGCAAGGATCACCCGCCGACCATCAAGGGCTGCCGATCGGGCAGGGAGGGCGATCCTGGTGCCGTCCTTCGCGACAAAGGAAGCAGGCGATGCGGCGGAGGTCTCGCCCTCGATGAAGTTCATGGCCGGGGAGCCAATGAAGCCGGCCACGAACAGATTGGCCGGGCGGTCATAGAGTTCCAGAGGATGGCCTATCTGCTCGATATAACCCTGGCGCATAACGACGATCTTGTCCGCCATGGTCATGGCTTCGATCTGATCGTGGGTGACATAGACGGTGGTCGCTCCCAGCCGCTGATGCAGCTCGCGGATCTCGGCGCGCATCTGCACCCTCAGTTTCGCGTCCAGGTTCGACAGCGGTTCGTCGAAAAGGAAGACCTGCGGATTTCGAACGATCGCGCGGCCCATGGCTACGCGTTGGCGCTGTCCTCCGGACAGTTGCTTCGGCCTGCGGTCGAGAAGCTCCCCCAGGCCCAGAATCGAGGCGGCTCTTTCGACGGCGGCATCGATCTCCGGCTGCGGCACGCTGGCGAGCTTGAGCGCGAAGCTCATGTTCTTGCGCACGGTCATGTGCGGATAGAGCGCATAGGACTGGAACACCATGGCGATGTCCCGCTCCTTAGGCCTGATGTCGTTGACCACGCGTCCGCCGATGCTGATCGCGCCGCTGGAAATGGCTTCAAGGCCGGCGATCATGCGCAGCAGGGTGGACTTGCCGCAGCCTGACGGGCCGACAAGCACGACGAACTCGCCGTTTTCAACCCGCATGTCGACTTCGTGCAGTGCCTCGTAAGCCCCATATTTCTTCACGACCTTGTTCAATTCAACCTGAGCCAAAGCTGGTCCTCCCTTTTCCCTTGCGTCCGTCAGCCCTTCGTGGCGCCGGACATGAGACCGCTGACGAACATGCGCTGCATCACCAGAAAGATGAGCGCGATCGGCAGGGTCATGACGAATGAAGCGGCCATGACCGCGCCCCAATCGGTATCGAATTCAGTCGAAAACTCGGCCAGCCCGATCGGCAGTGTCTTCATTTCCTTTTCGGTCGCGAAGGAAAGGGCAAAGACGAACTCGTTCCACGTCGCGACGAAGGAATAGAGAGCCACGGCGATAATGCCGGGGGACACCAGCGGCAACGATATGCGGAACAGCACGCCGAGATGGGAAGCGCCATCAATGATGGCGGCATCCTCGAGTTCCTTCGGGATGCCGCGGAAGTAGCCCGTGAGCATCCAGACGCTGAGTGGCAGCGTGAGGATCAGATAGACTAGGATCAAGCCAAGATAGGTGTTGATCAGTCCGAAATAGTTGAGAACGATATAGAGTGGCACGATGACGGTTGCGGTGGGCAGCAACTGCCCGATCAGCACGAAGGCAAGCGCGGCCGAGCGACCGCGGAAATCAAAGCGCGCGAAGCCATAGGCCGCGAAGATGGCGAAGATCAGCGCCAACGAGGTCGAGCCGATCGAGATGATAAGGCTATTGACGAAGTAGCGCGGAATGTTGCTCTCGAAGAGCACGGTCTTGAAGTTGATAAGGGTCGGCGGATCCGGCAGCCAGCGCGGCGGTATGGTGTAGAGCTGGGCGAGCGGCTTGAAGGCGGAGACCGCCATCCAGAGAAACGGGAAGACCGCGACGAGAACCAGCAAGGCGACCGGCAGCGAAATGACAAGGGTGCGGCGTCTGTCTTGCATGGATCAGTCCTTATCCTGCGCCGCGAACACGCGCATGTAGAGTACAATGATCACCGCGATGAACAGGAAGTAGAGAACCGCCATCGCGGCTGCGCGGTTGAATTCGAAATATTCGAAGGCCTGTACATAGATCTGGATCGGGAAGATCATCGAGCGGTTGGCGGGGCCGCCGCTGGTGATCGAGTAGATGATGGTGATACCGTCGAGTGCCCAGATGGTCAGGAGCAGTGTCACGGAAACCAGGACGGGCCGGAGCTGCGGCAACATGATGTGCCAGATCTCGTGCCAGAAGCTGGCGCCGTCCACCCGCACCGCCTCATACAATTCGTCGGGTACCGATTGCAGGCCGGCCAGCACCATCACGGCCACGAAGGGAAACATTTTCCAGGCATTGACGGCGATCAGGGCCGGCATGACGGTATCGGGATCGGTCAGCCAGCCGACGGGCTGGGAGATAATGCCGAGCTGCATCAGCATGTAATTGATGATGCCGTAGTCGGTGTGAAACATCCACGCCCAGGTCATGGCGGCGACGATGCCCGGCACGACCCACGGGATCAGCATCAGCGAGCGAACCATGGATCGTCCGGCGAACTGCTGATTGAGGAGGATGCCCGCGAGAATGCCGAGCAGGAGCTGAAAGACCACCGAGCCGATGACGTAGTAGGCCGTGTTGAACAGTATCAGCCTGGTCGAGGGCGCGCTGATGGCCACATTGAAGTTGCGCATGCCGGCAAAGGCGCCGCTGGCATCGGTAAGGCTGAGCTCCACGGTCGAGAGCATCGGGTAGATGATCAGTGTCGCCAGCAGCAGCATGGTCGGTAGGATGAACCAGAGGCCGGGACTGATGTTTCGCGATGTCATGTGAATTCCCGTCGTTGGGCGCCCGGCCGTTCTCGCCGGGCGCGTTCAACCTGTTCTTGCAAAGAGGCGGTCGATCAGTTCACTGGGACAGAACGGATTTGATCTCCTCGGCCGCCGCGTTCATCGCCTCCTGAACCGTGCTGCCTTCAAGCAGGGCCTCCTGAAGATAGTTGTAGTAGATCTGTCCGATCTGCCCCCATTGCGGGATAGCCGGCTGGGGCCGGGCGTGCCGGAGCATGGTTTTGTGCGCGTCCATCAGCGGATCGTTGAAACGTTCCGCCTGCAGTCCGGACATCGCGGCAGGGAAGGTCGTGGTGTAGGCCGCCTGGCGCCCCGCGTTCGACATGAAGGCGGCCAGCTTGATCGCGGCTTCCTTGTTGGGTGCGTCCTTGGGGATAATGAAGTTCCATCCGCCCAGAATGACAGCCGTCTCCTTGCCGTCAGGGTGGGGCAGCGGAGTGACGCCCAGTTCGATCTCGGGGGCAGCTTCGCGAATGCGCTCGATATCGGAGGTCGCTCCGGGGATCATGGCGACATTGCCCACCTGGAACAGGCGGCGCAGCGCATTGGAGTCGTTTTCCAGAGTGGAGGGCGGAGAGACCTTCGACGTGGTAAAGAGGTCCACATAAAACTTGACGGCTTCCACCGACTCCGGAGAATTGATGGTCACTTCCTTGTTGTCGGGGCCGAGAATGCCGCCCCCATTCATCCACATGAAAGGCAGCGAGCGAAAGAGGGCATTGCCAGGCTGGTCGGCTCCGCCGCCCGATACGCCGTAACCATAGACCTTTTGACCGGCGCTGTTGGTGCGGGTGAGGGCCTTGGCGTAATCGAGGAATTCGGTCCAGGTTTGCGGTGGCTTGTCGGGATCGAGACCTGCCTCCTTGTAGGCTCCCTTGTTGTAGATCAGGGCGTGGGCTTCTGCCTGGAAGGGCAGGCCGTAGAGCTCGCCGTTGAAGGTGGCGGTATCGAGGCTTGCGGGAAGCACGTCGTCGAAGTTTACTCCCGCTGCCGTCAGATGGTCACGCAGGGGTTCCAGCTTGCCGGTCTCTGCCAACGGTATGTTGACGCCGTTCTGGACATCGATCAGGTCCGGCGTGCTGCCCGATTGGAGAGCAACGAGAATGCGGCTCTGCAGGCCGCCGGCGACATTCGCCTCGACGCGAACGCTTATCCCGGGATTTTCCTTCATGAACTCGGCTGCTAGATCCTTTGCCTTCTGTTCGTTCCAGTTCATCGTCCACCACACCAGATCGGCGGCGGATGCGCAGGTCGCGTGGGACAACATCAGCGCCAGTCCTGCGGCGAGTATTCTGGTTTTGCGTTTCATCGGTTTCTCCTCCCCGATCGTTTTCGAATACCGGCGACGCTCACACTGCCTGCGAGATGGTCGCGTCGTCGCTTGAAGCATATGTCGCGGGGCCAAGCAGGTCGGCATGTCCGACGAGGGCCCGCATGTAGCCGATGGTGTAGGCCATGCCGGCGTGCCATGGCGCATTGCTGTGAACATCCGGCACGTGGTCCGGCACCATCACGCCATCGAAGGATTCGTCCCGCAGAATGCGGACGATCTCAGCCATGTCCACGTCGCCATTATCGACGAATGTCTCTTCATAGCGGGGTACCTTGCCCTTCACGTTGCGGAAGTGGACATAGGCAATCCGGCCGGAGCGGGCGAACCGCCGGGTCGTGTCGTAGATATTGCCGGTGGTCATTTCCTGCAGCGAGCCGATGCAGTATTCTAGGGCGTTGGACGGGCTGTCGATGACCGAGAGCAGGCGGTCGTATTTGGCGGGCTGGTTGACCAGCCGTGCCGTGCCGCGCAACGTTTCCATCGGTGGGTCGTCAGGATGGGCGGCCAGTTTCACTCCGGCCGCTTCGGCGACCGGTACGAGTTCCTTCAGGAACCACTCGAGGCGTTGCCAGAGTTCGCTTTCCGAGACGCTGACGGGGGCGGCGCCGGGCACGGCAGGACGGTAACGCATGTTCCACACCATCCCGTCGGGAATTGGCGCCTGAGCGTCGAAGCTCGCGGTATCGAATACCGATGTGACGGCTCCGCCGCGCCCCACCGGAAGTCGCCGCCAGCCCCAGACGCCTGCGATCGAGAAATTGTAGCCGATGACCTTGATGCCGGCGCGACCCGCATCTTCCACAAGCCGCTTCAACCCATACATCTGTTGCCGCTTGTTCGGACCGTCCAGCAGGATGTCAGACCAGAAGTTCGGCGCGAAATTTTCCATCGCCGCAACCGTCAGCCCATGTTCGCCAAGCATGTCAACGACGTCCTTCATGTCGTCGTAGGTCCAGCGAGCGTGGCGGCTGCAGTCGCCGAGGATGGGGCCCGGTTGTCCGCCGCTCAGATACGGCTCCGAATCCTCGACGCGCGGATAGCGGCCGAGATGCACCACGACATCCTTGATGCCGAGTTGTTGCGCGAACCGCGCATTGTCTCGATTAAGCCGCTCTCCCGACAGTGTCATTCCAACTCGGATGGGCAAGCATCCCTCCTCCTCACTTCACATTACTAATTCAAATATGAACTGATAATGTTCGCATTAGAATGAGTATGGTTTTCCCATCTGTCAAGCGGGTTCTTGCCGAAAACGGGCTTCCTTCAAAAGCGTAGGAAACACGTCGTTTCAAAACGTCCAGCCGAGCGACATCGGCGCGAGGCGGCTCCGCCACCTCGCTATCGAACACATGTCCGAGCTTCTGTCGTCAGTCGAAGAAGCGACGATCTTCTTCCGTGAGATAGGCGATCGCCTTGTCGATGATGAAATCGACCCCCATGCCGGGGCGATCCCAGACGTCGACGAATCCGTCCCTGACGATCGGATTGGGTAACCCCTCGACGATGTCGTACCACCAGTCCGGCTCACCGACCGGGATTTCGAAGGCGATGTAGTTCTGGGGCAGGGTGGCTGAGACCTGGACAAGGGCGGCAAGGCCGAGCAGGCCGTTGGCCGTGCCGTGCGGCGCAAACAGCAGCCCGTGAATCTCGGCATATTCGGCCACCCGTTTCAATTCGGCGATCCCGCCGACGTCGCAGGGGTCGGGGCCGAGGATATTGACCGCTCGGGTTTCGATCAATTCGCGGAAGTTCTGCCGCAGGTAGATCTGCTCCCCGGTATGGATCGGGGTGGTCGTGCTTGTGGTCAGGTCGCGGTAGGCGGGAGCGTTGACATAGGGCGTTTGATCGCCCGTCAGCATATCCTCGATCCACATCAGGTTCAGCGGCTCCATCGCCTTGGCGAATTTCTTGGCATCCGGCAGCGTCCATCCGGGACCGCAGTCAAGGGCCAGCCCCACCGTATCGCCACACACCTCCTTCATCGCCTCCACGCATTGGACGACATGATCGAAGCCTTTTTTGGTAAGGTATCCAGTGTCCCGCAGGCCCGGCATTGGCGTCGTCGTGACCTCGCCGTAGTGAAAATCGGCCACCTGTCGCGCCATGGGGCTGTGGAAGGCGATGGGCTGCTTGATGATGGTGAACCCTTCGGGGGACGCTATCATCCTGCGGACGTCTTCGGCATAATCCTCCGGGCCCCAGCCGGTCATTGGAAAGCGCAAGCCGCCATTGTAGACGCGGACGCGATCACGGACCTTTCCCCCGAGGAGTTTGTAGACCGGGACGCCCGCCGCTTTGCCGGCGAGATCCCAGCAGGCCATCTCGATGGCGCTGATCGCACTGCCCCAGGGTTTGAAGGCGCCGCGGTGACGGATGCGCAGCATCACGCGCTCGACATTGGTCGGGTCCATGCCAAGGATCATGTCGCGGAGCAGCAGGATATGCTCCTTCGCGTAGGGCTTCCAGAATTCCACCTGGCCGTAGCCCGAAAGTCCCTCGTCTGTGACAAGGCGCACGACAGGGTGGCGCCCGAACAAAGCGCATTTCACGTCAATGATTTTCACGTTTTCCTCCCGCTGCCGCCGGCGAGGCGGCTCGATCAAATATCCGGAATCCGGCTCGATATATCCGCTGCCGCTTCGATCACCAGGTCGCGCAGCCGGCCCCGTTCCTCATTTTCCTTGTCGGCCGCCAGAAAGGGTATGCTCAGCGCCGCAATCATTCGACCGGACGGCGAGGTCACGGGCGCCGCAACGGCCCAGACGCTACCGCCATGTTCGCCCCTGTCGCTTGCCCATCCCTGCTTGCGGATTTTGCTCAACTCGCTGGACAGTTTGGCGGGATCGATGATGGTGCGAGGCGTGTATTTCGGCAGGGGGCCGGCCAGGAACCTGTCGATCGCGTCTGCTTCCAAATGCGCCAGAAGCATCTTGCTGGCGGCGCCGGCATGAAGGGGAAAGGACTGCCCGACCGCCGGATTGAGAGCATACTGTCCCTGTCCGGCGAAGGAGGCGACCACGACCACGGCCTGATTGTCCAGCACGGACAGCTTGTTTGCCTCGCCTGTCGTCTCTGCCAGCCTCTTCATGATCGGCTGGGCGAGGGCCACCAGGTCGAAGGCGGCTTCCGAGCTCACTTTCGATGCCAGGCTAAGCAGCCTCGGCCCCAGTACATAGGTGCCGTCGAGCCGTCGTTGCACCACGTTGTGCGCGTGCAAGGTATTGAGGATGCGGTAGACCGTACTACGGGGCACGGACAACTGGTCGGAAAGGCTTCGGATGGTTTCTCCCGCCGGCTGAAGCTCAAGCGATGACAGGATTTCCATCATCCGCTCCAGCACCGGAACGCCATACTTGTCCTTGTTGTCTTGATGGATGTCGTCGCTCATCAGAGGCCCCCGGCGGTCATTCAGCTACGAATGACGTAAATTCCCATTTGCAGCAACCTTTGATTTTTTCCGGTCTGTTCCATTCCTTCATTGACACCGGCTTTGTCAAGCTTCATTCTTAAATGAATGTCATTAGTTTATATATGAACTGGTACCGTTGGTGACAGCCAACATGGGGGGATCGATGCTGACATAGCGAAACGGCCGCGTTGCCGAACGGGCCGCCGGAAAGGCAGTGCCATTCCACCAGAAATCAACAGCCTCGGTTGCGCTCCGATTGAACGCGACGGGGCAAGAGACAGGACATTTTCATGATCGAGACACACGACATCAAACGGCCGCCGCGCGAATGGGTGGATGCCATCAGGAACATCGGCGCGGCCACCTCATCGAGCCAGCTCAGCAAGATGGGCATTCGCAACACCCATATCTACGGCCCGGTCACCAAAAAGGAAGGCACCGTCATGTGTGGTCCGGCCCTGACCCTGCAATTCGTGCCGAAGCGCGAGGACCTTCAGGACGCGGATGAGTATGCGCAACCGGAAAAGCAGGTACACCGGCATGTGCTGTATCACACCCAGCCCGGAGACGTGGTTGTCGTGGATGCGCGCGGAGACATGAAGAGCGGCATTTTTGGCGAGATGATGCTTACCTATTTCCAGGGCAAGGGCGGCGCCGGCGTGGTGATCGATGGCTGCCTCCGGGATTATCCCAATGCCAAGCATCTCGATCTCGGCATTTGGGTTCGCGGCCTGACGCCGAACTTCCACACTCAGACGGATCTGATGCCCTGGGGTGTCAATGTGCCGATTGCCTGCGGCGACGTATTTGTCATGCCCGGTGACATCATCGTCGCCGATGATGACGGTGCGGTGGTCGTTCCGGTCGGCCATGCCGAGGAACTGATCAAGCGGGCATCAACGCATCACGAGTGGGAGGAATTCTCCAAGGAGCGCCTGCTGGCTGGTGGCGAACTCAAGCGCTACTACCCGCTTCACGACGACGCCCGGCCGGAATACGAGGAGTGGCTGCGCAACAAGATTGTGAAGTAGGGAGCTGCCAATGGAGGATCAAACTCTGGAGGAGGGCATGTTTCGTCTGGTGGCAGACAGTCGCTCGCAGCTCGGAGAAAGTCCGGTCTGGAGCGCGGCGGAGCAGGTTCTTTATTTTGTCGATATCCGCGGCCCTTCGATCAACCGGTTTGATCCGGTGACCCGCAAGCTCCAGCGGTTCATGCTGGAGGAGGAGATAGGCTGCATCGGCCTTTGCCACGGTGGCGGCTTCATCGCCGGTCTGAGGTCGGGCATCTGGCGGCTGGACGGGCAGGGTCGTAAACTTGCAAAGCTCGCCGACAACCCCGAGGGAACCGAGTTCAGCCGGTTCAATGATGGCCGCGTCGGACCGGACGGCCGTCTATATGTGGGCACCGTCGATGAATCACGCCAACACCAAGCGAAGCTCTATCGCTATGACAGTGGTGGCCTTGCTCCGCTGATGGACGGGTTGATGACATCAAATGGCCTGGCGTTCTCGCCGGACGGCGCAACGATGTATCACGTGGACTCGCCTGCCTCGAAAGTGACCGTGCAGGATTTCGACCGGTCGACCGGAAGCATAGCGGGCAATCGCGTGCTGATCGACATCCCCGACGATTCTGCCGCGCGGCCGGATGGTGCAACGATGGATGTCGAAGGCTGCTACTGGCTGGCGATCTTCGGGGCGGCAGTCGTCCGGCGGTTTTCACCACGAGGCGACTTGATGGCTGAATATCCGGTTCCGGTTAAATGCCCGACCATGCCGGCATTTGGTGGTGTCGATATGCGCACCCTCTATGTCACGACGGCCGGAAGCCGCAGGCCGGCCGAGGAGATGGCACAGTTCCCGCATTCAGGCAGCTTGTTTGCGATGAGGGCGCCGGTGGCCGGCGTGCCTGAGCCGCTATTCGACGAGGAGATTTGAGGAAACAGAAAACCGGCCTCCGAGGGGCGGCTTTTGACCTCTGTCAGCTTGCGACACATGGAAGGGCGGCCGGATCATCCGGCCGCCCCTTGTTGTTTATTCGAAGCCCATGATCTTGTGGGGCACGTAGTGCTCGGTCAGTTCCGCCAGGTCTTCCGGCGTCAGCCGGATGGACACGGCCTCGGCGGCATCGACGATCTGGCTTTCGCGGCTGACGCCGACGATCGGCGCGGCAACCGCCGGGTTGGACAGCAGCCAGGCGATGGCGATGCGGGCACGCGGCACGCCGTGACGTTTGGCAACATTGGCAACCGCGTTGATGACCCGTCCGTCCGCATCTTCCGTGTCGCCGTAAAGCACCGGACGCAGAAGGTCCGTACCCTTGCGAAGCGATTCATGTCCGTCTTCGCGTGCGAGCAATCCGCGGGCAAGCGGGCTCCAGGGAATGAGGCCCACGCCTTCGGCTGCGCAGAGCGGCACCATTTCCCGCTCTTCCTCCCGGTTCAGCAGGTTATAATGGTTCTGCATGGAGATGAAGCGCGCCCATCCCTTGTAATCCGACAAGTAGAGCGCCTTGGCGAATTTCCAGGCATGCATCGAGGATGCGCCGATATAGCGAACCTTGCCGATCTTCACGAGATCGGAAAGCGCTTCGAGGGTTTCCTCGATCGGCGTTACCGGGTCCCAGCGGTGGATCTGATAGAGATCCACATAATCAGTGCCGAGCCGGCGCAGGCTGTGATCGATTTCCTGCATGATCGCCTTTCGCGACAGGCCCTTGGCATTGGGTCCGTCACGCAGCGGCGAGTTGATCTTGGTCGCGAGCACGATCTCGTCGCGCTTGGCGTAGTCCTTCAATGCACGCCCGACGATCTCTTCGCTCGTACCGTTGGAGTAGATATTGGCGGTATCGAAGAAGTTGACGCCAAGTTCGATCGCCTTCTTGATCAGCGGGCGGCTGTCCTCTTCCGTGAGAGTCCATTTCGGATTGCCGCGGTCCGGCTCGCCGAAGGTCATGCATCCCAAGCAGATGCGCGAGACCTCCAACCCCGACTTGCCCAATTTCGTATATTCCATCGTCATAACTCCGAGTTACTTGCTTTCCTGGATGAGTTCGATGCGGTAACCGTCCGGATCATCGACAAAGGCGATGACGGTGGTTCCGAACTTCACGGGACCGGGCTCCCGGACGATCTTGACGCCTTCCTTGCGCATGGCCTCGCAGGCCGCGTAGATATCCGGAACGCCGATGGCGAGATGCCCGAATCCATTGCCTTTTTCATAGGTTTCGACGCCGTAATTGTAGGTAAGCTCGATCAGCGGATCGATTTTTTCTTCGCCGTAGCCAATGAATACGTTTGTGTATTTACCGTCCGGCACGTCGATCGTGCGGATGACACTCATGCCGAAGTACGTCTGGTAGAAATCGATCGAGCGCTTGAGGTCGCCGACGCGGATCATGGTGTGCATGATCCTCGCGGCCTTGGCCGGTGAGGCTACTGCAGTCATGGTTTTGTCTCCTTCCATGTGGTGATCGCCAATGGTGGTGATCGTGAAAAACAAAAATCCATCGAAAACAAAAACTTAGACTAGAAATCTAAGTTTTGTTATGTAAATTCATCCAAATATTGCGCATAAATATAACCGAATTTGGCGCACGTCTCGTGGTGAGGATCGAATGGATTTGACAGGCAAAGTGGTGTTGGTGACGGGGGCGGGTTCCGGCATCGGAAAGGCGACTGCCATGATGATGGCGGCCAGTGGCGCGAGGGTTGCGGTCTTGAGCAGGACGCAGAGCGAGATTCTCAAGGCGCAGGAGGAAATAGAAGGCGGTGGCGGCCAGGCGATGGCGCTGACGGCCGATGTCAGCCAGGAGGCCGACATGAAAAGAGCTGTCGAACAGGTGATCGCGCGGTGGGGGCGGCTCGACTGCGTCATTGCCAATGCCGGCATCAACGGGGTATGGGCGCCGATTGACGATCTTCAGCCCGAGGAGTGGGACAAGACCATCGCCGTCAACCTGCGCGGGACCTATCTGACGATCCATCACACGGTTCCCCATCTCAAGGCCGCGGGCGGCGGTTCGATCGTGGTGGTATCGTCGATCAACGGTACTCGCACATTCACCACGGCCGGCGCGACGGCCTACTCGGCGACCAAGGCGGCCCAGCTCGCCATGGTGCAGCAGCTTGCCCTGGAACTCGGCAAATCCGGCATTCGCATCAATGCCGTCTGCCCGGGTTTGATCGCGACGAACATTCCCGACAGCACCATCAAGCGCAATCAGGATGCTGCTCGCATTCCCGTCGTCTGGCCCGAGGGCGATATCCCGATCACCGGCGGTCGTCCGGGCGCCAGCGATGACGTGGCATCGGCGATCGCTTTCCTGTCGTCCGATCTGGCGCGGCACATCACCGGCACGCCGATATGGATCGATGGTGGGCAGAGTCTGCTGCGCTAGTCGCAGGCCCGGGTCGTGGAGTGCGCTCACAGCCGCTCTCCCGCCTCGTTGAACAACGAGGTATGGGCGATATTGACATGAACCTGGCATTCTTCTCCGATGACGGCCACCTGATCGGCGGCGATGCGGATCGAAAAGGTCTCTCCCGCCACGGTGCCCCAAAGAAGGGTATCCGGTCCCATCGGCTCCTCGATCGTGAACAGCGCCTTCAGCGGAGCCGGGTGCTTTGAAGATGGCTGCAAATGCGCCTGCTCCGGGCGAATGCCGAGGGTGGCGGGTTGCCGATCTTCCACCGGCAGGCGGAACGGATAGCCCGTGAGATCGATTTCCGTACCGTCCGTCAGTCTGAAAAGAGAGGCCTCTTCCCTGCGATGTATGGTTCCGGTCAGAAAGTTCATCTGCGGAGAGCCGACGAAGCTGGCGACAAATCGGTTGATCGGGCGCTGGTAGATTTCCTTTGGGGTAGCGAACTGCTGGATGACCCCGTTGTGCATGACGGCGACCCGATCGGCGAGCGTCAGCGCCTCGACCTGGTCATGGGTGACGAAGATCATCGTCGAGCCGAGGCTCTTGTGAAGCCGCTTGATTTCTACCCGCAACTCCGTGCGCAACTTGGCGTCGAGGTTGGACAGTGGCTCGTCGAACAGCAGGACATGGGCGTCGCGCACCAGCGCTCGGCCGATCGCGACGCGTTGTCTCTGTCCACCGGACAACTGGGCCGGCTGTCGCTTCAACAGCGGTTCGAGTTGCAGGATGCGGGCGGCGTCCGCGACGCGCCGGGCTATCTCCGCCTTCGGTGTCCCGGCCATCTTCAGCCCGAAGGACAGATTGCCTTCGACCGTCAGCCGCGGATACAGCGCATAGGACTGAAATACCATGCCGATGCCGCGATCATGCGGTTCGGACCACGTGACGTTGCGGCCGTTGATCCAGATCTGGCCATCGGTGATGTCGAGCAAACCGGCAATCGCATTGAGGAGTGTGGATTTGCCGCAGCCGGAGGGCCCGAGGAGCACGATGAATTCGCCCTCCGCAACTTCCAGATTGAGGGTTTCAAGCACGTTCAACGCACCGAAGGTGATTTTCAGGTTTCGTATGGAAACGCTGGACATGAAGACTTACCCTTTGACTGCACCTGCGGCGATGCCCCGAACGAACCAGCGGCCGGAAATGAAGTAGACGACCAGGGGAACGGCCGCTGTCATGATGGTGGCGGCCATGTTGACGTTGTAGGCAATCTCGCCCTCGGTCGGGGCCACGAGATTGGTGAGTTGCACCGTCATCGGCCGGTTGGCGAGACCGCCGAAGGTCAGGCCCATGATGAAATCGTTCCAGATGCCGGTGACCTGGAGGATGACGGCCACGACCAGCATGGGCACGGACATCGGCAGCATCAGCCGGAAGAAGATCGAGAAGAAGCGCCCGCCATCGACGCGCGCAGCCTTGAAGAGGTCGATCGGTATGCCGGCATAATAGTTGCGGAACAACAGCGTCATCACCGGCAATCCGAAGCTGACATGGGTCAGCACCAGCGCGTAGATGGTGCTGAACATGCCTGTGGCGGAATAGATGCGCACCAGCGGATAGATGAACACCTGGTAGGGCAGAAAGGCACCCATCAGCAGCACTGCAAACAACAGGTTCGCGCCGCGGACCCGCCAGAAGGAAAGGGCATAGCCTGTCAGCGCGCCAACGAAGATGGAGAGGAAGACAGAGGGTATGAGGATCTGGACGGAATTCCAGAACCCAGGGCTGATACCCCGGCAATCGAGACCGGTGCAGGCGCTCGACCACGCTGTCACCCAGGGTTCAAAGGTCATGTCCATCGGCAGGGCAAAGAGCCCGCCCGCCCGGATCTCGGCCATCGGCTTTACCGAGGTCACGACCATCACATAAAGCGGCAACAGGAAAAACAGCGCCGATATCACTAGGAAGGCATAGATGCCCAGACGTGCGGGACCGAACCTTTTCGGGGCGCTGCCTGTCGGTCCCTCGCCGATCGGCGTGCTTGCAATACTATGGGTCGGAGCGGTCACGGGACTAATCCTTCGGCCGTTCTGCACGAAAATACTCGGCATAAAGCCATGGCGTCAGCACGCAGAGCACCGTGATAAGCAGCGTGGTGGCGGCAGCCGTGGCCAATCCGATGTTCTGCCGCTGGAAAAGGTAGTCCATGACGAATTTGGCCGGCACGTCCGACGAGAAGCCGGGACCGCCGCCGGTCAGCACAAGGACGAGGTCGTAGAGCTTCACAACGCCAAGCGAGAGCAGAACGGTGGAACTGATGAAGCTCGGCCGCAGCATTGGTATGACAATGTGAAGATAGAAGCGCCAGGGCTTGATGCCGTCGATGCGCGATGCCTTCCAGAGATCCTGGTCTATGCCGCGCAAGCCGGCCAGCATGATCGCCATCACAAGGCCGGCTGCATGCCAGATACCGGCGAGGACCACGCAATAGATTGCGGTTTCCTTCTGCACGATCCAGTCGAAGCGGAAATTTTCAAAGCCCCATCCGCGCACGGTCTCCTGGATGCCGAGCGTCGGACCGAGAATCCACTGCCAGACGAGGCCGGTGACGATGAAGCTCATGGCATAGGGATAAAGAATGACGGTGCGCAGAAAGCCCTCGGCGCGCACGCGCTGGTCCAGCGCGACCGCGAGCAGAAAGCCGAGTGCCAGAGAAATGCCGATCATCAAGACTCCGAACAATACCATGTTCTGAAGCGAGGTGAGCCAGCGGTCGGAACCGAACAGCCTGACATACTGCGAAATCCCGGCAAAGCGCGCGACCGGCAGCATCCGGCTGTCGGTGAAGGAAATGCCAATTGTCCAGATCATCGTGCCGACATAGGCAAAGACCACGATCAGGATGGCGGGTGTCAGCCCTGCATATACACTCCAGCGAATGGAACCCTGTTTCATCGAGACTTTCCGGTGCCTGCCTGGAAAAAGGAGCGGCAGTCGCCTGCCGCCCGAGCTGGTCGTCTGGGAGGTTGTTATTCCTGGAATTCCGCGAGCACGGCCGCATATTTTTCCGCGAACTGCTCGGGTGTTTCGGATGGTGTCGCCCAATATTCCACGACCACGTCGGCCAGCGAATTGAGCATGTCTGCACCCGCGAGCCAGTCCGGCCCGGCCAATTGCTTGCCGGGATCTTTCAGGGCTTCAAGCCCGATCTTGGAGCAGGCATCGAGGCCGGACGTGTCGACATCGTTGCGGACCGGTATGGATCCCTTGAGATTGTTGAATTCCACCTGGACATCTTTGTCCAGCATCACCCTGGCCATCAGGTCCTGCGCCTTGGCTCCGCTTTCGGACCTGGTTTCAGGCATGATGAAGACGTTGGAATCCATCAGGAAGTTTTGCTCGCCAAGACCGAGCACACACCCGTAATCCTTTCCCGCGACCCAACCGGCGGATGTGAATTCGCCTTTCTCCCAGTCGCCCATGATATGCATGGCGGCCTTGCCGGTAATCACCATCGAGGCGGCCTCGTTGAAGGAGCGGTTCGGCGAGCCGGGATCCGTATAGCTGCGCAGCTTGGCATATACCTCCGCCACGCGCTTGAATTCGGCCCCCCTGACGGCTTCCGGGTTCTTGTCGCGGAAGACCGACATATACAAGTCCCTGCCGCCGGCGCCGGCGAGAACGCCATTGAAGAGCTGGTGCTGTTGCCAGGCCTGCGCCCCGAAAGCCAAGGGGATGATGCCGCCCTGCTGGAACGTGTCGGCGACCGCGAAGAAGTCCTCCCAGGTCTTCGGCTCCTCCACGCCAAACTTCTCGAACAACGCCTTGTTGTACCACAGCCAGTTGGGTGTCTGCAGGTTGACCGGGACGGCATAGATGTGGCCGTCGCGGCTGACGGCGGCCAGAACGTCTGCGGGAAGAGATGCCTGCCAACCCTCCGCGGCGGCAACATCGTCGAGGTTGCGCAACAGGCCCTGATCGGCGAGCTCGCCAAACTGCTTTCCCGCATTCATCATCATCACGGTCGGGGGATTGCCTCCGACGATGCGGTTGATGCCGGTCGGCTTCGCGACGTCGCCATTGACGATGGCGTTGTCTACCCACTCACCGCCGGCGGCCGAGAAGGCGTCCGCAAAGACTTTTACGGCCTTCGACTGCGACTGCGTCGTCCACCAATGAAGAACCTCGGCCTTTTCGGCCGCTCCGGCCGGCTGGACGGCCGCCACGGCCAACATGCTGGCCCCCAAGAGCGCGCGATATTTGCTCATCATCTGAAACTCCTCCCGATTGAAAGCCGCTCGCGGCGCCTTGCCGCGCGCCAGCCTCCGAGCAACGATTGCAGACAAGGCTTCCTCCTCCTGTCTGTATGCGACCATAATCTCCGCGCTGTTTTTAAGTCAACAATATGCGCAACAAAATTGCGGCATTATCAACTTTTGTTATGTTGGCGTCTCTCCCTGCCCTGGTTCGGGACCTCTGCGAAGGTTACGGAGAATAAATTCAAATGTGAATTGGTGATATTCCAATAAGAATTGCAGCTGATGCTCTGCTTGTCAAGCGCACAGCCGCGTTCGCGCGCTTGCGTTATCTCCGCCTGCGATCGTGGGGTGAAAAAGGTGAGACGGCCGAATTTCGACGATGGTCAGCTGGCTGCGGCCAGCACCCTCGTGCGCCAGCCTGTCGAGCCGGCGCGGGCCGTGGATTCCCGTTCGATGATTTCGGACACCAGTGCCAGTCTGACCGGCGGACGCTTGCGTGCGTCGGCACTGGCCAGCCGTTCGCTGATACAACGAACCATGGCGGCGCCCATTTCAACCTGGGGTGTTCGAACTGTCGTCAGTCGCGGCGAGACATGCAGTGCGGACGCAAAATCGTTGAAGCCGACCACCGAGATTTCTTCCGGCACGCGAACGCCGAGGCGCAGCAGTTCGGAAACCACGGTGATTGCGATGCCGTCATGGGCGCAGAACAGCGCGGTCGGAGATTTTCCCGATCGTAGATAGGTCAGAAAGGCACCGCGGAAGCCTGCCGATTCGTCAAACACGATGTCGTCGACATGGGCGTCGGCTGCGCTCAAAGCGCCGTCGCGGAAGCCGCGGAAGCGTTCCGCCCGGCCCATGGGGGTTTCGTTCCCGTGAACGAAGGCCATCTGACGGTGTCCGAGCCGCAGCAGCATTTGTGCCACGCCATAACCCGATTCCCAGTCGGCCCCGACCACCTGGTCGACCTGTTCCATCGGGCCGGCATAGCTGGCGCAGACGACCGGAAGGCCGGTTTTTGTTGCGACTGCGGTCCAGTCGGACGGCTTGGGTACGGCCAGTATCATGCCGACGACGGACGATTCCATCTGTGCTGCGTCGCTCAGATAATGCGCCTGCCGCGGCACGATCATGAAGCCCAGCTTCTCTCCCTCGCGTTCGGCGCCATGCATGATGTTCAGCCAAAGCTCACTGCTGACGGGATCGATTTCCTGGCGGATGAAAAGAATATGGCCGGCCGTGTAGCTTACATCCTGCTGGACCCGGTAACCCATGGCGTGCGCGGCGCGGATAACCCGGCTTCTCGTGCTTTCGCCCACGCCCGCTTTCCCTGAGAGCGCGCGCGAAACAGAGAATTTTGAAAGCCCCAGCTGGTCTGCAAGATCTTGGATTGTTACCCGGTTGGAGGCCATCGGTGTTCTCTCTAATGATAGGCTTTTGTTGTGGCGTATGAAACGTTTAACGTCAAGTCGAGCGAAAAATACCCAAACAAAGTTGCGCTATCAAATTTTTCCTGTTAGCTTTTTCCTAACAAAGCCAAACGTGATTGCGAGGCGCCGGGGAGAAGATTTCGGCGTCCGTGATGGGATGGGAATCGTGGGAAAATTTATAGTTGCGCTGCTGGCTGATATTCCGCCGGGCACGCAAAAACTCGTCCACGTGGCGGGGCGCGACATTGCTGTTTTCAATGTGGGCGGCGAACTGTTCGGGATATCCGATGCCTGTCCGCATCAGGGGGGCAGTCTGTCCACGGGCACAACGGTTGGTTTGACTACATCTTCGGAGCCGGGAAAGTTCTGCCATTCCCGGCCCGGCGAGTTTGTACGCTGCCCCTGGCACAGCTGGGAATTCGATCTGCGGACCGGCCAATCGTGGTGCGACCCCCGCCGATTTCGGACAAAGGCCTACGATCTGAGCATCGAGCCGGGCGAGGCGCTGGTTGCAGGCCCCTATGTCCTGGAAACATTCGGCGTGTCGGTCGAGGACCACTATGTGGTGGTCGAGTTCTAGGCGCGCCCCGAAGACGAGCGATTGCCGGGCCAGAATAACGAAGCGGGAGTGTCACAGGTGTCCGTTGCCAATGTCATCGATTGCGATATCCATCCCGGCGTTCCGACCATCAAGGCGCTTTTGCCTTACATGAGCGACTATTGGCGCGAGGCGTTCATCGCCCGCGGACAGGATGGGTTCCAGCCCGCCAGCTACCTGCCGAATTCGCCCCTTGCCTGTCGTCCGGACTGGCGTGAGGGCGATGCCGTCGGCGCCAGCCGGCTTGAATTGCTGCAACGGCATGCCCTTGATGGATTCGGTGCCGGTCTCGCCATCTGCAATGTCCTCTATGGCGGTTCTTTCGCGATCAGCGAAACCATGGCGGCCGCGATCTGTTCTGCGGTCAATGATTGGCTGCGCGCGGAGTGGCTGGACCGTGACCCGCGGCTTCGCGCGTCTATCGTCGTGCCGACCCAGAATCCGCGCCTCGCCGTGGAAGAGATCGAGCGCATCTCCGGTGACCGACGCTTCGTCCAGATCCTGATGCCGGTGGCGCTGGATATGATGCTCGGCAAGGAACACTACTGGCCGATTTTCGAGGCGGCGCAGCGCCATGCTCTGCCGATCGGTCTTCATGCCGGAAGCCTCTACCGCTATGCGCCGACGACGAACGGCTGGCCCACGCATTTCCTGCAGGATTATGTTGGAAACAACCACGCCTTCGAGAGCCAGTTGCTGAGCCTGATTGCTCAGGGGGTCTTCCTGCGCTTTCCGGATCTGAAGGTGGTGTTGCTGGAGAGCGGCGTGACCTGGCTTCCGGGTTTTCTCTGGCGCGCGCGCAAGACCTGGCGCGCGGTGCGGCCGGAGGTGCCGTGGATCAACGAGTCGCCGATCGACATCGTCCGGCGCCATGTCAGGCTCACGGCGCAGCCGATCGACGGTCCTGCCGACCCGGCGGTCCTGGAACGGGTCCTCAACCAGATCGGTTCGGACGACATGCTGCTCTACGCCTCGGATTATCCGCACTGGCAGTTCGCCGGGGACCGGGTTGTACCGGACGGCGTGCCGGCGCGTCTCATAGAGAAGATGGCTCGCGACAATCCGCTGGCGACCTATCCCCGACTGAGGGAGACGATTCAATGAGCATGACGGACGATATCGCGCCGGAGCCTTCCGAAAAGGCGACCAAGCTCAGGATGGTGGATTGCGACATTCATCCCGCGCTGAAACACAAGAAAGCGCTTCATCCCTATCTCGAACAGCGTTGGCGCCAGCACCTCGACGAGTTCGGTGCGCTTGCCCATTGCGTATATGCGACCCGTGGCGGTCCCTATCCGCGTTTCACCCCGGAAACGGCACGCCGGGATGCCTGGCCGCCCAATGGCAATCCTCCGGGGTCCGATCTCGAATTCATGCAGACCCAGCATCTCGATGCACATGGCATCGAATACGGCATCTTGCAGCCGATCGTCGGTGCCAACAATGCACGCAACACCGACCTGTCGGCCGCGCTCTGCACGGCGACGAACCGATGGCAGGTGGATGAGTTCACTTCCAGAGACCCCAGGCTGAAGGCTTCCATCCATATCGGCGCTGAAGACGCCGAACTGGCTGTTGCCGAGATCGAGCGCTGGGCGGGTGATCGCAACTTCGCGCAGATCCAGTTGGGCTCCCGCTCCGTGGAACCGATCGGACGAAAGCGTTACTGGCCGATCTTCGAAGCGGCGGTGCGCAACGACATGCCGATAGGCTTCCATGTCGGCGGACCGTCGCCCTATGCACCGTCGCCGAGCGGCTGGCCGGATTATTACCTCGAGGACCACCATGTCCTGACCCACAGCGCCCATGCGCAAGTTTCCAGCATGATCCTGGAGGGTGTGTTCGAACTGTTCCCGCGCCTTCGTGTGGTGATGATCGAGGCAGGGTTTGCTTGGGTGCCGTCGCTTGGCTGGCGACTTGACAACCACTGGCGCAAGCTGCGGACCGAAACGCCGCTCTGCAAGCGGCCGCCATCCGAATATCTGCGTCAGAATGTGTGGTTCACGACGCAGCCTGCCGACGAGCCCGAGCGGCGCGAAGACCTGCGCTTCCTGTTTGAGCAGATCGGCTTCGATCGGATGATGTTTGCAACGGACTATCCCCACTGGGACTTCGACGATCCCGAGCGCGCCCTGGTCATGCCCATGAGCAAGGACGAACGGCAGATGCTGTTCCGCGGCAATGCCATGAAATTCTACGCGAATCTTGACTGAAGGACGACTGCAGATGAAGAAGTTGATCAATGATCCAGCGCACTATGTCGACGAGGCACTTGACGGGCTGACGCTCGCCTTTCCCTTGCTTGTCCGGGACGGGGCGGCGGGACGCGTCATTCGCCGGACGCACCCCGAGACCAGGGGCAAGGTGGGGATTGCGACCGGCGGGGGCTTTGGCCACTTGCCCTTGTTTGCCGGTTACGTCGGCTCCGGATTGGTCGATACCTGCTCGGTCGGCAACGTCTTCGAGGGGCCGAATGTCGACAGCTGCATCGAAGCGATACGCCTCGCGGATGGCGGTCGCGGTGTTCTTCGGCTTTACGGCAATTACGGTGGAGACCGGATGAATTTCGACATGGCGGGCGAAATGCTGGAGGACGAAGGCATTGCCTGCACCACCGTCCTCGGCACGGATGATATTGCCAGCGGCGGGCCGGATCAGCTCGCCCGCCGTCGCGGCGTGGCGGGCCTCATCTATGCGTACAAGGCGGCCGGAGCGGCGGCCAGGTCAGGTTCCGATCTCGACGAGGTGACCCGGGTCGCAGCAAAAGCGGTGGCAGCCACGCGCACCATCGGCGTCGGGCTTGCCGCCTGCCGCCTGCCGTCCGCCGCCAAGCCCAGCTTCGATCTGGCCGACGACGAAATCGAGATGGGAATCGGTATTCACGGGGAGCCGGGAATCTGGCGTGACAAACTGCGCCCGGCGGATGCGATCGCAGATGAAATGGTCGAGCGGCTGTTGGCCGATCTCCCACCGGCGGCTGGCGGCGAGGTTTCCGTGCTGGTGAACGGCCTGGGCGCAACTCCGATGGAAGAATTGCTGATCCTTTATCGCCGGGTCCGCGCCCAGCTGCAGGTGGCCGGGTTGACGATCGTGGCGCCTCTGGTCGGCAACTATGTGACCTCGATGGAAATGCAGGGTGCATCCCTCAGCATCTTCCACCTGGATGCGGAGTTGAAGGCTTTGCTGGCCGCGCCGGCGGACTGCCCGTTCTGGAGGGTTGGCTGATGTCTATTGACGTATCCGGGATCGGTGCCGCTATCGATCGCGCGGCAGGGGCAGTGCAGTCCCTGGAGCAGGAGCTCAACCAGGCGGACGCAAAACTCGGAGACGGCGACACGGGCTCAATGCTGGCGCGTGTCGTCGGAGCGATGGCGCAGAGCGGCGCGGCCGAAGCAACGGATGCGAGCGATGCCTTCGGCAAGCTTGCGCGAGCCGGAATGTCTGCCACCGGATCCAGTCTTGGCACCCTGATCTCGGGCGCGTTCCTGTCTCTCTCCAGGCAGACGAAGGGTCGCGCCACTGTCGATTGGGGCGACCTGTCCGGACTGCTGGCCGCTGTGCTCGATGGCATGATCGCGCGGGGCGGCGCCAGCCTGGGCGACAAGACCGTGCTGGACAGCGTCCACGCCCTCGTTCTGGCACTGGCCGATGTCTCCGACGGCCCCCAGGCCGCGACGGCGGCGCGGGTGTCGGCGAACGATGCACTTCGTCGCTACCGCGACCTGCCGTGCCGCATGGGTCGGGCGAAGTTTTTCGGCGACAAGAGTGTTGGATTGGATGACCCCGGCATGCTCGCATTCGCGAAATTGGTCAATGCCGTTGCCGGCTCTGAAGCCGGACGCGGCAACATAACAACCTAATAATAATAACCAAGCGGACTCCGGCTGCCCGTAAAGTTGCTCGAAGTTGCTGAAATTTGGGAGATTTCGTAAAAAAATTCCCAAAAGTAAGATTTTTCTTGATGTTTGTTAGGTATTGAGATTGATTGTTGATGCTTTCTGTTAGGTTGGCAAATTAAAATGGCGGGCCCGGAGGAGGGTGCCGTGGGAGGAGGAGTAGATGGTGGCCCATCACGTTGAGCCTGCGGACGGCTTTGTCTTCGCGGCCGACGACAGCAATGATGTCGAGCGTCGCAACGCCTGGATAAAGTTTCAGGATCGTATCTTCGTGCCGCTGACGATCGTGCCGACAATGCTGGCCAGCGCGTTGGTTTTCGGCATTCCATTGGTATTTTCGCTGCTGCTGAGCTTTCAGGGCTGGACGATCGACAGCGCCCTGTTCGGCGGACGTTTCGTTGGTCTCTCGAACTACCAGGATCTGTTCAGCGATCCCCTGTTCCGGTCCAGCCTGATGCTGACGATCGCCTATACCCTTGCGACGGTTACCGCCGAGCTGGTCCTCGGCCTTGGTGTGGCGCTTCTTCTCAACAGTCGCGTGCCCTTCGTCCGTGTATTCCGCACGGCACTGATCATCCCCATGATGATCACGCCGATCGTGGCCGCATTGACCTGGAAGCTGCTGTTGGATCCGAGCTATGGCCTGGTCAACGCGCTGCTCGGCACGAAAACCGTCTGGCTCGGCGATCCCGATCTCGCATTGTTCGCCGTGGGCATCGTCAACGTCTGGCAAAACACGCCGTTCGTGGCCATCCTGCTGCTGGCCGGATTGCAATCCCTTCCGAGCGAACCGGTGGAGGCTGCCGCCGTTGACGGCGCCAATCGCTGGCAGACTTTCCGCCATGTCACGTTGCCGCTGTTGATGCCGTATGTGGTCGTCGCGGTGCTGTTGCGCACCATCTTCGAGTTTCGCTCCTTCGAAAATATCTGGGTGATGACCGGCGGTGGTCCGGCCAATTCGACAAAGCTTTTGTCGGTCTACACCTTCGAAGCGTCGTTCCTGTCGTTCGACCTGACGCTGGCGGCGGCCGCATCCTGGGTCATGCTGCTGATCGTGTTGATCTTCTGCGTCCTTTTCATACTCGCAACCAAGCGCAAGGAGATCCAGTAATGTCAGGTTCCTCGCTCGGAAAACGCCGCAAGGCGATCCGCTACGGTCTTACCTATGCCGGCCTCGCGGTCCTGCTCGTGATTTTCCTCTTTCCGCTGCTTTGGATCGTCGGAATATCGCTGAAGACCCGCGAGCAAATCTTCACCAATCCGCCGATCTTCCTGTGGGTGCCGACCTTCGAGAACTACGCCCAGGTGCTGACTCAGTCGGATTTCCTGTCGTCGTTCTCCAACTCGCTGATCGCCACGAGCTGTTCGGTCCTGTTGTCATTGATCATCGGCATTCCGGCATCATACACCTTCGCCCGCTTCAGCTTTCGCGGCCAGGGCGTCACGATGATCTTGCTGCTGATCATGCGAATGCTGCCTCCGGTCGCGATCCTGCTGCCGCTCTTCGTCTTGTTCAAGGCAGTCGGTCTGTCGAACACGCGGTTGTCGATCATCATCGCCTACACGACCTTCAGCCTGCCGCTGATCGTCTGGGTCATGAAGGATTACTTTGCCAATCTCCCGAAGGAACTGGAGGAAGCGGCCTATATCGACGGCGCCTCGCGAATGCTCGCCTTCCGCAAGATCGTCCTGCCGCTGGCCCGGCCCGGCATCGTCACAGCCGCGATTCTGTCGCTGTTGCTGGCCTGGAACGACTTCATCTTCGCGGCGATCCTGACCAACAATTCGACGCGGACCTCGCCGGTCCTGCTTGCAGCCTATGCCGGTGGGGAGACCGGCACCAATTGGGGAGCGATTACCGCCACCGGTGTACTCGTCGTCATCCCCGTCATCATCTTCTCGATGATCGTCCAGAAGCACCTTGTGCAGGGCCTGTCATCGGGAACGGTGAAATAACGAACTTCAACGGAGGAGGAGAATACCAATGGAAAAGAACAAGGGAATTTTGAACGGATCGAAGGTTTCGCGTCGCAATTTGCTGATAGGGTCGGCGGCGACGGTGGCAGGCGTCGGCCTCATGAGCTCCACGCTTTTCACGCCGGCCCTGGCGCGGAGCAAGCCGGCAAAGCTGACCGTGCTGGGCGACAGCGCGCCTTGGAAAGGCACGATCATCGAGGACGCGATCCCGGCCTTCACCAAGGAAACCGGCATCGAGGTCGAATATATCCAGCTTCCAAACGAGCCGCTGGTCACCCGTGCCCGCGCGGAACTGACGAGCGGCAGCACCACCAGCTTCGACGTCATGCAGATGGGCGCATCCATGATCGGCTGGATGCACTCCTACATGGCTGACGTCAACGAACTGATGAAAACGGCAGGCGGCAAATATGCAGCCGATTTCGGCATGGACGAATTCTCGCAGGCTTCCATCGATCTCGCCTCTATCGATGGCGTTCAGCGCGGTATTCCCTATCGCAGCACGACCTACATCCTGCACTACCAGCCCGAGCTTCTGGAACAGGTCGGACTGAGCGCTCCGCCCAGCAATTTCGCGGAATACCTGGATGCGGCGCAAAAGCTGACCGAGGCAGGCAAACCGAACCGCTTCGGCGTGGGCTATTGCGCCCGGCAGGGCGGCGCGATCGTCGACCATTTCGGTCCCTATCTGTTGTCGTCGGGCGGTGGCTTCTACGACAGCAAGACCAAGGAAATCCTGATCAACAATGCGGAATCGGTTGCAGCCGTCGATTATTACGCAAGCCTTCTCAACAAGCACAAGGTCGTGCCGGAAGATGCGCTGACCTGGGAATGGGATGAAATCATCGCCAATGCCCAGAACGACCGCTACGCCATGGGCATCACGCTGAACGCCTCCGCGACGCCGATCAACCGCTCTGACAAATCAAAGACCAAGGGCCGCTGGCAATGGGCGCTGGTGCCGGGCAGGGAAACCATCGCCGACAGCCGCTCCTCGCTCGGCGGCTGGAGCTTTGCCGTGCCGTCGGCCGGTGCCAACAAGGAATGGGCCTTTGAGTTCGTGCAGTTCATCACCAGTCGCGAATGGGCAAAGCGGTCCATGGAAAAGGGCAATGCCTCGGCGCGCCTGTCGGTTCTGAACGACCCGGAGGTGATTGCAAAATATGGCTTCACCAAGGTGATGGCGGATCAGCTGAAGACGGCCATCGCCAATCCGCGCGATGCCTATTGGGGCGCGGTCGAAGCTCAGCTTCGCGCCGGCCTCTCCAAGACGCTGCTGGGACAGGCGTCGCCGCAGGATGCCATGGATGAAGTGGCGGCCGGTTGGGAACGCACCATGCGGCGTGCCGGCTGACACTCGCTGCCGGGCGGTTCGCCGCCCGGCACATTTCGAACGACAGGAGAAGAGCCATGGCTTCCGTGAAGATGACGGGCATCAAAAAGAAATACGGCGCGTTGGATGTCATCCACGACATCGATCTGACGATCGAAGATGGCGCGTTCGTGGCGCTGGTCGGACCGTCCGGCTGCGGAAAATCGACCCTGTTGCGGATGATTGCCGGACTGGAGGAAATCAGCGGTGGCGAGATCGCGATCGGCGACCGGATCGTTAACGACCTGACGCCGCGCGAGCGCAATATCGCGATGGTTTTTCAGAACTACGCGCTTTATCCGCACATGACCGTGGCCGAAAACATGGGCTTCAACCTGAAGCTGGCGAAGAAATCCACGGCCGAGATCGAGGCCCGCGTCGGCGAGGCGGCCCGCATGCTCGGTCTGACGCCGCTCCTCCATCGTCGGCCCTCGCAACTTTCCGGCGGCCAGCGTCAGCGTGTCGCGATGGGACGTGCCGTCGTCCGCAATCCCCTGGTATTCCTGTTCGACGAACCCCTGTCGAATCTCGACGCGAAGCTGCGCGTACAGATGCGGACCGAGATCAAGGCGCTGCACCAGAAGGTGAAGACGACCTCGATCTATGTAACCCACGACCAGATCGAGGCCATGACCCTGGCTGATCATATCGTCGTGATGCATGGAGGCCGCATTGAACAACAGGGCCACCCACTGGAGCTTTATCGCAGGCCTGCCAATCTTTTCGTCGCGGGGTTCATCGGCACGCCCGCCATGAACTTCATCGAAGCCGTCGGCGGCAGCGATGATCGGGGGGCGGTCGCAACGCTCGCCGATGGCGGCACGATCCGCGTCGGTGGCGTGCAGCTGGAAACGGGCAGGCCCGTGACGCTCGGCGTTCGCCCCGAACACCTCGTCGCACAGGGCGACGGATCCCGGCTGTCCGGCTCGGCGCGCTTCGTGGAGCCGACGGGAGCACTGACCCACGTCACCTTCGATGTCGGCGGGCGTGACCTCGTCGCGGTGGTCGACGGCGAACGCACGATACGCGCCGGCGAGCCTTTCGAGGTCTCCGTCGCACCCGATCTCATCCATGTTTTCGACAGTCGGTCCGGTCACAGGCTGAATGCCGCCTGACGACAAAAATTGATTTAAGGGGCCGGGTCCCAAGACCGGCCTTTCAACCAGGAGATTGAAAGTGAACAAGGCCATCAATTCGGCTGAGGCCATCGAGGCTGTGGAGAACGCCGTCCGGACCCACTCCCGTCCGTCCGATATCAGGATCTCCGACGTTCGGATCGCTGTGGTGACGGGCATCTGCTACTATCCGTTGATCCGGATCGATACCAATCAGGGCATTTATGGCCTGGGCGAGGTCCGCGATGGCGGGCACCCGGAGAGCGCGTTGCGGCTGAAGCATTTCCTGCTCGGCCAGAACCCCTGCAATGTCGACATGATCTTCAATGCTCTGCGCATCTACGGAGGAGACGGACGGGAAGGGGGTGGCATTTCGGGGATCGAGATCGCCTTGTGGGATCTTGTCGGTAAGATCTATGGAGTGCCTTGCTACCAGTTCTTTGGCGGGAAGTATCGCGAAAGCGTTCGCATCTACGGCGATACGCCGGCGCCCGAGAAGCTCACTCCGGAGGCCTATGCCAAGGCGGTACGTGCCCGGGCCGACATGGGGCTTACCTTCATCAAGTTCGACCTGCCGCCCAGACTGTTCGAAACGACGGAGGACGCGCTGGTGGGGTCTGCGACCCGACATGAATATCCCCTCGGCAACAGTGCCCGGGTTGCGGGTTCCGGCCGCGGCGCCAAGATTTCCGAAAAGGGAATCGAGACCGCCGTCGAGATCGTGCGGGCCGTTCGCGCCGAGGTCGGCAGCGAGGTGTCGCTCTGCGTCGACCATTTCGGCGAAGGCTATGTGACCGCCGATGAGGCCATCCGCATCGGCAAGGCGCTGGAGCCCTTCAATCTTGCCTGGATCGAGGATCCGGTCATCTGGCACGACATCAAGGGCCACAAGAAGGTTGCCGATGCGCTGCTGACGCCGGTGGCAGGCGGTGAGGATCTCTACCTCCTCGACGGTTTCCGCGAGGCGATCGAAACGCAGGCCTTCGATGTGCTGCATCCCGATCTGTTGACGTCAGGCGGTATGCTTGAGACCAAGCGGATTGCCGACTACGGCGCCCGGCATGGCCTGGCTACGGCTCTGCATTCGTGCTGCTCGCCGATTGGCTTCATGGCCAATGTGCATTGCGGGGCAGCGATCGGCAGCCTGATGGCCGTCGAGCATCATGGCCTCGATGTGCCTTTCTGGGAAGAACTGGTAACGGGTCTCGAGCCGAACTATCTGGATGACGGTTATGTCAAGGTTCCAGACCTGCCGGGCCTGGGTCTCGACCTCAATCTGGATGCGATCAAGGCCAATCTTCGCGACCCCGACAGCTTGTTCATGCCGACGGAGGAATGGAACAAGCGCAAGGCGGGCTTCGAGAGGGTCGATCCGCCACGCTACCAGACGCAATTGGCCCGTTAGCAGCCCTCGGCGATCTATCCTGTCACCAGGCATCAGCAGCAAGGCATCGAGAGCGTTCATTTCCCGGTGACGAAGAACATGCTGAAAGTCGGTGACTTCCAACCATCCAGCACGAAATGGCGGACCATTGCCGGTTTTGAGGTGATATTATGGTCGCGGAAGGGCCTGAGTGTTGATTGCCGCTGAGAACTGATGGAGTGGATGCCCCCCGCAACCAAATCAATAAAGCCCGCAGACGGAAACGTAAGCGGGCTTTCGGCGTTCAGGGGCATGTTTCACGCGTCCCATATCCATCGAACAGCCGCGTCGAAACGTCTATTTTCTTGGGAACAAACAGCCCGTCATCCGGTTTGAAAATACGTCTGTCGGAGTTTCAGGCATCAGCCCGAAAAGGGGCCTTTTTGGCTTTCCTTTAAAAGAAAACGGGTGGTGGCGCGACGGGGCAGTCTGTTTAGAAAGGGACATTTACATGGCTGATTTTGACGATCTGGTGCGCACCGAAGCCTATCTCATCTGGGAATCGGAGGGGCGGCCGCATGGGCAGGATGCGCGCCATTGGGAAATGGCAACGGCGCGTGTGCAGTCGAGAATGCGCGTGAAGACCGTCACGCCGATCGTGCCGCTTCCGCTCCAGCGCGTGGCGCTTTTCACCCGCCCGAGACGCAAGCCGCAGCAGGCAGAGATTTTTCGCGCGTCCGTTTGAGCGTTTCGGTTATGCTGTCACCTTGCGCCCCGCCGACCGGCGGGGTTTTCGATCCCTCCAGCGGAGTGGTGTCTGACAGGCCATGAACGTTCTGTCGATTGTTTCGGAGGTTTTTCCTCTCATCAAGACCGGGGGATTGGCAGACGTGGCGGGCGCCCTTCCGAAGGCCCTGCGCCCGCTCGGTGTCGACGTCCTGACCCTTGTGCCTGGTTATCCCCAGGTGCTGGAGCGCCTGCCGGATAGGGTCGAAGTCGGGTCCCTCGAGGGCCTGCTCGGCTACCGGGCGGTGGTGTCCCGCGCGGTTACGGAGGGGCTGGACCTGCTGGTCCTCGAAATCCCCGAACTCTACCAGCGTACCGGCGGGCCCTATCTCGATGGCGCCGGCTACGACCATCCGGACAACTGGTTGCGTTTCGCCGCATTGTCGCTCGCCGGGGCGCAGATTGCCCTCGGGCACCTGCCGGTCGGCAGCGCCGATATCGTCCATGTGCACGACTGGCAGACCGCGCTCGTGCCGGTCTATCTGCGCTATCGGTTCCAGAGTTCGCTTCCGGTCGTCTGCACGGTTCACAATCTCGCCTTCCAGGGGCAGTTTTCCGTCGACATCGCGCCACGCCTCGAATTGCCCATGGCGGCATTCGGCATGGATTGCCTGGAATATTACGGCGGCGTCGGCTACCTGAAGGGCGGCCTTGTCTGTGCAGATATCGTCACGACGGTCAGCCCCACCTATGCGCGCGAGATCCTGTCGCCGGAGCTCGGCATGGGGCTCGACGGCGTGTTGCAGACGCGGCGCGCAGCGCTCTACGGCATCGTCAACGGCATCGATGCGGATATCTGGAACCCGGCGACCGATCCCCTGGTTCCAAGGCCTTACGACGCCCGCTCGCTGGCGCGCCGGCAGGAGAACCGGGCGGCAGTGCTCCAGCATTTCGGCCTGCCGGATGCCGATGGACCGCTCTTTGCGGCGCTGACGCGGCTGACCTGGCAGAAGGGGGCGGACATGTTTGCCGAGGTGGCCGAGGAGATCGTGCAGCACGGCGGCCAGCTCGTCGTCTGCGGCCAGGGCGATGCGACGATCGAGGCGGCGCTCAGGGACTGTGCTTTGCGCTACCCCGATCGCGTGAGCGCCCATATCGGCTATAGCGAGGAACTGGCGCATCTCATCGTTTCGGGCTGCGATGTGCTGGTGCAGCCATCGCGCTTCGAGCCCTGCGGCCTGACCCAGCTCTATGCCATGCGCTATGGCGCGATCCCGCTTGTCGGTCGGACCGGTGGCCTGTCGGAAACCATCATCGACGCCAACGAGGCGGCGATGGCGCGGGCGGTCGCCACGGGTTTTCAGTTCCACCCGGTCGATCCGCACAGTTTTCGCGAGGCGGTGCGCCGGGCCTGCGAGGCTTTCGAGGACCGCGAGGCCTGGAGCAGCCTGCAACGCCAGGCCATGAAGGCCGATTTCTCCTGGGAGCGCAGCGCCTCCCAATATGCCCAGCTTTTCGAGGCATTGCACACGGCATGGCAGACGACGGCCGAGCGGGCATGAGGCGCCGTCGCCTTTCCGCGTGATTGCTGCGTGATGATGCTCCCTTGAACCCGGTCGGGGTGGGCGGTGCTCCGAGGAGCCATGCGATGATCAAGCAGAACCGGCGCGTTTTGACGCCCCGCAGCAACGGCGGCGTTTCGCAGCGGAACAAAGCCCGCCCCGATCGGTTCGGTCTTCTCCAACGAAAAGCAATAGGAGACACGCGATGACCGACCGCAAGCAGGTATCCCGCGAGGACGATTTCCGTGATTTCGAGGAGCGCGACATTCGCGACGGATGGCCCTATGCCGACAGGGACGGCGATCCTGGCGCCGCGCGCAATGCGCCCTATGGCAAGCCCGAGGCCAATCTCGACCAGTTGGAAAACGAAGGCGTCGAAATCACCACCGATCCGGCCGTGCAGGATGTGGACGGCGTGCCGTTGCCGTTTTCCGATGAGGAGAAGGACTCCATTGCCGACGATGAGCTGGAGGACCGCATCACGCAGGTGCTGGAAGTGGATGCGCGGGTCGATCCCGCCTTTCTCGAAATCGCCATCCGCGATGGCGTCGCCCACCTCGAAGGCTCCGTCGACAGCGAGGCTGACCGGCGGCATCTTATCGACCTCGTGCGCCGGCAGAAGGGCGTGCGCGACGTCCAGGCAGAGGCACTTCTGGCGCGCGGCGTCGATAGCCACATGCCGCGTGATGTCGACGAATAGCCGAGCGCTGCGTACGGTGGAGGCGCGCGAGAGTTTCGCCAAATACCTGTTCGAGACCTTTCCCGCCGTCACCTTCGATCCCGTCGGCATCGCTTCGGCGTCGGATAATGCGGAAAAAACGGAAGCCCAGAGCGGCGGGAACAATTGCCTCCGTCACCGGGTTGGTTCGGTGAACAGGAGGGCAATCATGGCCATCATCCCCAACGAGCCCACGCCCGGTCCGGTCCCCATTCCGGACCTGCCGCCGATCGACGATCCAAGCCCGCCGATCGAGGAGCCGGACCCCGAGCGCCTGCCGGACGAAAACCCGGAACCCAATCCCGACGAGAACGACCAGCCGCCGAAACATGTGCGCTACTTGAACGGGCGCGCGGCGAAGTAGGCTGAAAGCGCCATGATGTCGTTCTCTTCGAGATTTTCCGACGCCCGGGCCATCAGCGCCTGAAACGGCCCGCCGCCACGGCTCCCGGCAACGAAGAGGCGGAGCTGGTTGGCGATATAGCCGCCCGGCTGGCCGGAAAGGCGCGGATAGGCGGGGTTGCCGCCCGTTTTGTCGTGGCAGGACAGGCAGGCGGGAATGCGCCGCGCGCGATCGCCCTGCATCGCCAGCATTTTGCCGCGCTCGATGATCTGCTCGTCCTCGTCCGGGGATACATTCCCGCGAGTCTCGCCGGCAAAATGGCGGGCAAGGGCCTGCCGGTCCATTTCGCTCAATCCCTGTATCGCCACCGCCATGATGCCGCTTGGGCGCGCGCCTTTGTCGTAAGCGGCAAGCGCGTCCGCGAGATAGGTCTCGGATTGCCCGGCGAGGTGAGGGATCAGGCTGTCGGGGCCGAGCCGCTCGGCTGCATGGCAGCCGTTGCAGGTCTCGACGATGCGGTCCATCGCCTGCGACTGGTTTCCCGAAAAGCCGGCCAGCGCCCGGTAGCCCGCTGCATCCAGCGCCGGATAGCGCCGCAGGAAAGCGACCATCGCCCAGGCCTCGTCCTCGCGCCCGGCGACCGGCCAGGCCGGCATGCCGGTGAAGCGCACGCCGTGCCGCACGATCTGGAACAGTTCGGCGTCGCTCCAGGTGGAAATGAGGCCCTTGAGGTCGGGCGGGGCGGGCAGCATATGGCGCACGCTGTCCGGCCGCGCCATGGCGGGCGAGCCGTGGCAGATGGCGCAGCCCCGCTCGAAATGGCCCGCCGCCATCGGCAGCATGCCCTCGCTGAAGGCCGGCACCTCGGTTCCAAGCGCCGCCGTGCGCACGGAGGCGCGCATCGCCCAGTGCAGAAACCAGTCGGTCGCCTTCCAATGGCCCGAGCTTGCGCCGATGCCGAAGACGCCGCTCCAGGCGACAAGGAAAGCGGCCGCCACGCCGGCGATGGCGAGGCCGACGACATGTCTCCAGCCGATCAGCATCGCGGTCCCTCCGCCGGTTGCGGCCCATCCTCCCGGAGCAGGCCGGCAAGAAGCGCCACACCGCCCGCGAGATAGGAAAGCGCGCCGACCATCAGCATGACCACGCCGCCGATCTGCTGGTCGGCCGCCGCGGAGAGGGGGATGCCGAAACATGTGACCGCGCCGTCGCCATAGAGTGGGCGCGGCGCCAGCGCCAGGAGCACGCCGAGCAGCGTCATGTGCATGGAGGTGAAGAGCAGCCCGATCGTCCCGGCAAGCCGCCCGTCACCGGGCCTTAGGCAGGTTGTCCACAGCAGCAGACCGGCGGCGAGAAAACTCGCCTGCTCGACGAGCAGCAGCACAAGGCTCGCATCCGCCGCGGCGCGCAGCACCGGCATATGCCAGAACCAGACGACGACGAGCTCGATCAGCGAGGCCAGCATCGGCGTCATCCAGTTCCAGCGCGCCAGCGGGTCGCGTCGCGTGCCGACGAGGCCGTAGGCGATCAGCGGCGCGGCCACCGCGACGATACCCATATGCGCGACCATATGGACGGTGAAGGAGCCCGCGCCAAACCCGAGCACGAGGGCAAGGCCGAGAAGCCCGAAGCCGGCGGGGAGCGCGATCGTCCTCATGTCTGGCACGCCCCGATGAAGAGGAGCGGCACGGCGACGAAGACCACCGCGACGAAACTGAGGCCGGAGAGCAGCAGCGTCGCAAACCCCTGGAAGAGCAGGCGGTCTTTGCGGGTCGGTTCGTCATGCGGCGGGTCGCCCGAACCGAAACCCCATTGCCGCCAGGCAAGATAGGCCGAGAGCACGATGCCCGTGAGCGCAACCAGCGTGACCGCGCCGAGGGCGAGCCGCATCGCCTCGAAGGAGAACGGCGCCGCACCCGCCTTGGCACAGAAGACGGCGGCGGTGACGTAGCAGGCGAGGAAATGCAGCGCCCAGATCGTCGGTGCGGTGAAGAGCGTCCAGAGACTTTCGACTTCCTTGGGGATGAGGCGCATGGCGTTACCTCAATCCCGGAAACAGGCCGAGCACGCCGAAGGACGTGATCGCGGTGACGACGAGGAAATGCCAGTAGAGCGCGACATTGCGCAGGTCCATGTCGTGGCGCGCGCTCATCCGCCCCGCGAAGCTGCGGGCGAGACAATAGAGCTGCATGATGATGCCGACGCCGCCATGCACGACGGTCCACAGGGCGACGACCCAGACGATCGCCGGATAGACATGCAGGGTCGGGTTCATGCCGGTGAGATAGGGCCCGGCAAGGCCCGCGCAACAGGCGGCGAGCGCCAGGAGCATGGCAACGACGAGCGCAAGACGGGTGAGGCCGTGCCGGTCGGTTTCGTTGACCCATCGCGCGAACAGCATGGCCACCCAGGCGAGCGTGAAGAGGCCGGCGGCGAGGAGCGGCCAGAGCAGACCGGGGCCGGCATGGCCGGCGGTGAAATCCTCGTGGATCGTCCAGTAGAAGAAATAGCCGAACATCAGGCTGGCATAGGCGGTGCCGTCGCCGGCCATGGTGATGAACATCGCCCACCAGCCGACCGATTGCGGCCCGGACGTATAGAGCGGCAGCGTCTCGCCGCGACCGACGTCGCGCATCTCCTCCTCCGGGATGGTGGCCGTGCCGGTCCACAGCCAGGCGATGATGGTGGCGAGCGTGACGAGGGCCGAGACGATCGTCGCGATCCACCAGTGGAAGGTCAACGCGATGAAGACGCCGCCGAGCGAAAAGGCGGCGACGATGGTGAGGATCGAGGTGCCGCCGACGCGCAGGCACTGGATGGGTTTTGCGTCGAGCACCGAGGTCACGAGCGTTTCGCGCGCGCCGTCCCTGGTGTCGGGCAGGTAGCCGCGGCCTGCCTTGATGTCCTCGATCAGGCCGGGCTGGTCCCAGATCGGGTAGCGGCTCCTGATGATCGGGATGGAGCGCACGCCCCATTTTTCCTCCGGTTCGGAAATCCATTCCAGCGTGCCGGAATTCCAGGGGTTCTGCCCGCCCTTCGGCTGGCGGTGTTTGGGGCGGATGACGTCGATCACCACGAGGGCGACGCCGGAGGCGAAGACGAAGGCGCCGATCGTCGAGATCAGGTTGAACCAGTCCCAGCCGATATCGGCCGGGTAGGTGAAGACGCGCCGCGGCATGCCGCGCAGGCCCGCGAGATGCATGGGGAAGAAGGCCAGGTTGAAGCCGGCGAACATCAGCCAGAAAGCGATTTTTCCGAGCCTGTCGGAGAGTTTTCGCGCGTTCAGCAGCGGGTAATAATAGTAGATGCCGGCGACGATCGGGAAGAGCATGCCGCCGATCAGGACGTAATGCAGGTGGGCGACGATGAAATAGGTGTCGTGCGCCTGCCAGTCGAAGGGCACCAGCGCCACCATCACGCCCGTCAGCCCGCCGATGATGAAGATCGCAAGCCCGCCTGCGCCAAACAGCATGGGCACGGAGAAGATGACACGGCCGGCGAGCATGGTGGCGATGAAGACGAAGACCTGTACGCCGGTCGGTATCGCCACCGCTTCGGAGGCGGCCGAGAAGAAGGCGAGCGAGATCTGCGGCAGGCCCGTGGTGAACATGTGGTGCACCCAGAGGCCGAAGCTCAGGAAGCCGGTACCGACGGCGGCAAGCACGATCCAGGAATAGCCGACGATCGGCCTTTGCGCGAAGGTCGGCACGATCATCGCCATCAGCGCGATTGCCGGCAGGAAGATGATGTAGACTTCCGGATGGCCGAAGATCCAGAACAGGTGCTGCCAGAGCAGCGGATCGCCGCCGCGCCCCGCGTCGAAGAACGGCCAGTCGAACATCCGCTCCATCTCGAACAGGATGTCGCCGGCAATCAGCGGCGGGAAGGCGAAGAGGATCATGCCGGCGACGATCAAGAGATACCAGGCGAAGAGCGGCATCATGTTGATGCGCATGCCGGGCGCGCGGCACTTCATGATGCCGACGATCAGCTCCACCGCGGCGGCGATCGAGGCCACCTCGATGAAGGAGAGGCCGAGCAGCCAGATATCGGCGCCGATGCCGGAATATTCCTTGTCGGTGGCAAGCGGCGGATACATGAACCAGCCGGTATTGGGTGCAGCACCGAAGAAGATCGAGCCGCAGACGAAAACGCCGCCGAGCGCGAAACTCCAGAAGCCGAAAGCCGAAAGCCGAGGGAAGGGCAGTTCCCGCGCGCCGAGCATCGAAGGCAAAAGGAAGATCGCCACCGCCTCGAAGATCGGCACGGCGAAGAGGAACATCATCACCGTGCCGTGCAGGGTGAAGGCCTGGTTGAACATGTCGGCGGAGAGAAAATCGTTTCCCGGCACGGCAAGCTGCACGCGCACCAGCAGCGCCAGCATTCCGGCAAACAGCATGAAGATGAAGGCGGCGGCGCCGTACCACAGGCCGATCTCGGTATTGTTGACGGAGGTCCAGTAGCGCCAGCCGGTGGGCGTGCGCCACACCTCGCGCAACTGCGCCTCCTGTGCCGCCCGGTCCTCACGCGAAAGATCGCTCATTTGAGCCCCACCAGATAAGCGGCGATAGCGGCGATATCCTCCTGCGGCAGCATGTCGAAGGCCGGCATCTCGGCGCCGGGTTTCACCGCGGCGGGATCGCGGATGAAACGGGCGACATTCTGCGCCGTGTTGGCGAGTGTGCCGGCGCCGACCGTCTGGCGCTGGCCGAAGAAGGTGAGGTCCGGGCCGAGGCTGGCGGGCGCCGTCACGCCACGCACGCCATGACAGCCGGCACAGCCGTGATGGGCGAAAAGCCGCTCGCCTTCGCCGGCACCCGGCCGGTTGCCAACGGCCTGCGCGCGGCGCCAGGCGGCATAGTCGTCCGGTTCCATGACGACGACCGAAAAGGCCATCAGCGTATGCGACGTGCCGCAGAATTCCGCGCAGGGCGCGCGAAAAAGGCCGGTGCGCGTCGGCTCCAGTGACAGTGTGTTGGTGCGGCCGGGGATCATGTCCATCTTGCCGCCGAGTGCGGGAATCCAGAAGGAATGGATGACGTCGGCGGCTTTCAGCGAAAAGCCGGTGCGCGTGCCGACCGGCAGCCGCAGTTCGTTCGCCGTCTCGAAACCCGGCATGCCGTCGATTGCCGGATAGCGGATGCGCCACCAGAACTGCTCGCCGGTGACCTCGATGGTTTCCGGCGCCGGAGCCATGCGCGTCAGCCACGGCCGGATCGCCGGCATCAGCCAGACCGCATAGGCGAGCAGCGCCAGAAGGACGACGACGGGAAAGGCGACCCCGCCCCAGACGATCAGCCGTCCGGCCTTCTCCGCCGACCATGGTGTTTCGCGCCGGCGCCCGGCCTGGACCAGCAGGCCAACCACGGCAAGCCAGATCAGCGCGCCGCCGACCACCATGACGAGAAAGAGCGTGTAGACCGCCGCCGCTTCCTCGCCCGCCGGGTCGAGTGCCGACTGCGCGCCGGCGCAGCCGCTCAGCGGGATCAGCAGGATGGGGAGGGCCGCTCGGGTGATCGCTCTCTGGCTCCGTTCAGGGGTTCATCAGGCGATATGGCCCGCATTTCTCCTGCGGCAAGGGCAGCTCAGTGCAGCGTTATGGCGATCTTCGCCTCATGCGCGGCTGCCAGAAAGGCATCGCGCGCCTCCTGGTCCTCGGCGTCGCCGTCGAGCGCGTCGGCACACAGGCGCATCGCCTTGTAGAAGGCGCTGCCATGTTGTTTTGGCCAGAATTGCATGAGATAGGCCGCCGCCTCGACGGAGCTGCGAACGATGACGAAGGCTTGCGCTTCCGGGTTCGCCAGAACGACGGGCATCTGCCACCTGTGATCGCTTTCCATATCGGAACCTGCCTTGTGGGCGTTGTTCCGATACAATCCCAGATGGCGCAAAAAGTTCCATAGGGCCCCTGGCGGGAACCGCGGCCGTGCGGCTGTTCTGGATTAAGCCGCCTCCTGCACGAAATGCCCCGGCGAAACCTCGCGATAGGCGCGCTTCGGCGGCACGTAGCCGTGTGGGCGCAGCGGGCTCTTGATCTCCTCGTTGAGCGGCGGCGGCTGGTGGCCGCGGCGGGTGGGGTCGGGCATCGGCACGGCCGCGATGAGGCGGCGCGTATAGGCGTGCTGCGGGTTGTCGAAGATCGCGGCACGTGGGCCGATCTCGACGATCTCGCCGAGGAACATCACCGCGACGCGATGGCTGACGCGCTCCACCACCGCCATGTCGTGCGAGATGAAGAGATAGGCGAGGCGGTGCTTTTCCTGGAGGTCGAGCAGCAGGTTGGACACCTGCGCCTTCACCGTCACGTCGAGCGCGGACACCGCCTCGTCCGCCACGATGAATTTCGGCTGGAGCGCCAGCGCGCGGGCAATCGAGATGCGCTGGCGCTGGCCGCCGGAAAATTCGTGCGGATGCCGCCCCGCCATCGCCCCCGACAGGCCGACCTGTTCCAACAGTTCGGCGACGCGCTCCTTCGCCTCGCGCCGCTCCAGCAGGCGGTGCGCCAGCATCGGTTCGGCGATGGCCGAGCCGATGGTGATGCGCGGATTGAGCGAGGCGAAGGGGTCCTGGAAGATCATCTGCGAGGTGCGGCGCATGGCGCGCAACACACTCGATCCGGCCTTGGTCACGTCCTGCCCGTCGATGACGACGGAGCCGGCGCTCGGATCGACGAGGCGCATGATCGCCCGGCCGGTGGTCGACTTGCCGCAGCCGGATTCGCCGACGAGCGACAGCGTCTCGCCCGGCCTGAGATCGAAGGAGACATCCTCGACGGCGTGGATCTGTCCCTGCGGCAGGGCGAAGCGCACGGAGAGTTTGTCGACCGTCAGGATCGGCTTGGCGTCCGTCGAAACGGGTTGCGTGACGCGGCCATCGGTCGCGAGACCCGTCGCGGGATCGACATCCGGAAAGCGGCGCGGCGCCGCCGCATCGCCCATCGTGCCGAGGCGCGGGATGGAGGCGAGCAGCGCCTTCGTATAGATCGCCTTCGGCGCGGCAAAGATGTCTTGCGTCCGGCCGGTCTCGATCATGTCGCCGCGGAACATCACCACGGTGCGGTCCGCCACCTCGGCCACCACGCCCATGTCATGGGTGATGAAGAGCACGCCCATGTTTTCCTCGCGCTGCAATTCGCGCAGCAGGTGGAGGATTTCCGCCTGTACGGTCACGTCGAGCGCCGTCGTCGGCTCGTCGGCGATGAGCAGCTTCGGCCGGCAGGCGAGCGCCATGGCGATCATCACGCGCTGGCGCATGCCGCCGGAGAATTTGTGCGGATATTCTTGCAGGCGGGATTTCGCGGCGGGGATGCGCACCCGCTCCATCAGCCGCAGGGCCTCCGCCTCGGCCGCCTTCCACGAGAGGTCGCGGTGCAGCACCAGCGCCTCGGCGATCTGGTTGCCGATGGTAAAGACCGGGTTGAGCGAGGTCATCGGCTCCTGAAAGATCATGCCGATGACGCCGCCGCGCACCGCGCGCATCTCCGCCTCGCTCGCCTGCAAAAGATCGCGGCCTTCGAGCAGGATGCGGCCCTCGTAGCGCGCCCGGCCGGGCGGCAGCAAGCGCATGGTGGAGAGCGCGGTGACGCTCTTGCCCGAGCCGGATTCGCCGACGATGGCGACGGTTTCCCCGGCATCGACCGTCAGGTTGATGTTGCGGATGACGGCGCGCCATCCCTCCGCGGTCTTGAACGACGTCGTCAGGTTCTCGACCGAAAGCACAGTGTCCGTCATGTCAGCTTTCCTTCGCAAGGCGCGGATCGACCAGATCGCGCAGCCCGTCGCCGAGCAGTTGCAGGGCGAGCACCGAGAAGACGATGGCCAGCCCCGGAAACACCATCAGCCAGGGGGCGTTGTTCATATATTCGCGGCCGGAGGCGAGCATGGTGCCCCAGGTCGGCATGTCGGTGGAAACGCCCACACCGAGGAAGGAAAGGCTCGCTTCCGCCAGCATCGCCGAGGCGAAGACGAAGGTCGCCTGGACGAGGATGGGCGAGGCAAGGTTGAGCAGCACATGGCGCGTCAGGATCTGCCAGGTCGGCAGGCCCATGGCGACGGCGGCCTCGATATAGGGCAGTTCGCGCAGCACCAGCGTGGAACCGCGCACGATGCGGGCGAGCCGCGGCGCATAGGTGATGCCGAGCGCCAGGATGACGGTCGTGAGCGATGGCCCGAGGGCGGCGACGAGCGCGATGGCGAGCAGGATATCCGGAAAGGACATCATGGCATCGAGCAGCCGCGAGATCGGCGCGTCTAGCTTGCGGAAGAAGCCGGCGGTCACCCCCAAAAGCACGCCGAGCACGGTGGAGATGGAGACCACGCCGAGGCTGACGAGCAGCGAGATGCGACCGGCGAAGATGGCGCGGGAAAAGATGTCGCGGCCGAATTCGTCGGTGCCGAAGACATGCGCGAAGGACGGCGCCTTCAGCTTGTTGACGATCGACAGCTTGTTCGGCGCATAGGGCGCGATCCAGGGCGCAAGGATCGCAGCCAGGAGCACGATCGCCAGGATGATCGCGCCGAAGAGGATGGCGCGGTTGCGGAAGAGCCGGCGCAGGCTGGCGGTGAAGGGCAAGGGGAGGGAGGCTGTCGTCATAGGCGCACCCGCGGATCGACGAGGATGTAGAGCATGTCCACCATGAAGTTGATGAGCACGTAGATCGCCGCGACGACCAGCAGCGCGCCCTGGATGACGGGGTAATCACGCCGCAGCACGGCCGAGACCACGAGATTGCCGACGCCCGGCAGGCCGAACACCGTTTCCGTCACCACCGCGCCCGCCACCAGCATGGCGATGGACAGGCCGATGACGGTGATGATCGGGATCAGGGCGTTCTTCAGCGCGTGTTTGAGGATAACGCGCCGTTCGCTCGCCCCCTTGGCGCGCGCGGTGCGCACATAATCGTCGCCGAGCACGTCCAGCATCGCGGCACGGGTGAAGCGGGTGATCAGCGCCGAGTTGACGATGCCGAGCGCCACCGCGGGCAGCACGAGATGATGCAGCCGCTCAAGGAAGGACGTATCCGGCCCGCCGTAACCGGAGGCCGGAAACCAGCCCTGGCCGACGGCGAAGACCTGGATGAGGATAAGGCCGAGCCAGAAGCTCGGCACGCTCGCCGCCACCATGGTGAGCGTCACGACGACCTGGTCGAACAGCGTGCCACGCCTGACGGCGGAGAAGATGCCGACCGGCAGCGCGATCGCCACCGCAATCAGGATCGAGAACAGCGTGAGGAAGAAGGTCGGCTCGGCGCGCGCCGCAAGCGCCGTCGTCACCGGCTGGTCGAGGAAGATCGACTGACCGAGATCGCCCTTGAGGATGCCCAGCACGAACTGGCCGTACTGGGCGATCAGCGGCGCATCGAGACCCATCTTGCTACGCAGTTGCGAAATGTCCTCCGGGGTCGCATCCGACCCCAGCATCACGGCGGCCGGATCGCCCGGCGTCACGCGGACGATGACGAAAACCACCGTCACGACCAAAGCGAGCACGATGGCCATGCCCCCCAGCCGTTTCAACAGTGCCTGAGCGATCCGAACCATGATTCAGGGCCTCACTTCTTCGGGGTTACGTTCCAGAAATGCGGCCAGTAGGTGGGCGTATAGCCGGAAATGCCGGTGGAAACCCCCGTGACCGCATTAAAATTGCCGGCCTTGAAGAGCGGCGCATCGTCGTAGATCACGGCCTGGATGCCTTCCCACGCCTTCTGCTTGTCCGCGTCGGACACGGCGTCCATATAGGTCGCGACGACCTTGGCTTTCTCGTCCGAGACGTACCAGCCGGGATAGGCGTCGGTGATCGTGTTGATCGTCGTCGGGTCGCCGGGGAAGTTGGAATGGGTGATGAAGATGTCCCACTCCTTCGGGTCGGCGCGCCGGGTGGTCAGCGTCGCCCAGTCCACCACCTGCATGTCGACCTTGAAGCCGGCGGCTTCGAGATAGGCCTTGGCGACCTCGCCGATCTTGTAGTGGAACTCGTACTGGCGGCTGGTCATCAGGCGCAGCGGCGTGCCGTCGTAGCCGGCCTCTTCGAGCAGCTTCGCGGCGGTTTCAGGGTCGCCTTCGCCATAACGCGCGACGCCGGATTCCGTGTGCCAGAGCGAGCCCTTCGGGAAGATCGAGCCGTCGACGCTGAAGAAGCGCTCGTCGGAGAAGGCGGCGAGCATCATGTCGTTCGGGTTAAGTGCCGCCTGCACGGCCTGGCGCAGCGCCTTCCTGGTGAGCAGGCCTTCCTTCATGTTCATGTTGAGCGAGGCCCAGCCGGTGTTTTCGTAGATGACCGGCTTGGCATTGCCGCTCGCCTCGACGCGCTCATAGGCACTGACCGGCAGCGAATCGGCGAAATCGAACTGGCCGGAGATCAGCCCCTCGACGCGGGTATTGGCGTCCGGCACTGGCACGAAACGGATTTCCTTGGCGATCGCCTCGCGTTTTCCCGCATAGTTGCTGGGCTCGCCCTCCGGCGACGTGTAGCCGTCGAAGCGCACGAGCTGGGTATATTGGTCGGGCTTGCGCTCCTTCAGCGCATAGGGGCCGGTGCCGATGAAGTCGGTCAGCGTATCGGCGATCTTTTCCGACGGCATGATGATGGAGGCCTGCGAGAAGGTGGCGAGCAGAGGCGCATACCGCGACTTCAGCTTGACGACGACGGCGTTCGCACCGTCTTCCGAAAGGCTCTCGATCACTTCGGCGACCTGCTTGCCCTTGGAGTTGACTGCCATCCAGCGCGTCAACGAGGCGGTGACGTCCTTGGCGTCGAGATCGCTGCCGTCATGGAATTTCACGCCTTCGCGCAGCGGGATGCGATAGGTGAGGCCGTCCTCGGAAATCTCCGGCATGGCGGCGGCGAGCAGCGGCACGGAGCGCCACTCGGTGTCATAGGTGTAGAGCGTCTCGAAAATGTGCTGGTCGATGGTCAGCACGATGTCGGTCGGCGTCTGCATGGCGTCGAGCGTCGGCGGCTCGCCGATGGTCGCGACGGTGAGCACGCCGTCGGTGGTCTGGGCGATCGCCAGGCTGCTGGTGCCGGCAAGTGCGGCCAATGTCATGAGAACCAATGCACGTTTCATCTTGTAACCCTCTCTTTTTTCAACGTTGACGCCGGCTCCCGTCCGGCAGGTGGTTCAGCTTTCCAGTCCGAGCGGATCGGCGACACGCGGCCAGAGCGTATGGCTTGCCTTGCGATAGGCCGTCGTGGCCGGGTCCGTCGGGTAGGAGGTCGGCGCGGCGACATAGACGATCTCGGAGGAGACCGGCTGGAAACCGGCATGGAAATGGTTGGTCGATTTCACCAGCAGGAAGGCTTTCCGCGTGAAGTCGATGCCCTGGTTGGCGAAGATGTCGGGCTGGTAGGTCTGGGTGCGGCTGGTGATCAGCACGATGTCGATGCTCGTGCCGAGCGGGCGCACCACGGCGGCGGCGCCGAGCGTCACGCGGCTGTTGCGAAAACTCTGCCAGCCGGCATCGAACACCGCCTGCACCGTCACGCGCAGGTCGAGCGGCTCGCCGCCCTCCGGCCCGGATTTTCCGCCGAAGCGCAGGGCAAGCTCCGCCCCTTCGCCCGCCGCATGGCAGAAGGATACGGCAATCGGATCCCAGATCGTCGCCACCGCGACATTCTCAAAACCGCGCTCGATCATCCGGCGCAGGATATGGGTCGCATCCCCCGCCACGCCACCGCCCGGATTGTCCCAGACATCGGCGATGACGACCGGCACATCCGGCCGTTCGGCGCGTACCGCCAAGGCCCGGTCGAGCCCGTTCTCGGTGTCGAGCATCGGCATCGCCGCCTGCCGGCGCAGGGCGTAAAGCTCGTGGCCGAGCACTTCCGCCAGCGCGTCGCCCTTGGCCTTGTCGTTGTCGGTCACGACGAGGATGCGGGTGCCCATGTCCGGCACGTCGCCGGCCATGAAGCCGTGGATCACGGAGATCGACAGGATGCCGCCGCGGCCCTCCATCGCCTTCAGACGGTCGACGAAGGAGCGCATCGGCTCGCGGCTCGTCGGGTAGAGGGTGATCATGCGGCAGTCGAAGGTCGAGATGACCGGCCGGATCTCGCCGCGCAGCGTGCGCAGAGCAAGGTCGACGACATGGTCGCCCCGCTCCTCGAAATCCGTATGCGGGAATTCGAGGAAGGTCGCCATGAGGTCGAGACTGGCGACGCGCAGCGCCGTCAGGTGGCTGTGCGGATCGAATTCCGCCGCGACCAGCACCTTCGGACCGACGATGGCGCGGACCCGGGACAAGAGGTCGCCCTCGGGATCGTCATAACCCTGCGCCACCATCGCGCCATGCAGGCCGAGCACGACCGCATCCACCGGCAGCGCATCCTTCAACTCGTCAAGGATCTGGTCGCGCAGCGTCTCATAGGTCCTGCGCTGAATAAGCCCGGCCGGCTCCGCCCAGCAGGAAGTGCCCTCGATGACGGTAAAGTCCTCGGCGCGTCCGCGCCGGCGCAGGATCGGCACGACGGAGGAGCAGAGCGTCGGCGTGTCGGGATGTTCACCCGGCCCCGCATAGAAGGCGGCCTTGAAGGCGTTCATGTCCGTCGGAACGGGGGAAAATGTATTGGTCTCGGTCGCCAGCGAGGCCGTGAAGATGCGCATGTCTATCCGTCCGAATGGGTTGAAGCTTTAGGACGCGCCCAGCCGCCATCATCCGCCGGTGAGGGCGTTGACGCGTTCGGCCGTGAGGCTTTCCGATAATGTTCCCGTGTTTGTTTCACCGCCTGTGCGGTGTAATTTATTTTCCCGATAATGCGATAATTTCACAGAAAGTCAAGATCGGGTGCGCTTATGCCGGCTCATTGTGTAATCTGTTTTCTTGCGGGTCGGAAAAGAGAGGAATTTTCACGCAGCCAAATTGCGCGGAGAGGTCAGCGGTGAAGCAAGCACTTCGAATCCGCTTTGAATATCAAACCGTTCCGAAGCCGGCACTTGCTGTTGTAGAGTGCGAGCGGTGAAAATGACCTGAAAATGCAAGGTGGCGAAGAGTGCCGGAATTTCAGCGCCGTCTGCCGTCGCCTCGGCGTTGCAGCTGTTCGACGTGAAATTATGAAAAAATATTTCTCCTCCGCGTGTAAAAAATCGGACGCCGCGCAACCTCCGAAACGAGGCAGGAATGCTGTAGGGCCTGCTATTCCGGCATTTCGCCCAGGAAAAAGCGGCGCCCATCTGCGAAGCCTCATGCCAAAACCATTGATGCGAAGCGGCACTGTGTTATGACTGACGCATAAGAAATTCGTTTTCACGCATCGCGCAGGGGCGGAGAGCCGATGGACCTTTTTCACGCATTGTCGGATGAGGACGGCCGGCTTTCCGGGTTGGATCGCAAACTTGCGCAGCTTGCTTTGGAGGATGTGGATTTCGTCGTCAATTCGTCGATCGGCGAGCTTGCCGAGCGTGCCGGCGTGTCGCCGCCGACGGTCACCCGCTTCTGCCGCCGGCTCGGCTGCAAGGGCTATCCGGATTTCAAGGTGCAGCTCGCCCGGCTCACCTATGTCGGCCTGCGCTATGTGAAGCCGGAAGTGCCGACCGAGACGGCGGACGAGGTGGCCGAGGACATCATCGCCAAGGCGCAGAACGCGCTGTTCCAGCTGCACCGCCAGCTCGATTTCGCCGCCCTCGACACGGCGGCCCGCCTGCTGCGCGGCGCTGATTTCATCCAGGCCTTCGGCGCCAGCGGCAATTCGGCGATGATCGTCAACGAGCTGCACAACCGGCTCTTCCGGCTCGGCTGCCGCGTCAATGCCTCCAACGACCACAATATGAATGCGATGATCTCGGCAGCCGCCCTGCCGGGCACGGTGGTGTTCGGCTCGTCCTTCACCGGGCGCGATCCGGCGCTGGTGCATTGCCTGGGCCTGCTGCGCAAGCGCGCCATCCCCACCATCGTCGTCACCCAGAGCGGCTCGCCGGTCGCGACCGCGGCGGACGTGGTCATCTCCGTCGATCTGCCGGAGGGCAAGAACATCTTCCGGCCGACCTCGACGCGCTATGCCTACCTGGCGGTCATCGACATGCTGGCCAATCTCGTCGCCTATACCGATAGGGCGAAGGCGCTGAAGACGCTGCGCAGCATCAAGGAGGAACTGGTGAGCCGTCGCGACGGCGACGATCGCCAGCTTCTCGGCGACTGAATGTCAGCGCCCCGTGCGCCGCGGCGCGGAGGGGATGACCTCGATGCTCTGCGTGCCGACGGTGCCGTCCGCCTCGACGATCGCCTGCCAGCGCCGGTTGCCGCAGCGCACGGTGAGCCGCCAGCGGCCCGCATCCTCCCCCTCGCCACGCTCGACGCGCGACGTGACGAAGCCGCGTCGCATCATGTCGCGCAGCGTCTGCGTCGGCCAGCCGAAACGCTCCGCCAGCATTTCCGCCGGCAGCAGGAATTCGCCCGCTTCGTCACGGCTGAGAATGATGGGTCGGGCGTCGGCTGGGGTCATGATGGCGCTCCTGTGGTCGCCACTCTTAACCCGCGCCGCATCCGGCCGAAAGTGCGATAGCGTCACATCCCGCCGGAAGGTCGCAGCATTCACAGCCGTCAGAACGACGCCTTGATCTGCCCGCCGATGTTCCAGTCCGGCTTGTCGCTTTCGCGGAAGGTGGCGGAAACGGCGGTGTCGAGCTGCCAGCGCTGGTCGAATTTCCAGCCGACGCGCCCGCCGACCGTCGCAAAGGTCTGGTCGTCGGCCTTGCCCTTCACATCGCCGACCCAGTCGACGGAGGCTTTCACACCATTGCTGCCGGCAAAGGTCCGGCCGACCGCGCCGAGCAGGGTATAGTCGAACCTGTCGTCCAGCCTGCGGCTCCAGGCGAGCTCGGCGCTGACCGTATCCGAATGCGAGCGGCCGCCCTTGATATGGGCCGCAAACAGATTCTTGCCGGAGGCATCCTCGTCATAGCCGTCGAGGTCGAGCCAGGAGCGGGTGAAGCGGGTGGAGAGCGCGATCTCGTTGGCATCGTCCGGCGCATAGATCACGCCGAGCCGACCATAGGCGCTGAACAGCGAGCCGGAGGCCGTGCCGCCGGCGAAGACCAGCGAATCGAGGTTCACGTAGCTGCGCGACAGCGAGGCCGAAATATCGGGCGATCCCCAGGCGCCAGCCTCGCCGAAGGCCCGCCAGGTGGTGGCGGGCGTGGTGTAGCGCACGGCGCCGGCGAGCAGCGCCAGCGTGTCGAGCCCGACATCGGTGCGGTTCGGGTTGACGATGGCGGCACCACCGAGAACGCTCACGCCGTTGCCGGCCTCCCAGCGCCCGTTGAAGCCCGCGGCCGCATCCGAGCTGGCGAAAGCGGCGAGGTAGCTTCCCTCGTCGAAGCGGCTCGTCTGGCCGAGCAGGTTCTGCGCGGTGTCGATCAGGTCGAGCGCGATGGATTGGCGCTGGCGCGCGATCTGGTTCATCGAGCCGACGACCGAGGCCGTGGTGGTGAAGCCGATGCGCGCGAAGTCGATCGAGTCGATGGAGAGGGTGGATTCGAAGCCGTTTTCGTCGAGCGGCCCCGTCGCATCGAGGATTACGGCGAGGTCGAGCGAATCGGAGCCCGAAACGCCGACCCTGTCGGAGATGGCGACGTCGTCCTGCAGCGGCCCCTTGATCTCGTATTGCAGGATCTGCTTGCCATCCTGCGTCGTGCGAAGCGAGGCGGTCTGGCCGTCCTCCGTGGAAGCGAAGCCGCGATAATCCACGGCGTAGACCGAGTGCCCGTCCTTCTGGGTCACGGGCACGCTGAGCTTGCAGGAACTGGTGGCGCGCCGCACGCCCGAAGCCCCGCCCGCCATCGCGGAAAAATCGTCGAACAGGATGCTCGTCGCGTTGCCGTCCGGCGAATGCGTGGTGGAGAACGTACCGTCCGCGCAGCCGTTTGCCGCGAGCGCGGGCCCCGGAAGCTGGACCGAAGCGGCGGCGAGAAGGGCGAGACGAAACGCAACACGCATGCAAAAATTCCCTGAAAACGGCCGGGCAGCGATCAACGCCGCCCGGCTTTATGCAAGATTAGAAGCAATTCCAGCAAAAGTGCGAAGCGGTTCTGCGTCCGGAATTGCGTAAGAAAACAATCGGTAAAGCGTTTTCGTGATTCGGAGAAAAGCGGAAATGCTTTAGCGGCAGGTGCGCCACTGCAGCCGATAAATGATCGCCGCCTTGACGTCCTGGGTGTCGACCGTCGCCATGGCTTCCTGGCCGCGCGTCGTGTTGACGCGAATGCTGGAATTGGTGCGCAGGTTGACGTCCTCGCCGCAGGCCGACCAGATCAGCGATTCTGCTACCAGCTTGTTGGAGATCAGGTAGTCCTTTTCCTGCGGGCCGGTAAATGTCTGGCGGAAGGCCGGGCCGCGTGTGCCGGCGAAGAAATATTCGACGTTGAACTGCGAGCGGGCGCCGCGCGGCAGCTGGTTGAAGCCGCGATAGTCGATCGCCAGCACCGAGACGCTGCGGCCCTGCGGCACGTGCACCGGGATCGCGACGTTGCAGGTCTTGCGGTCGAAGGACTTGCCCGTTTCGCCGCCGGCTTCCACGACATAGTCGTCGAACAGCAGGCTGAGCGCCTTGCCATCCGGGCTCAGCGTTGCCGAAACGCTGTTGGCCGGGCAGCCGCTGCCGCCGTAACCGGGCTTGCCGAGCGAAATGTCGTCGGCCTGCGCGGCCGTGGCAAGAAAGAGGGATGCGAGCGCGATACCAACGATTTTCATGAGTTTTCCTCGATTTCGAAACGAACCTGACGTTCGTCTGAAGATATGACTGCCGTGACCTGAACCATCGCTGAGCACGACGTTCATTCTGGAGTCATCCGGCCCATGGCAATCTGTACGATACGCAGTTAACAGCGTTTTAAAGAAAATTGTTCGCAAACGTGCCATTCGAAGGCAAAACCGTGGCGCGCGGGCAAGGAGAGGTGAGATGCATTCAACCCCGGCCATTCCCAAGCTGCTGATGATCGTGCTGGCGACCGGTTTCGTCCTCGCCGGCTGCACGACGGAACGCGCACCGGATATCCGCCCCGGCTATTCCGGTTCGGTATCGCCGGCGTTGCGGGAGCACCGGCGAAAGCAGCGCATCCGCTACGAAGAGGGCAACTACCGCCGGCTCTACCGCCAGCAGGACTGCCGCCAAGCCGAACGCGGTTGCGACGGCTACGCGCGGTTCCGTCCCTGAACACCTTGTAAGGACAGTTTCGTAAACCATACTCACGCGGCGGACCCGTATAAAGCGGAGGCACGTGATGACAGATTTTGTGAAGGCTCTTAACTTCGATGAGGAGAATTCACACTCCTACCCCTCTTTCGCAGTGAATTGCGCGCTATCTGTGCATTTGCGCAGGTTCTCTTGAATGGGGTTCTAAATTACCAATTAAGAGGGAAAGGCGTTGCGGGCTGTTTCACGGACGGTGGCAGGTGCCTTGCCTTGCGGTATGCGATCCGAAATGCCAGGGGATGAGGTGACGCACGAATGCAATGCAATATCAGGGCCTTACAGGTATTCGAATGCGTCTTTCGCCATCGCTCCATCGCCAATGCGGCCGATGAGCTGGCGATTACACGCAGCGCAATCAGCCATCAGCTGCGCTATCTGCGCACCCAGATCGGCGAGGACCTGATCGAGAAGGCCGGCCGTAACCTGGCTTTCACGGATCGCGGCACCAAGCTCGCCAGGTCCCTGTCCTTCGCCTTCGCCCAGATCGAAAATTCGATCCGGAGCAGCATCAGCGAGACGACGCCGGCGCTTCGTGTCGCGGTCTGCACGTCCTTCGGCTCCGGCTGGCTGATCCCCCGGGTGAAACTCTATCCGCAAGCCGCCGACTGCCGCATGCAGATCAAATTGCAGGCCTACCAGCCGGAACTCAGCGACGCGATCGCCGATATCTTCTTCACCACCACGCCGGTCAAGGACGGGTTCTGGAGCGTCAAGCTCCTGCCCGAGGATCTGGTTGCCGTGGGCACCGCCGAGCAGATCCCGCCGGATCGCAAACGCGGTTATGCGCTCATCACGACGGAGGTCGAGGAGCGCGATTTCATGTCGGACTGGCAGGGCTATCTCGACTTGATCGGTGGCAGCGACCTGCTGGACAATGCATCCGTGCTCGGCGCGAGCCACTATCTCTTCGCCGTGGAAATGGCCGAGCAGGGCCTCGGCATCGCGCTGGTCCCGTATTTTCTCGCCGAGCAGCGGGTTTCGGAGGGCGGGCTCCAGGTTTGGAACGACGCGCGCATGCCGTCGGGCCGGGCGTATTATCTCAACGTCAAACACGCCCGCCGCAACGAGCCCGATATCCGCAATTTCGTGAACTGGGTCCGGCGGATGGTCGTCGACACGCCGGCCGAGCGCTTGACCCTGGCAACCGGCGCCTGAACGGCGAGCCGGTCAGGCGAGGCCTTCGGCTGCCGCATAGGCGGTGAGCACATCCTTGATGTTGCGATCGTCTTCGCGCGGCAGCAGCGCGCGCGTGGTGATCGAATCGAGATGGTGGGCCATCAGCTTGGAGGCGTCTTCGGCCTTGCCGGCGATCAGGCTGTCGAGCAGTTCCTGATGTTCGGAGACGGCGCAGTCCGAGGAATGCGGCCGGCCGTAGAGCGCCAGGATCAGCGAGCTGCGGGCGACGAGTTCGTTCACATAGCGGATGAGGCTGGCATTGTTGGTCATCTGCGCCAGCATTGTATGGAACTCGCCGGCAAGCCGGATCGAGGTCGCATGTTCCTTCTCGGCATCCTCCGCCGCGATATGGGCGGCGAGCGTGTCGATCTGCTCCTTGGTGAGCTTGCCGGCAAGCGTCTCGACGACGAGGCGCTCCAGCGCCATGCGCGTCAGGAACAGGTTGCGGCCCTCTTCGAGCGTCGGCCGCGCCACCGTCGCACCCTTGTTGGGTCGCAGGTCGACGAGACCTTCCTCGCTGAGCCTCACCAGCGCCTCGCGCACCAGGGTGCGGCTGACGCCGAGCCGTTCGCCGATCGAATCCTCCGGCAGCTTCGAGCCGGGCGACAACGCCTGGTCGAGAATGGCGCGCTTCAGCGCACGATGAACGGCTTGCGAGCGGCCGCGGCCCTGATCGTCAACTTTCTTCGCCATTCGCGGTCTCCATACGCACAAAATATCTCGCGCAAATTGCACACAAAGGCCGATTCTGTCCACCGGTTCGCGCGCCGCGCTTGGGAGCAGATAGGGTTGAAGACCGGCGCCTGGCGAATATTCCTTCTTCCCTATGGGGCTCTTTACGCCCGAAGAAATACGGGCTTACTTCGAAAATATATGCATACAATAATTGCATCCTATAGATTGGAACGAGCATCATACGGCCTCCGCCGGTCGAGGAGATTATCTCCTACAGCTATCCGCGCGTTCGCCGCTAAGTTTACCGCTCCGGCAGGTGGAAGGCCTGCTGGAAATAGGAGCGGAAGGCGAGCATGGGCGGCGTCAGCTCCATGTTGCGGCGCCAGGCGAGGCCGACATCCATCGCCGGCACCGGATCGCTGATATTGACCGTCTCGATGCGCCGGCCCTCCAGCGACCAGGGCCGGTGCACCATGTCCGAGAGGATCGCCACCCCCTGGCCGTTGGCGACGAGCGATCGCGTCGCCTCCACCGACGAGGTGCGCAGGATGACGCGCGGCTGGTAGGGCGTAGCGCTCCAGTATTTCAGCGCCGAATGCGCCGCCTCGTCCACCGTCAGCATGATGTAGGGCTCGTCGGCGATCTCCCGCAGCCCCACGGTCTCGGCCTGGAGCAGGAGATGCTGCGCCGGCAGCCAGAGGCGGCGCGTCGAGCTCAGAACCTTTTCCGTAATGAGCGCCGGGTTGAGGATGTTGGAGGTGAGCAGCACCGACATGTCGTAGCGGTTGCTCAAGAGCCCTTCCTCGATCGACTCGCGATTGAGTTCGAAGAGCTGGATTTCCAGCTTCGGAAACAGCCGGCGCAGCCGCTCGATATGCAGCGGCAGGAAATAGCCGATGACGGTATAGGTCGCTGCGACGGTCAGCGTGCCCTCGATCTCGCTGCTGACGACATTCAAATGCATCGCCTCGTCGACCTTCTTCAGGATCTCATAGGCATGCGACAGGAACTGCCGGCCGGCCGACGTCAGGTCCATGCCATGCGGCGTGCGCAGGAACAGGCTGACGCCGACGGTCCGCTCCAGTTCCTTGATCGCCGTCGTCACCGCGGATTGCGAAATCGACAGGTCCACCGCGGCCTGTGAGATCTGGCCAAGCTCGGCGGTCGCGACAAAGTAGCGGATCTGTCTGAGGCTGATCGTCAAGGCTGTGTGCCCCTATCTGGTTTCTCGCGAAGCGGTATCAAAAAATCAGAACAGGCGATATCGAAATGGGCACGAAGCCGCTTCATTGTGGGCATTGCCAACCTATTCATCTGTTTTATATTGCTTTTGCAGCGCAACAAAAATGGGCATAGTGTTCTGATTTTCAGAATTCATATATGTAAAAATAGAATTTTTCAAATGAAGATAGATGCCCTAGCGTTTCCCTCGTCCGACAGAAGCATTGAGGGAAGAGACATTGCGTGAGGTAGTCGACATCAACTGCGACATGGGCGAGGCCTTCGGCCGCTGGCGCGTCGGTGATACCGATGACGCATCCCTCATGCCGCTGATCAGCTCGGCCAATATCGCCGCCGGCTTCCATGCCGGCGATCCGAGCCTGATGGACCAGACCGTCCGGCTTGCCACCCAGCACGGCGTCGGCATCGGCGCCCATCCGGGCTACAACGACCTCCAGGGTTTCGGCCGCCGCAAGATCGCCGGCACCGCCAAGGAACTCGTCAACGACATGGTCTACCAGGTCGGCGCCATCAAGGAATTCGCCCACCGCCACAGCGCCCGCCTCCAGCATGTGAAGCCGCATGGCGCGCTCTACATGGAACTGGCGGTCAATCCGGAGCTGTCGCAGATCTTCGTGCAATATATGCGCACCGTGGAGCCGAACGCCTACATCTTCTGCATGGGCGGCTCGGCCACCTGGCGCGCGGCCATAGAGGTCGGCCAGCCGGTCGTGCGCGAGTTCTACGCCGATCGTGACTACGACGACAGCGGCTCCATCGTCTTTACCCGCGATGCCGGCCGGCCGGATCCCGCGGCCATCGCCCGCAAGGTCGTGCGCGCCTGCAAGGAAGGCAAGGTCAAGACCGTCAAGGGCAACGACATCGAAATCGATTTCGAGTCCATCTGCTTCCATTCCGATACGCTCGGCGCGCTCGATATCGTGCGCCAGATGCGCGAGGCGCTCGTTGCCGAAGGCATTCGCATAACGTCGGTCTCCGACGTCGCCTGACACTAACATCCTAAGTGGAGAGAGACATGAGCAAGATCGAGATCAGATCGCCCCTGCCGGGCACCTTCTACCGGGCCTCCTCGCCGGATGTGCCGCCGTTCAAGGCGGATGGCGCCAGCGTGGCGAGCGGCGATGCGATCGGGCTCATCGAGGTCATGAAGACCTTCCAGGAAGTGCCGGCCGGCGTCGAGGGAAAGAACATCACCTTCCTCGTCGACAATGAAGAGCCGGTCATGGCCGGCCAGGTCATCGCCGAGGTGGAGGCATGACGATCCGCTCGCTCCTCGTTGCCAACCGCGGCGAGATCGCGGTGCGCATCATCAAGGCGGCGAAGGCGCTCGGCATTCGCACCGTGCAGGTCCACAGCGCCGCGGACGCCGACATGCTGGCGGTGAAGCTCGCCGATGCGGCCGTCGATATCGGCTCGCCGGCGCCGAAGAAATCCTATCTCAACATCGAGGCGGTGGTGAATGCCGCCAAGGCGGCCGGCGTCGATGCCGTGCATCCGGGCTACGGCTTCCTGTCGGAAAACGCCGATTTCGCCGACGCGGTCGAGGCAGCCGGCCTGATCTTCATCGGCCCGAAGGGTGATGCGATCCGCCTGCTCGGCGACAAGGTCGCGGCCCGTGAAGTTGCTGCCAAGGCTGGTGTTCCGACCGTGCCTGGCAGTGCCGGACGCCTTGCAACGATCGAGGAAGCACGGGCCGTGGCGGCGAAGACCGGCTTTCCGATCATGATCAAGGCGGCGGCAGGCGGCGGCGGTCGCGGTATCCGCATCGCCGCCGACCTTGCCGATCTGGAGCGCCATTTCCCGCAGGCGTCTGCCGAAGCGCTCGCCTCCTTCGGCGATGGCGGCCTCTATCTGGAAAAGGTCATCACCAAAGCGCGCCATGTCGAGGTGCAGATCCTCGGCGACGGAAAGAACTTCATCCATTGTTTCGAGCGGGAATGCTCGCTTCAGCGCCGCCGCCAGAAGGTCTGGGAAGAAGCCCCGTCCTTCCTGCTGCCCGCAGACGTGCGCACCCGGCTTTGCGACAGTGCCGTGGCGCTTGCCCGCGAGGTCGGCTACCGCGGCGCCGGAACGGTGGAATATCTCTACGACGAGGTGACGAAGGAGTTCTACTTCATCGAGGTGAACACCCGCATCCAGGTCGAGCACCCCGTCACCGAGATGATCACCGGCATCGACCTTGTCGAAGAGATGATCCGCATCGCCGGCGGCGCGCCGCTGTCGATCCGCCAGGAGGACGTGCAGGCCGAAGGTCACGCCATCGAATGCCGCATCAATGCCGAAGACCCGGCCAAGGGCTTTCTTCCGGCACCGGGCACCATCACCAAACTCGTCGTGCCGGAAGGCGAGGGCATCCGCTTCGATACGATGCTCTACGAAGGCTACACGATCCCGCCCTTCTACGACTCGCTCGTCGGCAAGCTGATCGTCTGGGCCGAGACGCGCGATGCCTGCCTCAAGAAGTTGAAGGGCGCGCTGGAAGGCCTGACGATCGAGGGCATCAGGACGACGGTGCCGCTGCACCTCGCACTCGCCGAGGACGACAGCGTCCGGCGCGGCGCCTTCGACACGCGATTCCTCGAAACATGGCTTGAAACCGAATTCGCCGCGAAAGCCGGCGCGACTGCGGAGGTTGCCTGATGAGCATCAGATACACATTCGGGGGCGATGAGCACCTCTTCGTCGAATGCAGCGAGGACATGTCGCTCGAGGCCTTCTTCAAGAGCCTCTCCATGGCCAAGGGCGTGCGCGAAAGCGGCATCAAGGGCGTCACGGAAATCTGCCCGGCCAACGCCTCGTTCCAGATCAAGTTCAACCCGGACATCATCCATCCCGACGACATCCTGAAGGAAGTGAAGTCGATCGAGGGTGCTGCCGCCAAGGCCGAGCCGGTGTTGAAGACCCGCATCGTCGAAATCCCCGTCTTCTACAACGACCCGTGGACGCACGAGACGCTGATGCGCTTTCGCGAGCGTCACCAGGACCCGGCGGGCACCGACCTCGACTACGCAGCCCGCATCAACGACTACGGCTCGGTCGACGATTTCGTCGGCGCGCATTCCGGTTCGCCCTGGTTCGTCTCGATGGTCGGCTTCGTCGCCGGCCTGCCCTTCATGTACCAGATGGTCGAGCGCCAGCGGCAGATTCAGGTGCCGAAGTACCTGCGCCCCCGCACGGACACGCCCAAGCTGACGGTCGGCCATGGCGGCTGCTTCGGCTGCATCTATTCGGTGCGTGGTGCCGGCGGCTACCAGATGTTCGGCATCACGCCGATGCCGATCTTCGACCCGACCCAGACGACCAGCTACCTGCGCGATTTCATGGTGTTCTTCCGCCCCGGCGACATCGTGAAGTTCAAGCCGATCGATCGCGACGCCTATGACCAGGCGGTGGAGGATGTCGACAAGGGCCGCTTCGCGCCCCCGATCCGTGAGGTCAGCTTCGACCTCCGGGAATTCCAGAAGGATATCGACGGCACCAATGCCAAGCTGGAGGGCATGCTCTATGGCCATTAAGGTTCTCCACCACGGTCTCGCGACCACCGTCCAGGATCTCGGCCGCCCCGGCTATTTCCACCTCGGCATTCCGGTCGGCGGCGCGATGGACCGCTATGCGATGCGCGCGGCAAACCTGCTCGTCGGCAATGACGAGGGTGCCGCCGGCCTCGAAGCCGTCTTCATCGGCCCGAAACTGGAATTCACCGAAGACGCGCTCGTCGCCATTACCGGCGCCGACATGCCGGCCAAGGTCGATGGCGTGGCACAGCCCGGCTGGACCGCCTTCAAGGTCAAGGCCGGCCAGACGCTGACCTTCGATTTCCTCAAGTCCGGCGCCCGCATCTGCATCGCCGTTTCCGGCGGCATCGATGTGCCGGAAGCGCTCGGCAGCCGCTCGACCTATCCGATCGGCGCGCTCGGCGGCTTCAAGGGCCGGCCGGTTGCCACGGGTGACGAACTGCCGGTCGGCAAGGGCAGCCTTGCCAACGAGGGCAAGACGGTTGCCGAAGACCTGCGCCGCAAGCCGGGCATGCCGGCGGAACTGCGCGTGCTGCCGGGCCTCTACTGGCACCGCGTCACCGAACAGTCGCAGGAAAACTTCTTCGCCGACGAATGGAAGGTGGCGAACGAGGCGGACCGCATGGGCTATCGCTTCAAGGGCGGCCGCAAGCTCGATTTCGTCGAGCGCGAACAGCCCTTCGGCGCCGGCTCCGACCCGTCGAACATCGTCGATAGCTGCTACCCCTACGGCTCGATCCAGGTGCCGGGCGGCACGGAACCGATCATCCTGCATCGGGATGCCGTCTCCGGCGGCGGCTATTTCATGGTCGGCACGGTCATCTCGGCCGACATGGACCTGATCGGCCAGCTCCAGCCGCACACGCCCACCCGTTTCGTCAAGGTGACGATGGAAGAAGCGCTCGCCGCCCGCAAGGACCGCGCCGGCCTTCTCGGGAGGCTGCGCGCGACCTTCAACTGACACCAAACGCATTCATCAAAACAAGAGAGGGAACGATAATGAACACGCTCGTCAGAACTGCACTCGCCACCACGGCCCTGGCCTTCGCGCTCAACGGCGCGGCCATGGCCGAGACCTGGTATCCCTATGACGCCCAGGCGATCGAACCGCCCTTTGCCGCGGATGGCAAGCCGGTCGACGTGAAATACGAACCGCTCGCCAAGGCTGAAAAGCCCTGGAACATCTGCGTCTCCTTCCCGCACATGAAGGATGCCTACTGGCTCGGCGTCGATTACGGCGTCGCCGAACAGGCGAAGGATCTCGGCGTCAAGATGAACCTCGTCGATGCCGGCGGCTATACCGAACTCGCCAAGCAGATCAGCCAGATCGAGGATTGCGTCGCCGGCGGCGCTGAGGCCGTGGTGATCGGCGCTATCTCGTTCGACGGCCTCAACAACCTCGTCTCGGAAGTCACCAAGAAGGGCATCCCGGTCATCGACGTCATCAACGGCATCTCCTCGCCGGACGTGACCGCCAAGTCGCTCGTCTCCTTCTACACGATGGGCCACGAGACCGGCGCCTATCTCGCCAAGAAGCACCCGGCGGGCAGCGATCCGGTCAAGGTCGGCTGGTTCCCCGGCCCGGCAGGTGCGGGCTGGGTGGAAGCCGCCAACAAGGGCTTCATGGAAGCCGTTGCCGGCTCCGCCGTGCAGGTGCTCGATCCGAAGTTCGGCGATACCGGCAAGGAAGCCCAGCTGAAGCTCGTCGAGGACGTGCTGCAGGCCGAACCCGATGTGCGCTACATCGCCGGCACGGCGGTGACGGCGGAAGCGGCCCAGGGCCTCATCCGCGAACGCGGCCTCAAGGGCCAGGTCGAGCTTCTCGCCTTCTACATGACGCCCGGCGTCTACGAGGGCATCAAGCGCGGCTTCATCCTCGCGGCCCCCGCCGATTCCATGGTCATCCAGGGCCGTATCGCCATCGACCAGGCGGTGCGCGCGCTGGAAGGCAAGGAACTCACCAAGCATGTCGGCCCGAAGATCTTCGTCGTCGATCCGTCGAATGTCGAGACCGTGCCGCAGACCAACATCCTGCCGCCGGATGGCTTCAAGCCGGTCTTCGGCGTGAACTAAAAGAACCCAAGACGACCGCATGCGGTCCCGGCACGCGCCGGGGCCGCCATTGAGGAGGGACGAGGGTGACCGGTTCCGCGATGCCGCTCGTCGAGATGACGGGCATTACCAAGACATTTCCGGGGGTGAAGGCGCTGGACGGCGTGTCCTTCACGCTGATGCCGGGCGAAGTGCATGTGCTGTTCGGCGAGAACGGTGCCGGCAAATCGACGCTGATTTCCATCCTGTCCGGCGTCTATCCGCAGACGGCAGGCGCGCTCTTGCTCAATGGCGACGAAATATCCTTCGCCTCGGTGGGCGACGCCAAGAAGAACGGCGTCGCCGCAGTTTTCCAGGAATTCTCGCTCGTGCCGACCATGAGCGTGGCGGAAAACATCTATCTCGGCAGCGAGCCGAAGCGCGGCCCCTTCACCGACAAGGGCGCCATGCGCCGCGGTGCCGAAAAGCTCTTCGCCGATCTCGGTTTCCCGATCGATGTGCGCCGCTCCGTCGTCAGCCTTTCGCGCGCCGAGCAGCAGATGACGGAGATCGCCAAGGCGATCCATTCCGAGGCGCGCATCCTCATTCTCGATGAGCCGACCGCCTCCTTGACGGAGCGCGAGACGGAAACGCTGTTCCGCATCGTGCGCGAGGCGAAGGCCCGCGGCGTCGGCATCGTCTATATTTCCCACCGCATCCAGGAATTCTCGCAGATCGCCGACCGCATCACGGTGCTGCGTGACGGCAAGCTGATCGGCACGGTCGGCGTCGATGCGCTCTCTCCCAAGGCGCTGGTCGAGATGATGACGGGCCGCGCCATCGACGAAATCTATCCGACGATTGCCCGCAAGCCGGATGGCGACGTGCTGCTGTCGATCCGAGGGCTGAAAGCCTGGGGCGTCGGCGGTGTGGATATCGATGTCCGGGCAGGCGAGGTGCTCGGCGTCGCCGGCCTCGTCGGCAGCGGCAAGTCGCGCACCTGGCGCGCCGCCGTCGGGCTGTTGCCGATCAAGGCCGGGTCGGTGTCGCTGAAGGGCAGGGACGTGACCCATGCGCCGACCCGCCGCTTCGTCGAGGACGGCGTCTTCTATCTGCCGCCGGACCGCAAGTCCGAAGGACTGATGCTCTCGGCGACGACGCGCAGCAATATCGCGCTCGGTGCGCTTGAGCGCAGGGATGCATCCGGCCTGCTCGGCGCGCTCTCGCCGGCCCGGTTGCGCACTATCACCGACGGCATCGCGCGGCGCGTCGATATCCCGGACGCCTATATGGGCCGCGCCATCTCGACGCTGTCCGGCGGCAACCAGCAGAAGGCGCTGTTCGGCAAGGGGTTTGGCCGCGACTACGACATCTACATTTTCGACGAACCGACCGTCGGCGTCGATATGGGCACGCGCGCAGCCCTCTACCGGCTGATCAAGGAACTGGCGGAGGCCGGCAAGGCCATAGTGGTCATCTCCTCCGATCTGCCCGAAGCCATGAACCTCGCCCATCGCCTCATCGTCTTCTCGGCCGGCCGCATCTCGGCGGAGCTCGAGGGCGACGCCATCAACGAGGAAGTGATCCTCGCCTCCTTCTTCTCCCATGAAAGGCCAGACGCATGAACACCAGCGCCCAACCGGTGGCGGAGACACAGGCTTCGGCCGGCTCGCCGATCCTCGCCTTCCTGCGCACCGTTTTCGTGCGCGCCGGCGTCCTGCCGTTCTTCCTCCTTGCCGCCCTCATCATCTTCACGCTCGCCTCGACGCAGTTCCTGTCGGTGCAGAACCTGACGAATGTCGCGCGCCAGTCGGTCTACCTGATCCTCGTGTCGCTCGGGCAGATGCTGGTGCTGATCACCGGCGGCTTCGACCTGTCCGTCGGAACGGCGATTGCGCTCACCTCGGTGGTGTCGGCCACGGCGATGGTCGCGGCTTCAGGCATGTTTCCGGATGCGGTGTGGCTGGTCATCGCGCTGGGTCTTGCCGCAGGCTTCGGCTCCGCGCTCTTGATCGGCAGCCTGAACAGCCTCGGCATTGCCGGCTTCAGCGTCTCGCCCTTCATCATGACGCTCGGCGTGCAATCGGTCGGCGCCGGCGTGGCGCTGTTCATCACCGGCGGTGTGCCGGTTTCGGGCCTGCCCTATGAATTCGGGGAATTCTTCGGCTTCGGGCGAATCTTCGGCGTGCCCGTGCCGGTGCTCGTGGCCCTGTTGGCGATCGCCGCCATGTGGATCCTGATGAACCGCACCCGTACAGGCGCGCAGATCTATGCCGTCGGCGGCAATATCAAGGCGGCGCATCTATCAGGCATCAACACGCGGCGCACGCTGTTCATCGCCTATGTCGTCTGTGCGCTGCTCGCCTCGCTCGCCGGCATCCTGCTGACCGCCCGCGTCGAAACCGGCGAGACAAATCTCGGCGGCACCATCGCGCTCGAATCGATCGCCGCCTGCGTCATTGCCGGCGTGTCCTTGCGCGGCGGCATCGGCCGGGTGGAAAGCGTCGTGCTCGGCGCCTTCTTCATCGTGCTGGTACAGAACGGCATGAACATCATGCAGATCGGCTCCTACATGCAGATGGTGCTGCTCGGCAGCCTGCTCGTGCTCGCCGTCGTCATCGATCAGCTGCGCTACCGCATGCTGGTCGGCAACCGTTAGAGCATTTCCAGCCAAAGCGGCATCGCTTTGGCGTCGGATAATGCGGCTCTAGAATGGAGCGGGAACCTCACGGAACCCGCTCCACGCCTTCGCCGTTTCCCTTGCAGATTTTGGCCGATAATAGTCTATAGATTTACTGGATAAATCTGACTAGACTGTTTGCCAAGGTCTTCGCAGGAGGAATGCATGACGCTCAAAACGGATGTGGCCGTCATCGGCTCGGGCTTTTCGGCCGTCGCGCTGGCGCTCAATCTCATCGATCTCCTGCCGCCGACGGCCAAGGTCAGCCTTGTCGGCAAGGCGGCCGGGCAGGGCCGGGGCATCGCCTATTCCACCAAGGCCGAGTGCCACCTGCTCAACGTGCCGGCCGGCCGCATGAGCCTCTTCGCCGATCGTCCGAATCACTTCTTGGCCTGGCTTGCCGAAGAAGGTTATCCGTGGTCGACCGACGATTTCGTGCCGCGCCGCATCTATGGCAACTACATCCGCGACTGCCTCGATGCCGCCCTGAAACGCACCGGCAATCGCGCGGCCCTCACCCTCGTCGATGCCGAGGCGCTCAGCGCCGAAGCGGCGCAGGATGGCGGCCTGTGTTTCGCGCTTTCGGACGGCACGCAGCTTTCCGCGCACGCCTCGGCGCTGTGTACCGGTGCCGGTACGCGCCGCCTGCCGCTGCCGGAAGAGGCGCTGTCGCCCGGGCTCGGTGGCTTCGTCGTGCATGATCCCTGGGCCGATGCCTGGTGGGAACGGCTGCCGGCGGATGCGGACGTGCTCTTCGTCGGCACGGGCCTCACCACGGTCGACCAGTTGCTGCTTTTGAAGCGCCGCGGTTTCCGCGGCACCATGCATGCCGTGTCGCGGCATGGCCTCCTGCCGCAGCCGCATCTGGCGCGCCGCGCCGATGCGGTGGAAACCGTGCTCGTTCCGGGTAAAAGCGAGGTGAGCGCCATGCTCGCGGCACTTCGCGCCCAGGCCGATGCCGCGCCGGACTGGCGGGCCGTCATGGATGGCCTGCGCCACACGACCCATGACTTCTGGCAGGCCTTGAGCGAGGCGCAGCGCGGCCGTTTCCTGCGCCATGCCGCTTCCTTCTGGAACGTCCACCGCCACCGCATGGCGCCCGCCGTCGCCGAGGAGATCGAGGCGCTTCGCCGCACCGGCCAGCTCGTCATCCACCGCGGCCGGCTGGAGGCGCTGCGCCGGGAAGACGGCCGGCTGGCGGTCGTTCTTCGCGGGCGCGCGCCGGTGACGGCCGACCTGGTGGTCAACTGCACCGGGCTGGACCGATGTACGGTCAGCGCATCGCCGCTGCTGACGAGCCTTGCGGAAAAAGGCCTCGTGCGGCCCGATCCGCGCGGCCTCGGCATTGCGGTCGACGACGAGGACAGCGTTCTTGCCGCCGATGAGACCAGCAACGCCGGTCTCTACGCGCTCGGGCCGCTCACCGCCGGCCGCCATTGGGAGATCACCGCCGTTCCCGACATCCGCATCCAGGCCCGTGCCGTCGCGGCGTGCATCAGCGCCACGGTCGCGGCCGGATGATGAGGCGGCGTGGCCCCTCGCCATGATCGCGCAAAAATCCAAATATGCGCTGCGCGCGCTGTTGGAGCTCGCCCGGGCCGGACCCGGCGAGACCGTGCAGATCGGCACGATCGCCGCGCGCGAGGGCATCCCCAAGAAATTCCTCGAACAGATCCTGCTCGATCTCAAACATGCCGGCCTCGTCGTCAGCCGGCGCGGCCAGCACGGCGGTTATCGTCTGCTGCGGCGCCCGCAGGATATCGCCTTCGGCGAGGTGCTGCGCATCCTGGAAGGCCCGTTCGTGCCGCTCGCCTGCCTTGCGGAGGACGGCGGCCGGCGCTGTGCCGATTGCCGCGACGAACGCTTCTGCGCCGTGCGCCGCGTCTTCGCCCGGGTCGCCGCCGCCTCCGGTGAAATCCTCGATGGCACGACGCTGGCAGACTTTCTGCAGGACACCCCGGAAGCGTCCGGCGGCGCCCCGGATTCACCCGCGGACAAACGCCCGTCAATTATTCTACTAAAAAGGTAGAAAACTATCGCAGGCCGCGCTATCATGGCGGTCTGGCTTCTCGTTCACCGTGAGGGAAAGGACAGCGCATGTTCTTCGAAAGGGCCGTGAGGGAAGAAGGGGCTTCGTCGGTGCCGGCGATGCGTATTGCGGTCATCGGCGCCGGCCCGTCGGGCCTTGCCACGACGATCGCGCTGATGCGGCGGTTCCGCCGCCCGTTCGAGGCCTGGCTGATCGATGCCGAGGATGCGCCCGGCGCTTTTGGCGATGGCCCGGCGGGACGGGCATTGACCACAGAGCCCGCCCGCGACCTGTCCGTCCTGCCCGATCGGCCGGATGATTTCGCCGAGTGGCTGCGGGGCAGCCTGCTTGCCGGCAGCACCGTTGCCGCCCTCCGCGGGCCGCAGGACATGCATGTGCCGCGCGCTGTCTTCCGGGATTATGCCATGGCCCGCTTCGGCGAGGCGCTGAGCCTGCGCCGCGACGTGCGCATCCGCACCTTCCGCGGCGCGGTGCGTCATATCGGCGTCGAGGAGGCCGGGCTACGCGTCTGCTTCCGCGATGGCGAGAGCGCCAAATTCGACCATGTCGTCATCGCCACCGGGTTCGGCATCGCCGCGCGCGAGGCCGCTTCCTGGCGCGGCGCCGAAGCTGCTGCCGAACGCCTGTCGCAGCAGGCAGACCCGCCGCCGCTGACGCTGGTCGGCAATGGCCCGCGTCTTGCCGCCATCCTGCTCGACCTCAGGGCGGGCGGCTTTGCCGGCGAAATCCACGTGGCTGCCGCCTCCGGCCGCCTGCCGCAGCCGCATGGCCGCGGCCATGAGGGCATGGCCTTCGGCGAGCCGCCCGCCACCCGCTCGCTGAAGGATGCCTTCCGCTATATCCGCAACGAATGTAGCGCCGCGGAGGCGCGCGACGGCGGCCAGTGGCAGGCCGTCGTCGATGCCGCCTCCGCCCGCCTGTCCGTCGTCTGGCGCAACCTGCCCCAGGCCGAGCGCAACCACTATCGCCGCCATCTCCTGCGCCTGCACCGGCACTTTTCCATCCGCATCGCGCGGGATGTGCACCGCCGCCTCGGTGCCGAATTCGAGACCGGCCGCACCCGCTTCGTGCCACCCTGCGATCCGAAAACCGCTGACGAAAACACCATCGATTGTCGTGAGATGCCGTCCGCCCGCGCGCTCGCCGGGCTTCTTGGCCGCGATGCCGCGACGCTGACGGTCGATGATTGCGGCCGCCTGCTCAGCCATGGCGAGACGCTGTGCGGGCTCTCGGTGGTCGGCGCCATCGCCTCCAGCCTGCGTCCCGGCCCGTTCACATTCGCCGAAACCGTGCGGCAGGCCTACCGGGCCGTGCTCGATATCGCACCGCAGGGCGAGGCCCGCGTCTTGCATCGCTGAGGCGTTCCTGCAAAAAAGTTTGCCCGTGGTGGCAAAAACGGCGGTTTTACGCGGATGCATTTTGCTTGCCGGACGGCATCCCGGGGTGAACCGTTCGCCTCCGGCCGGACTCCGCAGGTCTTCCATTGCGCCTTTCGGGCTCGTTTGGAACCCGTTTTGCGAGTTGATGCGGCATTGTTGACTAACTCTACTAATTCACTAGGGTTTATGAGGGATAACAATCCAGGAGGTTGGAGAATGTCGATATTGGCTAAACGGTTTGGGGCTCTCGTGGTGGGTGTCGGGCTCGTGCTCGGCGGGGTGACGGGAGCGTTTGCGCAAACGACGCTGCTCAACGTCTCCTACGATCCGACCCGCGAACTCTACAAGGAGTATAACGAGGCCTTCGCGAAACATTGGAAGGCCGAGACCGGCGAAGACGTGACGGTGCAGCAGTCGCATGGCGGCTCCGGCAAGCAGGCGCGTTCGGTGATCGACGGGCTGGAAGCGGACGTGGTGACGCTGGCGCTCGAAAGCGACATCAACGCGATCGTCGAAAAGACCGGCAAGATCGCCAAGGACTGGCGCGGCCGTCTGCCGAACAATTCCGCGCCCTACACCTCGACCATCGTCTTCCTGGTGCGCAAGGGCAATCCGAAGGGCATCCATAACTGGGGCGACCTGGTGAAGGGCGACGTGCAGATCGTCACCCCGAACCCGAAGACCTCGGGCGGCGCCCGCTGGAACTACCTTGCGGCCTGGGCCTGGGCCAACGAGGAATTCGGCGGCGACCAGGACAAGATCAAGGCGTACATCGCCGAACTCTTCAAGCGTGCGCCGGTTCTCGATACGGGTGCCCGCGGTTCGCTGACCACCTTTGCCCAGCGCCAGATCGGCGACGTGCTGCTCGCCTGGGAAAACGAGGCCTATCTGGCCGGCGCCGAGTTCGGTGCGGATTCCTTCGATATCGTCGCTCCGCCGATTTCGATCCTCGCCGAGCCGCCGGTTGCCGTTGTCGACGGCAATGTCGATGCCAAGGGCTCGCGCAAGCAGGCCGAAGCCTACCTCACATATCTCTACTCCGAGGAAGGCCAGAACATCGCGGCAAAACACTTCTACCGTCCGTCGAAGCGCGAATTGGTGAAGCCTGAGTTGCTGCAACAGCTTCCGGACATTAAGCTGGTGACGATCGACGATCCGATCTTCGGCGGCTGGGTTAAGGCACAGCCCGAGCATTTCGGTGACGGCGGCGTCTTCGACCAGATCTACAAGCCGGGGAACTAAGTCCTTTGACGACATCTGCTGCTGCTTCGGTGCGGTGGCGACTGAGACAGCCGAGTGTCATTCCGGGTTTCGGACTGACCCTCGGCTTTTCGCTCGCTTATCTGACCCTCATCATCCTCATCCCGCTCGCCGGCCTCGTTTGGCGCTCCGCCTCGCTGTCGGGGGCGGAGTTTTTCGCTATCCTCACTGATCAGCGTACGATCAACGCGCTGGAAGTGTCCTTCGGCACGGCCTTCATCGCCGCACTCGTCAATGTCGTCTTCGGCGTCATCGTCGCCTGGGTCATCGTGCGCTACGAATTCCCCGGCCGGCGCATCGTCGACGCGGTGGTGGACCTGCCCTTCGCCCTGCCGACCGCAGTGGCGGGCATTGCGCTTGCCGCGCTCTATGCGCCGAACGGCTGGGTCGGCCAGGTGCTGAACGTCTTCGGCATCAAGGCGGCCTTCAACCCGACCGGCATCGTCATCGCGCTCGTCTTCATCGGCCTGCCCTTCGTGGTGCGCACGGTGCAGCCGATCATGGAGGAGATCGACCGCGAGGTGGAGGAGGCGGCAGCGACCCTTGGCGCCAACCGCTTCCAGACCATCTACCGCGTGCTGCTTCCGGGCCTGTCGCCCGCGATCCTCACCGGCTTCGCGCTCGCCTTCGCCCGCGGCGTCGGCGAATACGGCTCGGTCATCTTCATCGCCGGCAACATTCCCTATGTGTCCGAGATCGCGCCGCTCCTCATCGTCATCCGGCTGGAGGAGTTCAGCTACGGTGCGGCGACAGCGATCGCCACGATCATGCTGAGCATGTCCTTCGCCATGCTGCTGGTCATCAACCTCATCCAGGCCTGGAGCCGCAGGAGGTATGGTCATGGTGCATAATTCATCCCGCCGCCTACGTTCGCCGACGACGGAATCCCCCGTCGCCCGCTACGCGTTGATGGCCGCGGCCTTCCTGTTCCTGGCGCTCTTCCTGCTCCTGCCGCTTGCCGCCGTCTTCATCGAGGCCTTCCGCAAGGGGCCGGGCGAATTCTTCGCCTCGATGAACGACCCCGACACGCTGGCCGCCATCCGGCTGACGCTGCTGGTCGCCGTCATCGCCGTGCCGCTCAACCTCGTCTTCGGCGTGGCGGCGGCCTGGGCGATCGCCAAGTTCGAGTTCAAGGGCAAGGCCTTCCTCACCACGCTGATCGACCTGCCGTTTTCGGTCTCGCCGGTCATTTCCGGTCTCGTCTACGTGCTCCTGTTCGGCGCCGGCAGCGTGCTCGGGCCGTGGCTGAAGAGCCATGGCATCGAGATCCTTTTCGCCGTGCCGGGCATCGTGCTCGCCACGATCTTCGTCACCTTCCCCTTCGTCGCGCGCGAGCTGATCCCGCTGATGCAGGAGCAGGGCACCGGCGACGAGGAGGCAGCGCTGTCCTTGGGGGCATCCGGCTGGCAGACCTTCTGGTACGTCACGCTGCCCAATATCAAATGGGGCCTGCTCTACGGCGTGCTGCTCTGCAACGCGCGCGCCATGGGCGAGTTCGGCGCGGTCTCGGTGGTCTCAGGCCATATCCGCGGCCTCACCAACACCATGCCGCTGCATGTCGAGATCCTCTACAACGAGTATAATTTCGTCGCGGCCTTCGCGGTGGCGTCGCTGCTCGCGGCACTCGCTCTCGTCACGCTCGTCGTCAAGACGGTCCTTGAACTTCACTACGGCGCGGAAATCGCTGCCGGCCGCAAGCATTGAAAGGCTAAAGCCCTCCATGGACGTCAGGGTTTCCAACATCCGCAAGGAATTCGACCGCTACCCGGCACTGAACGATGTCTCGCTCGACATCCGTTCCGGCGAACTGATCGCGCTGCTCGGCCCCTCCGGCTCCGGCAAGACGACGCTGCTCCGCCTCATCGCCGGCCTCGAACAGCCCACCCTCGGGAAGATCTTCTTCGGCAACGAGGACGCCTCCCACCGCACCGTGCAGGAACGCCACGTCGGCTTCGTCTTCCAGCACTACGCGCTGTTCCGCCACATGACGGTCGCCGACAACATCGCCTTCGGCCTGACCGTGCGCCCGCGCGGTGAACGCCCGCCCAAGACGGAAATCCGCCGCCGGGTCAGCGATCTTCTCGAGATGGTGCAACTCTCCGGCCTCGAAAAGCGCTATCCCAACCAGCTCTCCGGCGGCCAGCGCCAGCGCGTGGCGCTCGCGCGCGCCATGGCGATCGAGCCGAAGGTGCTGCTGCTCGACGAGCCGTTCGGGGCGCTCGATGCCAAGGTGCGCAAGGAACTGCGCCGCTGGCTGCGCGAATTCCACGACCGTACCGGCCACACCACCGTCTTCGTCACGCACGATCAGGAAGAGGCCCTGGAGCTCGCCGACCGCGTGGTCGTTATGAGCCAGGGCCAGATCGAGCAGGTCGGCTCGTCCGACGATGTCTACGACCGGCCGAACTCGCCCTTCGTCTTCTCCTTCATCGGCGACAGCGCCAGCCTGCCCGTCACGGTCGCGGACAATGCCGTGCGCTTCCAGGACGAGGCGATCGGCATCGCCCAGAAGGCGAACGACATCCAGAGCGGCAGTGGCACCCTGTTCTTCCGCCCGCAGGACGTCGCCCTCGTCACGGACCCGGCGACCCCGGCGCTGGAAGGCCGCGTCGCCACCTCGAGGCGCCTCGCCGGCACCCGCATCGCCGACCTCGACATTTCCAGGCAGGGCGAATCCCACCACGTCGAGATCGAGATCCCCCTCGACGCCCAGGCCGCCGCCGGAACCATCATCCGCTTCAGGCCGACCCGCTGGAAATTCTTCGCCGAATAACAAAAGGCCGGCTTCAAGCCGGCCTTTCTGCTTCAGGTCCTGGCGATCAGGCCTTGCCGACGCCGCCGGCGACCAGCCGGCCCTTGTGGAAGGTCGCGCTGCGGGGCGCCACGCGGGCGACGGCTTCCGCCGAGCAGCTTGCGGCGGCAAGCGTGAAGCCGGCCTCATCGCCGGCCTTCGGCCAGGCGCGGCTGCCGTCATCGTCGAGCGGCAGGATGCCGCCGGTCGAAATGGCGAGCGAACGCGACAGGTGGAACTCGTCCGAGCCGCTGTAGAGCTGGGCGTAGAGACAGGCCTTTTCCAGCATGTCGCCGCTGCCGAAGGGCGACCAGTGGTCGATGACGCTGTCGGTGCCGGTCATCACGAAGACGCCCGCCTTGCTGAGCTGCGGCAGCGGCATCATCAGCCCGCCGATCGGCACGGTGGAAGCGATCGTCATGCCGTTTGCCGCAAGCCGCGCGGCCGTCTCTTCCAGCTGTTCGGGCGTCAGTGTCGTCAAAGCGAAGGCATGGCTGATCGTCACCTTGCCCTTGAGCGCCGGGTTCTTCTCGACCGTATCGATCATGTAGTCGATCGCCGCAACACCCGCCGGACTCGTCTCGTGCAGGTGGATATCCACGCCCTTGTTGGCGTCGAGCGCGATCTGGAACATCGCGTCGAGCGACTTTTCCATGGCACCGTCGACATTGGTCGGGTCGAGGCCGCCGACATAGTCCACGCCCATCTGCATGGCCTCGCGCATCAGCCCGTCGACCTTGGAATGCAACAGGCCGTGCTGCGGGAAGGCAACGATCTCGCAGACGAAGTCGTCCTTGTGTTTCTCCAGCGCCAGCGTCAGGTGTTCCAGGCTCTTCAGCCCGCTCACCGGATCGATGTTGCAATGGCTGCGCGCGACGGTGCTGCCCTTGGATTGCAGGAGCGCGATCAGCCCCTCGGCGCGCTCGACGGAGGTCGGCAGCAATTGCGGCAGCAGTTTTTCCTCCAGCGCGATCATGTCCATGATCGTCTTGCCCTGGCGCGGACGTGGCGCCTGCCAGGGGCCGCCGTAAAACGTCTTGTCCAGATGGATGTGCATGTCGCGCATGGTGGGCAGCGCGAGCTGGCCGTTTGCCTGGTAGGCCGGAAGGCCGGCGGGCAGCGTTGCGCCTGCGCCATGCAGCGCGGCGATCCTGCCGTCCTTGATCTCCAGCGTGTGGAGCGCCGTGCGGGTGGCGACGACGACATCGCCGTCCCGCTCGAAACCCTCTTCGAGGCGCACGTTGGCGAGCAGGTAATGGCTGTCTTTCACGGCGGTCACGGCATTCTCCGGGGCACAATCGGTGGTCTGTGCCGCGGCCGCGCGGCTCATGCCGCCGGCCAATCCGGCGACGGCGGCGGCGGTGGTGAACTGGCCGGTGCGGCTCAGAAAAGCCCTGCGGCTCTGCGATATGGCATGTTGCAACATCGTCTCCTCGTCAAGCATGCCAAGCCACAGCACGCCGTCGCGCCATGGGCCGGTCAGCGCATCATGCGCTTCCTCGTTGAGCGCGATGATGCGCCGCGCGTAACCGAGGAGCTTGATGCCCTCTTCGGTGAGCCGCACCTCATGCGAGGTGCACTCGAACAGCGCCTTGCCGAGCAGTTCTTCCAGCCGGCGCACCTGCTGGCTGACGGTCGATTGCGACAGCGACACCCGGTCCGCCGCGCGGGTAAAACTGCTGGTCTCTGCGACGGCCACGAAGCTCACCAGAAGCTGCGGGCTGAACATGGGATACCGATTCATCGTCCGCTGCCCGTGTGTTGGCGGTCGCTTGTTGTAGTGAATGCGGACGTCGCTTCCAAGGGGCCGGCCGCACGCAAGGCGCGGCCGGCGTTGGCGGGCCTAGAAGCTGACGGCGCGGTCGCCGTCCTCGTCCTGGATGCGCGTCGGCAGGCCGATGCGGTTCAACAGGTTGATGAACGGCTTCGGCGGCAGCTCTTCCACATTGGCCATAGTCTTCACATCCCACTCGCCGGTCGCGACAAGCATCGCGGCGGCGACCGGCGGCACGCCGGCGGTGTAGGAAATGCCCTGCGAACCGACTTCCTCATAGGCTTCCTTGTGGTCGGCCACGTTGTAGATGAAGACGGTCTTTTCCTTGCCGTCCTTCAGGCCCTTCACATAGTCGCCGATGCAGGTCTTGCCCTCGTAGTTCGGCGCCAGCGACGACGGATCCGGCAGCACCGCCTTGACGACCTTGAGCGGCACGACTTCCAGTCCTTCGGCGGTCTTGACCGGCTGCTCGGAGAGCAGGCCGAGGTTCTTCAGCACGGTGAAGACGTTGATATAGTGATCGCCGAAGCCCATCCAGAAGCGGACATTGGCGCCGTCCATGTTCTTGGCCAGCGAATGCACTTCGTCATGGCCGCAAAGGTAGGCGCGGCGCGTGCCGACGACGGGCAGGTCATAGTCCTCGCCGATCTCGAACATCTGGTTGCTCTGCCACTGGCCGTTCTGCCAGGAATAGACGACGCCTGTGAACTCGCGGAAATTGATCTCCGGGTCGAAGTTCGTGGCGAAATATTTGCCATGGCTTCCGGCATTGATGTCGACGATGTCGACATCCGTCACCGTGTCGAGATATTCGTCCTTGGCGAGCTTCGCATAGGCGTTGACTACGCCCGGATCGAAGCCGGCGCCGAGGATGGCGGTGATGCCCTTCTCCGCGCATTCGGCCGCGCGCTTCCACTCGTAGTTTCCATACCACGGCGGCGTCTCGCAGATCTTGCCCGGCTCCTCGTGGATTGCGGTGTCGATATAGGCGACGCCCGTATCCATGCAGGCGCGCAGCACCGACATGTTGAGGAAAGCGGTGCCGACATTGATGACGATCTGGGACTTGGTGGACTGGATGAGCACCTTGGACGCCTCGATGTCCAGCGCGTCCAGCGCATGGCCTTCGAGCACGCCGGCCTGCTTCATGGCCTTCTTCTCATGGACCGACGCGATGATCCTGTCGCACTTCGCCCTGGTGCGCGAAGCGATATGGATGTCGCCGAGCACGTCGTTGTTCTGGGCGCATTTGTGCGCCACGACCTGTGCGACGCCGCCGGCGCCGATGATGAGCACGTTCTTTTTCATGTCGGGGGATATCTCCTTCTAACCCGGTACAGCCTCAGGAGAGGCTTTCTTCATAGTTCGCGTAGGTGAATTCGCGGACCGTTCTGATGGTGCCGTCCAGTTCGCGGATGGCGATCGCCGGCATTTTCACGCCGTTGAACCAGTTCTTCTTGACCATGGTGTAGCCGGCCGCATCCTGGATGGAGATGCGGTCGCCGACCTTCAGTTCGGTCTCGAAATTGAACTCGCCGAAAATATCGCCGGCGAGGCACGACTTGCCGCAGACCATGGTGCGGTGCGGGCCGGTATTGGGAGAAATCTTGGCGTTCTCGCGGTAGATCAGCAGGTCGAGCATATGCGCCTCGATCGAGCTATCGACGATGGCGAGGTGCTTGCCGTTGTCGAGCGTGTCGAGCACCGTCACTTCCAGCGTCGTGGATTTGGTGATCGAGGCCTCGCCCGGCTCCAGGTAGACCTGAACGCCAAACGCGCCGGAAAACCGCTTCAGCCGCTCGGCGAATTTTTCCAGCGGATAATTCTCCCCCGTGAAATGGATGCCGCCGCCGAGGCTCACCCATTCCGCCTTCTTGAGCAGCGGCGCGAATTTCTCCTCGATCGTACCGAGCATGTGGTCGAACAGGTCGAAATCGCCGTTTTCGCAATTGTTGTGGATCATGAAGCCGGAAATCCGGTCCATCACGGGCTCGACCTGCCGCACATCCCATTCGCCCAGCCGCGAGAAGGGGCGGGCGGGGTCGGCGAGGTCGAAGCTTGAGGAGGAAATGCCGGGATTGAGGCGCAGGCCCCGCACGATGCTGGCGGCCTTGTCGGCAAAACGGTCGAGCTGGCTGATCGAGTTGAAGATGATCTTGTCGGCGTGGGAAACGACCTCGTCGATCTCGTAATCCGCATAGGCGACCGAATAGGCGTGCGTTTCCTTGCCGAAGCGCTCGTGGCCGAGGCGCACCTCGTTGAGCGACGAGGAGGTCGTGCCGTCCATGTAGTCGCGCATGAAATCGAAGACCGACCAGGTGGCGAAACATTTCAGCGCCAGCAGCGCCTTGGCGCCGGAGAGTTCGCGCAGCCGCGCGACCTTCTCCATGTTGGCGAGAAGCTTCGACTTGTCGATCAGGTAATAGGGCGTGGTGAGGGACATGGAGGGACCTCTTTTGCGGGGGTGTCGACAGAACGCGCATAGCGGAGGCAAAAACCTCCTGCGTGACGCTGATCAGAAATGGGAAATGCCGATGTTACGGTATCGTCGTGCGGACACGGCGATGGGTCAGCGCTTTCGCGCTGTTACCCCGGTGGCGGTGCTTGAGCGGCAAAACGGCACAAAAGCCCGACTGTGCCGCAAGGGCACCGATCAAAAAGCGTTCTTCCGTTCGGGGGGCATCGAGAGCGCCCATCCCCGATTGGAAGAGGGCGTCGCACGACATGGCGTCCTCCCCAACCAGCAGATGAAACCTGCATTCAGTGGCGGCTCTCTACCATGGGCGTGCGGCCAATTTCAATGCGCCTCTTTGTCCGGAAATTTCTGAATTTCCCTCTTGCACCTCTAGTCGCTAGAGGTCGTAGAACATCCTCGACAGACTGATGAGGAATTATGATGTCCGATGTGAAAGAGACGCGTTTCCGGGTTGGCGGCATGGATTGCGCCTCCTGCGCCAGCAAGATCGATACCGCCGTGCGCCGCATGCCGGGCGTTTCCGACGTGTCCGTGTCCGTGACCGCCGGCACCATGCGCGTGCAGCACGATGCGGCAAGCGACCTGGAGGCGATCGCCCGCAAGGTCACCGGTCTCGGTTACGCGGTGACGCCGGCGACAACCGTTGCAGAAAAGCCGGCGGCCGAACACGAGCACGGCCCCGGTTGCAGCCATGATCACGACCATGGGCACGATCATTCGCACGGCCACGACCACAAGCCGAAGGCTGCCGCCGTCGAGGGCCTGCACGGCCACGATCACGGCCCGACCGAAGGTCCCTGGTGGAAGGGCAAAAAGGGACGTCTGACCATTCTCGCCGGCGCGGCGCTGGTCGTCGCCTATGGTATCGGCCATCTCTTCCCGGCCATCGAGACCTACGCCTTCGTCATCGCCATGTTCGTCGGCCTCGTTCCGATCGCGCGCCGCGCCATCATGGCGGCCCTTGCCGGCACGCCCTTCTCCATCGAGATGCTGATGACCATCGCCGCCGTCGGCGCGGTGATCATCAACGCCACGGAAGAGGCGGCCGCGGTGGTCTTCCTCTTCCTCGTCGGCGAGCTTCTGGAAGGTGTCGCCGCCGGCAAGGCGCGCGACAGCATCCGCTCGCTCTCCGCCCTCGTGCCGAAGACGGCGCTGCTTGAAGAGAACGGCAAGACCCGCGAAGTGCCGGCCGAATCGCTCGCCGTCGGTGCCGTCATCCTCGTGCGCCCGGGCGACCGCATCTCCGCCGACGGCACGATCGTCGACGGCGACAGCGCCATCGACGAGGCGCCCGTCACCGGCGAAAGCACGCCGGTGCGCAAGGAGATCGGCGACACCGTCTTCGCCGGCACGGTGAATGGCGATGCGGCGCTGCGCGTGCGCGTCACCGCGGCGGCGGCGGACAACACCATCGCCCGCGTCGTCAAGCTGGTCGAGGAAGCCCAGGAATCCAAGGCTCCGACTGAGCGCTTCATCGACCGCTTCTCGAAATATTACACGCCCGGCGTGGTCGTCGTTGCGGCCCTCGTCGCGATCCTCCCGCCGCTCTTCCTCGGCGGCATCTGGAGCGAATGGGTCTACAAGGGCCTCGCCGTGCTGCTGATCGGCTGCCCCTGCGCGCTGGTCATCTCGACGCCGGCCGCCATCGCCGCCTCGCTTTCCGCCGGTGCCAGCCGCGGCCTCTTGATGAAGGGCGGCGCGGTGCTGGAAGGCCTCGGCAAGCTCACGGCAATCGCCTTCGACAAGACCGGCACGCTGACGGAGGGCAAGCCCAAGGTGACCGACATCCTCGCCTTCGCCACGCCGGCCGAAGAGGTGCTGCGCCTCGCCGCAGCGCTCGAAGCCGGCTCCAGCCACCCGCTGGCGCTCGCCATTCTCGGCAAGGCGGCCGAGGACGGCATCGTCGCCCCGGCGGCGAGCGGTTCGAAGGCACTCGGCGGCAAGGGCGTCACGGCCACCGTCGAGGGCAAGGAAATCTTCCTCGGTTCGCCTAAGGCAACGGCCGAGCGGGTTGCGCTTTCCGACGCGGTGAAGGCCGCCACCGCAAGGCTCAACGATGACGGCAAGACCGTCTCCATGCTGGTCGTCGACGGCGTGCTCGCCGGCGCCATCGCCATGCGCGACGAACCACGCGCGGACGCCGCGGCAGGCCTCAAGGCGCTGAAGGATGCCGGCATCAAGACCATCATGCTCACCGGCGACAATGCCCGCACGGCAAAGGCCGTCGGCGTCGAACTCGGCATAGAAGTGCGCGCCGAGCTGATGCCGGAGGACAAGCAGCGCATCGTCGGCGAGTTGCAGCGCGAAGGCTACATCGTCGGCAAGATCGGCGACGGCATCAACGACGCCCCCGCGCTCGCCGCCGCCAATGTCGGCATCGCCATGGGCGGCGGCACCGATGTCGCGCTGGAAACCGCGGACGCCGCCATCCTGCACGGCCGCGTCGGCGACGTCGCGCTGATGACGGATCTGTCGAAGCGCACCATGCGCAACATCGTGCAGAACATCGTGCTCTCGCTCGGCCTCAAGGGCGTGTTCCTGGTGACGACCATCGTCGGCATCACCGGCCTCTGGCCAGCGATCCTCGCCGATACAGGCGCCACCGTGCTCGTCACGCTGAATGCGCTGCGTCTGCTCCGGCCCATCCGATGATGCCGTTGACCCTCAGTCGTGCTCGTCGTGGCAGAGATCGTGGTTGGCCAGCGCGCGGATCACGTAGCAGTCGCGCACCTGGTTGGTATGGCAATGGGTGGTGATGCGCTCCAGCTCGGCCTCCAGCTTGCGCAGGTTGGCGATCTTCTGCCGCACGGTCGCAAGCTGCTCGGCGGCGATGCGGTCGGCATCCTGGCAGGGGCGTTCCGGGTGCTGGCTGAGCTCGATCAAGGCGCGGATGGCATCGATGGTGAGGCCGAGATCGCGCGCATGGCGAATGAACGCGAGGCGCTCGCGCTCGCCGTTCGAATAGCGCCGCTGGTTGCCCTCGGAGCGCTCGGCGTGGGACAGGAGCCCCATCTGCTCGTAATAGCGGATGGTCGGAACCTTGACGCCCGTCGCCTTGGAAAGATCCCCGATCGTCAGCATGCGCTTCTCCTAGCCCGCCACCCGCGACATTTTCGGCCTTCACGAAATCCTGAAGAGAAGCCGCGCGCAATGGCCTTACAATGATCCCACACAAATGTGAGGAGAATCGTGCCAAATCAAGCGTGCCTGTCGCCGCGCCGATGCGCGCCGGAGGCGTGATCGTGCCGCATGAGGCGGTTTTGCCCCGGATTCGGGGTGCCGACGCCGCAGGAGAGGCTAAAAGGCCTTAAGATTAACGAAGTTCTAAGCAATCGCTTGGAGTCTAAGCCCGAGATGCGCCGTCCCTGTTCGGCGCCCCCGGATCCCTAACAACCGAAAACGCACCATGTTTCGCAATCGCTTTTCTCTTGAAACCGCCCGTCCGCGTCTTTCGCTCCTCGCGCGCCTTGCCGCCGCGACCATCGCCGGCGGCCTGCTTGCCGGCTGCATGGCCATGGACGTCGCGTCGCTGGCCGAGGCGCCGCAGCTTTCCAACAAGGTGAAGGCTGAAATGTCGAAGAAGAAGATGCGGCCGGAAAGCCCCGTGCTGGTGCGCATCTTCAAGCAGGAAAGCGAGCTGGAGGTCTGGAAGGTCGATGCGAGCGGCAAATATGCGCTCTTCAAGACCTATCCGATGTGTCGCTGGTCGGGAAAACTGGGCCCGAAGACGAAGAGCGGCGACCGCCAGGCGCCGGAAGGGTTTTACCATGTCTCGGAAGGCATGCTGAACCCGAACTCGCAATATTACGTCTCGTTCAACCTCGGTTATCCGAACCGGCTGGAATCCGCGCTCGGCTATACGGGCGAAGCGCTGATGGTGCACGGTGCCTGCTCGTCCTCCGGCTGCTATGCCATGACCGACCAAGGCGTCGGCGAAATCTACGCCATCGTGCAGAAGGCGCTCGATGGCGGCCAGCAGCGCTTCCAGGTGCAGGCCTATCCCTTCCGCATGACGACGCAGAACATGGCCAAGCACAAGGGCGACCCCAACATGCCCTTCTGGCGCACGCTGAAGGAGGGCTACGACGCCTTCGCCTTCACCCGCAGCCAGCCGAAGGTGTCCGTCTGCGGCGGCCGCTACGTCTTCAACAGGGAGTTCGTCGATGGGGAGCCGAGCGATCCGCTGGCGCAATGCCCGGCGGCTGTCGGAGAAAATGATCTGATGGCGAAGATCGGCGCGGAACAAAAGAAGCTGGATGCGGCTTTTGCCGGCGCCACACCGGTTTCCAGCTTCGCCTATGTGGACGGCGGCATGCATCCGAGCTTCCGCACGCTTCTGAAGAAGCAGGGCGCGAAGGGCCTGGCGGCCCAGATCTCGCGCACAAAATATCCGGTCAGCCGGCCCGATGCGGCCTTGGCCGACCCCTATGACGATTGAAGTGTGAGGACACGCATTGACGGGTGAAAGCGTAAGCCGCCGTTCCTTCCTGCTCGGCAGCGCCGGATTGGCAACCACGGTTCTGGCCGGCTGCACCACGCCGGTGCGCGAACGGGTCGCGATAGAGCCGGAGCCGGTCGATACCAGCATCTATGCCGGCATGTACGGCGCGCAGTTCGATGGCCAGTACGAGCTGCCGGCCATTCCCTACCAGAAGATCGATCGGCGCTTCTATCGCCAGATGGTGCCGAACCCGACCGGCGAACGCCCCGGCGTGCTCGTCGTCGATACGGCAAGCCATTTCCTGTATCTCACCTATGAGGACGGCCAGGCCATGCGCTACGGCGTCGGCCTCGGCCGCGCCGGCTTCGAATGGGCCGGCCGCGGCGTCATCCAGTACAAGCGCCAATGGCCGCGCTGGACCCCGCCGGACGAAATGGTCGCCCGCCAGCCGGAACTGGAGCCCTACAGCATCGCCAATGGCGGCATGGAGCCGGGCCTCAAGAACCCGCTCGGCGCTCGCGCGCTCTACATCTTCCAGAACAACGAGGACACGCTCTACCGCATCCACGGCTCGCCGGAATGGTGGACGATCGGCAAATCCGTCTCGTCGGGCTGCGTGCGCATGATGAACCAGGACGTGGTCGATCTCTTCAACCGCGTGCAGAACGGCACGCCGATCCTCGTGCTCGGCAACGCCGCGGTCGCCGCCGCCTATTGACTGCATACGATTTTCGCGCGTTATTGCGCACAATTCTTGATCCGCCCTTCAGGCGGCGGATCAAGCTGTGCCCAGACGGAGACGCGATATCATGGCCGGGATCGAAACGCTTTTCACTCATGCGAAGCTGGCCGATGGTTCGCGGAAGGATATCGGCGTTTCCGGCGGCCGCATCGTCGCAATCGAGCCGGCCGGCACGATCCCAACAGGGTCGCGAACGGTCGACATAACCGGTTCCCTGCTGGTGCCGGCCTTCGTCGAGGGCCATATCCATCTCGACACCAGCTTCTACGGCGACAAATGGATCCCGCACAAAGCCTGCACCAATGGTTTTGACGTGCACGAGCGCGTCGCCTTCCAGGCGCAGAACATGGCGCAGGCCGCACCCATGGACGAGCGCGCGCGAAAACAGCTCGAACTTTGCGTCGCCAACGGCTCCCTCCGGATGCGCAGCCACGTCATGGTGGATGGCTCGGTCGGGCTGAAGTCGCTGGAAACGATCCTGACGATCCGCGAGGAATACCGGGATATCATCGACATCCAGCTCGTCGCCTTCCCGCAGAACGGCATCCTGAAAAGCCCCGGCACGCCCGAACTCTTGAACGAGGCGATCGCGCTCGGCGCCGATCTCGTCGGCGGGCTCGACCCGGCAAGCTTCGACCGCGACCTGCAAGGCCATCTCGACGTCGTTTTCGGCGTGGCGGAAAAGCACGGCGTCGGCGTCGATATCCACCTGCACGATTTCGGCTCCCTCGGCGCTTTCACCGTCGAGGAAATCTGCGCCCGCACGGCGGCGCTCGGCATGCAGGGCAAAGTGGCGATCAGCCACGCCTACGGCCTCGGCGATCTCGATCCAGACGCCGCCCGCCGCATCGGCGCAAAAATCGCCAAGGCCGGTGTCTCGATCATGACCAACGCCCCCGGCGACCACGTCTTCCCGCCGGTCGCTTTGCTGCGTTCGGAAGGCGTCACCGTCTTCAGCGGCAGCGACAATATCCGCGATTCCTGGTGGCCCTATGGTGACGGCGACATGCTGAGCCGCGCCATGATGATCGGCTACCGCTCCGGCTTCTACACCGACGACGACCTGACCGCCGCCTTCGACGTGGTCACCATAGCCGGCGCGAAAGCCCTCGGCCTAGAAGGCTACGGCATCGCGCTCGGCGCCAAGGCCGATTTTGTCACGCTCGTCGCCGAACATGTGCCGGAGGCCGTGGTCGCGGTGCCGAAGCCGCGGCGGGTGTTCAAGGAGGGGCGTCTTGTGGCGGAAAATGGGGCGGTGGTGCGGTAGTAGCGATGGCTGTCAACACCAGACCATCATGCGTGGTAAAGCCCTCCCAACCTCCTCCGTCATCCTCGGGTCAAGCCCGAGGATGACGGAGGAGAGGGGAGTGCAAGGGAGAAAATGGAGTGGGGTGCGCCAAGAAAAAGGGCGTGCCCGCGATGCTGGCACACCCTTAATTTCGGGTAGTCAGAAGCCTTACGTCCGCGGCTTCAGGTTTTCAGGGTCATACAGCGGCTTGTAGCCGATGCTGACCACCTCGACCGGGTAGGTCTCGGCAAAATATTCCACATTCAGCTTGCGGCCTTCCTGGCAGTAGGCGTGAGGAAGGTAGGCGAGCGCGATGTTCTTGCCGATGGTCGGGCCGAAGGCGATGGAGGTCGTGTAGGAGCGGCGGCCGAGTTCGTCGACGAGAACCTCGCCGGTCTCCGGGTCCATCACCGGCAGCGTACCGACCGGGTAGCGCTTCACGCCGGCCTTGTCGGTATTTTCCGTCATGACGAGCGTGCAGAGCATGGCGGGCTGGTGGTCGCGCGCCTTGTATTCAAGATGCTTCGCCTTGCCGCGGAAATCGGCTTCCTTGACCTTCGGGCGGGCAAGGTCGGCTTCGATGAGGTTGTACTGGGTGAGCAGGTCGGCATTCTGCAGACGCAGGCTCTTTTCCATGCGGCGCGAGTTGGCATAGGTCTCGACGCCGAAGGCCATGACGCCGGTGGCGCGCAGCGCATCCCAGACGGCGAGGCCGTCCTCGTATTTCATGTGCAGTTCCCAGCCCTGCTCGCCGACATAGGAGATGCGGAAGGCGGTGACGTCCTTGCCGCCGATCTCGATCTGCTTGATCTGGGCGAAAGCGAAATTTTCCGGATCGAGAGCGGCCGGCTCGGACACGGCCTTCTTCAGCGTGTCGCGGGCATTCGGCCCCCAGATGCCGATGGTGATGAATTTCTCCGTCACATCGGTGATGGTGACGTCGAGGCCACGATCTTCCGCAACGCGCTTCATGTAGTGGAAGTCGCGCGGGCCGGCGTCCGCACCGTTGATCAGCCGGCAACGGTCCGCCATGCGGATGACGGTGAAGTCGGCGCGCACCATGCCCTCGTCGTCGAGGAAGTGGGTGTAGATGCCCTTGCCGATATTGCCGTCGCCGCCGATCTTTGCGGCGCAGAGCCATTCGAGCAGCGCGACATGGTCCGGCCCCTCGATATCGACCATGTGGAAATGCGAGAGGTTGACGATGCCGCAATCCTCGCTCATCGCCAGGTGCTCGGCATTCGACACGCGCCAGAAGTGGCGGCTGTCCCACTCGTTCTCACGCACCGGAACCTTGTCGGCGTATTTTTCCAAGAGGTGCTCGTTGGCCTTGTAGCCATGCGCACGCTCCCAGCCGCCGAGCTCCATGAAGTAGCCGCCGAGTTCCTTTTCGCGCTCATGGAAGGGCGAGCGCTTGGCGCCGCGGCCTGACGCATAGGGTTCGCGGGTGTGCACGGCCGGGAAGTAGATCTTCTGGGCGGCCTCGAAGCAGCGGCCCTCGATGAACTCTTCCGTCAGCTGGTGCGGGTAGAAGCGGGCATAGTCGATCGAGTTATGGTCGATCTCGGTGCGCCCGTCCGTCATCCAGTCGGCGATCAGCTTGCCGTAGCCGGGCCCGTCCTTAACCCAGATGGCGACGCAGTACCACAAGCCGCGCACCTTCTGGCTCTCGCCGCAGGACGGGCCGCCGGCGGCGGATACCTGAAGCAGGCCGTTGAAGGAGTGGCTTTCATTGTAGCCGAGTTCGCCGAGGATCGGCGTCAGCTCCATGGCCTTTTCGAGCGGCTCGATGATCTGTTCCATTTCCAGATCGCGCTGCGAGGGCGAGAGCCGCGCCTCATGCTTTTCAAGGATGTTGCGCGGATGGCAGAGGCGCGGATTGGTGGTCTCGTAATAGCCCCACTCGATCTGGCCGCCTTCGGTGGTCTTCGGGTCGCCGGTGTCGCGCATATAGGCGGAGTTGCCCTGGTCGCGCAAAAGCGGGAAGCCGATGTCCTTGCCGGTGTTTTCGAACTCGTTGTACGGGCCGAAGAAGGTCAGCGGATGGTCGACCGGCATGACCGGCAGGTCTTCTCCCACCATTTCGGCGATAAGACGCCCCCAGATGCCGGCGCAGACGATGACATGGTCCGCCATGATGGTGCCGCGATGCGTGACGACGCCCTTGATGCGGCCGCCCTCGACGATCAGCGACTGGGCCGGCGTGTTGCCATAGACCTGGAGCTTGCCGGATTTTTCGGCCGCATCGACCAGTTTGCCGGCAACCGTCTGCGAGCGCGGCACGACGAGGCCGGCATCGGGATCGAACATGCCGCCCATCACCTGATCTTCCTCGATCAGCGGGAACAGCTTCTTGATCTCAGCCGGCGAGACATAATGCGCGCGCGTGCCGAAAGCCTTGGCGGAGGAAAGCTTGCGCTTGATCTCTTCCATCCAGGTGTCGTCGCCGGTGCGCGCCACTTCCAGGCCGCCGATGCGGGCGTAGTGGCCCATCTTCTCGAAAAAATCGATCGAGTACTGGGTGGTCCAGACCGAAAGATAATCGTGGCTGGTCGTGTAGCAGAAGTCCGAGGCATGCGCCGTCGAACCGATATCGGTCGGCACGCCCGACTTGTCGATGCCCACGATATCGTCCCATCCGCGCTCGATGAGATGGTGGGCGATTGATGCGCCGACGATGCCACCCAAACCGATGATGACGACCTTCGCCTTTTGCGGAAACTCTGCCATTTTCTGGACCCCGATGAAATATTGAAGCCGATTTTAGGGCCTCGTTCGGTGCCAGTGCAGCCTGTCTGCGACGGGCCAGCGACCAGTTCCGACAGTCGCGGGAACTGGTGGTGTCGCAAGGGCTCTGCGCCGGCGGGGAGACCCTAGCCGACCATCCGGCCGGCGCAATGGTTTTCCGTGGGCTCAGAGATGTGCCGTGTAGGGCGGCGGGTTGAAGAAATCGTCCGCCAGGCCGTTTTCATAGATCATCGGCGCGGCGCTGAACTCTTCCTCGGAGATATCCTCCAGCGTGCCCGCATTGATGCAATAAAAGTGCCCCATGAAGTCCTTGAGATAGCCGCGTGAGAACGGGCGGATGCCGCAGCGCTTGCAGAAATAGTGGTCGACATCGCCCTCCGGCCAACCGGATTTGTCGGCGCGGTAGCTGACGAGATGGTCCTCGCCGGACAGCAGCTTGAAATCCTCGCGCGGTGTAAAGGTCTTGAGCATGCGCGTGCGCCGGCAGAAGGAACAGTTGCAGCGGCGCAGGCCCTCGTCGAGATCGAGCACCGCTTCGTAGCGGATGGCGCCGCAATGGCAACGGCCGTGATAGGTCTTTTTCATCGTCCTTCTCCTCGGGCTTGCAGGATATAGGCGACCAGCCGGTCGAGGCATTCGCCCCAGCCCTCGGCATGGCTGTCGCGGGATTCGACGGTGTCGAACGGTGTCTGGGCGAAGGTGAGGCGCGTCTTGCCGTCCCTGTCCTCGAAGGTCACGGTCACCAGCGTGTCCGGGTCGTCCTCGCCGCTCCAGCGGAAGGTGAAGACGATGCGGCGGTTTTCCTCTATCTCGCTATAGGTGCCGCCCATCGGATATTCCTCGCCCTCCGGCGAGCGGATGACCGCCGACCAGGCGCCGCCGGGTCGGAAATCCAGGCGGATCGCATGGGCCGAAAAATCCTTCGGCCCGAGCCAGCGGGCCATGTGTTCCGGCGTCGTCCAGACCTTGAAGACGAGCGGGCAGGGCGCATCGATCAGCCGTTCGATGAAAAGGCCGATGGGTTCGGCGGTCTGCTGCATGGGTCTCTCCTCAGCTTTTCTTGTCCGGGTCGCCGGCCTGCAATTCCCGGAGATAGTCATCGAGCCGGTCGAAGCTCGCGTCCCAGAAGCGGCGGTAGCGGGAAATCCAGCCGTCGGCATCCTTCAGGGGTGCCGCTTCCAGATGGCACGGGCGCCACTGGGCGCTGCGGCTGCGGGTGATCAGCCCGGCGCCCTCCAGCACCTTCAGGTGCTTGGAGACGGCCGGCAGGCTCATCTCGAAGGGGGCGGCAATGTCGTTCACCGTCGCATCGCCTTCGGAAAGCCGGGCGAGGATCGCCCGGCGCGTGGGATCCGCAAGGGCGGCGAAGGTCAGGCTCAGCGGATCGCTCACGTACTTATCCATTCAGTTAATTAACTTGATGGTTTAATAATGCCATCCACATTGTCCGTCAAGCCCCCGTCGCCTTGACAGGGCAGGGTACCGCTGCGATCGATCGAGACGGCAACGGGGAGATATATGCAGATGACAGAACGAGCGGCCGAACCCGGCCATCCGACAGAGGCGCATGGCGTGCCCTTCGGCGAGGCGCTCAAGGTCTGGGCGCGCGTGGCGGCGTTGAGTTTCGGCGGCCCGGCCGGGCAGATCGCGCTGATGCACCGCATCGTTGTCGATGAAAAACGCTGGATTGGCGAGAGCCGTTTCCTGCATGCGCTGAACTATTGCATGCTGCTGCCCGGCCCGGAGGCCCAGCAACTCGCCGTCTATATCGGCTGGCTGATGCACCGCACGCTGGGCGGCCTCGTCGCCGGCCTGCTGTTCATCCTGCCCGGTTTCCTGTCGATCCTGGCGCTCAGCTACATCTATGTGCTCTTCGGCGATGCGAGCCTGGTCGAGGGCCTGTTCTTCGGCCTGAAGGCGGCGGTGCTGGCGGTCGTCGTGCAGGCCGTGTTCCGCATCGGCAGCCGGGCGCTCACCAATCCGGCGATGCTCACGATCGCCGCCGCCGCCTTCGTCGCCATCTTCGCCTTCAAGGTGCCGTTCCCGCTGATCATCCTGGTGGCGGCCATCGTCGGCTATATCGGCTCGAAATCCGGCTCCCGCCTGTTTCGCACGTCAAGCGGCCATGCGGCGGCCAAGGGCAGGGTGCTGCAGGATAGCGATTCGCTGCTCGGCGAGGCGACGCCGGCCCACGCACGGCCTTCGCTCGGCTGGTCGTTGAAAATCTCCGGCGTGCTCACCTGTCTCTGGCTCGGCCCGGTGGCGCTGATCTGGGTCATCGCCGGCGGCAACAGCGTGTTCACCGAGATCGGCACCTTCTTCAGCCAGATGGCGGTCGTCACCTTCGGCGGCGCCTATGCCGCGCTCGCCTATGTCGCGCAGGAGGCCGTGCAGCACTATGGCTGGCTGAAGCCGGGCGAAATGCTCGACGGCCTCGGCATGGCGGAGACGACGCCGGGCCCGCTGATCATGGTGCTGCAATTCGTCGGCTTCCTCGCCGCCTGGCGCGATCCCGGCAGCCTGAACCCGCTGACGGCGGCGACGCTGGCCGCGATCCTCACCACCTGGGTCACCTTCGTGCCCTGCTTCCTGTGGATCTTCCTCGGCGCGCCCTTCATCGAAAAACTGCGCGGCAATGCGGCGCTCTCCGGCGCCATGTCGGCGATCACCGCCGCCGTCGTCGGCGTCATCCTCAATCTCGCGGTCTGGTTCGCCGTGCACACGCTGTTTCGCGAGGTCACGGTCTTCGCCGCCGGGCCTTTGCACCTCGAACTGCCTGTGCCGGCAACGCTCATCCTGCCCTCGGCGCTGCTCGCGGCCGCCTCCGCCGTCGCGCTCTTCCGCCTCAAGGCATCGGTGCTGCTGACGCTCGGCCTGTCGGCGCTCGCCGGCATGGCCTGGACGCTGGCCGTCAGCTGACCACGTTGCGCACGAAACGCACCGGCGTATCGCCGGGGTTTGCATAGGCATAGGCCTGGTCGGTGCCGTAGACGGCGAAGCTGCCGGCCGGAAAATCCTTCGCTTTGCCGGAGAGTTCCAGCCGCAGCGTGCCCTCGGTGACGAAAACCATTTCATGCCAGCCGGCAGGGTCCGGTTCGGCCTCGTAGCGCTCGCCGGGGCCGAGCGACCAGAGCCACATCTGCGCCTCCGTCGTCGCCGGTGCCGAGCCGAGCAGCACCGCGGTGCTCTCCGCATCGCTTCCGCGCCACGTCACCTCGTTGATCTCGGCGGATGGCGCGCGGGCCGGGTCGCGCACGAGATCGACGAAACCGACGCCGATCGCGGCGGCGAGCTTGTCGAGGCTCGACAGGCTGATATTCGCGTCGCCCCCCTCGACCGCGACGATCATGCGCCGGCTGATGCCGGAGGCCTCCGCAAGTGCCGCCTGGCTGAGGCCGGCCTGCTGACGCAGGCGGCGCAGATTGCCGGAGACATGGGCGAGCACGTCGCCGCGTTCTTGACTGTGCAATATATTGCTCATATCGTTCCGTCATCAAAAAGGGCGGACCGTCCGCCTGCCGCCTTCTAACCCGAAAGGACCCCGTCATGAAGATACGCGATTTCGGCGTCGAGATCTGGATGAACCGCTACGAGAACGACTGCGAACTCAATCTCGCGGAGACCTGCGTCGAATCGCTGACGGTGGAAGAACTGCTCGACATGTCTGGCAAGAAGGACACGATCCTCGCCGAACTCCTGCCGATGAAACTCACCTACGGCGCGATCGAGGGCAGCGAGCGCCTGCGCCGTCTCATCGCCGCCATGTATGACAGCCAGGCGATGGAAAACGTCGTCGTCACCCATGGCGCGATCGGCGCCAATGCGCTGGTGCACGAAACGCTGGTGGAGCCCGGCGACCGCGTCATCTCGGTCCTGCCCACCTACCAGCAGCACTATTCCATTCCGGAAAGTTTTGGCGCGGACGTGCAGATCCTGAAGCTCACCGCCGAACATGGCTTCCTGCCGGACCTTTCGGACCTGCGCCGCCTCGCGGCGCCGGGCACCAAGCTCATCTGCCTCAACAACCCGAACAACCCGACCGGATCGCTGATGGACCGGGATTTTCTTGAAAAAGTCGTCGAGATCGCGCGGGCCTGCGGCGCGTGGATCCTCTGTGACGAGGTCTATCGCGGCACGGACCAGCAGGGCGACGGCATGACGGCCTCGATCGCCGACCTCTATGAAAAGGGCATCAGCACCGGCAGCATGTCGAAAACCTATTCGCTGGCCGGCCTGCGCCTCGGCTGGATCGTCGGCCCAAGGAGTCTGCTCTCCGCCGTCTCGATCCACCGCGACTACAACACGATCAGCGTCGGCATGCTGGACGACCACTTTGCCGCCATCGCCCTTGAGAATCGCGACAAGATCCTCGCCCGCAGCCAGGCGATCACCCGAACGAACCTCGCCATCCTCGCCGAATGGGTGGAGGGCGAGCCGCTGATCTCCTGGGTCAAGCCGAAATCGGGCACGACGGCGCTCCTGAAATACGACCTGCCGCTCACCTCCGAAACCTTCTGCATCAAGCTCCTGGAGACCACCGGCGTCATGCTGACGCCCGGCAGCGCCATGGACATGGAAGGGCACCTGCGCATCGGCTACACGAACGGCGAAGCGGTGTTGCGCGAAGGTTTGGAGCGAATTTCCGCGTTTTTGCGGGAGGAACAGGCCGTTTTGGCGGCCTGAAGTCCGCCGGCGGGCCATTTTCGTCAATGGAGGCCCATGAGACCCATGCACGATCTGCATGGGTGGCTTGCCAGCTTAGCGCTGTTCCGCAGTGCAGCATAAGCCTATAAAGGGGTCATCGAAAGACGCGGCGCCACGGACCGGTGCCGAACAGAGAACCTCCGGAAAGGGGATCATCATGAACATGGCACGTTCCTTCAACAATTGGCGCAAGTACCGCCAGACCGTCACCGAACTCGACCGCATGACCGCCCGCGAACTGCGCGATCTCGGTATTGAGCGTTCGGAAATCAAGGCAGTCGCCCGCGCTGCCGTCGGCTTCTGATAAACACGCCGAAAACTGGCAGAATTTCGAAGACGCTCGCCTCCGGCGGGCGTTTTTGCATCTGCGAAGGATGCGCCTTCCGCGGGGATAATTCAACTCGATTGAGGTACCCGTTAAGCGCATAGCGCATAGCTGCCTTGCAAAAAGATGCCTATCAATTGAGCAAGAATCGCGTATAGTCATACTTATCGAAGCAACGTACCTCCTCCCACGAAGCTTCGATGTTGCAGAAGGCCCACTCCTCCTCCCAGGGCCGACTGCGGGAATGGCGACACTCCTCCTCCCAGTCGTCATTCGGTTCTATCGGAAAGCCTGCCGCACCTCCTCCCGCGGCAGGCTTTTCCAATTCTGGACCCTGTTTTTCCCTGAAAATGAAAAAGGCCGCAGAATACCACGGCCTTATATGTTTGATCGCAAACGCGAATCGTCAGGCGACGCTTCGAAGGCTCGGTGCTTGGGCCTGGCGGGCGGCGGGGATCTGCTGGAGCACTTCCAGCGCCAGCGCGCGGGCATTCTCCTGCGCCTTGTCGAGATTGCTGACGCGTCTGGCGTCCATCGAGTAGAGCGTGCCGCCGCAGCCGAACATGTCGCGGAAGGCCGAGCGTTCGACGATCGGCGTTTCGAGCAGGTGCACGCGGCGCGCGGCGAGCAGGTCCTTCACGGCATTCATGGCGCGCGTCGTCACCATGGAATTCACCCGGGTGAGCACGACGGAATGGCGGATGCGGATATCCGCCTTGTCTTCCAGATATTGCAGCAGCTCGATGACATTGGCGCCGCCCTGCGCGTCCATCGCGGAGCCCTGCACGGGGATCAGGACATAATCGGAATAACCGACGGCCTTGGCGAGCAGGGAGCTGCGCGAGCCGGGCAGGTCGATCAGCACGAAATTGGCACGTGCCTTCTCGTCGCTGAGCTGCCGGTCGATCGAGCTCATGGTGACATAGGGTACGACGTTCAGGCGGTTGCCGAGTGCGCCTTCGGAATTCTCGAACCAGCGGGTGATCCAGTGTTGCGGATCGGCATCGAGCACCGAGACGCGGTGGCCGAGGCGGGCGAGTTCGGTCGCGAGCAGCAGCACGGCGGTGGTCTTGCCGGCGCCGCCCTTGGTGTTGGCGAAGGTGATGACAGGCATGATGGTCCCCGGATCGGTTCGTGAGCCGGTCATCGCTCCTGAAGAAACACCTTGCATGGTGCTTCGTCATCCTCGCCATTTATGGTTAATGCCGCGTAAAAATCGCCCTACCTTCGCCGGTCGGCGGCGAGGATTTCCCGGGCGATCTGGTCGAGCGGTACGACCCGTTCGACGCCGCCATGCGCGATCGCCTCCTTCGGCATGCCGAAGACGACGGAGCTTGCCTCGTCCTGCGCGACCGTATAGGCGCCGGCCTGGTGCATCTCGGCCATGCCGCGTGCGCCGTCGTCGCCCATGCCGGTCATGATGACGCCCATGGCGTTTCCCCCGGCCGAACGCGCGGCGGAGCGGAAGAGCACGTCGACGGAGGGGCGATGGCGCGAGACGAGGGGGCCTTCGCGCACCGCCACATGGTAGCGCGCGCCTTGCCGCTCCAGCATCATGTGCCGGTCGCCGGGCGCGATCAGCACATGGCCGCGCAGCACGGGATCGCCGTGGACGGCCTCCTTGACCTCGACTTCGCACAGGCTGTTCAGCCGCTTGGCGAAGGCGGCGGTGAATTTTTCCGGCATGTGCTGCACGATGACGAGGCCGGGGGAATTCCCCGGCAGCTGCTCGAGCATGACGCGCAACGCCTCGGTTCCGCCGGTGGACGCACCGACGCAGGCGACCATTTCGGTCGTCTTCGCCATGGCGCGGCCCGACGGCGGCGGTAGTACGGCATCGGCCGTGAGCTTTGCGGTCGGGCCGGTCGGCACGGCCGCGCGGCGGTGGGAGCCGATGCGGGCGACGGCCGCACCCTTCACCGCCTCGCGGATTCGCGTGCCGGATTCGGCAAGATGGTCGGCCGCCCCGATCTTCGGCTTCAGGATGATGTCGACCGCGCCGGCCTCCAGCGCCTGCATCAAGGTTTCCGAGCCCTCTTCGGTGAGCGAAGAGCACATGACGACGGGGATCGGCCGCTGCGACATCAGCTTGCGCAGGAAGGTGATGCCGTCCATGCGCGGCATTTCCACGTCCAGCGTGATGACGTCGGGCATCTCCTCCTGAATTTTCTTGGCCGCCATGAAGGGGTCGGAGGCCGCCCCCATCACCTCGATCTCCGGATCCTGCTCCAGAACATGGGTCAGCGCCTGGCGCACGCTTGCCGAGTCGTCGATGATGAGAACACGAATCTTCTTGCCGGGAAGAACCATCAGAGCTTCTTGAAAATCGTGTTGGCGACCTGGCGCACCGGCAAGGTGATGCCGGTGACCGTTTCGGAATGGCCGACATAGAGCAGGCCGCCGGGCGTGAGGCAGTCGCAGAGTCGCGACAGCACCTTCGCCTGGGTCGGCTTGTCGAAATAGATCAGCACGTTGCGGCAGAAGATCATGTGCATCGGGTCGCCGACCTTGTAGGCGCTGTCCATGAGGTTCAGGCGCGCAAAGCCGACCGTCGAGCGCAAGCGCGGATGGATGCGCACCTCGCTGCGGCCGGCATGGCGGGACGCCATCACATGACGCCGCTGCATGTCTGCCGGAACCGGCAGGACCATGTCGCGCGGATAGACGCCGCGCCGCGCCGCCTGCAGCACGTCGGTCGAAAGATCGGTGGCGAGGATGCGGTAGTCGAGGCCGGCGGTGCCCTCGATGAAATCCTGCATCACCATCGCCATCGTATAGGGCTCGGCGCCGATGGAGCAGGCCGCACTCCACAGCCGCAGGCGCTTGTGACCGGCGGCCACCAGCTCCGGCAGGGCGATCTGCGCCATGTAATCGAAATGCTTCGGCTCGCGGAAGAAATCGGTCTTGTTGGTCGTCACGGCATCGATGAGGAAGATCGCCTCCTTATCGATGCCGCCGTGCTTGAAGAGATAGTCGCAATAGTCGTTGAAATTCGCAATGCCGGTCGCCCGGAGGCGGCGGCGCAGCCGGCCTTCCAGCATCGTCAGTTTCGTCACCGGCATCTTGATGCCGCTGTAGTCATATATGTAGCGCGACAGAGCGTCGAAGTTCCGGCTGGTTAAGCCCTCTTCCGTCGCCTGCGCCCGCAATGCTGCTCCCACACCGTTTCTCCTGTAATTATGCCGTGGCGGCGAGGCGGTTTGCCGTGCCCATCATCGCCATCTCGGTGCTGGAAAACAGCCGTGCGAGATCGACGATGACGACGAAGCCGCCGTTCCGGCGCACCACGCCGGCAATGTAATCGGATGGCCAGCGCACGCCGATATCCGGCGGCCCCTCGATCTCGTCTTCGCGGAAGGGGACGACCTCGAAGACCCGGTCGGCGACGAGGCCGAGGGTCAGCGTCCGCTCGCCGATCGGCACGTCGAGCACGAGTGCGCGCGTGTGCGGCGTCTTCTCCGTCCTCGTCATGCCGAGACGAAGACGGAGATCGATGACCGGCACACCCTGGCCCCGGACATCCCGCAGCCCCAGCAGGTAGTCCGGGCCGTGCGGGATCTTGAAGGCATCCTCATGGTCGAGGATTTCCCGGACGACCGAGACCGGGACCGCAAAGATCTCGTTGTCGAGACTGAAGGTGACGAACTGGGATTCGGAGGATGTGCCGGCCATATTATGCGCTTTCCCTGAAGTCTGCGTCGTCGGCATCCGGGCCGCCCATCGACATGTCGAGGGCAAAGCCGCGGGCACGGGCCTGCTGGGCGTTGACGCTGTTGTCGGATTTGCGAACCTGCGTGGTGACGGGCTTTGCGGCAGCGCGCGTGACCGGCGCCGGACGGCGCTGGACGGGGGCAGCGGAGTTGGAGGCGCGATCGACGCGGAAGAAGGCGATCGAGGTCTGGAGTTCCTCGGCCTGCGCCGCCAGCTCTTCCGAGGTGCCGGACATTTCTTCCGAGGCGCCGGCATTCTGCTGGGTCACCTTGTCGAGTTGCTGGATCGCTTCGTTGATCTGCGAGGCGCCGATATCCTGTTCGCGGCAGGCTGCCGAGATTTCGGAGATCAGTTCGGCGGTCTTGCGGATGTCGGGTACCAGGCGGGTCAGCATTTCGCCGGCCTCGGTGGCAACCGAGACGGTCGTGCCGGACAGCGCGCTGATTTCGGACGCGGCCGCCTGGCTGCGTTCGGCAAGCTTGCGCACTTCGGAGGCGACGACCGCAAAACCCTTGCCATGTTCGCCGGCACGGGCCGCTTCCACGGCAGCGTTCAGCGCGAGCAGGTCGGTCTGGCGGGCGATTTCCTGGACGATCGAGATCTTCTCGGCAATCGTGCGCATGGCGCCGACGGCGCGGCCGACAGCCTCGCCCGAGGCTTCGGCGTCCTTGGCGGACTGGCGGGCGATCTTTTCCGTCTGGGCGGCGTTGTCGGCGTTCTGCTTGATGTTGGAGGCCATTTCCTCCATCGAGGCGGATGCCTCTTCGGCGGAGGATGCCTGCTCGGTGGCACCCTGCGAGAGCTGTTCGGAGCTCGCCGAAAGTTCCTGGCTGCCCGACGACACGTTGTTGGCGGCCGACAGTGCATCGGCGACGACGCCACGCAGGCGCTCGACCATGCTTTCCAGCGAGATGCCGAGCGTATCCTTGTCGGAAAGCGGCTTCGGCGTCACGGTCAGGTCGCCATTGGCGATCTGGTCGGCGATCGTCGCGGTGTTGCGCAGGTTGCCGGTCATGACATTGATCGTATCGACCAGGTCCTTGATCTCGTCGTTCGTCTTGACCTCGATATTCTGGTTGAGATCGCCGATGGAAACGGCTTCCGCCGCAGCCTGGATCTTCTTGAGGCCGGTGTTGATGCCGATCGCGATCCAGAGCGCGATGGCGACGGACAGCACGAACATGATGGCGAGCGAGGCGATCAGCAGATTGCGCGAATTCGTGTATTGGTCGTTCGTCTCGCCGTCGGTCTCGTCGAGGTCGATCGCGATCTGGTCGTTCAGCGCGGTCAGTGCCACCAGAACGGCGGCAGCCGCGTCCCGTCCCTGCGTCATCGAGATTTGAGCCGCCCTGCGGTTGCTGTCGTCGGTGTTTTCGACGGCCAGCCGGATGACATCGTCCTGCAGCTTCTTCCACGCCGGTACGCTGGCGGTAAAGCTATCGAGCTTGGCCTGGACCGTCGCGTCCTGCGACGTCCTGATTTTTGCAACGATGCCGTCGATCTTCGCCTGATCCGCGCGGACCTCGTTGACGAAATCATTGATGAGCTGGGGGTTGGTGTTCAGGATCGCGTTTTTCTCGTCGCGGATCGCGCCCTGTACGGCGTCGGAAAGGTCGCTTGAATCGCGCAGGTTGGTGGCCGGTCCCTGAATGATGCCGGTAATGGCCGAGTTCAGCGAGGAGAGGTTGACGATCGCCATGACGGACATGCCGGTCGATAGCAGGACGAGCAGGCAGAATGCCACGGCCAGTTTGAGTTTGATGGTGAAACGCATTTTCGTAGGGCTCCTTGTCGCAGATGCCGGTGTTGCTGGTCGAGGCGGGGAAGCGCCTCATGAGGCATGCGGAGAAGACCGAGTGCATTCACCCTTCCGCGAGCCGTGGGAACGGCCCTCCACCGGCGCCTACACGCGCCGGGTCGATCTCGCGGCGCACCCGTGCCGGGCGCGCCGCCGTCATTCTTGATCAGGCGCTTTCGCGGAAATCCGCGTCGTCGGCATCCGGGCCGCCCATCGACATGTCGAGAGCGAAACCATTGCCGCGGGTTGCCTTTGCGGCAACGGGTGCCGGACGGTGCGCCGGAGTGGCCGGGCGCTTGATCGCAACGGGGGCTGCCATCTTCGCTGCGGTCGCCCGCAGCTTGTCGGCGTGGTTCGCCTCCTTGCGGCTCGCATTGTCAACGCGGAAGAAGGCAATCGACGCCTGAAGCTCCTCGGCCTGGGCCGCCAGCTCTTCCGACGTTGCCGACATTTCTTCCGATGCGCCGGCGTTCTGCTGGGTCACCTTGTCGAGCTGCTGGATCGCTTCGTTGATCTGCGAGGCGCCGATATCCTGCTCGCGGCAGGCGGCGGAGATTTCGGAGATCAGTTCGGCGGTCTTGCGGATATCCGGCACCAGGCGGGTCAGCATTTCGCCGGCCTCGGTGGCAACGGAGACCGTATCGCCCGAGAGCGCGCTGATTTCGGCTGCTGCCGCCTGGCTGCGCTCGGCAAGCTTGCGCACTTCCGAGGCTACGACTGCAAAGCCCTTGCCGTGTTCGCCGGCACGGGCCGCTTCCACGGCAGCGTTGAGCGCGAGAAGGTCGGTCTGGCGGGCGATTTCCTGCACGATGGAGATCTTTTCCGCGATGGTGCGCATGGCCGTGACGGCGCGGCCGACGGCCTGGCCGGAGGCTTCCGCATCCTTGGAGGACTGGCGTGCGATCTTTTCGGTCTGGGCGGCGTTGTCGGCGTTCTGCTTGATGTTGGACGCCATTTCCTCCATCGAGGCGGAGGCCTCTTCGGCAGAGGATGCCTGCTCGGTGGCGCCCTGCGAAAGGGTCTCCGAGCTTGCGGAAAGCTCCTGGCTGCCCGACGACACGTTGTCGGAGGCCGACAGCGCATCGGCAACGACGCCGCGCAGGCGCTCGATCATCGTGTTGACGTGGCCGAGCAGGTCGCCGATTTCGTCTTTCGAGGAAATCTCTGCAAAGCGGGTAAGATCGCCATCCGCCACGTTCTTCACGACGCTGACGGCCCGGCTGATGCCGCGGTTGATCGAGAACACGATCCAGAAGGCAGCGATGGATGCGACGAGGAGCGCGATGGCCGCGACCGTCACCATGATGGTGCGGGTGCTCTGGTACTGCGCCTCGGCGGTAATCTCGGCGTCATTGAATCTGCTGACTTCCAGCTTGACGACCTCGTCCAGCAGCTGATCGATCTCGTTGGTCACTTCACGGGCCTCGGAGTTCGAGATGCGCGTCGCGCCTGCCGTGTCTCCGGCGAGCGCCAGCGAGCGGACCCGGTCGTCGCTACGGCGGAAGTCGGTCGTGAAGCCGTGAAGCTTGTTCCACAGCACCTTGCCTTGTTCCGTCGCGTTGCCCAGAACCTCCGCGAATGCCGCATCGAACGCCTTGCGGGCTTCATCGCTGAGCGCGATGTAGCCTGTGGTCTGTGTCACGTTCGTTGAAGACAGCATGTTCTTCTGCTGTCTGATCTGCTGGAGTTGCAGGACGTTCAGGGACTGGGAGAGCCTGAGGCGCTCGGCGGGACCGTTCAGCACGTCGCTGAGCGCCGTATTGAGGCCGGCGAGACTCGTGATGCTGTAGGCAGCGGTGCCGACGAGAACGGCGAGCATGAAGCCGAAGGCCAGGAACAGCTTGAGTTTTATGGTGAAGCGCATGGGTCTCTCCTGATATCCTAGTTCGGCGCTTGCGCCGTGCCGGTGCGGTCTTTCTGCGAAGAGAAAATCGCGTGTAAATTGGGAACGATAATGAATTCTCCGCCGCGCTTGACGAGGCAGTTAATGTAGTCGGCGCGCCAGCGCATGCCGATGCTCGGCGGTGGTTCGCTGGCGAGTTTCGGGAGTGTCGTGACTTCGTTGACCTTGTCGGTACGGATGCCGATCAGCGTCGCCTCATCGTCGAGATCGAGCTCGATGACGATGATGCGGCTGTCGATCGTGGTCTCCGTCGCGTCCATGCCGAAGGCGAGGCGGATATCGGCAAGCGGAATGACCTTGCCGCGGAAGTTGATGACGCTGGAAACGAAGGATTTGCTGCCGGGAACACGGGTTTCCGGCAGGAGATCGAGGATTTCCTGCACGACGATCGCCTCGATGGCGAAGGTCTCGCCGTTGAGGTTGAAGGTAAGGACCGATAGCTCGTCCTCGCCGCCCCAGATCGTCTCGTAGTCGAGTTTTCGTGCCGCTTCGCTCATCCTGCCGCCCGCAATTGCGCCTCCTGTTGCTGTCCGACTGCGATGAGATGCGTGACGTCGAGGATCAGGGCGACGCTGCCATCGCCGAGGATGGTCGCGCCCGAGAAGGTGACAACGTCATGGTGCAGTTTGGACATGGATTTGATGACCGTCTGGTGGTCGCCGATGATCTGGTCGACGACGAGGCCGACGCGCTCCGAGCCCGTCGAGATGACGACGACCTTCTGGTGCTGGTCGGGCTCGGTGCCGGTCCTGAACAGTTCCCGCAGCCGCAGGAAAGGCACGAGGCTGTCGCGCAGCGAGATGAAGCTGCGCCCGCGCGAGCGAAGATCGTCTTCGAGCGACAGTTCCAGGCACTCTTCCACCGCCGAAAGCGGGATGACGTAGCAGCCCTGGCCGACGCGCACGAGAAGACCCTCGATGATGGCGAGCGTCAGCGGAATGCGCAGCGACACGGTCGAGCCTTCGCCCGGCTTGCTGACAATGTCGATCGTGCCGCGCAGCGCCTCCACCGTCTTCTTGACCACGTCCATGCCGACACCGCGGCCGGAAAGGTTCGTCACCGCCTGGGCGGTGGAGAAGCCGGGCTGGAAGATCAGCTGGAGCAGGTCCTGGTCGGTGAGGGTCGCGCCCGGCTGGATGATGCCGGAGGCCTCCGCCTTGGCGCGCACCCGCTCGCGGTTGATGCCGCGGCCGTCGTCCTTGATGGTGATGATGACCTCGCCGCCCGTCTGGTGTGCGGAAAGGATGACCTGGCCCTTCGCCTCCTTGCCGGCGGCAAGGCGCTCTTCCGGCTTTTCCAGGCCATGGTCGATCGAGTTGCGCACGAGATGGATCAGCGGATCGGCGAGCCGGTCGATGACCGTCTTGTCGACCTCGGTGGTTTCGCCCTCGGTGATGAGTTCGATTTCCTTGCCGGTTTCGCGCGACAGGTCGTGCACGAGGCGGCGGAAGCGGCTGAAAAGGCTCGCGACCGGCATCATGCGCAGCACCATCATCGTGTCGCGCAACTCGCCGGAAAGCCGCTCGATTTCTTCCGAGACCGAGCGCAGGCCGAGATCGGCCGCCGTGCCGGCAAGCTGGGTGAGGCGGGACTGCGCGATGACGAGCTCGCCGACGCGGTCCATCATCTCGTCGAGCCGTTCGGCCGGAACGCGGACGTTTTCGGCGGATTTGTTCTGCTTGGAATCGTTGGCGGCCTGGATCGCCGGCGCCTCGCGCTCGGCGACGACCACCGCCTTGGCGACCGGAACGTCGACCGGCTTCGGTACGGAGGCCGGCTTTTCCCCGGCGACTTCCGTGATCTCCAGCTCCATGTCGTCCATCACGAAGATGAAGACGTCCTCGATATCGGCGCGCGGCCGCTCGGTTTTCAGCGTCACGTCCCAGCCGAGATGAATGTCGCGCGGCTCGAGCGTCGCGAGATCCGGCACCTGCGAAATGTCGGCGACGATCTTGCAATCGCCAAGATCGCGCATTTCGTCGAGCAGGCCGAGCGGATTGGTGCCGTTCGCCATGGCATTGGCCGGCAGGCGGAAGCGGATGCGCCATTCGCGCAAACCGCCGGCGTCGGCCTTGACGGGCGTGGCAGCGGCGGCAACTGCTACCGGGGAAGGGGAGCCCGCCCCGTTGACGGCGCGGTGCAGGTTGTCGAGCAGGCTGGCGCTCATCGCATCATGGTCGCCGTTCGGCGTTTCGAGCAGCGCGCGCATATGATCCTGCGCCGAAAGCACGGCCGAGACCAGCTCGTGCGTGGCGGGCACGTCGCCCTTGCGCACCCGGTCGAAGGCGGTCTCGCAATGGTGGGTGAAGGCGGCGAGCGCGTCGAAGCCGAACATCGCGCCCGACCCCTTCAGCGTGTGAAGGCCGCGGAAGACGGCGTCGATCTGGTCGCGGTCGTCGAGGCTGCGTGTCAGATCCAGAAGGCCGGACTCGATCTGTTCCAGCAGTTCGGCGGCTTCTGTCCGGAAGACTGAGATCGGGTCCGGGTTGCTCATTTGCCCAGCACCTTCTTGGCGATCTTGACGAGGCTTTCCGGATCGAACGGCTTGGTGAGCCAGCCGGTCGCACCGGCGGCCTTCGCCTGGGCCTTGATCTCGCCGTCGGATTCGGTGGTGAGGAAGATGACCGGAACGCCCGTATGCGCCGGCAGCTTGCGCAGCTCCCGGATCATCGTCAGGCCGTCCATGTTCGGCATGTTCAGGTCGGTGACGACGAGGTCGTATTCGCCGCCCTTCAGCTTGTTCAGGCCGTCGACGCCGTCGACCGCCTCCGTCACCGTATAACCGGCATTGGAGAGAGTGACGCGCGTCGTCAGCCGGATGCTGGCGGAATCGTCAACGGTCAAGATCTTCGCGGTCATCAATTCTTCTCCTGATGCAACCAGAAATGTGCGGCGTCCGGCGTCATGTCATCGAGGAAACCGCCACGCTTCAGCACGTCGTAGAGGTCTCCGGCAGCGGGCCGGGCAAGTAGAACGCGCCCCGCCTTGATCTCCGCCTGTTTGCGCGCCGCCGTAACGAGCTGCACGAAACTAAGGTCGACCTGTGCTTCCTCATCGATATCCAGGACTGCGGACGTGTTTCTATTCAAGCAGTCCAAGATCAACTCTTGAACTGCCAATATATTCTTGATGGTGAGTGTCGTTGGTAAGGTTAACGACGGATCACCCGGCAGGGTTGACGACATGGAAGCCTCGATAATCGTTTGGGGACAAAGTATTTCCCGCGCTAGATTCCCAAGTCACGCTTAATGAAGGGTAAAGTTCGGTTGCTAATTTCATCCATTGGTAGATATAGGGCTGCGTCCACACCGCCTCACCCTAGGGCAGGAAATCTACTTAATTAGTTGTTTTGTAATGATAATAAAAAAATTAGATATAAGTAATATTATTTATCAATCCCTAATTCTAGGGATGCCTGCATCCTCGGGTAGTGGTGCCGAAATGGACCTGCGGGGGCGCAAGTGAGCTAGATAAGGGATGGCGAATTTACTGCGCGTTACAATCTTCGGCCTAGTGTGCCGCTTACGGGTTCTTGTGAGTGGGGTATGGCGTGTCAGGAATAACAAGCGCAAAGCGCGCGGAGCGACAGACGGCTGAAGTCGAACTCGTATCGCGCCTTGAAGGAGCCCGCTCGCGCATCGAGCAGCGGTTCCTCGATGGCGGCGTCGTCCTGCTCAACGTGCTCGATGTCCTCAACCGGCTGGTCGCAGCGCTGGAAAACCTTTCCGGTTCGCTGGGCGACGAGGCCGCCGAGGCAACGATCGGCCGGCTTGTCGCGACCGTCGACCAGCTGACGGCACTGCCCGGCATCGAGGAGATGCGCCAGCAGCGCCTCGGCAATGTCGCGGTGACGGAAAAGTCGCTCGGCGCCTATATTGCCGACATGCAGGAGACGCTGCGCTATCTCCGCACCTTCGCCACGACCGCCAAGATCACCGGCGCCGCCATTCCGGACTTTTCCGGCTTTGCGGAAGAAATTCTCGAACGCATCCAGTACGGCCGAACCCAGGTCGATGCTCTCGGCGCGAAGATCGGCACGCTGAGCAGCGTGATCGGCTCCGCCTCGACCGGGGGCGGGGAGGCGCTGGAGCGCTTTCGCCGCAGCGTGCCGGATATTGCCGGCAACCTGTCGCGCAATGCCGGCGACCTCACGGCCCAGCGCCGCCACCTCTCGCAGCTCGCCGCCAAGGTCGGCGCCTCGGCGCGCCAGGTGCAGACCAAGGTCGCGACCACGCTCTCGGCCATGCAGATCGGCGATATTACCCGCCAGCGGATCGAACATTGCCAATCCGCCTTCACCTTCCTGGAAGACTATCTAACCGCCGGAACGCTCGACGCGGAGGCGGCCGGCCGCCTGACCGCGCTCGTGCGCCATCTCGTCCATGCGCAGCTCGGCGAGATCGCCCGCGATTTCACCCGCGAGTGCAAGACGGTTGTCGGCACGATCCGCAGTTTCGGCGCCGATATCGACGGGTTGATGCTGCTCTACGGCGACATGGACGCCGCCGACGGCAAGTCGGCCGACCGCGCCATGCGCATCCTGGAGGCCGACATTGCCGCGGCGCGCGCCGTCGTGCGCGATATCGAACAGGCGGCCGACAAGGCCAATGCGCTCGGCCTCAGCACGGTCGAGACCGTTCATGAACTGCTGAAGGGCGTCGAGACGATCAAGCTGGTGCGCACCGACATCCAGTACATGGCGCTCAACACCAACCTGCGCTGCAGCAAGCTCGGCGAGGAGGGACGCGCGATCAACGTCGTGACGGCGGAACTTCGCACCTTCTCCGCGCGGCTCGACGAGACGGCCGAACATATTCTCGTCGCCCTGCAATCGCTGGAAGACGATGCCGGAAGGCTGAGCGAGGCGGGCGCCAGCGCCGGCGGCTCGCTCGATGCGCATCTGGAAGAAGCGCTCGACCATATCCGCCACGCGGGCGCCCGCATGGAAGAGGACATGACGGCACTGCGCGCCTGCGGCGCGGACGTTTCCGCCAAGGCTGGCCAGACCATCGCCGACCTCGATTTCAACGCCGAACTCGGCGACGTGCTGGCCGATTGCTCCGCCCGCGCCGGCGACCTCCTCGGGCACGAGCTTCCCGACCTGTCCGGTCTCGACGAAGCAATCGCCGATCTCGGCAGCCGGATTTCGCGAACCTACACCATGGTTTCCGAGCGCGAGGTGCACGCCCGCATCTTCGGCACCCCGATGGACGCGCCAGCCGAATCGACGGCCGCGAAGACCGACGACGAACTCTTCGACGACGCGTTGTTCTAGGCTACCGGATTTCCCGATGAACCTCATGGCTTGCCCGGACGGCCTTTACGGCCGTTTGGCGGCGGTCTGTTTCCCTGTATTTTTGAAAATATAGCGCTGGCAAAGCCGGAAGCATCGATATATTCAAAAGGATATCACGCTGCCCGAAGGCAGGACTATGGGAGAACAGGAATGAACCGTCGTCTGCTTCTGAAACTCGTCGTTGCCGCCTTTGCGGCATTCCCGCTCGCCCTGCCGGCCGCCGCCGCGGAAAAGGTCACCGTTTTCGCCGCCGCCAGCCTGAAGAACGCCCTTGATGCGGCCAACGCCGCCTGGTCGAAGGAAACCGGCAACGAGACGACGGTCTCCTATGCGGCAAGCTCGGCGCTCGCCAAGCAGATCGAGGCCGCCGCACCCGCCGATCTCTTCATCTCGGCCGACCTCGCCTGGATGGATTATGTCGCCGAAAAGAAGCTGGTCAAGGACGACACCCGCGTCAACCTGCTCGGCAACCGCATCGTGCTCGTCGCGCCGAAGGACAAGGCGTCGACCGTCGAGATCAAGGACGGCTTCGACCTCGCCGGCCTCGTCGGCGACGGCAAGCTCGCCATGGGCGCGGTCGAGACCGTGCCGGCCGGCAAATACGGCAAGGCGGCGCTCGAAAAGCTCGGCGTCTGGTCGTCGGTCGAAGGCAAGGTCGCCGGTGCCGAAAGCGTGCGCGCGGCACTCGCCCTCGTCTCGCGCGGCGAGGCGCCCTATGGCATCGTCTACCAGACGGATGCCGCTGCCGATCCGGGCGTCGCCATCGTCGGCACCTTCCCGGAAGACAGCCACCCGCCGATCATCTACCCGGCCGCCATCCTGAACGAATCGAAAAGCGCCGCCGCGGCCGCCTATCTCGACTTCCTGAAGTCCGAAAAGGCCGCCCCCTTCTTCACCGAACAGGGTTTTACCATCCTGAAGTAAGACGAGCCTCGCGACAGTTTTGGGCGCTAAACCCGGGGCTGTCTGATTTCACGGCTTTGCTGGCAACCCTATGACCTTGTCGCACCCCCCTCTGCCCTGCCGGGCATCTCCCCCTCAAGGGGGGAGATCGGCAAGCGGCGATATCCGCGCTTTGATAGCGGCGTGGGAGATGGGCGAAACGGCGTCCCATCCAATCTCCCCCCTTGAGGGGGAGATGCCCGGCAGGGCAGAGGGGGGTATTCCTCCCAACGTCCCAGAAGATACCCCCGGATCGGGAGAGACGCCGTGGACTGGCTAGCTCTCAGCGAGGAGGAATGGACGGCGATCCGGCTGAGCCTTAGGGTCTCGGCGGTTGCGGTTTTCGCCAGCCTGCCGCTCGGCATTCTGGTGGCGCTAGCGTTGGCGCGTGGCCGCTTCTGGGGCAAGTCGCTCCTCAACGGCATCGTGCACATGCCGCTGATCCTGCCCCCGGTCGTCACCGGCTTCCTGCTGCTCATCCTGTTCGGCCGGCGCGGCGCCATCGGCTCGGTGCTCGACGAATGGTTCGGCATCGTGCTGTCCTTCCGCTGGACGGGGGCGGCGCTTGCCTGCGGCGTCATGGGCTTTCCGCTGATGGTGCGCTCGATCCGTCTCTCCATCGAGGCCGTCGACCGCAAGCTGGAGGAGGCGGCCGGAACGCTCGGCGCCAGCCCCCTCTGGGTCTTCCTCACCGTCACCCTGCCGCTGATCCTCCCCGGCGTCATCGCCGGCATGATCCTCGCTTTTGCCAAGGCGATGGGCGAGTTCGGCGCGACCATCACCTTCGTCTCCAACATTCCCGGCGAAACCCAGACCCTGTCCGCCGCCATCTACACCTTCACCCAGGTGCCCGGCGGCGATGCCGGCGCCATGCGGCTGACATTGGTCGCGATCGCCATCTCGATGGTCGCACTCTTGGCCTCGGAAGTGCTCGCCCAGCGTATCGGTCGCAAGGTGCACCTCGAATGAGCCTCGTCGTCGAAGCCCGCCACCGGCTCGGCGATTTCTCGCTGGATGCCGCCTTCAGCGCCGACGGCGGCGTCACCGCGCTGTTCGGCCGTTCGGGCTCGGGAAAGACCTCGCTGGTCCGCATCATCGCCGGCCTGACGCGCCCGGCGGAAGGCCGCGTGCTGCTCGGCGACGAGGTGCTGGTCGATACCGCACGGCGCATCTTCGTTCCCGCCCACCGCCGCCGCTTCGGTTATGTCTTTCAGGAAGCGCGCCTCTTCCCGCACCTGACCGTCCGCCAGAACCTCAATTACGGCCGCTGGTTCTCGCCGAAGGGCGCCCGCGCCGAAAATCCGGAACGCGTCGTCGACCTGCTCGGCATCGCCGACCTGCTCGACCGCCAGCCGGCCAACCTTTCCGGCGGGGAAAAGCAGCGCGTCGCCATCGGCCGGGCGCTGCTCGCGTCTCCCCGCCTGCTCCTGATGGACGAGCCGCTCGCCGCCCTCGACGAGGAGCGCAAGGCGGAAATCCTGCCCTATCTGGAGCGCCTGCGCGACGAAGCCGGCATTCCCATCGTCTATGTCAGCCATTCGGTGGCCGAGGTCGCGCGCCTGGCCGACCGGGTCGTGCTGATGGCGGGCGGGCGCATCGAGGCGGTCGGTGCCGCCTCCGACGTGCTCGGCGGCCCGCGCCTGTTCTCTGCCGCCGACCGCCGCGAGGCCGGCAGCGTGCTTTCCGGCCACGTCGAGGCGCGCGACGCCGCCCATGGCCTCGCCACCATCCGCCTCGATGGCGGCGCGACGATCCTCGTGCCGGGTGCCGCCGTTTCGCCCGGCGAGACGGTGCGGCTGCGCATCCCCGCCCGCGACGTCATGATCGCGACCGTGCGCCCGGAAGGTCTCAGCGCACTCAACATTCTGGAAGGCATCGTGGAGGCGATCGAGCCGGACGGCGAGGGCATGGTAAGCCTGCGCATCGCCTGCGGCGGCGATCCCGTCCGCGCCCGCATCACCGCATTTTCCGTCGAGCGCCTCGGCCTTGTGCCGGGCCTCTCCGTTCACGCCGTCATCAAGACGGTGGCGCTGGAATAGAGCAATTCCAGCAAAAGTGCATAGCGGTTTTGCGTCCGGAATTGCGTAAAAACAAAAAGATAGAGTGTTTTCGCGATTCGAAGAAAAGCCGAAACGCTCTATTCAGTCGGCGAGCTGCCCGACGATCCAGTCGATATCGTCGGCAAGGGCTGCGCGCGCCTTTTCCTCCATCGCCTGGTAATGCGCGATCAGCGCCTCGCCGAAGGGGGTCAGCACCGCCCCGCCGCCCTGTTTTCCGCCGCGCTGCGATTCCACCACCGGCGCACGAAACAGCCGGTTCATCTCGTCGACGAGCAGCCAGGCCCGGCGATAGGACATGTCCATCGCCCGCCCGCCGGCCGAAATCGAGCCGGTGCCCTTGATATGGCAGAGAAGCTGGATCTTGCCCCGGCCGAGGCGCCCCTCCGGCTCGAACTGGAGGCGGAAGATGATTTTCGGCTCGGTCTTGGCGGATGCTGACATGAATGTGGGCCCGTACTGCTACGGGCCCAGCTATAACAGCGTTTTTCGCAAATTGCAGTCGACGCAATTCCAGGAAAAAGTTTACGCCGCGCGCTTCAACGCGTCGCCGAGGATCGAGACGATGTCCTCGAAGTGCTGCTTCTCCGCGATCAGCGGCGGCGAGAAGGCGATGATGTCGCCGGTCACGCGGATGAGCAGGCCCTTCTCGAAGCAATCGACGAAGACGTCATAGGCGCGCGTGCCGGGTGCGCCATCGCGCGAGGCTAGCTCGATGCCGGCGATCAGGCCGATGGTGCGGATATCGATGACATGCGGCAGGCCCTTCAGCGAATGCATCGCGGTCTGCCAGTCGTCCTCGAGCTCGGCCGCGCGGGTGAGCAGACCCTCGTCGCGGTAGATGTCGAGCGTCGCGATGCCCGCGGCGCAGGCTGCCGGATGGCCGGAATAGGTATAACCATGGAAGATCTCGATGGCGTTTTCCGGCCCATGCATCAGCGCGTCGTGCACCTTGCGGCTGGAGAAGACCGCACCCATCGGGATCGCACCGTTGGTGAGGCCCTTGGCGGTCGTCACCAGATCCGGCGTGACGCCGAAATAGTTGGTGGCAAACGATGCGCCGAGGCGGCCGAAACCCGTAATGACCTCGTCGAAGATCAGCAGGATGCCGTGCTTGTCGCAGATCGCGCGCAGCCGTTCGAGGTAACCCTTCGGCGGGATCAGCACGCCGGTGGAGCCGGCGACGGGTTCGACGATGCAGGCCGCGATGGTTTCCGCGCCATGCAGCGCCACCAGACGCTCAAGATCGTCGGCAAGCTCCGCGCCGTGCTCCGGCTGGCCCTTCACGAAGGCGTTCTTGGCAAGGTCATGGGTGTGGCGCAGGTGGTCGGAGCCGGGAAGCTGCGGGAAGACGCGGCGGTTGTTGATGATGCCGCCGACCGAAATGCCGCCGAAACCGACGCCGTGATAACCGCGCTCGCGGCCGATCAGGCGCGTGCGCGTGCCCTGGCCGATCGCCCGCTGGTAGGCGATGGCGATCTTCAGTGCGGTGTCGACCGATTCGGAGCCGGAGCCGGTGTAGAAGATGCGGTCGAGCTTGGCGCCGTCCGGGCCGGGCGCGATTTCGGCGAGCCGCTCGGCGAAGTCGAAGGCGATCGGATGGCCCATCTGGAAGGAGGGCGCAAAATCCATCTGGGTGAGCTGGCGCTCGACGGCGGCGGCGATCTGCCGGCGGCCATGGCCGGCGTTGACGCACCAGAGGCCGGCCGTGCCGTCCAGCACGCGGCGCCCGTCGGCGCTGGTATAATACATGCCTTCGGCGGCGGCGAGCAAACGCGGCGCCGCCTTGAACTGGCGATTGGCGGTAAAGGGCATCCAGTAGCTGTCGAGCACCGGTGCATTGGGCTTGTTGTGGGCGTTCATGGCAGATCTCCTCTGGCTGGCGCGATAGACGCCATGATTTGCGATGCCGAACAAGTCCTTTTCTGATTGACGCCAAGCCTTTGAAAAGAAAGGATATGGAATCCGGGATTTGCGATATTCCGAACATCTAGAACAGGAAAGATCATGTCGGTCGATATCGGCGGCAGGCTGCGCCATCTGCGTCTCGCCCACAATCTGTCGCAGCGCGAGCTTGCCAAACGCGCCGGCGTCACCAATTCGACGATCTCGCTGATCGAATCGAACGCCTCCAACCCGTCCGTCGGCGCGCTGAAGCGCATCCTCGACGGCATCCCCATCGGGTTGGCGGAATTCTTCGCCTTCGAGCCGGACCGGCCGAAAAAGGCGTTCTACCGGTCGGACGAACTGGTCGAGATCGGCAAGGGCCCGATCTCCTTCCGCCAGGTCGGCGACAATCTGTTCGGCCGCAGCCTGCAGATCCTGAAGGAGTGCTACCAGCCCGGCGCCGACACCGGAAAGGTGCCGCTGGTGCATGATGGCGAGGAGGGCGGCATCGTGCTCTCCGGTCGGCTGGAGGTGACCGTCGACGACGAGCGCCGCATCCTCGGCCCGGGTGATGCCTATTATTTCGAAAGCCGCCGGCCGCACCGCTTCCGCTGCGTCGGCCCGGTGCCCTGCGAGGTCATCAGCGCCTGTACGCCGCCGACCTTCTGAACGACAAAAAGCCCGCCGATGGCGGGCTTTTCCAGGGTTGGACCCGATCAGGCCTGCGCTGTCGTCGTGTCTTCGACGGGCGCGCCGGGGCCGTTCTTCTTGATCGAATCGATGGCGTTCTGGGCGCTCGCCTTGCTGGAATAGCCTTCCGTGGAGAACATCACTTCGCTGTTGTACTTGAAGCGAACGCGAAACTCGCCAGCCTTGTCCTTGTAGATCTCGAACTTATGCGCCATGGGTGTCCCCTCCGTGCAGGTGTGAATCGACATGTGCAACCTGCCAGTCGGGCAAACCGCTGACAAGAGTGCCGGCAATTTCTGTGGTGGAGAGTTAGCCGGCCACAGGAGCACCGAGGAGCAAACGAAGCTCCTCGCTTTCGCGAAAACACGCGACCTCGATAGGCTCCTGTTTGCCGGCCAGCAGCACGGGCGCGAATTCGAACGTCTGCTCCCGGCCGGCGGCCATCAGGATCGCTTCCCTGGAGGCGACCATGATGGCGTCCAGCCGCTTGGTCTGCGCCTCCAGGCGCGCCGCGACATTGCCGGTATCGCCGAGGAACGGCATGCCCTCCAGGCCGCCCGTCCATTCGGTGCCGACGACCGCGACCCCGACATGCAGGCCGATGCCGACCCGCAGGGGCTCGTTCAGCTCCTGGTGCAGGTCCTGGTTCAAGGCATCGATGCCCTCCCACAGAAGCAGGGCGGCGCGAAAGGCGTCGCGCGCCGCATCATGCGTCGGGCCGTCCGCGCCGAAGACGCTCATCACGCCATCGCCGGCAATGTTGGTGACATGGCCGCCGCTTTCCCGCACGGCCGTGGAGACCGCCTTGATGTAGCGCTCGACGATGAAGAAGGTGTCATAGGGCAGGCGGTCGTCGGCAAGCCGGGTGGATTGGCGCAGATCGACGAACAGTGCTGCCACCTCGGTTTCCCGGCGGGCCGAGGCAACCTGCGCGAACGCGCCGCCCTTCGTCTGCGCCGCGGTGGCGGAATGCACCAGCGGCACGACGGCGAGGTCGTGTTGGGGCCGGATCTGGCAGGCGAGCCGGATCGACGGCGGCGCCCCGATCCGCCGCAACAGGCGCTCTTCATCGCCCGCCGCGGCCGGCAAGGCCTCCCCGCCGGCGACGATCTCGATGCGACAGGTCGAGCACCGGCCGCGACCGCCGCAGACGGAGGCGTGCGGGATGCCGCACCAGCGGCTCGCCTCCAGCACGCTGAACCCGACCGGGACGGAGACGGTGCGCGGGCCGGGATAGGTGATCTTGACCGAGCTGAACCGCGAGGAATGCCAGTCGCGCGCCAAACGCAGCACGAGGATGCCGCCGAGCAGCGCGAGGTAAGCGAGGGTAATGCGGTCGGCGATCGCACTGGCCTGCGCCGTCGCGTTGGCGGCCACCGAGCCGGGTGCTTCGTAAGCCCCGGGCGACAGGTAGTCGATGCCGAGGGCCGCGAGCGCGCGCATGTCCAGCCCGGCATTGACGAAGCCGAGGATCGCCAGCACAGGCACGAGCGTCGCGAGCGACATCAGGACCGGAACATGGCGCGCATACCATTGTTTCGTCCGAAGCCAGGCCCGCACGCCGAGACAGCCGTGAATCCACACGGCGAGGATCAGCAGCAACTGCCGCGGCAGGCCGATCTGGGGATTGGCGACCCACAGCGCATAGATGATCTTGTCGAACCCGACCCGGGCGCCATAAACGCTCTTCAGATAGGCGATCGAACCGGCATGGGCGAAGAGCACGGCGGGTATCGCAAGGCCGAGGATCAGCTGCACCGCATCGACCGGAGGCAGCCGCAAATGCCGCCGCCGGTAGAGCGCGCGCAAGCCGAGCGCGGCATGAACGCTCATCGAACCGTAGAGCAGCACCCGTCCCGGCGCGCTCTGCCACGGGTCGAAAAGCACCAGGCTCGCCATGTCCATGGCCTCCACGGAGCGGATGCCGAACGCCTGGTTCAGAAGATGCATCGTCGCATAGAGAAACAGGACCAGCCCGGTCCAAAGCCGAAGCCGGCGCAAAAACGCCCTCGAGGCCGCCGGCCGCCCATCGCTTTCGCCGCGAAACCCTTGCCGTGGCGCCCCCACGTCGCTCAAGCAAAAGCCCCGCCAAATTTGTCGGCAAACCACCGCCGCATGCACATCATCGACAACAACTTTCGGCACCAATCCGCGATTTCATGTGTCAACTAGCAACCCGACCCCCGATTGCAACCGCAATCCGGCACGGTTCCCCGCGAATGCTAACAGCATTCTGATAGGCAAGGGGAAAATATACGGGAGAAGAGATTGGCTGGGGAACCTGGATTCGAACCAAGATTAACGGAGTCAGAGTGTTTCCTTTATCGCTGACCTATAAGGGGATTTTCGACGCATGTCGCACTCATGTCGCACTGACGGCAAAAAGGGCCTGTTCGGCAGCAGCCATTTCGGCGCCTTCGTCTTGTGCTGGGAAGAGGTGGCCATAGGTATCGAAGGTGACCTGGATGGAACTGTGCCCCATCCGAGATTGGACAGCTTTGGCCGTCAATTCTAGCCCGCCATCCGCCTTGCGGTTGATGCACCAGGATGCGTACCAGTGGCGCAGCGCATGGAAGCCGGAATACTTCGGAGCCATGATGGGGTTCCCATCTTCGTCCTTCCTTTCAGTCGGCACCATCAACCCCGCCGCGGCTTGAGTTGGCCACAAGCCCCTCTGCAGCATGTTCTGGTGATACTCGATGTTGCCTGCTGTGTTAGGGAAGACCAGCCCCGCCTCGCTCTTGGGGCAGGCCAGTTTCCATTCCTTGAGCGTGTTCACGGCGAAAGGGGGGAGCGGTACTGTTCGCTGACCCGCTTCGGATTTGGGCATGCCAACAACACCATATCGGTCCGCGCGCTGGCGAACGTGAAGGGCCGCCTTCACGAGGTCGACGTCTTCCCACCGGAGGCCTCGCGCTTCACTCGCCCGTATCCCGGTAAAGATCATCGTGACCAGAAGCGGTCGATACCGACCAGTGGCGGCATCTAGGATGGCGCGGATTTCAGCGTTGGTTGGGATGTCGGTCCCCACTCTGAGTTTTGCTTTCGACCGCTTATCAGATGCTTTGGTGCCGGATCTGGCCTTAGAGAGTTCATGAACCGCATTGCGCACTACGAGGCCGCGACCTTGGGCATCCGCGAGGATGCTGCCGAGACTTACGGTAATCCTCTTCACCATCGCCGCAGAGCAGCCTTTGCCTCGTAGATCATCCTGAAAAGAGCGGACCCAGGGGGCGGTAACTTTCGTGAGCTTGGTCGAGCCTGCCAGAGGTTTGATATGCAGATTAAGGTGCTGCCGTCGCTGATCGAGCGTGGTGCGCTCCAGGCTCGCCGCATCCCCAGACAGGAGCCACAGCTTGCCAGCCTCCTCTATGGTCACCGTTGCGCTGTCGGCGACGTGAACGCCTTCTCTGACCTCTACGGAGGCAGTGGCTGCGAAAGCATCCGCCGCCTTCTTCAGTTTGAAGGTTTTCAGCCTGCGCTTGCCCGTAGTGTCGAAGTAGTCGACCACCCAGGCTGATTTCTCTTCGCCCTTCGGCGTGGTCCATGTGCGTTTGCGGACAGACATGGAGGGCTACTCCGGGAGTTTGAAGGGGTCGTAGTTCAACTCGGGGATCTCCTCATTCGGATCTCGTCGAAGGCGATCCTGCTCGAACGTTGAGAGAGCTTGGAACGCTAAACGCCTTTCAATTTCATCTTTCGGTATTTTACGGACAATCTCCGCAGCCCCTTCGGTGTCGCCCTTGCTAAGCCGTTCGACAATTTCGGACAGTGGTCCGCGGGGAATGATTTCCATGAGATGTAGGCCGTCCTTGAACGGGTCTGGTCTCTTTGGAGGTGGAACAGCATACTTCTCGTAGTTGCCGGTCAGTTCAAACGCCTCGACTTCTTCCTCGGTGAAATTGTCGGCCTGCTCGTCGACGGCCTGGTGGAAAGCTGCTTCATCTTCGCGCTGACGGTATGATTCCCAAAGCTCTCGCACTGCTTCGCGCGTCTCAGCATCAACACCGGTCACTCGCCCGGAAACGATCCCATTGACCGTCTCCTCGAACCTGCTGACGAATTCATCTAGTCGGGGGTCGCCCCGGCCAGCACTCAAAATGTCAAGCATCTTCCCTAACTCTTCCAGTCGATCGTCCACGGGCCACTGCATTGGCCACTCGCGTTCCAGGACGCGGATAATCTCGTGGTTCATGCTCGTGCCCTGCCGCTCAGCGTAAGCCTTGATACGATCTCGAAGCCCGTCCGGCATGCGAAGGACGTATTTGTCTTGAGGTTGGACTATAGGTTTTTTGCTCATGATGGCTATCAGCCACGGGATAGGGGTTGACGCAATACCAGCTACTAGCCATTATTGGCAAGTGGCTACCAGCCATAACATCTATCGATGCCATCGACGAGAGGCAAATTCATGGCTGATACTGAGACGAAAATCGACCTCATCTGGGAGGTTGAAGAGATCGCGAAGCTTATTGGCAGGTCACCGCGCCAAACGTTCCATATGCTTCAAAAGGGTGAGCTTCCGGCCAAAAAAGTTGGCGGCCGCTGGGTTGCAGAGCGCAACACGCTACTTGCCTTCTTTCTGGAGACAGCCGCCTGATGAGCGCTCAGTCCGCCCAGCAGGTATGGAGCCATGTCGAAATAGACAGTGGCTTCGTGACCTCGATCACCGTCATCGACAATACAGGCCGGCGCACAATCCCTTACGCTGCCGGTCGTCTGACGTTCTTCGTTGATCTTATCGACGCGCGTGGCGCAAGGCTTTCCATGTGGAGCGGGCGAAACTATCAGCTCGCCCAGTACGAGGCGGAAGCCTGCAAGCGCGACTTCGGTGTGGCCGAGATAGCCGACCTGACGCGGGGTGCCCGCGCATGAACTCTCCTCAACTGATCTTCTCCGACAGCACGATCGTCAACTTGGCAATTGCCGAAGTCCATGTCGATGGAATGCCCACGGCTGTTGAAGTCACTGTTTTCAAGGTCGGGAGCGTCACAGTTACAGACGAGGCGGGGGTTGAGCGCAGCTATGGCCGTATGTGCAGGGACTTTGCATGGGCTGTGGACCTGCTTCTCGATGACGGCAACCGGGCAACTCTCGCGATCTCTACCGACCAGGGCGACGTCGAGCGCATCGCTGAGTGGGGTAAGGCTACCTTCAATGTCCCTGTGATCAATACGCCAAAGGCGGGCCGGGCATGAGCGATGGGCTTTTCCTCTTCAAAGATCCGAACACGGTGATGAATAGCGCGATCGACCGCGCCACGGGTGAGCGTGATGCCAATGCCGTTACCTCAGCCATAGAGGTCGCGTTTTTCCGGCCTGTCCGAGTTACCCTGGAAGACGAGCACGGCATCTCTCGATCCTATTCAATCGCTCTGCCGGCAAACCTCTGGGCGGTCGATCTTCTCCTTACCGATGGCACGCGGGTTCCGATGGCCTACAGCCCCAGCCAAGAGGACGTGCAAGGGATCGCGGTCTACACGCAAAACCAGTTGAAACCGAATGGCGACATCCCGATCCTCGACGCCGCTGGGACCGGCAGCGCATGAGTGAACCAGTCACCAGCGCCAAGGTGGACGGAGCCGCCCGGTGGCTTGCCGAGCAGGCAGAGCCGCCGCATCCGGCCGTCCCAGCGCTCAAGAGCCGCTTCGATCTCAGCGCGGTCGAAGCGTGCAAAGCCATCGCGCTCGCCCAGCATTACCGGGCAAACCCCTCCCGAGACGATGAAAGGAACGATGCATGACAGCGTGCAGCACCCGGATGCCGGCGATTTACCGCCAGGCACGGAAAGGCCCTGCCGATCGGCAAATCGACAGGGCCAGATATCAAACGCTTTGGACCGGCGCAGAATACCTTGCTTCAGAGGCCAGCGCAAATTCTCGGAGGGCCGAACGGTGAACCATCTCCACTGGATGAAGCTGTACATAGGGGATGAGCTGTCGAACACGTCGCACATGACGCCGGCTGAGTTCGGCTCGTACATCCTCCTCAAGATGCACTACTGGCGCTTCGGGAGCCTGCCGACCGATGATGAGCGGTTGGCGCGCATTGCGAAAGTGGCGCCAGATCAATGGCGGGACATCATGCCTTCGATCGGGCCGCTGTTCGAAGACGGTTGGCGAGATCCTAAGCTGGAGGCTCAAAGAGACGAGGCCGAGGAGAAGCACCTTGCCCGAGTTGAAGCGGGTAAAAAGGGCGGCCGTCCACGCCGCGATGAAAAGCAAAGCTATAAGCATAGCTTTTCCGAACAGAAAGCTAAGCCTAAGCAACCAGAACCAGAACCAGAACCATATTCAGATCCAGCCCCAGAACGAGATCCAGATTCCCGGGCTCCTGAAAAGGGTAGAGGGGGTACGTATACGCGAGCTAGCAATGCGTTTCCGGTGCCTGAAACTGCCGCGGCCGGCACTCGCTTTCTTGTGGAGAGAGGGTGCCCGCAACGAGAGCTGGAGCAACGGCTTCGAACTTTAATGGCCGGCGACCTGTTTCCGTTTGATATCGAACAATGGGACAACAACTCAATGCGAGGTGCAGCATGAAACAGCTCGACCTTCTCGAATGGGCGGAAAGCCGGCCCACAGCGAAGATAATCGACATCAAGCCGGCGCTCATCAGCAAGATTGCTGCCCAGCCTTACCCATTTCCTATTCGGAATGGCGAACTCGTGACGTTGAAGCGAGGCGCGGCGTGACCCCGGCTCAGCGAGACGGCAAGTGGTTCGTCGTTTCCCGTGAACAAGAGGTGGCGGGCCCATTCGACACGAACGCCAAGGCATGGCGCTGGATCGATCGTAATCAAGGCCAGCATATCAGGGCGAGCGAGCAGAAATCCGACCTTCGCCACCGCGACTTTCACGGGAGCCGTCTATGAGCAAGCCGACCATAGTCACCGCATGGGATGAGCATTTCATGCTTCCTGACTTCATGGGGTGCGTACATTGGGCCATAGGCGATGAAAAGACGCTGGCCGCTTACAGAAAGACAACCGGCGATGAGTGGACCCCCGGGAAGACGCCGGTAGGCAGGATGATTGATCAGGCCACCGGAGCCGACCGAGAATTTCTTCAGCGCTTCAGCGACTGGGTAGCCGACAATCTCTTCGGGAGGCCGGAGGACTTGGACAAGCCCGAAGATGAGGTAGCTGAGTGAGATATCCGTGCCATTCCTCGACTCCGTACGTTCCGGCAGTCGCGCACTTAATCGTGGTGAGGCTGCTGGTAACCAGGAAGCTCGCACACTTTTTTGTAATCGTAGCCTTCGTATGCCCAGACCGCGCCAAGGAAACGATGAAGCCAAGGAATGTGAATCCTTTGCCCGAGGTCAAATATCTCCGTGGCACCGAGTGCATCGTTGTATGCCTTCGCATCCAGTGCACGCAGAGTAGGCGGCTCGTCGCCGGCGACTCGAATCATTGCGCTTTGCCACGACGCGAGATCCTGCGGTGTAGGGTCAAGGTTACCCTCAATCTCTGCAAGCAGATGGTAGTACTCGCGTTGCAGACTCTGGTGGTCCCTAGCTTTCCCTGCAAAGTCAAAAACGAGCGACGCCGCGCCTACGGCCGCCACGGCTACACCAAAAATGCTTTGAGACATGGCGATGCCAAAGCCTTCAAGCCAGTCGGTCATAGCGGTGGCGCCCAGAACTATCACGACGAAGTTGAACCAGCGATTCCAGCGATCGAATGTCAGCCGGCGCGACGTGTGATACAGCGCATTGCGGAGGACGTTGAAACGTACCAGTTCGCGATTCATCTACATGCTCACTTTTTGCTCGGCGGCGGAACGGGCCTCGGTGTCGGTGCCGCTGGCTGGCGTGGACCCGGACCCGCACCCACGCCACCGCCACTCGGCTGCCGAACGCCGCCGCTTCTCTCTCCCTGGCCTGCGGATAGCACAGGAGCGTACCTGACTGGCGTGGGCGGAGTAGGCTGCCTGACGCCTGCGGGCATCGCGAGTTCGGTTGAAGGCAGTTGGGAATTCCCTACCTCAAAGGGTTCTTTCGTCACAATCGTCTCCAGGTGGTCTAAACACTTAGGGATGGTAGGTGCTGGCTCGTGCGGTAACGCGAGCCAGCACCGATTGATTTCCACAATAGATTGCGCAGCAAAGCCGTCGCCCGTCAAGAACGCACCGGCTCAGGAGGAGCGCGCGGCTTGAGCCCATTCCCAGCCTCTCGAGTGAAGCCGATTCTTTGCCGGCCGAACGAGGTCATGAGCCTGAAGGCAGCAGCCGACTACGCCCGCTATGATGTGAAGGTGGTCCGCAAATGGGTTGCGGAGCATGGCATAGGCCGGCAGGCCGGCATGGGATCCCGCATCGATGTAAGCCGGATAGGTTTAGAGATGGTGCTCCACGGCGACTATGACGCGTTGGAAAAGCTACGCGAGGGCGACCGGTTCAATCCCGACGTCGCCCGTTATTTCCACTTCGCCGGAATAGACCCCTAAACCGGAGAATAGACCAGAATTCACCCTCTCCCCAAGCCAGACGGCTTGTGGTGCTGTCCTTTTCGAAGATCGCTTCGAGCAAAAAGGACCGACATGCGCCCGGTTTACCTCCCCGAGCCCCCACGCTCTCCAGTCATACTGACGCCGGAAATGCGGTTTGTGGCCGCAGCGCTTGCGGAGATCCAGACAGCGAGCCGCGAGAACGACCAGCGCGTCATTGCGACCGCCTTCTCGCCGGAGAACATCGTACCCCTACGGACCCTCGACGGCGCGACGGCGACAATGACGGACGTCGCCAACTTCATCGGAACCCTTGTCCTCGATCTGAGGGCCGGCGAAGTAAGGAAGGGCTGAGCAGATGGGGAACACGACAAAGACGACCACCGGCGTTCCCGACTGGCTGGAGGACCCGACGAAAAAGTCCTTGAAGGATATCGAGGACTGGTTGGGCTCGAAAGATAATTACATCTACGGCAGCCGCGACGGCGAGTCCCTGTGGACCGAGATGTCGAAGCTCCAGACGGACGCGATCGGCAACGTTGCGTGGCTGGCGAATCAAGACCTTGGCAAAATGTTCCATCTGGATCAGGCCAAGGGCATGTGGGACCAGTATGCCAAGGCCGGGCCGAACACGATCAGCGGCGATTATTCCGGCGGCAAGATGGCAGCGCCGAAGAACATCTCCACCGAGCGCCTTGTCGACGAGAACGGCTGGCTGGGCTCGATCGACAGTTACATGAACCCGTACACCGACCGGGTGCTCTCGCCTGTCATCCGTGAACTGCAGCAGGAGGACCAGCGGCAGAAGAACCGCATCGGCGGTATGGCGCAGATGTCCGGCGCGTTCGGCGACGCCCGTCATGGTATTATGGAGGGCGAGCAGTCCTCGCGCACCAATGAGGCGGTCGGCGACGCGACAAACCGGGTCTACTCCGACGCCTACAATACGGCGATGGGCCAGCGCGCCTCGGATATCGGCCGGCGCGACACGATGGAGACCGGCAATACGAACCGCGCCCTTGAGGCAGCGATGACAAACCTCAACTCCTACAACGCGGGCCAGGACCGCAAGTTGAATGCCGATCAGTTCAACTCGCGGGCCAAGGATATAGCGACCGACCGGCTGGGAACCGCTGCCACCGGCATCGTCGGCATCGGCGACAACCTCTACAACAAGTTCACCGATATCAACGACGCCCTCTACAACGCGGGCACGGTCGTTCGCGATAACGAGGAGAAGCGTCGAAAGACGCAAGAGGACTTCATCAAGGCCATCAACAGCAAGAAATATGATGACGCGCTGGACCTCCTCGCTGCGCTGAATGGCACGAGCAATTACACCAAAACGTCCTCGGAGAAGCAGAGCAATGACACCGACCTCTGGAAGGTGATCAGCTCTGGCCTCGGCGGCTTTTTCTGAGGAAGTGAGGGACGAACGACATGGCCGGTATTATGGAATTCCTATCCTCGGTTCTCGGTGGCAATACGCCTCAGCAGACCCAACAGGCACGCCCATCAGAGGTCGTGAGCGCTGAGGCGGAGAGATACAAGTCGCCCCAAAATGCGGTGCCCGCTGGCATCCAGAGCATTTTCGGTATGCCCGCGGACGAGTTCAAAAACCGGCTGCGCGCGGCCGCTGCCGGCATGGCGACCGAAAGCGGCGCTCATGACAGCAAGTGGAGCGCGATAGCGAAGGGATTCGGCGGCGCCCAGAAGTATTTCAGCGACCAGGAGGCGGCGACCGCTAAGCTCCAGAGGGAGCAGGAAAAGTTGGACTATGAGCGCGCCCTCGCTGAGCGGAAGGCAGATGTTGATCAGCGCCAATGGGATGCTGAACATGACCTGCGTAAGCGCAACGATGCTCGGCAGCAGCAAACCACAGAGATGGGCCTTGAGAAAAGCAAGGCTGACATCGCAAAGACAAAGGCCGACACAGAGCGCCTTGCGAGGACGAAGGGTTTGTCCACGGGAGACAAGATCCAGATCGAGCGCCTTTCTCAAGCGGCCGCAGAGAATGAGCGTGATCCCGAAAAGCGAGCGCTCATCATCGAGACGGAGCGAGCCCGGTTAACGCGGGAGATCACCGGCGCCGATGCCGCCGAAGGAAATGCCGGGCAAACCCTCTCCGGTGGGTCCGCGCTCTCGGGCGGCGAGCGCACCGCGACCGGCCCGAACGGCGAGAAATTGATTCTGCGGAACGGCACATGGGAGCCGCTGGCGCGGTAAGAACCAATGGCAAATCCTTTCGAACTGATGCCGGGACAGAAGATCCCGGTCCCTGTCGCTCGCCCTGAGACTGCCCAGCTTCCGGGGGGCTTCACAACCGACGACGATATACCAGCGCTTCCGGCCGGCTTCACGCTCGACCCGGTGAAGGCCGTTGGAGATATTCCGGCACTGCCGCCCGGCTTCAAGCTGGACGAGCCTGCCGGTGTCGCTGCCGAGGCCGATGACGCGGGCGTATTCTCGGAGATCGGCAAGGGGGTTGCAGCAGGTGCCACGAACGTTGTCGGCACGATGCTGAAAGGCGTTGGCGCCAATGAGGCCCGTTCGCCCACCGAGGAAACGGTCTACGCGGAACTCGTCGCACAGCTTCCCCGCGTCAAGGATATGAACGCGGACGAGTGGGCAGCTTTCCAGAAGAAGGCGATGACGGGCGTACGAGGCGGCAACGAGATCAACCTTCTCGTCAAGGCAACGAACATCCGCAACGGCATCGACACGCCGGAGGCTGATACCGTTCCGCTTGACGTCCTTCCCAAGCAGGAGCTGGAAGACGTCCCGATCTTCAAGACCGGCCGGAAGATGCAGCAATTCGCCAAGGACAAGTTCGCCGCAGCGAAGTCCTACGAGGATACTTGGACGCGCTCGATTTCCGAGGGTCTTGGCTCCACGGTCCCATTCCTTGCCGCTGGCGCACTTGGTCCTCTCGCGGGCGGTGCCGTCGGTGCCGGTGCCGGCTCCTACGCTAGTTCGGGCGAGGCCGTCGACAAGGCCATACAAGCCGGCGCGACCAAAGAGCAGATCATGCAGGCGGCCAGGTACGGACAGCTTCCAGGCCTTACCGAGCAGGTTCCGATGGAAACGCTGCTGGAGCGTATCCCTCTGCCACATATGGGCCGCGTCATCGGGGCCATCGGAAAGGTGGTTGCGCAGGCCGCGGTAGAAGGCGGCCAGGAAGCCGCGCAGCAGGCTGCGCAGAACATCATTGCCCGCTACGTCTATCGACCCGATCAGGATATTTCCGAAGGCGTCCTTGAGGCAGCGGCAGTCGGCGCGGCAGTAGGTGGCACGATGAAGGGCGGCGAAATGGCCGCCTCGGGCGCCGTCAATGCCGTTCGTGGCAGGCCCGCGAACGAACAGGTCGAAGCCGAGGCGCAGGTTGAAGGCGAGGCTATCCCAGCGCTTCCCGAGGGTTTCACCTTGGACGATATGCCCACAATTGACGTGGACAAAGGACCGCGCATTGCTGGCGCGCAGCCGAGCGACGAGGCAGCAGACAGTACCGACACCCAGCCAACGCCGGCCGGTGGCGATGAGGGTATTCGTGTCACACGAACACCCGACCCTGAAACTGCCGTCCTCGGACCTGCCACAGCCGAGCAGCGCGCCATTCTCCGCCGTTCTATGGTGCCGGATGCCGACATTGACGCTATGTCCCCCGAGGAAGTGGCCGCTCAGGTTGAGGAAGCTCGATCCGCTGGCGTGCGCGTCAACCCTCGCATGATCCAGGTGGCAGGCGAGTATCGGCCGGCTCGCGAAGATTTTTCGGAAGTCACAACGCGAGACGAGGAGATTCGGCCGACGAACCTCGAGGCAGAATCCGTCCAGCCGAACGCAGATGCCACGCCCCTACCGGTAGAGGCAGAGCCCGTGCTTGACGAACAGGCACTCGATACCGAGCTTGCCAATGTCGAGCAGGATAGTCGGGTACTTGATGAACTGGAGCGGGAAGCTGCGGCCGCCGCCAGCGAGGAGGTAGCTCAGGCCGATCCGAACGCCGGCAGCAGGGCAAGGCCGGTGCGCGTCGAGCAGCCCGCGGACATGGAGGTTGCTGGCCAGCGGGTGAATGTGGAACCCACCGAGGCGCAGGCCGCGGCCGGCAACTATCGTAAGGGCCATGTGAAGGTAGGTGGCCTCGATGTCACCATTGAGAACCCGAAGGGCTCGACCCGTCGCGGCACCTCCCTGTCCGGTGAGCGGTGGGAATCCCAATTGCCGGCGGCCTATGGCTACATCAAGCGCAGCAAGGGTGCGGACGGTGATCACCTCGACGTCTACGTGGGCGACAATCCAGCGTCCAAGCGCGTCTATGTCGTAGACCAGAAGGCCGATGGCGGGCGCCGCTTCGATGAGCACAAGGCGGTGCTGGGCGCGAACTCGCTCGCCGAAGCCCGTGACCTCTACGCCAGCGCGTTTTCGGACGGACGCGGCCGGGAGCGGATCGGCGCCATAACGCCCATGTCCATCTCTCAGTTTCGGAAGTGGGTGGCCGAGGGAGACACCACCCAGCCCCTGCGCTACGGCAAGCCGGACCAGCGCACCACGGAAGACGGCTATCCGGCCAACGCGAAAGGCGCGGTGAAGAAGCCGGACAGCATACTCGAATTCATCGCGAAGAGCGGTGGCATTCAGGAGCAGACCGGCGAGCTGCGCGCCATCGGCCTACGGGACCGCAGTGCGGGCTTTGTCGTCGGCGCTGGCCCCGTGGTCCGCAGAAACGGGATGACGCCTGACGCGGCCCGTGAGGCGGCAGAGGAGGCCGGTTATCTGCCGGAAGGCTCCAGCCTCTCGGACCTGTACGACATGCTCGACAGGGACGCCCGATCGAACCGCACCACATTCTCTCAGCAGGATGGCGACTGGGCGGAGCGCTGGCACTCGGAGCGGAACCGCAAGGCAGACGGCGAGCGGTTTGGAGAGCAGGAGCTTCCAGCACTTCCCCCAGGGTTTACGCTCGACGAGGACGCGCAGACGGACGACATGGCCGGCATCGATCCGGCAGACCGCGAGGCAGTGGCGCGCGATCGGGTCATGTACCGCCTGAAGGACGATGGCTACCCGGGCGAGATCGGTGACGAATACTCCGCATCGGTTGCAGAGCGGGTAGCCAGTGGCGCGACTTATGAAGCTGCGGTAGAATCGGCATCGGCGGAGTTTGCCACGCGCAACGCCATCCAGGTCTATGTCGAGCCAAACATTCCATTCTTCGGAGACGAAACCAATGCGGCATACCCCGGAACAGCATCTGAAAGCGGCTCGGCTGATCAAGCATCAGGCCTTCGAGGAGAAGGACCCGGAACGGAAGGCCGTGCTGGAGAAGGCGGCCGAACTGGAGCGGTTCGTCGCGAAGGTCGGAAGGAAGGCGCAGAACAAGCCGAAAGCGAAGGCCAACGCGAAGGGCTGACACCCTACCGCGTCCCGGCGGTTCCCGAGACCGTCTATCACGGCACGTCCAGCGGTGGCTTCGACAGCTTCGACACGTACGGCGGCCGATACGGTCTCTTCGGCTCCGGTGGCTACTTCACCGAAAGCCCCGATATAGCGCTGGAATACACCCGCAAGGGCAGGGGCGATAAGCCCACGGTCTACCGTGCCTCCCTGACTGTTTCGAATCCGCTTGACATGGATGCGCCGGCCGACGTCGCCGCGTGGGAGAAGGCATTCCCCGAATACTTCGACCGGGCCAGCGTGCTGGTCTACGCGACCAATGAGGCCGCCTATCGTGAGGTGGAAGAAAACCTCGGAAATGAATTGATCTCCGATTACGAGGGCGCGGAGATCATGCAGGACGGCTTGCGCTCGATGGGCCATGACGGCGTGACCCATATCGGCGGCGGTCGGCATAAGGCTTCCAAGGGCGTGAAGCATCGCGTCTGGATCGCGTTCGATCCGGAGCAGGTCGGTGGCCTGGATCCGGTAACTCCTCAACTTGAGGAGTCTGGAGCTGATGGCAAATCGCAACTGGTTATTCCCGGTGCCGAGCGCATCAGCGCGGCCGACGCGGCGCAGCGCAAGGCAGACGCGCCCATGAAGGCGAAGGCCGCGCAGAAGGAACCTGATGGTCTGTTCAGCGATGATCGAGACCAGACCGACCTCGTGGACCGCGCACGTCAGCCGAAAGACGATCGGCAGTACCAGACCGAGGAAGAGCCACCGATAGACGAGAAGCCGGTCGCCACGCTCACGGGCACGGAGTTGATGGACTTCAAAGGCGCCGATGACATGCCGGCGCTGCGCGCGGCGGCCAGGCGGTGGTACGACGAGAACCTTCGCGGTGAGACGGTCACCATGCAGGACGGCACGGTCGTCAGCTTCAACCGCCGTGGCCGCGATAAGAGCACCTATGGCGGCAAGGGCGATGTCCTGCTGCGATGCATCCCCTGCATCCCGGAAATCATCAAGAAGGGCAAGGTGGTCCTGCGCGAGCCGGGCAGCAAGCCGAACGTCGCCGAGCGACTGGTCATCTCCGCTCCTGTCTCGCTCGAGGGCAAGAAGCATGTGCTGGCGGTCTCGGTGCACAAGACGGCAGAGGGCGAGTTCCAGTACGACTTCACCACCGATCGCGATGCACGATCCGATGACATTGAGCCGCGTGTCGAAGAGGGGAGGACTGGCGCTCCGCGGATAACTCGCGGTGAACAGGATCGCTCCGGTTCAGGAAGCTTGGACGCTGGCGCCAGCCCGCTAAATCTAATGTTCTGGGACGCCAAAGGCAAGAGCGTCGACCCAGGCGGCTGGAGCGAAGTCGGCGAGATGCCGGCCTATCGCATACCGAAGTCCGAGCAAGAGCGCCTTACCGGCATCGTGCGCGACGTTTCCGGCCTATCGGAAGTCCAATGGGCAGACAGCATCAAGCTCCCCGACGGCGCCCCGGGCTGGGGCTCGAACGCTCCGACCACGGCGGCAGGCTTCTACGACCCGACGCGAGACGCCATCACGCTCGCACTTGATACCGCATCGGACAAGGCCGCCTATCACGAGGCGTTCCACCGCATCCAGCGTGTGTTCATGACCGATCGAGAGCGGAACGTGCTATCAGCCGAGACCGATCGCCTGCGCAAGATCGTCGCTTCCACGGAGGGCCGCAAGGATCAGGCCGGCAAGATGAGCCCGAAGGAGATCGAGGCAGAGGCCTTTGCGATTTGGTCCGAACGGCAAGACGGAAAACAAGCCGACGGACCTCAGCCGCACATTGGCATTCGACGGGTATGGGAGAAGATCCGGACCGCTTTGCGCCGGGTCGGCAACTTCCTGACCCGGAACGGCTACAGGACGAGCGAGGACGTGTTCGCTGAGGCGAAGACCGGCAAGATGCAGAAGCGCGCCACCGAGCCGCTCCAGGGCAAAGATGATAGGTCCTATTCCCTTGTGGAGCGAGTGCCCGCCGTCAAGCGCCCGCAGGACGCGCCAAAGGCTTTGCTCGGCGAGCGGCTCAAGAAGACGATTGGCGATGCCGGTAAAAAGCTGGTGAAGAGCGTCAAGACGATCGACAGCAAGCAGCGCGGCCATGCCGAGGACGGCGAGTCCTTATCGGACTATGCGCACCGCCGGCTCGTGGACTACCTCCACCCGCTCCGCATGATGCAGGAGAGCGTGGGCGTCCCGCTGAATGACCTGAACGACGCGTACCAGACGGCTCGCCTGTCTGAAGGAACCATGCGCCACCAGATCCAGCAGATTGACGCCATGTACACCCAGCCCATGATTGAGGAGCTGGTGAAGGGAGGGGCCACGCTCGAGGAGTTGCACCGCTACCTCTATGCCATGCATGTCCCCGAGCGGAACCGCGTGGTCGGCATGCGCAACGAGGAAGGAAGCCAGCTTCGCAAGGCCGTCACAGACCCTTCGATTGTCGGGGCTTCGGGCTGGTCGACGAACAAGGCGCGCGAGACCATCAAGGAGCTTGCCGCCGATCGGGCGAAATTCCACCACATCCGTCGCGCCGGCCGCCTGATGCGCGACATGCTCGACGCGGGCCTCCAGGAACAGCGCAAGGCGGGCCTGATCTCCACGGAAACCTACGATCTCCTCACAAAGCAATGGGAGCATTACGTCCCGTTGAAGGGCCAGGACGGTATGGACGAGGAGGGCAACTTCCTCCCCGGTGCCGGTCGAGGCTTCGACGTGCGAGGCGACGAGAGCAAAACGGCGCTGGGCCGGTTCGCCGAGGCCGACAACGTGATCGTCAACGCCATCGCCGACGCGGAGCGCTCCATCATCCGCCAAGAGAAAAACAAGGTGGCCACCGCCGTGATGCGGTTCATCAACGAGTTCGACCCGAAGGGCGAGAGCATCGCTGAGGTTTACTGGTCGGATGATCCCGCGGCCAAGGATACGACCATCGTGCCCGACATCGTGCGGGTGCCTGACGTCTACAAGCGCGTGCTCGGCGCCGACGGGATCGTGAAGAGCCAGAAGGTAGGCAATCCCTTCCGCACCCGCGACGACGTGATGGCGGCGAAGATCGGCGGTAAGACTTATTACGTCCGCTTCAAGGACCCGAAGGTGGGCCTCGCGCTACGCAAGATGAGCGTGGACGAAGTGACCGGCTTCATCATGAAGGCATTCCGGTCGGTCTCGAACTGGCAGTCCATCATTAACACGCGCGCCAACCCGGCATTCGTGCCGATCAACATCATCCGCGACTTTCAGGCGGGTACGGTGCTCGCCCTTGGTAAGGGCTTCTCGGCGGCGCAGGTGGCTCGCATTGCTGGCGGAATCCCACAGGCATGGGCGGCACTATGGCGGCATGCACGCGGTCGGCCGGGCACTGGCGAGTGGGACAACCTGCTGAAGGACTACATGTCCGCTGGCGGCAAAATCAGCTTCGACCAGTACAAGACGATCGAGGAGACGCTTGCCAAGGTGCAGAAGGACCTTCAGCGGGCCGGCCGTGGCAATGCCGGTGCCGGCGCCCGGTGGCGATCCTTCGTGAAGCTCGTCGAGGATCTGAACGACACGGGCGAGAACGGCCTGCGCCTCTCTGTCTTCGCCGCAGCACGCAAATATCAGCAGAAAACGGCCAAGCAGGCAGCGTTCCTCGCTCGAGACCTCACGGTCGATTTCCAGAAAAAAGGCGAGTTCAGTCCCCAGGCAAACGCGCTCTACGTGTTCTTCAATGCCGCGGTACAGGGCAATTACAACGTGGCGAAGGCACTGGCGAAATCCCCGAAGGTGCGAGGCGCCGCAGCCACGTTCATGCTCGGCGGATTCATGCAGCACGTCTGGAACGCCACAATGGCCGGCGACGACGATGATGGTGAAAACGCCTACCTGAAGATGCTTCGCAACGAGCCTTGGAAGCTGGAGCGACAGGCCGTGTTCTTCCTTCCGGGCACGACGGATTATCTGTCCATGCCGCTCGGCTTTGGCTTCAACGCCTTCTGGCATCTCGGAACCCAGGGCGCGGCAGTTTCGATGGGTGAGAAGGACGCCCTGCCGGCCGTCATCGACAGCACGCGTGTCGCGATCGACGCCTTCAACCCGATGGGCTCAGGATCGATTATGAGCATGGTCATGCCGACCATGTTTGATCCCGCTTGGGATCTTGGCATGAACGAAAACTTCTTCGGCACCCCGATCTATCCCGAAGGCAACCCCTTCGATCAAAGCCCGGCGCCGAAAAGCCACACGGCTTTCAAGAGCACACACCCCGCGTTCAAAATGACGACGGAGGAGATGAACGAGCTTACCGGTGGTGACGATATCGTGCCAGGCATGGTCGATATCTATCCTGACGCGCTGGAGCACCTATGGGGCTTCTTCACGGGGGGCATTGGTCGCTTCGTTTCGCAGACAGCCGAGACGGCACAGCGGGCGGCCAGCCTTGATTTCGAGCCGAAGAAAACCCCTTGGGTCCGCTCATTCTATGGATCGGTCGATGAGGATGGGCGCCGCGGTGAGTATTACGGCCAACGTGAGCGGGTGCAGGAAATCAAGGGTCAGCTCAAATCTTACGAGGCCGAAGGCAGAGTGCCTGCTGATTTCGAGAAGGATCACGCGCACGAGATCAAGGCAATCCCGACATTCGATTGGGCCGAGAAGCAGCGGCGCGCCATCAACAAGGACCGCAGGAAGGTCAAGGGTAGCAAGATGGATCCTGCCAAGATGGCCAAGGAACTCGAAGCCCTGGACGCCGAGGAGCTGAAGGTAATGAACGAGGCCCGTAAGGACTTCTACGAGGCCGGCAAGAAGGTCAAACCTTGAGATGCGCGGCGAGCCAACAGGACCACCAGATGAATGCCGAGAAGGAGATAGCCCGGTACATCACCGGGCGCTCCCACTCAGCGTCGGGCTGCTTGCTGCTGTCGGACATGTGAACATAAATCAACATGTTTGCGAGGGCGAGGAACACGTGGGGATAGGCCAGCCATTCCCACGTCCAGATCGTGCCGAAGGCCTTATAAAGGTAGTCTTTGTCCAAATAGACCATCGGCGCGAAAAAGCCGCAGGACATGCCAACGCCGCCCAGCAGGCGATAGCGTTCACCTGGTACTCTCAGCTCGTTGATCAGATTCTTCATCGTGCACCCTCTCGTACCCCCATTCTGATCAGCGATCGGCACTTTGTCGAGATGGTAGGTCGAGCGGCAAAGCCACCTTTCAGATTAACGACATTTCAGTTAATATCCGACGCGAGAAATCAGCCGGAGGTGACTGAGAATGCACACAGAAATCGAGGTCGAAGGGCTTGGCGTGATGCGCCACCTGAACAATTTCCAGCTTGCCCGGGTCAAATGCATCGCCAACCGGGAGAACCGTTCTCTGGCTTTCGCCGCCTTCGGGCTCGGCATGACGCTTCGCCAGTTCAAGGCGCTGCCGATCCACCAGCAGAAAGCGGCCTGGGCAGCCCACAGCCGGCTTTACGCGGCGGTCACCTACACAAGGGAAACCGACCAGCCCGCGCGCCCGCGCCTGCCTCGACCATACGAGCGGGTGTCCGAGGAGAAGGCCGCACAGCTTGGCGCCGATCTTCTTCGGGTCAAGCACGAACTGCCGCACGGCCATTTCCGGCGGTGGGTCGAGGACAAGAGCGGGATCACCTATACCCAAGCCCAGCGGTTCATCAAAGCCGCAAAGGTGGCGGCATGACGGTGCTCAACCGAGGCCGAGCCCTCCGCGACTGGCTGCTTAGCACCGACGAGGTGTCCCGCACCCTTCACATCAACGATTTCACCACGCGCGCCCTGGTGGCCGAGGGCTTCATCAAGCCGGCTGCGCGCAAGGGTTTCTATCGCCTGGGCCATGTGCTCGATGGGCACGCTGAGGCAGTCCGCATAGGCCGCATCCACGCCCCGCATGCGCGAGGCCAAAACCCTGCCCACTTCGATTGCCCCCTACTCATGAGCGCTTGAGCGCCGAACACGAGGACTGAGACATGCCTACACTTGCAAAATCGGTTGTTGACGTCCTCCTCGGCGAAGGCGTGAGTGGCACCAAAGAGGAGCGTTTCCAAGACTTCCTTGGGATCGCCAGCGTCATCCACAATCGATCCGCGCTGCTCGGCGTCACCCCGAAGGACGTCGTCTCTGTTCGAGCCGAATTCAACGCCTACAACAAGGCGCTGCCCGCCGGCGTCGAGAGATATCGCCAGTTGGCACAAGAGGCATGGGACGAAGTCCAGGAAGTCGGCCCGATCCACACCGGCACCTTTTACGCGACCCCAAACCGCGCGCATGTCATCTCCGCCGGCAAGAACCTCGTCGACAAGACGACGGGCCACCAGTTCTACGAAGATCCGATGTTCAGGAGCATCCGGACGGCAAAGGGCTTCAAGCTCCCGAACCCGGAGCGGCTCCCCGAGGTGGCAAGCACAGTCGCCGAATACACGGCTGTCCCCGAGCGCCGACCGGAATTGGCCGCATTCGATGCCGTTGCCGAAGCCCCTCTCGATGCGGCCGCGCAGACTGCAATAGAGAACGCCGTCGCTCAAGAAGGGCTCAATGAGCTTGGCGCCGTGGAGCGAGAGGGTTACAGCTCCCCATTCGGCGCCCAAGGCGACCGGATCACCAGCGGTTTCGGGTTGCGCGCCGCTCCACAGACGTCCCGCGGCAAAGGCTCACGCAACCACGCAGGCATCGACATGTCACTCGAGCCGGGCCAGAGCGGCTATCCCGCTGAGGCCGCAGGCGCAGGCGTCATCTCCGACATTTCCTACACGCCCGGCGGATTCGGCAACAAGGTCAGCATTCGCCACCCCGACGGGTACACGAGCACCTATGGCCACCTTGGCAGCATTGCCGGCAATCTGAACATCGGCGACGAGGTAGCAGCAGGGACGCCCGTCGGCACGGTCGGGTCCACGGGAAATTCCTCCGGCCCCCATCTCCACTTCCAGATGGAAGACGAGGACGGAAATCCTGTCGATCCGCGGTCCATGTTCTCGGTCGATCCGGAGCCCTCGGTGCCGACGCCTCAGTTCGCTGAACGCGCACTTGCTGAGCAGCCGGGGCAGATGGTGTCCGACATAGCAAACTCTGCCATCAGCCCTTCCTTGGGCGATCCGAACGAAGCGCTTGAAGCGTCCTTCAACATGGATCGCTTCGCCGGCCCGACGCAGGAGCAGATTGCAAACTCCGACCCGAGCCGACTAGGCGACCCGAACGTCGCCTTGGAAAGATCGTTCGACGCGGCACGCTTTGCCGGCCCGACTATCGTCAACGATGAGAATATCGCCAGCCTGCAGCAGCGGGCGAATGAAGCCCGTGTCGCCCTTGATGCCCGGATTGCGCAACAGGTGCAGACGGCTGGCATGAAGGGGAATACGCCCGCCTTGGCTGATCCCACCTTGTCGCAGCCGACCGGCGTGGAAGCCGCCGTTGAGAACGCCGGCCTGTCCCGGTCGCAGGTGGACCACCTTAAAGACCAGTACGGCAAATACGGGATGATGAAGGCCTCGAACGATATCCTTGCGGGCGACGTCCTTCAAAAAGAGATCAACGAAAAGACCAGCCGCCATCCGCGAGTTGCCCAGGTGCAGGCCGATCCGACCTATTCGCAGCCGATCGAGACGAAGGTGCAGAAAGATCCGGCGCTCGAGGTGCGCGAGTATGCCCAGCCCGAGGCGGTGCAGGACTTCAGCGCAGTGACCACTCCGACCGCTGACGTTCCTATGCGCGCCGAACAGGCCGTCGATCAGGCTGCTCAGAAAACCCAGACGGAAAAAGAGAAGCAGGACGCGATCAACAGGGACCGGTTCGCCAAGAGCTTCACGAACTCCAAGACCATCGGCTCGCTCCTCGGGGCGACGATCGGCGGCGTCCTTGCCGGCCCGGTTGGTGCCATGGCTCTAGGCGGGGTCGGAGCCAAGCTTGGTGACCTCAGGGCCGCAGAGCGCCCTCGCGAAACGCCTCTTCAAGCCCTGTTTAACGTCATGATGGGAAAGCCGCAAAGCATGTTCCCGTCTACCCCTCCGGGCGGCGACGGCACGGGGCGCGGCGTTGGTTATGGCGATCTGAACGAGAAAGGCCGGGGCTTCTACAGCGACAGCGGCGACTTCAGGGACGCCATCGATAAGGGCGGCGTCGGCCTGTACTGAGGAGAATATAGCATGCCCGCTCTGTCGGACCCACGCCACGAAAGGTTTTGCCTGCTCCGTCTAGCGGGCAAGACCATCGACGCCGCCTATGAGGAAGCCGGTTTCAAGCAGAACCGGAGCAATGCCGCTCGCCTTGCAGCCCAGCCGGACATCATGGCGAGGGTGAAGGAGTTGAACGAGTTCGCCGCGCAGAAGGCCTTGGAGGTGGCATCCTTCGACGCCAAGCAGATGTTCGTGGAGGTCATGCAGGACATCGCCGATGCCAAGGCCGCAGGCGATCACAAGACGGCCGCCACGCTGCGAATGTTCATGATCCGGTGCTTCGGGTACGAAGACAGCCCCACGCTCACCCACGAGCATGTCCGGGGCAAGCCGATCGCTCAGGAAACGGCCAAGGAAGGGCAGGGAGAGGAGGCCCCGCCTTCCCCGCGAGTTCAGGGCGGATCAAACGTCCTGCCGCTCAGCAAGGCGATACGTGACCTTAAACGCCGGATACAGGAGACATAAGAAGGAGGCTTGGTCCAGACGGCCAACTTCAATCTTGACTCCTCGCCGCCCCGTGGCAGGTTGCCGCGATGAAAACGCCAAAAACAGAGAACCGCTACGCTATGCGCGAAGACGGCACCGGCATGTGGGCGGTCTACGACATTTTCACCGGGCTGACGGCCGAGGTGAATGGCATTCCGCAAGACGGGCTCGATATCGAGCAGGCCGACGACCTGGTCGAGCTGTTGAATGCCGAATACATCGCCAGACGTGAGGGGACGACGCATTGACTGAAAAAAAGAAAATACCAAGCCGGGTCATGTTAGATGATGGCTTCATAGAGTATCGCCTTACCATCACAGAGTTGCTTCAATCTATCCAGGAGACGCAGGTAGCAATTGCTGAGATACTCATCACCCAATCCAACCCCTCGAAAGAACTGACATCGAATGTAACCAAAGCCATTCGCGCAACGTCGGCTCTGATATCGGCAGAAATTAATGCCGTGCGGACCCTGGTCGATTACGAGGCAACCGATGAGTGATCCTAAGATTAGCCACGAGCTTATGGAACGCCTCTCCCGCCTAGAGAGAAAAGCGTCCCAAGAACCAATAGCCTTGCAAACTGGTAGCGGGGGTGGCACATTTGACGGTATGGAAGCGCGTGTAAAAGCACTCGAAGATATTGCCCGCGACACTCGCGGAACGCTGGAAAGCATCCAACGCCAGCTCGCGCGCATCGACAGCAAGCTAGATGGCAAGCCGGACCAAGGATGGGTCGTGAACATGATTGCCGTCATATTTGGCTTGGTACTCGCCGCTGTGGCCGCTGCGGCTGGGATTTTTGCTTTTATCAAATAACCTTACGCCTTCAGCATCATGACATTCTTAGTCCGCCCTCACCGGCGGGCCTTTTCGTAGTCTCTCGCACGGCTTGAAGTGCCTACCACCTAGCAATGCCTTGACTCCTCGCTTTTCTAATTCAACATGCGGTTGTTTAGAGGAGGAGACTATGGGCAACATACTCATTCCCGCACTGGTCATTTTGGGCTTTGGCGCATTATCTGCGTACGCGGCCGGGAAAGACATGAAGGAAGGCGAACTGAAAGCCCTTCTGGAAGGTGGCAAGACCTTACAGCTTGGCGGCAAAGGCATGGGGTACACCGGAACGTTGGATCTCGCCGCAGACGGAACGGGTAAAGGTTCCGCTCAACCCGACAGCGGCGACAAGATCGTGATCAACGGGACATGGCGGATCAAAGGCGACGAGTTCTGCCGGACATGGGAAGCTCTGGACGACGGCAAGGAGGTCTGCGAGCGTTGGCGACTCGTTGCTCCCAACAAAGTCGAGGTCTACAGCGGCAAGGAGATGATGGGCGTGAACTCCTGGTGATCCAAGGGTAGCACCCGGACCGAACGCCCTACTCATCAAAGCCAGAACGGTGGGCTCTTTCGCTGCTCGTGACATCGTTCCTCTGGAAACGTGGGGGCCGGATCACAGAAGCCCTGTGCAGCGCTTTAACGACAGGGGCTCGGGGGACCGCAACCGAGTGTCAGTGGGAACTTTTGTCCGGTGATGCGGTTCGCTTGTCATGGAGACCGAGCAAAAAACTAAGGCCGGCATGAGCCGGTTCGTTGTAACCATTCTGGCGGCAGCTGTGCTAATTGCCGGAATCTACATCATATTCTGGACGCCAGGCGAGCCCGTAGTCGAACCGACACCAAATGCCATCAACCGATCGGAATGAGGCACTGGCTAACCTGTCCGCTACGAGCGTTCGAACAGAATGCTATGTCCGCAATGGTTCTGGCTATCGCTTTAGCCTGAATGCTATCGGAAGAGCTGCATGATGTTCTCGGCGCTTGTATTCGCGATAGATAGCGCCTGTAGAGCTAGCTGCTCTTGGGTCTGGATTGCCTTGAGACGCATCGAAGCCTCGTTCATGTCGGCATCGACGAGTCGGCCTATTCCTTTATCCTGTGAATCTGAGAGAACGTTCAGGAAATCTTCCGACATTTCAATGCGCTTCTCTAGGGCGCCGTATATTGACGCCAGATCGGTCATCCTCTTCGTCATCATCTCGACAACGACGGTCATTTCCTCAAGGTCATCGCTCGTCGTGTCATTTGTTAGCACCATCTCGTTATGAAACGGGTGATGCTCGCCGCGGATCAGGACCCAGTCATTGCTATAGCCTGCGGCAGTGGAGAAGCCGGAATTGGTGATTATGCCGTCGCATCCGTCCTCGGATATCAGATAAAAAACCTTGTCGGTGCTGTACCACTCTGCAGTCATGTCGATTTCGATGCTGTTGACTGAAACACCGCCAGAAGGACTGCGGGCGAATGAAGCCGGTAGATACTTGACGCCGTTTTGCTTGGGGTCGGTATTGTCGGTCATCCTCAGCCAGTTCTGCCCGGAGAACGATGCGCTCTCCGCGATTGATCTGAGCTGATCCTTTAGCTGATCGAGTTCGCCATTGATCTTCTCCTTGTCGACACCCTCCTCATGTGCTGCGACGAGCTTGGCTTTGATCTCGTGCATCACATCGATGGCGGACTCCATGCCGGAATATGCGGTTCCGACGACGCTCGCGCTCAATCCTAGGGCATCCTGCACGGCGGACACGGCCATGTTGTCCGAGCGCATCGTCGTCGCCACAGACCAGTAGGCCGCATTGTCTTTGGCCGCCGCAATCCGGAGCCCGCTGCTGACCTGGTTCTGCGTGCTCTGCAATGACGATGAAATAGAACGCAGGTTTTGGAGCGCGGAGAGCGCGCTCACATTCGTAAGAATGGAAGTCATGGCATGCTCAATTGAAATGGGAGGTGCTCGTCATGAGCGGATATTTATTGAGGCGATACAATCACTTATTTGGTTAATACAAGGTTAATGTGCTGTGCGGTTTCTAGCCGGTTCAGCTATCAAATCAGTACGCCAGAAGGTGCGGGATTACGGCCGAGCTTGACGTGTAGGTGAGGGCGACTTTTGGTTCTTCAGCAATCGAGAGGAAATCGGCAAGGTCAGGACGCAAGCCCCCCCGGCAGAACGTTCGCCTGGTTTGCCGCACCTGGCGCGCAGCCCGAGCAGCAGCCGCGCGACGTGCTCAAAGACAGCCCGCTGCCTGACGCTCCTTTGCCCTGATTGGAACTGCAGGCTAGCGCTTATGATCCATAAGCGCCCTTGTTCGGGTGTCGGGGCGCCTCATCGTTGACGTCTGTTTGCCCCCTTTTGAGGGCAGGCTTGTCGGCAGTTCCTGAAATGCGCTCACCCACGCCACTACGTGCATCCGCGCGGGGAGGCTTATGCTCTTTCGCGGCGGGATGCGTCCCGTCTGAGATGCTGCCCGGATGTGGGTCTTCGACGACGGGCGTCGGCGAGACGGATTTGTGTTGATCCGATGTTGTCATGGCTGGTCTCCTTTCTCGTTGGGAACAAATCAACACGGCCTTGGGTTCCGCTTCCTTCACAAGAGGAGAAGAACAGATGGCTACAAGCGCCCGAGACAACCTTATCGCATGGCTTCGAGACGCCCACGCGATGGAGGAGCAAGCCGAGACGATGCTGAACGCACAGTTCGAGCGGTTGGAAAACTATCCTGATTTGAAAGCCCGCATCGGGAAGCACATCGATGAGACGAAACAACAGGCTTCCTTGCTGAAGGGATGCCTCGATCGGCTCGGGGAAGGAAACTCCGCGTTCAAGGACGCAGCCGGCAAGCTGACTGCAATGGCCCAAGGAATGGGCGGCGTGTTTGCCAGCGATGAGGTGGTGAAAGGCTCGCTCGCCAGCTACACCTTTGAGCATATGGAAATAGCGAGCTACAGAATTCTTATCGCCACCGCCGAGCATGTTGGGGACGAGGAGACAGCCACCGTTTGCCGCCGCATTCTCGATGAAGAATTGGCGATGGCAAAATGGCTCGAGGAGAACATCGGCGCGGTCACGCTGCAATTCTTGACACGTGACGAGAGCGACGTAGCCGCTAAGCGGTGAATACCGTTCAGCACGACTGGCCGGGGGCCGGGCTTAACGGTCCGGCTCAGATGTCCTGATCTGTGCCTCACCTGAGATATCGAACGCTTAGAATTATTAGGGGTATTGCGAAAACGCAGAAGGACACGCCTCCGAGGAGCTGGTGCCCTATTACCCCAAGGACCCCGCCTAAGGCAAAGAAGACGATTGTTACCAAGTGGAGCTTCAACCGCGGCACAATCGCCAACCTGTCGGCGCCGGAACTGACCCCTAGTAGCATCGCGAGGCCAACTCCTAGATCGGTGGCAACGCCAGAGACGTGGGTCGTTCTCACGCGGCTACCGGAAATCCTGGTCGATGCGGCGTTTTGTATGCCCATGGTCAAACTCAGGAGGCCCACAACCAGCACTCCGTTCAGTGGCTGCGCGCTAAGGGCGACAGCAAGCCCAACGAGTATCAAAAGGACGGCTTCAACAATCAACGTCAGGGCATAAATGTTACTGCGGCGCTGTCGCTTGCCGATCTCGATAAGAATAGATGCTGTGAAGGCGCCGAAGATGAACATCGCGACGATTGTCAGGAAGCCGAGGGCTAGATCGAGTTGCGAGACTGCCAGGTGGTCTGAAGTCATGGAGACGTTGCCGGTCATATTGGCCGAGAAGTAGTGGTAGGCTAGGAACCCTGCGCTGTTCACGCCCCCAGCAACGAACGCCAGAATCGAAGCCAGCATCAAGTCTGTTGCTGGGGTTCTCTTGTCGCCTTCTTGGATGAGCATCTTCGTTCTTTATGGCTAAGGGCCGTGAGTAGATGATCCCACTCCGCACTCTCGTCGGACAGGTTAACGAGCCGCAGGTGTTTATAAATTTCGGATGCACATCGTTTCTATCCTCAGGAGAGGGTAGGGGCAGGAACGTCAATCCTGACGCTCCACCGCGCTGATGAAATGTGGGGATGTGACGTTGATAATCCTGCCAGGATAAGGCGCCGCGCCTTCGTCCTCGACCATTGTAATCATCAGTCCGCCGTCTGCCGTCTCGATGGTCTCAGATTTGAGACGTGGGGCGTCTTGAAGCTTTATGAGTGGGTACTCGAACGCTTCTATGGTCCCAGTGAAAGATACCTCGTCAGCGGCCTCGATCATCCGGAAATCGTATCGCTTCCCTACCGTGAACATCTCTTCGCAACCTCCCAAGGCTGGCCCATGCCAATCCTGAAAAATGCCCGGCGTAAAGCGTTCGCGCAAGAGCGTGCGTAGGGAAAGATACCCTTGGCGGCAGCAATCGCTCCACTGTCTGAGAGGTTGGATTTCTCGAAGGCGAGCACAATTGGCTAACTTTCTGCGGCTCGCCGTCGCCGCTATCAGCGCGAGAGCCCGCATCGGCGACGTAGATGCCGGGAACTTCGATCCGCGCCGACTGGAACCGGAAGATTGGGGCAACGAAGGTTGAAAAAGCGGAGAAGGATCAGAATAGGTTTTAGGCAAAGTCCAATGGCGGCGCTATTCCACCCCGCCTAAGAGCACAACCCCGTCCACCTTCACCGTCTGCTTGTGCAGCAGCTCGATCGTGTGCGTGGATCCATCCAAGCAACCCAGCTTACCCACGGGCTCGGTAGTCGGCCAGTCAGCCACGCTGCATTCGATCGGGGCTCCGGCCAAGGTCAGCACGAAAGGATTCGCCGCCCCGCTGATGGTCTTCATGTGCATGTCCCCCGACGGTGTTTGCCACTCGGCTGCGTGAGTTGCCGCACATGGCATTGCAAGCACGAGACCAGCGGCCAGCGGAAGAGCACGGACCACCATCATTCCGCGTCGTCCCGATCGTCGCGCTTCGCCTTGATGACAGCGACCAGGCTCTGCAGGCCCTCGACGACGCGGCTGTCTCGCTCGATGATGGCGCTCGTCTCGTCGACTTTCTCACCGTCGCGATAGCTGAACAGCGTGAACTTGCCAGCCTTCATCGGCTCGGCCGCGCTTTCGATTTCCTGGATCATGTCCTCGATCCGACGGATCGCGTTGTCATAGCTCTCTTGCGTGCGCATTGCGCTCCCTCCTCAGGCACCTTCACCTTTCGGCAAAGACGATCCACCACCTTCACACGGCCGAGCCTCTAGGGATCGACCACCACCTCTCCTTCATCGAACCAGTCTTCCGGCTCGCGGACAAGTAGAATTGCCTCAGCACGAGCTACCAGCCGGGCGGATCCCCACCAGCCAATTGAGGATCGATAAGCTGGTCGAAGTCGCTCTTTCTCCAGACCCTGTACTTTCCCTTGCCTGTCCCAGTTTCCATAAAGGGTTTCGGCCAGAACGTTCCAACCCGAGACATGAACGTTTCGACGGAACTTTCGCCCACGTATGCTGCAGCATGCTCATCGCGCAAAAGCGCGGGCCATGCTCCATGGGGAATAACGGCTTTTCTCGTCAAAGGAAGACTCCATGGATCGCTGGATGAAGGTGGTCATTCGCCATGGGCGCCCTTTCCGGCCAACCGAACACCGGGCTGGCTGCTATCCATCGACCGTAGTACCCGTGACCTCTTTTACGGCTAACCTGAGCGCCACCACTGCGGTCTCCGGCGGGACCTTGAACCATTCGCCGAACACTCGCGCGCCCTTCAACAGGTCTGCCACCCGCTTTTTGATCTCGTCCGCCACGGCAGCGGGGACTTGGAACGTCTCGACCAGGCTAAGCCGATAATCGCTTGAGAATTGTAGGCTTTTGAGGTGTCCATGCGGGCCGGTCGAGACGCTTACGCGACAGATGCCGGCCTCACTGGTCAGCACGCAGAGATAGCGCCTCATGAATATCTTCGTCATCGTCAGCCTTTCGACAGCCTCAAGCGGGCACCGGTGTATTCACCATTGGTGATTTCGACGTCATGAGCCGCATAGGCGGCTTTGATCTTGTCCTTCGTCGTCTCGGTCGCGATGCCGGTGGTTTCGAAGCGATGAACGGTTGAGAAGGCTATGCCGGCATTGTCCGCTAGGTCCCGGACAGACCACTTAAGAATGGCGCGCGCGGCCCGGTTCGCTTCAGGGGTTAGCTCTGCCATCTTGCTCCTTTTCACTACGCCTGTAGCGATGACTGTTGACGTGACTACATGTGTAGTTTATGAATACAGATGTAGTGACCAGTTAGCAACAGGATTTCAGCCATGCCGAACACACCCGTTCAGGCAACCGCCGAAGGTTTGCCCGGAGAAAGCGATGGAGACGGAGGAGGACGCGGACGACGCTTCAACCTCTCCCAAATCATGAAAAACGCTTGGGCGATCTATGGTGCCATGACGCGCACCGCTCGCCCCAGCACTATTTTCGGCCGCCGCAAATGGTTCGCCAATTCTCTCGCCAATGCCTGGGATGCTGCCAAGCGCGCCGCCGCTGAAGCTCTCAAGACGGCATCACAGCGCGCCGCTGAGCGCGTCGAGCAACTTACACGGCAGCTCCAGACCTTGGACGCCCGCTCCTTCCGTTACACCATTACGGCAGAGCGCAAGGCTCTCGTGACGGAATTGGCCACATTGCAAGGGGAGGCCGCGTGATGGGCTTCCACTCGACAACAACCCTCTGCACCGTCGCCGACGTCATCGCACTCCACCGCCGCGCTGTGGAGATTGACGAGGCATCCTTCGACCCCGACGGCATCGCTGTCGACAAAGCCCACGCCGCGCATACGCTCCGCGCTGAGGTGAAGGCCTTCAAGCTATTCGCCGCCGTGCAGTGCCTTAATCCCGAGGACGTGGCCGCGAAGGTGGCGTACGTCTTGAATGGCAGCGTTGGCGAGCGCACCACGCTCATGGAATGCCTCACCCATGAAGTCTACGGCGGGCACCGGACGCAGGACGCGTTCCTTCGCTCGCTCCACGTCGCCGAGCCCGTCACAGGCACAGCGCCGCCCGGCTGAGACTGACCGCCCGACCGGGTGGACGTCGCCTTACCATCATCTCTTCCAGACCTATGGGGACCATCATGCCAAAGACTTTGTTGGCCGTCGGCGAAGCTATGCGCGACCGCTCCACGCCTGAATATGCAGCAGACTGGAAAAAGTGCCGGGAACTGGGCAAGCAACTGTCCGTGGCGCTGGCGGAAACTGGCGACGAGGAATTCGCCCTGATCCAGCCCGCAGGCAACGACTTCGCTGTCAGCTTCGGCCAGACGCAGGAAGACATGCGCCGTCCAGCGGAATTCCCAATGCAGACGATCACGCGGCTTGCAAGCAGGATTTCGCTCGTACTCAGGGATGATCCTGCTGTTGCTGCCGAGCGCGTCGTCATCACCGAACGCGGCGTCCACACGATAGTCAAGCTGCCCGGCTTCACCGATCCGCTGGTTGAGGCGATCAACGACTATCTGTCCGGCTGCAAGGCGTACCGCGAGCATCCCGACGTTGATGAGCCCGGTGTTGACGAAGATGCCGTCGTGGCGGCGACATATGGCAAGGCAATGGATCGTCTCTGCGCATGGGACCAGCCAGCCGCCAGCCTGGAAGGCGCGATAGCTGCGCTGAAGTTCTTCGGTGACGCGAATTTCTGCGACGGCATGGCCAACCCCATGCGCCTTGCCGTGCTTCGCTATCTGGAGGCCCTGTGATGGAAACGACCCGCAGACATTTTCTCCGCGGTGCCGCTGCTGCAAGCGCTCTCGCTTCGGCTCCACTGGCGACCGCGTCCACGGCGCCCGTAGAAAACCCTGATCTGATCGCCCTCGGCGACGAGTTCGATGCAGCCTACGCCCGGCTCGTCGAGGCATCAGCCCGCGTGGACGAATTGACGCCCGTCTTCCGCGCTATCGCGCCGCCAATCCCGATAGAGATATCGGGCGAGGAGCACCAACCCTTCGGCGGCTGGCGCTATGCCGATTTTTACCGTGATCCGGCCAGCACGAAATTCAAGGACATGAAAGGGCCGACGGGCCGGCGTGTCATGGTCATACCTTCCTATCGCCTCGATCAGATTTTCAAGGACGAGGAGATGCCTGAGAGCATTCGGAAGATGCATACGATAGCCCTCGACTTCGAGGCAGGCACAGAGGCGGCACTTCAAACAACGGGTTTGGCGTCTGCAATCGACGGCTACCACAATGCCGAATGCCGCCTTCGCCGTCTTGTCAGTGAGATGGCAAACGTTCGTGCGCGGACACCGGCAGGCCTGGCCATCAAGATCAGGGCGACGGGCGTCTACGCAGGCCTCGGCGCCGAAGAACGCTTCTCGGCAGGTCAGTGGCTCGCCAATGCGATGTGGGCCGATCTTGAGGAGGGCGCGTGATGGTGTTGCCCATCGGTGTAGCCCGCCGCGCGGTGGAAGCGAAGATTGAGGAGCTGATCGCGCTTCTCGATCTCCTCGATGGCGACGTTGATCTCGAACCCGGCAATGACAACGAGCCCACGCTCGGTTGGCCTGAAGGATGGCCTGGACAGGGCGCTACTCGTCTCCGCAACGTCGAGGAGGACGATCGGGAGCTTGAGGACGAGAACGACGAGGACAGCGACCCGGCCGAGTTCAACGGCGATGAGCAAGATTACAACGGTGACGAATTCGACACCGATTGGAGCTGCTTGGGCCAGGACGGGGAGTCTCGCCAATGAGCAAGCTCACCTTCGACTACCACCCGAGCGAGTTGCCCGACACCTACGTTATGACCGGCGACGGGCATTGCCTTGAACCTGTTCTGATGCATGGCCAAAAGCTGCTTTTCAGCCGTGAGGATCGGTATAAGCACGGCGACTTCGTGGCCATCTTCAAGCGCCGGGAGTTTACGGTGCCGGGTGATCACCAGATCCTCATCAAGAGGTTGATCGCGGGGCCACGGGTCGAATATTGGACAGATCCGCGAAACTTCGTCTGGACCGGCAATGTCGAGCCCACCGTTATCGTGGAGATGCTGAACCCGGCACGCATCCTTCAATTTCACCCGGATCACCTGCTCGGCATCCACAAATGCCTTGGCCCGGTGCCGGCGGGAATGCCGACGCATAAGGTCACGGATGACGATGTGCGCGAACAGGCCCGCGCGCGGCGATTGGAGCTTGCGTGAAACCCCGGTGCCATTGCATCGTCCAGGCCATGAAGCGATACGCCCTCCTTGCCTGTCTCCTCCTTCCCCCTTCGGCCCTTGCTGATCCTGCCGTCATCGGCCGGGCCTCGGTGGTCGATGGCGACACGATCGATATCAGCGGCGAGCGGGTGCGCCTCAACGGGGTGGATGCGCCGGAAAGCTGGCAACGCTGTGAGGACGAGGCCGGCCAGGAATACCGCTGCGGCAAGGAATCAGCCGAGGCGCTGGACGACTTCCTCGCGGCGTCACGCCCGACCCGGTGTGAGTTCATCGAGCGAGACCGTAACAAGCGGTTCGTCGGGATCTGCTTCAGGGCCGATGGGACGAACGTGAACGCCTGGATGGTCGAACAAGGCCATGCAATGGATTGGCCCCGATACAGCAACTATGCCTATGCCAGCCTGCAAAAGGCCGCCCACGACGCTAAGCGAGGGATATGGAGAGGATGGTTTGTCCTGCCTTGCGATGCGCGGGCGGCACGCGGAAAGTACCAGAGACGGTGCTGATGGGGGGTGCCGATAATCCGGGTACGCTGGTACGATGGCGACGGGGCATTCATAGGGGGACGATATGGGCGACCGGTTTGTGATGGGCGCTGCTTTGGCCGGGCTGGCAAGCGGCACGTTTTGCACAGGGTTGGCACTGTCGGCGCTTCATCTCAATCCGGTTCAAATTAGCGTTGCGTCATACTCGGAAGTGATAGCAAGTCTCTTGGGTGCCGTCGTTGGGGGCGCTCTGTCCATCGCAGGTACTTATGCATTCCAAACCGCCGAGCGGCGGCGAGCAGATATGGGCGCGGCATATGTGCTGCTCGCTGAAGCCGCCACGATGGAAACCGAGGTGCTCAATCTTGTGGGTTATCTTGAGCATGCAATAAAGCCGCATGCTGATGCGGGTGTGTCTCCAGAGGACTATTGGAAGTTCATTACTCCGCACGCCAGCACGTATCCCCATCGCGAATTTTCGCCAGGTGGCCTTGCCGTCCTGGTGAGTGAAGGCGAATTTGACCTGCACGCAGATCTGATCCGACTAGAGTCTATCCATCGTGACATGTTTGACGCGTGGAGAATGTACTTCCAGATTCGCAGAGACTTAGGCGGGATCCTGCCCATATCCGCAATTAAGGGGGTAACCTTTACTTCTACCTTAGAGCCAGCAAAGACCGCCGAGGCCGCTGTTAGGATTGCCGAGTTACAAACGCTTCTGCCATCGATAATCGCAGCCGCTCCTGACAGGGCAGCGTTCTGCATGAAGGCCGTATCCAAAATTGGGCCTGCATTCAAAAAGCTCTTTAGGGCGAAGAAGTTTCCCACAATCGAGAACGTTGAGCTCCGACAGGCGGAAACTGTTACCCCGCGCTAGAACATTGCCTGTCACCGGGGAAGTATCCACATATCACGCGGCGAGGCTTTTCCGGTGCTGAACAATAAGGCTTCTGCCCTCATGACCGCCTTTGACCTGCGGTGCGTGCCCGTCCAACAGCGCTGCGCGCAGAGCGAAACACATGCCTTCGGTGCTATCCAGTCCATTTTCGATCGCTACGGTGCCGATCACCTCGCAAGGGTCCTTCACTGCCTGACAGCGAGAGAGGAAACGAGAGCGGGCCTCTGGAGCGAGACGATAGCCTCAGTCTCCGACTGCCTCCTGTTTCGCTCAGATTGGACCGTGGAGAGGCTTGTCAGCGCCTTCGAAGGGATCGATCTGGAGGCGCGACGGACCTCCGCGATCAAGCTCCGCCCTTGGCCGGTCCGCGCAACTCTGCGCAGCCTTATCGACATTGACCTTACCGCGTGGGAGGGGAGCCATACTGGCTGAATCTGAGAAATTTCGGCGCGACTCCTGCACGGATACGAACTGTCGAGGCGTGTACGGCTTACGCTACTGAAGCTACACGCAAGCGCGGAGCTGTCCAAAATTGCTGTCCGAAATGAGCCGCGTGTCCGAAATAGATTTTGCCTAATTATGGACAGCGTCGGCGAAAGTGCCCAAAAACGAGCGGTTTCGGACATGGCTTGGTAAATAGTGGTCTGCTCGTTCGAACACTCCGTTCAAATGGCTGAAGCGGGACAGGTTCAAGCTTTTGCTAGGAGGAGGCCACCGGGCTGGGACGTAGGGCGGCCCCCTCCTGCGGCCAGCAGTGGTGTTGGGAACACTGGTGGATCGCCCCTCTTAACAGGGTAAGGCAGTCGATGTTCCGTTACCTAGGGCTTATTTTCGGAAATCCTGAAATAATCATTGCGTTCGAGGTTGGAACTTCCACATGCAAGCGGCGTTCGGCCATTCGATCAATGGAGCATACAGATGAACCGCATAATCTACATTGTTGGCCTCGTTGTTATCGTCCTGGTCGTCCTGTCCTTCCTCGGCTTCAGGTGAGACCATGAACGACGAACGCGATAGGGGCGCACAACGGCTCGCGCTTTGAGCTCTAGCAACAGTCAGGCGCGAACGATGGTGCTGACCGCGGAACTCAGGCAGTGCCTGAGTCCTCTTCGATATCTAGCAAACCGGCTATATCCATCAACAGTCACTGAGCGCCGAGCCCAATGGTGGTTCTGTTGGCGTCGATCGTCATCCGAATATTGGCAGCATAATGCGCGGGATCGAGCACGCCGGCCTCTCGGAGCGTTTTCACCAGGATCATAAGTGCGTTGGTATGTGCAGCGTGTATAGCTGATACGGCCTCGACCAATTCCTTTGTGTCTTTGCTCAATGTATCGCTCCTGGCATCCGTCTCTTCCGCTCTTGATTGAGTAACTCAGCTGCCTGTTGAGCTTCCTCGACAAACAACCCGTGGAGCGGAGAGCCGTTCAGGACAACGACGAGGCCAGTATCAAGGTCATAGATTTCCCATTGGCCAGCAGGGCTCTTGCGGATGTCGTACTGATCCAGGTCACTATCATGGTCGATTAGCATGGGCCTCCCGGATGATCTGAATAGGGCTGGATCGCGCAGCCCCTCCAACCATGGAGGGTTTCGCAATTAACTCAATGCCCAAATTTGGCCGTCCCCAGTAAGCGCTGTTGTCTCCTCACCTTGACCTCTCCAATGAGCTTGTTCTCCGCCGACAACTGAGAGCGCAGGTCGTGATACCTTCCACCTCCATCGTCTTTGGGAGGCCGACATGTGCAAGAGAGTGGTCATCTACGCGCGTTACTCAACAGATCAGCAGAACCCTGCGTCCATTGAAACCCAGATCGATTTGGCAACGTCATTTGTTTTGGAGCGTGGCTGGACGCTTTATCAGACATTTGTCGATGCAGGAGTAAGCGGCGCTAGCTTCGATACAAGGCCAGGTCTTCAGGCCGCCTTGAAGGGGGCGCGAGAAGGCGCATTCGACGTCCTTCTCTGCCTGACCCTTGATCGCTTGTCGCGAGACCTCGAGCACAGCGCGAAAGTGCTGAAGCTGTTGCACTTTCATGAAATCGAACTCTGGACCGTTCATGGCAGCTCGCAGGTGTCGTCAATGGAGCTTGGCCTTAGGGCCGTCCTCAACAGTGAGATGCTGGAACAGGTCCGATATCGCACAAGAGAAGGAATGAAGACGGTAGCAAAAAAGGGAAGAGTGCCTGGCGGCATTTGCTACGGCTACGCGATCAAAAAGGTCATTGGTGCAGACGGTGAGCCCATCCGAGGCCTGAGAGATATCAATCCCGGCGAAGCCGATGTCATCGTTTGGATATTCGAACAGTATGCAAAGGGCTCTAGTCCGGACGTAATCGCCGACAGGCTTAACAAGAAGGGTATAGTTGGCCCTCGCGGGCAGGCTTGGAGAGGAACGGCGATCCGAGGCCATCGGCGAAGAGGGACCGGAATTTTGAACAACGAGTTGTACATAGGTCGCTTGGTGTTCAATAGGCTCGCATACCTGCCGATTCCGATGAAGCCGCCCCATTGTTCCGAGATGATTGCGCCCCCGGATTCCGGGATGATCTCGCCCCCTGTTTCAGGGGTCTGCAGGCAGTAATTGTTGTCAGTTCGTTCGAGTGATGTGTCAAGCTTTGCGCGGC
>NZ_DASYHH010000019.1:0-207389 GCF_035998705.1 Shinella sp. | reverse complement strand
GGTCAACTGTTCGGGTGAAAACGCGACAAGGGGCAGCGGACCGTGCTCGGACACGGTCTTCTGAAGACCTGGGATGACAATGGTACGCTGCCCACCGCTCCATCATAACAAATCAGGCGGCACGCACAGATAAGGATGACGTTCAGGGTGAGGCAAAGAGCGAGAGCCCATCAGCCTCAATATTCCTTCTCGTAAAAAATACCCGCCCCCGCGCTGCCGCCGCTGCCGGCTTCGCCGCGCAATTTCAGGCCACGGCCCACGTCGAGGTTGATGACGGCCTTGGCGCCGTTGGTTTCCGGGTCCTGCTTCAGCTCAATATAGGTTCGTTCGTTCAGGTATTTGCCGGCCGAGACGGCCGCCCGGCCCTCGGCATCGGTCGTAATGTCGAGGTCGTCGACACCGAGCTTGCTGCGCAGGCTGTCGAGCAGGCCCGTCGAGCTGCCGCCGGCAAGCTGGCTTGCGGCGGAGGCGAGCTGCGCGATCTGCACGGCCGAAAGGTTCGACATCGAGCGGTTGAAGATGAGCTGCGCCAGGATTTCGTCCTGCGGCAGCGAGGGCGAGGAGGCGAAGGTGACCGTCGGGTTGTTGGCAAGGCCCGCCACCGTGACGGTGATTTCCGTCGTGCCGGCGCTGCTTCCGGCGACCAGGTTGACGGTCGGCACCAGACCGCCGGCAAAGCCGATATGGGCGCTGGTGAAATCGAGGCGGCGCGTCAGGATCTCCATGCGCCCGCGCCTGAGCTCGAAGCCGCCGGAGACGACGGGCGACGACGAGGTGCCGGTGATCTTCAGGCTACCGCCGAGCTCCGCATTGATGCCGCGCCCGCGCACGAAAAGCTGGCCCGGCGCCTCGATGGTCAGATCGAGCGCGATGCCGCGCGAGGCGCCGCCACCGCTGCCCTGGTCGCGCTGCACATCCGCCGTCATGCGCTTGACATCGGCCGGCGCATTGCGGTGCTTGATGGCGATTTCGGAAAGCGAAGCCGGCAATTTCTGCGGAATGGTGACGTTCGCCTTGTTGATGTGCAGCTTGCCGCCGAGCGAAAGCCCGGCAACCGGCCCCTTCAGCGTCAGGTCGCCGGCGACATTCGCCGTCACCAGCGTGCCGTCGACATAGGTAATGTCGCCGAGCTTGACAGTCACATCGACCGGGAAACCGCTTGCCGGATCGATACCGACGCGGCCGCTCGCCGATAGCTGGCCGCCACTCGCAAGCTTGCCGGAGACGGTCTCGATCACCGCCTGGCGCCCGTCCATGGTGACGCGGATCGTCAGGTTTTCCACCGCGAGGTTGCGGCGCACATCGACGAGACGCGCGCCGCCCGCCGTGATGCTGCCGGTAACCGAGGGGGCCGCCGCCGTGCCGCCGATCGACACGTCGACATTGGCATTGCCGGTCAGCACGAAACCCTGCGCGGAGAGCTGTCCCTCCAACAGGCCGAACGGCACCGTGCCGTTGAATTTCAGCCCGAGCGGCGTGGCGCCGCCGATACCGACCGTGCCGCCGCCGCGGAAGGACAGGCCGCCTGCGCCGGAGAGCACCGTGTCGAGCCGCACCTGGTTGTTGGCAAAGGCGCCCTTGGCATTGATGCTAAGTGCGCCGATGCCGGCACCGCGGGTCTGGCTCGTCTGTGCCCCGCTCCAGTCGAGCGCGTAGTCGACGACGGGTGCCGCCGCCCTGCCCTTGACCGTCACCGTGCCACTGATCGTACCCTCGGCACCGAGGGTGGCGGCAAAATTATTGACGAGGTCGGCCGGCAGCGCATTGAGGCGAAGCGCGAGATCGAGGGTCTCGCCCGCCCGGCCGGAGACGGCGACGGAACCGCGGCCTGCCTGGATGGTGAGCCCGTCGAGCGTCGCCACACCGTTGGTGACGCCGATGGTCGTCGGCTTGGCAAGCTTCAGCGCGATGCGCCGCGGCGCCGCCTCGAAGGCCTGCAAGGCGACGTCGAGGCCGCCGTCTCGCTGGAGGACCTTGCCCTTCGTCACGAGCGGCGCACCGTCGAGGCGGCCGGAGAGATCGAAGTTGGTCGCCTGCCCCTCGCGCGAAAAATCAAGCGTCAGGGCTTCGAGCCGGTTCTCGCCCGACGCGATCCGTTCCGCGCGCATCGTGCCGGTGATCGCGGCGGTGGCGAGGTCGGAAATGGTGAGATCGACGGCCGGCTTGGTGATGCTCACCGCATCGCGCCGAATGGCGGAGCCGGATGCCTGCACCGTCGCCGACGTCTTGCCGTTCGTCGTGGCGATTTCCACCTGGCCGGTTAGATCGCCGGCCGCCTGCTGGCCGGCCATGGCGGCAAGCAGGCCGAGATCCGGAAAATTGAAGCGGATGGTGCCATCCGGCATGAAATTCTCGGCCAGCGCCAGCGACCCCTTCAGCGTGTTGGGGCCGATTTCCGCCTCAAGCACCGGCACCGAGATGCGCCCGCCTTCCGAGGTGATGCTGGAGCGCACATTGATCGGCTGCCCGTCGAGTGCACCGGTTGCCGTCAACTCGCCGGACGGGCTGTCGGCGACGGCCTTGCCGGTGAGCGTCACGACGAGATCGCTGAGCGTGCGGCCGGACAGCGTCGCGTCGCTCGACGTGACCTTGGCCGAAACGTCGAGCCCCTGGACGGGGCCGGTCGCGGAAAGCTCGAAGGCCGCCTCGCCCGCGGCGTCTGCGAGAAGCTTGCCCAGGTTGAGCACCTTGCCGATCAATGCAGCGTCGAGATTGCCGCCGCCGAGCGACACCGTGCCTGCCGTCTCCAGCGTACCGGACTTGACCTGGAGGCCGGAGACCTGGACGGCGCCGTCGCTTGCGAGCTGCACCCGTCCTTCCATCGCGATCGTCGTGTCGAACTTGCCGGACAGCGCCGGCGGCAACACGGCCGGCAGCGCGAAGAGCCGGAAATCGACGTCCGCCTCGCGGCTCTCGATGCCGTAGCGGCCCGAGAGCGTGCCGCCGATGCTGGCGCTTTCGAGCGTCGCGGGGTCGAAGGCGATCTCGCTTGGGGACACGTTCAGCGTGGCGACGAGCTTCGCCGGCCCTTTCACCATGCGGTCGATATCGGCATTGGCGAAGGCCGTAGCACCCGTTTCCAGCGTCACATCCACGCGGCCGGACTGGCTCGCCACGTTGAAGGCGTCGCTCTTGGCCGAAAGGCGGATGTTTTCCACCCGGCCGGCCGGCAACGCCGCTGAGACGACCGTCGCATCAACCTGGAGCGCTGCGGCGCTCGCCTCGCCTGTCAGCGAAACATCGGCGCCCTCGATCAGCACGCGCGCATCGCCCCCGGCAAGCGGCCAGCGGAAATCGATCGGCCCATCCCGGCCGGCAAGCTTCACATCGAGGTCGTTTGCGCCCTTGGCGCTGACGGTGCCCGATGCGCCGAGCGTCATCGCGCCCGTCGAAATCGAGCCCTTCTCGATGCGCAGCATATCCGAGCCGTCGAAGGCCGCGACGACGTCGATGCCGGTCTCGCCGGCAAAGAGCGGGCGAAGCTGCGGCGGCATCAGCGCGTCGAAGGTGCCGCCGCCATTGAGGGCGATCGTGTGCAACCCGCCCGCCGAAAGGTCGTGACGCCCGTCGACGTGCAGCATTTCCGTGCCGTCGAGTGCGGCGGAAAGACGGCCCGTCCATTCGGACAGCGGGCCGTCGCCGGTCAACCGGATCGCGACGGCGGGATCGTTCGGAAGCTTCAGCAGCGCCGCCAGCAACCCGCCCTTCGGCTCGGCGACGTCGGCTTCCAGGCGAAGCTGGTTGTCGGCCGGGTTGAAGACGATATCCGCGCTGACCCGGGCATCTGGCCGCGCCAGTTCGGCGGCGGAAAGCTTGACCGCGACGCTGTCGGCGGTCGCATCCCCGCTGCCCGTGACGACGACGCGCTGGTCGCGTCCGGCGACCACGCCCGAAACGAGGAGTTCCGGCACCTCCAGCGCGCCGACATGCACCTCCACCGGCAGCGTGAACGGCGTATCGGATTTTTCCGTGTCGGGTTTCGGCTCCGGCAGGCGCAGCAGGGAGACGGAGGAGGCGGCGATGCGCTCGGCATCGAAGGAGAAGAACAGCAGCTCCCACGGAGACCAGTCGACGGCGAGGTCACGGATTTCCGCATAGGTGCCCTTGTCGTCGCCGAGGGTGATCGCGCCCGCACGAAGCCGCCCCGTGAGCAGGCCGGAGGGCTCGCTGATCGAGATGACCTGCCCGCTCGCAGCCGCGATCTTCTCCACCTGCGAAACGGCAAAACGCGCGCCCGCATCGGTAAAACCGACAAATCCGAGCGCCGCGACAAGAACAACCAGCAAAAGCACAAGGGCGTAGCCGATATATCGAAGCGTGGCGCGGAGAATTCGGGACAGCCTGTTCATGCATCATCCATTTCGCGTGCGGGGAGCGCAAACATTCGCTCCTCAACGTCTTGAATCCAAATCGCGCAATCGATCAAGAGCCTAGACGAAAATTGGGGCGACAGTCAGAAGGACTGGCCGATACCGGCATAGACCCCGAAGGAGGTTCCGCCCGGATATTTCTTGAGCGGCACCGCGACATCGAGCCGAAGCGGCCCGAACGGCGTCGCGTAGCGCAGGCCGATGCCGGCACCCGCCCGGATATCGTTGAAATCCGGCACCTCGTCCGTCGAGACCGTGCCGACATCGAGGAAGGGCACGACGCCGATCGTCTCGGTGACGCCGATGCGCGCCTCCGCCGAGGCCGCCACATAGGAGCGGCCGCCGAGCAGCTTGTTGCGGCTGTCACGCGGCGATATCTCCTGGTAGCCGTAGCCGCGCACCGTGCCGCCGCCGCCCAGGAAGAAGCGTCGCGTCGCCGGAATGTCGGACAATTCATCGCCACCGATGATCGTGCCGGCAGCGATCTTTCCGGCCAGAACGAAGCGTTTTTCCTCGCCGAGCGCCTGGTAGCCGGTGATCGCACCTTCGAAGCTCGAGAAGAAGGTGCCGCGCTCGATCTCGTAGCTCGGCTTCGCGCTGATCATCGCGCGATAGCCTTCCGTCGGGTTCAGCTTGTCGTCACGCGTGTCACGCACATATTCGATCGGAATGGCGACGGTGAGATAGTTGTTCTTGCCGAAGGCGTCGTCGACGTCGCTCCAGCTGACCTCGCCACCGGCGCTCACCGTGTCACGGTCGGAAAGCTCGATCGCGACGCCGGCCGCCCCTGTGATCGTGAAGGCCTTGTAGGCATCCGGATCGACGATCGAGGCCTTCACGCTGGCGTTGAAGGTGGTCGCCGGACCGAAGGCGCCGGGCTTGGAGAACAGGATGGCGCTCGAATAATCGAGATTGCCGATATCCTTGGTCTCGCCGATCCGGTTGATCGCCCCTTCCACACGCAGCGATTCCGCCTCGCCGAACAGGTTGCGGTGGCCCCAATAGCCTTGCAGGCCGAGGCCGTCGGTATTCGAAACCTGAGCGCCGGCGCCGAAATAGCGGTGTTTGCCCTCGGAGACCTCGATGGTCATCGGCAGCGAACCATCCGGCGCCAGCTTGTCGGCCTCGCGGATCGTGACGCTGGAGAAAACGCCGAGCGTGCGCAGCCGTTCGGCGGCCTTCGTCAGCGCCTCCGGCGAATACGGCTGGCCGGCATTGATGCGCGAATACCGCTGAACGAAACCCGGATCGACCGTCTTGGTACCCGTCACGCCGACCTCACCGACAGGCGCCACCGGCCCACCTTCGGCGGCGATCACCACATCGACGGTCTGTGTCTTGTGGTCGGCCGTGGCGTTGCGTTCCGTCAGCTTGGCGAGCGGCCGGCCTTCCGCCTTGAGATCGACGACCATCTTCTCGCCGGCCTTGAGGATGATGGTGGAATCGGCCCGGGCACCGGGCACCAGCCCGTAATCCGCCGGATTGCGCCCCTCCGCATCACCGGAAAAGGCGACGTCGCCGAAGGTGAAGACCGGGCCGGGCTCGACGCTGACCGTCACCGGGACCGCGCCGCTAATGTTGAATTCCGGATTGGGCGGCAGGGAATCAAGGTCCTGTCCGGCGATGGTAACCTTCACCACGCCGCCATAGCGGGCGTTTTCGTAGAGCGCGGCGAGGATGCGGTCGCGGTCGTCGCGCGCCTTGATGACGAGGCCGAGATCGCCGGAGACCGGCGTGCCCTCGTCCTGCTTGAGGCGCGTCGTGTTCTCGATCGCCTCTTTGAGATCGCCGTCGTCCGTGCCGGGCTCGAGCGTCAGCGTGTAGTTGACGGGATCGATGACGGCGGTGGTTTCTTCCTCGTCCTCGAAGAACTTCATGCCGAAGATCTCGAAGGCGGATGCCGGGGTGGCGGAGATGGGCCCGCACAAAAGCGCGGCAGCGACCGCGAGCGCGGTGCCAGCTCTCAGAAACGCGAAACTCTTTTCCGGCCGGTTCACTTTATCCCGCATCCGCAGTTATCCGTCGCCTTTACGCCTTGGGTGCGGGGCAAACGGCGGACCGGCAGCTTCCGTCACAGACTTCGGGCGCTCTGGTTCATCCAGAGCTTTCAGGCAGGAAAAGACCCTAACGTGTTAGGTTTTCCGTAATGTTAACGGTGGTTTTACACGGATGGAAACAAGATTTGAAGCACCGCAGCGGTGATTTTAGGTCACACCGATGAAAGCAAAAGCCCCGGAGACACTCCGGGGCTTCGCATAGGTTGCATGGTTTCAGTATTAGTAACCCGACGGGCACCGGTCGATATAGCGGCGGCCGTAGCGGTCACGGTAGTAGCACTGGCCCGGCTGCTCGGAAACGCTGCCGATGACAGCACCCGAAACGCCGCCGATGGCAGCACCCACGGCAGCACCGCGGACATTACCCGTGACGGCGCCACCGATGATCGCGCCGGAGACGGCGCCGATACCCGCACCCTTTTCCGTCTGCGTGCAGCTGGCGACGGCGAGGCCGACCAGAACGAGCGCAATGACTTTCTTCATGAAGATCTTCTCCAAAGTTGAGCGGCGGCCGCGTTTGCCGGGTCCGCCCTATCCCCTTCTACTCAGACACATACCGGGGCCGTCATCGACGGTTGGTCTGTCCGGCATCGAAAATATACTCGGAAATCGGGAAGTCCATGCCATGCAACTATTTTTTTGAGGGCCGAATAAATATCGTTGCCGTTTCGTCTGATTTACCCTCGTCTATCGAGAGGTCACGAGAAATTTCACCTTCGCCCCAAAGTAGCGGTTGATCGCCGCCGCAAAAAGTCAAATGATATGACTGTTGAGGCAGCGAGCACTGCCTCAGGCTGCCGGAATTCAATGCGCGCGAATGAAGATTGCTGGTGTTGTCTGATCCCAGGCCCGCGTCGCGAGACGCCCGCTGCATGTAACGTCGGATCGATCGGCCCCAGCGGACACTGAACTGCCAGGGAGGAACGAATGGCGAAAGTGGCAATGACCGTCAATGGCCGGAAGGTAAGCAAGGAGTGTGAGGACCGCACGCTGCTTGTGCACTTCATACGCGACAATCTAAGCCTCACCGGAACCCATGTCGGCTGCGATACCTCCCAGTGCGGGGCCTGCGTCGTGCACATGGACGGCAAGGCCGTGAAAAGCTGTTCCATCCTCGCGGCGCAGGCTGCGGGGTCCACCATCCTCACCATCGAGGGCCTTGCCGCCAACGGCGAGCTTCACCCCGTCCAGGCCGCCTTCAAGGCCAATCACGGCCTGCAATGCGGCTTCTGTACGCCCGGCATGGTGATGACCGCGGTCGACATGATCGACCGCTACGGGGCCGCGCTCGACGAGAAGACGGTGCGCGAGAACCTCGAAGGCAATATCTGTCGATGCACCGGCTACCATAACATCGTGAAAGCCATCCTCGCCGCCGCCGAAGAGATGGGCGCGGCAGGCCGGCAGGCGGCGGAATAGGCGTTAGGCAATAGGCAGTAGCCAATAGGGCGGCCAATTGCGCGACGGTGAAATCCCTAACGCCTATTGGCTAAGGCCTGCTGCCTCACTTCTCTGGAGGAGATGAAGATGGGTGTCGAAGGTATCGGCGCGCGGGTCGCGCGAAAGGAAGACAAGCGGTTCCTGATGGGCCAGGGCCGCTATACGGACGACATGTCCGTTCCGGGCATGCGCTATGCCGCATTCGTGCGCTCGCCGCACGCGCATGCGAAGATCAGGAGCCTCGGGACGTCTGCGGCCGAGGAAATGCCGGGCGTCATCGCGGTCTTGAACGGCAAGCAGATGCTGGACGACGGCATCGGCAACCTGATCTGCGGCTGGATGATCCATTCCAAGGACGGTTCGCCGATGAAGATGGGCGCCTGGCGGCCGATCGCGCACGAGACGGTGCGCTATGTCGGTGACGCCGTCGCCGTGGTGGTGGCCGACACGATGGGCGAGGCGCGCGACGCGGCCGAAGCCGTCATCGTCGATTACGAGGTGCTGCCCGCCGTCACCGATGCGGTGAAGGCGCTCGAAGCCGGCCAGCCGCAACTTCACCCCGAAGCACCCGGCAACCTGATCTACGACTGGCAGATCGGCGACGGTGATGCGGCCGACGCGGCGATCGCCTCGGCCGCCCACGTCACCGAAATGAAGATCATCAACAACCGGCTTGCGCCGAACCCGATGGAACCGCGCGCAGCGCTCGGCATCTACGATTCCGCCGAAGACCACTATACCTGCTACACCACGAGCCAGAACCCGCATGTCGCCCGCCTCGTCATGAGCGCCTTCTACAATGTCGCGCCGGAAAACAAGCTGCGCGTCATCGCGCCCGACGTCGGCGGCGGCTTCGGCTCGAAGATCTACATCTATCCGGAAGAGATCGTCTGTCTCTGGGCCTCCAAGCGCTCCGGCGTGCCCGTGAAGTGGACATGCGACCGCACCGAGGCCTTCCTGACGGACGCCCACGGCCGCGACCACGTCTCGACGGTCAAGATGGCCTTCGATGCCAACAACCGCATCACGGCGCTGAAGGTCGACACGATCGCCAATTTCGGCGCCTACATGTCGCTCTTCTCCTCGGCCGTGCCGACCTATCTCTATGCGACCCTGCTTTCCGGCCAATACGCCATCCCGGCGATCCATGCCAATGTGCGCGCGGTCTACACCAACACGGTCGCCGTCGATGCCTATCGCGGCGCCGGCCGTCCGGAAGCGACCTACCTGCTCGAACGCACCATCGAGACGGCGGCGCGCGAACTCGGAGTCTCGCCGGCGGAACTGCGCCGCGCCAACTTCATCCGCACCTTCCCCTACCAGACGCCGGTCATCATGAATTACGACGCCGGCGACTACGAAGCCTCGCTGGAGGCCGCCATGCAGGCGGCCGACTGGAACGGGTTTCCGGCCCGCAAGGCGGAAGCCGCCGGCCGCGGCATGAAGCGCGGCATCGGCATGAGCTGCTACATCGAGGCCTGCGGCATCGCGCCGTCCGCCGCTGTCGGCTCGCTCGGCGCCGGTGTGGGCCTCTGGGAATCGGCGGAAGTGCGCGTCAACGCCGTCGGCACGATCGAAGTGCTGACCGGCTCGCACAGCCACGGCCAGGGCCATGAGACGACCTTCGCCCAGCTTGTCGCCGAGCGCTTCGGCGTGCCGATCGACAGCGTCTCCATCGTGCACGGCGACACCGACAAGGTGCAGATGGGCATGGGGACCTACGGCTCGCGCTCCGGTGCCGTCGGCATGTCCGCCGTCGTCAAGGCGCTCGACAAGGTGGAGGCCAAGGCTAAGAAGATCGCGGCGCACCTGATGGAGGCCGACGAGAGCGACATCGTCATCGAGAACGGCGCGCTGAAGGTCGCCGGCACCGACAAGACCGTGCCGTGGTTCCAGATGGCGCTTGCGGCCTATACGGCGCACAACCTGCCCTCCGGCATGGAGCCGGGCCTCAAGGAAGGCGCTTTCTACGATCCGGCCAACTTCACCTTCCCCGCCGGCTGCTATATCGCGGAGGTCGAGGTGGATCCGGAGACCGGCAAGACGACGATCGTGCAGTTCGTCGCCGCCGACGATTTCGGCAATATCATCAACCCGATGATCGTCGAGGGCCAGGTGCATGGCGGTATCGCGCAGGGCATCGGCCAGGCGCTGCTCGAAGGCGTGCATTACGATCCCGACACGGGCCAGCTACTGACGGCAAGCTACATGGACTACACCATGCCGCGCGCCGACGACCTGCCCTCCTTCAGCGTCTCGCACCAGAACACGCCCTGCCCGAACAATCCGCTCGGCATCAAGGGCTGCGGCGAGGCGGGTGCCATCGGCTCGCCGCCGGCGCTGATGAACGCCATCACCGACGCCATCGGCAACAACGATCTCACCATGCCCGCAACGCCCCAGAAGGTCTGGGCGGCTGCCCGGACCGTGACGAACTGAGCGAGGAGGAAGACCATGTACGCAACGAATTACCATCGCGCGTCCTCGCTTGCCGACGCCGCCAGGCTGCAATCGTCCTCCGGCGAGGCGAAATACGTCTCCGGCGGCATGACGCTGATCCCCACCATGAAGCAGCGGCTGGCGGCCCCGTCCGATCTCGTCGATCTCCGCCATATCGCCGAAATGAAGGGCATCTCCGTCAATGGCAGCCGGGTCCGGATCGGCGCCGGCACGACGCATGCCGAGGTCGCGACCTCGGCGGAGCTGAAGGCCGTTTGCCCGGCGATCTGCCACCTCGCCTCCCATATCGGCGATCCGCATGTGCGGCATATGGGCACGATCGGCGGCTCGATCGCCAACAACGACCCCGCCGCCGACTACCCCTCCGCCATGCTAGCGCTGGGCGCGACGATCGTCACCAATGCCCGCGAGATCCCAGCCGACGATTTCTTCACCGGCCTCTTCGAGACGGCCCTTGAAGACGGCGAGATCGTCGTCGCGGTCACCTTCGATGCCCCGGCAAGAGCCGCCTATTCCAAGTTCCCCAACCCGGCCTCGCGTTATGCGATGGCCGGCGTCTTCGTGGCGAAACGGGCGGATGGCGGCGTGCGGGTGGCGGTGACCGGCGCCGGCTCCAACGGCGTGTTCCGCCATGCCGGGCTGGAGGGTGCGCTTGCCGCCAACTGGTCGACGGATGCCGCGGCCGGCGTCGCGGTGGATGCGTCCGACCTGCTTTCGGACATCCACGCAAGCGCGGAATACCGGGCTAACCTGGTGAAAGTCATGGCCAAGCGCGCGGTCGCCGCCGCCTGACCCCTCGAAAAAATTGAAACTGTTCGATTAAAAGGACGGTTGAGACCGTCCTTTTTTCATGCAGACTTGACATGCATCAACGGGAAATGGCCTTTGGGCGCTTAAGATAGATTGGAATGGTTCAAAGGTGGCGCAATTTGCCGCAGCGCTGATCGTTGCAGCCGAAGGGCGCCTGATATAGCCGATTGAACGACAGCCAACGATGACGGTGTCCGGTAATCAGTGTCCGGGCGATTGCCGGACTGGAGACATGGATGGACTTCGAGACCTACTTCAAGAACGAGCTTGGCGGCCTGCATCAGGAAGGCCGCTACCGCGTTTTCGCTGACCTGGAGCGCCAGAAGGGCAACTTCCCGAAGGCGACGCGCCACACGGCAGGCGGCCCGCAGGACGTCACGGTCTGGTGTTCGAACGACTATCTCGGCATGGGCCAGCACCCGAAAGTCACCGAGGCGATGAAACTCGCCATCGACCAGTGTGGCGCCGGCGCCGGCGGCACCCGCAACATCTCCGGCACCAATCACCATCATGTCCTGCTCGAGCGCGAACTCGCCGACCTGCACGGCAAGGAATCCGCCCTGCTCTTCACCTCGGGCTATGTGTCCAACTGGGCAGCGCTCGGCACGCTCTGTTCGAAGATCCCCGGCATCATCTGTTTTTCCGATGCCGGCAACCACGCTTCGATGATCGAGGGCATCCGCCACTCGAAATGCGAGCGCGTGATCTGGAAGCACAACGACCTGAAGGACCTCGAAGCCAAGCTTGCTGGCGCCGACCCGCATGCGCCCAAAATGATCGCCTTCGAATCGGTCTATTCGATGGATGGCGATATCGCGCCTATCAAGGAAATCTGCGACCTTGCCGACAAATACGGCGCGATGACCTATCTCGACGAAGTCCACGCCGTCGGCATGTACGGCCCGCGCGGCGGCGGCATTGCCGAACGCGAAGGCCTGATGCACCGCCTGACCCTGATCGAGGGGACCCTCGGCAAGGCCTTCGGCGTCATGGGCGGCTATATCGCCGGCTCGACCGCACTTTGCGATTTCGTGCGCTCGTTTGCCTCCGGCTTCATCTTCACGACCTCGCTTCCGCCGGCGATCGCCGCCGGTGCATGTGCCGCCATCCGTCACCTCAAGGTCAGCCAGGTCGAACGCTTCGCCCATCAGGAGCGCGTGCGTCGCCTGCGTTCGGCGCTCGACCGCGCCGGCATCCCGCACATGCCGAACCCCAGCCACATTGTGCCGGTCATGGTGGGGGATGCCGCCAAGTGCAAATGGATCTCGGACCTGCTGCTCGACAATTTCGGCATCTACGTCCAGCCGATCAACTACCCGACCGTGCCGAAGAAGACCGAGCGCCTGCGCATCACGCCGACGCCGCTGCACACGGATGCCGATATCGACCATCTCGTCGGCGCCCTGCATTCGCTCTGGTCGCGCTGTGCGCTGGCCCGCGCCGTCGCTTAAACGCCAGCGATATCTATCCAATGAGCCCGGCGGCCACTCGCCGGGCTTCTTCGTCCGCGGCGAAGACGTCTTCCATCGATGATGCTGCCGGCAGGTGGCTGAGCTTGTCCATCACCTGCTCGGCAATATCGGCCATCGCAAGAAACCCGATGCGCCCGGCGACGAAAGCGTGAAACGCCACTTCCTCGGCGGCATTCATCACACCCCCCTGCAAACCGCCGCGCTCCAGCGCCGTACGGGCAAGCCTGAGCGCCGGGAAACGCACCTCGTCCGGCGCCTCGAAATCAAGCCGCGAGAGTTTTGCGAAATCCAGCCGATCGACATTGAGCGCCGAGCGCTGCGGATAGGTCAGCGCATAGCCGATCGCCGTGCGCATGTCGGGCGAACCGAGCTGCGCCAGCACCGAGCCGTCGACATAACCGACCATCGAATGGATGATCGACTGGGGGTGCACCACCACCTCGATCTGGTCCGGCCGCACATCGAAGAGGTGCTTCGCCTCGATCATCTCCAGCGCCTTATTGAACATCGAGGCACTGCCGATCGAGATTTTCAGCCCCATCGACCAGTTGGGATGGGCGCGGGCGATATCGGCCGTCACGCCGGCCATCTGTTCGCGGCTCCAGGTGCGGAACGGCCCGCCCGACGCCGTCAGCACGATACGCTCGACGGCATGACGCTGGTCGTCCTCCAAGGCCTGGAAGATCGCACTGTGCTCGCTATCGACGGGGATGAGCCGCCCACCGCCCTCATTGACAGCCTGGACGAACAGGTCGCCGGCCGAGACGAGGCATTCCTTGTTGGCAAGCGCGATATCCGCGCCCCGCTTCGCCGCCGCCAGCGTCGGCGCCAGGCCGGCGGTGCCGACGATTGCCGCCATCACCCAGTCCGCATCGCCCGAAGCGGCCTCCATCAGCGCCGCACGTCCGGCGGCGGCCTCGATGCCGCTGCCAGAAAGCGCATCCTTCAGGCCCGCATAGCGGCTCTCGTCCGCGGTCACGACCAGCCGCGCGCCGCAATCCTTCGCCTGCGCGGCGAGCAGCTCCACATTACCATTGCCGGTCAGCGCCACGACCTCGTAGCGTTCGCGCCCGCCGAGCTGGCGCACGACGTCGAGCGTGCTGGTGCCGATGGAACCTGTGGAGCCGAGAATAGTGATGCGGCGTTTCTGCCGCTGGTCGGGAGCCATGGTGAATTCCGCGTTTTTCTTGTTTTCTACAAATGGCTCTACAGGCGAAAGACGCCTGCAACAAGTCATCGAAATGCTGTAAAGCGAAGGCTTGGTTCGTCTTGTGGAACCCGTGGCTTGACCTTTTCGCCCGGTCGGCCATAACGTCCCGGCAAAGCGGTCTTCCGCCCTGACGCGATTGGAGAAATCTGTGCACCGACGCCTGAGAGTATGGACCCTCGCCTGCCTCGCCTTTCTGGCGGCAGCTCCGGCCTATGCCGACGAGCCGGTCCCGGGTGGTCTCGGCGGCAGCTGGCTTGCCGAGGATATCGGTGGCAACGGCGTAATCGATGACTTGCAGACGACGCTGGAGATCAAGCCGGACGGCAACTATGGCGGTAATGGCGGCTGCAACACCTATCGCGGCAAGCTGAAGGTGCAGAACGGCAACATCGCCTTCGCCCCCGCCGCCGCAACGCGCAAGATGTGCGCGCCCGCCATCATGGACCAGGAACAGAAATTCTTCGATGCGCTCGGCACCGTCACCTCGTGGAAGCTCGAAAACGGCATCCTGCACCTGACGGGCAAGGAAGGCGCCCCGCCGATCCGGCTGAGCGCGCTGAAGAACAACACCGACATCGTCATCCGCCTGCCGGGGCCGGAGCAGAGTGTCGCGCGCGAGACGCTGAACTACCAATGTGATGCCGAACAGCGCGTCGTCGTCGAATATATCAATGTCGGCGCCAATTCGCTCGCGGTTCTCCGGGTCGACGAGGAGACGGTCATCGCCGCCAATGTCATGGCCGCGTCCGGCGCCAAATATGCCGGCGGCCGCTATGAATGGTGGACCAAGGGCGACGAGGCGACACTCTACGACCTGACCAGGGGCGAGAACGCGCCGGGCGTCACCTGCAAGAAGACCGGCTGAGCCGGCGCGACATCTTGGTCTTTACGCAATTCCGCACGCAAAACCGCTTCACACTTTTGCTGGAATTGCTCTGAGAAGGAACACCGCATGCCCACGTTCCAGGTCGGACAGAAAGTCGTCTGCATCAACGACCGTTTCAAGAACGTCTCGATCGACCAGGGCATCCGCAAGGGCCAGATCTACACGGTCCGCTGGGCCGGCCAGTACCGTCACTATGTCGACGGCGATTTCTACGGCATCAAGCTGATGGAGCTCTACCGCGGCAAGGACGACGGCCCGGAAGGCTACGGCGCCGATGACATGCCCTTCCGCGCCAGCCGCTTCCGCCCGCTGGTCTCCGACCGCATCCGCAACATGCTCGGCATCAAGGCGCCGACGCCAAAGGTCGTCGCCAAACCCTCGCTCGTCCCCTCCATCCGCCCCAAGCCCCGCGTGGTGACCCCGGAGCGCGAGAAGGAAGACGTCTGAGGGTGCGGACAAGGCAGCACAATAGAGGCCCGATGCGCCCCGTCCTTGTCTTCCTCGCCCTCACCTTGATCGCCGCCTGCACGACCAACCGCCCCGCAAACTGCGTCGTCACGCCGACGAACCTGGTCGAGTGCAATGCGGAATGAAGGCTTGGTGGCGTCTCAAAAAAATGAGCGCAGTCGATCGCCGATTTGTGTATTACTCTTCTTCTGAATAGGGGTCGGCAATTGCCGTCAGAGGCTTCCTGCGCAGCGCTTTCACGCGAAACAGGGGCCGAGAACTGCACGAGGGGCTGGGGCGGTTTCATGGCACTGATCATGGGGGGTATTTCGCTTGTCAATACACAAGTGGACGACGTGGAGATCGAGTCATCCGTTACCGGCCTGAGCGATGGCGGCTGGGTGGTGACCTGGATAGCCTATGATCTGGCGGGCACTCATAGTGAAGTCCTGCAGCAGGCCTTCAATGCAAATGGAACCCGCAGAGGCGTTGAAACGCGCATAGATGCCATATCGGCCGATTTGGAAATCTCCCCATCCGTGACCGCGCTGGCCGACGGCGGTTGGGTCGTGAGCTTTTCGAGCTTTGACGGCACGACGGAACAGGTCCTCCAGCAGCGGTTTGACGCCAATGGCAATACAGTCGGGCTGCTAGCGGATATCAGTCCGGGCCTTGTGGGCGACGACGAATACGAGCAAAGCACCACCGCCCTGCCGGATGGCGGATGGGTCGTCACCTGGACATCGGAGACATCGGGCGGCGACACGAGCATCTACCAGCAGCGCTTCGATCCGAATGGCGTCTCCACCGGGCTGACGCAGCTTTCCAGCAGCACCGGCGACTTTATCAGTGTCCAGCCGAGCGTGGCAACGCTTGCCGATGGCGGCTGGGTGACCGTGTGGACCGTCTACGACTTTTTCAACGATTCGTTCGAATTGCACCTTCGCACCTTCGATGCGGACGGCACGCCGAGAGACTCGGAAACGCTGACCAGCGCGAATTACGACGACTACGGCATACTCGACCCGATCGTCACCACCCTGGCGGACGGCGGCTGGGTGGTGACCTGGACGTCTGAAAATCAGGACGGGGACAGTCTGGGCATCTACCAGCAGGCCTTCAATGCCGACGGTTCGATGCGGGGCGTTGAAAGCCGGGTCAACACCACGACAATCGATGCACAGGCCCTGCAGACCGCGGCATCCCTTCCGGGCGGCGGCTGGGTGGTTGCCTGGGCTGACATCTCCGGCGCAATCTTCCAGCAAGTGTTCGATCGATTGGGAAGGCCCGTGGGCCGGGAAACCCTGGTGAGCGGTGCCGACTTTGCCTTGGGATATCCTTCCATCGCTGTTCTTGACGATGGCAGCTGGGTCATCACCTGGTCTGGCAACAGCGCTGAAGACGATATCGGCATATTTCAGCGCAAGTTTACGCTAGAGACCGTAACGCGCCCGCTTGATCCTCCGACGACAATGGGCACGGATGGCGCCGACCAGCTTTTCGGCACCAACGGTCGCGACATCATCGACGGCGGAAAAGGCGACGACACCATTTTCGCCCGCGGTGGCAACGACACCGTTTTCGGCGGGCAAGACGACGACACGATCGGCGGCGGCGATGGGAACGACGACCTCCAGGGCGGAGACGGCAATGACGCACTCTTTGGCGGCAAAGGCAACGACACGCTGCTCGGCGATGCCGGCGCGGACAAGCTCTATGGCGGGGAAGGCAATGACAGCCTGAACGGCGGCGATGGCGACGACCAGGCCTATGGCGGCAAGGGTTCCGACACTCTTTCCGGCGGCAGGGGCCACGATACGATGGGCGGCGGTGACGGCGCCGATACGCTGCGCGGCGAAGCAGGCAACGACACGCTCTACGGCGGCGCCGGGAACGATCGCCTGGAGGGCGGCGCGGGGGCAGACCAGCTGTTCGGCGGCCTCGGCACCGATATCCTTGCCGGCGGCGCGGGCCGAGATGTCCTGACAGGCGGAAAGGGCGCGGACGTGTTCCTGTTCACCGCCAGGGGCGATTCCGGCGCCGATGCCAGGACCCGCGACACGATCACCGATTTCAGCCAGAAGGGCGGCGACAAGATCGACCTCAGCAAGATCGGCATCGACAACGGCAGCGGGACAACTCCGTTCTTCAAATTCCTCGGCCAGGGCGACTTCACCGGCAAGGCCGGCGAGCTGCGCTACGAAATAGCTGACGGCAAGACGACGGTTTTCAGCGACATCGACGGCGACGGAGATGCCGATTTCTCCCTCCTCCTCAACGGAAAAATCAACCTCAAGGCGACCGATTTCATCCTTTGACGGCGTTTTGGATCATCTTTGGAAGAAGTGGTGATCCCGCCGCGATTCGAACGCGGGACCCCCAGATTAGGAATCTGGTGCTCTATCCTGCTGAGCTACGGGACCACTGACTGCACCCATACAAAAACCGGGCCTTTTAGCCAAGGGGTTTTCAGGCGGAAAGCCGGCTTTCGACGAGCTTGACCCAATAGGTCACTCCGTGCGGGATGGCGTCGTCGTTGAAGTCGTAGGCCGGATGGTGCAGGCCGGCACTGTCTCCGTTGCCGAGGAAGACGAAGGCGCCGGGGCGCGAAAGCAGCATGTAGGAAAAGTCCTCGCCGCCCATCATCGGGTCGAGCGCCGGGTCGACGGCGGCCTCGCCGGCAATGTCACGCGCCACCGCCACGGCATGGCCGGTCTCGTCCGGATGGTTGACGGTGACGGGATAGTTGCGGTGATAGCCGACGGTGATTTCCGCGCCGTGCGCTGCGGCAAGGCCGCCGCAGATCTGCCGGATGCGGGCTTCCGCCTCTTCGCGCATCCCGGGGTCCAGCGTGCGCACCGTGCCGGCAAGCTGCGCCTGCTCGGGAATGACATTGTGGGCGAAGCCGGCATTGAACTTGGTGACGGAGACGACGAGCGAGGCGATCGGGTCGGCGACGCGCGAGACGATCGTCTGGAGTGCGCCCACCACCTGCGAACCGATGACGATCGGGTCGACCGTCTTGTGCGGCAGCGCGGCATGGCCGCCGCGGCCCTTGACCGTGATGGTGAATTCGTCGGTCGCCGCCATGATCGCGCCAGGCCGCGTGCCGAAGGAGCCGACCGGCATGCCCGGCAGATTGTGCATGCCGTAGACCTCGGCAATGCCGAAACGCTCCATCATGCCGTCCTTGACCATCTCGTTGCCGCCGCCGCCGCCCTCTTCGGCCGGCTGGAAGATGACCGCGACATTGCCGGAGAAATTGCGCGTCTCCGCGAGATACTTTGCCGCGCCGAGCAGCATGGCCGTGTGGCCGTCATGGCCGCAGGCATGCATCTTGCCCCTGACGGTGGACGCCCAGGGCTTGCCGGTCGCCTCCTCGATCGGCAGCGCATCCATGTCGGCGCGAAGCCCGATCGTGCGCCCCTCGCCCTTGCCGCGGATGAGGCCGACGACGCCGGTGCGGCCGATGCCGGTCACGATTTCGTCAACGCCGAACGCACGCAGCTTCTCGGCGACGAAGGCGGCGGTCTTCTCCACGGCGAAGAGAATTTCCGGCTCCCGGTGGATGTGGCGGCGCCATTCAGCGATTTCGTCCTGCATTTCTGCGGCGCGGTTAAGAATGGGCATGCGATCATCCTGTCCTGTTCGGCCGAAAAATTGGCCATCTCTACTCGATGGCTTTGCCATCACGGTGCCATATAGGTTAAATAGGGCGACGGTTCGAGACAACTCCCGATTTCGAGGACAGACCCTTGCAGATGAACGGACGAACGACGCGCCGGAGCGCACGGCTTTTGGGCTCCAGCCTGCTGCTCGCAGCCACCCTTCTGGCAACCACCGCCGCGGCCAACCCGCGCATGCTGGTGGACGTCAACACGCTGAAAGTCATCGAGCACGAGGACGCCTTCCAGCGCTGGTATCCCGCCTCCCTCACCAAGCTGATGACGGCCTACACGGTCTTTCGCGCCATCAAGGCCGGCGAGGTGACGCTGGAAAGCGCGGTCACCATGACCAAGAACGCCGCCGCAGAACCGCCGAGCAAGATGTATTACAAGCCCGGCCAGAAGATGACGCTCGACAGCGCGCTGAAGATCATCCTCGTCAAGTCGGCCAACGACGTTGCCGTGGCGATCGGCGAATCGGTCGGCGGCTCTGAACAGGGTTTCGTTGCCCGCATGAATGCGGAAGCGGCGCGCATCGGCATGAGCTCCTCGCATTTCATCAATCCGCACGGCCTGCCCGGCAAGGGCCAGTACACGACGGCGCGCGACCTTGCGGTGCTCGCCGTGACGCTGAAGCGCGAATTCCCGCAATATGCCTCCTATTTCGCGCTGGAAGGCTTTACCACCGGCAAGAAGCAATACCCGAACTTCAACATGCTGATCGGCCGCTTCGATGGCGCCGATGGCATGAAGACCGGCTTCATCTGCGCCTCCGGCTTCAACCAGGTGTCCTCCGCCACCCGCAACGGCCGCAGCGTCGTTTCCGTCGTGCTCGGCTCAGACAGTCTCGGCGCACGCGCCGATATTTCGGCCGGCATGCTGGAAAAGGGACTGACGATGCGCCCGGGCAGCGTGCCGACGCTCGGCCAGCTGCGTCCCTATGGCGAGACGCGCGACATCGTCGCCGATGTTTCCGAGGATATCTGCTCGAAACACGCCGCCAAGGTGCGCAGCGAAGGCCGCGACGAGGCGGGCCGGCAAAAGCTCGTTTCGCCCTATATCCACGAGCTGAACCGACCGCTGAAGCTCGTTTATGCCGGCCTGATGGGCGGCGATACGGCCAAGCCCGCCGGCAACGATCAGGTCGCCGTCGGCGATACCGGCGGCCTCACTAACGTGCCGATCCCGATCCCGCGGCCCACCACCTTCTGATTGGCCAACTTTCTGATTGGACAAGACCATGACCCTCGCTGAGCGGCGCGTGCCGGTTTCCGTGCTGACCGGATTTCTGGGTGCGGGCAAGACGACCCTGCTCAATCGCCTCCTGAAGGACCCGGCGCTCACCGACACCGCCGTCATCATCAACGAGTTCGGCGAGGTGGGCATCGATCACCTGCTGGTCGAGCAGTCGAGCGACGGCGTCATCGAACTGTCCGACGGGTGCCTGTGCTGCACGATCCGCGGCGAGCTGGTCGATACGCTGGCCGACCTGATGGACCGCATGCAGACGGGCAAGATCCAGCCGCTGAAGCGCGTGGTGATCGAGACCACCGGGCTGGCCGATCCGGCACCGGTGCTGCAATCGGTCATGGGCAATCCCGTGCTCAGCCAGTCCTTCAGCCTCGACGGCGTGATCACCGTCGTCGATGCCGTCAATGGCCTCTCGACGCTTGCCAACCATCCGGAGGCCGTCAAGCAGATCGCCGTCGCCGACCGAATCCTGGTCAGCAAGATCTCGATGGCCGACGCGGCGGTCGTGGATGCCGTGAAACAGGAGATCGCCGCGCTCAATCCGCGCGCGACGATTTCCGACGTCGATACGCCCGGCCTCGTCGGCCCGGCTCTGCTCGCCAATGGCCTCTACGATCCCGGCAGCAAGATCCCGGATGTCCGGCGCTGGCTGCATGAGGAGGCGCACGATCATCACCACCATGACCACGATCATGGGCACGACCACCATCATCACGACCACGGGCATCACCACGGGCACGGCCACCAGCACGCCCATGACGTGACGCGTCATGATGCCACGATCCGCTCCTTCAGCATCGTGCATGATCGCCCGGTCGACCCGATGGCGCTGGAAATGTTCGTCGACCTCCTGCGCTCCGCGCATGGCGAAAAGCTGCTGCGCATGAAGGGCATCGTGCTGATGTCCACCAGTCCAGAGCGCCCGCTGGTTCTGCAGGGCGTGCAGAGCGTCTTCCATCCGCCGGAGCGGCTTCCCGCCTGGCCCGACCCGTCCGATCGGCGCACCCGTCTGGTCCTGATCACCAAGGACCTGCCGGAAGCCTTCGTGCGCGACCTCTTCGACGCCTTCACCGGCACCCCAAGCATCGACCGCCCGGACCGCACGGCGCTCTCGGACAATCCACTGGCGATACCGGGATTGCGGCTTTAAGGCCTGCGCGCAGTTTACCCCCCTCTGCCCTGCCGGGCATCTCCCCCTCAAGGGGGGAGATCAGCAAGGCTATGCCTCTGCATTCGAGCAGCAGCGTTTGAAGCGAGACGGCGCTCCATCCAATCTCCCCCTTGAGGGGGAGATGCCTGGCAGGGCAGAGGGGGGAGCCGCAAGACGCGACAATAGCTGCCAGCCACTAAACCTTTTTGCGGATCAGGAAGCGATGCCCCGCTTCGACGCGCTCGCTTGCTTCGAGCGTGTGGCCGTCCTCGTTACAGAAGTGGGGGATGTCGATGACGGCGAGGGGGTCGGTGGTTTCGACCCAGAGTGCGGCGCCGGCCGCCATCGCCGACAGGCGCTTGCGTGCCTTCATCACCGGCAAAGGGCATTTCAGGCCGCGCAGGTCATAGACTTCGTCTTCGTCGCCGGCCGCCGTGGCGGTCATTTCTGCCAGAATTTCCAGAAGGGTTTTTCGGCCTTCTTCTCGACGACCTGAACCTCCGGATTTTGCTCCGGTGTCGGCAGGACGACCGTGCCTTCCGCGGGCTTCTCGACGCGCTGGCCGGCGGTCTCCGTCGCCGGCTTCTGTTCCTTCTGGAGCATCTGTGTCCCGGCTTCGGCCTTCGCCTGCTGCTGGGTCTCCTGCGTCACGCCGGCGACCGGCTCGACCTTGCGCGGGGCGGCCTTGTCGGTCCAGAATTTCCAGAAGGGCTTTTCCTGCTTCTTCTCGACGACAGCGACGCCCGGATTTTCCACCGGCACCGGCAGGGCGTCCTTGCCTCCGGCCTGCTTTGCGGCCTTCGCGGCGGCGACGTCGGCGGCGAGCGCCTCGGCCTCCTTGATCTTCGCCTGCTCGGCGTCGAGCTTGGCCTGCTCGGCCTCGCGAACCGCGCGTTCGGCGGCCTCGACCTTGCGCTTTTCGGCCTCTTCGGCCTTGCGCTTCTGCTCGGCGAGCTCGCGGGCGGTCATCAGCTTGCCGGCATCGAGCGAATTGCCGGTCGGCGCATAGGCGAGTTCGCGGCCCTTGCGCTGGTCGGCGACGATCGCCTTGCGCTGGGCTTCCGAAGGTTCGACCCAGACCGTGCCGTCATATTTCCGCATCGCCGTGGCGTAAGCCGCCGCATAGGTCTTGTTGTAGCTGCCGAGCGCCACTTCGAGGCTGGCAGGCGTCGTCATCGCCGGGCAGGCGCCAGCCGGCGAGAAAGGCTTGTCGGCCTGCTGGTTGAAGACGTACTTCTTCTCGCAGACATTGACCTCGGGCGGACGCTTGGTCAGCTCGAAATGATCATAGCCGACCTTCAGCATCTTCCAGAATTCGATATGCGGATTGTCGCGGTGGCGCGCCATGTTTTCCGCGGTCATGCGGAATGGGAAGGCCTGGAGCTGGATGGTCGACTGCCCGCCGCCGAACGCATCGCGGGCGAAGGCGAAGATTTCCACCATCTGCTCGTCGGTCATCGAATAGCAGCCGGACGACGAGCAGGCGCCGTGGATCATCAGATGCGTGCCGCTCGCCTTATTGGCGCGGTCAAAGGCATTCGGGTAGCCGGTATTGATGGCGAGGTAGTAGCTCGAATTCGGGTTCATGTTCGCCTTGGAGAGCGGATAGAACCCTTCCGGCGCCTGCCGGTCGCCTTCCTTCATCTTCGGCCCGAGTTTGCCGGACCACGCGCAGATCTTGTAGTTGCGCACCAGCTTGTAGCGGTTCGCCCGGTCGGCCTTCCACAGCTCCAGCCGGCCCTCTTCCTTGAAGATGCGCAGCATCATCGGCGAGGAGCGGTCGATGCCCATCGAGGACAGCTTGCCGAGCACCGCGGAGGAAAGCTGGTAGTTGGTCTTGCTGGAAACCTTGGTGATGTCGACGTCGACCTTGTCGAACGTGTCGAGCGTCTCGTTCGTGCAGCCGGCAGCGACCACAGCGAGAAGCGATACAGCGGCAAGAACAGTCAGGCGCATTCGAAAGGTCCGTCAACAATCGTCAGATCGCATGCCGTCGCGCCGACAAGGGCGGACGCGCAGTCGTAACCGGCTTATACTTCATAAATTCTTAACCGGAAATTCTTTCGCGAGGCTGCCGGGAAGCCGCGACCATCTCAGACACAAGGATTATGGCCGAGATGGGGCGAAAGCAGCCCCAAGGGCCGCCAACGGCCAAGAATCCGGTTAAAGCTGGCGGCCGATATTGAGATAACGCTGGCGGCGGTCCTTCCGCAGTTGGTCGCCCGGCTTGGCGCCGAGATCCTTGAGCGCCGCCGCGATCACGTCGCCGGTGCGCCCGATCACCGCTTCGGGGTCGCGATGCGCGCCGCCGACCGGCTCCTGGATGATGCCGTCGATGATGCCGAAGGCCTTCAGGTCTTCCGCCGTGATCTTCATATTGCTGGCCGCCTCCTTGGCGCGCGTCGAATCGCGCCACAGGATCGAGGCAGCACCCTCCGGCGAGATCACGCTGTAGATCGCATGTTCCAGCATGTAGACCCGGTCGCCGGTGGCGATGGCGATGGCGCCGCCCGAGCCGCCTTCGCCGAGCACGACCGAGACGATCGGCACGCGGACATTGAGGCACATCTCCGTGGAGCGGGCGATGGCTTCCGCCTGGCCGCGCTCTTCCGCGCCGATGCCCGGATAGGCGCCGGCGGTGTCGATCAGCGTGACGATCGGAATGCCGAAGCGGTCGGCCATTTCCATGACGCGGATCGCCTTGCGGTAGCCTTCCGGCCGCGCGCTGCCGAAATTGTGTTTCAGGCGCGACTTGGTGTCGTTGCCCTTTTCCTGGCCGATAATGGCGACGGCCTCGCCGCGGAACCGGCCGAGGCCGGCCTGGATCGCCTCGTCCTCGGCGAACTTGCGGTCGCCGGCAAGCGGCGTGAACTCGTCGAAAAGCTGGCCGGCGAAATCGAGGAAATGCGGGCGCTGCGGATGGCGCGCGACCTGCGTCTTCTGCCAGGGAGTCAGCTTGGAATAGATGTCGGCCATCGCCTCGCGGGCGCGGATTTCAAGCCTACCGACCTCATCCGTCGTGTCGATGCTCTCATCTTCCTCGGCGAGCTTTCTCAGCTCGTGGATTTTGCCTTCGAGATCCGAGATGGGCTTTTCGAAATCGAGGTAGTTGTGCATGAGATGCGTTTCCGATCGTTTGCTCAAACCGCGCCAGGGTGCAGCCGGCCAAGCGGCCATTTGCAAGCATTGGGGGTCCTAATCCGGTTTTTTTGCCTGTTTGGCAAGAGGGTGATGGGTCTGAACGAGCTGGTGCAGCCGTTCTTCCAGCACATGGGTATAGATTTGTGTCGTGGAAATGTCCGAGTGGCCGAGCAGTTCCTGCACGGCACGCAGGTCCGCGCCGTTCTGCAGCAGATGGCTGGCAAAAGCATGGCGCAGCACATGCGGCGAGAGCGTGGCGGCACGAATGCCCGCCCGCCCCGCCAGCGCCTTCAGGTCACGCGCAAAAACCTGTCGCGGGAGATAGCCTTCCTTGCTTTGGGCGGGAAACAGGAAGCGCCCCGCTGCCGGATCGTCGCCGACCTCGGCCGCCAGCGCCTCGCCATAGGCATCGAGGGCGGCAACCGCGGCGCGCGACAGCGGCACCAGCCGCTCCTTGTTGCCCTTGCCCTTCACGACCAGGAAACGCCCGGTCTGCGCCAGCGCGCTTGCCGGCAGTGAAACGAGCTCGCTGACGCGCATCCCCGTCGCATAGAGCAGTTCCACGAGCAGATGCATGCGGCGGCGCAGGAGAAGGTTGCCGCCGGGCTCCGCGGCTTCAGTCTCCGCCCGACCGATGAGCCGGCCGACGTCGTCGACGCTCAGCGTCTTCGGCAGCGAGCGGCCCTTCTTCGGCGCATCGAGAATGCCGGTCGGATCGTCGCCCCTCAGACCCTCGCCATAGAGGAACTTGAAGAACTGCCGGAGCGCCGACAGCCGCCGCGCCTGCGAGGAGGCGGCAAAACCCTGCTTGGCGAGATGGCCGAGATAGGCGCGCAGATCGTCCGGCGTCGCGTCCGTCAGGCGCACGCCGCGCCCGTTGAGGAAAGAACGCACGTCCTCCAGGTCCCGCTCGTAGGATTGCAGCGTGTTCGTCGCAGCACCCCGCTCGGCGCTCATCATCTCGAGGAAGGACTCGACCTGCAGTGCGGAGGGGTCCCTCATGGCTGCGGGTTCACCCGTTCGGAAGGAATGCGGATCGTCACCTCGCGCGGCGTCGGTTCCACGAAGGTCACCAGCGCCACCATCGTACCGTAGATCGAGCCGGCGATCACGGCGCAGAAGAACAGGAATCGGAACAGGGTCGGCATGGCGCTCTCCGGGACGATGCCCCCTATATCGCCTCGCCCCACGCCGAGCGCAAGGCCGACACGTGGGATGAACCCCGGCGCAGGCTTGACGCTTCCGGTGCTTTTGTCGATACGGAAAGGGACGAAACCCCGGAAACACAAATGACCGAGCTGATCGAACCGGCCCCTTCCACGCTCGCCGAGCAGGCCCGCGCAGCACTCGGCAAGCGCAACCTCGTGCTGATCGGCCTGATGGGCGCCGGCAAGTCGGCGGTCGGCCGGATGACGGCCCAGGCGCTCGGCATTCCCTTCATCGATTCCGACCACGAAATCGAGCGTGTCTCGCGCATGTCGATCACCGATCTTTTCGCGGCTTACGGCGAGGCGGAGTTCCGCGCGCTGGAAACCCGGGTCATAAAGCGCCTGCTGCGCTCCGGCCCGCGGGTCGTGTCGACCGGCGGCGGCGCCTATATCAACGAGAACACGCGAAAGCACATCCGGCGCGGCGGGCTCACCGTCTGGCTGAAGGCCGACCTCGACGTGCTGTGGGAACGCGTCAACATGCGCGACACCCGCCCGCTGCTCAAGACGGAGAATCCACGCCAGACGCTCGAAAACCTCATGAACGCCCGCTATCCCGTCTATGCGGAAGCCGATCTCACGGTGCTCTCGCGCGACGTGAAGAAGGAAACCATGGTGGAGGAGGTGCTCGCCGCGATCACCGCCGCCCGCCCCAGAACCTGACGAGATGACGATGACTGCCACTGCCACCGCCCGCCGCACCGTCCGCGTCGAACTGGGCGACCGCGCCTACGACATCCTGATCGGCCCCGGCCTGATCGCCGCCGCCGGCCGCGAGATCGCCAGCCGCCTCAAGGGCCGCAAGATCGCCGTCATCACCGATGCGCATGTCGCCCCCCTCTATCTCGACGGCTTCATGGCCGCGCTCAACGCAGAAGGCATCGATGCCGTCTCGCTGGTGCTGCCGGCCGGCGAAAAGACGAAGAGCTTCGAGCACCTGATCAGCGTCTGCGACAGCGTGCTCGCCGCCCGTATCGAGCGCAACGACGCGGTCGTGGCGCTCGGCGGCGGCGTCATCGGCGACTTGACCGGTTTTGCCGCCGGCATCGCGCGCCGCGGCTCGCGCTTCATCCAGGTGCCGACCTCGCTGCTGGCGCAGGTCGATTCCTCCGTCGGCGGCAAGACGGGTATCAATTCGCCGCACGGAAAAAACCTCATCGGCGTCTTCCACCAGCCGGACCTCGTGCTCGCCGATACGGACGTGCTCGACACGCTCTCGCAGCGCGAATTCCGAGCCGGTTATGCCGAAGTTGCCAAGTACGGCCTGATCGACAAGCCGGACTTCTTCGCCTGGCTGGAGAAGAACTGGCAGGACGTCTTTGCCGGCGGCGAGGCCCGCATCGAGGCGATCGCCACCAGCTGCCAGGCCAAGGCCGACGTCGTCGCCGCCGACGAGCGGGAGAACGGCGCACGCGCGCTGCTCAATCTCGGCCACACCTTCGGCCATGCGCTGGAAGCCGCGACGGACTATGACAGCGCCCGCCTCGTCCACGGCGAGGGCGTTTCGATCGGCATGGTGCTCGCCCACCAGTTCTCCGCCCGCATGAACCTCGCCAGCCCCGACGACGGCAGGCGCGTCGAGGCGCATCTTCGCGAAGTCGGTCTGCCGACAACGATGGACCAGATCCCGGGCGGCCTGCCGCCGGCCGAACGGCTGATGGACGCGATCGCCCAGGACAAGAAGGTCAAGGGCGGCAAGCTCACCTTCATCCTGACGCGCGGCATCGGCCAGTCCTTCGTCGCCGATGACGTGCCGCAATCCGAAGTCGTCGCCTTCCTCAAGGAAAAGCTGCCGAAATGACCAGCGACACGCCCGCCGCGCTCGCTCCCACCCACTGGCCGTTGATCGTCCTCATCGTCGGCCTGGTCGTTCTCGCCGTGGCTCTTTTCCGCTGGCGCACGGCGATCGCCGGGCTCCGGCGCCCGCGCCAGGAGACGCGCGAAGCGGAAGGCGAGCGCCGCAACGGCCAGGCCTCCCGCGACCCGCAGGCAAAATCCGAACGCGAAAAATCCGCCAGCACCCTCGATCTCGACGCGCTGGAAGTCTCCGACATCATGATCCACCGTACGACCATGCGGGCGCTGAATGCCGGTGATCGACCGGAGGAGATCGTGAAGGCCGTGCTCGAGAGCCCCTATACGCGCATGCCGCTCTGGGCGGGCTCGGTCGACAATATCGTCGGCGTCGTGCACGCCAAGGATCTTTTGCGCGCATTGGCGGAGCCGGGCGTCGAGCCGAAGAACCTCGACATCACCGAGGTCGCGCAAAAACCCTGGTTCGTGCCGGATACCACGACGCTCAAGGAACAGCTCGCCGCCTTCCTGCGCCGCAAGGAGCACTTTGCCACCGTTGTGGACGAATATGGCGAGGTGCAGGGCCTCGTCACGCTACAGGACATTCTGAAGGAGATCGTCGGCGATATTTCCGACGAGAAGGATGTCGACATGCAGGGCGTGCGCCAGGAGGCGGACGGTTCGCTCGTCGTCGACGGCAGCGTTGCGATCCGCGATCTCAACCGCGCTTTTGACTGGTCCCTTCCCGACGAGGAAGCGACGACCATTGCCGGCCTCGTCATCCACGAATCGAAATCGATTCCGGAAGAGCGCCAGGCCTTCACCTTCTACGGCAAGCGCTTCATTGTCATGAAGCGGGTGAAGAACCGCATCACCAAGCTGCGCATCCGCCCGGTCGCCCCGGAGCAACTGCGCGCCTGACTTTTGTTTGACGCAATTCCGGACGCAAAACCGCTTCGCACTTTTGCTGGAATTGCTCTGATTACCAACGGGTGGGTTCGCCGGGTGCCGCCACCTCGACGGCGAGCGCATGCAACCCGGCATCGAACTCCGCCTTCACCAGATCGTTGATCGCCCGGTGGCGCGCCACGCGGCTCATGCCGGCAAAGGCGGACGAGACGATGCGCACGCGCATATGCGTCTCGCCTTCGCCATCGAATTCCGGCTTGTGGCCGGCATGCAGGTGGCTTTCGTTGATGACCTCGAGACGCTCCGGCGCAAAAGCGGCGCCGAGCTTCTCTGTTATGCTGGATTTCATGGACATTCGAAGACCTTGAACGGCGAAAAAATCCGTGCGCCGCGAGAGAGAAAAAGGGTCCCACAAAGCCAGCAACAAACCGCTTTGTCAATTCTTGTGGCGAGCCGTCACGCCCCCCATAATTAGCGCCATGAAACTCGATTCCAAATATTTCGACCGCATTCGCACGAAGCGGCGCGTGGAGCGTCCCGAACGCTCCGCGCCGACCTGTCAGTGGGACGGCTGCGAGGAGAATGCCGTGCATCGCGCGCCGGTGGGCCGCAATGCCGAAGGCCAGTATTTCATGTTCTGCTTCGAGCACGTCAAGGAATACAACAAGGGCTACAACTACTTCTCCGGCCTCTCCGACGGCGAGATCGCGCGCTACCAGAAGGAAGCGATCACCGGCCACCGCCCGACCTGGACGATCGGCGTCAACAAGGCGTCCAAGAACGGCCCGGCGCAGGGCAGCGCCCGCTCCGGCTCCGCTGGGGCAAATCAGCGCATCCGCGATCCTTTCGGCCTGTTCGGCGAGGGCAGGGGAAGCCGCGGCCCCCGCCTGGAACCGCGCACCCGAAAACTGAAGACACTGGAGGCAAAAGCCTTCGATACGCTCGGCCTTGCCGCCAATGCGACGGCCCAGGACGTCAAGACCGCCTACAAAGCCCTTGTCAAAAAGCATCACCCCGATGCAAATGGCGGAGATAGGGGCTCGGAGGAGCGTTTTCGCGCGGTCATCCAAGCATATCAATTGTTAAAGCAGGCCGGCTTCTGCTAGAGCAGTCAGCGCACAATAAGACGGCGCACAACAAGACATTGGGCGGACGCGCGGGTGGCGGCGGCCCACGGAGACGTGATGAGCAAGATGGATCTCGATATTTCCAACCTCCCGGATACCACGGTTTCCGTACGGGAGGCTTTCGGCATTGATACGGACCTTCGGGTTCCGGCCTATTCCAAGGCGGACGCCTATGTGCCGGACCTCGACCCGGACTACCTGTTCGACCGGGAAACCACGCTCGCCATTCTCGCGGGCTTTGCGCATAACCGACGCGTCATGGTTTCCGGCTATCACGGCACGGGCAAGTCGACCCATATCGAGCAGGTCGCGGCCCGCCTCAACTGGCCCTGCGTGCGCGTCAACCTCGACAGCCATGTCAGCCGTATCGACCTCGTCGGCAAGGACGCGATCGTCGTCAAGGACGGTTTGCAGGTCACCGAATTCAAGGACGGCATCCTGCCCTGGGCCTACCAGCACAATGTCGCGCTCGTCTTCGACGAATACGATGCCGGCCGCCCGGACGTGATGTTCGTCATCCAGCGCGTGCTGGAATCCTCCGGCCGCCTGACGCTGCTCGACCAGAGCCGCGTCATCCGCCCGCACCCCGCCTTCCGTCTGTTTGCCACCGCCAACACGGTCGGCCTCGGCGATACGACGGGCCTCTACCACGGCACGCAGCAGATCAACCAGGCGCAGATGGACCGCTGGTCGATCGTCACCACGCTCAACTACCTGCCGCACGACCACGAGGTCAGCATCGTCGCCGCCAAGGTGAAGCGCCTTGCTGCCGGCAAGGACGGTCGCGACACGATCTCGCGCATGGTACGCGTCGCCGATCTCACGCGCGCTGCCTTCATCAACGGCGACCTGTCGACCGTGATGAGCCCGCGCACCGTCATCACCTGGGGCGAAAACGCCGAGATCTTCGGTGATCTCGCCTTCGCCTTCCGCGTCACCTTCCTCAACAAGTGCGACGAACTGGAACGCACGCTGGTCGCCGAACTGTACCAGCGCGCCTTCGGCGTCGAGCTGAAGGAAAGTGCCGCCAATATCGTGCTTGAGGCGACGGCCTGACGGTCGGGTAGGAATCTCATGGCTGCTCGCGGAGACAATTCGAAGCCGAGGCCCGGCGGCGTGGTCGACATGGAGCCGTTCCGCCGCGCGGTGACGGGCTGTGTTCGCGCCGTCTCCGGCGATGCGGAGGTGGAGGTCGCCTTCGCCAACGAGCGGCCCGGCATGACCGGCGAGCGCATCCGCCTGCCGGAACTGACCAAACGCCCCACGCCGACCGAAGTCGCGATCACCCGCGGCCTCGGCGATTCGATGGCGTTGCGCAAGGCCTGCCACGACGCCCGCGTCCACGCGACCATGTCGCCGCAGGGTGCGGATGCGCGCGCCATCTTCGACGCCGTCGAACAGGCGCGCGTCGAGGCGATCGGTTCCAACCGCATGCATGGCATGTCGCAGAACCTCACCACCATGCTGACGGAGAAATACGCCAAGGCGAATTTCTCCGCGATCACCCGCCAGGCCGATGCGCCGCTCGAAGAGGCCGTCGCCCTTATCGTGCGCGAAAAGCTGACGGGCCAGGCCCCGCCGGCCTCCGCGGGCAAGGTGCTCGACCTCTGGCGCGATTTCATCGAGGACAAGGCCGCCAGGGACATGGACGGCCTCTCCGCGACGATCAACGACCAGCAGGCCTTCTCCCGCGTCGTGCGCAACATGCTCGCCTCGATGAACGTCGCCGAGCAGTACGGCGAGGACGAGACCGAAGAGGACGATTCGGAAACGCCCGAGGACGAAAACCAGCCGCGCAGCCAAGAGGAAGAAGACAACAACAGCAAGGAAGAGGCCGGCGACGATTCGGCGCCTGCCGACGAGAGCGACACGTCCGACGACCAGATGGAAGAAGGCGAGATGGACGGCGCGGAAATCTCCGACGACGATCTCGTCGACGACGACGGCGATGACACCGAGACGCCCGGCGAAGTGCGCCGCCCGAACCATCCCTTCACGGATTTCAACGAGAAGGTCGACTACACGGTCTTCACGCAGGAATTCGACGAGACGATCACCGCGGAAGAGCTCTGCGACGAGGCGGAACTCGACCGCCTGCGCGCCTTCCTCGACAAACAGCTCGCCCATCTGCAGGGCGCGGTCGGCCGCCTGGCGAACCGCCTGCAACGCCGCCTGATGGCGCAGCAGAACCGCGCCTGGGAATTCGACCTCGAAGAGGGTTACCTCGACAGCGCCCGCCTGCAACGCATCATCATCGATCCGATGCAGCCGCTCTCCTTCAAGCGCGAGAAGGACACGACCTTCCGCGATACGGTCGTGACGCTGCTCATCGACAATTCCGGCTCGATGCGCGGCCGGCCGATCACGGTTGCCGCCACCTGCGCCGATATCCTGGCCCGCACGCTGGAGCGCTGCGGCGTGAAGGTGGAAATCCTCGGCTTCACCACCAAGGCGTGGAAGGGCGGCCAGTCGCGCGAAAAATGGCTCGGCAGCGGCAAGCCGCAGGCGCCGGGCCGCCTCAACGACCTGCGCCATATCATCTACAAGGCGGCGGACGCGCCCTGGCGGCGCGCACGGCGCAATCTCGGCCTGATGATGCGCGAAGGGCTGCTCAAGGAAAACATCGACGGCGAGGCGCTGATCTGGGCGCACGACCGCCTGCTCGCCCGCCCCGAGCAGCGCCGCATCCTGATGATGATCTCGGATGGCGCACCGGTCGATGATTCGACGCTCTCGGTGAACCCCGGCAACTATCTGGAACGGCACCTGCGCGCCGTCATCGAGCAGATCGAGACCCGTTCGCCCGTCGAGCTTCTCGCCATCGGCATCGGCCACGACGTCACCCGCTATTATCGCCGCGCCGTCACCATCGTCGACGCGGACGAGCTGGCGGGCGCCATGACCGAACAGCTCGCCTCGCTCTTCGCCGACGAAACCACCAGCCGCCGCCCCGCCGGCCGCCGCCGTGCGGGCTGAGCCGGCGGCGCACAGTCGCCTGTGGCATGGGCTTGCGCTCGGTATGGCGCTCACGTTGGCCCAACCGGCCGCAGCCGAAATCATCGACTTGCCCGTCGTCAACCGCGGCTTCTCGCAATTCGCGCTCGGCTCCGACACCCGCACCTTCGGCAAGCTCGAATTCCTAGGCGGCCTTAGCTATTCGTCCAGCAATCCGCTGCTCGGCGCCGTGTCGGCGATCCGCTTTCGCGCGGACCACGAATCCTTCGTCGCCGTGCTCGACACCGGGCACTGGCTGACCGGTCGCATTGAACGCGATAGCGAAGGCCGCCTGAGCGGTCTTGCCGACCTGAAGACGCGCTCGATGTTCAATGCCGAAGGCCAGGACGAGAACGTCAAGTACCAGATGGACGCCGAGGGCCTGGCGATCGGCAAGGGCGAGCTGCTGGTAAGCTTCGAGGCGGTGCACCGCATCGACGCCTATCCGGATCCGGGCTTCATGGAAGCGCGGCCATCACGCGAACTGCCGCTCCCCTTCCCCCGCGCGGAATTGCGCGGCAACCGCGGCATGGAGACGCTCGCCATGTCGCCCGAGGCGGGGCCGCTCGGCGCCGTGCCGGTCACGGTCACCGAGCGCAGTCTCGATGCCGATGGCAACGCGCTTGCGGCCATTCTCGACGGCCCGCTTGCCGGCGCTTTCACGGTGAGGCGCAACGACCCCTGGGACATCACCGACGGCGCCTTCCTGCCGAATGGCGACCTGCTGCTGCTGGAACGCCGCTTCCGCCTTTCCGATGGCGTCGGCATGCGCATCCGCCGGATCGACGGCACGAAGATCCGTCCGGGCGCAGTGGCCGATGGCGAGGTGCTGATCGACGTCGATCTCAGCCACCAGATCGACAATATGGAGGGGCTGGACGTGGTGGTCATGGCGCCGGACGACATCCGCCTCATCGTCGTTTCCGACGACAACCACTCCATTCTCCAGCGTAACCTGATGCTGGAGTTCAGGCTGCCGCAGGACAAATAAAGGCCGCCAAACCGCTCCTCCGTCATGGTCGGGCTTGACCCGGCCATCCATCCACCGGCACCACGCGGATGTGGATCCTCGGGTCAAGCCCGAGGATGACGGAGTGCTTGGAGTGATGTTTTTCGACGACCTTAGCCGCCCGCAGTAACCGGACGGCTTTCTTCATTCAGGCTTTGCGGCCGTTATCAGGCCGTCTTTTCGATGCCCGACATCGGCTTCAGCTTGCTCATCAGCGCGCCATAGGGCAGCAGCATGACGATGCCCACCAGCACCTTCACCGTGAAATCGCCGAGCGCCCAGGAGATCCAGCGTGGCGCGTCCGTGGTCAGCACGCCGAGCACCGGCGCCCATTCGATCGCGAAGGCATCGTTCGGCCCGAAGATGGAAAAGGCCGGCGCGAAGGCGAAGGAGAAGAAGATCACCGTATCGAGCACCGAGCCGATCACCGAGGCGAGCAGCGGCGCACGCCACCAGGCCTGCCGGCGCAGCTGGTTGAAGACGGAAATGTCGAGGAGCTGGCCCAGCAGGAAGGCCGAGCCGGACGCAATGGCGATGCGCGGCGAGGCGACCGCGAAGGAGAACACCACGGCGACCAGAAAACCGGCTGCTACGACGCGGCGCGCGACGCGCGGGCCGAACTGGCGGTTCGTGAGGTCGGTGATGAGGAAGGCGACCGGATAGGTGAAGGCGCCATAGGTCAGAAGGTCGCCGAGCGCGATGCCGAACAGTTCACCGGAAAGCGGGTACTGCACCAGCACGTTGGAGGCGACGACGACGACCGTCATCAGGAGGACGTAGATAAGGGTAATGCGGTTCGCTAGCATTTTTTTATCCTGGGTGATGCCACCAGTTGGAGGACTGACAATGTACGCCACGCAAAGCATTGAGGCCTGCCCGGAACCGGTCAAGCCTCAATCAAAGCATCGCAACGCAAAACCTGAAAGATCAGGCAGCGACAGCAGCGGCTGCGGTCTTCTTGGCGATCTGGCGACGCAGCAGACGCGCGCGCATCGACAGTTCGGCCTCGTCAGCCTTCAGCAGGAAGGCATCGAGACCACCGCGGTGCTCGACGGAGCGGAGCGCTGCAGCGGAAACGCGAAGACGGTAACGCTGGCCGAGGGCATCGGAAATCAGCGTGACACTGCACAGGTTCGGCAGGAACCGGCGCTTCGTCTTGTTGTTTGCGTGGCTCACATTGTTGCCCGACTGGACGCCCTTGCCGGTCAATTCGCAACTACGGGACATGGTACACCTATTTTTCTTGGTTCAGGACAATACGTTTCCGGCACCGAAACCGGCCGCAGTCCGTCTGGCCTTTTTGGAAAGTTGCGGTTCTATAGTCACACGGAGCGGAGCCGTCAAGCCAAACCTGCCGTTCAGCTTGAATTCAGTTGCCAGAACCCATGATTTGCAGGCAATAGCAAGCCGGTCGGGATTTTTCGACCGGCGCAGAATCGCCGCAATGGCGGGTTAGGCGGAGCGTCTCAATGGAGAGCGTGAAGATGAACGGGCGGGGTTGGATTGCTGGCGCACTGGTGTCGCTTGCCCTTGCGGGCAGCGCGACACCGCTGTCGTCGGCTGAAATCGAGCATCGCACGGACTACAGCATCCGTCTCTCCGGCCTGCCGGTCGCCACCGCCACCTTCCGCTCGGCCTTTGAGGGCAACCGCTACACGATCTCCGGCAGCCTGCAATCGGCCGGCCTCGCCGATATCTTTTCCAGCACCAAGGGCACGACCTCGGTCTCGGGCACCGTCAGCCGCGACAAGCTGCGCGCCACCAACTATTCCGTGACCTACAAGAGCGGCAAGCGCAGCCGCGCCATCGATGTCACCTTCCGCAACGGCAACGTCGTCACCGCGAACATGACGCCGCCGCGCCGCAAACCGAAGAATTGGGTGCCGGTCTCCAGCGCCGACATGCGTGCCGTGCTGGATCCGATCTCCGGCCTGATCATTCCTTCCGACGACGGCAAGGTCTGCCCGAAGACGCTGCCGATCTTCGACGGCGAATCCCGGATGGACATCAAACTCACCTCCAAGGGAACCAAGCCCTATTCCACCAAGGGTTTCGAAGGCGATGTCGTGGTCTGCGGCATCCGCTTCATCCCCAAGTCCGGCTACAAGAAGGGCCGTGACGACGTGGAATACCTGCGCAAGCTGACGACGATGGAAATCTGGTTTGCCAAGGCCGAGGGGGCGAATGTATATGCTCCGGTCTATGTACAGATTCCGACCAAGCTCGGCCCTGTCACCGTCTCGGCCACGCGCTTCGGCGGCTGACGCGGCGCCCCGTCGGAAAACCGGCGGGAGTGATCGGCCTTGAAGACGCGTGCAACCCTCATCGGCTTTTCGGCGATCCTCATGTGGGCGCTGCTCGCGCTTTTCACCGCCGCCTCGGGCAAGATGCCGCCCTTCCAGCTTTCCGCCATCTGCTTCCTGATCGGCAGCCTGCCCGGCCTCATCGTGCTCGCCGCGAGGCCGCAGCGCGTCAGATTGCTGCGGCAACCGCCAAAGGTCTGGATCACCGGCATTCTGGGCCTGTTCGGCTATCACTTCCTCTATTTCACGGCGCTGCGCAACGCGCCGGCCGTCGAAGCCGGCCTCATCGCCTATCTCTGGCCGCTGCTGATCGTCGTCGGCTCGGCGCTGCTGCCGGGCGAGACGCTGAAGTGGAACCATGTCGTCGGCGCCGTCCTCGGCCTTGGCGGCACGGTCCTCATCGTCGGCCGTAACGGCTTTGCCTTCGACGAGGCCTATCTCGTCGGCTATGGCGCGGCGTTCCTCTGCGCCTTCACCTGGGCCGGTTATTCGCTGATCACCCGCCGCTTCGAGGCCGTCTCGACCGATGTGGTGACCGGCTTCTGCCTCGCCACCTCGCTCCTGTCGCTCATCTGCCATGTGATGCTGGAAACCACGGTCTGGCCGCAAAGCAATTTCGAGTGGTTCGCCGTCGCCGGTCTCGGCCTGCTGCCGGTGGGAGCCGCCTTCTATGCCTGGGATTTCGGCGTCAAGAACGGCGACATCCAGATCCTCGGCGCCGCAAGCTATGCCGCGCCGCTGCTCTCGACCTTCATGCTGATCCTCACGGGCTTCGCCGAACCGTCCTGGCGCATCGGCCTCGCCTGCCTGCTGGTGACGGGTGGCGCGGTGCTGGCCGCCAAGGACATGATTTTGCGCAGGCGCACGGCGGTGCCGACCTGAACTCAGCCGCCGGGCGTCCAGCCGGGCGGCGCCATCTCGAAGGACGAGAAGACGAAGCCGGGCGAGACCGTGCAGCCGACCAGCGTCCAGTCGCCGAGCGGCTCGGCCGCCTGCCACCAGTTTGCCGGAACGATGAGCTGCGGCCGCTCACCTGCGGCAAGATCCGGTCCGAGCACCTGCACCTCGGCCGGCGCATCGCCGTCGCTCAGCGACAGCGCCAGCGGCCCGCCCGCATAATGATGCCAGATCTCGACGGCATCCTTCACCCGGTGCCAGTGCGAACGTTCACCCTTTTCCAGCAGGTAGTAGATCGCCGTCGAATGCCCGCGCTCGCCGCCATCGGCATCCCTGAAGGTCTGCACATACCAGCCGCCTTCCGGATGCCGCTCCATGCCGAGCCGGGCGATGATCTCTTCGGGCGTCATCAGAACCGATCCTTGCGCGCCCGGATTTCGGCGAAGACCTCGGCGTCACTGGCCGTCTCCAGGCCGAGATGGCGGCGGATCGCCGGGTCGGCGGCGCGCAGGAACGGGTTCGTCGCCTTTTCCAACCCGATCGTCGTGGGCGCGGTGAAAGTACCCTCCGCCCGCAGCGTCTCGATCTCGGCGACACGGCTGAGGAGCGCTGCATTCTCCGGGTCGATGGTCTTTGCGAAGCGCGCATTGGACAGCGTGTATTCGTGGCCGAAGTAGACGGTCGTCTCGTCCGGCAGGGCAGCGAGCTTTGAAAGCGAGTCCCACATCTGCGCCGGCGTACCCTCGAAAAGCCTGCCGCAGCCGAGCGCGAAGAGCGTATCGGCGGCAAACAGCAGCTTTTCTGCCGGCAGGTGGAAGCAGACATGCCCCAGCGTATGGCCCGGCGTCAGGATGACATCGACGCGGCGGCCGGCGAAGTCGAAGCTGTCGCCACCATCCACCTTTTGATCGATGCCGGGAATGCGCGGCGCCTCGCGCGCCGGCCCGATGATCGTGACGCCGAAACGCGCCTTCAGCGCCAGATTGGCCTCGACATGGTCGTTGTGGTGATGGGTCGTGAAAATGTGGCTGAGCGTCCAGCCACGGCGGGCGAGCGCGTCGAGGATCGGCTGTTCCTCCGGCGCATCGATGCTCGCGGTCGCACCCGTCGCCGGGTCATGCAGCAGCACGCCGAAATTGTCGCTGCGGCAAGGGAAGAGGTCTAGTTCGAGCGAAGCCATGGCGCAATCCTTATCTATCGGTCGGGCGGTCGGTCGGCGGGAATGTAAGGCAATCGGCCTTGAAGTCCACCGGACTATCGCTCACATTCAGGCCATGCATGCCGATATCGTCGACCTCCGCGAATTCTACCACTCGTCGCTTGGCCGCCTGGCCGATCATTCGATCGCCATGGCGCTTGCCTCGCTCTGGGCGCGGCTGCCGGACGAGCGGCTGGTCGGGCTCGGTTATGCCGTGCCCTATCTCGAGCGCTTCCGCGCGGACACCGAGCGCACCTTCGCCTTCATGCCGGCCGGCCAGGGCGCGGTGAACTGGCCGCCGAGCGAGCTCTCTTCCACGGCGCTGGTTTTCGATGAGGAACTGCCGCTGCCGGACGCTGCCGTCGACCGTATCCTGATGGTGCATTCGCTGGAATTCGCGGAAAACCCGCGCGAGACCATGAAGGAGCTCTGGCGCGTGCTGGCGCCGGGCGGGCGGCTCGTCATCGTCGTGCCGAACCGGCGCGGTGTCTGGGCGCGCATGGAGCACACGCCCTTCGGCTCCGGCCGGCCCTATTCCCGCGGCCAGCTCACCGCGCTGCTGCGCGAGACCAATTTCACGCCCGGCGCCTCCGCCGAGGCGCTGTTCTTCCCGCCCTCCAAGCTGCGCAGCGTGCAGAAACTGCGCGGCGCCTTCGAGCGGCTGGGGCGCATGCTCTGGCCGATGTTTTCCGGCGTCATCATCGTGGAGGCGCAGAAACGGCTCTACCAGGGCCTGCCGGTCGCCGCCCGCGCCTCGCGCCGCGTCTTCGTGCCGGTGCTGGCGCCGCAGGGCGTGCCGACGACGCGCGAGCGCGCGCCGCGCTGATCCCCTCGACAAATGTCGAGCTGCCCGCTAATCCGGGCCGGAGCGGCAAAAAGGGACGGCGGACATGACGGACGGACATTTCGACAAGATCACGCTGATCGGCATCGGCCTCATCGGCTCCTCCATCGCCCGCGCGGTGAAGGCCAAGGGGCTGGCAAAGACCGTCACCATCTCCAGCCGCAGCCAGGAGACGCTCGACCGCGCCCGCGAGCTCGATCTCGGCACCGATTATGTGCACGATGCCGGCCAGGCCGTCGAAGGCGCCGACCTCATCGTCGTCTCGGTGCCCGTCGGCGCCTCGGGCAAGGTGGCGGAGGAAATCGCGCCGCACCTGAAGCCCGGCGCCATCGTCACCGATGTCGGCTCCACCAAGGCCTCGGTGGTGGCGCAGATGCTGCCGCATATTCCGAAGAACGTGCATTTCATCCCCGGCCATCCGCTCGCCGGCACCGAACATTCCGGCCCCGACGCCGGTTTCGCCGAACTGTTCCAGGGCCGCTGGTGCATCCTGACGCCGGTGCACGGCACGGACAAGGACGCCAAGCGCAAGCTCGCCGCCTTCTGGGAGGCGCTCGGCTCGAAGGTCGACGAGATGGACACGGAGCACCATGACAAGGTGCTCGCCATCGTTTCGCACCTGCCGCACATCATCGCCTACAACATCGTCGGCACGGCCGATGACCTGGAGACGGTGACGGAATCGGAAGTCATCAAATATTCCGCTTCGGGTTTCCGCGACTTCACGCGTCTGGCGGCCTCGGACCCGACCATGTGGCGCGACGTCTGCCTGCACAACAAGGACGCGATCCTCGAAATGCTGTCGCGTTTTTCCGAGGACCTCGCCTATCTCCAGCGCGCCATCCGCTGGGGCGACGGGGAAAAGCTCTTCGACCTCTTCACCCGCACCCGCGCCATCCGCCGCTCGATCATCGATGCCGGCCAGGATACCGCCGCGCCGAACTTCGGCCGCCCGGTTGCGGATAAAAAACGTTAGAAGCAATTCCAGCAAAAGCGTGAAGCGGTTTTGCGTCCGGAATTGCGTAAAACAAAGCGTCAGAATGGCGGGATGAAGGCGATCGGGAAGAGGCCGAGATAAACCGTCCCATCCCGGACATTGAGCTTCACCACCGCCCGGTCGCCGCCCTTCGACAGGCCTTCGATGACCTGTGCCACCTGCTCCGCCGTTTCGGCAATCTCCGGAAACGCCTCGGAAATCCGGTCGCGCCAAACCGTGATGCCGGCAATGTCGAGATCGAGCGTGCCGGAGAGATAACCGTCGTCGCCCACCTTGAGCGGGCCGGAAAGGGCCGCGACCTTGCCGTCGCCGAGATCGAGCGACAGGCGGCGCAGCTCCACGCTTGCCCCGAGCGGCATGTCGGCGGGCGGTCCTTCGGTGGAAAGCCATTTCGCCGCATCGGCAACCGTCATGTCGGCCACGACGTCGAGCGGCGGCAGCACCCGGTCGCCGAGATCGAGCGACAGCGCATCGAAGGAGGCGGCAACGTCGAGCGCTTCGCCGGACTGGCGGATATGCTTTTCCCCATGCGCCGCGGCAACGCCGATCGAGACGGCTTCCGACGGCACGTTGAGCCGGCCCTTCAGCCCGTCATAGACGACGGAGGCGCGGTCGAGGCCGTTCGTCCAGGCGACGGCGCTCGCGCGCAGCAGGTCCCAGTCGGCATCGAAGACGAGATCGGGTGTCACGCGCACCTGCGCCGGCCCGTCGAGCTCGACGACGGCATGGCCCGGACGATAGACCTGGGCGGCGGAGCGCAGCGCCCCGAACGTCGCCGACAGGCCCGTCGGGCGGTCATCGATGCCGACCGTGTCGCAGAACAGACCGATGCGGAAGGGGAAGCCACGCACGGCTAGATTGCTGCAGGAAGCGGAGTGCAGGCCGGCGGCCGACGCCGAGAGCTGTTGCGTCAGCGTGTCCTTCAGCCAGCTTGCGGCATAGAACCATCCGCCCGTATAGAGCGCGACGACGAGAACGACGGCAATGGCGAGCCGAACGAGTTTGCGCGAGACGCCGGATGTGCCGGCGTGGCTTGACGATGCCATGTTGTTCTCCAATGGTGGCGATGCGATTTGCCCGCAAAGGCGTCAAAGCCGGCAATTGCGGCGGCTTTTAGAGTTTGTCGGGGAAAAGTGGAACCCGGTTTTCCCGACAAGACAAACGGAAACAAAAAGGCGAAAGTCCGTCCGGTTCTGAATGAACCGGACGGACTTCGAGAAACGGCAGAAGTGACGGTGGATATGAACGAATTCTGGGTCTTTGGCTATGGATCGCTGATGTGGAACCCGGGCTTCGAATTCGAGGAGCGGCAGCCGGCCCATCTCTTCGGCTTCCGCCGGTCGCTCTGCGTGCGCTCCTGGGTGCACCGCGGCACGGAAGAGAAGCCCGGTCTGGTGCTCGGCCTCGACTACGGCGGCTCCTGCCGCGGCGTCGCCTTCCGCATCGCGCCCGAAAACCGCGACGCCGTCGTCGATTACCTGCGCGAGCGCGAACTGGTGACCCATGTCTACAAGGAGCGCACACTCGCAGCGATGCTCGGCGGCGGCCGCCGCGTCACGACGCTCGCCTACATCATCGACCGCGCCCACCAGCAATATGCCGGCTCCCTTTCCGTCGACGAGGCGGCATCGACCGTGAGCGCGGCGGTCGGAAAATCCGGCCGCAACATCGATTACGTGCGCAACACGCTGGTGCATCTGCGCGAAATGGGCATCCGCGACCATTGGCTGGAGGATGTCGGCCGCACGGCGGAAAATCTTCACGCCCGCCTGCCGGCCTGATCAGGCCGCCGCGTGCGCCTTCAGTTCCGCCAGCCGCTGCTCGGCGGTCGGCGGCAGGGGGAGATTTGGGTTTGCCGCGGCTGTCTCGATCAGCAGGCGGTCGCTTGCCGTTTCCATGACGTCGATGAGATGGGCGAGGAAGGCATCGGGATCCATGCCGGGCGCGATCGGCGGCAGGATGCGCACCTTGAAGTGGCCGGGATAGCGCATGGCCTTGCGCCGCGGCCAGAACAGGCCCGGATGCATGACGACCGGCACGATCGGCACCTGGAGATCCCGATAGAGCCGGGCGATGCCGTATTTGTATTCGGGCGGCGCGCCCGGCGGACGGCGCGTGCCTTCCGGATAGATGATGAGCTGGCGACCGGAATTCATCTCCGCCTTGGTGCGCTCCATCACGGCGGCCATGACCTTGCCGCGCGCGTTGCGGTCGACCGGCACCATGCGCTGCTTCTTCAGATACCAGCCGAACAGCGGGATCCAGGTCAATTCGCGCTTGAGGATATAGAAGGGATCGTCGAGCCAGGGCAGCAGCGCATAGGCATCCCAGAACGACTGGTGTTTCGGCGCGAAGATATAGCCGCCGCCCGTGGGAATGTTCTCCAGGCCCTCGATCTCGAAGGTCGTGCCGACGATCTTGTCGAAGAGCCAGTGGTTGCTCCGCGCCCAGTTCTTGGCGATGCCATAGGCCTTTTTGCGCGGCAGCAGGAAATAGGCCGGCGTCATGACGATCATCTGCACGATGAGGTTGATGTAGAAGGCGGTGTTGAAAAGCACGGAACGAAGGACGATCATCGGGCAGCCTGTGAGGGGGACGCGTCCTTTCGCCCTACACGATATTGCCGGGCGGGGGAACTCCCGTCGCCGCGATCTCAGTGTGCCGAAAGGCCCGCCACGTCGCCGCGAAGGCCGGACCAGCTGCGCGCGCCCGCCAAGGCCCGGATCTGCGCGGCACTGTATTTCAGATATTCCGACAGCATGGCCTTCACGACGCCGGGCTCGCGCAGCCAGTTGCCGTTCTTGAGGTCGGAATTGACCACCGGATAGGCGATGAACTCCGTCTGCGGATCGGCGACCCTCAGTTCCAGCAGGCTGCGCGGCATGTGGTAGTTGTTGGTAACGACAAGCACCCGGCGGAACCGGTGGTCGCTGATCCAGCGCGCCGTCTCGTTGGCATTGCCGATCGTGTCCACCGCCTCATAACCCATGTCGACGCAGCATTCGAACAGCGCGGACGAACTTTGCGTGAGCTTGCGGATCTGGTTGCCGCTCGTCGTGGGATTGGCGCCGGAAATCAGCAGCCGCTGGCCGGCGCCCTGTTTGAGCAGGCCGATCGCCCGGTCGATGCGCTGGTAGCCGCCCGTCAGGACCACGATGGCGTCGGCCTTCGGGTCGCGCGGCGTCTCGAGTGCCGCGACCGTCTCGGCGAAATAAAGGAAGCCGCCGATGCCGGCAATGGCGGCGATCAGGATGAGCGCCAGAACGACGCGCACGACGCGCCGGGCTGGGCGCATGCGTGCCCGCCGCCCCTCCCCATCAGGCCGGACGCCCTCTGGCAATTCCGGTTTTGCCCGTTCCAGCGCATTCATGATTCCGTCCATAGACCCGGATTGCGGCAAGCGATAGTCCGCTTCGCGGCGATGGTTCGTCTCATTTCGGTCATGGGTCGGGCAGTTGGTCGGTTCGCGACGGGTCGGAGCGGATGAGGTCGATTTCGTGGATCGTGCGCATCACCGTGAAGCGGGCCGTCAGCGTCGTCAGCACCGCGATGACGACGATGGTCGCGGCAATGCCGAGATAGCCGGTGAGCCCCATGGAAAAGGTGCCGAACAGCGCGGTGGCCTGGTCGCTCTGGGGCGTGGCGATCGAGCGGCCCTGCCAGAAGCTGGCGACCGCGAAGAACAGCGCCGCGAGAAAGCCGCCGGCAACCGAGCCCTTGAGGCTGATCTTCAAAAAATGTTTCTGGAATTCGGAGGCGACGAAGCCCGCCTCCGCCCCGACGAAATGCAGCACCTCGACGATATGCCGGTTGCCGGAAAGCGCGCCGCGCGTCGCGAAGACGACGGTCAGTACCATGGCGGAGAAGACCAGCACCAGCACGCCCGTGCCGATGAAGGCGGTGGTGCGCGCCATGGCGACGAGGCGGTCCACCCAGGTGCGGTGGTCGTCGAGGAAGGCCGTCGGGACCTTTTGCGCAAGGGCGGTCCGCATCGCCGCGAAATCCGGCGGGCTCTGCTCGTCGATGGTGACGATAACGAGGCGGGGAACCGGCAGCTCGTCGATATTCAGCCCCTCGCCGAGCCAGGGTTCGAGCAGGCGCGCCGTCGCCGCCTTGTCGACGATGGTGCCGTCACGGGTGCCGGAGAAGGTGAGCGCGAGGTCGCGCACGTCCTTCAGCGCCTGTTCCATATCGAGCGCGTCGTCCGGCTTGATCTGGATGGTGACCTCGCGGGAAATCTGGCTCTGCCAGCTCGCGGCCGTGGCGCGCACCATATTCACCGCGCCGAAGGTGAGGCAGGCGAGGAAGGCCATGATGGCGATGACCAGCATCAGCGCATTGCCGGAGACGTTCGACGGCGGCACGATGGGTGCGGTCGGGCGCACGCGCATTTCCAGGCGGCGGGCGGGCTGGGCGTCCTGGGCGGTCTCCTGGGGGGCGTCAGTCATAGATGTCTAGCCGTCCCTGCGAGAGGATCATGCGCCGGGCCTCGTCCACCTGGTCCATCAGCGACAGATCATGCGTGGCGATCACCACGGCGGTGCCGAGCCGGTTCAATTCAAGGAAGAGGCTGAGCAGTCGTCGCGCCATCGGCGGATCGACATTGCCGGTCGGCTCGTCGGCGAGCAGCAGTTCCGGCCGGTCGATGAGCGCGCGCGCAATGGCCGCGCGTTGCTTTTCCCCGCCGGACAGGACCGCGGGCAGCACATTGATTCTCTCGCCGAGCCCCACCCATTTCAGGAGCTCCAGCACATCGGCGCGATAGCTCGATTCCTCCTTGCCGCGCACGCGCAGCGGCAGCGCGACATTCTCATAGGTCGTCAGGTGATCGAGCAGGCGAAAATCCTGGAAGACGATGCCGATGCGCCGGCGCAGCATCGGCAGTTCATCGCGCGGTATCGTCGAAATCTCGCGGTCGAAGGTGCGGATGATGCCGCGCGTCGGCTGGAGCGACAGGAACAGCAGGCGCAAAAGCGTCGTCTTGCCGGCGCCGGACGGCCCCGTCAGGAACTGGAAGGACCGGCGCGGAATATCGAAGGTCAGGTCGCGGAGAATCTCCGGCCCCATCCCGTAGCGCAGTCCGACATTCTCGAAATGAATCAATGGCCAATCCGGTTCTAGAAGTATTCACGCTCGGTCGCGATTCGCTACCGTAGCGCAGGTCGCACAGGAAAGCGGCTCTTTCACGGTCGGGTTTCCGAAGCATTAACCAGTATGGTTTACGTTTCGTAAGGATTTCATTCAATGCCGACTTTTCGCCCCTGACTTTGCGCGGAAAGCCGGCCAAGCGGGAGGTCGCGATGAACGCCTTCAGAGCGAGACGACAGGAAAAAGGCCGGATCGATCTCCTGCCGCCCGAACCCAAGACGCCTGCCAAAAAGCCGCGATCCCAGGCGCGCTGCGAAGTGGTCGATGTCGACTTCGTCGTCATCCGCACCGGCCCGACACGCACCTCCAACGACAACCACCGCCCGATTCGCCCCGTGCCGCTGAGCCCGGCCCCACGCCAACTGCTGGTGCGCGCCGGCGCGGCAGGCGCGCGGCTTTGCGAGGCCGGCTTGCAGCTTCTCTCCGGCCGCGCCTTCGCCGGCCTCGTCACCGCGAGCTTCATCTTCGTCTTCGCCTATGCCGGCGGCCTTTCGGCGCTGAAGGCGGCCCTTCCGACGACCGAGCCCGGCGCGGCCCTGCGCGTGGCCGATGTCACGGCGACGGTCGACGATCGGAACGGCATGAAGGTGCTGTCCGTCTATGGCCGCGTCGAGAATGTCGGCAACGGCGTGGAGGCCGCTCCGCCGGTGGACATCCTCGTCGGTGGTGCGGGTGAAACGCCGCGCCGCGTCGCCCTCGACGGCAAGACGATCGCGGCCGGCGGCAGCGAAAACTTCGCGCTGCGCATCCCGCACGGTGGCGGAAAAGTGCCGAAAGTCACGGTTTCCCTGGTGCCCGAGGGTGCACCGGCCAACTGACTGTGCTAATCGGCTCCTTTGACGCCACCCAGGGAGCCCCCTCGCGATGCATATTGTCCGCGGAAAGAAGATCGAAACGCTCTATGACGCCGGGCAGATCGCCAAGCGCAACGAAGAGCTTGCGGTCCAGATCGCAGGCGGCCCGACGAAGGACCTTCTCGTCATCGCCGTTCTCAAGGGCTCGTTCATCTTCGCCGCCGACCTGACCCGCGCGCTGCATGCGGCAGGCCTTGCGCCGGAAGTCGAGTTCATCACGCTGTCGAGCTATGGCACCGGCACCGTGTCGCAGGGCGTGAAGGTGGTGAAGGACATCGATTCGGACGTCACCGGCCGCGATATCCTGCTGATCGACGACATTCTCGAATCCGGCCGCACGCTGACCTTCGCCAAGGAACTGATGTACGAACGCGGCGCGCGCAACGTCACCATCGCCGTGCTGCTCGACAAGCGCGAGAAGCGCAAGACCGACCTGGAGGCCGACTATGTCGGCTTCGACTGCCCGGATTATTTCGTCGTCGGCTACGGCATGGACGTGGCTTACGCCTTCCGCGAACTGCCCTTCGTCGGCATCGTGACGGGCGACGCGGACGCCTGACTGCAAATTCCGCCAGCCGCCGTTTACCGATCGACAAGGAAAGTCTGGTCTTTTCATTGCCGAACGGACCGAACAGGGGAACCGATGGCGAAGATTCTGATCACCGAAGACGAGGATTCGCTGCGCGTCTTCGTCGCGCGCGCCTTGCGGCTGGACGGCCATGAGACCGTCGAGGCGCCGGATGGCGCCGCCGGGCTCGACGCGCTGACGGCCGGCGGCTTCGACCTGCTGCTCTCCGACATCCGCATGCCCGTGATGGACGGCATCGAGCTCGCCCACAAGGCCGCCGCCGCCCACCCGGCGCTGAAAATCCTGCTGATGACCGGTTATGCCGAGCAGCGCGAACGCGCCGACGACCTTGCCTCGAAGATCGTCGACGTGGTGAGCAAGCCCTTCAGCCTGCCCGACATCCGCCGCGCTGTAGCACAAGCGCTAGCCGCCTGATTCACCGAATCCCGAGCAACCGCTCCAGATAATCCCGCTCGAAGCCGGGCGCCGCACCCGTACCGAGCCGGCGGCGGATCTCGTCGAGGATTTCTCGCGCGCGCTGGATGTCGATTTCTTCCGGGATCTTCGTCGGACCGCCGAAATCGGGACCCTGCCCGTTGACGGGCCGCTCGCGGCCCAGAGGATCGCGCCCGTTGCGGCCGGCCTGCGGCATGCCTTCGCCCTGCCCTTGACCCTGGCCCTGCCCCATAGCCTGCATCTGGCTCATCATGTTCTGCGCGCCCTGGCGCAGCGCCTCCAGCGCGCGGCCCTGACTGCCGACGGCCGATTCGCCCTGGCCTTCACCGAGCGCCTCCGACGCACCCTTCATCTCGCGCCCGGCCTGGCCAAAGCCCTCGCCGGGCTCCATGCCCATGCCCTTCAGTGCTTCCTGCACCTCGCCGAGCTGTTTGCCCAGCGCATCCTGCTGCTCCTGAAGCTTCTTCAGCGCCTCGCGCAGCTGTTCGGCCGTCATCTGGTCGGTGGGCTGCTGGCCGGCGCCGTTGTCGCCCTGCTGCTGCTGTTGCTGCTCGCCTTCCTCGCCCGGCATCGGGTCGCCGCGCTGCTGGCGGTCCCGCAGGGCCTGGTCGAGCTGGAAGGTCTGCTCCATCAACTGCTGCTGCTTCTGCATCAGCTCGCCGAGCTTATCCATCTGCTGGCGCATGGCGTCGTTCTGCTGGCCCTGCTGTCCTTGCTGAGGGCGACCGGCCTGCAGGTTGTTCATCATGCGCTGGAGCTCGGACAGCATCTGCTGCGCCTGGTCACGCGCGCCGGAACGGGCCAGATTCTCGATCTGGTCCATCATTCGCTGCAAATCCTGCTGACGCAGGACCTGGCCCTGCTGCTGGGCATTCTGCTGCATCTGGCCGTTCTTGGCGGCCTGGCGGGCGAGCTCCTGCATATAGGCTTCCATCGCCTCGCGCAGCTCCTTCATCAGCGCGGCGATCTCCTCGTCGGGAGCATTGCGCTCCAGCGCCTCGGACAAGGCCTTCTGCGCCTCGCGCAGCCGCCGGTCGGCGAGCGAAAGGTTGCCGTCCTCGATGCCGAGCGCGATCTCCCAGAGATAATCCGCCGTCTCGCGCATCTGGTCGTCCGTGCGCGAAAGTTTCATGCGCGCGGCCGCCGATTGCAGCAGCAGGTAATGCGTGAGGTTCGGGATCGTCTCTTCCGGCCGCATGGTCAGCGCCTCGTTGAGCGCGATCGCATAAGGCAGCTGGTTGGCATCGAGCGCAAAAACCTGCCGCTGTTCGGCGACGGCGGCGGCGAGCGGCTCGAAGAAGTTCTTCGCCGGCAGCACCATTTCGACCGGCTGGCTGCGTCCCTCCTGCCCCGCCGCATCCTTGGCGACGAGCGTGATCTTCACGCGCTTGCCGGAAAGCGGATGTTCGGAGAGGTTGCGGCTCGTCGTGCCCTTGGCGTCGCGCGCGCTGCGGCGCGGCAGGTCCAGCCGATATTCCGGCAGCGGATAGAGCGGCCGGGCATCCTTCTGCACCTCGACCGGCACGATCTCCGCATGGGCTTCCTGAAGGCCGTAATCGTCCTTGGCGATGAAGCTGATCTCCAGCGCCGACGCCACGGTCTGCTTCGGAATGCCGTCGAAGGCGATTTCCGGCACGCGGTCCGGAATGACCGAGAAGGCCCAGGTCCGGCCATCGACCGAAAGCGTGCCGTCCTTCAGGATCCTGTAATGCAGGGTCTTGGCGCCGTTGACCACCGCGACCGGCACCTTCGCCTCGGTCTTCGCGCCCTCGGCCTTTTCGTCCCTCGGCTTTTCCTCTTCGATGGCGGTGGCCGCGGTCTCGCCGGCTACCTGATAGCTCACCTGCTCGTCGCCGCTACCGCCCGTGACGCGCACGGTCAGTTCGCTGAATTGCGGAATGCGGATCTCGCCCTTCGCGACCTCGCTCGGCTGCGCCTGAGCATTGCCGGTATTGCCGGTGAGGAAGACGGGCGCGCGCGACGTATGCGCCGGCGGCGTGACCCAGGCATCGATGCGCACATCCGGCGCCGTTTCGGTCGGCGTGCGCAGCGAAACGACGTCCGCGAGCAGGCCGCCGCGGTTGGAATAGGAGAAGGCAAAGGCGATAGCGAGAAGAAGCACCGGCACGGCACGCAGCGCATGACGGTCGTGGCGGGCGATATCCGGCTCCGGCGCGCCGGTGCGCAACGTGCCGATCAGGCGTGCCATGCGCGCCTGATGCTCACGCCACAGCGCCTGCGCAAAGGCATCGCCGCCGGCCGGCCTGTCGTCCTGCACGCGGATCGCCTGGTGGGCGAGCGCATTGCGCGTCTCCAGCATGCGGTCGGCATTGTCGACGGATGGCCAGACGATGCCGCGCAGGCGGACAAGCAACCCGACAAGCCCGAGCGCGAAAACGGCGAGCGTCGCGATATGCAGCGAGGCCGGCACATGGCGGAAATAGCCGAACCAGGTCAGCGCCAGAAAGCCGGCAACGAGCAGCAGGATCGGCAGCACGCGCGGCGCAAGTGCTTCCAGGTAGAGGATGGTCCGGGCGGCAAGGCGTTTGGCCGCAAGCCGGCGCGCCAGCGGGTTGCCGCTCGCCGCCTTCTCGCGCTGCCGTTCCGTGTCAATCGCCATCGGTCGCCGCTCTCCGTCGCAGGTTGTCACCGTTAAAAGATAACATGCTTTGTGGCGAAGACGAGGGCATGCGCAAAAACGTGATCACGTTCCCGTGCGGGATTTCCTCAGGCAAGCCAGTCCGGCAGCGAGTCGAGGCCGATCAGGTCGTCATAGGATTGCCGCGGCCGGACGACGTGGAACTCGGTCCCGTTGACCAGCACTTCGGGCACCAGCAGGCGGCTGTTGTAGGTGCCGGCCTGCACCGCGCCATAGGCCCCGGCCGAGCCGACGGCAATCAGATCGCCCGGCTTCGGCTGCACCATTTCGCGGTCCTGCGCCAGATAATCGCCGGTCTCGCAGACCGGGCCGACCACGTCCGCCCGGATGCGCGGGGCGCTCGCGGCGGAAAGAACGACCGGCTGGACCTCGTGCCAGGCCTCGTAAAGCGTCGGGCGGATCAGATCGTTCATCGCCGCATCGACGATGACAAAGGTCTTCTCGCCGCCATCCTTCACATAGATGACCTCGGTGACCAGAATGCCGGCATTGCCGACGATCAGGCGACCGGGTTCCGTGACGATCTTGCAGTTCAGCCCCTTGAGCTGGTTCTTGACGATCTCAGCATAGGCATCCGGCAGCGGCGGTGGCGCGTTGTCCGTCTTGTAGGGAATGCCGAGACCGCCGCCGACGTCGACGTGATCGATGCTGTGGCCATCGGCGCGCAGCGTGTCGACCAGTTCGCGCAGCAGCTTGAAGGCGTCTTCGAAGGGTTGCAGCTCGGTGATCTGGCTGCCGATATGCATGTCGATGCCGGTCACCTGGATGCCGGGCAGGCCAGCCGCGCGGGCGTAGACGGCGCGCGCGCGCTCCCAGGAAATGCCGAACTTGTTTTCCTTCTTGCCCGTCGAGATCTTGGCATGGGTGCGCGCGTCGACATCCGGATTGATGCGGAAGGAGACGTGCGCGACCTTGCCCGCCTTCACGGCGCGGGCATTCAGGATTTCGAGCTCCGGCTCGGATTCGACGTTGAAGCAGTAGATGCCGGCCTCAAGTGCCAGATCCATCTCGCGCGGCGTCTTGCCGACGCCGGAGAACATGATGCGGGATGCCGGAACACCGGCGGCAAGCGCCCGGCGCAGTTCGCCTTCGGAGACCACGTCGATGCCGGCACCGAGCTTAGCGAGCGTCTTCAGCACCGCCTGGTTCGAATTCGCCTTCATGGCGTAGCACACCATGGCGTCGACGCCCTCGAAGGCCTTGGAGAAGACCCTGTAGTGGCGCTCCAGCGTGGCCGTCGAATAGACGTAGAAGGGTGTGCCGACCGCCTTGGCGATGGCCGGAACGGGCACGTCCTCCGCATGGAGGACGCCGTCGCGATGCTCGAAATGGTTCACGGGTCTGGTCCGTTTAAAACAACTAGAGAAGGGGATCGAGGATGAAGGGCTTGTCTTCGACCTGCTCGACCTTCTTGCCGTCGATGGTCTTCACGACCGGTTTTGCGCCGCCCGGCAGGTCGAGATCGCCCTTGCGGCCGCAGGCGGTGAGAACCGCTGCGGAAAGGCAGAGCACGAGCGTCAGCCTGCCGATATCGATGCGTGTCATGAGGCGTTCCCTGGAATTGCCGGTGATCGGGTGGGCACCATCCTTAGCGAATTCACTAACTCTTGTGCACCCTGATTCTGCTGATGAGTCCTGCAAGCAACCTGATCAGTTCCGCTGCCGCCACCAGGCGATCTGCTTCCTGACTTCGGAGGGCGCCGTGCCGCCATAGCTCTTGCGGCTGGCGACCGAGGCTTCGACCGTCAGCACGTTGAAAATATCGGCAGTGATCGAGGCATGGATCGCCTGCAAATCTTCCAGCGACAGTTCGGCGAGGTCGCAGCCCTTGCTCTCGGCGAGCGCCACGGCGCGGCCCGTCACATGGTGGGCATCGCGGAAGGGCAGCCCCGCCTCACGCACCAGCCAGTCGGCAAGGTCTGTCGCGGTGGAATAGCCGGAGCCGGCCGCCGCCTTCATCTTGTCGGTGCGGATGGTCATGTCGCGCACCATGCCGGTCATCGCGGCAATGGCGAGCTCGATGCTTTCGGCAGCGTCGAAGACCTGTTCCTTGTCTTCCTGCATATCCTTGGAATAGGCGAGCGGCAGGCCCTTCATGACGGTCAGAAGCGCGATCAGCGAGCCGTTGATGCGGCCGGTCTTGGCGCGCACCAGCTCGGCGGCGTCCGGGTTCTTCTTCTGCGGCATGATCGAGGAACCGGTCGAAAACGCATCCGACAGGCGGATGAAACCGAACTGCGGCGTCGACCAGATGACGATCTCTTCGGCGAGGCGCGACAGATGCACCGCGGCGATCGCGGCGATCGACAGGAATTCCAGCGCGAAATCGCGGTCCGACACGGTGTCGATCGAATTGCGCGTCGGTTCGCGGAAGCCGAGCGCCTTCGCCGTCATGTGGCGGTCGATGGCGTAACCGGTGCCGGCGAGCGCAGCGGCGCCGATCGGGCTTTCGTCGAGATGCTCGATGGCATGACGCACGCGCTGGCGGTCGCGGCCGAACATTTCGACATAGGCCATGCAATGGTGGCCGAAGGTCACCGGCTGGGCCGTCTGGAGATGGGTGAAGCCGGGCATGACGGTCTCGGCATGTTCTTCCGCGCGGTCGAGGAAGGCGGCGATCAGGCCGCTCAGCGCCTTTTCGGTCTTCTGCAGCTCTTCCTTCACCCAGAGGCGGAAATCGAGCGCCACCTGGTCGTTGCGCGAGCGAGCCGTGTGCAGGCGGCCGGCGGCGGGGCCGATGAGGGTTGCGAGGCGCGCCTCGACATTCATATGGATGTCTTCCAGCCGGCGGGAGAACTCGAACTGGCCGCTTTCGATCTCTGACAGGATCGTGTCGAGACCGTGAACGATCTTTTCCTTATCGTCCGCCGAAATAATGCCCTGATGGGCAAGCATGTCGGCATGCGCCTTTGAGCCGCGGATGTCCTGGGCGTAAAGCTTCTTGTCGAAGCCGATGGAGGCATTTATCTCCTCCATGATCGCATCCGGCCCGGAGGCGAAGCGGCCGCCCCACATCTGGTTCGAGGATTTCGTCTCGGAAGTGCCGTCAGCCATGGGTGCCTGTCCTGGAGAATGAAATGACATTGAAGAAGACATTCGGCCTGCCCGCCACGAAGCTGATCGCCATCGCGGGACTGGCCGGACTTCTCGCCGGTGGTGCAGCGATATACGTGAAGGAAAGCCTGTCTGGCAATGGCGCGGGCGCCCTCGCCTCCGCCGATCCCGCCGCCTGCGCCGCTGCCGGCGCCAAGGCCGAAGCCCTGACACCCTTCTCCAAGGGCCAGGTCGCCGCCATGCGCACGGTCGACGAACACCGCCCGTTGCCCGACCTGATCTTCGACGGTCCGGACGGCAAGAAGAAGACCATCGCCGATTTCGCCGGCAAGACCCTGCTCGTCAATCTCTGGGCGACCTGGTGTGTGCCCTGCCGGGAAGAGATGCCGGCGCTGAACGCGCTCGAAAAGGAACTCGGCAGCGACAAGTTCGAGGTCGTGGCGATCAACATCGACACCGGCGACGACGAGAAACCGAAGGCCTTCCTCACCGAAACGGGCGTCAACGACCTCGACTATTACCGCGATGCCTCGATGGGCGTGTTCAACACGCTGAAGAAGGAAGGCCTCGCCTTCGGCCTGCCCGTGACGCTCCTGATGGACGAGAAGGGCTGCCTGATCTCCGCCATGAACGGCCCCGCCGCCTGGGACAGCGAGGACGCCAAGGCCCTGATCAACGCCGCGCTCGCAACGCCGAAGAGCTAAGACTCACGCCGCCGCGTAGACGCGCGGCCGGCGGATATCGATGAAACCCTGTTCGCCCTTGCGGTGCGCGAATTCCGGCGCCGTGTCGAACTCGACCGGCTGGCCGTTGACCGTCATCGCCAGCACGCGGCGGGAATCCGGACGGTCGATGACGCGCAGGATCTTGGCGGCAATGCCGTGCCCGTCCTCCCGCCAGGTGACGTCCGCCGGACGGAACAGGATCTCGCCGCTGCCGTCAGCGATGTCGCCCGCCTCGAAGGCCACGTCCGCGACATAGGCCTTGCCGCCGCGGATTTCCGCGTCGAGCCGGTTGGCATCGCCCAGAAAATTCATCACGAAGGCATTGGCCGGGCTGCGGCAGACGGCCTCCGGCGTGCCCTCCTGCACGATCTTCCCCTTGTTGAGGATGACGACGCGATCGGCAAGGTCGAGCGCCTCCTCCTGGTCGTGGGTAACGAAGATCGTCGTGATGCCAAGCTCGTCGTGAATCTTGCGCAGCCAGCGGCGCAGATCCCGCCGCACATTGGCATCGAGCGCGCCAAAAGGCTCGTCGAGCAGCAGGACGCGCGGATCGACGGCAAGAGCGCGGGCAAGCGCCACGCGCTGGCGCTGGCCGCCGGAAATCTGCCCGGGGAAGCGATCCTTCAGGCCGCCTAGCTGCACGAGGTCGAGCAGTTCCTGCACGCGTTCGACAATGGCCTGCGGCGAGCGCTTCACCTTGGAGACCTTCATGCCGAAGGCGATGTTTTCGCCGACCGTCATGTGCGGGAACAGCGCATAGTGCTGGAAGACGAAGCCGACGCCGCGCTCGCGCACGGGAATGTCGGTGGCGTTCTCATCGCCGAAATAGATCGCGCCGCCATCGGCATATTCGAGGCCCGCGACCATGCGCAGGATCGTCGTCTTGCCCGAGCCGGAAGGGCCGAGCAGCGCGACCAGCTCGCCGCTCTCGATATCGAGCGAAACGCCGTGCACGGCCCGAAAGGTCTCGAACGTCTTGACCACATTGTCGAGGCGGATCTTCATGGCTTGACCTCCGGAATGATGCTGTCGGCGCCGGCAAGCGTCGCCGGGCGCTGCACGCGGCCCGCGCCCTGCCGCTCGAGCGCCACCTTGACGACGAGCGTTACGATGGCGAGGCAGGCGAGAATGGATGCGGCGGCAAAGGAGCCGGCCGCGTTGTAATCGTGATAGAGCAGCTCGATATGCAGCGGCAGCGTGTTGGTCTGGCCGCGGATATTGCCCGAGACGACGGAGACCGCACCGAACTCGCCCATGACGCGCGAATTGCACAGCACGACGCCGTAGAGCAGCGCCCATTTGATATTGGGCAGCGTCACGGAAACGAAGGTGCGCCAGCCGCTGGCGCCCAGCGACGTCGCCGCCTCTTCGAGATCACGGCCCTGCGCCTGCATCAGCGGGATCAGTTCGCGCGCCACGAAGGGCGCCGTCACGAACATACTGGCAAGCACGATGCCCGGCAGCGCGAACAGGATCTTTACCTCCATCGATTGCAGCGTCGGACCGAACAGACCCTGCAAGCCATAGACGAAGAGATAGGAGACGCCTGCGACGATGGGCGAGACCGAGAAGGGCAGCTCGATGATGACGGTGAGCAGCCGCTTGCCGCGGAAATCGTGTTTGGTGATCGCCCAGGCGGCCGCCACGCCAAAGGCCGTGTTGATCGGCACGGCGATGAGCGCCGTGATGACCGTCAGCAGGATGGCGTGGCGCGTATCCGGAGCGGCAATCGACTGGGCAAAATAAACGGCGCCCTTGGAAAAGGCCTCGACGGCGATGACGACGAGCGGTGCGACGATCATCAGCGCGACGAGTACGAGCACGATGCCGAGCAGCGAACGGCGGAAGACCTTGTTGTCGCCGACGCGGGGCGGCTTGCCCTTTCCGTGATGCGCCATCGTCAACCCCTCGCCGTGTAGCGCAGGGCGCGGGCCTGCATCATGTTGGTGATCGCCAGCATGACGAAGGCCGTCAGCAGCATGACGGAAGCGATCGCGGCCGAGGCCGGATAGTCATATTCCTCCAGCCGGATGAAGGCGAGCAATGCGGTGATCTCCGTCGAAAACGGCTGGTTGCCGGCGATGAAGATGATGGCGCCGAACTCGCCGAGGCTGCGGGCGAAGGAGAGCGACACGCCGGCCAGCAATGCCGGCGTCAAGAGCGGCAGGATGACGCTGACGAAGATCGAGAGATCGCCGGCACCCAGCGTCTGCCCCGCTTCTTCCAGCGCCGGGTCCAGTTCCTCCAGCACCGGCTGCACCGTGCGCACGATGAAGGGGATGCTGGTAAAACTCATCGCGACGATGATGCCGAGCGGCGTATAGGCGACCTTGATGCCGAGCAGCGACAGCGGCCCGCCGAACCAGCCGTTCGTGGCAAACAGCGTGGTGAGCGCAATGCCGGCAACCGCCGTCGGCAGTGCGAAGGGCAGGTCGACCAGCGCATCAACGAGGCGGCGGCCGGGGAAGCGGTAGCGCACCAGCACCCAGGCGAGCGACAGGCCGAAGAACAGGTTGAACGCCGTCGCGGCCAGCGCGCAGAGCACGGTCACCCGGTAGCTGGCGAAGGCACGATCAGAAGAGATGATGCGCCAATAATCCTCCGGCCCGAGGCTCGCCGCCTTGAAGACGAGCGCGGCCAGCGGCAGCACGACGATGATGCCGACATAGACGAGGGTGATGCCGAGCGCGAGCGGCAATCCGGGCAGTACACGCCGTCTCAAAACGCGCGTCCTTTCTCATAACAACAACCGGCGGGCTCTATGCCCGCCGGTTGCCGGAAAAACAATGGCTTTGGACGATCAGCGGCTGCCGTAGATCTTGTCCAGCGTGCCGCCTTCGGCGAAATGCTCTTCGGAAATCTTCTTCCAGCCGCCGAAAACGTCGTCGACATTCACGAGGCGGATTTCCGGGAACTGGTCCTTGAATTCGGCGGCGACCTTTTCGTCATGCACGCGGTGGCCGAATTCGGCGGCGATCTTCTGGCCTTCCGGCGAATAGAGGAAGTCGAGATAGCTCTTTGCGAGATCACGGCTGCCCTTGGCATCCGCCACCTTGTCGACGATGGCGACCGGGAATTCGGACAGCAGAGACACGGACGGCACGACGCTCTGGAACTTGTCCTCGCCATACTGCTTGGCAATACCCTTGGTCTCGGCCTCGAAGGTCACGATCACGTCGCCGATCTCGCGCTCGACGAAGGTCGTCGTCGCCGCACGGCCGCCCGTGTCGAAGACCGGAACGTTGTCGAAGATCTTGGTGATGAATTCCTCGACCTTGGCCGGATCGTTGTTGAAGGCTTCCTTGGCATAGGCGGTCGCGGCGAGATAGGTATAGCGCGCGTTGCCCGAGGTCTTCGGGTTCGGGAAGATGACCTTCACGTCGTCACGGGCGAGGTCAGACCAGTCCTTGATGTTCTTCGGGTTGCCGGCGCGAACCAGGAAGGACGGGAAGGAGTAGAAGGGCGAGGCATTGTTCGGGAATTTTGCCTGCCAGCCTTCCGCGACGAAACCGTTCTTCACGAGGAAGTCGATGTCCGTCACCTGGTTGAAGGTCACCACGTCGGCCTCGAGGCCTTCGACGATGGCGCGCGCCTGCTTGGAGGTGCCGCCATGCGACTGGTCGATGGTGACGCCCGGATGCTCCTTGATGAAGGCCGCATTCTCGGCCTCGAAAAGCTCGCGTGCCACGTCATAGGAGGCGTTGAGCAGCTTGTCGGCCGCCTGCGCGGAGAAAGGCGCGGCGAGGCCGAGGAGAGCCACGCCGAGAAGGAGCAAACGTTTCATCTGGAAAACCCCGAATGTGAAATTGAATTCGGGCAGACAATAGCGACCCGCCGATGGCGATCCGAGACATGGGCCTGTCGCCGCGGGGGCGGCTGGCGAAACATTTTTCCCTGAAAGGCAGGCTTGGCGGAATCTCCGCCGCTCAGCGCGTCGGGATCGGGACTTCGCCGCGGTAGTCGTAGAAACCGCGGCCGGACTTGCGGCCGAGCCAGCCGGCCTCGACATATTTCACGAGCAGCGGGCACGGGCGATATTTCGAGTCGGCGAGCCCGTCATGCAGCACCTGCATGATGGAAAGGCAGGTGTCGAGGCCGATGAAATCGGCAAGCTGGAGCGGCCCCATCGGATGGTTGGCGCCGAGCCGCATCGCCGTGTCGATGGCCTCGACCGAGCCGACGCCTTCATAGAGCGTGTAGATCGCCTCGTTGATCATCGGCAGCAGGATGCGGTTGACGATGAAGGCCGGGAAATCCTCGGCGACGGTGATCGTCTTGTCGAGCTTCGTGACGAATTCCTTGGCGGCCGAAAAGGTCTCTTCCCCGGTTGCGATGCCGCGCACGAGCTCCACGAGCTTCATGACCGGAACCGGGTTCATGAAGTGGATGCCCATGAAACGCTCCGGCCGGTCGGTGGCGGACGCAAGGCGGGTGATCGACAGCGAGGACGTGTTGGTCGCGAGCATGGCTTCCGGCTTGAGCACGGAACAGACCAGGCCGTAGATCTTGCGCTTGACGGTCTCGTCCTCGGTCGCCGCCTCGATGACGAGGTCGGCATCGGAGAGATCGTTGATGTCGGAGGAACCCTTGATCAGCGCGAGCGCCTTCTTGCGCTCCTCGTCGGCCATCTTGCCGGAAGAAACCTGGCGGGCGAGGTTGCCGTTGATCGTGGCGAGCCCGGCCTCGATGCGCTCGGGCGACAGGTCGTAGATATGGACCTTGTATCCGGCCATGGCCGAGACATGCGCGATACCGCACCCCATCTGGCCCGCACCGACAATACCCACGTTCTTGATCATAGCGCCAATCGCCTCGTCACTCGGTCTGCGCCTCTATGCGCAGGCAAAAAAACACCGGGCCGGTCGAACCGGCCCGGTGAAGTGATAAAGGGACGCGACGTATTTTTCCAGTGAAATCATCGTCGCAAAGCCGGGCCCTTGCCGGCTCAGAGCGCCTTCTGAAGTTCCGGCAACGCCTCGAAGAGATCGGCGACGAGGCCATAGTCGGCAACCTGGAAGATCGGCGCTTCTTCGTCCTTGTTGATCGCCACGATCACCTTCGAATCCTTCATGCCGGCGAGGTGCTGGATCGCACCCGATATGCCGCAGGCGATGTAGAGCTGCGGCGCAACAACCTTGCCCGTCTGCCCCACCTGCCAGTCGTTCGGCGCATAGCCCGCATCGACGGCCGCACGCGATGCGCCAACCGCCGCACCGAGCTTGTCCGCAACCGGGAGAATGACCTCCTGGAACTTTTCCGACGAACCAAGCGCACGCCCGCCCGAGATGATGATCTTGGCCGAGGTCAGCTCCGGACGATCCGATGAGGACAGCGCGTCCTTGACGTGGGTCGACAGGCCGGGATTCGCAGCCGCCGAGACGCTCTCGATGGCAGCGCTGCCGCCTTCGGCTGCTGCGGCAAAGGACGCCGTGCGCACCGTGATCACTTTCTTGGCATCGGAGGACTGTACCGTCTGGATGGCATTGCCCGCATAGATCGGCCGCTTGAACGTGTCGGCGGAGACGACCTCGATGATCTCCGAGACCTGGGCGACATCGAGCAGCGCTGCCACGCGCGGCAGAACGTTCTTGCCGACGGAGGTCGCGGCGGAGACGATCGCCTCATAGCTGCCGGCCAGCGAGACGATGAGCGCTGCCAGCGGTTCCGCCAGGTTGTTGGCAAGGGTCGCATCCTCGGCGACGAGGACCTTCGTCACGCCGGAAAGCTTTGCAGCCTGTTCGGCTGCTGCCTTGGTACCGGCACCGGCGACGAGCACATGCACGTCGGAACCGATTTTCGATGCCGCCGTCAGCGCCTTCGCCGTCTGGTCGGAAAGGTGGGCATTGTCGTGATCTGCCAGAAGAAGAATGGCCATATCTGTGTTCTCCCTTACAGCACGCCGGCTTCGTTTTTCAGCTTGTCGACGAGTTCGGCGACGCTCTTGACCTTGACGCCTGCCTTGCGGCCGGACGGTTCTTCGGTCTTCAGCACCTTCAGCCGCGGGCTCGTGTCGACGCCGAAGTCGGACGGCGTCTTCTTGTCAAGCGGCTTCTTCTTCGCCTTCATGATGTTGGGCAGCGAGGCATAACGCGGCTCGTTGAGGCGCAGGTCCGTCGTGACCACGGCCGGAAGCTTGACGTCGATGGTCTGGAGACCGCCGTCGACTTCGCGGGTGACCTGGGCGGAACCGTCACCGATCTCGACCTTCGAGGCAAACGTCGCCTGGGCCCAGCCGAGCAGGGCCGACAGCATCTGGCCGGTCTGGTTGCTGTCGTCGTCGATCGCCTGCTTGCCGACGATGATCAGGCCTGGCTGTTCGGCTTCTGCGACACCCTTGAGGATCTTCGCCACGGCGAGCGGCTCGACGGCATCCTCCGTCTCGACCAGCACGGCGCGGTCGGCGCCCATGGCGAGCGCGGTGCGCAACGTCTCTTCGGCCTTCGCCGGACCGATCGACACGACGACCACTTCCGACGCCTTGCCGGCTTCCTTCAGCCTGAGCGCCTCCTCGACGGAAATCTCGTCGAACGGGTTCATCGACATTTTTACGTTGGCAAGCTCGACACCCGAGCCATCCGCCTTCACGCGAATTTTGACGTTGTAATCAACGACCCGCTTTACAGGGACCAAGATCTTCATGGCTTCCTTCCTTCATATGCCCGCGAGGGAAAATGCGCCTTTCAAAGGCGCCCTGATTGTCGGTTGGCGACATCGATACGCGTTTTTTCCCCAAATACAATGCGCCACGGACCCTCCTCGCGCGAAAACGCAAGCGTTATAAATTACCCTTACGTTCACGTCAATTTTCCCTGCGAAAGACCATCACCGCCCCCAATGAGTCGGCGGCACGGAGGGGCGGGACGCGGTCTCCTCGGTCGCAACCGGCGTCGCCTCGACATGCTTGACGGCCTTCGGCGTGACGATCGTGCGGTCGAACAGCGGCACCCCGCGCCGGCGCATGATGAGGACGAGGATCGCGCCTGCAAGAATGCCGCCGACATGGGCGCCCCAGGAGACGCCGCTGTCGCCATCGACCACCAGCATGTAGAATTGCTGGGCGATCCAGAAGGCGAGCGGAATGACCGCCGGCAGCGGCAGGGGAATACGGAAGAACACCAGGACCCAGACGCGCACCTTCGGATGCAGCAGGAAATAGGCCGCCACCACGCCGGAAATCGCGCCCGAGGCGCCGATCAGCGGCGCCTCCGAATTCATCTGCACGAGGCCGTGCACCAGCGCGCCGGCCGCCGCGCACAGCAGGTAGAAGATGAGGAAGCGGATGTGGCCGAGCGCATCCTCGACATTGTCGCCGAACACCCAGAGGAAAATCATGTTCGAGGCGAGATGCATGAAATCGCCGTGCAGGAAGGCGTAGGTGATGTAGGTCGCATCCTCCGGCACCAGCACGAGGCTCGGCTCCAGGTCAGCGAAATCGAAGACGACCGCGGGAATGTAACCGAGCCCGACCACCGCCGCGTCGTTGAATTCCTGCGTCGAGGCGAGGCCCGTCACCAGCCAGACGACGACATTGATCACGATCAGGCTGATCGTGACATATTGCACCTTGATGTATTTCAGGGCGTTGGCGTCGTGCAGCGGTATGAACATGGATCCCCTTCCCCCAAAGGAATAGCTGCAAACAAGCTTATCTGTTCTGCCCCGGAACCCACAATATGTCCGTGTTGCCCTTGTCGTTGACCCAGCGGGCGGCGACGAAGAGGAAATCGGACAGCCGGTTGATATAGGCGACGGCTGCGGCCGAGACGGTTTCCCCGCTATCCTGAAGCGCCACGACCCGCCGCTCCGCCCGGCGCGCGACGGTGCGCGCCACATGGAGTGCGGCCGCCGCCGCCGTTCCGCCCGGCAGCACGAAGGAGCGCAGCGGCTGGAGATCGGCATTGAGCGTGTCGATTTCGCTCTCCAGCCGGTCGACCTGCGCCTGCACGATGCGCAGCGGCTCATATTCGAGCGTCTTGCCGGTATCGGGCGTGGCGAGGTCGGCGCCGAGATCGAAAAGATCGTTCTGGATGCGCATCAGCATCGCATCCAACTGGGGATGATCCGCAAGGTGCTGGCGAACGAGGCCGATGCAGGAATTCGCCTCGTCGACCTCGCCATAGGATTCGACGCGCAGGTCGTGTTTCTTGCGGCGCGGGCCGGCCACGAGACCGGTCGTGCCATCGTCGCCGGTGCGTGTGTAAATCTTGTTGAGCTTCACCATCATCCGCGCCCGCCGCCCGTGATCCAGAGCGTCAACATGATGAGGACGATGGCGATCGCCTGCAAGAGCACGCGCGCCTGCATCAGCTTGTTCGAGGTATTGCCGTTGCCGCCCTTGGCCATGTTGGCAAGACCGCGCACGAGCACGATGACCACGAGGCCCATGACGAGCAGGGTCATGAAGGTGAGAAAGGAAGACATGCCAACGATCCGATTTGATTTCTGTCAGCCCTATTCAAATAGGGCATTTGGGCGAAATAGCACGCGATTTGACGACGAATGCCTGCGACGCCGCGCCGCGTCAGCCGAGTTTGCCGATGATGCGGTAGAAAAGCGCCGCCGGCAGCAGCTTCTTCAGAAGTGCTCCCTGCCTGGCCGGCGTGGTCACGATATAGTGCGGCCGCGGCGCCTTGGCCGTCAGCGCGTGGCGCAGCACGGCATGCACAGCCTCCGGCCCGAGTTTTCCGCGCGCGGGCTTGGCCTCGCCGCGCAGCCGCTGGAGCTGCCGTCGGTATTCCTCCGCATGCACCGAGTTTTCCAGATCGATGTTGCGCTCGATATGGGTCAGCGCATTGGCGGTGAAGCGCGAGGCGATCGGCCCCGGCTCGATGAGACTGACATGCACGCCGGAGCCGGCAAGCTCCATGCGCAGCGTCAACGACAGGGCTTCGAGCGCGAATTTCGAGGCATTGTAGGCGCCGCGCCAGCGATAGGGCACGATGCCGAGGATCGACGAGCACTGCACGATGCGCCCGAACCCCTGTTTGCGCATGGTGGGGATCACCCGCCGCGTCAGGTCGTGCCAGCCAAAGACGTTCGTCTCGAATTGCAGGCGCAACGCCTCGACCGGCAGGTCCTCCACCGCACCGGCCTGCCCGTAGGCACCATTGTTGAACAGCGCATCGAGCCGCCCGCCGGTGCGCGCCAGCACCGTCTCGACGAGGGATGCGATCGTCTCCGGCTTCGTATAGTCCATCAGCAGCGCCTCGATGCCGTCGGCTTCGAGGCTCGCGAGATCCTCCTCGCGCCGCACCGTCGCGAAGACGCGCCAGCCCTCCGCCTTCAGCGCGCGGGCGCAATGGGCGCCGATGCCGGAGGAGCAGCCGGTGACGATGATGCTCGGCAGTTGGATCGCTGTTGGAGAAGACATGGCGGTTTCCTGTACAAATCTGCCCGGGTTTCCCATATTCACCATTCCAGCAACCTCTGTCTGTCATGCGGGAGGCACAAAGGTCGCCGTAGAACGTTGAACCGGGCATAAGCCCTTAAATCGATTCTGATTTACGGGCCATGCCCGCGCAGACAATGAGAGACCGGCGACGGTCGCAAAGGGACTGGACATTGCTTATGCCAACCGTCATCCGCCTTGCCTACAAGGTCGTCTTCGACGCGATCTGGCATTTTTCCGAGGACGACGGCTGGGCGATGGCGAGCCATGTCGCGCTGTCGACGCTGCTCGCGATCTTCCCCTTCCTGATCTTCGGCACGGCGCTCGGCTCCTTCCTCGGCGCCGACCAGTTCGCCGAAACCGCCGTGCACCTGATCTTCGACACCTGGCCCGAATCGATCGCCGCCCCCATTTCCCGCGAGGTCATCGCCGTGCTCACCATCCCGCGCGGCGGGCTCCTGACGGTCTCGGTGCTCGCCGCCGCCTATTTCGCCTCGAACGGCGTGGAGGCGCTGCGCGTCTCGCTCAACCGCGCCTATCGGGTCGCCGAGACGCGCTACTGGTACGTCACGCGCCTCGCCAGCCTCGGCTTCGTCATCGCCGGCGTCCTGGCGCTTGCCGTCATCAGCATCGTGCTCGTTGCCGCCCCCCTTGCGGTGCGCGCCACGGGCGACTGGCTGCCCTGGCTGACCTACCTCTATTCCTGGGTGGATAGCTGGGGCCTCTTCGGCACTGTGATGGTGCTGCTCATCGGCCTGCTGATCGCCCATCTCTGGCTGCCGGCCGGCCGGCGCAAGATCGCCGACGTGCTGCCCGGCATCCTGCTCACACTGATCGCCTGGAGCGTCGGCGCCTATACCTTCGCCTCCTATATCGCAGCCTTCTCCAATTACGTCTCGACCTATGCCGGCCTCGCCTCGATCATGATCGCGCTGGTCTTCCTCTACATCATCGGCGTGATCTTCATCCTCGGCGCGGAGATCAACGCGGCCCTGATGAAATACCGGGTGAAACACCTGATCCTCGACAAGGTGCGCGGCGTGAAGAAACCGCAGGCCGAAGACGAAACGTCAATGGAAGACGAAGCCATAGCCCGCGAGCAGGGCGCGAATGCCGGCCGGTGACATACCCTTTTCGCGATAGGCCGCAATGCCCGTATCCTGGTTGCTCTTGGACAATTTTCGCCCATCCGGCCCCGGCACCAGCCCATGATGGCGATAGGTGGGCGCCGGCAGGTCGAGCAGGCTTTGCAGCAGGCGGTGCACGGCCGTTGCGTGAAACAGATCCTGCCCGCGCACCACGTCGGTAATGCCCTGCGCCGCGTCATCGAGCACCACGGCGAGGTGATAGCTCGCCGGCGCATCGGGCCGCGACAGGATGACGTCGCCCCAGCGCTCGGGCTTTGCGGTCACGATGCCGGTCTCCCCTTCCGGCCCCTCCCCCGCCTCCGACCAGTCGAGCACGGCAGGCGCCAGCGCCCGGGCCTTGTCCATGTCGAGCCGCCAGGCATGTTGCCGCCCCGCCGCAATCCAGGCGAGAGCCTTATCCCGGTCGAGCGTACGTTCCTCGGTCGGGTAGAGCGCGGCGCCGTCCGGGTCACGCGGCCAGGCGCCGCCCGCTGCCTCGTGTGCCAAAACCCGCGCCTTCACCTCGCCACGGCTCAAGAAACCCGGATAGAGCACGCCCATCGCGTTGAGCCGCTCCAGCGCCCCGCCATAGAAGGCGACATGCTCCGACTGGCGGCGCACCGGTTTTTCCCAGTCGAGGCCCAGCCAGGCGAGATCGCGGTAGATCGCCGCCTCGAATTCGGGTCGCGAGCGGGCCGGATCGATGTCTTCCATGCGCAGCAGGAAACGCCCGCCGCAGGCGGCCGCAAGCTCGTAGTTGAGGATCGCTGATAGCGCATGGCCGAGATGCAGGAGACCGTTCGGGCTCGGCGCAAAACGAAAGACACGATTTTTTGACAAAGCGCTTGGCATGAGGTCTTCTGGCACGAAGAGGCGTGTTGCGTCACTACGGCATCAGGGCCGCTTGAAAAAATGCAGTTGCACATGATCAGGACGGAAGCGGATGTCGCGGCGGGTCTCGTCGACCTCGCGCTGCTCGACGCACGTCTTTTCACCGTCATCGACAAGGCCGGCCCGGTGCCGCTGCGGCGCCTGGCGCCCGGCTACCGCGGCCTTGCCGGCATCATCGTGGCGCAGATGGTGTCGCGCGCGAGCGCTGACGCGATCTGGCGCCGGCTGGAGGCGGCGGCGAGCGACATCACGCCCCATCACATCCTCGCTCTTTCCGACGAGGATTGCCGCACCATCGGCCTGTCGCGCGCCAAGGCCGAGACGTTGCGCCGTGCGGCGGATGCCGTCGACCGCGGCGAACTCGATCTCGACGCGATCTGCCACATGGAGGCGACGGCCGCGACCCGCAAGCTGACCGCGATCAAGGGCATCGGCCGCTGGACGGCGGATGTCTACCTGCTCTTCTGCGGCGGCCATCCGGATATCTTCCCCTCCGGCGACATCGCGCTGCAAAATGCGGTGGCGCATGCGCTGGGCCTTGCCGTGCGTCCGGGCCCGCAGGAACTCGACCGGATCGCCGAAAGCTGGTCGCCCTGGCGCGGCGTTTCGGCCCGGCTTTTCTGGGCTTATTATTCGCGCGAGATGCGCCGAGAGGCCGTCCCGGTGCTCGAAGGCTGACCTTTGCGAAATACGTTGTTTTCGCTTTTCCTTTCCGGCTTCACAATGCTGTAACAACGGGCCTAATATAGAAGGGCAGATGCCGAATCGATCAGGAGAAGCCCTTGACGATTTCTGTTTCACCACAGGCCCTGCCAGCCCTTGTATTGAATGCTGACTACAGGCCACTGAGTTATTATCCCTTGTCGCTCTGGTCGTGGCAGGACGCGATCAAGGCTGTGTTTCTCGACCGCGTAAACATCATCGCCGAATACGACCATTCGGTTTCCTCCCCGAGCTTCACGATGCGCCTGCCGAGCGTCGTGTGCCTGAAGACATACGTGCAGCCCTCACGCCACCCGGCCTTCACCCGGTTCAACGTGTTCCTGCGCGACAGGTTCGAATGCCAGTACTGCGGGTCGCCGGACGACCTGACCTTTGACCATGTCATCCCGCGCGCCCATGGCGGCGAGACGACCTGGTGCAACGTGGTCGCCGCCTGCTCCCCATGCAATTTGAGAAAAGGCAGCAAGCTGCCGAAGCAGGCGGGCATGCTCCCGCATCAGAAGCCCTACCAGCCGACGGTTCAGGATCTGCACAACAACGGGCGACTGTTTCCACCCAACTATCTGCATGAAAGCTGGATGGACTATCTCTACTGGGACGTCGAACTGCAGCCCTGACGCCGTTTTTTACGGCAGGGTTGCGGCATCTCAGGCTTTCGCGGACCGCGCGCCAGAAAAGGCGATCGCGGCGAGGATGAGGCTCGCGATCACGTTCCAGCCGGCAAAGGACAGGCCGAGCAGGCGGAACGACGCCTCCGTGCAGGAGGGGCCGTGTTTGGTGTTGAGATCGGAAAGCAGGTCGCCGGCATTCTGCGTGACACCCTGCGCCGTGGTCGCGCAGGTCGCAGGCCCTTCCCAGAAGCCCCATTCGACACCCGCGTGGTAGACGCCCATGCCCGCACCGACGAGCATCATGATGCCGGCAATCGCCAGCAGCAGCCGCGTCAGCCAGGCCGGACCGCCGAACAGGGCCGAAAGCAGCCCCGCCACCGCGACCGGAATGCCGTAATAGTACGGATCGCGCTGCAACAGGCAGAGCGCGCAGGGGATGTAGCCGCCGATATGCTCGAAGGCGAGCGCACCGCCGACGGTCGCCGCCATGCCGAGCGTCAGGAGGCCGGCGGATGCCTTGCGGGAAAGATCGAGGAATGCCGTCATCAGGATCGTCCAATCAGGCCGGCGGGGTGCCGGCGGAACGGCGCCGAGTTCTATCAGGCGGCGCGCCGTTGTAAATCACCCGCACGGATAAGTGATCGCACACGCTCACGGATTTGCCGTTGCCGCCCGCGAAAGCTTCGTGTAAACGGCGATGGCTCACAAGTGCCGCGCCCCACTGGCGGAACTGGTAGACGCGCTCGCCTCAAAACGTGGTGTGCCTACCAATCCACAGAAAAATACGACGGGTTGAAACGACGTTTTTTCAAAGGGTTAGCGGGGTGGGGTGTAGAGTGACAAGATCGCCAAAAATGGCGCTGGGTGCAGCATTGCTGAGAGCCTGGGCCAGAATCGGCGGTAAAGTGCGGGTGTGGTGAAATTGGTAGACGCGCTGGACTCAAAATCCAGTTCCGAAAGGAGTGCCGGTTCGACCCCGGCCACCCGCACCACCTTCTTTACCTGATGGAACGCGACGGCCAGGGCGAGCGAGCTTGGCTCTCGCCACGGCCTTCCGCGGTGAAGAATCGCCCCGGATCATCGAACCAACTCAGCCTTCAGGCGACACGCGCGCAATGCGTCTGACTTCGCCGGCCGCCGCGTCGAGGATCCCTTGCGACAAATTCTCGTCTTCCATGATCCGTGACAGCGTAACGGCCCCCACCATGAGTGACAGTATGGCCATCGCCTTGCTGCTGGGACTAGAGCCCTTTCCGTCGCCGATCAGTTCATCCAGCACCTCGAAGTGAGCCCGGATCCCGTCTTCAAAGGGGCGCCTTACCTCTTGGCTTTGGCGAGCCGCATCCGATCCCAACGCCACCAGAGGGCAACCCTCCGCTTTTTCGCCTTTGTGGTCCGAGGAGAGATAGAACTCCGTGACGGCTTCAAGCGGATCCGGACTGTTCGCCGCTGCCGCTGACCATCTTCGGGTGGCACTTTCCATTGCGCGCCTCGACGCCAGCGCAGCAAGGTCGTCCTTCGAAGTGAACTGCTTGTAGAAACCACCTTGGGTAAGGCCAGCACCCTTCATCAGATCCTTGAGCCCGATCCCATCGAAGCCATGTTCACGAAACAGACGGCTTGCGACGTTGATCACCGTTTCGCGGTTCTCCTCGGCCTTTGCCCGGCTCACTCTCATATCGACCTCCGAATAGATTTCATTTGACATCTATAAGCTAAATAGAGTTAGATCGCAATCTAAATTATCCATGTCGCCGGTCAAGAAGAGAAACTCGAAATGAAACCCAAACATGTCCTGACTTTCGTCGGTCTCGTGGCAGCGGCCGGGGGAGCCGCCGCCTTTTTCCTGTTTTCCGAACCCGACAAGCTGGCGGCCGAGGCTGCTGACCCGAGGACGGTTTCACCCCTGGTCAGTGTGGCTGAGGCAGCGAGGACTGGAACAGCGGAACGCTCGTTTACCGGCGCGGTCGCTTCCCGGGTACAGAGCAATCTCGGATTTCGCGTTCCGGGCAAGATCGTCGAGCGGATGGTGGACGTGGGACAGCAGGTCAGGCAAGGCCAGGCCCTGATGCGCATTGACGAGACTGATCTCCAGCTTGCGCTGACAGCGAAGCGCAATACCGTCACCGCAGCGCGCGCCATTCTGTCCCAGGTGCAAGCAGACGAAAAGCGCTATGCGGCGCTGGTGAAAAATGGTTTGGCCGCCACTCCACAGCGTTATGAACAGGCGAAGGCGGCTCTCGATACGGCAACGGCACAGCTTGCCGCGGCTGAAGCAGATGCCGAGGTTGCGGAAAACGAAGCAGCATACACGGTGTTGCTCGCAGACGCGGATGGAACCGTCGTCCAGACGCTTGGGGACCCTGGCCAAGTCGTGGCAGCGGGCCAGACGGTCGTTCAACTGGCGCAGGCCGGGCCGCGTGAAGCCGTTGTCTGGCTTCCGGAGACCTTGCGGCCGCAGATCGGCTCCGAGGCGCAGGCCAGCGTCTATGGTGGTAATGGGCTCAGCGGGAAAGCCAGACTGCGACAGATCTCGGATTCCGCCGATCCGCAAACCCGTACCTACGAGGCGCGTTATGTTCTCGAAGGCGATGCGGCTTCCGCCCCGCTCGGCTCCACTGTGACAATCAGAATTATGGATACGGACCGCCAGTCTGAGGTCGCCGTACCGGTCGGCGCCATCCTGGATGACGGCAGCCGGACAGGTGTGTGGGTGGTCGATAGCACATCTTCATCCGTGACGTTCACGCCGATCGAAGTGAAGCAGATCGGCGAAGAGACGGCGTTCGTTACCGGGGTGGGGGTTGGCCAGCAGGTTGTCGCGCTCGGCGCACATCTGCTTGAAGATGGCGCGACAGTCAGGATTGCCTCGCAGCAAGAGGCGACAAAGTAATGAGCTTCAACCTTTCCGCCATCGCCGTTCGCGAACGCGCCGTTACCCTGTTTTTTATCGTTCTGCTGGCAGCTGCGGGCGCCTACGCCTTCGTCAAGCTGGGACGTGCCGAGGATCCTTCCTTCACCATCAAGACACTGACGGTCACATCAGTTTGGCCGGGTGCCACAGCGCGCGAAATGCAGGACCTTGTGGCCGAGCCTCTTGAGAAGCGTCTCCAGGAACTCACGTGGTACGACCGTGTCGAGACGACGACGCGGCCAGGCTACGCATTCCTCACAGTCACGCTCAAGGACAATACGCCGGCGTCTGCTGTCGAAGAGGAGTTCTATCAGGCGCGCAAGAAGCTTGGCGACGAGGCCCGAAATTTGCCCCCGGGCGTTATGGGACCGTTCGTCAACGACGAATATTCCGATGTGAGCTTCGGACTTTATGCGCTGAAGGCAAAGGGGATGCCTATGCGTGATCTCGTCCGGCAGGCGGAGGTCATCCGGCAGGACCTGCTGCATGTTCCTGGCATCAAGAAAATCAACATCGTCGGGGAACGACCCGAACAGATCTTCGTCGAGTTTTCCTATGCAAAACTCGCAACACTCGGCATATCGGCACTGGACATCGCCGCAGCCTTGCAGCGACAGAACACAGTCACGCCCGCCGGCTCGATCGACACCCGTGGCCCACAGGTCTTCATCCGGTTCGACGGGGCGTACAACAGCGTGCAGGCGATTGCCGACACGCCGATCGTTGCAGCCGGCCGGACGCTGAAGCTTTCGGATCTGGCGGATGTGCGGCGCGGTTATCAGGATCCGGCAACCTACATCATCCGCCATGAGGGCGAGCCGACAATCATGCTGGGCGCGGTGATGCAGGCGGGCTGGAATGGCCTTGATCTCGGCAAGGCGCTTGAAGCTCGGTCCGCTGCGATCGCGCAGACACTGCCGCTGGGCATGACGCTCACCAAAGTCAGCGATCAGGCCGTCAACATTGACGAGGCGGTCGGCGAGTTCATGCTCAAGTTCGCAATGGCGCTTGGTGTCGTTCTGTTCGTGAGCCTGGTTGCTCTGGGCTGGCGCGTCGGCATCGTCGTGGCGCTAGCAGTGCCGCTGACGCTGGCCGTCGTCTTCTCATCATGCTGGAAACAGGACGGTTCTTCGACCGCATCACGCTCGGCGCGTTGATCCTCGCACTGGGCCTTCTTGTGGACGATGCCATCATCGCGATCGAGGTGATGGTGGTGAAGATGGAAGAGGGCATGGACCGCGTCAAGGCGGCCGCCTATGCCTGGAGCCACACGGCGGCACCCATGCTGTCGGGCACGCTGGTCACGATCATCGGACTGATGCCCGTGGGTTTCGCAAAATCGACGGCTGGAGAGTACGCCGGAAATATCTTCTGGGTCGTCGGTTTCGCGCTCATCGTATCCTGGATCGTCGCTGTCACCTTCACGCCCTACCTCGGCGTGAAAATGCTGCCGGACATCAAGCCGGTCGAGGGCGGCCATCACGCCATCTATGACACGCCGAACTACCGTCGCCTGCGCTCCGTCATCACCTTCGCCGTCCGCCATAAATTCATGGTATGCGCCGTGGTTGGCATCGCCATGGCCGTCTCGGTCGTCGGGATGGGCGGCGTGAAGCAGCAGTTCTTCCCGACATCGGACCGTCCTGAGGTGCTGGTCGAAGTGCGCATGCCCGAAGGCACGAGCATCGAGGCGACGACATCAGCGGTCAAGAAAGTGGAAGACTGGCTACAGACCCAGCCTGAGACAGATATCGTCACCAGCTATGTCGGGCAGGGCGCACCGCGGTTTTTCTTTGCCATGGCTCCGGAATTGCCGGATCCTTCCTTCGCCAAGGTCGTCGTTCTCACGCCCGATGCCCATGCTCGCGAAGAATTGAAGCACCGCCTTCGTGCGGCCATATCGGAGGGTCTTGTTCCCGAGGCCTCCGTGCGCGTGACCCAGCTCGTATTCGGTCCATACACGCCGTTCCCGGTTGAGTTCCGGATCATGGGGCCTGATCAGGATGAACTCTACAGGATTTCCGAGCAGGCTCTGGCAATTATGAAAACCGTGCCCGATGTCCGGCAGGCAAACCGCGATTGGGGCAACCGCACCCCTGTCCTGCGATTCGTCCCAGACCAGGAAAGGCTGAATCTGATTGGTCTTTCACCTTCGGAGGCCGCTCAGCAGATGCAGTTGCTCTTGAGCGGCATCCCTGTCACACAGGTGCGCGACAACATCCGCAACGTACCTGTCGTCGCACGCAGCGCAGGCGAAAATCGCCTCGATCCATCACGGCTTGCGGACTTTTCGCTGATGAGCCGGAATGGTCGCCAGATTCCGCTGGACCAGATCGGGCATTCCGAGATTCGGTTCGAGGAGCCCATCCTGAAGCGCCGCGATCGGACGCCGGTCATCACCATCAGGTCTGATATCAACGAGGCGACACAGCCTCCGGAGGTCTCACAACAGGTGATGAAGGCTCTTCAGCCGCTGATCGCATCGCTTCCCGTCGGATACCGCATCGAGATGGGCGGCAACATCGAGGAATCCCTCAAAGCCAACGTTGCACTCGTTCAGGTCTTCCCACTGATGATCGCAGCTATGTTGATCGTCATCATCCTGCAGGTTCGCAGTCTGTCGACAATGACGATGGTAATGCTGACCGCACCGCTTGGTCTCGCCGGAGTGGTTCCGACCCTGCTCCTGTTCAATCAGCCATTCGGCTTCAACGCTATTCTCGGATTGATAGGGCTCGCAGGCATCCTGATGCGAAACACGCTGATCCTCACGGAGCAGATCAAGGAGAACCAGGCGGCCGGGCTCGACGACTACCATGCTGTCATCGAAGCCACTGTGCAGCGCACACGGCCTGTCATCCTGACTGCTCTCGCGGCAATCCTGGCCTTCATACCTTTGACCCATTCGGTGTTCTGGGGATCGATGGCCTATACCCTGATCGGTGGAACGGCGGCAGGCACGGTGATGATCCTGCTCTTCCTTCCGGCCCTCTACGCCGTGTGGTTTCGGATCAAACCACCCAAAGCCAGAGCAGAGGGGAAAGAAGAAACGGTCGAACATCTGGCTCTGCCGATAGCGCTGGCCGCAGAATAGGGGCGTCCTTGCCACGTCTCATGCTCCCACAGGGCTGCACGGGCACCCAAGTCGAGATGTGGCGCGAGGCCGACGAGAATATCGTTCTCGCACAGGACCACATGTGGATACGCTCCCGTCCATCTGCCTTCCGGTGCTACGTCGAACCCCTAAAGGGCCCAAGATTGACAGTCTCGTCATGAACGACGCCCACGTCGATGAATCGTGTCGAGATCTTTTCGGCAAGATCACGGTCGTGCGTAACCAGCAGGACCGCAAGGCCCGTCTCCTCGACGAGTTCCTGCAAGAATGTGAGAACGTCCTGCTGGCTGACAGGATCGAGGCGAGACGTCGCCTCATCGGCAAAGAGAAAGGCGGGATCAAGCAGAAGCGCCCGCAGAAGCGCGAACCGTTGCAGTTCACCGCCGGAAACCTCGCCCGGCAGGCGATCGAGCAAGGCATCCTGCAAACGCAGGCGCCCGCACAGCACGTCGATTTCGGTCCAGTCCTTGCCATGCAGATGGGCCAGATCTTTCAAGCCCTTGCGTATTGTCTGAAGCGGCGCGAAGGCGGCAGGCGGATCCTGGTAAAGTTTCTGGAACCGTAGTGGCGACAGCGCCGTATCTCTGACGACCGAACCTGCATCGGGCTTGGTCAGGCCGAGCAGGATATTGCCGATCGTCGTCTTGCCGCAGCCGCTCGGACCGACGATGGACACGATCTCGCCAGCGGCCACGTCAATATCGAAGCCGGAAAACAACACCCTGTCGCCATATCGTTTTTCCAGTCCCTGGGCCGTGACGACGGTCTTGCCGGGCGCTGGCCGTATTCGCCGCTCCCATTGCGAAGGCTCGGCGGCAAGAAGCGCCTTGGTATAGGCATGTTCCGGTGCTTCGAGCAGCACTTCGGCGGGGCCATGCTCAACCAGCCGGCCATCCAGCATGACCCCGATCGTGCCGCCGAGCGCCCTGGCAACCGCGACATCATGGGTGATGGTCAGGAGCAATCGTCCCGCCTCCACCTCGTTCTTGAGCCGTGCCGTCACCGAATCCCTCAACGCCGCGTCGAGACCTTTCGTCGGCTCGTCGGCGATCAACAACTCACTATTGGCGGCATGGGCCATGGCGATCGCCGCCCGCTGGCTCATGCCACCGGAGATCTGGAACGGGTAGAGAGCCTCGGCCGAAGAAAGGGAAACCTCGGCCAGATTTTGCCTGGCGGCCGCGGCGCTCTCGATAGCCGTCTTGCCCTTGACGTAGCGATGAACCTCGCCAACCTGCGAGCCGACGCGCATTGTCGGATCCAGCGCCAGCCACGGCTCCTGCGGCAGGAGACCGATGCTTCGGCCCCAGCGAAGGCGACGTTCCGCCGGCGTCTCCTCGAATAGATCCACGCCCCTGAAGATCACGCGCCCCGTAGCGCGCAGGACCGGCGGGAGATTGCCCATGATCGCCTGGGCGACCAGCGACTTTCCAGAGCCGCTTTCGCCAAGCAGGGTCAGTGGCCGGCCCTTTCCAAGTGAAAGCGAGACGTTCGAGACGATTGGTCCATCAGCCGCGCAGATCGACAGGTCGTGAACCGCAAGGTCATTCATCAGTTGGATATTCATGCGCGCTCTCCCTGAGCGAGAAGTTGCAGGCCAAGAACGAGCAGGAAGATCAGGGCGGCCGGAAGCAGCACGTGCACCGGGGCCTCGGCGAAGTAGGGCAACAGTTCAACGATCATGCTGCCGAGCTCCGCCGTTGGCGGTTGCAGGCCGACACTGATCGCGCTCAGGGTCGAAACCGCGATGATGGCGGTCGCCATCGCGAAGGCCGAAAGCATCGCGATCATCGGCGCGATCACCGGCACGACATAATGGGCGAGGATGTAGCGCGAGCCGAAGCCCAGCATGCGCGCCGCCTCGATATGGGGCTGGGCAAGGACTGTCTTGGTAGCCGCCTTCGTCACCCGGTAGAACTCGACCCACAGCGTCAGGGCCAGGCCGAGGAAGAGCGGACCGTAGTTGCCCGGCGAAAAGGCGAGCAGCAGCAAGACCAGCATGAGGCCGGGCAATGCCAACACGATGGTCGCCACGAATTCAAGTCCACGTTCCGTCCAACCGCCTCTCCAGGCGGCGATCAGACCGAACAGGACGCCTGGTACGGCAGCAGCCAGCATGGTGAGAAAGGCCATTCCGAACGACAGGCGTGCGCCATGAGCAAGCCGTGCCAGCAGGCTGCGCCCGTAGTGGTCGGCGCCCAGCAAATAGTCACCACCGATCGGCGCAAGGCTGGCGCCAAAATCCTGGGCGGCGGGATCAACCGGGATGACCGCCGGTCCGATAATGGCAAAACCGCCGAGAATGATCAGCAGACCGGCGCCGGCCAGCCGCGTGGCTCCAACGCCACCTTCAGGCCGCTGATATGTCTGGTCCATCGTGGTCATGCGATCTTCCTCATACGCGGATCGAGCCAAAGCGTCACAAGGTCGACGATGGCGGCGATGGCGACGAACATCAGCCCCATGGTGAGAGCCGTGCCCTGCACCATGGGAACGTCGCGCTCGACGATGGCATGCACCAGCGCATGGCCAATGCCTGGATAGGCAAACAGCGACTCGACCACCACGACGCCTTCGATCAGGTAGATGGCCTGGAGCCCGAGATAGGAGACGACGGGAATGGCCGCGTTCCTGAGCCCGTGCCGCCGCACGACAACCGCCTCCGGAAGACCCTTATAGCGGGCGAAGGCAAAGTACGGCGCGCGCGCCACCGCTGCCACCGCACTTCGGGTTATACGACTCGACATGGCGGCAAGCCCGAGAGCCAGCGTCAGTGCGGGAAGCAGGATCTCCCTTGGGGAACCAAAGCCCGCCGGCGGCAGCCAGCCGAGCTGCCGGGAAAACACCAACATCAGGATCAACCCCAGAACGAAGGGCGGAATGGCACGGAAGGTGACCGCGCCCATAAGACCGACGCGATCAACGGTTCCACCCGGCCTCAGGCCACCGAAGAGGCCGACAATCGGGCCGATCAGCAGCGACAGCATGAGCGCGGCGGCCGCCAACCAGACCGAAGCGCCAAGCTGGACCTGCAGTTCATGGGCCACCGCGCGGCCTGTGACCAGCGAATGACCGAGGTCGAAGCGCGCGAGACTGCCAAGCCATTCGATGAACTGCGCGGCAATCGGACGGTCGAGGCCGAGCTCCAGGCGTACCTTTTCCGCCGCATCGGCAATGCGCGCGTCCGGTCCGTAACGGCCGGCGGCGATGCGCATGGCTGCATCGCCCGGCAGCACGCGCATCAACACGAAGCATAAGGCGCCAACAACGATGGCAACGATCCCGGCCTGCAGGAGGCGCGCCAGAAGAAAATTCCTCATCACCAAGCCCATCATTCTGCCCAGCGGATGGAGGAAAGGCCGTAGTTCACCTCGAGCGGATCGACCTCGACCCCGGCGATGCGCTTGCTGGAAACGATGGCCAACTCTGACCATGTCACGGGGATGCTCGGCAGTTCCTCTTGCAGGATTTCGACGGCACGTTTCTGGAGAGGCGTGCGGACGGCGGGATCGCTTGTCGCGGCCAACTGATCGACGATCGCCTGCATCTCCTTGTTGTCCCAGCCCATCGAGCCCCAGTCGCTTCCGCCCGGCCCGTAATCCTGGAGCAGCGTGCCGACCGGATCGGGCACGATCGAATAGAGCCGCGATACCAGGCCCATCTCCAGCGTGCCGTCCTGATGGCGCGCGGGGATTTCAGAGCTGTTGCCGACGGAAACCTTGACGTCGATGCCGACGTGTCGAAGCTGAGCCTGAAGTGCGGTGGCGATCGGCGGCAGCTCCGGCCAACTTGCATAGGTCAGCATCGTCACGCTGAAGCGTTTTCCATCCTTCTCGAGAATACCGTCACTCCCCGGCGTCCAGCCTGCTGCCTTCAGCAGGTCCTTAGCCTTTTCGAGGTCTTTCTCCAGTGGCTGAACATCAGGTGAGTTCCAGCCTTTCATCGCCGGCGGGAAGAGCTGCGTTGCGGCGAGATCGGCATTGCGCAAAATCACCTTGGTGGTGCCGACCCGGTCGATGGCGGCACTGATCGCCTGCCGCTCCTCGACCTGATCGAAGAAGGGCGATGCGGCATTGACCTTCAGGAGGCGGGTGCGCGGGATTGTGGCAATCAGCACGTCCAGCTTCGGATTGGCTTTCAGCCGGTCGACGGAGACAGGAAGCATGGAGAAGACGAGGTCGGCCTCGCCGCTCTCGGCCATCAGGGCGCGCGTCTCGCCTTGGCCCACGGCAAGATAATTCACCTCCGGAATACCGGGTTCGCCACCCCACCACGCACCGGAAGCCTCCAGTTCGAGCAGCGCCGGCGGCGTGAGGGTCTTCACCTTGTAGGGGCCTGTGCCAACGATCTGCGTGACCTTGCCGACCGCGTCGAACGACGATGGAGCCAGGACGATCGTGCTGAAATGCACGAGATAGGCGGGTAATGCCGAGAACGGCTTGGTCAGCCGTATCTGGATATCCGTGCCTTCAACGCCAATCCCGCCAATAGGCGCCTGCGACAGGACACCGACACCTGCCAATGCCCTTTGCAGGCTGGCGACCGTGGCCTCAGCCGTTACCGGCGTTCCGTCATGGAATTGGGCGTTGCCACGCAACTTGAACGTCCAGACGAGCCCGTCTTGAGAGGCCGTCCAGCTTTCGGCGAGACCCGGAACAAGCGCACCCTCCTTGTCGGTGGTGACGAGCGTCTCGGCGACCTGGAGACGGCTGAAGACGTAGCCGGTCTGGGCCGGTTCGATGCCGGTGATTTCCCACGGGCCAGCCACCTTCAGAGCTTCGGCCTGCGCAAAAGTAACCGGCAGCGATGCGCTAAGCAGGAGTGTGAGGAAAAGCGCTTTCGCAATACGCATGGAATTTTCTCCGTTTCGATTTGATGTCGGTGCAAAACCGTCTCTGTGCCTTGCATCACCAGGATCACGGTCTCTTTCAGAGGGCAGCCGGGCACAGGGCAGGCCAGGTCGATCACGCCTGTGGCGGCGGGAGATGAGGGCACTCGGAAGCATTCCGCGCATCCCGGACCAGGGCGGACACGGCGTAGATGATGCCCGCCGTCAGAATGATGGCAGGACAGGACGGCAAAGACGCGTGATAGGCGAGCAGCAACCCACCGACCGAGGCGTCTCGAAGCCGGTTAATCCAACCGCGTCCAGGCAAACGGAAAGCCTGATCGTGTCGGCCGGAAACGTCCGGTCGAGTTCGGATTGCTGGGCCAGATAGGCAAGGCGCCGAAAACCTGGAACGCAAGCTCCGCTGATCGGCTTCAAAATACCGGCTATGCCTTTCAGCAAGGTGGATTTGCCCGACCCGTTGACGCCAACGACTGCGGTGAGCGAATCCCGTTTCACACCACCGTTCAGGCGATGAACGGCCGCGCGGCCCTGGTAGCCAAGCGTGAGGTTTCCGAATTTCAGGCAAGTGTTGTTCATCGCGTCCTCGGGAATGACAGCGATTGCATAGGTAATGTTATTACGTTCGTCAATCAGAAACGTAACGTAATAACATTTTCACCCGTAGGATCCCCGGCAGCTTGCTACCTGACGTGGATCGTTCAGGAGGATGCAAGCCTGTCCTGCGCGATGTTCCGAGTTTGCTCGACCGTCAGCGCACCTACTTCGGAAAATATGCCCTGCTCGTCGCAAGACGCTATGCGCAGACGAACCCGGCGAACGGCCTGCACGTCCATTGCGTAGGCTTCGATCCTCGCGAGGCGATCAGCTCTTGGGGTCTGTAGACGTCATGCCGTTTGCCTTTTTGGTGCATGTCGTCGCATGCGCTAACGGCTCATTCATAACTTAATTAGCGCATCATAAAATTACATGGACTCCGACCACGCCGAGGTTCACCCTGCCTCGCATAGTCCAGGCTGCGCTTCGACTATCAGCGACTTCAGCTCCGTCTGCCGCCAGAGGCCATTTAGCTGCGTGGGCGTCCATGAGATATCTGATCATCATCGTTACATTGGCTTGCGCCATGGCTTGGGACTTCACGCAAAATCACGGCGCTTACACTTCGCGCACGGTGTTGAACGTGCACCATTTCATCCAGCGCACGCTGTAAGTCGGCTCGCGATCCGAACCGAATCGGCTCCCTCCGAAAAATCGCATTTTAGCGGGAACAAATTTTGCAGAGCCGCATTTTACGGCTGCAACTGCAGACACCCCCGGATGCGGTTGTGAGGGGGACCCGAGAGCGATGTGCACGCTCTTGGGTCTCAACCATCCTGGGCTTTTTCAGAGAATGAAGTCAGCCTTGGTGAAATCGATCGACGCGTCGATGCGGATCGAGAAATCGGCCTTGCCGTCGCCATCGACGTCGCCGTGGACAAAGGTATCCCCGCCCTTCTTCTCGTAGCGCAGCTCACCTGCATCCTTGGAAAAGGCCTTGTTGCCGATGAAGCTGAACGCCTGGTTCTTGGCCAGCGTGGTATCGGCGTCGATCGCTTTCAGGTCGATCCTGTCCTTTTCCGTCTGGCTGAAATCGACGATCGTGTCGCGTCCGGCCGCGGCAACGGTCGAATCCTTCACCGAGCGGAAAACGAACGTATCCGCCCCCGCGCCACCATAAAGCTTGTCGGCGCCCGCACCACCTTCCAGCCGGTCGTTGCCGGCATAGCCATAGAGCGTGTCGTTGCCGGCCCCGCCCCAGAACGTATCGGCATATTTGGTGGCCTTGATGACGTCGTTGCCGGAGAGAAGCGTGTCGAGGAAGGTCTTCGTGCTGCCGCTGTCGAGCGCATCCGAGAGTTTCTTGCCGGCGAGCGACAGTTTTGTAATGTCGAGCAGCGCCTGGCCTTCGGACACAGCCTTGAAAGACGTAATCGTTCCCGACGTAATGCCGGTAACCTCCTTGTCGTCGAAGGTATATTTCAGCTTCGAGCCGCCGATCGCCATGAAATTCTTCGAATCATTGGAGAACTTCAGCAAGCTCGACGTCACCTTTTCGTTCTCGTAGTCGAGCACGTCATGCAATTTTTCCGAAACGAACTTGCTGAAATTGGCGCCGGATTTCGATGTGAAACCGCTAATATTGATGGAACTCATAAACATACCCTCACTGGCTATGGGCAATGCTTAACGCGGCTCCCGAGGCCCGGCAACAACCGTTTCGGCACAGACCTGCCCAACATCGAAGCACCCCTAACCATCCCTTAAACCGCCATGAACAAATCCGATCTTTCAGCGTTGTCTACTGAACCCACCACAGAGGAGTGCGGGCATGGTCTTCAAGGAAGGCACCTTCAAGGGCGAACCGCCCGAACATTTCGACGGCCCCCACCCCGCCTGGCTGGAGACCGCGGTGGCGGACGCCCTGTCGCTGGCCGGCGACGTGGACGCCTCCGACATCACCGTGACCTGCAAGGGCACGCGCATCATCCTCACCGGCAGCGTCGGCTCGCCCAAGGAGGCGGATCGGGCAAGCGCGATCGCGGCCTCGCTCAAGGACGTCACGGAGGTGGACAACCGCCTTTCCTGGCTCTGAGCCTTACAAAAAGCCGCCATTGCCGGTGGCCCCTCCGGAATGCTAGGTGCAATGCAGCAAACTGGAGTGCCGCCGGATGCTCGCCGAGAGATCGACCTATGATGCGCTGTACCGGGATTTCCGCTGGGAGATCCCCGAACGGTTCAACATCGGCACCGCGGTCTCCAATGCCTGGGCGGCGCGCGAACCGGACCGCGTCTGTCTCCAGCATTTCCTGCCCGACGCCCCATCGCTTTCGCTCACCTATGGCGAACTCGCTTCCCGCTCGGATGCCTTTGCGGCAGCGCTTGCCGCTGAAGGGGTGAAAAAGGGGGACCGCGTCGCGATCCTTCTGCCACAGGGCTTCGAGACGGTGATCGCCCATGTCGCGACCTACAAGCTCGGCGCCATCGCCCTACCGCTTGCTCTGCTCTTCGGCGCGGACGCCCTGCTCTACCGGCTGAAGAATGCCGAAGCCAGGGCGATCGTCACCAACCGGTTCGGCGCCGAGCGCCTGCAGCCGATCCGCGAGGAGCTTCCGACGCTGGAACTGGTGGTGACCACCGACCCGGTCGCCGATCCCGCGGAAAAATCCTTCCATGACCTCGTCGCCCGGCATGCCGGCCCGTTCGAGGCCATCGACAGCGGACCGGACGATCCGGCGATGATGATCTATACCTCCGGCACGACCGGCCCGCCGAAAGGCGCGCTGCACGGCCACCGCGTGCTGCTCGGCCATGTGCCGGGCTTTCAGATGCACCACGAATTCCTGCCGCAGCCCGGCGACCGCATCTGGACGCCGTCCGACTGGGCCTGGGCGGGCGGGCTTCTCAACGTGCTCCTGCCGGCGCTGCTGCTCGGCGTGCCGGTCGTCTCCTCGCCCGGCCAGAAATTCGATCCCGACATGGCCTATCGCATCATGCAGGACATGGACGTGCGCAACGCGTTCATCCCGCCGACGGCGCTGAGATTGATGAAGTCGGTCGCCAACCCGCGCGGAAAATATCGGCTGAATCTCCGCACCATCGGCTCGGCCGGCGAATCGCTCGGCCGCGAGACGTGGGAATGGGTGCGCGATACGCTCGGCATCACCATCAACGAATTCTACGGCCAGACCGAGTGCAACATCGTGCTCGGCTCGGTCGGCAAGCTCGGCGTCTCGCGCCCGGGGCCGATCGGCAAGCCGGTGCCGGGCCATGTCGTCGCGATCGTCGATGCCAACGGCCGGGAAGTGCCGCGCGGCACCGTGGGCCAGGTTGCCGTGAAGCGGCCCGACCCCGTGATGTTCCTCGGCTATTGGAAGAACGACAGGGCAACGGCTGAAAAATTCGTCGGCGATTGGCTGACCACCGGCGATCTCGGCCGCATGGACGAGGACGGGTACGTCACCTTCTTCGGCCGCGACGACGACGTCATCACCTCGTCGGGCTACCGCATCGGGCCGAGCGAAATCGAGGATTGCCTTGCCGGCCACCCGGCCGTGCAGCTCGCCGCCGCCGTCGGCAAGCCGGATCCGCTGCGCACCGAGATCGTCAAGGCCTATGTCGTGCTGCGCCCCGGCCAGGTGCCCTCGGAGGCGCTCGCCGCCGATATCCGCGAATGGGTGAAATCGCGGCTCTCGATGCACGAATATCCGCGCGAGGTGGAGTTCGTTGACAGTCTCCCGTTGACGACCTCGGGAAAAGTCATCCGCCACCTGCTGCGCAAGCGTGCCGCAGACGAGACCTCCTTCGCCGCTTAACGCCTGGCGAGCGACCGGATCTTGTCGCGCAGCAGCCGCGCGACATTGCGCGTGTTGCGATAGAGGTGAAGCTGGGCCGCCACCTGCCGCACGTCGCGGTCGCGGTTCTGTTGCAGGCCGACGACGAGCGTGCCCATGTCCTCGCGCTCTTCCCAGAACCGGCTCATCACCGGATGGTCCGGCACCGCGCAGGAATCCGAGCGCGCGATATTGGCGTCGTCGAGGTGCCATTCGGTAAGCTCCGCGATGAGCAGCTTGCCCGGCGAATATTTCGAAAATTCCTCGTCATAGGCCGTCTTCCACGTATAGGCCTCGCCGCCCGTCATGAAGACGATCATCGAGGCGATGGCGCGGCCGTCGAGGTCGAGCGTGTGGATACGCACGCCGTCGGTCTCCGCAAGGTTGCTGATCGCCTCACGGGCGAAGGCGGCGCGGTAACGGTCGTTGATCATCGCCGTGCGCCCACGGCCCTTCCAGCCGGCGGCCTCCAGCAGCAGGAATTCCTCCATGCGCAACCGGATGTCGGCGGGCTGGCGGGCGACATTGTAGCTGAGCGCACCCAGCTGATCGAGCTTGCGCCATTGCCGGCGCAGCTCGCGAAAATGCTCCGGCGTGATCGCCTTCTGCAAATAGGTCTGGCCGTCGAGCAGGCTTTCCAGCATCGGCCGGCGATAGGTATCGGTGACGGTGACCGGCAGGTTGCGACCAATCGCCACAGCGCGCATCAACTGCGCGAAGGCGCCATCGAGGCGCAGGTCCGGCAGGACGAGGATCGGCGGCAGGCCGGTGCCTGCGCTGCCGAGCGCATCCAGCAGGTTGTCGAGCGTCTCGGCCGCCTCTTCCGCGTCGACGAGCGGCGTGCCGAGCGGCCCGAACGGGTTGGACCAGGCGCGAAGAATGCTGGAGCCGATGGAGAAACCCGGCTTTTCGACGGAGAACGGCATCAGGAAGCGCATGCGGCTGCGCCCGTTGCTCTCGTCACGGATGACGGAGAGGCGCACCGTGCGGTCTTCCAGGCGCGGCATGGCGGGTGCCAGAAACCGGCCGGTGAAGAAGACGTTCGGCTCCATGACGCGGTTCGACAGGAAATCGAGCTCCTGCTGCAACTCGTACCCCGCAGTCGCGGGATAAAGCGCGAGCGAGCGGCCCGGACGGCCGACGGCGACGCGTTTGTCCGCCGGCGGCTGCGCCAGCGGCGGGGCCGGCGGGATGGCGGCCTGGGCACGTCCTGCCGCAATGGCGTGGTCGAAGCCGTGGCTATCGGTCATGGTGGTCCATCCCGTTGACAAGGCTCGCCTTCACCGGATTGGCGAAGGCGAAGAGAATGATGGAAAGTTTCGTGCGCACCGCGAGGTGCAGCAACACCGCCTCGACGATCATGGCGCTGGTGGTGGCGATCGCCGCACCCGTCAGGCCGTAAAGCGGAATGAGCGTGACGTTGAAGGCGATGTTGGCGGTGAGCGCCACCGCATAGACGGCGACGCAAAGTTTTTGTTCGCCGGACATGGTGAGCAGCACCTCGCCCGGCCCGACGAGCGCCTTGGCGACAATGCCGACGAACAGGATGAACATCAGGCTGTAACCCGCCGTGAAGGCCGGCCCGAACAGCGACAGCAGGAAATGCCCGACCAGCAGCACGCCGCCGCCCACCAAAAGCGAAGGCCAGAAGGTCCAGCGCGCGGTCTCGCCGGCAAACCGCGCGAGCGCCATGCGGTCGCCGGCGGAAAACATCGCGGAAAAACGCGGCGCGGCGGCCGCCTTCACCGAGAAGAACACGAAATGCACCAGCGCCATCGTCTTGGCGGCTGCGAAATAGATGGCGACGCTTTCCGGATCGAGGAACAGGCCGACGACGAGGACGTCGGAATTCGTCAGCATGAAGCCGAAGCCTTCGATCAGGAAGATCGGCAGCGCGGCCCTGATCCACAGCGAGAACTCGATCTTGCGCGGCCCCGCGACATAGCGTTTCCCCAGCCGGCGCACGATGTTGAAGAACTGCACGACCGTGGTGAGATAGGTGGCGGCAAGCGCCGCGACGATCGCCGTCAGCGCCGTATGCGGCGCGTCCAGCGCGATGGCGAGCATCATGAAGACGAGGATCAACAGCGGGCGCACGATATAGGTCGGGCTCAACGCCACGACCGCCCAGCTATGCGCGCGCGCCGTGCTTTCGAGCACGTCGCCGAGCGCGATCATCGGCATGCAGAACAGGCCGATGAACAGCGGCACGAGATAGTAGCCGGCGAAGGATTCGTGAAAGAGCCAAAGGCACAGGAGACCGGCGGCAGCCAGCCCCGTCGACGTCAGCATGGCGAAGATGCGCGCGGTCGAGGTGAGGCCGCGAATTTCCGCATATGCGCTGCGCCCGACATAACCCGGCAGGAAGCGCACGATCGTCGTATGGATGCCGAGGCAGGAGAGATCGCCGAAAATGACGACGAGCGCCCAGACGAAGACGAAGATGCCGTATTCGAACTCGCCCATCACCCGGGCGAGGATGATCTGCGAGATGAAGGCGATGGCCGCGCTGACGACGCGGATGGCGAAGGCGATGAGCGCCATGCGCTGGGCTAGGTTGCGGGGATCGTCGCTGGCGAGCGTGGCGGCAAGCGCGCGTACCAGCGGCTCCGCCTTGCCGCGCAGGCCGGATGGCAGCAACTTTTCCGCCGACTGAATGACCGCCATCAACACAGGAACCCGAACGCTACGCGAGACTATACAAAGGCCAGTCTTGTCAGATCAGGGTTAACAAACGGTTGGGTGGGGCCATGAAGGGCCGCCCGGCGAGCAAAGAAAATGCCGCGAACCTCTCCCCCGTCTTGGTCGGCCTGACCCGACCATCCATGCCCGGAGCATACGGCGGATCCTCGGCTCAAGGCCGAGGATGACGTCGCGGGTGGGGGGAAGCCCGTCAGCAAAATGCCGCCCGGAGGCGGCATTTTCTGGGGTCATCAGGCCTGTTCGAAGGCGCCGTGGCAATGTTTGTATTTCTTGCCCGAGCCGCAGGGGCAGGCCTCGTTGCGCGACACGCGGCCCCAGGTCGCCGGATCGTTCGGATCGCGGTTCTCCGGCGCGACGCCCACAGCCGCGAAGCCGCCGCCATTGCCCCCGCCGAAATCGTCCTCGCCGGTCGTGCCGTCGATGTGGTGGCCTTCCATTTCCGGCAGGGCCGGTGCAGGCCCGTCGGCGGCCTGGCGCACCAGCTCGACGCGCATCAGCTGCGCGGTCACCGTCTGGCGCAGGTTCGCCAGCAGCGCCTGGAAGAGCTCGAAGGCTTCCGCCTTGTATTCCTGCAACGGATCGCGCTGGGCATAACCGCGGAAGCCGATGACGGAACGCAGGTGGTCGAGGTTGACGATGTGCTCGCGCCACAGGAGATCCAGCGTCTGGAGCAGCACCGAGCGCTCGACATAGGTCATGATTTCCGCGCCGAAACGGTCGGCGCGGGCCTGAGCCGCCTCGTCGACGGTCGTCTTCAGGCGCTCCAGAATGTCCTTCTCGTCGATGCCTTCCTCGGCCGCCCAGGCGTCGATCGGCAGATCGAGATTGAGCTGTTCGAGCACGCCGGCCTTCAGCCCGGCGACGTTCCACTGCTCCGCATAGGCGTTTTCCGGAATGTTCAGGCGGACGAGGTTTTCCACCACTTCATGGCGCATGTCGGCGACGATTTCCGACAGGTTGTCGCTGTCCATCAGCTCGATGCGCTGCTCGAAGATCACCTTACGCTGATCGTTCAGCACGTCGTCGTATTTCAGCAGGTTCTTGCGGATGTCGAAGTTGCGCGCCTCGACCTTCTTCTGCGCCCGCTCCAGCGCCTTGTTGATCCAGGGATGGACGATCGCCTCGCCTTCCTTCAGGCCAAGCTTCTGCAGCATGGAATCCATGCGCTCGGAGCCGAAGATGCGCATCAGGTCGTCCTGAAGCGACAAGAAGAACTTCGAGCGGCCCGGGTCGCCCTGACGGCCGGAACGGCCGCGCAGCTGGTTGTCGATGCGGCGGCTTTCATGGCGTTCGGTGGCAAGCACGTAAAGCCCACCGCCAGCGAGCGCCTGCTCCTTCAGCTTCTTCACCTCGGCGATGATCGCCTCGCGCTTGGCATCGCGCTCCGGACCCGGCTCCATCTCGGCGAGATCCCGCTCCAGGCGCATTTCGAGGTTGCCGCCGAGCTGGATGTCGGTGCCGCGGCCGGCCATGTTGGTGGCGATCGTCACGGCACCGGGAACGCCGGCCTGCGAAACGATATAGGCTTCCTGCTCGTGGTAACGGGCGTTCAGCACCTGGAAATCCTGGAAGCCGGCCATCTTGAGGCGTTCGGCGAGATATTCCGACTTCTCGATCGAGGTCGTGCCGACGAGGACCGGCTGGCCCTTCTCGCGCGCATCCTTGATCTCCTGGATGATCGCCTTGTACTTCTCCTCGACGGTCCGGTAGACCTCGTCGTCCTCGTCGAGGCGCTTGATCGGCAGGTTGGTCGGCACTTCCACGACGTCGAGGCCGTAGATGTTGCCGAATTCCTCGGCTTCGGTCGACGCCGTACCCGTCATGCCGCCGAGCTTGGAATACATGCGGAAATAATTCTGGAAGGTGATCGAGGCCAGCGTCTGGTTTTCCGGCTGGATCGTCACCTTTTCCTTGGCTTCGAGCGCCTGGTGCTGGCCTTCCGAATAACGGCGGCCCGGCATCATGCGGCCGGTGAATTCGTCGATGATGACGATCTCGTCGTTTCGGACGATGTAATCCTTGTCGCGGGTGAAGAGCTTGTGGGCCTTCAGCGCGTTGTTGATGTGGTGGACGATCGCGACGTTCTCGACGTCATAGAGCGATTCGCCCTTGAGAAGCCCGGCCTGGCGCAGCAGGTTTTCGAGCTTTTCCGTGCCGACCTCGGAGAAGTTGGCGGAGCGCTGCTTCTCGTCGATCTCGTAATCCGCCGCGTCCAGCATCGGGATGAAGGCGTCGATCGTCGTGTAGAGATCGGAGCGGTCGTCGAGCGGGCCGGAAATGATCAGCGGCGTGCGCGCTTCGTCGACGAGGATAGAGTCCACTTCGTCGACGATCGCGAAGAAGTGGCCGCGCTGCACCATCTGGCTGCGCTCGTACTTCATGTTGTCGCGCAGATAATCGAAGCCGAGCTCGTTGTTGGTGGCGTAGGTAATGTCGCTGCCATAGGCGGCGCGACGCTGGTCGTCGTCGAGACCATGCATGATGACGCCGGTGGTCATCCCCAGGAAACCGTAGATCTTGCCCATCATCGCGCTGTCGCGGGTGGCGAGATAGTCGTTGACGGTGACGACATGCACGCCCTTGCCGGCGAGCGCGTTGAGGTAGACGGGCAGCGTCGCCACCAGCGTCTTGCCTTCGCCGGTCTTCATTTCGGCGATCGATTTTTCGTGCAGGATCATGCCGCCGACGAGCTGGACGTCGAAGGGGCGCAGCCCGAGGACGCGCAACGCCGCCTCGCGGGCAACTGCAAAGGCCGGCACCAGAATGTCGTCGAGCGTCTTGCCCGCGGCGAGCTGCGCGCGGAATTCCGCGGTTTTCGCCTGCAGCGCCTCGTCGGAGAGCGCCTTCATCTCCGGTTCGAGCGCATTGATCGCATCAACGCGGGGCTTGTAGGAGCGGATGCGACGATCGTTCGAGGAACCGAACAACTTGCGGGCTATGCCGCCGAGGCTGACCATCAGGATGGTCCTTTCTTCATGGGCGCCCGGCGCGTGACAGGTCGCACGATATTTGCGCGCAATGCCTTGAGACGCCCGGAAACTGTTCTGGACGCGGGATTGCGTGACAGATAAGAGGGGGGTCGAATGATGTCAACGGCCGAGACGGTTGCACAACTGCCACATTCTGGTGGTGTTGAGCCGACTGGCACCGGATATCGGCCCGATTCCGGCGAGGATGTGAAAGGTCTCATATGTTCAAGTACAGCAAGCTCGCAGCAATCGCCCTTATCGCGATTGCCGCCGCAAGCACCAGCGTTCGCGCGCAGGACGCCGCAGCCGACCCGGTCGTCGCCAAGGTCGGCGCGCTCGAGATCCACGAATCGGAGCTGAAGCTCGCGATCGCCGGCCTCGACCCGCAGCTCGCAAACCTGCCGGACGAGCAGAAGCGCGTCGCAGCCCTCTCCTCGATCATCGACGTCAAGCTGCTGGCAGCCGATGCCGACAAGGAAGGCCTCCAGAACGACGCCGACTTCAAGCAGCGCCTCGCTTTCCTCACCGAGCGCGAGCTGCACAACGCCTATTTCAAGAAGCACGTCGTCGATGCCGTCACCCCGGAAGAGGTGAAGGCGCGTTACGACAAGGAAGTCGCCGCCATCAAGCCGGAAGACGAGATTCGCGCCCGCCACATCCTCGTCAAGACCGAGGACGAGGCCAAGGCCGTGATCGCCGAGCTCGATGCCGGCAAGGATTTCGTCGAAATCGCCAAGGAAAAATCGACCGACCCGAACAAGTCCGAAGGCGGCGACCTCGGCTATTTCGGCAAGGGCCGCATGGTTCCGGAGTTCGAAACGGCCGCCTTCGCGCTGGAAAAGGGCGCCTATTCCAAGGTCCCGGTAAAGACCCAGTTCGGCTTCCACGTCATCAAGATCGAGGACAAGCGCCAGCAGCAGCCCCCGGCGCTCGACCAGGTCGAAGCCCAGGTTCGTCAGCTCGTCATGCGCGACAAGTATCTGGAGCTTCTGGAAAAGGCGAAGGTCGCAGCCCCCGTCGATATCCAGGATCCGGCGCTGAAGACCGCCTATGACGCGGTCAACAAGCCGGAAGCAGCAGGCGAAGGCGAAGCAGCGCCGGCTACCGAAGGCCAGCAGTAAGATCGACAATGGCCCGGCTTTTTTCGCCGGGCCTCTTCTTGAGGCAGGAAAACAGCATGTCCGGTTCCATCTCCCCGCTCGCCCCGAAAACCTATGCCGAAATGCCGCCGGTCGGCGGCGTGCGTATGGCGACCGCTGCCGCCGGGATCAAGTACAAGAACCGCACCGACGTGCTGATGATGATCTTCGATCGCCCCGCGACGGTCGCCGGCGTCTTCACCCGCTCCAAATGCCCCTCGGCGCCGGTCGATTTCTGCCGCGCCAATCTGCCGGGCGGCGTCGCCCGCGCGGTGGTCGTCAATTCCGGCAATGCCAACGCCTTTACCGGCCGCAAGGGCCGCGAATCGACCAGAATGACGGCGGAAGCCGCCGCCAAGGCCATCGGTTGCAGCGAAAGCGAGGTTTTCCTCGCCTCGACCGGCGTGATCGGCGAACCGCTCGACGCCACGAAATTCTCCGGCGTGCTCGACAGCCTCGGGACTTCCGCCACGGAAGACTTCTGGTTCGAAGCCGCCAAGGCGATCATGACGACGGATACCTATCCGAAGGTCGCGACCCGCACGGCCGCGCTCGGCGGTATTACCGTCCGCATCAACGGCATCGCCAAGGGCGCCGGCATGATCGCGCCCGACATGGCGACCATGCTCTCCTTCGTCGTGACGGATGCGAATATCCCCGCCCCGGTGCTGCAATCGCTGCTCTCGGCCGGCGTCGGCCCGACCTTCAATTCCGTCACCGTCGACAGCGACACCTCGACGTCGGACACGCTGATGCTTTTCGCGACGGGTGCGGCCGAAGGCCAGGCGCCGGTGACGGCGGACGATTCTTCGCTCGACGATTTCCGCGCCGCCCTCAACGATCTTCTGCGGGACCTCGCGCTCCAGGTCGTGCGCGACGGCGAAGGTGCCCGCAAGATGGTCGAAGTCACCGTCGAAGGCGCTGAAAACGACGCGGCTGCCAAGCGCATCGCGCTCTCGATCGCCAATTCGCCGCTGGTCAAGACCGCTGTTGCCGGCGAGGACGCCAACTGGGGCCGCGTGGTCATGGCCGTCGGCAAGTCCGGCGAGATGGCCGACCGTGACCGCCTCGCCATCTGGTTCGGCGACGTGCGCGTCGCCGTCGACGGCGAGCGCGACCCCGCCTATTCCGAGGAGGCGACCACCGCCGTCATGGAAAAGCAGGATATTCCGGTACGCGTCGAAATCGGCCTCGGCAACGGCAAGGCGACGGTCTGGACCTGCGACCTCACCAAGGAATATGTCGAGATCAACGGCGACTATCGTAGCTAAGGCCCGCACAGCGTGACCCTTTCCGGACAAGACACGACGAGCGATCTCCCCAAAGTCCGCCGGCTCGAGGCCGTCGGATTTCGCGCCTGGCCGGCGGCCTCGGTGATCTATGACGGCAGCTGGCTTTGCCGGCTGACCGCCGGCCATCCCTCGCGCCGGCTGAACTCGGTGAACCCGCTCGACCCGTCCGACACCCGCGACCTCGAGATCCGCCTGCAGAAGGCGGCGAAACGCTTTGCCGACTACGGCCGCCCGCTGCTGGTGCGCCAGACGCCGCTGACCCCGCCGAAACTCGTCGCCTTCATGGACGAAGCGGGCTGGGCGAAAGACGGCCGCACCATCGTCATGATGGCCGACCTCGCCACGCTGATCCGCGACGAGGGCCTCGACCATCTGCCGAGCCACGATGTCGGCCGCTTCGTCGATGCCCGCATCCGCGTTGCCGGCGACGATCCGGCGCTGAAACCGGGTCTTACCGAGATCATCAACGCCATCAAGCCGGAAACCGGCCTCTTCATCTTCGAGGAACCGGATTTCGGCCCGACCGCCGTGACGATCGCCGTGCACGACAACGATCTCGTCGGCATCCTCCAGCTCGGCGTGGCGGAAGAACGGCGCGGCCAGGGCACCGGCACCGCCATCCTGCATGCCAGCCTGCGCTGGGCGAAGCTCAAGGGCGCGCGTCACGCCTGGGTGCAGGTCGAGGCCGACAATGCCGCGGCAATCGCGCTCTACCGCCGCGCCGGCTTCCACGACGTCTATCGCTACAGCTACCGGGGACCTCAAGCGGCATGACCGAGACCGTCGCAAAACCCCGCCGCATCCTGCTCGTCGCCGCCTGCGCGCTGGTCGATGCCGATGGTCGCATCCTTCTGGCACAGCGTCCGGAGGGCAAGTCGCTTGCCGGCCTCTGGGAGTTTCCCGGCGGCAAGGTCGAGCCGGGCGAGACGCCCGAAGAGACGCTGATCCGCGAACTGGACGAGGAACTCGGCATCCGGACGAAGGTGGCCTGCCTTGCGCCGCTGACCTTCGCCAGCCACACCTATGACGACTTCCACCTGCTGATGCCGCTCTACATCTGCCGCCGCTTCGAGGGCACGGCGCATGGCCGCGAGGGACAGGCGATCAAGTGGGTGCGCCCCAAGGCGCTGCGCGATTATCCGATGCCGCCGGCCGACGAACCGCTCATCCCCTTCCTGATGGACCTTCTTTGAGAAGTTTGGCTTTGAGGGGGTCGGCAGGAATTTACCCTGCATTTTTCGCGTCTCGTTAAGCAATCGTTCAGCACCATCGTTCAAAGATTAGCTTTGAACGTTGCAATGCCTACGAGACCCTGTGATGCGTGACGAAGACTTCTGGAAAACCGTTCAGGAGAAGGATTACACGCCGGCCGGAGATACCCGGACCGGTGCGTTGAACCTTGCTCTGCTGTTCGGCACGGCCGTCATAGCGCTGGCGCTGGTCCTGACCCCGGTGCTGTCGGCGAAGACCGACAAGCGCATGATGGCAAACGTGCCGGACGAATTCGATATGATTTCGACGGGATCGGTCCCGTCGGAAGGCGGCAAGCGCTATACCGTGCGCCGCAGCGTGCTTCAGGAAATGCCGGGCGCCGTCTGCATCGTCAATGGCAATGGCCAGGGCAGCGGCTGCTGAACCGGACAAACACGGGGGTGGGAATGGCGCTGAGACTGCTGAAATCATTCTGCTCCGATCGAGACGGCGGCACCGCCGTCGAATACGGGCTGCTGCTGGCGCTGATCTCGATCGGCCTGCTGCTCGGCCTGGAGAGCTTCCAGAACGGCCTCTCGGGAACCTTTAGCACCATCAGCAACAGCATCGATTCCGCCGGAAAGCAATAACCCGGATCAGCTGCCGCCGCCCTGCTTCAGCGCATCGGCAAGCCGCATCGTTGCCGACCCCGGCTTCAGCGGCTTCTGCTGGCTTTCGTGCGGCGCCCAGCCCGAGACATAGATGATGGAAAAGGTCGCGCGGATGCGTCCGTCCGGATCGGAAAAACGTTCCGCATAGAGTTCCGCCGCCCGCAGCAGCATGCCGCGCGTCAACGGTCGGCGGCTGCGGCCGGCAAGCGGATTGGCCATGCCCATGGCACGAAGATCGCGCATCAGCGGAAAGATCGAATCGTAGCGGACCGTATAGGCCTCCTTGTCCGTCACCGGCAGCGCGAAGCCGGCGCGCTGGAGCAGCGCACCGACATCCCGCACATCCGGGAAGGGAATGACCCGCGGGCTCGCCCCGCCCGAAATCTCGCTTTCCGCCGCCAGCAGCACCTCGCGCAGCTCCTGTAGCGTGCCGTTGCCCGGGATCGCCGCGAGGAACAGTCCGTCCGGCTTCAGCGCCCGGCGGATCTGCACGAAGACGCCCGGCGTGTCGTTGGTGAGGTGCAGCGAAAGCGGCGAGACGATCAGGTTCACCGATTGCGGTTCCAGCGGCACCGTTTCCAGTGGCGCCACCGTCAGCGTCTCGCCCGATCGCGCAAACCGCGCATCGCTTTCGATCCGCTCGACGGTATCCACCTTGCCCGTTTCCGCGATCGCCCGCGCGGTGGCGCCGGTATGGCCGTGCAGCTCGACGGCCCGCTCGAAGCGGCGGTCGATGACGCTGAGGCGCTCCGCAAGCTCCCGCGCCACCACGTCGAGCAGGAAATCCGCCGGCGTGCCGCGAAGCGCGCGCAGCCGGTTGGTGTCGATCAGGGCGTGGTCGAAGAGCGTTTCCATGGCAAAGGTCCCGTTCGGAATTCATGTCGCTTTGGCCGGTAAGACCGACTATTGTCAACCGCATGGGCGAAATCGAGGCCGAGGCATTGCCGGCAATCCCGCTCCGGCAGGGCCTCGCCCGCCGGCTGCGCGGCCTCGGCCGTGCCGCCCTCGACATCGTCTATCCGCCGGCCTGCCCCGGCTGCGACAGGCTTCTCGGCAGCCGCGCCAGCCTCTGCCCGCAGTGCTGGTCGAAGCTCGGCTTCATCGAGCGGCCCTATTGCGAGGTGCTCGGCACGCCGTTTACCCACGATCTCGGCCCCGGCATCCTCAGCGCCGACGCCATCGCCACCCCGCCGCCCTTCGACCGGCTGCGCTCCGTCGCCCTTTATGACGACCTCGCCCGCGTGCTCGTGCATTCGCTGAAATACCGCGACCGCACCGATCTGGCGCCCATGATGGCGCAATGGATGCTGCGCGCCGGCGACGGCACGGTACAGGCGGCGGACGTCATCCTGCCCGTTCCGCTGCACCGCTTTCGCCTGATCTGGCGCAAGTTCAACCAGGCGGCGGAACTTGCCCGCGCGCTCGGCCGGCTTTCGGAAAAACCCGTGCTGATCGACGCCGTGCGCCGCACGAAACGCACCCGCCGCCAGATCGGCCTCGGTCCCCGGGCGCGCGAGGAAAACGTGCGCGGCGCCTTCACCGTGACGCAGGCCGGCCGCGAGGCGCTGTTCGGCCGGCGCGTCGTACTGGTCGACGATGTCTACACGACCGGCGCCACCGTTGCCGCCGTCACCCGCACGCTGAAGCGCGCCGGTGTCACCGACATTACCGTTTTGACCTTTGCAAGGGCCCTTCCCGGACCTATATGAAAAGGACGAATTTCCAAGTCTTGGAGCAGGTCAGCATGGCTTCGGTCGTTATTTATACGCGTCAATTCTGCGGCTATTGCAGCGCCGCCAAGAAACTTCTCGAGACCAAGGGCGTCAGCTTCGAAGAGCATGACGCGACCTATGCGCCGGATGTGCGCCAGGAGATGATCAAGCGCGCCAATGGCCGCAACACCTTCCCGCAGATATTCATCAACGAGCGCCATGTCGGCGGCTGCGATGACCTGCAGGCGCTGGAGCGCGCCGGCGAACTCGACGCCCTGCTGGCGGCCTGAGGAGAACCCCATGACCGTCACGATCGCCGCCCTCCAGATGTGCTCCGGGACCGACCCCGTCCGCAACGTGGAGACGATGCGGCGCCTCGTGCGCGAGGCGGCCGCCAAGGGCGCCGTCTATGTCCAGACCCCGGAAATGACCGGCGCCCTCCAGCGCGATCGCGCGGGGCTCCGGGCGATCCTGCGCTCCGAGGCCGACGACCTCGTGGTCGCCGCCGCGGCGGAACTCGCAAAGGAACTGGGCATCCACGTGCATGTCGGCTCGACGGCCATCGCGCTTGCCGACGGCAAGGTCGCCAACCGTGGCTTCCTCTTCGGCCCGGATGGCACGCAGGTCTGCACCTACGACAAGATCCACATGTTCGACGTCGACCTCGACAATGGCGAGAGCTGGCGCGAGAGCGCGGTCTATTCGCCGGGCGCCGTCGCCCGCATGGCGGACCTGCCCTTCGCCAAGCTTGGCTTTGCCATCTGCTACGACGTGCGTTTCCCCGAACTCTTCAAGATCCAGGCGCAGGCCGGCGCGGAAATCATCTCCGTGCCCGCCGCCTTCACCCGCCAGACGGGCGAAGCGCATTGGGAGACGCTGCTGCGCGCCCGCGCCATCGAGAACGGCGTCTACATCATCGCCGCCGCCCAGGCAGGCGTGCATGAAGACGGCCGCGAGACCTTCGGCCATTCGATGATCATCGACCCCTGGGGCCGCGTGCTCGCCAGTGCCGGCGGTACGGGCGAGGCCATCGTACTCGCCGAGGTCGACCCCGCCGCCGTCAAATCCGCGCACCAGAAGATCCCCAACCTGCGCAACGGTCGCGCCTTCACGCTCGAAGTGGCAGGCGAACCCGCGAAGGGAGGCGTTGCCGCTTGATCCGCTACGAGCTTTCCTGTGACAACGGGCACACCTTCGAAGGGTGGTTCGGCTCGGCGGACGATTTCGACCGCCAGCAGAAGATGGCGCTCGTCGCCTGTCCGACCTGCGGCTCGGCCCATGTCGCCAAGCGCCTGATGGCGCCCGCCCTCTCGACCGCCCGCAAGAAGGAGCGCCGCCAGGAGCTCGTCGTGCAGGCCGGCCAGAAGGCGATGATGGGCAAGCTCCGCGAGATCGTCACCGCCATCCGCGCGAATTCCGAGGATGTCGGCGAGCGCTTTCCCGAAGAAGCGCGGAAAATCCACTATGGCGAGACAGAACAGCGCGGCCTGATCGGCCGGGCCTCCGCCGAAGAGGTGCGCGATCTGCTGGAAGAAGGCGTCGAAGTGGCACCCCTCCCCGTCCTGCCCGACGAAACGAACTGATCAGGCGGACGCGCGGCGCGCGACCATCATGTAGTTCACGTCCATGTCCTTCGACAGGTTCCACTGGTTGGTGAGCGGATTGAAGAACACGCCGGTGCGATCTGTCACCGTCAGCCCCGATGCATTGAGCGGCTTCTCGATCTCTTCCGGGCGCACCAGCTTTTCATATTGGTGCGTGCCGCGCGGCAGCCAGCGCAGCACGTTTTCCGCGGCAAAGATCGCAAGTGCCGCCGCCTTCATCGTGCGGTTGATCGTGGCGACGAACATCATGCCGCCGGGGCGCACCATCGAGGCGCAGGTGGTGAGGAAGAACTCGACGTCGGAGACGTGCTCGACCACTTCCATGTTGAGCACCACGTCGAAGGTCTCGCCGGCTTCCGCCAGCGCCTCGGCCGTCACCGCACGGTAATCGACCGGCACGCCGCTGCCCGCCGCATGCGCCTTGGCAATACCGATATTCTTTTCCGAGGCATCCGCGCCCAGCACCTCCGCCCCCATGCGCGCCATCGGCTCGGAGAGCAGGCCGCCGCCGCAGCCGATATCGAGGATGCGCAGGCCTTCGAGGAGACGATGCGCCCTCGGGTCGCGGCCGAACTGGGCGGAGACGAGATCGCGGATATAGGTGAGGCGGACCGGATTGAACTTGTGCAGCGGCCGGAACTTGCCGTTCGGATCCCACCATTCCGCGGCCATCGCCGAAAACCGGTCGACTTCCGCCTGGTCGATCGTCGTGCGGGCTGCCTCGCTCATGGCTCGTCTCCTTCGCGTCCGTATCCCCGTGAAGTCGGCCTCCACGGGGCATATGTCAAGGGGGCGAAGTGAAGCGGCTCAGGGAAGCCGCGTCGCCTTGAGCCGGTCTTCGTCGAGCACGATGCCGAGGCCGGGGGCCTCGCCGAGCTTGAGCCAGCCGTTCTCGTGGCTGAGCGGTGTCGTGAGCGGATAATCGCGGCGCGCCTCGCTCCATTCCGGCGTGTCATAGGGATATTCGAGGAAGGGCGCGTCCCCCGCACCCGCCGTCAGATGCGCATTGGCGAGCACGCCGATGCCGTTCGTCCATGAGTGCGGCGTGAAGGTGACGCCCGCCTCGCGCGCCTGGAAGGCGAGCCGGCGGCAACCGGTAATGCCGCCGACCAGCGCCACATCCGGCTGGATGATATCGAAGGCGCGCTCCTCGATGATGTCGCGGAACTCGTAGAGTTCCCGCGTCATCTCGCCGCCGGCAATGCGGATATCCGTCGCCGCCTTCAGCGCCTTCATGCCCTTGTGGTCGGAGCGGTGCAGCGGCTCCTCCATCCAGTAGATGCCGAGCCGTTCCAGCTCGCGCGCCACGACCAGTGCATCCTTGAAGGTCCAGGGCAGTGTCGTATCCCAGGGCATGCGCCAACCCTGGTTGCAGTCGACCATCAGCTCCAGCCGGTCGCCGACACGTGCACGGATCGCCTCCAGTGCCTTCACGCCGTCCCGCCAGCCATTGCGGCCGCCGACGGAAGACGAGAACCGCACCTTCATCGCCGGAAAGCCCTCTTCGATATAGCGCTCCGCCTGGTCGGCCATGGCGGCGGGGTCGCGCAGCACACCGGAGGAGGCGTAGAGCCGCACACGATCCGCCCGGCCGCCGAGCATGCGCCAGACCGGCTCGCCCGTCACCTTGCCGGCAAGGTCCCAGAGCGCGAGATCGAGCGGCCAGCAGCGGCCGTAGTGGAAGTTGATATGCGACAATACCTCATAGTGCCGTTCGAGATGGCGCGGGTCCTGACCGATGAACAGGTCCTCGTGCCCCTCGAACCCCTTCATCAGGTCGCCGGAGCCGATGCCCTCGCGGCCCTCGTCGTCCGTCACGCGCACGATCGTCGCGTCGAAATGCCGGCGCGGCCGGCCGTCCCAGCTTGCCTTGAACGGTGGATCGAGCGGCAGCCGGTGGTGGCTGATGCCGATGGAAACGATCTTGCTCATACGCCTTCCCCCTTAGCCGAACTGCTGCCAGATCGTCTTGTAGTCGCAATATTTGTCGACCGCATGCACCGAGCGGTCGCGGCCGAAGCCTGATTGCTTGAAGCCGCCGAAGGGCGTTGCGAAGTTAGACATGTCGTAAGTGTTGATCCAGACAGTCCCGGCATGGATCGCCTCGGAGAAGCGGTGCGCCCGGTCCATGTCGCGGGTGAAGACCGCGCCCGCCAGCCCGTAGATCGTGTCGTTGGCGATCGCGAGCGCCTCCTCCTCCGTATCGAAGGCGATTGCCGCCAGCACCGGCCCAAAGATCTCCTGCCGCGCGATGCGCATGTCGTTCGTCACATCGGTGATGACGCCCGGCGAGACATAATAACCGCCGGTCTCCAACAGCACCCGCTCCGCCCCGAACACACGGCGCCCGCCATCCTTCTCGCCCGCGGCGATGAGGCCCAGCACCTTGTCCATATGCTCCGCCTCGATCAGCGCGCCGATCTGCGCAGACGGCTCGAAGGGATGCGCCAGCGCGATCTCGCGCTTCACCACCGCCTCGATCTTCTCGATCAGCCTGTCCTGCACCGAGCGCTGCACGACGAGGCGGGTGGCGGCATGGCAGGTCTCGCCGGAATTGTAGAAACAGCCCCAGGCGGCCGCACTGGCAGCCGCATCGAGATCGGCATCCTCGAAGACGACGAGCGGCGACTTGCCGCCGAGCTCCAGTGCCACGCGCTTGAGGTTCGACTGCGCGGCATAGCCCATGATCAGCTTGCCGACTTCGGTGGAGCCGGTGAAGGCCACCATGTCGACATCCATATGCAGCGCCAGCGGCTTGCCGACCTCCTCGCCAAAGCCGGTGACGACATTGAAGACCCCGGCGGGAAGGCCCGCCTCGATCGCCAGTTCCGCCAGCCGCAGCGCCGAGAGCGACGACTGTTCCGCCGGCTTCAGTACGACGGAATTGCCGGCTGCAATCGCCGGCCCGAGCTTCCAGGCGTCGATGATCATCGGGTAGTTCCACGGCGTGATGGCCGCGATGACCCCGAGCGGCACCTTGCGCACCAGCGCGCGCGCCTTCGGCCCCGTCGGCGCGATCTCGTCATAGAGCTTGTCGATCATCTCGCCGTAATACTGGATGCCCTCGGCGCAGAGCCGCACATCGACGCCGAGCGACGCCTGCACCGGCTTGCCGACATCGAGCGTCTCCAGCAGCGCCAGTTCCTCGCCATGGATGCGGATCAGTTCCGCCCAGCGCAGCATGATCTTCTTCTTTTCGATCGGCTCCTTGCCGCGCCACACGGCGCTCGCAAAGGCCTTGCGGGCGGAAGCCACGGCGAGATCGACATCCGCGACATCACCACGCGCCAGCACCGCACCGGGCTGGCCATCCATCGGGCGTGTGCGCACGAATGTCTTGCCGGATGACGCCGCCTGCACCTTGCCGTCGATAAAATGCCCGCGGCCGAGCGAAAGGCCGGCAAGGCGGTCTTCCCAATAGGCGCGGCTGAACTGTTCGGTCATATCGGGTCCTCAGAGCGTCTTGGGCAGGGCCATCATCGCGGCCGCAAAGGTTTCGATATCGGCATCGGAAATCTCGCGCGCCGTCGAGCGCCGCATCGGCTGGTTTTCCGGCGCGCGCATTTCCCGGGCGAGATCGGCGGTGGTGAAATCCGCAAAGGCCTTTGGCAGCGCACGGACGATGCCGCAGCGGTCCATCAGATCGCCGACGAAGCCCGGCAGCATCGCTGCATCGAAGAGCCCGCAGGCCCGCGCCGCAGCCGCAAGGTCCGCCGTGTCGGCCTCGACCAGCCAGGCGAGCGTGGCCTCGAAGCCGAGCGCCGTGGCGAGGCCATGATGCACCGGCGCGAGACCGGCCAATGCATGGCTGATATTGTGTGCAACCGCCGTGCCGCAATTGTCGATGGCGACGCCGGCATAACACGAGCCGAGCAGCACCTTGCCGCGCGCTTCGATATCCGCCGGGTTCTTCACCGCCGTTTCCAGCGCTCCGGTCAGCAGGCCGAGCGCCGCACGGGCATAGAGCGCCGCGCCGGCATGGGCATTGCGGTTGGTCGCCGCCTCGAAGGCGTGCACGAAGGCATCGAGGCCGCACCAGGCCGTCAGGTTCGCCGGCAGCGTCACCGTCAGCGCCGGGTCGAGCAGCACGAGATCCGCCTTGGTCTCCGGCCCCCAGATCCAGAGTTTCTTGCCCTCCGGCCCGGCAAAGATCGTCGTTGCCGAGGTTTCCGAGCCGGTGCCCGCCGTGGTCGGCACCATGATCTTCTTCAGCGGCGCCTTCGGCAGCGGATTGGCGGCGAGCGCATAAAACATCGGGTCTTCGGAAGCCGCCGCCGCGCAGGCCGCGATCTTGGCAATATCCAGCGCCGACCCGCCGCCGATGCCGACAACAAGATCCTTGCCGCGCGCCGCCGCCGTTGCGGCCCGCACATGCGCAAGCTTCGGCTCGCCGGCAAAGTCGGAATAGGACTCTGTGGCCACGCCTTCCGCGGCGAACTGCGCCGAAAGACGCGCGCCGAGGCCGCTGTTGGCAAGGAAACCATCGATGACGACGAGCACCTTTTCCGCGCCGAACGCGCGGGCGGAGGCGGCGATGGTGCCATGCACCCCTTCGCCGAAGCGGATATCAGGCACGAAAGACGTTGCGAACTTCACGAAAAATCCCCCAGACGATTTCCCGGACCGTGCATCACGATTTCAGATTTTCAAATCCTTGGATTTTTCGGGCTTTTTGATAACTTGAGATTATGAAAGCCAATCTGCTCGCCCATATCCCGCTGGAAGCCTTCCGCGTCTTCGACGCCGCCTGCCGGCACATGAATTTTTCCCGGGCGGGGCGCGAGCTGAATATCACGCAAGCCGCCGTCAGCCGCCGCATCAAGGGGCTTGAAGACCATCTCGGCACCCAGCTTTTCGCCCGCGCCGGCAAGAACCTGTCGCTGACGCCGCGCGGCGAAAAACTGTTCCAGCGCGTGCGCGCCTCGCTCGATTATCTGGAGGAAAGCCTCGAACCCTTCCGCACCGGCGCCGGCCAGAGCATCTCGCTTGCCGCCAGCGGCTCCGTCTCGCATCTCTGGCTTGGGCCGCGCCTGCGCGATTTCGCCCGCGACAATCCCGGCGTTTCCATTCGCCTCGTCACCGTCGACAGCCCCGCCGACCTCGCCTCGGAAAACAACGACCTGGTCATCCTCTATTCCGCGGGCGAACACCCGCGCTGGACCCTGACGCCACTCATCGCCGAGGAACTGGCGCCCGTCGCGGCCCCCGGCTACATCGCCCGCAAGGGGCTCGATCCCGCCACGCTGGCCCCGGCCGATCTCGCCGGCCTCGACCTCATCGACTACGAGCGTTTCAACGCCAACTGGATCTCCTTTCGCCCCTGGCTGGAGCGCGTCGCGTCGGACGCCTTTCGCCGCCGCCCGCTTCCCCGGCCGCATCTCACCTTCTCCACCTATGCACTGGCCATCGACGCCGCACTCGTCGGCGATGGCGTCGCGCTCGGCAGCCTCGGCCTCATCTCGGGCCAGCTTGCAGCAGGCACCCTCGTGCAGCTCGGGCAGACCAGCCTCGTCACCGGCTACGGCTATCATCTCGGCCTGCCGAAATTTCGCACCGCGCCGCCGGAGGTGCTAAGGCTGCATGAAAGCCTGCTGGCCTCCCGTGCCGGTCCGTGAGGCGCGGGACCGGCCGCGCTTGCAGGCGTTCGCCTTGTAGCCTATCAGGAACGGAAGATCGACCGCGGCCGGGGCCTGCCGGCCGGATCGACACGGGCAACGGCGCGGTTCGGCATGACGGAGCGGAAGCAAGGCAGATCCGGCTTGGTTGTCTTCGGGCTGTTCGCCATCGTGCTGCTCGGGACAATCGGCGCCACCGTGCTTCTGGCCAACGACTACCGCAATCTCAACCTGCTGCTCGCCCGCTTCGGCTATGATCAGATACAGGCCCAGCCGCGCGAACGCGCGCTGCGCCCCTACGAGATGAAGGGCAACCGCATGCCGCGCCCAAAGGGCCTCATTTCCGAACGGCTGCTGACCCCCGTCACGCCCATGCAGACCCAGTTCGTGCGCACGATCCGCAAGGCGCCGGAAGCGCTCTGCGAGGCGCTGCGCCGGGGCGGCTTCGTCAATTCCGGCTGGAAGGCCGGCATTTTCGACCAGCAGAGCTGGGAGTGCCAGTCCTACCGCGAATTCGCCGACGCACGCGATGGAACGAACCCGCCCTCCTCCGCCTTCCTGTCGATCAAGGGCAATGCGGAAACACGTGTCTCCTCCTTCCGCATCAAGCTGAACATCGAGAACCCGGCAACACAGACGCAGGTGACCGACGCCGTCCTCACCGCCATCGAGGTCTTTCTCGACGAGGTGCGCTGGGAAGAGGCGCCCGATATTTTCGAAAACATCCGCGCACTCAGGGAGTTCGATATCGTGCGTTTCGGCAACCGCATCCAGCTCAAGAAGGAATTCAGCGAAACGCCGCGCTACAATTTCACCGTCGCGCCGGACCCCACGCTGAACCGCGGCTCCTATCTGCCGGATTATTTCGACCGTAGCCGCTGGCTGCCGCTGGTGGAAAAACCGTGATGCGCTTCTGGATGATGGCATGGCTGGCGGCATTCCTCCTGCTGCCCTTCGTGGCAGCGGCGACCGACCTGCGGCCCAGTGCCGCCTCCGACGACCCGATCTGGACCGACAAGCCCGTACGCGTCGACCGCCGCAAGCAGACCTATGAGCGGCTTGCGGTCGAGCATGTCATGACGCCGCTGCGCATTGCCATCAGCAGCCGCGTCACCGTGCTCGACAGCACGTCCTTTCGTGAAGGCGACCGTCTCTATGTGCTGACGAATGCCGTCGCCGTCGAGGCGAAGCGGTTCTGCCGCGGCGAAGGGGGCGCCATCGCGGTGTGCGGCCAGAAAGCGCGAATTGCGCTGAGGAGCCTTATCGCCAACCGCACGCTCTTCTGCCAACAGGATTTTCGCATCGGCCCCGCCGCGTTCCTTACCTGCACGGTCAGAGGCAAGGACATTGCCGAAACGCTGATTGCAGCCGGCGCGGCGTGGGCCGCGACGCCGGAAGGAGTGGCCACCCAGCAGCGGGCGATGCAGCAGAAGGCCGGCATCTGGATCGACGCGGACTGCCGCGCGCTCGGCCGCTGCCCACCCGTTAAGCGGCGTTAGCGATGCGCCACTTTGCCGGTTCCCGTCTGCCGCCTTCCCGGCTATGAGGTCGAAGCATGAGCATTGCCCCACCCCCGCTGCGCCGCCGCCGTCTGACGCTTCCCGCCGACCAGCCGTTGATCTACGCGATCGGCGACGTGCACGGCTGCCACGACGCGGTGCTGGCGCTGGAGGAGAAGATCCGCGCCGATGCCGCGACCCATCCCGGCGTGCCGCCGCTGATTCTCTATCTGGGGGACTATGTCGACCGCGGACCGGCCTCCAACGCGGTAATCGAGCATCTCGCGACGAAGCGCCATGCCGACGGCATCGAGCGCATCGCGCTCTGCGGCAATCATGACGATACGTTCCTGAAATTCATCATCGACCCGCTACAGCACCTGCGCTGGCTGGACTATGGCGGCGATGCGACGCTACGCTCCTACGGCATCGACCTTGCGGACTATCTCTATGGCGAGCGCGGCATGCGGGCGCTCGGCGAGGCGCTGCGCAGCCGCGTGCCTTCGCATCACATCGCCTTCCTACAAGAGCTGCCGATCGCAGCCTTGAGCGGCCGCCGGCTCTTCGTGCATGCCGGCATCCAGCCGGGCGTGCCCCTGCCGCAGCAGAAGGATTACGACATAATCTGGATCCGCGAACCCTTCCTCAGCGAAGGCCCCGGCCTGCCGATCACCGTCATCCACGGCCATACAGCAGGACCCGAGCCGGTCTTCGGCACCGGGCGCATCTGCATCGACACCACCTGTTATGCAAGCGGCCGCCTGACGGCGCTGAAGGTGACGCAGGATGGCGCGACACTCCTCTAATCAGCCGCGGCCGAACTCGTCCTCGATGCGGATGATGTCGTCCTCGCCGAGATAGGAGCCGGTCTGCACCTCGATGAGTTCGAGCAGGATCTTGCCGGGATTGGCGAGGCGGTGCACCTCGCCCTGCGGGATATAGACGGATTCGTTTTCGCGCAGCATGACCGTCTTGTCGCCGATCGTCACCTCCGCCGTGCCGCGCACGACGATCCAGTGTTCGGAGCGATGGTGGTGTTTCTGCAGCGAAAGGCGTTTTCCGGGCGTCACGAAGAGGCGTTTCACCTGGAAACGCTCACCGTTCAGCACGGAGGTATAGCCGCCCCACGGGCGGTAGGAGGTCGGGTGGGTCTCCGTCAGCTTCGCCGTCTTCGGCAGCGCCGCGAGATGCTTCACCAGCTTGCCGACATTCTGGCTGTCTTCCATGCGGCCGACATAGACGGCGTCTTCGCTGGCGATGACGGCCACATTGTCGAGGCCCTGTACGGCGACGTGGATGTCGCGCGAGATGACCAGCGAATTGCGCGTGTCGAGCACGGTCGTGCTGCCATCCGCCACGTTGCCGGCCTCGTCCTGCTTGCCGGTCTTCCAGACGGAATCCCAGCTGCCGAGGTCGGACCAGGTGATGGGTGACGGCACGACGGCGGCGATCGGCGTTTTCTCGAAGATCGCATAGTCGACGGAAATATCGGGGGCGCGCGAAAAGGCCGCCTCATCGAGCCGCTCGAAATCGAGGTCTTGTTTCGCCTTGGCAACGGCTTCGCTCGCCGCGTCCAGCACCTCGGGCGCATATTGCCGAAGCTCGCGCAGAAAGAGGCCGACTGGCAGCATGAACATGCCTGAATTCCAGAGATAGCCGCCTGCCGAAAGCATCTCCGCCGCCTTGTCGCGGTCCGGCTTCTCGACGAAGCGGCGCACGGCATTGGCACCGTTGCCGAGATCCTCGCCGATCTCGATATAGCCATAGCCGGTCGCGGGCTCGCTCGGCGTGATGCCGAAGGTGACGAGCCGGCCGGCCTGGGCTGCGGCCTGGGCGCGGGCGATGCAGTCGAAATAAACGCTGTTCGCATCGATCTCGTGGTCGGAAGCCAGCACCTGCATGACGCCATCGTCGCCGTGGATGCGCGCGATGAGCGTGGCGGCGGCAGCCAATGCCGGCGCGGTGTTGCGTGCGACGGGTTCAAGCAGGATCGAGGTCAGCGGCGCGCCGGCAGCGCGCGCCTGCTCGGCGACGAGGAACCGAAAATCGTTGTTGGTGACGACGATCGCCGGCTCGTAGAGCGCCGTGTCGGCAACGCGCGCCAGCGTCTTCTGGAACAGCGTCGTTTCGCCGAGGAATTCGAGGAACTGTTTTGGCGCGGAGGCGCGCGACAGCGGCCACAGGCGCGTGCCCTTACCGCCGGCCATGATTACGGGTACGATCTTGCGGGTCATCATTCCTCGTCCTGCTGCTGGAGCCAGCCTTTTGGGGCCACTCTCCATCCCTGCCGTAAAGAAACAGCAAAACAGGACCCCCGGCAGCCCCACGCCGGAAAGCATTCTGCGGATAAGGTAAAGAGACCTTGTGCGGCCGACAAGCGGGTTGAAGTCAACAAAAAACCCGCCGGAGCGGGTTTTGTCTGTGCGAAATCCGGTTCCGGATCACGCCGGCAGGAGCGCGCCGTGCAGCGTGGTGAGCTGCGCGAGGTAGCTCTCGATACCGAACTTGTGCTCGTCCGAGGAGGCATGCTGCAATTCGGCGCGCGTCGCTTCGATCCGCCGCGTGATGTCCTCGCGATTCAGGTCGTCGACATGGACGGCCGATTCGGCAAGCAGCGTGCAGCCGGTCGGGACGATATCGGCGAAGCCGCCGAAGACCACGTAGCGGTCCTTCTTGCCATCCGCGAACGTCACGGTGACGATACCCGGCTTGATCGTCGTCATGGTCGGCGCGTGGTTGGCCATGACGGTCATTTCACCCTCGGTCGCCGGAATGACGACGGAGCTGACGCTGCCGGAAACCAGCAGGCGCTCGGGAGAAACGAGTTCAAAGTTGAAACTGTCAGCCATGACCATTCACTTCTTCTGATTTCATACGGCCGGTAAATGGGCGCCCTGTTGGGGCGCCCGCCAGTCTTTAAGCGGCTTCAGCGGCCAGCTTCTTGGCCTTCGCGACAGCCTCTTCCATGGAACCGACCATGTAGAACGCTGCTTCCGGCAGATGATCGTACTCGCCGTTGACGAGGCCCTTGAAGCCCTTGATCGTGTCTTCGAGCGCGACGAGCTTGCCCGGCGAACCGGTGAAGACTTCGGCGACGAAGAACGGCTGGGACAGGAAGCGCTCGATCTTGCGGGCGCGGGCAACGGCGATCTTGTCGTCTTCCGACAGTTCGTCCATGCCCAGGATGGCGATGATGTCCTGGAGCGACTTGTAGCGCTGCAGGGTCGTCTGGACCTTACGGGCGACTTCGTAGTGCTCTTCGCCGACAACCATCGGGTCGAGCATGCGCGAGGTCGAGTCGAGCGGGTCCACGGCCGGGTAGATGCCCTTTTCGGCGATCGAGCGCGACAGAACGGTCGTTGCGTCCAGGTGGGCGAACGAGGTTGCCGGCGCCGGGTCGGTCAAGTCGTCGGCGGGAACGTAGATGGCCTGAACCGAGGTGATCGAGCCCTTGGTCGTGGTGGTGATGCGTTCCTGCATCTGGCCCATGTCGGTGGCGAGCGTCGGCTGATAGCCCACGGCCGACGGGATGCGGCCGAGCAGAGCGGACACTTCGGAACCGGCCTGCGTGAAGCGGAAGATGTTGTCGACGAAGAACAGAACGTCCTGGCCCTTGTCGCGGAAGTCTTCGGCGATCGTCAGACCCGTCAGGGCGACGCGAGCGCGTGCGCCCGGCGGTTCGTTCATCTGGCCGTAAACGAGGGCTGCCTTGGAGCCTTCGCCGCCGCCGTGCTTGTTCACGCCGGATTCGATCATTTCGTGGTAGAGGTCGTTGCCTTCGCGGGTACGTTCACCCACGCCTGCAAACACCGAATAACCACCGTGCGCCTTGGCGACGTTGTTGATCAGTTCCATGATGAGAACGGTCTTGCCGACGCCGGCGCCGCCGAACAGGCCGATCTTGCCGCCCTTTGCGTAGGGTGCCAGCAGGTCGACGACCTTGATGCCGGTGACGAGGATCTGGGCTTCCGTCGACTGCTCGACGTAGGACGGCGCATCCTGGTGGATGGCGCGCTTGCCGACGGTCACCAGCGGACCGGCTTCGTCGACAGGCTCGCCGATGACGTTCATGATGCGGCCGAGCGTTTCCGGGCCGACCGGAACGGTGATCGGGGCGCCGGTGTTGGCGACCGGCTGGCCGCGGACGAGACCTTCGGTCGAGTCCATGGCGATCGTGCGAACGGTGTTTTCGCCGAGGTGCTGGGCGACTTCGAGAACGAGGCGGTTGCCGTTGTTGTCGGTTTCCAGCGCGTTCAGGATCTGCGGCAGTTCACCGTCGAACGAAACGTCGACGACGGCGCCGATGACCTGCGTCACGCGGCCGGTCGCAACGAATGCGGCCGGAGCCGCAGCCTTCGTGGCGGCCTTGGCGACAGCGGTCTTCGCAGCCGATGCCTTGGCAGCCGTTGCCTTTGCGGCCGGAGCCTTGGTTGCTGCTGCTGCGACCGGAGCCGCCGCTGCTGCTGCCGTCTTGGTCGCAGCCGGCTTCTTCGCCGCTGCGGTGTCCTTCGGGGTAGCTGCCTTAGCCATGTCTCTTACCCTCTTTGTCCTGGTCCTTAGAGCGCTTCAGCGCCCGAGATGATTTCGATGAGTTCCTTGGTGATCTGAGCCTGGCGCTGACGGTTGTAGTTCAGCGTCAGCTTGTTGATCATTTCACCAGCATTGCGGGTCGCGTTGTCCATGGCGCTCATCTTGGCGCCCATTTCGCCGGCGACGTTCTCGAGCAGGGCCCGGAAGATCTGGACGGAAATGTTGCGCGGGATGAGATCGCCGAGGATCGCGCCGGCATCCGGTTCGTAGTCGTAGATCGCCGTTGCACCGGTCGTCTCGGCGACAGCCGCGGGAGCGGAGGCCGGGATGAGCTGGAGTGCTGTCGGGATCTGCGAAATGACCGACTTGAACTCGGAATAGAACAGCGTGCAGACGTCGAACTCGCCCTTTTCGAACAGGCCGATGACCTTGCGGCCGACCTGGTCAGCGTTTTCGAAGCCGATGCGCTTGACTTCACGCAGGTCGACGCGGTCGATGATCAGCGAGGCGAATTCGCGACGCAGGATATCGAAACCCTTCTTGCCGACGCAGACGATCTTGACCGTCTTGCCGCTCGCCAGAAGCTTGCGGGTATGGTCACGCGCCAGACGCGCGATCTGCGAGTTGAAACCGCCGCAAAGACCGCGTTCGGCCGTGCAGACGACGAGCAGATGAACCTGGTCCTTGCCCGTGCCGGTCATGAGGCGCGGCGCCGAATCGTCCTGGCCGACGGCCTGGGCGATGTTGGCGAGCACGGCGCTCATGCGCTGCGAATAGGGCCGGGCGGCCTCGGCCGCTTCCTGGGCACGCCGAAGCTTCGCCGCGGCGACCATTTTCATCGCCTTGGTGATCTTCTGCGTCGCCTTGACGGAGGCGATCCGGTTTTTCAGATCCTTAAGTGAAGGCATCCGTTTTCCGTCCTGTAACACGATCCCGAAAGATCATGCGTCAATCAAAGTTCCCGGGCTGCCCGCGCGCTAGACTAGCGCGCAGGGCTCGAACCGTTAGGCCTCAGCCGAAGCTCTTGGCGAAGGCATCGAGAGCAGCCTTGAGCTTGCCCTTGGTGTCGTCGCTGATCGCCTTTTCGGTGCGGATCGCGTCGAGGATATCCTTGCCCTCGGAGCGGAAGTAGCCGAGCACGCCCTGCTCGAACTTGCCGACCTGGTTGACCGCGATCTTGTCGAGGTAACCGTTGACGCCGGCGAAGATCACCACGACCTGCTCTTCCGTCTTCAGCGGCGAGAACTGCGGCTGCTTCAGGAGTTCGGTCAGGCGGGCACCGCGGTTGAGCAGGCGCTGCGTTGCGGCGTCGAGGTCCGAGCCGAACTGGGCGAAGGCCGCCATTTCGCGATACTGGGCGAGCTCGCCCTTGATCGAGCCGGCAACCTGCTTCATCGCCTTGATCTGCGCGGACGAGCCCACGCGGGAAACCGACAGACCGACGTTCACGGCCGGGCGGATACCCTGGTAGAACAGGTCCGTTTCAAGGAAGATCTGGCCGTCGGTGATCGAGATCACGTTGGTCGGGATGAACGCCGAAACGTCGTTGCCCTGGGTTTCGATGACCGGCAGAGCCGTCAGCGAACCAGCGCCCATCTCGTCGTTGAGCTTTGCAGCGCGCTCGAGGAGACGCGAATGCAGGTAGAAGACGTCGCCCGGATAGGCTTCGCGGCCCGGCGGGCGGCGCAGCAGCAGCGACATCTGGCGGTAGGAAACGGCCTGCTTGGACAGGTCGTCGTAACCGATGAGGGCGTGCTTGCCGTTGTCACGGAAGTATTCGCCCATCGCGCAACCGGCGAACGGTGCGAGATACTGCATCGGCGCCGGGTCGGAGGCGGTTGCAGCAACGATGATCGAGTACTGGAGAGCGCCACGCTCTTCGAGAACCTTCACGAACTGGGCGACGGTCGAACGCTTCTGGCCGATAGCGACGTAGACGCAGTAAAGCTTGTCGCCTTCCGGGCCGTTGTCGTGGATCGCCTTCTGGTTCAGGATCGCGTCCAGGATGATCGCGGTCTTGCCGGTCTGGCGGTCGCCGATGACCAGCTCGCGCTGGCCACGGCCGACCGGGATGAGGGCGTCGATGGCCTTGAGGCCGGTCGACATCGGCTCATGCACCGACTTGCGCGGAATGATGCCCGGAGCCTTGACGTCGACGCGCGAGCGCTGCTTGGCATTGATCGGGCCCTTGCCGTCGATCGGGTTGCCGAGCGCGTCGACGACGCGGCCGAGCAGTTCCGGACCGACCGGCACGTCCACGATGGCGCCGGTCCGCTTGACGGTGTCACCTTCCTTGATGTCACGGTCCGAACCGAAGATAACGACACCGACATTGTCGCTTTCGAGGTTCAGCGCCATGCCACGGATGCCACCCGGGAATTCGACCATTTCGCCGGCCTGGACATTGTCGAGGCCGTAAACGCGGGCGATACCGTCACCGACGGAGAGCACCTGGCCGACTTCCGAGACTTCCGCCTCTTTGCCGAAGTTTTTGATCTGATCTTTGAGAATTGCGGAAATTTCCGCGGCGCGGATATCCATCAGCCGACCTCTTTCAGTGCAAGCTTAAGAGTAGAGAGTTTGGTGCGAAGGGACGTGTCGATCTGGCGGGAACCCACCTTGACGATCAGGCCACCGAGAATGGACGGGTCGACGGTGACGGCGATCGTCACGTCTTTGCCGGTGACGCCTTTCAGCGCCGCCTTCAATTCTGTTTCCTGCGCTGCGGTCAGCGCATGGGCCGAGGTGATATCGGCAGTAACTTCGCCGCGGGCGCGGGCCGCGATGACGCGGTAGGCCTTGATCATGCCCGGAACGGCGAACAGGCGGCGATTTGACGCAACCACCTTGAGGAAGTTTGCCACGAGGCCCGTGATGCCGGCCTTGGCGGCAACGGCGGAAATGGCTTTGGTCTGTTCTTCGGCGGAGAAGACAGGGCTGAGGATCAGCCGCTTGAGGTCTTCGCTCCCGTCGATCAGCGCCTGGAAACGGGCGAGATCGGCACCGACACCATCAGCCGAACCGGCTTCCTGAGCGAGGTCGAAAAGCGAAGACGCGTATCTTTCTGCAACACCGGAAACGAGCTGGGATGTGTCTGCCACGGGCACAAGCTTCTCTTCTTTTCATTCAAGAAACAGGGCAGTAGCGGTGCTACGGTCCTAACAACTTGAAATCGTTGCGGTAATCTTCAGTCCCTACAGGCTTTTGCGCCCGTTTTTTCTGAATTTCGCGGTTCGTCTAGCATAGGAAACCGGGACTCGCAACACACGCGGCGCAGGAATGCGCCATAAGTCGGCCATAGTCGGAGCAAAAGTTGACTGCGCAGACTATGTTCTTGCGTCGGCGGGTGAGACCAGGCCGGTTTTTCGCTCAGATGAAGCCGAATGCGTAGGCCAAAGGCAGCGCGGCGAGGCCCGCCTGCACGAGGAGCACGACGAGGTTTTTAAGCGTGAAGGACCCGTCCGACATCAGCGAGAGAATGCGGCCGAAAGCGGCGAGTGCGAAACCGCCGCCGATGCCCATATAGATCCAGCTCTGCGCCATCATCAGCGCGACGATGGCGAGCCCCGCGTAGAAGCCGCCGGCCGAGCGGGCGAAAGCATATCCTTCACGGCTGCCCTCGCGGGTCTGGAGGCCGGCAAGCTTCAACGCCGTGCCGGGCGCGAAGAGGGCGAAGAGGCCGAAGAGCGCGGTCACGATGGCCGCCGAGAATGCGAGCAGCTCGCCCGTTTCGGTGGGGATGTAGAATTCCATCGCGACGTTTCTCCGGTTGTGCTCGCCCGCCCTCTATCGCACAGGCGCCAAAGGCACAGAAGCGGGCGTGCCGACTTCGCACAACTCTTTGTTAACCAACGCTCAGAGGAAACTCTGCGGATCGATATCGAGCTGCACCTGGAGCGACGCCCGCTCCTTCGGCCCGTTGGCAAGCATTGTGCGCAAAAACGTCTGCATGTCGCTGTTGCGCCGTCCGTGGATCAACAGCCGAAAGCGATGGCGGCCGCGCACGAGAGCGAGCGGCGCTTCCGCCGGACCGAGGATCGAGATGCCGTCCACATGGGGTGCCGCCTGCCGCAGCCCCCGCGCATGCGCCTCCGCCTCGCCGCGGGTGTCGGCCGAGACGATGACGGAGGCGAGCCGTCCGAACGGCGGCAGCAGCGCCTTTTCCCGCTCGCCGATCTCGCGGTCGTAGAAGGCCTGCGCATCGCCCGAGACGATCGCCTGCATGACGGGATGCAGCGGCTGGTAGGTCTGGATGAGGCCGTGGCTCTTGAGACCGGAGCGCCCGGCGCGCCCCGTCACCTGCGAGAGCAGCTGGAACGTCCGCTCCGCCGCGCGCGGATCGCCGTTCGAAAGCCCGAGGTCGGCATCGACCACGCCGACCAGCGACATCAGCGGGAAATTGTGCCCCTTGGCGACGAGCTGCGTGCCGATGACGATATCCGCCTCGCCGCGCGCAATCGCCTCCAGCTCCAGCCGAAGCCGTTTGACGCCCATCAGGTCGGATGAGAGCACGATGGTGCGGGCTTCCGGAAAATGCTTCTCCACCTCCTCCGCGATGCGCTCGACGCCCGGACCGCAGGCGGCGAGATGATCGAAGGTGCCGCATTCCGGGCAGGCTTCCGGCGTGCGCTCGGCATAGCCGCAATGGTGGCACTGGATCTGTCCGCGAAAGCGGTGCTCCACCAGCCAGCTGGAGCATTGCGGGCACTGGAAACGATGGCCGCAGACACGGCAGAGCGTCAGCGGCGCATAACCGCGGCGATTGAGGAAGAGCAGCGCCTGCTGCTCCTTCTCGATGGTGCGGGCGATGCCGCGCAGCATGACGGGCGAGAGAAACCCGCCGCGCGCCGGCGGATGGCGGCGCATGTCGATGAGGTGCAGGTCAGGAAGGGCGGCGTCGCCGTAGCGCGTCGGCAGATGCAGCTTGCGATAGCGCCCGACATCGCTGTTGACCCGGCTTTCGACCGAGGGTGTGGCGGAGACGAGCACGGCCGGGAAATCGCCGATGCGCGCCCGCACCACCGCCATGTCGCGCGCATTGTAGAAGACCCGGTCCTCCTGCTTGTAGGCCGGGTCGTGTTCCTCGTCGACGATGACGAGGCCGAGATTCTCGAAGGGCAGGAACAGCGCCGACCGCGCGCCGGCAACGACCCGCACATCCCCCGTCGTCACCTGCCGCCAGACTTTTTCGCGGATGCGCGGCGCGAGATCGGAATGCCATTCGGCGGGCTTGGCGCCAAACCGGTCCTGGAAACGCTCCAAAAAGCTCGCCGTCAGCGCGATTTCCGGCAGCAGGATCAGCACCTGTTTGCCCCGCCGCAGCGTCTCGGCAATCGCCTCGAAATAGACCTCCGTCTTGCCCGAACCGGTAATGCCGTCGATCAGCGAGACGTTGAAGCCGCCGGCGCGCACGCTCTCGACAAGCTCCGCCGCACTCTCCGTCTGCGGCCCTTCGAGCCGCGGCTCCACATGCTCCGGATCGGGCACCGCCACGACGGGCGGCGGCGGCAGGAAGACCGTCTCGAAGCTGCCCTGCTTCACCAGCCCGTCAACCACGCTCGTCGAGGTGCCGGCGGCGTGTGCGAGGCCCGAGCGGGTCCACGGAATGCCGTCCTCGACCATTTCCAGCACCCGCTCACGGGCACTCGTCAGCCGCTCCGGCCGGTGACCGGTGAAGCGCAGGCCCTCGATCATCGGTTCGGGATCGAAGGCCGTCGGCGCGCGCAACGCCATGCGCGTAACGAGGCCGGGCGGCGTCACCGTATAGGCGGACACCCAGTCGAGGAAATCACGCATCTCCTTCGAGAGCGGCGGGCAATCGAACACCTTCTCGATCGGCCGCAGCTTCTTCGGATCGACTTGGCTGTCATCGCCGCCGTCCCAGACGACGCCCGGCACCAGCCGCGGCCCGAGCGGCACCTGCACGATCGAGCCCGGCTCCACCGCCATGCCCTCCGGCACGGAATAGGAATAGGGCGTGGGCGTGGGCACCGGCACCATGACGGGCACCGTGCGCGGAAAGAGTTTTTCCCCGAAAAGGTCGATCGAATCGCTGCTCATTGCCCGCGAAGATGCCCCCGCCGGTGCGGGAAGAAAACCGCAAAGATCGCCGGCCCGCTCATTCGTCGTCCTCATCCATTGCGCCGGTCAGCCGCATGCCGTCGATCCAGGTCGCCCCCTCATTGCGCACGACGCGCTTGGCCCGCACGCCGCAGCGCGTCTCCACCTCCTGCGCCAGCCGTTCCGAATGGGTGACGATCCACAACTGGCTCGTCTCGGCGGCGCGTGCGATCATCTCGGCAAGCGGCGACAGCATGTCCGGATGGAGGCTCGCCTCCGGCTCGTTGAGCGCAATCAACGGCGGCGTGCGGTAGGAAAGCAGCGCAGCCGCGAGCGCCAAAAAGCGGATCTGCCCGTCGGAAAGCTCGCGCGGCTGGAAGATGCGCTGGGGAAACTGCGGGAAGGTCAGCCCGTAGGACGCGAATTCCTCCGGCTCCGACACGGAAAGCCGGGCGCCGCCAAAGGCATCCGCCACCGCCCGGTCGAGATCGACCGTGTCGCCCCGCGTCCATTTCAGCGTCGCGAAGACCGCCGCCATGTTCGCCCCGTCCTCGTCGAGCAGCGGCGCGGTGACGGCAAGGCAGGGCTGCCGCAGCGCCGAATCGCGGTCCGAGCGGAAACCGTGGAAGAAGCGCCATTGCGACACCGCGCGACGGAACGTGCCGACCTCCGGATAGTGGCCGGCATCGCCGAGAAGTGCAATGGCGGTCTCGGAGGTCAGGGCCTGTTCGGGATATTCCACCATCCGGCCCACCTCGCTGCGCACCATGATGCCCGGCCCGCCGCGTTTCATCATGGTCACCGGCCGGCGGCCGGTTTCGATCGACAATTCCTCGGCCTTGACCTGCGGCTCGAAGGCAAAACCCGCGGCATCGATCGGCGGCCGCAATCCCGCCTCGACGCGGTAGCGGAAGGTGATCGCCCGGTCCTCGTCGAGCAGCTCGGCTTCCAGCCGGATGCGCACCGGGTCGTTCACCCGGCGCTTGCCCGTCCACAGCGCCGAGGCCATGCCGCCTTCCGCCGCGATCTCATGGGCGAAATTGCCGCGCACCGCCGCCTGCACCAGTTGCAGCGAGCGATAGAGGTTGGATTTGCCCGCCCCGTTCTCGCCGACGAACAGATTCACCCGCCCGAGATCCATGCGGATCGAGCGCAGCGAACGGTAGTTTTCGGCGGACATGGAGCGCAGCAGCATGACGCGTATCCGGAGTGAGAAGGACGATCGTCTCTATACCGGGCACCATGTCCAGAGGAAGGCGGCCGGTGAAGCAAACGTTAACGCAAATCGCCGACCATGCGGCAAATAGCCGACGGGCATGACATGAACGAACTTCTCATCATCGCCGACCAGACCCTGATGACCGAGCGGCAGAGCTGGCTCGCCGCCCTCGCCGACGAGCGGCGGCTGTCGGAGAACACGCTGGACGCCTATGAGCGCGACACGCGGCAGTTCCTCGCCTTCCTGACCCAGCACCTCGCCGCCCCCGCACGCCTGAAAGATATCGGCGACCTGCGCCCCGCGGATCTCCGCGGCTTCCTCGCCGCCCGGCGCCGCGACGGCGTGGGTGCGCGCACGCTCGGCCGCGGCCTTGCGGGCCTGCGCTCCTTCCTGCGCCATCTGGAGCGCAAAGGCCTCGCCAATGCGGCGGGCGCCTCCGCCGTGCGCTCGCCGAAACAGCCGAAATCGCTGCCGAAGCCGCTCTCCGCCGGGCAGGCGATTTCGGTTGTCGATGCCAGCGAACAGTTGGCCGACGAGCCGTGGATCCGCGTGCGCAATGCCGCGGTGCTGACGCTGCTCTACGGCTGCGGCCTGCGCATCTCCGAAGCGCTGTCGCTGACGCCCGCTGATTTCGCCGGCACGCCGACGTCGCTGCGCATCACCGGCAAGGGCGACAAGATGCGCATCGTCCCGCTGATCGCCCCGGCGCTGACCGGCGTCGAGGATTACATCAAACTCTGCCCCATCCCGCTGGCCGAGGACAGACCGCTGTTTCGCGGCATGCGCGGCGGGCCGTTGCAGCCGGCCATCATCCAGCGCGAGATGCAGAAGATGCGCAGCGCGCTCGGCCTGCCCGACAGCGCCACGCCGCATGCGCTGCGCCATTCCTTCGCCACGCATCTTCTCGCCGGCGGCGGCGACCTGCGCACCATCCAGGAACTGCTCGGCCATGCAAGCCTTTCTACCACGCAGGTCTATACCGGTGTCGATTCGGCCCGGTTGCTGGAAATCTACGACCGGGCGCACCCCCGCGCCTGAACCGTTAACGGCTTGCGGCTAGGGTCGCCAAAAATATGCAGGGAGTTCGACCATGACAGTCCTTCTTCACAAGAGCCGCATGGTGCTGGCCGACCGGCTGGCCGATGCCGGCCTCTGGGTGCTGGCGGCGATCCATCTGCTGGTCGCCCTCTCCGTCCTCGTCGTGCTGGCCACCCTCTCCCCCGCCCATGCGCAGGAACCGCCGGCCTGCGGCGGCGACAACCTGCTGACGAAATTCGAAAAGGACGACCCGGCCGGCTTCGCAAAACTGCGCGCCGAGGCGGACGCGATGCCGAACGGCAAGGGCATCTTCTGGAAGATCGAGAAGGACGGCAAACCCGCCTCCTGGCTGCTCGGCACCATGCATGTGACGGACCCGCGCGTGCTCGCCATGCCCGAGGCGGCGCGCACCGCCTATGCCGATGCCGCCACCATCGTCGTCGAATCGGACGAGATCGCCGACGAGAAGAAGGCGGGGGCCACCATCATGGCGCGGCCGGACCTCACCATGTTCACCGACGGAAAATCCATCACCGATTTCCTCGACAAGCAGGATGCGGAGAAGCTTGCGGAAGGCCTGAAGGGACGCGGCCTGTCGCTCGCCGCCGTCGGCCGCATGAAGCCATGGATGATCGCGAGCTTCGTGGCACTGCCCGCCTGCGAGATCGCCCGCAAGACCGCGGGTGCCGCCTTCCTCGACCAGCAGCTCGCCAAGACCGCGCTCGCCGAAGGCAAGACGCTGAAGGGCCTCGAAACGCTGATCGAGCAGATCTCCGCCCTCGATTCGCTGCCGGTCGAACCGCAGGTCCAGGGCCTCGTGCAGACGCTGGAACTCGGCGATACGCTGAAGGATGTCATCGAGACGATGAGCCAGCTCTATCTCGCCGGCGATACGGGCATGATCATGCCGATGATGCGGGCATCCGCACCCGAGACGGACGAGGACGCCGAGGCCTATGCCGATTTCGAGCAGCGCATCATCATCGACCGCAACCACACGATGGCGGAACGCGCAGCACCGATCCTGGCGGACGGCAACGTCTTCATCGCCGTCGGCGCGTTGCATCTCGCCGGACCGGAAGGCGTGGTCGAACTCCTGCGCAAGCAGGGTTTTACGGTGACCGCGGCGAACTGACCCGGCGCCCGACGCCGCACAGCATTTTTCGCACGATCAGCTTGTGGAACGGCATGATGGCGGCGAGATAAAGCCGGCCCATCAGGTTGTTGCGGTGGACGAGCGTCATCACGCTCAGGGTCTGGCCGCTCGGCCGGTCCTGCCGGATATCGATGACGATGCGGAAATCGAGATGCTTGTCGTCGAAGCCGAGCACGACCCGGTCGTCGCTGGCGCTCACCACCGGAAAACCGCCGATCTCCGTCTCCGATGTCGCGGCCTGTTCTGCCGCCCGCTTCAAGCCGAAAGGTGCGACCAGCGCATTGCGCAGCGCCATCAGTCTGCGCACCCAGCCCGGCGGATGTTCCAGCGCCAGCCGCGCGGCTTCCCGCGCCGTCAGGTTATCGACGGGCAGGCCGAGCGTGAAACGATCCGCCCAGTCGGCAGCGGGCAGAAGCGGATGCGGGAGCGAGACGGGTCTCGAGACGGGGGACATGAAGGCCATCCTTTGCGGCCTGCATGGTGCCCTCGTTCGGGAGAGGAGGACAGGCGGCCGGTTGTCGCAGCCGCCCACCCCTGTCGCATATGATGCGGATCACATATGGATCGGCTTGAAGAAGGTCGCGAGTGCGGCCTCCTTGACGGCTTCCGACATGGTCGGGTGCGCGTGGCAGGTGCGGCCGAGGTCTTCGGACGAGCCGCCGAATTCCATCAGCACGGCCGCCTCGTGGATCATCTCGCCGGCGCCGAAGCCGACGATGTGCACGCCGAGAACACGGTCGGTCTCCTTGTCGGCGAGAACCTTCACGAAACCGTCCGTCGCCAGCATGGCACGGGCGCGGCCGTTGGCGGTGAAGGGGAACTTGCCGGCCTTGTAGGCGACGCCCGCAGCCTTCAGCTCCTCCTCGGTCTTGCCGACGGAGGCGACTTCCGGCTGGGTATAGACGACGCCGGGGATGACGTCATAGTTCACATGGCCGGCCTGGCCGGCGAGGATTTCGGCGACGGCGACGCCCTCGTCTTCCGCCTTGTGGGCCAGCATCGGGCCGCGCACGACGTCGCCGAGCGCATAGATGCCGGCAACGTTGGTCTGGAAGTGCTTGTCGATCTCGACACGGCCGCGACTGTCGAGCGCGACGCCGGCTTCCTTGAGGCCGAGACCTTCGGTATAGGGCTTGCGGCCCGTGGCGATCAGCACGACGTCGGCGTCGATGGTGGTGGCGTCGCCGCCCTTGACCGGCTCGAAGGTCACCTTGGCGCCCGAACCCGCCTTTTCAACGCCGGTCACCTTGGCGCCGAGCTTGAAGTCGATGCCCTGCTTGGCCAGCATGCGCTGGAACTGCTTGGAGACCTCGCCGTCCATGCCGCCGAGGATGGTGTCGAGATATTCGACGACGGTCACTTTGGCGCCGAGGCGCGCCCAGACCGAACCGAGCTCGAGGCCGATGACGCCGCCGCCGACGACGATGAGATGGCCCGGCACCTTGTCGAGCGCGATGCCACCCGTCGAGGAGACGATGATCTTCTCGTCAATCTCGACCTGCACACCCGGAATGCCGGCGACGTCGGAACCCGTGGCGATCACGATGTTCTTCGTTTCGAGAACCTGCTCCTCGCCCTTGTCATTGGTGACCGAGACCTTGCCCGCGCCCAGCACCTTGCCGGTGCCCTGGATGCCGTCGATCTTGTTCTTCTTGAAGAGGAAGGCGACGCCGTCGACATTCGACTTCACGGTCGCATCCTTGTGCGCCATCATCTTCGGCAGGTTGAGCGTCGGCTTCACGCCGTCGATGCCGAGCGCTTCCATGCCATGGCCGGCCTGATGGAAGACCTCGGAAGCGTGCAGCAACGCCTTCGACGGGATGCAGCCGACATTGAGGCAGGTGCCGCCATAGGTCTGACGCTTCTCGACGACCGCGACTTTCAGGCCGAGCTGGGCCGCCTTGATGGCGCAGACATAGCCGCCGGGGCCGGAACCGATAACGATGAGATCATATGCCATGACAAGTCCTTCCTGCGCGGGGCCTAGCGGCCGCCGCTGACGTTGAGGGCGGCACCCGTGACGTAGGATGCCGCATCGGAGAGAAGATAGAGAATGGAATGGGCGACTTCATCGGCCGTGCCCGGCCGCTGCATGGGGATGAGCGACGCCATGTCGCGCGCCCGGTCCGGCAGGCCGCCGGAAGCGTGGATGTCGGTGTCGATGATGCCGGGGCGCACGAGATTGACGCGCACGCCCTCCGTCGCGACCTCGCGGGCAAGCCCGATGGTAAAACTTTCGATCGCGCCCTTGCTGGCGGCATAGTCGACATATTGCCCGGCGGAACCGAGCTGCGCCGCCACCGATGAGATATTGACGATCGAGCCGCCCTTGCCGCCATGGCGCGTCGACATGCGCCGCACGGCTTCCTGCGCACAGCGGATCGAGCCCATCACATTGACCGCGAACATGCGCTCCAGCCGCTCGGCGGACATTTCGTCGACGCGCTGCGGCAGGGCGACGATGCCCGCATTGTTCACCAGCCCTTCGAGCCGGCCGAACGTGCCATCGATGGTGGAAAAGATATTGGCGAGGCCAAGCTCACTGCCGACATCGCCCTGAACGGGGATCGCCGAACCGCCCATGGCGTGGATATCGGCGACCACGGCCTCGGCGGCTTCGAGGTTCGAAACGTAATTCACCGCGACCTGCCAGCCGGCGGCACCCGCCATGCGGCAGACGCTGGCGCCGATGCCGCGGCTGCCGCCGGTGACGAGAAGAACGGGGGCTTCAGTCATGCGGCGCATCCTTTCAGCTTGAGCACATCCCACGGTGCGACCTTGGCCCTGCCCTCGTCCCACAGCGTCGAGTAACGCACGGACGGGCCGAAGCCGGCGAGCAGCAGCGTTTCGGCCGCCTTGGCGCCCTCGGCGGGCAGCAGGTCCGCACCGCCGGCGCCATCGAGCGTGTAGACCACGCCTTCCCAGACGGTGCAGGCGGCGATCTCTTCGCCGGTCACGTCGCCCTCCGGGCAATTGTGCATGACCATGCCGTTCGAGCGGGCGGGATCGTCACCGGGCATGACGATGCCGTCCAGCACCGTGCCGCTGGAGAGCACCTTCACCTTGAAATGATGGCTGGTCGCGGCAGCACTCGAGCCGACCGGCTCGAAGATCAGCTCATAGCCCCCGTCGCGATCCGCATAGATCGCGCGATCCTGACGGCACTCCGCCGCGCAGGCGGCGGTCGCGGCGAAAAGTCCGGCGACGACGAGGGCGGTGCGCATGGTTCAGTGGGCCTTTTCCGTCGCGAGCTTGATGCCGAGCGCGATGAAGACGAGACCGCTGGCGCGATCGATCCACTGGCTCATGCGCGAGAAGGCGGCCCGCATCTTCGGCGTCGTCATGAACAGTGAGACGCCGACGAACCAGGCGATAAGGCAGGAGGCCATGACGAGGCCGTAGCCGAACTTGACGGCGATCGGCGTGTGGGCGCTGACGACCGTCGAGAAGATCGACAGGAAGAAGAACACCGGCTTGGGGTTCAGCGCATTGGCAAGAAAACCGAGGCCGAAGGCGCGCAGCGCCGACTGCTCGCCCTTGCCGTCCTCGTCGCCCTTCACCGCCTCCACGGACATGTCCGTCTTGCCGGCGCGCAGCGCCTTGATGCCGATATAGATGAGATAGGCGACGCCGCACCACTTCACGATGTTGAAGAGGTAGATCGACTGGGAAATGATGATGCCGAGGCCGAGGATCGTGTAGGTGACGTGGAACATCAGCGACGTGCCGACGCCGAAGGACGTGATGATCGCCGCGCGGCGGCCATGCACGATCGACTGGCGCATGACCATGGCAAGGTCGGCACCCGGCGAAACGATGGCGAAGGAGAAGATCGCCATCAGCGAGGCGAGTTCCAGGAAATAGCTGCTCATGGGATACCTGCCTCCTAGAAGATGACCACGCCCGCCATGACCGCGAGACCCGCCAGCGCGACGAGCCAGACGATCGAACGGATATAGGGAATGCCTGCCAGATAGAGCGGAAGATAGACGAGCCGGGCGACGAACCACAGCCAGGCGCCGGCCAGCCCCCAGCCCGCCGGATCACCCGCAATGGCAAGCGCCAGGGCGAGGGCGACGAAGCCGGGATAGGTTTCCCGGAAATTGGCCGACGCGCGGCCGGCGCGGCCGGCAAGCCTGCCTGTCGGCTCCCGTCCGCCATCCCGCGGGCCGGCATTCCAGGCGGAACCGAGTTCGCGCGTGGAAAGCACGCCCTGGAGCCCGATATGGAAGACGAGCAGCGCCACGCTCAATGCCAGAAGCACGAGCATGGGCGAAGACGCTGACGCTGCCGCCTCCATGACCATCCCCTCTTAGAGATCGAGAACGAGGCGTTCCGGATCTTCCAGGCTGTCCTTGACGCGGACGAGGAAGGTGACCGCTTCCTTGCCGTCGACCATGCGGTGATCGTAGGAAAGGGCGAGATACATCATCGGACGGATGACGATCTGGCCGCCGACGACGACCGGGCGCTCCTGGATCTTGTGCATGCCGAGGATGCCGGACTGCGGGGCATTCAGGATCGGCGAGGACATCAGCGAGCCATAGACGCCGCCGTTCGAGATGGTGAACGTGCCGCCCTGCATGTCGGCCATGGACAGTGCGCCGTCACGGGCGAGCTTGCCGAGGCGGCCGATGTCCTTTTCGATTTCGGCGATCGACATCTGGTCGGCATCGCGCACGACCGGAACCACGAGGCCCTTGTCGGTGCCGACGGCGACGCCGATATGGCAGTAGTTCTTGTAGATGATGTCCGTGCCGTCGATCTCGGCGTTGACCGCGGGAAGTTCCTTCAGCGCGTGCGTCACGGCCTTGGTGAAGAAGCCCATGAAGCCGAGCTTCACGCCGTGCTTCTTCTCGAAGAGGTCCTTGTAGCGGTTTCGCAGGTCCATCACGGCCGACATATCCACCTCGTTATAGGTGGTGAGCATGGCGGCGGTGTTCTGCGCGTCCTTGAGGCGCTTGGCGATGGTCTGGCGCAGGCGCGTCATCTTCACGCGCTCTTCGCGCGGCGCATCGGCTTCGGAGGAGGCCGCGCGGGCGACGACCTTGACCGGCTCGGCGGCAGCGGCCGGCGTCGAAACGCCCTTGGCGACGGCGGCGAGCACGTCACCCTTCAGCACCTGGCCACGCTTGCCCGAACCATCGACCTGATCGGCGGAGATGTTGTTCTCAGCAAGCAGCTTGGCGGCCGACGGTGCGGCCGGCATGGAAGAGGCGGCCGCGGCGGGCGTGGCTTCGGCAGCCGGGGCGGCCGCAACCTTCTCGACCTTCTCGGCGGCGGCAGGCGCGCTCGCACCGGCGGAACCGCTCGCAGAAATCTGGCCGAGCAGGCCGCCCGGCTCGACCGTGTCGCCGGCATTCGCGACGATTTCGGACAGGACGCCGGCGGCCGGTGCCGGCACTTCGATCGTCACCTTGTCGGTTTCGAGCTCACAGAGCGGCTCGTCGGCCTTGATGACGTCGCCGACCTTCTTGAACCAGGTGCCGACGGTCGCTTCGCTGACGGATTCTCCCAAAGTCGGGACGCGGATTTCGGTAGCCATGAGTGTTTTCCGTTCGTGATTCTTCGTGGTTACTGGATAGCCGGACGGATCAACCGCCCAGCGCGTCCTCTAGGAAGGCGGCGAGCTGCGCGAGGTGCTTCGACATCAGGCCCGTTGCGGGCGACGCGGCGGCCGGACGGCCGGTGTAGCGCACGCGCTGGTACTTGGCGTCGATATGGGCGAGCACCCATTCGAGATAGGGGTCGATGAAGGACCAGCCACCCATGTTCTTGGGCTCTTCCTGGCACCACACCATCTCGGCGTTGCGGAAACGCGACAGCTCGTTGATCAGAGCCTTAGCCGGGAACGGGTAGAGCTGTTCCAGACGCAGCAGGTAGACGTCGTCGATGCCGCGCTTTTCGCGCTCTTCCAGAAGGTCGTAATAGACCTTGCCCGAGCACATCACGACGCGGCGGATCTTCGCGTCCTTCTGCAGCTTGATCGGGCCGTCCTTGATGACCTCCGCGTCGTCCCAGAGCAGGCGGTGGAACGAGCTTTCGCCCGCCATTTCCGACAGCGAGGAGACGGCGCGCTTGTGGCGCAGCAGCGACTTCGGCGTCATCATGATCAGCGGCTTGCGGAAGTCGCGCTTCACCTGGCGGCGCAGGATGTGGAAGTAGTTCGCCGGCGTCGTGACGTTGGCGACCTGCATGTTGTCCTCGGCGCACATCTGCAGCCAGCGCTCGAGGCGGGCCGACGAGTGTTCCGGACCCTGGCCTTCATAGCCGTGCGGCAACAGGCAGACGAGGCCCGACATGCGCAGCCACTTGCGTTCGCCCGACGAGATGAACTGGTCGAAGACGACCTGCGCACCGTTGGCGAAGTCGCCGAACTGGGCTTCCCACAGCGTCAGCGCATTCGGGCGGGCGAGCGAATAGCCATATTCGAAGCCGAGCACGGCCTCTTCCGAGAGCATCGAGTTGATGACCTCGTAGCGCGCCTGCGCGGGTGCGAGGTTGGCGAGCGGGATGTAGCGGTCTTCGGTCTCCTGATCGTAGAGCACCGAGTGGCGCTGCGAGAAGGTGCCGCGTTCGCAATCCTGGCCGGAAAGACGGATCTTCGTGCCCTCGACGCAGAGCGTGCCGAAGGCCAGCGCCTCGCCCATCGCCCAGTCGATGCCCTCGCCCGTCTCGACCATCTGCATGCGGTTGTCCATGAACCGCTGAATGGTCTTGTGGGCCTTGAAACCGTCCGGGATCGTCGAGATCTTGCGGCCGATTTCCTTGAGCTGCTTCATCGGCACGGAGGTCTTGCCGCGGCGCTGTTCGTCCTGATTGTCGGCCGAGCGCAGGCCCGACCACACACCGTCCAGCCAGTCGGCCTTGTTCGGCTTGTAGGACTGGCCGGCCTCGAATTCCTGTTCGAGGCTGGCGCGCCAGTCGGCCTTCATCTTCTCGAATTCGCCTTCGCTGATCACGCCCTCCGCAATCAGGCGCGCACCATAGATGTTGACCACGGTCTTGTGGGCGCGGATCGCCTTGTACATCTTCGGCTGGGTGAACGACGGCTCGTCGCCCTCGTTGTGGCCGAAGCGGCGGTAGCAGAACATGTCGATGACGACCGGCTTGTGGAACTTCATCCGGAATTCGGTCGCGATCTTCGCGGCGTAGGTCACTGCTTCCGGATCGTCGCCGTTGATGTGGAAGATCGGCGCTTCGATCATCTTCGCCACATCCGACGGATAGGGCGAGGAGCGCGAGAAGGCCGGATTGGTGGTGAAGCCGATCTGGTTGTTGATGATGACGTGCACGGTGCCGGCGACACGGTGGCCGCGCAGGCCCGACAGGCCGAGGATTTCAGCCGTCACGCCCTGGCCGGCAAAGGCGGCATCGCCGTGCAGCAGCAGCGGCATGACCTGGGCCCGCTCGGACAGCGGTATGATGTCGCCCTCGAAAACCTTCGCCATTTGGTCCTGCTTGGCGCGTGCCTTGCCCATGACGACCGGGTTGACGATCTCGAGATGCGAGGGGTTTGCAGTCAAGGACAGGTGCACCTTGTTGCCGTCGAATTCGCGGTCGGACGACGCGCCGAGGTGGTACTTCACGTCGCCCGAACCTTCGACTTCGTCTGGCGCGTAGGAGCCGCCCTTGAATTCGTGGAAGACGGCGCGGTGGGGCTTGGCCATCACGTTCGTCAGAACGTTGAGGCGGCCGCGATGCGCCATGCCGAGCACGATTTCCTTCAGGCCCAGCTGGCCGCCGCGCTTGATGATCTGCTCGAGCGCCGGGATCAGCGCTTCGCCGCCGTCGAGGCCGAAGCGCTTGGTGCCCTTGTACTTGACGTCGATGAACTGCTCGAAACCCTCAGCCTCGATCAGCTTCTGCAGGATCGCCTTCTTGCCTTCCGGCGTGAAATCGACGCCCTTGTCCGGGCCTTCGATACGTTCCTGGATCCAGCCCTTTTCTTCCGGGTTGGAAATGTGCATGAACTCGACGCCGATCGTCGAGCAATAGGTGCGCTCGAGGATATCGACCATCTCGCGGATCGTCGCGTATTCGAGGCCGAGCACGTTGTCGATGAAGATCTTGCGGTCGAGGTCGGCATCGGTGAAGCCGTAGTTCGACGGCGACAGCTCGTGGTAGTCCTCGACGGGGGCCGCAATGCCGAGCGGGTCGAGCTTGGCATGCAGGTGGCCGCGGGCGCGGTAGGCGCGGATCATCATGATGGCACGCACCGAATCGCGCGTCGCCTGGTTGACGTCGGCCTGGTTGACGGGCGCGCCGGTCTGGACCGCGACGGCTTCCGCTTTGGCCTGCACCTTCTTCTCAAGCACCTTCTCGACGACGCCCCAGTTGCCGTCGAGCGCCGAGACGAGTTCGCCATTGGCCGCGATCGGCCAGTTGGCGCGCTGCCAGGAGGCGCCCTTGGCGGCCTTCACGATGTCGGAGGGTTGATCTTCCAGGGCCTTGAAGAAGGCCTGCCACTCTTCGCCGACGGAAGCGGGGTCCGCCTCATACTTCGCGTAGAGCTGTTCGATATAGGCCGCGTTCGCCCCGTCGAGGAAGGACGTGGCCAGAAATTGTTCGTTGGCGTCTAGTCGTGCCATGGTGTTTCGCGGGCGCCGCGCCCGCCTCCCGAACGATCGTGTTGACCGGGCTTTCCCCGGATTGCCGCCCGCCGCAGGCCTGTCCGCCGCGCGCCGGGAAGAGATGGATCGGCCGGCATTTTCAGCCGGCCCACCAGGTTTGATTTCTCAGCCCTTCAGGACTTCGACCAGCGTCTTGCCGAGGCGGGCCGGCGAGGGCGAAACGCGGATACCCGCGGCTTCCATCGCCGCGATCTTGGATTCCGCGTCACCCTTGCCGCCGGAAACGACGGCGCCGGCATGGCCCATGGTGCGGCCTTTCGGAGCGGTACGGCCCGCGATGAAGCCGGCCATCGGCTTCTTGCGGCCCTTCTTGGCTTCGTCGATGAGGAACTGTGCCGCATCTTCTTCCGCCGAGCCGCCGATTTCGCCGATCATGATGATGGAGGTCGTGGCGTCGTCCGCCAGGAACATCTCCAGCACGTCGATGAATTCGGTGCCCTTGACCGGATCGCCACCGATGCCGACGGCCGTGGTCTGGCCGAGGCCTTCATTGGAGGTCTGGAAGACTGCTTCATAGGTAAGCGTGCCGGAGCGCGAAACAATACCGACCGAACCCTTGCGGAAGATCGAGCCCGGCATGATGCCGATCTTGCATTCTTCCGGCGTCAGGATGCCCGGGCAGTTCGGGCCGAGCAGCCGCGAGGAGGAGCGGTCGAGGCGGGCCTTGACGCGCACCATGTCGGCAACCGGAATGCCTTCGGTGATGCAGGTGATGAAGGGGATTTCCGCATCGATCGCCTCGATGATCGCATCCGCGGCTCCTGCCGGCGGAACGTAGATCACGGAGGCGTCCGCGCCGGTCTTTTCCTTGCCTTCGGCAACCGAGGCGAAGATCGGCAGGCTTTCGCCCTTCGAACCGGTCCAGGTTTCGCCGCCCTTCTTCGGGTGGATGCCGCCGACCATCTGCGTGCCGTAATAGGCAAGCGCCTGTTCGGTGTGGAAGGTCCCGGTCTTGCCGGTCAAGCCCTGAACCAGGATCTTCGTGTCTTTGTTGATAAGAATGGACATGGAGCTTCCTAAAGTCGCTTGAGGTCGGTCACGGTGAGATCGCTCTTGGCGTTCCCGGTGTTGAGGGTTGTCGCCGGCTCGAACATCAGCACGACCGGCTCCGTGGTCAGGGAGCGCGGCCGGTGTTCGACGGCCCGCGGCACGACGATGAAATCGCCTTCGCCAAGCTCGGCGGTGCCATCGCGAAAATCGATGGCGATCCTGCCGCGCAGGACAAGGAAAGCCTCGTCTTCGTTCTCATGCGCGTGCCAGTCGAACATCTCGCCGAATTTGGCGACCTTCGCCTGCGAATCGTTGACGTCGCCTGCGACATGCGGGTCGAAGACCTTGTCGATCAGGCGATCGGCTGCCTCGACGAGATTGATCTTGCGGGGCGGCATCGTCTCAGCCCTTCACCGCAGCGACGATCTTCTTGGCAGCATCGTCCAGATCGTCGGCGGCGGTGATCGCGAGACCCGACTCGTTCAGGATCTTCTTGCCAAGCTCGACATTCGTGCCTTCGAGACGAACGACCAGCGGAACCTTGAGGCCCACTTCCTGCACGGCCGCAACGACGCCTTCAGCGATGACATCGCACTTCATGATGCCGCCGAAGATGTTGACGAGGATGCCCTCGACCTTCGGGTCGGCCGTGATGATCTTGAAGGCCGCCGCGACTTTCTCCTTGCCGGCGCCGCCGCCGACGTCGCAGAAGTTCGCCGGCTCCTTGCCGTAGAGCTTGATGATGTCCATCGTCGCCATGGCGAGACCGGCACCGTTGACCATGCAGCCGATATTGCCGTCGAGCGCCACATAGGCGAGGTCCCACTTGGAAGCCTCGATTTCCTTGGCGTCTTCCTCGGTCTCGTCGCGCAGCGCCTTGATGTCGTCGTGGCGGAACAGCGCGTTGCCGTCGAACGACACCTTGGCGTCGAGAACGCGCATGCGGCCGTTCTTCATGACGATCAGCGGGTTGATCTCCAGGAGGCTCATGTCCTTCTCGACAAAGGCCTTGTAGAGGATCGGGAAGAGCTTTTCGGCGTCGGCCTTGGCTTCGCCTTCGAGCTTCAGGGCCGAGGTGAGCTTCGCCAGGTCGTCGGCGGTCACGCCCGCTTCCGGGTTGATCGCGACGGTGAGGATCTTTTCCGGCGTGTCGTGTGCCACAGCCTCGATGTCCATGCCGCCTTCGGTCGAAACGACGAAGGCAACCTGGCCGACGGAGCGGTCGACGAGCAGCGACAGGTAGAGTTCGCGCTCGATATCGGCGCCGTCCTCGATATAGAGGCGGTTCACCTGCTTGCCGGCGGGGCCGGTCTGCGCGGTGACCAGCGTGTTGCCGAGCATGTCCTTGGCATGGGCCTTGGCCTCCTCGATCGAGAAGGCGAGGCGCACGCCGCCCTTGGCGTCGGGGCCGAGTTCCTTGAACTTGCCCTTGCCGCGGCCGCCGGCGTGGATCTGGCTCTTGACCACGTAGAGCGGGCCGGGAAGCGACTTCGCAGCCGCTTCAGCCTCGTCGGCGGAGAAGATTGCGACGCCCTCGGCAACCGGTGCGCCAAAGCTCTTCAAGAGAGCCTTGCCCTGATATTCATGAATATTCATGGGAATAATCCTGTTCTTACTTCAGCGAAGGCGCAATGTTGATGCAGGCTTCGCAAAGACCCGCGACGGCACCGACCGACTTTTCGAAGGCTTCCTGTTCGGCCTTGTTGAACTCGACCTCGATGATGCGCTCGACACCACCTTCGCCGATGATGGTGGGCACGCCGACATACATGTCCTTCACGCCGTACTGGCCGGAGAGGTAGGCGGCACAGGGCAGGACGCGCTTCTTGTCCTTGAGGAAGGATTCGGCCATCTCGATCGCCGAAGCGGCCGGTGCGTAATAGGCCGAGCCGGTCTTCAAGAGGCCGACGATCTCGGCGCCGCCGTCACGGGTGCGCTGGATGATTTCTTCGAGGCGCTCCTTGGTGACCCAGCCCATCTTGACGAGGTCGGTCAGCGGAATGCCGCCGACGGTCGAGTAGCGGGCGAGCGGCACCATCGTGTCGCCGTGGCCGCCGAGAACGAAGGCGGTGACGTCCTGCACGGAAACCTTGAATTCTTCCGAGAGGAAGAGGCGGAAGCGCGCCGAGTCGAGCACGCCGGCCATGCCGACGACCATGTTCTTCGGCAGGCCGGAAAACTTCTGCAGCGCCCAGACCATCGCGTCGAGCGGGTTGGTGATGCAGATGACGAAGGCGTTCGGCGCGTACTTCTTGATGCCGGCGCCGACCTGTTCCATGACCTTGAGGTTGATGCCGAGCAGGTCGTCGCGGCTCATGCCCGGCTTGCGGGCAACGCCGGCGGTGACGATGCAGACGTCCGCGCCTTCGATGGCGGCGTAGTCGCTGGCACCCGTCAGCGAGGCATTGAAACCTTCGACCGGCGAGGACTGGGCAATGTCGAGGCCCTTGCCCTGCGGAATACCGTCGGCGATGTCGAAGAGGACGATGTCGCCCAGCTCCTTCAGGCCGGCGAGATGCGCCAGCGTGCCACCGATCATTCCAGAACCAATAAGTGCGATCTTCTTGCGGGCCATGAAAGCTTCCTCTTGCTCCGATCAACGGTCCCGAAATGTCGCAATCGCGGGACCTTTCGGCGAAGGGCTTAGACCCCTCCGGTTAAAAATTCAACCAATACTTTTGAGATGAAGTTTTTCAATCGGTTAGATGCAAATTATCTTACGTAAACGTAAGAAATTCCGTCACGCTTTCGTCACGTCGTCGCCATATCGGGCAGTATGATCTGCGAGATATTCCGTGCTGCGGATCTCGATGAGGCGCGAGACCGTGCGGTCGAACTCGAAGCCTTCGGTGCCCTTGCGGGTGACCAGCAGCGCTTCCGGGGCCGCGGCCGCGGAGGCGAACAGCCGGACGCGATGGTCGTAGACCGTATCCACGAGATTGATGAAGCGCTTCGTCTCATTGCGCTTGTCGGCACCGAGAAAGGGAATGTGATCGACGAAAAGCGTGTCGTAGTGCGACAGGATTTCGAGATAATCGGCCGCCGCCAGCGGCCGCTCGCAAAGATCGGCAAAGGAGAAGCGCGCCGCCCGGCCCGCCGCCTGCGGCACCGTTATGCTGCGGCCGCGGAAGGCGATCGTCTCGTTACTGACCGTCTTGCCCGCCACCTCGCGCCGCCAGGCCGCTTCCATCGCCATGTCGGCTTCGGGGCCGAGCGGATAGCGGAAGACCGGCAGGCCGCTGTCCTTCTCCAGCCGGTAATCGGTCAGCGAATCCAGCGGCACGATCTCGACATACTGTTTCAGGAGATCGACGAAGGGCAGGAAGAGGCCGCGATTGAGGCCGTCCTTGTAGAGATTGTCCGGCTCGACATTGGACGTCGCCACCAGGATGCAGCCGCGCTGGAACAGCTCGCTAAAAAGCCGCGACAGGATCATCGCATCGGCGATGTCCGTCACCGAGAACTCGTCGAAGCAGAGAAGCCGCGCCTCCTCGATCAGGCTTTCGGCCACCGGCGGCACGGGATCGGCCTGCTTCGTCTCGCCGGCCTTCAGCTTCTGGCGGTGCTTGTGGATGCGGTCGTGCACATCGGCCATGAATTCATGGAAATGCGCCCGGCGCTTGCGCTTGATCCGCGCCTGCTCGAAGAACATGTCCATCAGCATGGTCTTGCCGCGCCCGACCCCGCCGTAGAGGTAGAGGCCCTTGGGGGCGCTGACGGTTTCGGGCTTGCGGGAGGCGAAGAGCCAGCCGAGCGCGCTGGACTTGCGCGCCGGGCGCTGGGCATGCAGGTCGCGCAGCAGCCGGTCGAACCGCGCCGCCATCGCCTTCTGCGCCGGATCGGCCTTCAATTCACCGCTCGTGACAAGGGCCTGCAACCGATCCGAGACGCCGTGGTTCGGATGTGTCGACCCGCTGTCCCAGTCCTTGCCCATGGGCGGAGGCTACCGTTTCGTGTCGGAGGACAAGGATCAGCGCGAGAGGCTGACGGGCTGGCCCGAATTGGTCGAACCGTCGAAGCGCGCATCCGCCGACTTGTAGAGGCGGGCAATCGCATTGCCGGCGCGGTCCTTCAGCACGACCTGCTTGCCGGCCACTTCCCAGGAACCCATTGCCGTCAGTTCACCGGCGCAACCGCGCGTGCCGCCGCGCGAACCGCTGCCGAGATTGGTGAGTGTCAGGAACATGTCGCAGGAGGACGGGCCGCTTGCCACGCGCCAGTTGCCGACCATGGATTCCTTGGTGACGTCGAGCGCCGTCGCCGCTGCCGCATCGCCCGTGCCGGTGCCGGTCGCCATCGCCGTATCGGTCGTCGGCTTTTCCGGGAACTGCGAGGTGTCGGTCGTCGGATCGGGAAGCTGGCTTGAGGAAACGGTGCCGACGGGTGCCGCTTCCAGCGGCGTGATGTTCCGCTGCGTGTTCACGCTGTCCATCGACGAGGAGGTCCGCTGGCACCCGGCCAGAGCAAGCGCCATCATCAGCCCGCCTGCCACATGTACAATCCGCATGTCGATACTCCCGATATCTGCCCGATACTGCTGCCATGCAGCAATTTCCGCCGAATTAACGTGAATCGCCCGTACGAATCAAGATGAAACGGCCCGATTGATCGGGCCGTCTTTCACGTTTCGTGAACGGTCGGTCATATATCAGAGCCGACGCTCGACCATCATCTTCTTGATCTCGCCGATTGCCTTGGCCGGATTAAGGCCTTTCGGGCAGGCCTGGGCGCAATTCATGATCGTATGGCAGCGATAAAGGCGGAAGGGATCTTCCAGATTGTCGAGGCGCTCGCCGGTGGCTTCGTCGCGGCTGTCGATCAGCCAGCGATAGGCCTGGAGGAGCACGGCGGGGCCGAGATAGCGGTCGCCGTTCCACCAGTAGCTCGGACAGGAGGTCGAGCAGCAGGCGCACAGGATGCACTCGTAGAGGCCGTCGAGCTTGAGACGGTCCTCATGGCTCTGCTTCCATTCCTTGGCGGGCGCCGGCGACACGGTCTTCAGCCAGGGCTCGATCGAGCGGTGCTGGGCGTAGAAGTTGGTGAGGTCCGGAATGAGATCCTTGACCACAGGCATATGCGGCAGCGGATAGACCTTCACCGTGCCCTTCACCTCGTCCATGCCCTTGGTGCAGGCGAGCGTGTTGGTGCCGTCGATGTTCATGGCGCAGGAGCCGCAGATGCCTTCGCGGCAGGAGCGGCGCAGCGTCAGCGTCGGGTCGATCTTGTTCTTGATGTAGAGCAGCGCGTCCAGCACCATCGGGCCGCAATCGTCGACGTCGATGTAGAACGTGTCGATCGACGGGTTCTTCCCGTCGTCCGGGTTCCAGCGGTAGATGCGGAACTCGCGGGTGTTCGTGGCACCGTCCGGCTTCGGCCAGACCTTGCCTTCGGTCATCTGCGAGTTTTTCGGGAGAGCGAGTTCAACCATGTCCTGTTCTCCTCGGGATCAGTAGACGCGGGCCTTGGGCTCGATCTTCTTGGGATCGATCCCGTCCGCGATGAGGTCGGTGTGCACCGGGCGATAGTCGAGCGTCACGTCGCCCGCCTCGTTCACCCAGGACAGCGTGTGCTTGCGCCAGTTGACGTCGTCGCGGCCGCCGAAGGGGCCGTCGACATAGTCCTCGCGGGCATGCGAGCCGCGGCTTTCCTTGCGGGCCTCGGCACCGTAGACGGTCGTGATGGCGTTCGCCATCAGGTTTTCCAGCTCCAGCGTCTCGACGAGGTCGGAATTCCAGATCATCGAGCGGTCGGTGACCTTGATGTCCGGCATTTCCTTCCAGATCGCCGTCATGCGCTTGCAGCCGCTTTCCAGCGATTCCTGGGTGCGGAACACGGCGGCGTCGTCCTGCATGGTGCGCTGCATCTTGTCGCGCAGGATCGCCGTCGGCGTGCCGCCATTGGCGTTCCTGAGGCGATCGAAGCGGTCCATGATCTTGTCACAGGCGGCGATGTCCAGCGGCGGAATGGCGCCGGCACGGTCGATCACCTGGCCGGCGCGGATGGCCGCGGCCCTGCCGAACACCACGAGGTCGATCAGCGAGTTGGAGCCGAGACGGTTGGCGCCGTGCACCGAGGCACAGCCGGCCTCGCCGACAGCCATCAGGCCGGGGGCGATGCGCTCCGGGTTCTCGCTGTTGGCGTTCAGCACCTCGCCCCAATAGTTCGTCGGCACGCCGCCCATATTGTAATGCACGGTCGGCAAAACCGGGATCGGCTCGCGCGTCACGTCGACGCCGGCAAAGATCTTCGCGCTCTCGGAAATGCCGGGCAGGCGCTCGTGCAGCACGGCCGGATCGAGATGGTCGAGATGCAGGAAGATATGGTCCTTGTTCTTGCCGACGCCGCGGCCTTCGCGGATTTCCATCGTCATGCAGCGCGAGACGACGTCGCGGGACGCCAGATCCTTCGCCGACGGCGCATAACGCTCCATGAAGCGCTCGCCCTCGGAATTGACGAGATAACCGCCTTCGCCACGCGCGCCCTCGGTGATGAGGCAGCCCGCACCATAGATGCCGGTCGGGTGGAACTGGACGAATTCCATGTCCTGCAACGGCAGGCCGGCACGCGCGATCATGCCGCCGCCGTCGCCCGTGCAGGTATGTGCCGAAGTGGCGGAGAAATAGGCGCGACCGTAGCCACCGGTCGCCAGAACCACCATCTTGGCGGCAAAGCGATGGATCGTGCCGTCGTCGAGGTTCCAGGCGACGACGCCGGTGCAGCGGCCATCGGGCGCCATGATCAGGTCGAGCGCGAAATATTCGATGAAGAATTCCGCATTGTGCTTGAGCGACTGGCCGTAGAGCGTGTGCAGGATGGCGTGGCCGGTGCGGTCGGCGGCGGCACAGGTGCGCTGCACCGGCGGGCCTTCGCCGTAATTCTGCATGTGGCCGCCGAACGGCCGCTGGTAGATCTTGCCCTCTTCGTTGCGCGAGAAGGGCACGCCATAATGCTCAAGCTCATAGACCGCCTTCGGCGCTTCCATGGCGAGATACTGCATGGCATCGACGTCGCCGAGCCAGTCCGAACCCTTGACGGTGTCGTAGAGGTGCCACTGCCAACTATCCGGCGTCATGTTCTGCAGCGAGGCCGCGATGCCGCCCTGGGCGGCGACGGTGTGCGAGCGCGTCGGGAAAACCTTGGTGATGCAGGCCGTCTTGAGGCCCTGTTCGGCCATGCCGAGCGTGGCGCGCAGACCCGCGCCGCCGGCGCCGACGACGATCACGTCGAAGGAATGGTCCACATAGGTATAGGCCTTGCCGTTGGCCGCCGGGGAGGAGTTCGCTGCCATGATGGATTATCCTGCAAAGGCGATTTTGAGGACGGCGAAAAGACAGAGCCCGCCGACCAGGATCGCGAAGAAGGTGTTGAGCATGAGAAGGCCGATCTTGATGCCTTCCGCATGCACGTAGTCCTCGATGATGACCTGCATGCCGAGCTTCATGTGGATGAGGCCGGAGACGACGACAAGGCCCATGAGGACGGCGACGATCGGGTTCGAAAGCGCCGCCGTCACTTCGCCGTAGGAGGCGCCGTTGTAGCAGATGAGGAAACCGATGAAGAAGAGGATGAGCGGAACGTTGGCGACCGCCGTCAGGCGCTGGCGCCAGAAATGCTCCGTGCCGTCCTTTGCCGAGCCGAGGCCGCGAACCTTGCCGAGGGGCGTGCGCATGTCCATGGGGCTCTCCTCAGCGGACCAGATAGCCGACGACCCAGATCAGCACCGTCAGGGCGACGGCGACGATCGGGGTTGCGATGGCGAGTTTGGTGGAAAAGTTCTTCTCGTAACCATGGCCCATGTCCCACATGAAGTGGCGCAGGCCTCCCAGCATGTGCTGCATCAGCGCCCAGGTATAGCCGAACAGCACGAGGCGGCCGATCAGCGAGCCGAAGAGCCAGTTGGCCCAGTCGAAATAAGCTTCGCCGGAGGCGGCCGCGATCAGCCAGAAGGCGACGAGCACGGTCCCGAAGTAAAGTGCGGCACCGGTTATGCGATGCACGATGGACATGACCATCGTCGGAATAGGCTTGTAGACTTGGAGATGCGGCGAGAGTGGCCGGCTTCGAGTGACATTCGCCATCTGAACCTCACGGAACCCCGGAGAGCCAAAAACTGGACAAATTTTCTCCGGAATTGCAGTATGTTGTGCACAATGTAGTGATTGCGACGTTTAATCACCAGCGTGCGGAACCACAAGCCTCATTGCAGTGCAAAATGAATTTAATCGATTAGACGGCGCGTCTGAAATTGCGCCATTTTGGGACGCATTTCCAGCGTTAACGATATCGACGAAATTCATAACCAAATCCGTGACTTTTGCCCCTGCCTGCGCCATCTTGCCGTTAAGGATCTGTTAAGCGTAATCCGGAAGGCAGGACAGAATGACTCTGTTTTCAGCGCCCCATGCGACCAAAGTGCTCGTGCTTGCGGTCGCGCTCGTGGCAGGCGGCATGACGACCGCAAAGGCCGGCGACGGCAATTTCAACTCGGGCTGGTCGAACGGCAACGTCAACGGCTACATGGTGACGCGCCGCGACCGGCATGGCCGCGACGGCTTCCGCCAGCGTGATCGCCGGTCATTCGACGATCGCCGCACCGAGCGGCACCGTGACCGCCATTGGCGCAACAAGGACCGGAATTTCTACGGCGGTAGCGTCGCGGCCTACAACGATCCCGGCAACGGCATCTATTTCTACTTCGACGGCGATTCCTATCCGCGCGTCATCGAGCGACCCTTCGCCGAACGCCGCGGTCCGAAGGTCATCGACGTCATTCCGGGCCTGAGCGCCTGTTCCTGGGAATCCGGCGTCTGCGTCGTCCGGCCCTAGGCGAGGAAACGCCAGACCGTGGTTTTCTTGACTTCGCTGTCCTCCAGCGCCCGCGTCACCGGCACCGTATAGGTGGCGAGCGCTTCCATGCGTTCACGCGGGCAATAGGCGCGGCCGGGATCGCCGACGAGCACGGTAGCGCCGCGGGCGGCAAGCGCTGAAAACCACGGGATCAGCACATCGGCAAAGCCGCGGTCGTAGAAGACATCGCCGGCGAGCACGACGTCCCAGCCCTCGTCCCGGCCGATCATGTTTTCGACGGTATAGCCCAGCGCGACGCCGTTGAGCGCGGCATTCAGCCGGATCGCGGTCTCGCTCCAGGGATCGATATCCGCCGCCAGCACGCTCGACGCGCCGGAAAGACGCGCGGCGATGCCGACGAGGCCGGAGCCGCTGGCAAAATCGAGCACCGACTTGCCGGCGACCAATGCGGAATGATCGAGCACATGGCGCGCCAGACCCTGCCCGCCGGCCCAGGCGAAGGCCCAGAACGGCGGCGGCAGGCCGATCGCCTCCAGCTCCTCCTCCGTCTTCAACCACAGGTCATGCGCCTCGGTGGCGAGCCTCAGCGTCACCTCCGGCACATGCGGCGGCGACAGCACGCCGGTATTGTCGCGGATGAAGACTTCGGGGTCCGTCTTCACGAAATCAGCGCGGCGGCTTGGAAAGGCCGCCCATGCGGCAGACCTCGATCCACTCCTCCTCGGTCACCGGCTGCACCGAAAGGCGCATGGAGGTGACGAGCGCCATGTTGGAGAGTTTCGGATTGGCCTTGATGGCCTTGAGCGTCACCGGCTTCGGCATGTCCTGCACCGCGCGGATATCGACGCAGTCCCAGCGCGGATCCTCGCCGGCCGTCGAATCGGGGTGCGACAGGGCGCAGACCTCGGTGAAGCCGACGATCTCCAGCCCCTCGTTGGAGTGGTAGAAAAAGCCCTTGTCGCCGATCTTCATCGCCCGCATGTGGTTGCGCGCCAGATAGTTCCGCACGCCGGTCCATTCGGTGCCCGCGGCGCCCGCGTCCTTCTGCATCTGCCACGACCATTTGAAGGGTTCGGACTTGTAGAGCCAGTATGCCATGCGTCTCAGGCCTCCGGATTGTTGAAGACCCAGTTCCAGGCCTTCACCTCGACGGAGGCGAAGAGGCCCGCCTTGGCATAGGGGTCGTTGTCGGCGATCTGCCGCGCATCCTCGATGGTCTCGGCCTTGACCACGACGAGGCTGCCGGTCGGCTTGCCGTCCTCGCCCAGGAACGGGCCGGCAAAGGCGAGCTTGCCGCTCGCATTGAGCTCGTTCAGGTAGGCGACGTGTTCCGGGCGCGTATCGAGGCGCACCTGGAGCGCGCCGGGCTTGTCTGCGCAGATGAATGCGAAAAGCATGAAACGATCCTTCCTTCTATTCCTGGGTGATCGGGCGCGTCATCAGCTGCCCGATGGCGGTCTTCACGTCGAGCGTGCCGTCGATGATGCGGGCGACCGCGTCGGTGATCGGCATGTCGATGCCCTTGTCCGCGGCAACGCCGGAAGCGACGGAGGCGGCGAAGGCGCCTTCGACGAGATCGCCCGACCAGCCGGCGGCTGTGCCATGACGGCCGAGCGCGATGCCGAAGCGCAGGTTGCGCGACTGGTGGCTGGTGCCGGTGAGCACGAGGTCGCCAAGGCCGGAAAGCCCGGTCACCGTGCCACCCTCCCCGCCATGCGCCGCGACGAAACGCGACAGTTCCGCAAGTCCGCGCGAAATCAACGCCGCGCGCGCCGAATCGCCGAGCCCCGCGCCTTCGACGATGCCGCAGGCGATCGCCAGCACGTTCTTCAACGCGCCGCCGAGCTGCACGCCGATCCGGTCGGTCGAGGGATAGAGCCGGAAGGTCGGCCCGGACAGCGCATGCGCCAGCGTCGCGCCGATCTCCGCGATGCGCGCGGCAACGACCATCGCCGTCGGCAGGCCCCTGGCGATATCTGCGGCAAAACCGGGACCGGAGAGCACCGCGATCTCGCGGCCGGGCAGTTCCTCTTCCAGCACCTCGGTCAGGAGGCGGCCGGTGCCCTTCTCCATGCCCTTGGCGCAGATGACGACCGCCGTGCCGGCTGCCAGCAGATGGGCAAAGGCCCGCGCCGCCTCGCGCTGTGCCTGCGACGGCATGGCGAAGAGCACGATGCCGGCGCCGCGAACCGCCTCGACATCCGCACTGAAGGCGAGTGCGGGCGGCAGGTCGATGCCCGGCAGAACCTTTTCGTTGCGCCGCGAGGCGCGGATGGCCTCGACGGCCTCTAAATTGCGGCCGATCAGCGTGACATCGCCGCCGCTCGCCGCAGCGACGCTCGCCAGCGCCGTGCCGAAGGCGCCGGCGCCGATGACGGCGATCTTCGGGCTCGAACTCATGCCTTGGCTCCCCGCTTGCCGGAACCGAGCATCGTCGCCGCCTCGCGGTCGAGCGGCCAGCGCGAGCGCGGCGCGACGGCAAGGTCATCCGGCGCGAAACCGGCCGCCATGCGCTCCAGCCCCGCCCAGGCGATCATCGCGGCATTGTCGGTGCAGAGCGCTAAGGGCGGCGCGATGAAACGGAATTTGTTTTTGTCGCAGAGCGCCTGCAAGGTCGCGCGCAGCTCGGCATTCGCCGCCACACCGCCGGCCACGACCAGCGCCGGCGTCTCGACAGTCGGATGGAGCGTGCGGAACCGTTCCAGCCCGCGACCGATGCGATCCTTCAGCGTGCGCGACACGGCGCGCTGGAAGGAGGCGCAGATATCCGCGATATCCTGCTCGGTGACGGGCTCGATCGACTGCGCCGCCTGGCGCACCGCGGTCTTCAGCCCGGAAAACGAGAAATCGAGCCGCGCCTCGCCGACGAGCGGCCGCGGGAAGGTGAAACGTTCCGGATTGCCGGTCTTCGCCATGCGCTCTACCGCCGGCCCGCCGGGATAGGGCAGGCCGAGCAGCTTGGCCGTCTTGTCGAAGGCCTCGCCCAGCGCGTCGTCGATCGTCGTGCCCCAGCGCTCGTAATCATCGACGCCGCGCACCAGCACGAGCTGGGTATGGCCGCCGGAGACGAGCAGCATGAGATAGGGAAAGGCGAGCCCGTCCGTCAGCCGCGCCGTCAGCGCATGGCCTTCCAGATGGTTGACCGCATAGAGCGGCTTGCCCGTCGCCCGCGCGATCGCCTTGCCCGTCATCAGCCCGACGATGAGCCCGCCGATCAGCCCCGGCCCGCTCGTCGCGGCAATCGCATCGACATCCTTCAGCGACCGGCCGGAGCGCAGGAGCGCCTCGGAAATCAGGCTGTCGAGCGCTTCCACATGGGCACGCGCCGCGATTTCCGGCACCACGCCGCCATAGGCGCTGTGCTCTTCCAATTGGCTCAGCACCACCTCGCCGAGGATTTCGCCCCTGCCATCCGCATCGCGCAGCACGACGGCCGCGGCGGTCTCGTCGCAGCTCGTTTCGATGCCGAGAATGGTCAATTGGGACGACATGAAGCACTAGGATTGATTGCGGGCGGCTTTAAAGCCGGTTACGAGACATCCCGGTAACAACGGATCAAGGCGGATGCAAACAAAACCTTTCAGGATCGGCACGCGCGGCAGCCCGCTGGCGCTCGCCCAGGCCCACGAGACCCGCGCACGCCTGATGGCCGCCCACGGCCTGCCGGAAGAGATGTTCGAGATCGTCGTGCTCTCGACGAAGGGCGACCGCATCACCGACCGCTCGCTGGCGCTGATCGGCGGCAAGGGCCTGTTCACGGAAGAGATCGAGGCGCAGCTGTCCTCCGGCGAGCTGGATTTCGCCGTGCACTCCTCCAAGGACATGCCGACGAAGCTGCCGGACGGCCTCTACCTCTCCGCCTTCCTGCCCCGCGAGGACATGCGCGACGCCTTCATCGGCCGTTCCGCCGCCCGCCTTCTCGATTTACCGCTGGGCGCTACCGTGGGCTCGGCGTCGCTGCGGCGCCAGGCGCTCATCAAGCGTCTGCGGCCGGACCTCAATGTCATCGTCTTCCGCGGCCAGGTCGAGACCCGTCTGGCCAAGCTCGCCGAAGGCCAGGCGGATGCGACGCTGCTCGCCTATGCCGGCCTGAAGCGGCTCGGCAGGCTCGACGTACCGACGGAAATTCTCGACCCCGTGTCCTTCCCGCCCGCCCCGGCCCAGGGCGCGATCGGCATCGAAAGCCGTATCGGCGATGCGCGCATCGATGCGCTGCTGTCGGCCATCGACGACCGGCCGACCCGCGCCGCCGTCTCCTGCGAGCGCGGCTTCCTCGGCACGCTCGACGGCTCCTGTCGCACGCCGATCGCCGGTTACGCGACCGTCGAGGGCGAGCATCTCCAGTTCCGCGGCATGATTCTCACGCCCGACGGCAGCCAGTTCCATGAAACCGAAACGAGCGGCCCGGTGGGTGATGCCGAGCGGCTCGGCGCAGCGGCGGGGCAGGCTATCCGCGACAAGGCGGGAGCGGATTTCTTCGAAAGCTGGGGCTGATCCGTGCGCGTTCTCGTTCTTCGCCCGGAGCCCGCGGCCACCCGCACGGCGCGCAAACTCGTGGCCCTGGGGCACGAGACGGCCCTGTTGCCGCTGTCCAAGCCTGAACATGACATCGACGCGGTGAAGGCAGCACTTGCCGAGCGCCATTCGGCCATCGCCATCACCAGCGCGGAAGTGGCGCGCCTGTTCGGCACAATCGGCGAAGACCTCGACCGCCACCTGCTGACGACCATCTTTTCCGTCGGCCAGGCCTCGGCCCAGGCCGCGCAAGAGGCGGGCTTCCGCACCGTGCTCACCCCCGGCGGCGACGGCAAAGACCTCGCGGATATGATCGTCACGCATTGCCGCGATTTCGGCATGCCCGCCGAGCCGATCCTCTATCTCGCCGGCATCCCCCGCGCCCGCAGCTTCGAAAGCCGGCTGACGGAAGCGGGCATCCCGTTCCGCACCGTGGAAGCCTACCGCATGGTGCCGATCATCCCCAGGCGCACGGCGACGGAGACAGCCCTGCTGCGCCCGGTGCCGGATGCCGTGCTGTTCTATTCGCGGGAGAGTGCCCGCGCCTTCTTCGAATTGTCGCCGCTCGCCGAAATCCCGGAACGTTTCCTCTCGACGCTGATGCTCTGCATGAGCGCAAATGTCGCAAAGGCCGTGCCGCAGCGCTTCGCGGCGCTGACGGTCGTCGCCTCCTCGCCCAACGAGGAAAGCCTGCTCGACCTGCTATAGCCGCAAGTGCCGGCGGATGAATCTGCCACCGGGGTCTTTCCCTCGCCGCCTTCCCTGTCTAGGTTTAGTGCAGTGCACATGAATAGCAGGAGGTCGCCATGGAACCGGAAACCCCGTCCCGTCGCAAGAAAGCCGGCGACGAACCCGTGACGATCGACCTCGAAGCGGTCCCGGCCTCCGTCAGCAACGAGACGCTGGCCGCCGAGGATAAGACGGAAACCGACGCCGAGCCCACGGAAACGACGACGACCGAAACGGAAACCGCGGAAACCGTGACCGAAGAGGCCGTAGCAGCCGAGCCCGAAACCGTCATCGAGGAAAAGCAGGAGCCGGTGGAGCCGGCCCGCGCGACCTATGAGGAGCCGGTGCGCGCGCAAACGCCGCCGCCCCCGCAGAAAAGCAATGCCGGCGCGCTTGCCGCCAGCATTCTCGGCGGCCTGATCGCACTTCTGGGCGCCGGCAGCCTGCAATATGGCGGCTACCTGCCCGCAATCGGTCCCGACCGGGCCGACGACACCAGCGCCGTTTCCGCCCTTTCCAACGAGGTCGAGGCGCTGAAGACCAGCCTTTCCGAGGCCGGCACCGCAAGCCCGGTCGATCTCCAGCCGATCGAAACACGCATCGTCGCGCTCGAAAAAACGGCCGGTGAAAGCACGGGTGCGACCGGCGCCGCCCCCGAAGCCGTCACCAAGCTCGAAGGCGACGTGACGCGGCTGACGACGGAACTTGCGGCCTTGCGCGAAGCCATTGCGGCCGTGAGTTCGACCGAAAGCCAGTTGACCGAGCGCATCGCCGCCGCCGAACAGAAACTCGACGAGCCGCGCAGCGACATCGCGATGGCCCGCGCCGTCGCCGCAAGCGCCCTTAAGACCGCGATCGACCGCGGCGGCCCCTATCTCGCCGAACTGGAAGCCTTCGCCAGCATCTCGCCGGACGACCCGTCCGTTGCGGGCCTGCGCGAACAGGCGGCCATCGGCGTGCCGTCGCGCTCGGATCTCGTGCGGGACTTCCAGAAGACGGCCGATGCCATTCTCGATGCCGTGCACCAGCCGGACGGCGACCAGGGCGTCTTCAACCGCCTGATGTCGAGCGCAGCCTCGGCGATCCGCGTGCGCCCGGTCGGCACCGTCGAGGGGGATTCACCCGAAGCGATCGTCGCGCGCATCGAAACCAAGCTGCAGAACGGCGACTTCAAGGGCGCGCAGATCGAATGGCAGACCCTGCCGGAGGTGGGCCAGACCGCGGCAGCAGACTACAAGCGCACGCTCGACCAGCGTGTGGCCGTCGAAGGCCTGATCGGCGCCGTCGTTTCCGGCGCCATGAACGGCGCGACCACCGGCAACCAGGGCTGAGGAGAAGACTTCATGATTCGCATTCTGGTCTTCGCCCTCTTCGTCCTGGCTCTCGCGGCGGGCTTTGCCTGGCTTGCCGACCGTCCCGGCGAACTCTCCATCATCTGGCAGGGCCAGCGGGCGGATATGAGCCTGATGGTCGCCGCCACGCTCGTCGTCTCGCTCATCGCCGCCGTCATGTTCACCTGGTGGATCGTGCGCGTCGTCTGGACCTCGCCGCACTCGATCCAGCGGTTCTTTCGCGCCCGCAAGCGCGACCGTGGCTACCAGGCGCTCTCGACCGGCCTGATCGCCGCCGGCGCGGGCGACGCCGCCGGTGCCCGGAAAATGCTGGGCCGCACCAAGGGCCTGCTGAGCGCCGACCAGGAGCCGCTCATCCACCTGCTCGAAGCGCAGGCCGCGATGATCGAAGGCCGCTACGACGACGCGCGCAAAAAATTCGAGCTGATGGCCGACGATCCGGAAACCCGCGAGCTCGGCCTGCGTGGCCTCTACCTGGAGGCCCGCCGCCTCGGCGCCAACGAGGCCGCGCGGCAATATGCCGAGCGTGCCGCCGAAAAGGCGCCGCAGCTTCCCTGGGCGACGGAAGCAGCCCTCGAATACCGCTCCGAGGCCGGCGACTGGGACGAGGCGCTGCGCCTGCTCGGTGATGGCCGCTCCGGCTCGGCCGAGGAGAAGAAGGCGCATGCCCGCCGCCGGGCCGTGCTGCTCACCGCCCGCGCTTCCGCCAAGCTCGATGCCGACCCGAAGGGCGCGCGCGACGACGCCCAGCACGCGCTGAAGCTCGACGAGAATTTCGTGCCGGCCGGCCTCATCGCCGCCAAGGCCTATCTGCGCGAAGACAACCTGCGCAAGGCCGCCTCCATTCTCGAAAAGCTCTGGAAGGCGACGGCGCATGGCGACGTGGCGAAACTTTACGTGCGCGCCCGCAGCGGCGATTCGGCGACCGACCGGCTGAAGCGGGCGGAAAAACTCGAATCCATTCGGCCGAACAACGCCGAGGCGCTCTACGCCATCGCCGAGGCAGCACTGGAGACGCGCGACTTCGCCCTTGCCCGCACCAAGGCCGAAGCCGCCGCGCGCCTCTCGCCGCGCGAAAGCGCCTTCCTGCTGCTCGCCGATATCGAGGACGCCGAGACCGGCGACCAGGGCCGCATCCGCCACTGGATGAACCAGGCGCTGAAGGCGCCGCGCGATCCGGCCTGGACGGCCGACGGCATCACCGCGCCGGAATGGCGCGCCATCTCGCCCGTCACCGGCCGCCTCGACGCCTTCGAATGGAAGACGCCGGTGAGCGAGCTTCAGGGCCCGATCGAGCAAGGCTCCGCCGACAGCGTCGACGAGGCGATCCGCACCCTGCCGCCGCTCGCCATCGAGGCGAAGCCGGCCGTCAAGATCCAACCGGCCGAGACGAAGGAAGCCGAAAAGCCGGTGGTCGTCGCGGCCGTCGTCGAACCGGCCCCGGTGAAGGAAATCATCGTCGCGGAAAAGGCGAAGGCGAAACCGGAACCCGTGGTGGCCGAGGAGGAGGAACGACCCTTCTTCGGCCTGCCGGACGATCCGGGCGTCAAGGAAGGCGCCGCCAAACGGGACGGCACGAGCGGTTTCCGCTTGTTCTGAAAACACGTCCGGCAGAGCAACGGTTTGCTGGACGTGATGGGCATGCGCAAAGGGCTTGAGGGTAAACGGGGCGACAACAGATGTTCGAACGCTTGCAGCAGTTTCTGGCGAGCCTTTCCGGTGGCGACAGCAAACCGGCCTTTGCCGCCGACGACCCGCGGGTCGCCGTCATCGCGCTCTGCATCCAGGTGATGGAAGCCGACGGCAAGGTGCTGGAGGTCGAGAAGACGGCGCTGCGCGCCCGCTTCAAGGAGCTCTATGGCGTCGACGAGGCGGAGCTCGATGCGCTCGTCGCCGCCGGCACCGATGCCGAGAGCGAAGCGATCGACTTCTTCCGCTTCACCTCGGAACTGAAGCGCCAGCTTTCTGAGGACCAGCGCGTCGACCTGATCGGCCTGCTCTGGGAAATCGTCTATGCGGATGGCGAGAGGAGCGAGATGGAGGATCACGCGATCTGGCGCATTGCCGACCTGCTCGCCGTCTCGGGCCGCGAACGCATCATGAAACGGCAGCAGGTGGCCGAACGGGTGGGAGCCATGGGGGAGAAAGAAGGAGAGGACGAAGCCTGAGCCATGCTCGATTTCCCCCGTAAACCGCGCCGCGGACCGCCCGTGCTGGTCGTGCTGCACCAGGAGACCTCCAGCCCGGGCCGCGTCGGCCAAATCCTGCAGCAGATGGGCCATGCGCTGGATATCCGCCGCCCCGTGCTCGGCGATCCCCTGCCCGCCACGCTCGAGCACCACGCCGGCGCCGTCGTCTTCGGCGGGCCGATGAGCGCCAACGACGACGAGCCCTATGTGCGCGAGGAGATCGACTGGCTGTCGGTGCCCCTGAAGGAGAACCGCCCCTTCCTCGGCATCTGCCTCGGTGCGCAGATGCTGGTCAAGAACCTCGGCGGCAGGGTGTTCGGCCATGAAGAGGGCTGGACGGAAATCGGCTGGTATCCGCTGAAGGCGACGGAGGCCGGCACCGCCCTGCTGCCCTGGCCGGAAATGGTCTACCAGTTCCACCGCGAAGGTTTCGACCTGCCCTCGGGCGCGACATTGCTGGCGACCGGCCATCATTACGAAAACCAGGCCTTCCGCTATGGCGACAAGGCCTGGGGCATCCAGTTCCACGGCGAGCTGACGCTCGCCATGATGCATCGCTGGGTCGTGCGCGGCGCGCACCGCTTCGAGTTGCCGGGCGCCCAGATGGGCCGCGCCCATCTCGATGGCCGCCTGCTGCACGACGCGGCGCTGCGCCTCTGGATGACGTCCTTCCTCGACCGCATCTTCCACGAAGACTGACGGCAATTAAACATGTTGGCGGCGCATCCGGCGCGCGGCCTTGCTGGCTGCGCCCGCAATGGCTACATGTCAGCACGAAACCAATTGGAGACATCAATGATAGCGGTCATCAACACCCTATTGTTCATCATCAACATAGCGTGGTTCCTGGTGATCGCCTCGGCGATCTTCTCCTGGCTCTACGCCTTCAATGTCATCAACGCGAACAATCAGGTGATCGCGACCATCGGCCGCTCGCTCTACCAGCTGACCGAGCCGATCTACCGCCCGATCCGCCGCATCCTGCCGAATTTCGGCGGCGTGGATCTGTCGCCGCTCGTCGTGCTCGTCATCCTGTTCTTCCTGGAACAGGTGATCCGCACCGTGCTGGCGCCCGCCCTGCTTTCTTAAGGCAGCTGCACCCGGAAAAAGAAAATCCTCCGGATCGCTGGCGACCCGGAGGATTTCGTCGAACGGTACGAAGCGCTTACTTGCCTTCGTTGTAGCGGGCGACGGCTTCGAGGATCATCTTCTTGGCGACCTCGACGTCCTGCCAGCCGGCGATCTTCACCCACTTGCCGGGCTCCAGATCCTTGTAATGCGTGAAGAAGTGCTCGATCTGCTTCAGGGTGATGTCCGGCAGGTCGGTGTAGTTGGCGACCTTGTCGTAGCGGCGCGTCAGCTTCGGCACCGGCACGGCGATGATCTTCTCGTCCTTGCCGCCATCGTCTTCCATGACCAGCACGCCGATCGGGCGCACATTGATCACACAGCCCGGAACGAGCGGGCGGGTGTTGGCGATCAGCACGTCGATCGGGTCGCCGTCCTCCGACAGCGTGTGCGGCACGAAGCCGTAATTGCCCGGATAGGTCATCGGCGTGTAGAGGAAGCGGTCGACGACGAGCGCGCCGGCTTCCTTGTCCATTTCGTACTTGATCGGGTGGCCGCCGACCGGCACCTCGACAATGACGTTCACGTCGTCGGGCGGGTTCTTGCCAACGGAAATCGCATCGATACGCATGGAGGGGCTCCCTGAACTGCGGTGGTTTGTTTGCGGGCTTCCTAATGCGAATCCCGTTGCAGCGCAACATGACTTTCGCCGGGGGCCCGAATAGACCGGCCCGGTCCGCCGTCTCCAAAAGGACCTGGAGGATACCCGATGCGCCCGATACACCTCGTTCTCGCCGCCGCCCTTGCCGCCGCCTCGGCGACGGCTGCTCTGGCCAATGAAAGCACCTATACCGAGCGCAATCTCGACGCCTGCGAGACCCTGTCGGAAACCGACGAAGGCCCGAGCATCACGATGAAATGCGCCGGCTACAAGGATTTTTCCGTCTATTTCAAGGAGGGTGACCTCCGGCAGAGCCAAGCCTATGGGCCGATCGGCAAGGTCTGGCTCGACGAGGCCTTCGAGAGTTTTGGACCGTTCAACCATACCAACGCCAGGATCGAATGGCGGCTTGCCGCGGATGGCGCGCCCATCGCCACCATCGTGCGCTGGTTCGTCTCCGATCCGGAAACGACGAGCGACACCACCACGCGCTACGGCCAGGTCCTCGTCGTCTCGACAGTGGCGACGGCGAAAGACCCGTCGAGCTGCGTCCTCGGTTATGTCGATGCGCTGGAGAACAAGGAGGCCAACACGCTCGCCCGCACGGTGGCGGACGAAGAGGCATCCGGCTTCACCTGCGGCAAGAGCGAGCCGCAATGGCACGGCGCGCGCGGAAAGCTTGCCGGGGAGCCGATGCGCTATCTGCCGGAAAAAACCGAATAGCGGTCAGGACCAGACGAAACCGACCTTCTTCAGTTCCTTCTCGCCGAAATTCTCCATGCCTTCGGCAATGTCGCGCCCGCCGGCGGAGCGGAAGAACCGGTCGGCGTGCTCGCTGTCTTCCAGGCACCAGACGATCATGCCGTTACAGCCGAGCGACTTCAGCAGGCGCTGCGCCTCGCCGAACAGCAGCCGGCCAAGGCCGATGCCCTGGTATTCCGGGCGAAGGTAAAGCTCGTAGATCTCGCCTTCCTGCGGCAGCGCGCGGGCGCGGTTGAGGCCGAGCGTGGCATAACCGGCAACCGTGCCCGCGACGTCGAGCACCAGAAGCGTCGCCGGACCGCGCGTCGCCTTGCGCCACCAGGTCTCGTTGCGGCGGTCGACCATCTGGATCAGCGGTTTGTGCGGAATGAGGCCGCCATAGGCCTGCAGCCACGATACCCGATGGGTTTCGGATATCGCGCGTGCGTCCTGCGGCTCGGCGCGCCGCACATCGATCGACAGTGTTTTCATAACACGACTCTTATTCCGGCACCGATTCCACCGGAATCCCATGGGCGGAGAAGTCTCTCTTTCCCCACAGGCGAGTTCCGTATGGCACACGGAAAAGTTAACGCTTTTTTAACAAACGTCACAAGTCGTAAAACGATGGCACACACATGAAAAACCCCGGTGCAGGCATCGGGGTCCAGAATGTCTCGTTTCGGGAAGAAGCGCTTATGCCGCGCCGGCGGCGCGCTGCTTGTCGAATCGCTTGCGGTCGTTGGCGTCGAGGAACATCTTGCGCAGACGGATCGACTTCGGCGTCACTTCCATCAGCTCGTCGTCCTGGATCCACGACAGAGCGCGGTCGAGCGTCATGCGGATCGGCGGGGTCAACTTCACGGCTTCGTCCTTGCCGGCGGCGCGGATGTTGGTGAGCTGCTTGCCCTTCAGCACGTTGACCTCGAGGTCGTTGTCACGAGTGTGGATGCCGATGATCATGCCCGCATAGACCTTTTCGCCCGGCTCGATGATCATCGGGCCGCGGTCTTCGAGGTTGAACATGGCATAGGCAACGGCTTCGCCCGACGCGTTCGACAGCAGCACGCCGTTGACGCGGCCGCCGATCGCACCCTTGTAGGGCTGGTAGTCGTGGAACAGGCGGTTCATGACGGCCGTGCCGCGCGTGTCGGTCAGGAGTTCCGACTGGTAGCCGATCAGGCCGCGGGTCGGCGCCAGGAATTTCAGGCGGACACGGTTGCCGCCCGACGGACGAAGCTCCGTCATCTCGGCCTTGCGCTCGGACATCTTCTGCACGACGACGCCCGAATGCTCTTCGTCAACGTCGACGACGACTTCTTCGATCGGCTCCATCGTGGTGCCGTTCTCGTCCTTGTGCATGACGACGCGCGGACGCGACACGGCCAGTTCGAAACCTTCGCGACGCATGGTCTCGATCAGAACGGCGAGCTGCAGTTCGCCGCGGCCGGAAACATAGAACGAATCCTTGCCTTCGGCCTCTTCGATCTTCAGCGCGACATTGCCTTCAGCTTCCTTGAACAGGCGGTCGCGGATGACGCGGCTCGTCACCTTGTCGCCTTCGGTGCCGGCGAGCGGGCTGTCGTTGACGATGAAGGACATGGTGACCGTCGGCGGGTCGATCGGCTGCGCCTTCATGGCTTCGGTGACCGAGGGATCGCAGAACGTGTCGGCGACGGTGCCCTTGGAGAGGCCGGCAATCGCGACGATGTCGCCCGCATGGGCTTCGTCGATCGGCTGACGCTCGATGCCGCGGAAAGCGAGGATCTTCGAGATACGGCCCGTTTCGATGGTCTTGCCATCCTGGCCGAGAACCTTGACGGCCTGGTTCGGCTTGATCGAGCCGGAATGGACGCGGCCGGTGATGATACGGCCGAGGAAGGGGTTGGCTTCGAGGATCGTGCCGATCAGGCGGAACGGGCCTTCGGCGACCGTCGGCTCCGGCACGTGCTTCAGCACGAGGTCGAGCAGCGGCGCCATGCCTTCGTCCTTCGGGCCTTCCGGGTTGACGTTCATCCAGCCATTGCGGCCCGAACCGTAGAGGATCGGGAAGTCGAGCTGCTCGTCGGTGGCGTCGAGATTGGCGAAGAGGTCGAAGACCTCGTTCAACACTTCCTCGTGACGACCGTCCGGACGGTCGATCTTGTTGATCGCGACGATCGGCTTCAGACCGACCTTGAGCGCCTTGCCGACCACGAACTTGGTCTGCGGCATCGGGCCTTCCGAGCTATCGACGAGAACGATCGCGCCGTCCACCATCGAGAGGATGCGCTCGACTTCACCGCCGAAGTCGGCGTGGCCGGGGGTGTCGACGATATTGATGCGAACGCCCTTCCAATCCACCGAGGTCGCCTTGGCGAGAATGGTGATGCCGCGTTCCTTTTCGAGGTCGTTCGAGTCCATCACGCGTTCGGCGACGCGCTGGTTTTCACGGAACGAGCCGGACTGCTTCAGAAGCTCGTCAACGAGCGTGGTCTTGCCATGGTCGACGTGCGCGATGATCGCGATATTGCGGATGGACATGGGTCATAATCTCTGAGGTTCGGGGCGCGCAGGGTATGAGGGCGCCGTCTTCAATGGCCGGGCTCTTACATGTTTTTCCGCAATTGCGAAAGGGGCGGGACGCAACTCTGTTATCCTTCCGGCTCAAGGCTCGCCCGGATGCCACATCTCACGACGTACGCACCGGCGGCAGCGTCACCCGCCAGAGCTCCTGGTCCTCCCGGTCCATCAGCCGCACGGTCATCTCCTCGCTCGCCCCATGGATGTCGACGAGGCCGAAGAATTGCAGGCCGGCGGACGGCGGAAGATTGCTGTCGACGCCGCCCTTCGACGATTTGATGAAGCGGACTTCCGGCCCGAAGGTGCTGTCGAGCGGCTTTGGCCCATAGGTGCCGGAATGCAGCGGGCCGGAGACGAATTCCCAGAACGGATTGAACGCCTGGAATTTCGCCCGCGACGGATCGTAGTGATGCGCAGCGGTATAGTGCACGTCCGCCGTCAGCCAGACGACATTGTGGATGGCATTGTCGCGCATGAAGGAGAGCAGGTCGGCGATTTCCCGCTCGCGCGCCGCCGGCGGCCCGTTCAACCCGTCCGCCACGCCCTCGTAGCCGAGGCTGCTGGAAAAATCGTCCCAGATGACGAGGCCGAGCGGCATGTCGCAGGCGATCACCTTCCAGACCGCCTTGGACGCCGCAAGCTCGCGCCGCAGCCAGTCCGCCTGCCGCCAGCCGAACAGGCCGTTCTCCGTGCCGCCCCGGTTGGGGCTGCGATAGGAGCGCAGGTCGACGAAGAATACATCGAGCAGCGGCCCATAGGCGACCTTGCGGAAGATGCGGCCGGGCTCTGTGGGAAAGTAACGGATCGACGTCATCTCGTGGAAGGCGCGCCGCGCACGGGCTTCGTAGATGCCGATCTCCTTGTCCGGATAGCGCCGGTCGCCGGTGAGATCGCTCGATTCCGACCAGTTGTTCAGCACCTCGTGGTCGTCCCACTGGAAGAGGGTCGGGCACTGGCTATTGAAGGCGAGCAGGTGGTCGTCGAGCAGATTGTATTTCCACTGACCCCGGAACTCTTCCAGCGTGCGCGCCACATTGCGTTTTTCGTCGGTGACGATGCGGTTTTTCCACACCCCGCCGTCGCGTAGCGGGATTTCATCCGGAATCGGTCCGTCCGCATAGACCGTATCGCCCGAATGGATGAAGAAATCCGGCTCGTGGCGCAACATCGTCGAATAGGTCTTCATGCCGACATCGTCGATACCCCAGCCCTGCCCCGCCGTATCGCCCGACCAGACAAAGCGCACCGAGCGCTTGCGCATCGGCGCCGTGCGGAAGCGCCCGACGATCGGCTCGGAGACGAGATGGCTGGAATAGGGATCATTCGCCGTGAAGCGGTAAAAAATGTCCTGGTCCGGCAGCAGGCCCTGCAGCATGGCCTTGACCGTGTTGTCGGACGTCCCCAGCGCCCTCTGCACCGGCATCCGGGCCGCATTGGTGAAACTGTCGGTGGTCGAATATTCGAGCATCACCTCCGCCGGGCGGTCGGTCCGCGCCCAGACCATACCGGAGGAACAATCGACGTCGCCGGACTGCACGCCGTGGGAGAAGACCGGACTGCCATGCCGCCGCGCATAATAGGGAACCGCCAGCGCCGAGGATGTGGCCAACGCGCCGGCGCCCGCAGTCAGAAGAAACGAGCGCCGCGTCAGCGTCTCGGGAACAATCGCCATGCCACCTCCGGCCTGACCCGCGAATCGAAACGCCAGGCGGGCAGACCATGAGTCTTCGCCATGTCAGTCCGGTAACGGGAGCATGACGTTTTGCCGAAAGTTCGGTGACGGGAGCATGACGACACGAGATGGCGCGAGCAGTTGCCAGCAGAAGCCACCGCCCCCATGCGGCAGGTTTCCGGCCACAGCTGCAACCTCTCCTCCGTCATGGTCGGGCCTGACCCGACCATCCACCCACCGGCACGCCGTGTATGTGGATCCTCGGGTCAAGCCCGAGGCTGACGTTGGTGGGTGGGGGACGACCTTCGCGAGAGAAGACGGCCCGTCAGGCTGCCAGCCCCTTCTTCTCCAGCATCGCCTCCGGGCTCGGCAGCTTGCCGCGGAAGGCCTTGTAGGCGTCTTCCGGGTCGACGGAGCCGCCCACGGCGTAGATGTAGGTCTTCAAGCGTTCGGCCATCGCCGGGTTGAAGGCGTCGCCGGTCTCGGTGAAGGCGGCGAAGGCGTCGGCATCCAGTACCTCCGACCACATGTAGGAATAGTAGCCGGCCGAGTAGCCGTCACCGGAGAAGACGTGCTGGAAGTGCGGCGTCGCGTGGCGCATGACGATGGACTTCGGCAGGCCGATCTTGTCCAGCACCTCCGCCTGCACAGCCATCGGATCGTCCACCGGACCGCGGATATGGAACGCCATGTCGACCAGCGCCGAGGAGGTGAACTCCACGGTCGCGAAGCCGGAATTGAAGGTGCGGGCGGCGAGAACCTTGTCGAGCAGCGCCTGCGGCATCGCCTCGCCTGTCTGGTAATGCACCGCATAGCGCGTCAAAATTTCCGGCACGGTCAGCCAATGTTCGTAGAGCTGCGAGGGCAGTTCGACGAAATCGCGCGACACGCCGGTGCCCGAGACCGAGGGATAGGTGACGTCGGAGAGCATGCCGTGCAGCGCATGGCCGAATTCGTGGAACAGCGTGCGCGCATCGTCGATCGAAAGCAGCGCCGGCTTGCCTTCGGCAGGCTTGGCGAAATTGCAGACATTGTAGATGATCGGGATTTCGCCGACGGTGCCATTCTTGAGCGGCAGGCGATGCTGGCTCTGGTAGGAGCTCATCCAGGCGCCGGAGCGTTTCGAGGAACGGGCGAAATAATCGCCGAGGAACATGGCGACGAGCTTGTCGTTGCGGTCGCGGATTTCGAAGACCCGCACATCCGGATGATAGACGGGCACGTCCTTCTTCTCGATCGCATGGATATCGAACAGGCGTTCGGCAACGTCGAAGCAGGCCTCGATGATCTTTTCGAGCTGGAGATAGGGTTTCAGCTCGGCCTCGGAGAAGTTGAATTTCCGGGAGCGCTGCTTTTCCGCATAATAGCGCCAGTCCCAAGGCATGACCTCGTGGTTGCGCCCCTCTTCCGCGACGAGGGAGGCAAGCTCCGCCTCCTCCTCGCGCGCCCGCGCCACGGCCTTTTCCCAGACCTGCATCAAGAGCCCGTTCACCGCCTCCGGCGTCTTCGCCATCGTGTTGTCGAGCTTCAGCGCCGCGAAATTCTCGTAGCCGAGCAGGCCGGCCTTTTCGGCGCGCAGCGCCAGCGTCTCCTTGACGATGCCGCGGTTGTCCGTCGCCCCTTCGTTCTCGCCGCGCGCCACCCAGGCCCTGAACGCCTGTTCGCGCAGGTCACGCCGCGCCGAGGCTGTGAGGAACGGCTCGATGATCGAGCGCGACAGCGTCACCGCATAGCGCCCGTCATGGCCCCGTTCGCGCGCCGCCGCCGCCATGGCATCCTTCAGGAAGTCCGGCAGGCCGTCCAGCGCATCGCCCTCGTCGAGATAGAGCACCCACTCCTTCTCGTCGGCGAGCACGTTCTGGCCGAATTTCGCACCGAGCCCGGCAAGCGTCTCGTTGATCGAGGACAGCCGCTCCTGCTCCGGCTTTTCAAGCTTGGCGCCGGACTTGACGAAACCCTTCCAGTGCCGCTCCAGCACGCGGGTCTGCTCCAGCGAAAGGCCAAGCGCCGCGCGGCCTTCCCACAGCGCATCGATGCGCTGGAAGAGGGCGGCATTGGTGCCGATCTTCGAATAGTGCCGCGACATTTTTGGCGCGATGTCGCGTTCCAGCGCCTGGATCACGTCGTTGGTGTTGGCGCCCGCCCGGCTCCAGAACAGCGCCGAGACGCGGGAAAGCTCGTCGCCGGCGGTTTCCAGCGCGACGATGGTATTGTCGAAGGTCGCCGGCTCCGGATTGCCGGCGATCGCGTCGATCTCCGCCTCGTGCGACGCCAGCGCCGCATCGAAGCTCGCCGCGAAGGCCTCGTCCTTGACGAGATCGAAACGCGGCAGGCCGTTGAGGCCGGTCCATTCGACGAGGGCGGGATCGATGCGCGTTTCGGTCATGGGGCAGGTCCTTCCTGGCAAATCATCGTGCGGCGAATATAGGAAGGGACAGGGGCATTGGTACAGGGCGCCGTCAGAAAATACGGGAACCGGACGCGCCTACCCGCGTTAGGGCGATGTGGCACCCTGCCTCTTGACGCGGACGGCAACTTCGGAGAGAACAACGCCATCCGCGGCCTTTGACTTGGGTTGCCGCGGGAACCCTGGTGCCGGGCCCCTCTGGCGAGAGTTTTTACGGCGCTCTCGTGATGTCGGTACCGCCAGCAATTAGCCGGCGGATTCATACGCACATGAACATCCTGACCATGCCTTACCCGCATGCCCGTAGTGGTATGCGCAAACTCGTTTCTTCCCTCACCGTGGCTTCCAGCATGGAGGCGCTGTCATGATCGGCAACGGCGAAGGCAAGACCACCCTCTCCTACCTCAAATGGGCATTCATCTCGACCATCATCGGCCTGGCACTCGGTGCCTGGCTCGGCTGGCAGACGACCGGAACGATCTCCGGCATGGCGACCGTCTTCTTCATCTGCGCCGTTCTCGCGGTGCTGGAGATTTCGCTCTCCTTCGATAATGCCATCGTGAATGCCAACAAGCTCAAGGACATGACGCCGGTCTGGCAACGCCGGTTCCTGACCTGGGGCATTCTGATTGCCGTCTTCGGCATGCGCATCGTCTTCCCGCTGTTGATCGTCGTCATCGCCGCCGGTATCGGCCCGATCGATGCGCTCATCCTCGCCGCCCGCGAGCCGGCGGAATATGCGCGCATCATGAACGACGCCCATCTGCCCATCGCCGCTTTCGGCGGCACCTTCCTGATGATGGTCGGCCTCACCTACTTCTTCAACCATGAGAAGGACGTGCACTGGATCGGCTTCATCGAGAAGCACATGGCACGCTCGGCGACCGTCAAGGGCATCGAGATCGCCTTCGTTCTCGCGCTCATCATCGGCTTCTCGAAGCTTCTGGAACCGGCAGAGGCCAACACCTTCGTGCATGCGGCAGTCTACGGCCTCCTCACCTTCCTTGCAGTAGAAGTGATCGGCGGCCTGCTCGATGCCTCGCAGAAGGCGATGTCGGAAGCGGCCAAGGGCGGCCTCGGCGCCTTCATCTATCTGGAAGTGCTCGACGCCAGCTTCTCCTTCGACGGCGTCATCGGCGCCTTCGCGCTGACCCAGAACCTCTTCGTCATCGCCATCGGCCTTGGCATCGGCGCCATGTATGTGCGCTCGATGACCATCATGCTGGTGGAGAAGGGCACGCTGGCCGAATACCGCTACCTGGAGCACGGCGCGTTCTACGCGATCCTGATCCTCTCCGTGGTCATGTACTGCCAGACGCTGGTGCATATCCCGGAGGTCATCACCGGGCTTGGCGGCGCGACGCTGATCGGCATCTCGCTCTGGTCGTCGATCCGCTACAACAGGCGGGAGCGCGCGCTGGAGCATCACGATGCCCCGCACGGCTCCGACCGCGTGGCGAACCAGCTGGGCGAGAAGGCCTGACGACAAGGCCGGCCGCTTCGACGGCCGGCTTCTTCTTACGGGAAGAAGCAACCCAAAATACAGAAGGCCCGCTGGTCTTGCGACCAGCGGGCCTTTCATTGGGAGAATTCGCTGACCCGCGTTAGACGCGCGGGAAATCGGCGGGGTTGATGCCGAGGGTCTTCAGATCGCGTTCCTTCGGGCGGCGGTGCCCTTCGACTGCCGCGGCGGCTGCATTGGCAGCGCTCAGTACGGCGAAGGCCCGGCCGAAGAAGCCCTGGGCGAAGGAGTTGCGGAGGGTGGTCATTTGGATTGCTCGCTTTCTGTTTTAGCTTACGAGCAGAAGATGATGCTTCAGGCCCGAAAGAACAACAGACGGATTGTCAGGCCAGCCATGCAAACAATGCAGGCCGGAAACGGAGTTTCCGGCCTGCATTGTTTTCGGTCGTCAAAGAACAACGTCAGTCTTCGTTCGCCGCAAACTGCGAGAGAACTTCGCCCTTGCCGCGCGCGCGCAGGATGAGCGGCACGACGACGGCGAGAACCGCGACCGCGAAGAGCACGGCGGCAATCGGCGACATGAAGAGCGTCGTCACGTCGCCCTGGCTGATCGCCAGTGCGCGGCGCAGCTGCTGCTCCGCCATCGGCCCGAGGATGAGGCCGACGACGACGGGCGCGATCGGATAACCGAAGATGCGCATGGCAAAGCCGAGCAGGCCGAAGACCAGCAGCATGCCGAGCTCGAACACCGAGGGGTTGGCGCCGATCGTGCCGAGCGTCGCAAACAGCAGGATGCCGGCATAGAGCCAGGGCTTCGGGATCGTCAGCAGCTTCACCCAGAGGCCGATCAGCGGCAGGTTCAGCACCAGCAACATGAAATTGGCGATCAGCAGGCTGGCGATGAGGCCCCAGACGAGCTGCGGATTGGTCGCAAACAAGAGCGGGCCGGGTTGCAGCCCGTATTGCTGGAAGCCGGCGAGCATGATCGCCGCCGTCGCCGTCGTCGGCAGGCCGAGCGAGAGCAGCGGCACGAGCGTGCCGGCGGCGGACGCATTGTTCGCCGCTTCCGGACCGGCAACGCCTTCGATGGCGCCCTTGCCGAATTCGTCCTTGTGCTTGGAGAACTGCTTTTCCGCCGAGTAGGAGAGGAAGCTCGCGATGTCGGCACCGCCCGCCGGCATGGCGCCGATCGGGAAGCCGATGAAGGTGCCGCGCAGCCAGGGTTTCCACGAACGCGCCCAATCCTGCGCGCTCATCCAGACCGAGCCCTTGACCGCCTCCACCTTCTCGGGGATGCGGTCGCCCTGACAGGCGACGTAGAGCGTCTCGCCGATGGCGAACATGGCGACGGCAAGCGTCGTCACCTCGATGCCGTCGAGCAGGTCCGGAATGCCGAAGGAAAGCCGCGCCTGGCCGGTCTGCTGGTCGATGCCGATGACGGCAAGGCCGAGGCCGACAAAAAGAGCGGTGAGGCCGCGCAGAGTCGAATCGCCGAAAGCGGCCGACACGGTCACGAAGGCGAGCACCATCAGCGCGAAATATTCGCGCGGGCCGAAAGAGAGCGCGAACTTCACCACGAAGGGCGCGATGAAGGCGAGGCCGAGCGTCGCGATGAGGCCGGCGACGAAGGAACCGATCGCCGCCGTCGCGAGCGCCGGTCCGCCGCGCCCGGCGCGCGCCATCTTGTTGCCTTCCAGCGCGGTGACGACGGAGGCGCTTTCGCCCGGCGTGTTGAGCAGGATCGACGTGGTCGAGCCGCCATACATGCCGCCGTAATAGATGCCGGCGAACATGATGAGGGAGCCGGCGGGATCGAGCTTGTAGGTGACGGGCAGAAGCAGCGCCACGGTGAGCGCCGGGCCGATGCCGGGCAGAACGCCGACCGCGGTGCCGAGCGTGACGCCGATCAGCGCATAGAGCAGGTTCATCGGCTGGGCGGCGATGGCGATGCCCTGCAACAGGAAGTCGAAAGTACCCATTGTCAGGCCCTCAGAAGAACAGGTGCTCGAGCGGCCCGGCGGGCAGCGAGAGTTGCAGGAAGCGGCCGAAGATGATGAAGACGACGAAGCTCAGCGCAATGCCGATCGGCAGCGAGATCCACAGCTTGCGCCGGCCGAAGCCGAAGGCCGTCAGCGCGAAGAGCACGCCCGTCGCAATCGAGAAACCCGCGGTCTTGAGCAGCAGCATCTGCCCGGCTAGGCCCGCGACGATGAAGACGACCGGCTGCACCTCGATGGGCTCGCGCTCGGGAAAATCGCCGCGCCAGGCTTCGAAGCCCGTCCAGATGGCGAGCAGCGCCAGGCCGATGGCCACGACATGCGGCACGGTGGCGGGGCCGATGCGGGAATAATTGCTCATTTCCGCGAGCCGCCCGGCATCCCACCAGATCACGGCGGCGAGGATGAAAAGGACCGGTGCGATGACCAGCGCCGCCCGATCAGGGCGGCGCTTTGCGTGTGAGGACGGGACCTCGCTCATTTGACGAGCCCGATATCCTTGAGGATGGCTCCTGTGGCGGCGACATCCTTGTCGAGCTGTGCCTTGAAGGCGTCGCCGGCGAGATAGGTGTTCTGCCAGCCCTTGGTCTTCAGGATTTCCTTCCAGGCGTCGGAATTGACCGCCTTTTCGATGTCGGCGTTGATCGCAGCCACTTGTTCGGCAGAGAGACCGGGAGCGGCGGCAACCATGCGCCAGTTTTCGACGACGACGTCGAGGCCGCCTTCCTTGATGGTCGGGGCGTCGATGCCTTCGACACGCTCGGCGCTGGAGATGGCGATCAGGCGCAGCGTACCGGCCTTCACCTGGGCTTCGAACTCGCCGTAGCCGGAAATGCCGGCCGTCACCTGGTTGCCGAGGATCGCGGCGAGCGCTTCGCCACCGCCCGCATAGGCAATATAGTTGATCTTGGTCGGGTCGACGCCGGCCGCCTTGGCGATCAGGCCGACCGCGATGTGGTCCGTGCCGCCAGCCGAGCCGCCAGCCCAGGATACGGCACCCGGATCCGCCTTGAGCGCGGTGACGAGGTCCTGCATGTTCTGGATCGGCGAAGCGGCCGGAACGACGATCGCTTCGTATTCGCCGGTGAGGCGCGCGATCGGCGTGACGTCCTTGAGAGTGACCGGCGACTGGTTGGTGAGGATTGCGCCGACCATGACGTAGCCGCCGACGATGAGGGCGTTGGCATTGCCGGAATTCTGGCTGGCGAACTGGGCAAGACCGATCGTGCCGCCGGCGCCCGGAACGTTGATCACCTGGACGCTGCCGGAAATCTTCTCATCCTGCAGAACCGTCTGCAGCGAACGGGCCGTCTGGTCCCAGCCGCCGCCGGGGCCGGCCGGTGCGATGATCGAATAATCTGCGGCGAAGGCCGGCAGCGCCATGGCGCCGGCGATAAGGGATGCCAGGAAGAAATGTTTCAAGAGTGTGTCCTCCATCAAGCGCGGCTGAATTCCGCGTGTCGTTGCTTATGGGGGAGGAACGGATCGGCCGCGGGCAACGCGAACAGGCTTCGCGGGCGCGATTTCGGCTGAAGTCTCCTCCCAGGTCCTCCGTCCGCCTCCACGGACGATAAGAGCCCTAAACCAGCACACGAAGCTGACATCTACCTGACATGGTAGCGCACGAACGGGCATTGTCGAGCGCCAAGACCATTATTGGCTGCGCAGAACCTCGTTCCAGCGCGCAATCAGCCGCGCACGCTTCACCTGGTCGAGATAGACCATGAGGCCCGGGCTCACCGGCACGGGCTTCAACTGCGCGCCGAGCAGCGCGCTCATCGTGCGCGCCGTGTTGGAGCCGGAGACTTCCGGGCTGACGGCGGCGATCTGCAATTCGCGCGCCATGATCGTCTGGCCCTCCTTCGACATGAAGAAGGCGAGGTAGCGCCGGCCGAGTTCCGGCGAGGCCGCCGCCTGCGGCACGAGGCCGATGCGCGACATGACGACGGTATAATCCTTCGGCAGCACGAGGCCGACATCCGGATGGCGCGACGCCCAGTCCGCCGCATAGGAGCCGAGAATGTTGTAGCCGAGCACGAAACGCCCGTCGGCGACCCGCTCGAGGATGGCCGAACTTGTCGAATAGAGCTTTACGCCCGCCGCGCCCATCGCCTGGATCACCGTCCAGATATCGCCGAACTGCTCCTGGTCGCGCGCCATGAAGAGGAAGCCGACGCCGGAGCGCTCGATGTCGTAGGTGCCGATGCGGCCATAGACCTTCTCGCCCTGCCGCTTCAGGTATTCCACGAATTCGGCGCGCGAGGCCGGCGGTTTCTCATGCCTGAAGCTCGGCTTGTGGTAGACGAAGACGGCGGGCTCGAAGGTCAACGCATAGGCGGTGTTGCGCCAGTTCGCCCATTGCGGCCAGCGATCGCTCATCGGCAGGTCGCTGCGCTGCGCATAACCGTCATTGCTGAGCTTGACCTGCAGGTCCATCGCCGAGGAGAAGGCGAAGTCGGCGGTCTTCTGGCCGGCATCCGTCTCGCGCACGATGCGGTCGTGCACCTCGCCGGTCAGCATCTCGTCATAGCGCACCGCGACGTCGGGATTGGCCTCCTGGAATCCCTCGATCATCGGCCGGGCGAGCGGTTCATCGAGCGAGGAATAGACGACGAGCACCGGCGCATCCGCATTGCCGTCGTGCGCCGGAAAGAAGGTCGGTTCGGCACGGGCGGAAATGGGGGCCGCGATGAGCGCAAGAAGGGTGAGGACAAGACGCATGAGATGACCTTGCCAAAGCGGACGCCCGTTCACAAGTGCACCAGCCGCCGCTAGACTTGCCCGCGGAGGACAAATCAAGTGCGCATTCTACTGGTCGAGGACAACGAAGCGCTCGCGGACGGCCTGTCCGCCATCCTCAAGGGCACCGGCCATGCCGTGGACGTGGTGCGCGACGGCGCGTCGGCGGACGCGGCAATCGCATCGGAAAATTTCGATCTCGTCATCCTCGACTTGACGCTGCCGGAAATGGACGGGCTCGACGTGCTGCGCGCCATGCGCGCCCGCAAGAGCACGGCATCGGTGCTGATCCTGACGGCCCGCGGCGCCCCGGAAGAGCGGGTGCGCGGCCTCGATCTCGGGGCCGACGACTACATGATCAAACCCTTCGACATTTCCGAATTCGAGGCACGCGTGCGCATGTTACTGCGCCGCCAGGCCGGCCTGCGCTCCTCGGCGATCACCTATGGCGGCGTGGCGCTCGACCTCAATTCCCGCACCTTTTCCGCCGAGGGCACGCCGCTGGATATTCCCGCGCGCGAACTTGGCCTGCTCGAAATCCTCTTCATGCGTGCCGGCAAGGTGGTGGCCAAGGAGGCGATCATGCAATCGCTCGCCGCCTTCGACGACGATCTCTCGGCCAATGCCATAGAACAATATGTGAGCCGGCTAAGAAAACGCCTCGCGCCGCACGGCCTCACCGTGCGCACCGCCCGCGGCATCGGCTATTACCTCGACAAGGCGAGCGCCGCTTGACCCTCTTCCCGGCCTCCTCGCTCCGCCGGCGCCTGCTCCTATGGCTGCTCGTCTCGACGGCGGTGATCGGCATAATCGCGCTCGTCGATACCTATCGCGAGGCGGTGAAGACCGCCAACACCGTCTCCGACCGCGTGCTCGCCGGCTCCGCACTCGCCATTGCCGAACGCGTCGTGGTGACGGAGAACGGCAGCCTGGAGGTCGACATTCCCTATGTCGCGCTGGAAATGCTGACGTCTGCCGCGCAGGACCGCGTCTTCTACCGGGTCGACGGGCCGCCCGGCCAGTTCATCACCGGTTACCAGACCCTGCCGACCATCCCGGACATGCAGGGCCGGTCGATCGGCTTCGAGGATGCGACCTTCCGCGGCGAACCGATCCGCATCGCCGTCTTGCAACGCTCGGCCTCGACCGGGATCAACTCCGTGCCCTTCGCCGTGACGGTGGCGGAAACCACCATTGCGCGCCGGCAGCTGGCCCAGGCCATCCTGCTGCGCTCGGCGCTGCGCCTCGCCTTCATGATCGCGGGCGCCGCCACCATCGTCTGGATCGCCGTCACCGTGTCGCTGCGCCCGCTCTATCGCCTCAGCGACGCCATTTCCGAGCGCAACCCCAACGACCTGCACCCGATCGAGCAGCGCGTGCCGAGCGAGGTGCAGGGCGTCGTCGATACGGTCAATTCCTTCATGGTGCGCCTGCAATCGGCGCTCGACGCCCTGCGGCACTTTTCCGGCAACGCCAGCCACCAGCTCAGAACGCCGCTCGCCATCATCCGCACCCAGCTCGCGCTCGCCAGCCGGGCCGCGACGCTGGAGGAGGCACAGGAGGCCGCGCGCAAGGGCGACGCCGCCGTGGCGCATGCCGAACACATCCTCGCCCAGCTTCTGCTGATGGCAAAAATCGACGCCGCCGGTTCGAACGAGCCGCGGAAACCGCCGCCGATCGACATTGCAGCCCTCGCCCAGCAGCTCACCGCCGACCGCGTGCCTTCTGCCGCCGAGGCCGGCATCGACCTCGGCTACGAAGGCGAAGGGCCGGTTCTGGCGCGCGCCGAGCCGCTGCTTTTCGGCGAACTCCTGCGCAATCTGGTGGAGAACGCCATGACCTATGCCGGCCGCGGCGCGGAGGTGACGGTCAGCGTGCGCGAGGTCGCGGATGCCGTGCTGCTCACCGTCGAAGACAACGGACCCGGCATTGCGCCCGAGCGCCGCGGCCTCGTGCGCCAGCGCTTTTCCCGCGGCGAACATCGCGATGCACCCGGCATGGGCCTCGGCCTGCCGATCGTCGAGGAGATCGCAACCCTGTTCGATGCGTCGATGGCGCTCGACGACGGCGCGGACGGGCGGGGCCTCAGGGTGACGATCCGCTTTCCTGCCGCCGACGTTTAAGGCTTGCGCCAGCCGAGCAGGCCGGGCGCCGCATGCCACACCGCCTGCACGGCAAACCCCATGAAGAGCAGGCCGGACATGCGCACGATCGCCAGTTCATGGCGGCGGTAGAAGCGGCGCACCAGGCCGGCGCCGATGATCGCGACCATGATGATATCGGCCAGCACGAAGCCGAAGAACGAGACGGCGAGCAGGGCCGGCAGGGCATCGAAGTCGAGCGCATTCGAGGAACTGGCGAGCAGCGCCGTGAAGGTCGCGAGCGCTACCGGATAGCCCTTGGGATTGGTGAGGCCGAAGATCAGCCCGCGACGCAGCGGCCGATCGACCGTCATCACCGCGGCGCCGTCGCTCCGCGGCCTTGCCCTGAGCGCCGACCAGCCGATCCAGGCGAGGTAGACGCCGCAGAGCAGCCCCAGCACGTCGAACACCATCGTGCCGATCGTCTTGGCGCCGACGATCGCGACCAGCGCCAGCGACGACCAGATGAGATCGCCGACAAGATGCCCGCCCATGAAAAGCGCGCCCGCCCTGCGCCCCTGCCCGGCGCCGATGCCGAGAAGGGCGAGGAAGGCCGGTCCGGGGATGAGCACGTAAAGCAGGGCAGCCATGAAAGCGCCGAACAGCATCGAACCGGTCATGCGAAAATCCCCTTGAATCTCCGGGCACTTCAGTCTGCGCCGCCGCTTTCGTCAAGACCGACTGCCCAGGAATTTGTCATTTCGCAAGGCAGCCATGCATTGCGGCCGGGGCTGGGCCGTTGTCCGCCGCGGCAATGCATAGTAAGTTAAACTTACAATAGCCAGAAAGCGATCATGTCCCCTCGCCCCGATCCCGACGCCCTCGGTTTCGTCCTTATCGACGTTGCCCGCATGTTGCGCAGTGCTTTCGAGCGCCGCATCGCCACCGCCGGTCTCGGCCTCACGCCCGGAGAGGCGCGCACCCTGGTGCGCATCGCGACACTGGAGGGCAGTCGCCAGCTCGACATCGCCCAGCGCATGGGCATCGAGCCGATGACACTCTCCACCTATCTCGACCGGTTGCAGAGCCTCGGCCTGATCGAGCGCCGCCCGGACCCGGCCGATCGCCGCGCCAAGCTGATCTTCACCACGCCGGCCGCCGGCGACCTGATCACCAATATCCGCATCGAGCAGATCGAGCTGATGCAGCATGTGACGAGCGGCATAGGCGAGGCGGACCTGGAGATCATGCGCGGCCAGCTGAAGCGGCTTCGGGCCAATCTGGTGGCGCTGGAGGAAGACAGTTCGGCGCTGGCGCTCGTCAAGGAAGCGATCCTGTGACCGCGCCGCGCATGAGCGAGCGGCGCACGAGCATCATCGCCGCCTTCCTCGTGGCGCTCGGGCCCGTCTCCATGGCGCTCTACACGCCGGCCATGCCGGAACTGGTGCACGCCTTTTCCTCGACGGAATCGGCGATCAAGCTGACGCTTTCGCTCTATTTCGCCGGCTTCGCGCTGTCGCAGCTCGTCTCCGGCACCATGTCGGACGTGCTCGGCCGGCGGAAGACGACGCTGATCTTCATGGTCATCTACCTCGCCGGCAGCCTGATGGCCGCCTTCGCGCCCAGCGTCGATGTGCTGCTGGCCGGTCGCCTCATCCAGGGCATCGGCGCCTCCGTCGGCATGACCGTCGCGCGCGCCATCGTGCGCGACCAGTTCACCGGCACCGAGGCCGCCCGCATCATGAACATGGTCGGCATGATGCTCGCCATCGGCCCCGCCGTCTCGCCGACGCTCGGCGGCCTGGCGCTCGGCCTGTTCGGCTGGCAGTCGATCTTCTTCCTGATGGTCGGTTTCGCGCTCATCGCCTGCGGCGCGGTCTACGGCTTCATGGCCGAAACCACCGTGCCGGACCGGACAAAAGGCCATGTCGGCCCTATCCTGCGCGGCTATCGGGAGCTTGCGACGAGCAGCCGCTTCGTCTCCGCCACGCTCGTCATGGCCGGGGCCGTCGGCGCGCTCTACGGCCAGGCCACCATGCTGCCCTTCGTGCTGATCGGCAAGGTCGGCCTGACGCCCACCCAGTTCGGCGTCGGCATGCTGATGCAGTCGGGCTTCTTCTTCGCCGGCACGATCTGCGTGCGCTTTCTGATGCGCAGCACGGCGCCGGCCCGCCTCGTCTTCCCCGGCCTCTGCTTCATCGGCATTGCCAGCATCCTGATCGCCGGCACCTCGCACCTGATGGCGCCGACCTTCCTCAGCGTCATGGGACCGGTCGGCATCTACGCTTTCGGCATCGCCTTCGTCATGCCCTACATGATGACCGCCGCCATGGAGCCCTTCCCGCATATCGCCGGCTCGGCCTCGGCCGCCATGGGGTTCATCCAGATGGGCGCCGGTTTCATCGCCGGCCTCGTCGCCGCCGTCATCGGCCTCCCCCTCTTCGCCTTCGGCACCATCATCCCGGTCATGGGACTCATGGCCCTTCTCGCCTACGCCTGGTACCGCGCCGTCTGCCTGCGCGACGGCCAGCTCGCGACGGAACCGGCTGAATAGGCTTTCTCACCGTGGGACACCGACCCTCCCCTTGAGGGGGAGGGTCGGGCCGAAGGCCCGGGGCGGGGTGACGCAACCTCTCCACGAGGCACGCCGGTGCGGATGCGGATCACCCCCACCCGCCGCTTCGCGGCGACCTCCCCCCTCAAGGGGGAGGTAGGAGAACGACGCACCCTTTTCTTGATTGCTCGTCCGATCAGCCGCGGCGGTTGCGGGCGGCCAGCGTGCGCAGGCGCAGGGCGTTCAGCTTGATGAAGCCGGCGGCGTCCTTCTGGTCGTAGGCGCCCTGGTCGTCCTCGAAGGTGACGAGCTTGTCGGAATAGAGCGACTTCGGCGATTCACGGCCGGTGACCATGACATTGCCCTTGTAGAGCTTCAGCGTCACTTCGCCCTCGACATGCTCCTGGCTCCGGTCGATCAGCGCCTGGAGCATTTCGCGCTCCGGCGAGAACCAGAAGCCGTAATAGATGAGCTCCGCATAACGCGGCATCAGGTCGTCCTTGAGATGGGCGGCACCCCGGTCGAGCGTGATGCTTTCAATCGCGCGGTGGGCGGCCAGCAGGATCGTGCCGCCGGGCGTCTCGTAGACGCCGCGCGACTTCATGCCGACGAAGCGGTTTTCCACGAGGTCGAGGCGGCCGATGCCATTGTCGCGGCCGTAAGTGTTGAGTGTCGCGAGCAGGGTGGCCGGCGACATGCGCACACCGTTGATCGAGACGGCATCGCCGCGCTCGAAGCCGACCTTGATGGTGGTCGCCTTGTCGGGTGCCGCTTCCGGCGAAATGGTGCGCATATGCACATATTCCGGCGCCTCGACGGCCGGGTCTTCCAGCACCTTGCCCTCGGAGGAGGAATGCAGCAGGTTCGCGTCGACCGAGAACGGCGCTTCGCCCTTCTTGTCCTTGGCGACCGGGATCTGGTGCTGCTCGGCGAATTCGAGCAGGTGCGTGCGGCTCTTGAACGACCAGTCGCGCCACGGCGCGATGATCTTGATATCCGGGTTCAGCGCATAGGCCGAAAGCTCGAAGCGGACCTGGTCGTTGCCCTTGCCGGTGGCGCCATGCGCGATGGCATCGGCACCGGTCTTGGCGGCGATCTCGATCAGGTGCTTGGAGATCAGCGGACGGGCGATCGAGGTGCCGAGCAGGTAGACGCCCTCGTAGACCGCATTGGCACGGAACATCGGGAAGACGAAATCGCGCACGAATTCCTCGCGCACGTCCTCGATGAAGATCTCCTTGATGCCGAGCATCTCGGCCTTCTTGCGCGCCGGCTCCAGCTCTTCGCCCTGGCCGAGGTCGGCCGTAAACGTCACGACTTCCGCGTTGAGTTCGGTCTGAAGCCACTTCAGGATGATCGAGGTATCGAGGCCGCCCGAATAGGCGAGCACGACTTTCTTCACGTCTTTGTATGATGCCATGATGATGAGGTCCGTTGCATGAAAAAGACCGCGGCAAACCCGCACGGCCCGCTGTCGCGGCACTTTTAGCGAGATTGGCGCGTGACGCAAGGGTGGCGCCCGACGCCTCGTGACGCAGGCCAGGTTTGACAGCGCGCCATCGCAACCCATATTCGCCTCAGTGAACCATGGAAGGGGTGACCCATGACGAACATTCAAGACATCATCAAGCCAAGCAATGTCGCCGTCATCACCGGCGGTGCGTCCGGCATCGGGCTTGCCGCTGCCCGGCGCTTCGCCGAGGCCGGCATGTGCATCGCGATCGCCGATCGCAACGTCGATAGGCTGGGCGAGGCCCGCGCCGAACTGGAGGCCATTGCCGGCGAGGAAAACATCATGGCCGTGGAGACCGACGTCTCCGGCAAGGAGCAGCTGGAGGCGCTGGAACGCGCCGTGCTCCAGCGTTTCGGCCGCGTGCATGTGCTGATGAACAATGCCGGCATCCAGCCGGAAACCTCCATTTTCAGCGCTGAAGCAAACTGGAACCATATCCTCGGCGTCAACCTGATGGGCGTCATCAACGGCACCCAGACGTTCGGCCCGAACATGCTGGCCCATGGCGAACCCGGCCTCATCATCAATACCGGCTCCAAGCAGGGCATCACCACGCCGCCCGGCAACCCCGCCTACAATGTCTCCAAGGCCGGCGTGAAAGTCTTCACCGAGGCGCTCCAGCACGAGCTGCGCAACACCGAGGGCGCGAAAATTTCGGCGCACCTGCTGATCCCCGGCTTCGTCTTCACCGGTCTCACCAAAGGCGCCCGTACGGAAAAGCCGGATGCCGCCTGGACATCGGCCCAGACCGTCGATTTCATGCTGGACAGCCTGGCGCGCGGCGATTTCTACATTCTCTGCCCGGACAATGATGTTCCCCGCGCCCTCGACGAACGGCGCATGGCCTGGGCGATCGGCGACGTCATCGAAAACCGTCCACCGCTCTCGCGCTGGCACAAGGACTATGCAGAAGCGTTCAGGGCCTTCGTCGAGGGCGAATAACGCCCATCACAAAGCTTGATTGGTATTTTGCCGGAAGCCGGACTAGGGATTTCACAGTCCCTTCCGGCTTTCGAGACGCAACACCATGGATGTCCTGCCCACCCTTCCGACACTTCTCGCCTTCACGGCCGCAAGCCTGCTGCTCGCCGCCACCCCCGGCCCGGACATGACGCTGTCGATCAGCCGGGCGCTCTCGCAGGGCCGCGGCCCGGCGCTCTTCGTGGTGGCCGGCACCAGCCTCGGCATCGTCGTGCACACGCTGCTCGTCGCCTTCGGCATTTCGGCGCTGATCACCGCTTCGCCGACCGCCTTCATGATCCTGAAGACCGGCGGCGCGGCCTACCTGCTCTGGCTTGCCATCCAGGCGATCCGCTACGGCTCGAATTTTTCGGTCAAGACGGCCGCCGGCCCGCGCGGCACGGCGTTCTCGAACATTTCCAGCGGCTTCTGGGTCAACCTGCTCAACCCGAAGGTCATCATCTTCTTCATGACCTTCCTGCCGCAGTTCATCTCGGCCGGCGATCCGGATGTCACCGGCAAGCTGATCTTCCTCGGCCTGTTCTTCATCGTCGTCGGCATACCGATCAACATCCTCGTCATCTTCGCCGCCGACCGGCTTTCGACCTGGCTCCAGCGGAACCCGAAGGTGCTGCGCGGCATCGACTACACCTTCGCCGGCGTCTTTTCGGTATTTGCGATGAAGATTTTTTTCACGCAGGCGAAGTAGCGGCGGTCAGACCCCGTAGCGGTAGTGCCCGGTGATCTTGTAGGCAAAAAGCACGTCCTCCAGACGCGCACCCGCGCCGATATTGTGCACGACGAGCGGCCGGGCGCCATCGGACGCATGCTCGTCCGCCACGATGCCGATATGCGGCAGGTTGCCGGGCAACATCTGCGAGACGATATCGCCCGGCAGATAATCCGCGCCGTTCTCGCTCACCGCCAGTGCCGCGCCAGCCCGCTTGAAAAACGCCTGGAGGTTCGGCACCCGGCGATGATCGATGTTGCGATCCGTCTTCTTCAGGCCCCAGAGCGCCGGATAGGCGGAGAAGGCCCGCCTCATGTCCTCGTGCACCAGCACCTGGAGGTCAATGCCGAGCCCGTCGCGATAGGCGCGAACGAGCACATCGGTGCACACGCCCCGCTCCCGCGGCACGTCGCCGCCGGGATAATCGAGCCGGGAATAGGCCGCATCATAGGTCAGCGTCACGCCGACCTGTTTTCGTGCAGCGGCGACGAGCCGATCCGCCGCCCCCGTTTCCGCCCGCAAGAGTGCCGGCAGCGCGAGCACGAACCCGGAAGACAGGCCACCGGCCAGCAGCGTACGGCGAAACAGCATGAACATCCCCTAAAATCGACAGAGGAAAGCTGCTGCCGGATTCGGGCGCTTTGTGGGCGTCAGCCGATCAGCAGCGCATCGTCGTCGAGCGTCTGGCCGCGCATCTTGCGGAACATCGCGATCAGGTCCTCGACCTGCAACGTCTTGCGGCTGTCGCCCGAAACGTCGAGCACGATCTCGCCGCCATGCAGCATGACCGTGCGGTGGCCGTAATCGAGCGCCTGGCGCATCGAATGCGTCACCATGAGGGTGGTCAACTTGCGCTCCGAAACGATCTTCTGCGTGAGGGTCATGATGAACTCCGCCATGCCCGGATCGAGTGCGGCGGTATGCTCATCAAGCAGCAGCACATCGGAACCGGCAAGCGTCGCCATGACCAGCGAGACGGCCTGCCGCTGGCCGCCCGAGAGCAGGTCCATGCGGTCGCGCATGCGGTTTTCGAGGCCGAGATTCAGTTCGGCGATGCGCTCGCGAAAATGCGCGCGGCGCTGCGGGCCAAGCGCCGAGGAAAGCCCGCGCCGTTCGCCGCGGCGGGCCGCAAGCGCCAGATTTTCCTCGATGGACAGCGCGCCGCAGCTTCCCGTCAGCGGATCCTGGAAGACGCGGGCGACGCGGCCGGCGCGGGCGGCCGTGCCCTGGCGGGTGACGTCCACTGTCCCGATCTTCACCTGGCCTTCGGTGGCGATGACGTCGCCGGCCAAGACACCGAGCAGCGTCGACTTGCCGGCGCCGTTCGAACCGATGACGGTGACGAACTGGCCTTCTTCGATGGTCAGGCTGACGCCGTTCAGCGCCTGCTTCTGCAACGGCGTGCCCTTGCCGAAGGTGACCTTGATATCGGAAACGGAGATCATCAGGCGGCTCCCCCGCGACGAAGGCGCGGCAGCACGAGCGCCACGGTGACAAGCAGCGCCGTCACGAAATTGAGGTCGGAGGCCTGGAGGCCGAGGATGTCCGAAGAGAGCGCAAGCTGGATGGCGATGCGATAGAGGATCGACCCCAGCACGCAGCCGATCAGCGCTATCAGAATGCCCCGCGCGCCAAACAGCGTCTCGCCGATGATGACGGCGGCAAGGCCGACGACGATGGTGCCGACGCCGGAGGTGACATCGGCAAAACCGTTCGTCTGGGCAAAGAGCGCGCCGCCCAGCGCCACCAGCGCATTGGACAGCGCGATGCCGAAATAGATCTGCCGGTTGGTATCGACGCCCTGCGCACGGGCCATGCGGGCGTTCGCCCCGGTCGCGCGCATCGACAGGCCGGCATCGCTTTCCAGGAAGCGCCAGACCACCACGACGGCGACGAGAACGAGGATGCCGACGAACAGCGGGCGAACGTAAAAATCACGCAAGCCCAGGCCGAAGAACGGGCTGATCATCGTATCGGCATTGATCAGCGCGACGTTCGGCTTGCCCATGACGCGCAGGTTGACCGAGAACAGCGCGATCATGGTGAGGATCGAGGCGAGCAGGTTAAGGATGCGGAAGCGCACGTTCAGCATCGCCGTTACCAGGCCGGCGCCCGCACCGGCCACCATGGCGACCAAAGCGGAAAGCCAGGGATTGACGCCCGCGATGATCAGCACCGCCGTAACGGCCGCACCAAGCGGAAAGGACCCGTCCACGGTGAGGTCCGGAAAATCCAGCACGCGGAAGGCAAGGTAGACGCCGATCGCCACGAAGGCATAGACCAGCCCCAGTTCAACGGCACCCCAGAAGGCAATCAGGCTCACGGCTCGGCTCTCTCTTTTCAACCGTTCCGCGCCTTGGCGCGGGAGGGGTCTTTTTAACAGATCAACCGCTGCCGGGCGACCCGGCAGCGGTTGGCTGCGATTTCGGCTGTCCGGCGGACCGGCGGATTATTCGATGACGCGGGTCGCGCGGCCGACGACGGCTTCGGGCAGCGTCACGCCCATCTTGGTGGCGGCAGACTTGTTGACGACGAGGTCTGTGCCGGCCGCAACCTTCACGGCGATGTCGCCCGGGTTTTCACCCTTGAGGATACGCACGACGATCTCGCCCGTCTGGCGGCCGACATCCTTGTAGTTGAAGCCGAGCGCCGCGATGGCGCCGCGCGAGACGGAATCCGTATCGGCGGTGAACAGCGGGAGTTTCGCTTCCTCGGCGACGGCGACGGCACCTTCGAGCGCCGAGATGATCGTGTTGTCCGTCGGGATGTAGATCGCATCGGCACGGCCGATCAGCGCGCGGGCGGCACCCTGCACTTCGGCCGACTTCGTGGCAGCGGATTCGACGACCGTCAGGCCGGCCTTTTCGGCTTCGGCCTTCAGCACGGCGAGCAGCGATACGGAATTCGCCTCACCGGAATTGTAGAGGTAGCCGATCGTCTTGGCGTTGGGCAGGATTTCCTTGATCAGCGCCAGGTGTTCGGCGACCGGCGACATGTCGGAGAGGCCCGTGACATTGCCGCCCGGCTTGTCCATGTCCTTGACGAGCTGCGCGCCGAGCGGATCGGACACGGCCGTGAAGACGACCGGGATGTCGCGCGTCGAGGAGACGACGGCCTGCGCCGACGGGGTGGAAATGGGCACGATGACGTTCGGCTCTTCGCCGGCGAACTGGCGGGCGATCTGGGCGGCCGTCGCGGGATTGCCCTGCGCCGATTCGTAGAGGAAGGTCAGGTTCTCGCCTTCCTTGTAACCGGCCGCTTCCAGCGCTTCCTTGACGCCGTCCCGGGCGGCGTCAAGCGCCGGATGTTCGACGATGGCGGTCACGGCAACCGTGACGTCTTCGGCCTTCGCAGGCAGCGAAATCGCGAGCGTTGCCGCGAAAGCAAGCAGAAGTTGGCGCATGGAGGATCTCCCTAGAATGATTTTGGCCAGTTTCTAGGCAAAACGGGCCTTCAAATCAATTCTCGGAATCCGCTTGTTCGATCACAATTTCTGATAGGAAGCTGCGGCAAAACGGCCTCAGTCGTCCTCGCCGTGGCCGACGATCATCATCGCTTCGAAGGCCATGCGGTCGACCTTGCGCATGCGCTCGGATTCCGATTTCAACTGGCCGCAGGCGGCCAGGATGTCGCGGCCGCGCGGGGTACGGATCGGCGAGGCATAGCCGGCCTGGTTGATGAAATCGGCGAAACGCTCGATCTGCTCCCAGTCCGAACACTGGTAGTTGGTGCCCGGCCAGGGGTTGAAGGGGATCAGGTTGATCTTCGCCGGAATGCCCTTCAGCAGCTGGATGAGCAGCTTGGCGTCTTCCAGCGAATCGTTGACGTCCTTCAGCATCACATATTCGAAGGTGATGCGCCGCGCATTCGACAGGCTCGGATAGGCGCGGCAGGCGTCCAGCAGGTCCTTCAGCGGGTACTTCTTGTTGATCGGCACCAGCATGTCGCGCAGGTCGTCGCGCACCGCATGCAGCGAGATCGCCAGCATCACCCCGATCTCGGAGCCCGTACGATAAATTTCCGGCACAATGCCCGAGGTCGACAGCGTCACGCGACGCCGGGAGAGCGACAGGCCGTCGCCGTCGGTGGCGATCAGCAGGGCCGTCTTGACGCTCTCGAAATTGTAGAGCGGCTCGCCCATGCCCATCATCACGATATTGGAGACCTTGCGGCCTTCGGCGGGCGCGATCATGCCGGCCGGCGTGTCGCGGTCCGGAAAATCGCCGAGCCGGTCGCGCGCGAGCAGCAGCTGCGCGAGGATTTCCTCGGCCGTCAGGTTGCGAACCAGCTTCTGCGTGCCGGTGTGACAGAAGGAGCAGGTAAGCGTGCAGCCGACCTGGCTGGAAATGCACAGCGTGCCGCGGCCCTCTTCCGGAATGTAGACGGTCTCGATCTCGACCGGACGGCCGGCGCCGCGCGGCGGGAAGCGCAGCAGCCACTTGCGCGTGCCGTCGGCCGAAACCTGCTCCTCGACGATTTCCGGACGGGCGATCGTGAAATGCTTCTTCAGCATTTCGCGCATGTCCTTGGAGATATTGGCCATATCGTCGAAATCGGAAACGCCGCGCACATAGAGCCAGTGCCAGAGCTGGCTGACACGCATCTTCACCTGCCGCTCGGGAATGCCCTTCTCAGCGAGCGCCCGGCCCATATCCTCGCGCGAAAGGCCGATCAGCGACGGCGTCTCAGTGGCCGGAAGGGTGCGGACCACCGGCGCCTTGACCGGCTCGGCCGTGTTCAGAAAATCCATGCTTGCCATCGGCTCATCCTCAGGAACAGGAAACGCCGGCGCAGGCTTTTGCGTCGCAAACGGTTCATGCTCGACAAGAAGTTCATTGCGGGCCGCTCAGCGCCGCTCGATGCAGCGCGAAGCCCAGTTGCCGGCCCTTTAGCATTGTTCCGACAGAAAGTCACCTGCCTTGCCGGTCGGCGCAGACCTCGCGCAGGCAGGCCCGCAGCCAGCGGTGCGCCGGGTCGGCGTCCATGCGCGGATGCCAGAGCATGGAGACGGTGAATTCCGGCAAGTCGACCGGCAGGGCGAAGCTTGCCATGCCCTCGCGAAACCGCGTCGTCGAGCGGTCCGACACCTGCGCGATCAGGTCCGAGCTTCTGGCAAGCGCCACGGCTTCGGAAAAGCTCGCGACGGTGACCGCGATGGTGCGCTTGAGGCCGATGCGCTCCAGCGCCTCGTCCACCGGGCCACGCTCGCGCCGTCCCCGCGACACCACGATATGGTCGCCCTGCGCAAAGCGTTCCGGCGTCATGGGGCCGTCGAGCAGCGGGTGCCCTTTCCGCACGACGCCGATGAAACGGTCGCGTAGAAGCGCCTGCGCCCGGACCTCCGGTCCCGTCGTGCCGCCGATCACGCCGGTTTCGATGTCCACCAGACCGTCGCGCAGCGGCGTGCTCTCCTTGTCGGGTTTCGGCACGAAGCGGAGCTTGACCCCGGGCGCCTCCCGCAAGACGCGCGCCAGCAGCGCCGGCCCGAACGTATCGACGAAACCCTCGCGGTTGCGCAGCGTGAAGGTGCGCTCGAGGCGCCCGAGGTCGAGGATTTTGGCCGGCCGCAGCAGCATCTCGGCCTCCGCGACGACCCGGCCGACCGCGTCGCGCAGCTCCAGTGCCCGCGGCGTCGGCACGAGGCCGCGCCCGGCGCGCACGAGCAGCGGATCGCCGGTCACGTCCCGCAGCCGCGCCAGCGCACGGCTCATCGCCGAGGGGCTGAGCCGCAGGCGCTGCGCCGCGCGCGCGACATTGCCCTCGGCCAGCAGCACGTCGAGCGTGACGAGAAGGTTGAGATCGGGTCGCGACATGGCGGGATCCTAACACGCCCGCGAGAAGATGACATGGCGTCAAACGCACGAATAGAATGCAAATGATGCGCGTTCCGCCATCTCTGGCGACGGCCTATCTGCTTCTCAAGAAACCGCAAGGAGCAGACGATGAACGACACGCAAACCCCAACGGCAAACCGGAACAGGGCGGGCGCGCTCGCCGGCCTCTCGCTCTGCATCCTTTTGTCCTCGCTCGGCACCAGCATCGCCAATGTCGCCCTGCCGACGCTGGCGGAGGTGTTTTCCGCCTCGTTCCAGCAGGTCCAGTGGGTGGTGCTCGCCTACCTCCTGGCAAGCACCGTGCTGATCGCCAGCATCGGCCGCCTCGGCGATCTCCTCGGCCGCCGCCGGCTGCTGCTCGCGGGCCTCGCACTGTTTTCCGCCGCCTCGGCGCTCTGCGGCTTCGCGCCCTCGCTGCCGCTGCTGATCGCCGCGCGCGCCGCCCAGGGGCTTGGCGCCGCCGCCATGATGGCGCTCGCCATGGCCTTCGTCAGCGAGACGGTGCCGAAGGAGCGTATCGGCAGCGTGATGGGCCTGCTCGGCACCATGTCCGCCGTCGGCACGGCGCTTGGCCCCTCGCTGGGCGGACTGCTGATCAGCGGCTTCGGCTGGCCGGCCATCTTCCTCGTCGCCGTGCCCCTCGGCCTTCTCGCTCTCTTGCTGGTCCAGCACTTCCTGCCCGCCGACCGCGGCGCGGCCGCAGCCGGCCGTTTCGACCTCCTCGGCACCGGCCTGCTGGCCGCCACCCTCTCGGCCTATGCGCTGGCGATGACGGCGGGCCAGGGCCGGCCCGGCGGCGTGAACGCCGCCCTCATCGCAGCCTCCGCCATCGGCGCCATGCTCTTCGTCCTACGGCAGCGGCATGCCACCTTTCCGCTGATCCGGCCGGCCGCCTTTCGACGCCCGGGTTTCCCCGCGAGCCTCGCGGCCAACGTGCTCGTCGCGACGGTGATCATGGTGACGCTGGTCGTGGGACCGTTCTACCTGTCGCGCACGCTCGGCCTCGGCCCGGCGGAGGTCGGCTTCGTGCTGGCGATCGGCCCCGTGGTTTCCGTGTTGACCGGCTTTCTCGCCGGCCGCCTCGTCGACCGTTTCGGTGCCGCCCCCATGGTTGCCGCCGGGCTCGCCACGATGGCGACGGGCGCCGTGGCCATGCCGGTGTTTTCCGCGCTCGTCGGCCTACCCGGCTATATCGCGGCGATCGTCGTGCTGACGCCCGGCTACCAGCTCTTCCAGGCCGCCAACAACGCCGCCGTCATGACGGACATTGCCGCGGACGAGCGCGGCGTCATCTCGGGCCTGCTCAACCTGTCGCGCAATCTCGGCCTGATCACCGGCGCCTCGCTGATGGGCACGGTCTTCACGCTGGCCGTCGGCACGAAGGACGTCGCGGGCGCCGGCGCCCCGGCCGTGGAGACGGGCATGCACGTCACCTTCGCAGTGGCCGCCGCCCTGCTGCTCGCGGCGCTGGCACTCGCCGCACCCGGCCTGAAGCGCGCCGCCGCCTGACGGCCGCACAAACAAAAAGGCCCGGACCTTTTGGGGCCGGGCCAAGGGCGGCATAGTTTCCTATGGCCGCGACGGGACGTTTTGCGGCGGCCGCTGGAGCCGCCGCGAAGCCCTTAGGAGTGGTAGGCCGCTTCGCCGTGCGAGGAGAGGTCGAGGCCTTCGCGCTCGGCTTCGACGGAGACGCGCAGGCCGACGACCATGTCGACGATCTTGTAGAGGATCGCCGAGACGACGGCGCACCAGACGATCGTGATGAGAACCGCGATGATCTGGGTCGTGGTCTGCGACGCGATCGAGAAGTCGGCGGCGCCGGTGCCGCCGAGCGACGGCGCGGTCAGGATGCCGGTGCCGACAGCGCCGATGATGCCGCCGATGCCGTGGACGCCGAAGACGTCCGCCGTGTCGTCGTAGCCGAACTTGTTCTTCACGGTCGCGACGAAGAAGTAGCAGACCGGCGAAGCGATGAGGCCGAGTACGATGGCGCCCATCGGGCCGATGGAGCCGGCAGCCGGGGTGACGGCGACGAGACCGGCGATCATGCCGGACGCGGCGCCGAGCATGGAAGCCTTGCCGCGGGTGAAGGTTTCGACCAGCGACCAGGCGACGATCGCGCCGGCCGTTGCAAGGAAGGTGTTGATGGTTGCGAGAACCGCACCGCCCGAAGCTTCCAGGTTGGAGCCGGCGTTGAAGCCGAACCAGCCGAACCACAGCATGGCGGCACCGACGAGGGTGAGCGTCATGGAGTGCGGCGCCATCATGTCCTTGCCGAAGCCGGTACGCTTGCCGACCATGATCGCGCCGACCAGGCCCGCAACACCGGCATTGATGTGCACGACGGTGCCGCCGGCGAAGTCGAGGGCGCCCATGCCGAAGATCAGGCCGTTGGCATCCCAGACCATGTGCGCGATCGGGAAGTAGACGAAGGTGGCCCAGAGCACGGTGAAGAGCACGGCGGCCGAGAACTTGATGCGCTCGGCAAACGCGCCGATGATCAGCGCCGGGGTGATCGCGGCAAACGTCATCTGGAAGGCGATGAAGGCATATTCGTAGATCACGACGCCGTCGGTGAAGGTGGCAGCCGTGCTGTCAGCCGTCACGCCGGACAAAAACAGCTTTCCGAAGCCGCCGAAATAGGCGCTCGTCGAGCCGCCGAAGGCGAACGAATAACCGTAGACGACCCAGACGATCATCATGACGGCACCGATGACCGTGCACTGCATCAGCACGGACAGCATGTTCTTGGCGCGCACCAGGCCGCCGTAGAACAGGCCGAGGCCCGGAATGAGCATGAACAGAACGAGGATGGTGGCAAGATACATGAAGGCGGTGTCCGCCTTGTCCGGAACGGGCGCGGCTGCGACGGCCTCGGTGGCGGCCGGTGCGGTTTCCTGCGCGAAAGCGACAACCGGCGCAAGAACGGCCGTCGTGGCAGCGGCCACGCGGGCGAGGGTATGGGAAAGCTTGAATGACGACATTTTAAAAATGCTCCCTGAATATGCCGGTTGCTTACAGCGCTTCGGAATCGGTTTCGCCCGTGCGGATGCGCACGGCATGGTCGATGGAGTAGACAAAGATCTTGCCGTCGCCGATCTGGCCGGTCTTGGCGGCAGACGCGATCGCCTCGACCGCCTTGTCGACGAGGTCGCCAGGCACGGCGATCTCGATCTTCAGTTTCGGCAGGAAGCTCACGGCATATTCGGTGCCGCGGTAGATTTCCGTATGTCCCTTCTGGCGCCCGTAACCCTTCACTTCCGTCACGGTCAGGCCCTGGATGCCAACGGTGGTGAGGGCCTCGCGCACCTCATCGAGTTTGAACGGCTTGATAATGGCCATCACAATTTTCATCTGGTTTCCCATCCTTCGTGCTTGTCCCCCAGCCGGGGCCATCTCTCCTCGCCGTTGGCAACGTTCATCACCACGACTGGAAGCTACACATTCAAGGGGCGTGCCAGATTCGAATGGACCGGCTAAGCTTCTGAAATCAAATCGATAAAAATGCCGGAGATGTTGCGGCGCAAAATTTCACCAGCGCATATGATCAAAAAATAGGCGTTATTGGAATATTGGGCAAAATTTAGTCAGTTGCCTTTTTCCGAATCAGCCCTTCCTGGGCGACGGAGGCAATGAGGGTGCCGGTGCGGGTGAAAATTGCGCCACGGATCATGCCGCGCCCGCCGAAGGCCGAGGGGCTGTCCTGGCTGTAGAGCAGCCAGTCGTCCAGCACCGGCGGGCGGTGGAACCACATGGCGTGGTCGAGGCTCGCCACTTGCAGCGTGCGGTCGAGCACCGAGGTGCCATGCGCGAAGAGCGAGGTGTCGAGCAGCGTCATGTCGGAGAGATAGGCGAGCACGGCGGCTTGCAGGTGGCGTTCGGCGGGCACGGGACCTGTCGTGCGCACCCAGATGTTCTGGCGCGGCTCCAGCTTCTCCCGCGAAAAATAATGGTCGAGCGAGACGGGGCGCAGCTCGATCGGCCGCGGGCGCTGCCAATAGGCGCGGATATGGTCCGGCGCCTCGGTCATGAAGCGTTCCTTGAGGTCCGCCTCGCCGAGCAGGTTTTCCGGCTGCGGCACGTCCGGCATCGGCGCCTGATGCTCGAAACCGTCCTCGTCGTCCTGGAACGAGGCGGTCATGAAGTAGATCGGCTTGTCGTGCTGGATGGCGACGACCCGGCGCGTGGCGAAGGAGCCGCCGTCGCGGATGTTTTCCACGTCGTAGATGATCGGCACGGAGGGATCGCCCGGCCGCACGAAATAGGCGTGCAGCGAATGCACGAAGCGGCCTTCCTTCTCCACCGTGCGGGTCGCCGCGACCAGCGCCTGGCCGATCACCTGCCCGCCGAACACCCGCTGCCAGCCGACCTGCGGGCTCTTGCCGCGAAACAGCCGGGTTTCCAGCCGTTCCAGGTCGAGCGTCTCCAGCAGGAGGTCCATGGCGGGGTTTTTTGCGAGCTGGCGCGACATTTGGACATTGCTCCCCAAGGTAGGAATGCGGTTCTTCCTCCTCTATATAGAGGGGCAGGAGACCTCAAGCGGCCAGGAGAAGACCATGTCTGAAGGCACCATGCTCGACGTGCTTGTCGCCGGCGGCGGTTATGTCGGCCTGTCGCTCGCCGTCGCCATCAAGAAAGCCGCGCCGCATCTCGCCGTCGAAGTCGTCGACGGCGCGCCGGACCATGTCTGGCAGAAGGACGAACGTGCCTCGGCGATCGTGGCGGCCGCGCGCAACCTGCTCGACGTGCTCGGCGTGTGGACCGAGATCGCGCCGGAGGCGGAGCCGATCCGCCGCATGGTCATCACCGATTCGCGCACGGCCGATCCCGTGCGCCCCGTCTTCCTCACGTTCGAAGGCACCGGCTCCGGCGACGACGGCCAGCCCTTCGCCCATATGGTGCCGAACCGCACTATCACCGGCAGCCTGCTGCGCCAGGCCGAAACTCTCGGCGTTGCGGTGCGCTGGGGGACCTCCGCGGAGGGTTTTGCGACCGGCCTGCACACGACCACCGTGCGCCTCTCCGACGGCTCCGAACGCCAGACCCGCCTGCTCGTCGCCTGCGACGGCGTGCGCTCGAAGCTGCGCGACATGGCCGGCATCAAGACCGTGCATTTCGACTACGGCCAGTCCGGCATCGTCACCACGGTCGAGCATGAGCGCCCGCATGACGGCACGGCGGAAGAACATTTCCTGCCCGCCGGCCCCTTCGCCACCCTGCCGCTCACCGGCAACCGCTCCTCGCTGGTCTGGACCGAACGGACGGAGGATGCCCGCCGCCTCGTCGAGAGCGACGACCTGGTCTTCGAGGAAGAACTGGAGCGCCGCTTCGGCCACAAGCTGGGCCCCCTCAAGGTCGCCGGCGGCCGCCGCGCCTTCCCGCTCGGCCTGACGCTTGCGCGTGCCTTCGTCGGCCCACGTTTCGCGCTTGCCGGTGACGCCGCGCATGGCATTCACCCGATTTCCGGCCAGGGCCTCAATCTCGGCTTCAAGGATGTGGCGGCGCTCGCCGAAACCATCGTCGAGGCCGACCGCCTCGGCCTCGATATCGGCGCGACGTCGGTGCTGGAGCGTTACGAGACCTGGCGCCGCTTCGATACTGTGCGCATGGGCATCACCACCGATGTGCTGAACCGGCTGTTCTCCAACGACGTGACGCCGCTGCGCGTGCTGCGCGATGTCGGCCTCGGCATGGTGGATCGCCTGCCGGGCCTCAAATCCTTCTTCATCCGCCAGGCCGAAGGCACCTCCGGCAGCGGACATCCGCGCATGCTGGTCGGCCAGCCGATCTGATTGGCGGCTTATTGCCAATCCGCCCCGCGCCGTCATCCTCGGGCTCGACCCGAGGACCCAGACGGCACTCGCGACATGGATGGTCGGGGCAAGCCCGAGGATGACGGAAGAGAGGTAGCCAGGCTTTTGCCGGCACCCGGCACTCAGTCCTTGATTTCACGCGCCTCGGAAATCAGCATGATCGGAATGCCGTCGCGGATCGGATAGGCAAGTTTTGCTTTTTCGGAGATGAGTTCGCCGGTCTCGGCATCGTAGCTCAGCCGGCCCTTGGTCAACGGGCAGACGAGAAGTTCGAGCAGTTTGGGATCGACCCGGCTGGTGCTGGCATTCATCGCGGGCACTCTATTGCAGCATCGTGTCGACGTCGCCGTATTCGCGCGCCAGCACGATCTCGGTGATGGCGATCAGGGTTTCCGCGCGTGTCTTGAGGTCGGGCGCTTCCAGCAGCGCCTGCTTTTCCGCCGGGCCGTAGGGCGACATCATCGCCATGGAATTGACGAGGGTCATGTTGCTGGCGCGCTCCACGCTCTCCCAGTCGGCTTCCAGCTTGTTGGCGTCGAGATAGGCCTTGAAGGCGGCGAGCAGCGCGTCGCGGTCGACGCTCTGTTCGTCGTCGCTTGCGGTCAGATCGGTGATGAAGGGGGCGATGTGGAAGCTGCGATAGGATTTGTCGTCGCGCCGCTCTTCCAGCAGCCGGTAGCGGCACACGCCGGTGAGCGAGACGATGTAGCGCCCGTCGCCCGTTTCGGCAAAGGAGGTGATGCGGCCGATGCAGCCGACCTGGCAGAGCGCCGGCGTGTCGCTCGAGGCATCGTCCACCTTGTCGGCGCCGAAGACGGGCTGCACCATGCCGATCAGCCGGTGGGAGGCGAGCGCGTCGTCGAACATCGAGAGGTAGCGCGGCTCGAAGACGTTGAGCGGCAGCTGCCCGCCGGGCAGCAGCAGGGCACCCGTCAGCGGAAAGACGGGGATGGCCTCAGGCAGGTCCGCCGGCTTCAGATAACGCGCATTTCCCACATGCATGGCATTGCCTTCCCATTCCGCGGCCATTCCGCAGCACGGCGAACCATCTCCCGCCCTTCGCCATGGCGCCTCCCCGGAATGTGGGGTAGGCGCGGCGTTTCTCAAGGGACGCCGTGCCATTCCGCGGCAAAAAAGCCTCAGGAAAACAGGATCGACGACAGCTTGCGCCGGGCGGCGATCGTCGCCGGATCCTTGGGGCCCCAGACCTCGAAGAATTGCAGCAGCTCGCGGCGCCCGCCGTCGTCGTCGAAGGCGCGGTCGTGTTTCATGATGTAGAGCAGGTGATCGGCCGCCGCCTGGCGGTCGCCCTCGACATTGCGGATCTTGGCAAGCTTCAGCCGTGCCGCATGGTCGTCCGCATTCAGCGCCAGCGCCTGTTCGAGCGCCGCCGGATCGCCGAGCTTGCGGGCCTCCTCGATCTGGTCGAGCTTCTTGAGGACCGCCGCGACGGCGGGATCGGCGGTGACCGCTTCCGGCGCGTTGCCGAGGATCTGGCGGGCATTTTCCGGCTGGCCGGCGGCGATCATGCATTCGGCGATGCCGGCCAGCGCCAGCGGGTTCTCCGGATCGGCCTGCAAGAGCGCGCCATAGAGATCGGCCGCACCCGCGAGATCGCCCGCGTCAAAAAGGGTTTTCGCTTCGGCGAGCAGCGCCTCGATCTCTGCCTTTTCGTCGGCGCCCGCGGGGCCGGCGACCTTGTCGATGAATTCGCGCACCTGGCTTTCCGGCACGGCGCCCATGAAGCCATCGACCGGTCGGCCGCCGACGAAGGCGATGACGGCGGGGATGGACTGGATGCCGAGCTGGCCGGGAATGGAGGGATGGTCGTCGATGTTGAGCTTGACGAGCTTCACCCGGCCGGCACTCTCGCGCACGACCTTTTCGATGATCGGCTGGAGCTGCTTGCACGGGCCGCACCAGGGCGCCCAGAAATCGACGAGCACGGGCTGCTGGCGCGAGGCCTCCAGAACGTCACGCGAAAAATTCGCCGTCGTCGTGTCCTTGACGCTGTCATCCGCCGCCGGTGCCGCGCCGCCGCCATAGCTCGCCGAAACGTTCATCTGCCCGCCATAGGACGATGCGTAGGGGTTGTCGCTTGCACTCATGGTCTGCTCCTGTGGCGCGCGCGTCGCGCCTTCGATCCTCGTGTCCGGCGATCCTCGTATCCGGCCCGGAAAGTACCGCCCCTCAAATCGTATGTCAGGACGTGACTTTCAAGACAAGCGGCTCGTGTCCCGTCGCCTCGATGAAGCGCAGAAGATCCTTCGAACCGATCGAGGTCGTCGCGTCGTTGCGCAGCGGGTGGCCGTTGATCGTATCGTAGGCCATCAGGTCCGCGTCGATGATGATCTTCACCTGGCGTCCCGCATCGTTGATCACGCCGAAGGCGGTGACGGCGCCCGGAATGACGCCGAGATATTCCATCAGTTTTTCCGGCCTGCCGAAGGAAACGCGGCTCGACGCGCCGATGATCGTGTGCACCGTCTTCAGGTCGACCGTGGCATGTTCCTCGACGGTCATCAGGAAGTAGTTGTCCTTCTTGTCCTTCACGAAGAGGTTCTTTGTATGGCCGCCGGGGATCTCGTCGCGCAGCGCCACCGATTCGGCGACGGTGAAGACCGGCGCGTGTTCCCTGGTGCTGTGGGCGATGCCGAGCCCATCGAGAAACTGAAAAAGATCCTTGTCGGTCTTCGGCTGCTTGTCGGTCATTTGGCTCGTCCCGGCGTAATTTGGTCCTGCCCGCTGATAGGACGTCCGCCGCCCGCGCGCAACCGCCTGAAAATCCGCGACTTTGAAAGTCGTCGCGATTTTTTCTGCAAAAACTGACATTTCCCTGTTGCATTTGGAAAGGGCTTGAGCGATATAGCGCCCGTCGCCGCAACGCAGCGACCTTCGGCCACCGACTACCCCAGGCCGTAGACGATGAGCGGGTGTAGCTCAGGGGTAGAGCACAACCTTGCCAAGGTTGGGGTCGAGCGTTCGAATCGCTTCACCCGCTCCATTCTTCCTAAGATGCTCAAAGCCTCGGTTCGCCGGGGCTTTTGTGCGTTTTGGCACGGTTGATGCCGGAAGGGCTGAAAACGCCCTCTTTGGCCACGGTTACCGCACGGTTACAGGTTCGCGGCTTCGACTCGATATGCAATCATGGCGTCGGACAAATTCATTGGCACCACGGATATATCGATGCGAATCTCCTGCTGGAATGTCGAATGGCACCGCCGCACGTCATGGGCGGGTCAACGGATTATTGAGCGGCTTCTGGCGGACGAACCAGAGATCATCTGTTGCCCTGAGTCGTACACCGACTTTCTGGGAACCGGGTGGCATGGCATTTTCAGCCAGGCCGACTACGGCTACCCAATCAAGCTCGGCAGACGGAAGGTGGCGCTCTGGAGCAAGAATCCCTGGCACGAGATCGATGATTTTGGATCTGCTGAACTGCCATCAGGCAGATATGTTGCAGGCCTAACCGACACCAGCCTTGGTCGCGTCAGAGTGGTGGGAGTGTGCGTACCTTGGGAAAGAGCCCACGTTAAGACAGGTTACAGGAATCGGGCGCCTTGGGAGGATCACGTCACGTACCTGCGCGGTCTTAGGCGAGTTCAGAGAATCGAAAACTCTCCACACCCCGCATTGATAGTCGGAGACCTCAATCAGCGTATCCCGCGTCGTCGCTCGCTCGAAACAGTGTTTCAGGAACTAGAGGGCGCCTTGGCTGGATTTGATATCTGGACACAAGGTTCTCTTCCCGGCCTTGAGCATCAGCCTGTCTGCCACATCGGAGGCAACCATCGTTTTCGAGCAACGTCACTTAAAGGATATACACGGCAGAGCTCTGGCAAGCCACTTAGCGACCACGATGGGGTATCTGTAACGGTTGGTGTGTCGTCGCTCACGTAGGGTTTTAAGAGGCGAGCCGAAAAGTGGTTTGGTCGGCTTAGCCTCTCTAGCTTTCAAAGCCTCGGGTCGCCGTGCTTTTGTGCGTTTGGGCGCGGTTGAAGCCGCGATGCGCGGAAACGGCAGGGAGAGGCGTGGTTACCGCAGGGTCACAACCAACACGCGGCTGGCCAAACGGCCACGTTGCGCACTTCAATTGGGAAACAACCCAAAGTACGAATTTTCTGGCAAGCCAAATCTTCACGTGCTTTATTGGAAACATGGAGGATGGGGATGAAATTACGCGTCTGGGCCGCAGTCTTCATTTTTATAGGGTCCTATCTTCCTCTGTCGTTGATTCTGCTCGCGCAAGATTTCGACTATCAGGCTCTAGGATCAAAGATTTGTATAGATTTCTGGTCGCAAGGGAGTCGATGCACATTGCCATTTGCTCATCCTGCGCTCTCAATATCTATATTTGCAGTTTGCTTTACATGCCTACTGTTTACGGTATTCGTCTTGCGAGCTGTGCAAGTTAAGCGCCCAATTAAAATCCTTAGCCGTACCCATATACCATCAGAGCTGATGAACTATACACTACCATATGTCGTTTCCTTTATGGGTGTAGGGTACAACGAAACCGGTAAATTCGTAGGCATAATAATATTCTTAGCTTGGATGTTTTGGATAACATACAAGTCTGGTCAAATAATATTGAATCCTATACTTCCTGTCTTCGGTTGGCGACTCTATGAAATAGATTATTCCCATATTGGTGGGAAAAACATATTGAAAGCGTCGGCGCTTATTCAGGGTGAGCTGGATGAGGGTGGCCTTGCACAGCACGAATACATTCAAGAAATTATGATCGTGCGCGCTAAGCTTATGAAAAGCGGAGGAAGGGGACCGAATGACGGCACTTGATGATATTAGAGCGTTTGGTATTGCGGACTCGGATGTTGCACTCTGGACTTTTAAGAAACAGTCTCCGAAGGGGGAGCCGCCTCAGTTCAATGGTCATTGGGTGGCCACAACGGACGAAATGGATTCCGAACTCCGAGGAATCGTAGCCCGCCAGCTTAGGGACACCCTAGAAGAGAGGGAGTATGGGCTCTTAGCTGAGAATAACGAATCGAGCGTTTTGCGCATCACGCTGGAAGAAACCCATGCGGGCTTGATCGAAGATGAAATAGTCGGGGAAATTTACAAAAGGAAAGTTAAAGATGTTAAGACACTTAGGAACTGCTCATTTTATGTAATAAAACTAACGAACGGAGAAAGCGTTTTATATTGCGCAAAAAAGACAGATTCTTCTTGGAGGACGAAGTCCGCGTTCAATACTATCACTGCTATATTCAATGAAAAGCACCTCGATGTAGTCTCTGATGAAGATTTTAAAATTCATAAAAGTCTGGACTTTTTCTGGATGAACGAAGAGGTGCTAGTGAGCGAAAAAAGTAATTTCGAATCTATACTGAATTACAAGGAGGCGCATGAAAAAGACTATGCCGAAATGATAGAAGAGAAAGAATTTCTTGAAGTTTTCTCCGACGTAACTGTTATGACCGAATTTGTCGGAACAAATAAGATAAACCTTCGAAGAATGTCAGCCATACGACAAAAGAAGTTCTATAAGAACAAATCTTTCATGGATAATCTTCGAAAAAACTACAAGAGGTTTAATCTAGATATTGCGTTTGATAAAGATGGCCGCTTTGTGCCAACCCCGGAGAATTGCCGGGAGATTATCTCTGCCCTGCTTGATCATAGGCTGATTTCTGGATTCTCGGGTAATATTTACGACGTTCAGGACGCAACTCCGGTCTCATAATTTGGTTTGCGTGTACTTTGCACAGAATCACGGAATGATGACGATCAATGCTCTTCGTTTTCCGCGACCTGAATTATTTGCTGCGGATCGGCTTCCAGTGCGCGACAAATCAAAATGAACTCCGCCACATCAAGTCGTCGTTCTCTTAGTTCGACTTTCGAGACAAAGGTCTGGCGCTGCCCGATACGCATTCCTAACTCCGCCTGCGTCAAACTCGCAGCTTTGCGGGCTTGGACAAGGAGATCAATTATTCGGTGGTAAAAATCTGAACGTATCGAAGACAAAGGAAGCGCCAGTGCGAGGACCAGCACTTCAATAAGACCCGATTTTGGAGTACCCCAAATTAGGGTATTCGATAATACTGCACGCGCGACACGATTCGGAGGCGCGCGTGAAGGACCAGTACGTCGGGGACATCAACGATTATCGGAAATATGCGCTGCTACGGGCGCTGTCGTCAGGCGGCGAGAATCGCATCGGCGTCTGCTGGATGCTGACGCCGTCGGACGGCGGGATGGACGGCGGCAAGCTCGCCTACCTTCAGCAGCCTAACCGTCATCGCGACGTCGATCCGGAGCTGTTCGATATCTTGGCGCATGCCGCCGCCACACCGGAGCGCCGCCGCTTGGCGACCATAGAGAATAGCGGTGCCATTCCCGGCGCCCTCTACCAAAACGACCTGCTGCCCGATGAGCTTGCCGCCCGCCATACCTTCATGGGCCGCTGCGCATACGCCTTCCGCGACGTTGACCTGATCTTTTTTGATCCCGACAACGGCTTGGAGGTATCGTCGCTGCCGAAGGGCCGGAAGAACTCGTCCAAGTATCTGTATTTCGACGAGGTGGCAGCCTTCTATGCGTCGGGAAAGTCCCTGCTGATCTATCAGCACTTCCCCAGAGTCGAGCGATCGGTGTTCCTTGCCCGCTGTGCTGAGCGATTGCGTTCCGTTGCGCCCGGTGCTTCTCTATGGGCATTCACCACCGCCCACGTCGTCTTCCTCCTGCTACTGCACCCGGCCAGCCCTGCCCGCGTGCATTCCGCCGCCGATGCTGCCTGCATGCGCTGGGCGCCGGAGTTCATATCCGGACGGTTCCTAGGTATCGAACCGCAGACCCCATAATTGACGGCGCTTTTCGACCATGTTTTTTGGAAAGTTTTTCGTTTCAATAGGATAGCTCAGATGAAGAAGACTGCCCTCGCCGCCGCACTGCTTGCTCTGCCGTTCATTGCCAGCTGTGCTCCCGTGGAGACCAAGACCAGTTTGATGACGCCTGTCGGAACCCAAATCCGTTCGGCCGGTCCGGGCGACGTGGTCATGTCGTTCCAGTCCCGCAAAGCGCTGCCCAATGTCGTTGGTGGCGCAGACATATTCGGCCGCACCACGAATGCTGGAGGCACGACGGTTCGCTTCGTCGGCACGCAAGGCTCGCGGGCTGTGTTCGAGCGGATGGACGTCACCGTTGAAAGCAACGCCACGACGATGAGCGAGAGCCCAATGATCATTCCGCAGTCCACGACGACCACGGTGCAGGGCACCGTCGGCCGGACCGACGTGTATGGAACAGCCCGCTCGACCTCCTACCAATACATTCCGCCGCGTGGCTCGTCGCAATACGCCACGGCGCAGCGGCCAATCGCCATTACGCTCGGAAACGGCCAGAGCGTCACAATCCAAGGCCGGACGCTGCGCGTTGTCAGCGTGTCAGCGAATGCCCTCAAATACGTAGTGGAATAGTCCGCTCTGTTGCGCGGCGGTTCGCCCAGGGGGCTCGCCGCGTATGAGCGTACAGGCCGTCAGAACATTGCGGTGTCGCTTGGGGCCCCCCGACACTGCCCAAACAGCCTGATAGGGGGGAGGGTTCGGCCCACCGGGTCCGAACGTTGGAAGCGGAAAACGGGCTCAATATATAAGGGTCAAGCGGTGATAACGTCGTCCGCCGTTTCGGTGTCCACGATGGCAAAGTCCATGGACTGGCAGATGCCGAACGCGCGGATGGACTGCTCGATGTCGGCAGCTTCAACGCACGTGAACGCTGCGGCTTCAGCCAGTTTCATGATCCGACCTTCACCCGTCGCGTTGTCGATGACCAGAAGGTAGTCCATGCAAAGTCTCCCGCTTTGGGGGAAGTAAAACACGCCGAAATTCCCGGCACAATTTATCGCATAATTACAGCCACATACGGAACGGCCTCCGGCAGCAGCGCCACCGGAGGCCGTAGGGTGTAGGCTAGGCCGTAGGCAGGCAGGCGGCGCTAGGCCTGCTGGCGTACGGCACCCTGTGGCACGTAGGCCCGCTCCAGGGCGGCCACGGCGGCGGCGCCACCACGCACCGCCTGGGTGTAGTGTCCAAGCGTCACGGTCGGATTGGCATGGCCGGCGATCTGCGCGACGAGGCCAACCTCAATGCCCTGCGCCTGAAGGGTCGAGATGAAGGAATGTCGGGCGCTGTGCGGCGTTACGTAGGGAAGGCGGAGCTTCTTGAATGCCGGTTCCCAATAGCGCTTGCGAAAGTTTTGGTAGAGCAGCGGCCCCCCGCCACCGACGCGCAGCTTCGGCCATTCCTGAAGGCGACCGGGGCCTGGGAAAACGCGGTGCAGCTCCTTGCCCTTCCTCGGGCAGCGAAGCCGCCACTCCAGTAGCATCTCGCGTAGCGTCGTACCCATGGGGATGTCGCGCGTCCCGGCCTCCGTCTTGGTCATTTCCGTCAGCGAGCCGTCCCGCTCCTGGATGCGGCGGATGCGAAGGACGTTTTTATCGAAGTCGACCTCACTCCACAGCAGACCGAGCTGCTCGGACGGGCGTGTACCGGCAAGGAAGGCGAAGGCATAGTAGATGCCGTGTTCAGCATCGAGTTTGGCCGAGGCGATGAGCTTGGCGATGTCCTCGGATGTCAGGATGGCTTTCTTCGGCTTGTGTCGAGCCCGCGTGAGGCCGGTGGGCATGGACGGCGCGCGAACACCGAAGTCCTCTTCGGCCAACCCCAGGATGGACTTGAGGTGCGACTTTGCCCGGTTGGCGGTGTAATTGCCGCACTGGTCGACAATGGTTCGATGCCAAACGCGAATAACCGCCGTGGTGAGGTCGGTGAGCTTGATGTCGCCCAAAAGCTTGAGGAAGCGCGCGCCCTTCGGCGCGACGCCGCTTTCGGTGTAGTCGGCGCGTTCTTGCCGGGTCCCCATCAGCAACGGGCCACGGATTGCGCCATTCGCCACGACCTTGTACCCCTTCAGCGTAGAGGCCTTGACCTGCCCTTCCTTGTTGGCGAGCCAGTGGTCTAGAGCCTTGGAGATGGTCGGAGCCGTCCGCTCGTCTACGTAGCTGCCCCCGGCGACTTGGACGAGCAACGCATTCCGGAAGGCCTCTGCATCCTTCTTCTTGTTGAAGGCGCGGCGGCGGCGCTTGCCGGTCTTTGGGTCGCGATACTCGGCGTAATATTGCGGGTATGAGGCCACGGTCCCGCTTGCCAGCTTGCGACGGCGGGTCGCTGTGGTGATGGAAACGTTGGTGGTGTTGTTCATGGGATTCTCGCTGTTTAACGTAAAAAATGGCGAGGAAAACACGGCGACGGTAACCGGCACAATGAATCGTCAGTTGCGCCCGAAAGGCCCCTCTGCGGCCCGGATTTGTAACCAGCCGCGTAACCTTGCCATGGATTGGAAGGGCGAGGCCCCGACGAGACGGGGCCTCAAAATGGTGCGGATTCCCCGGTCATCCGGGTTGAAATCGCAGTGTGAACGACACGCGGTATATTCCCAGGTGGCCGCGCGGTGCGGACGCCCGACCACCACCCGGCACCGCCGGAAGGCTGGTTTTGAAGCACTGCAAGTGTGGCTGGTGGCGCTGGTGTGGCCACCCTGCGGCTACGGGCGGGGCCAGTATGCCCGCCGCTGCGCTGCTGCCACGGACACACCTTACCCCCTAGGGGTGGCGGGGCAGCGCCACTGGCACCACCAGCTACACTCACGTCGGCCTAACTCATCCTCTTCAATATGGCGTCTTGTTCCGGCGTGTATTCCGTCTCCTCAATCCAGATGCGCAGCGGCCGCGCCCGGTTGGTTCGTGGCTGAAGTTCAACCATGATGCCAATTGCCGCCATACCCGGCGCAAGGCGCTGGAGAGCGTTGGAAAGGTGCGACGGCGTCTGCGGCAGAAACTGCTCGATTCGCTTGTAGTCGTCTCGCAGCTTGTCATGTAGCTCCCCCACCGTGCCTTCATAGGAGCGCTCGGGTCCGCTGAGATCCAGAATGCCAATAATCTTGCGGACGAGCGGGTGGTTGATCGTGTTCTCGATCTTTGCTTCCTTGACGCTCGCCTCAAGCGCTCGGAGGAACGTGCCGGCCGGAAGACCAGTCTCCGGCTCTGCGGCAATAAGCCATTGCGCGGAGTCCGCCATTCGGACTGTCGTCGGAGGTTCCACCTCGTCAAAGCGGCGCATTGCCACGCTGACGATGTTGAACAGGCAGCCGAGAATACCCGGCAGGATTTCCTCAAAACGTGTGTTGATGGCCTTTTCGGTTTGACGCACGCTTTCGGGGATGGCCGGGAGGTTCAGAACAATCGAGCGGTCGAGTAGGTCATGCTGACTGGCGAACTCGCCAATGCCGTTGATGATGATCGGCACGGAATTCTTGAACATACGCTGTTCGTCGTCGGTGTAGTATTTGCGGGTGCTGAAGCCGCCACCCGTCAACATGGCGCAGAGGAAATCCGAAAGGTCCCAGCGCACGGAAGAGGCGTTGTCGTAGACGAGCAGCCTCGACATAGCCGCCTGGATCGCCAAGGTATGCTCGTCCTTGGGCAGGCGCTGTTTTTCGATCGCGTTCGGGTCGATGATACGCTTGATGATCTCGCTGACTTTACTTTTCCCGCTGCCGTATGCGCCACTGACCAAAAGCGCCATATAGGGATGTGTGGGCTTCAGCGATACGATCAGGAATGCCAGAAGAAGGACCCAGTTTCTTTCATCAAGGTTGAGCAGATCGCGGAGCTCGACAAGTTTTCCATTGCGTTTGGGTACTGCCTGAACAGCGAAGCCATCAGGACGGTAGAAGTAAACGGGTAGATTCTGGACAAGCGTCCAGCCCGTGCTCGCAATCTTCACGACGGTGCCGTCTAGTTGGCCAAGGTCGTAATAGACCGCATCAGCCGTACCCGCGATGCGGACGTGCACTTTTTCTTCGGGAGAATCGTAAACGGCCTCTGCCTCCATAAGGTCTATGATCTCGGAGACGGCTTCTTTGCTGAGCGTTTTGCCAGTTTTGCGGTAGTAGCGAAGGAGGATGAGGCCTCTCGTTGCCCCGGAACGAATCGGATGGCAGATCGTACCGTGTTCCGGCGACGTCACGGCCATGAAGCCGACATTCTGCTCCGTGTGGAACAGCGTAATTTCCGGCCCACGAACGAGGCTTAGGCCTGTTTCCGCAGCGGAGGGCTGTTTGTTACCGGACTTCTGCGTCACATAGCCGTTCTTGATACTATCCGCGACCATCTTCGGGATTTCTTCGAGCGTATTACCTTTGTAGTCTGGCGGAAGGAAGCTGGCGACGATATCCCTGATCCACCCTACTTCCTGGGTGTGCGGCACGATTTCACCGACGAAATGAAAGGCCGGCATATGCGTATCGCGGCCGGGGATGAGCTCGGCCGCGTGGTTGGAGTTGAGCACTGCTTCCATCATGGCGACGGGGACGACTGTAGTATTTTCTCTCATGTCATGCCTCAATGATCGGAAGTTCGCGATAGTCGACCTCAAGGAGCGGCCGGCCTACCCAGCGGTAGGGTTCTTCGGTGTCGGGATGGACAGTGGGCGGGAGGACAAGCAGTCGCTTGTCGGCGAGGAATTCGCCGACCTTGACGCCGTGTTCGCCTTTTGTTTTGAAGGGGCGGTATTTTCCATCGCCCCTCAGCCGGACGAAATAGGCAATGCCCTTAGCGCCGATTCGCCCAGAGGGTGGATTGCGAAGCAAAGCTTGGGCAGCGCGAATATAGTCATCGCGATCGATATCAACCGCCGCAAGGCGCGTGCCATCGGGGAACGGGGAACCGAGCAACAGGCCGATCCCCCAACGGCTGTAAGCTTCGAGCCAATTGTCCAGTTCCCCGAGCTTGCGCTCGGGGTCCGGAGTTTCCCACTTCTTTATGCGGCAGGCTTTCGTGCCGGGATTGATCGGCCTCGGCCAATAGTTTTTGGCGCGATAGAGCGGGGCAAGCACTCCAAAGACCGTCGTCGGATCAACCATAGTGATCCTCCAGGCGATTCTCCTCAGAGATTGGACCCGTTCGCCCCAGGTTAACGATCACCGTTATTGTCAATGCCGGCGCCGACTTAGCCGGATTGCCTGCATTTTCGCTCGGCGCGGCGTGGCCGAAGAGCGGCCGAGCCAAATATTCGACAGGGTCATCGAAGTTCGGCGAAGAGTAAGGCTTACGCATTATTCGACCCCTTCCTGACGACTGGAGTCGATGTAGGCGACGACCTCAGACAGCTTCACGAGGCGGCGCGAATTGTAGGGCAGGTAGTGGGGAATACGGCCACGCTTAACGAGGCGCTGGATATGCCAGTATTTGGCTCCTACTTCTTCAGCAGCTTCTCGGATAGTGATCGGTTTTTCCGGGCCCGACAAACCGTTTTGTTTCTCCATGTGACCTCCATAGGTTATGAGGAGGTCTGTGTAGATATACGGAAGATGGCCGCGCGTATGGGGAAAAACTCGACAGATATTGTTGATGCCGTGCCGAATGACGATGAGGCGCTTGATTGCGGAGAGACCGTCGGTCGCGGTGTCCTCGACAAACTGTTGCTCGCTATCATCGACGCCAACACGGAGCCTGCGGCCTCAGACGTGGCTGCCCAAAGACGTCGAAGTGATCGCCTGAGGGAAGCGCGCGTCGCGTTGCTTGGCCAATCAAACCCGGAAGGACGCCCGCCAGCCTCAGACGAAGCCATCCTAAGATGGATTGGCAACCAGCACTATCGCGATCGCGCTCGACATGACATGGCGAAGATCATGAACCAGACGGTGCCAAAAGGTCGCTCAGACCGAAAGCTTATTGAGGCGGCGATCAAACACTTCCACCTGCCTGAAAACGCCCACGACAGGTTGAAAAAGAAGTGGAGAACTGCTCGTCAAAAGTGGTTGGACGTAGCTATGTATCATGACGATGTGCCTGAGGCGCTCGATATCAATCTTCTCGAAGCAGTCCAGAAAGCTCTGTTGAAAGACGGCGTGTCGATGGAGCTAAGCAACATTGGACGGTGACGGCGCCGCTGGTCGCCTGTGCTTATAGCTGCGCTCACCGTGTAGGACAGCGTCTGGGGAGGGCTTCTGCGGGGTAGTCGCGCGCCCGCGTAGCTGCGCTACCACGAAAAACTGGGGTATGGGCGTTGGTGAGGCATGGCGGACACGAGGTACGGAGGTTCGTGACAGATATGCGGCCATTGTCGGATCGGCAGCTTTTGAAGAAAGCGGCGCGACAGTGGACGTCACCGGCCGAAATCAGGGTAGTTGGCTCAAGGGCCTAGAATGACTTTCCGGAACACGATTCCCATGTTGAAGCTGCGATCCTCAGTCAAAAAGCGGTGGCTCTGCATAAGCTCGTATCGCGACATGAACGGTAGCTTCTTAAGCGAGAAATCGTCATTATCGTGGAGCACGCAAAACACGACCGAATAGTCCTTTTCGTTGAGGTCCGCCTTCTTCTCCGGGATCAGTGCAAGGAAGCCGGCCTTCTCCTTTGCAGCATTGACGGGATTTACGTCGGCATGGATCCATGCGGCGATCCCGGTGCGGCAGGCGGTATCGGTCGAAAAGGCGTGGGCGTAGAACCTGCCCTGCGTGAATAGGTGGCTAATCGACGCGGCGCCTGAGGAGTAGCGTTTGACGTGAATGATCGAGCGATCGGCATGCAGCAGGTCGCACACTTCGTATCGACGCTGCCCGGCGATATCGAGCTTGGCCTTGTCGAGGAGATAGAGGTCTGCACAGTCTTCCGCCGCACGAACGTTGAAAACCTCCTCGCGATTCTCCTTGCGATCGGCCTTGTAGATGTTGATTCCTTGCGGGAGGTACGCCGGGTCAAGCAGGAGATCATGTTCGTCGAAATACCGTTCGACGGACGCTTTCAAATCCTCGGACACTTCCCGCCATTGCCCCGACGAGAGAACAAAGGTCCGCCCTTTCCATTCGACCTCCGCTACCAGGCATCGGTAGGCATCCCAGCGCACGAAGGTGCGATCGAGCTCGGGATTGTATTCAAATATCTTCCACCCTTTGATGCGGGTCTCGTCGAGATCCTTCAGCCGGCGACGCTTCACGGCGATCAAGTCGGCGATGCGTAGGTCGTCGAACGTCTCGATCTCTTCGTCACCGTCCTTCTCGACATAGGTGAACGAACTGTTGTCGCCGACGAGAAATTCTGGCGGTGCGAGATGAATTGCATTAAAATTTTTAGCTTCAATGGCCCCGCAGAGCAGGCGGTTTAGCTCCGCAATTACGCCCGGGTCGCTCTCGTGCCGAAGGATATCGTACACTTTGAGGTCGGTTTTGGTGTAGTCGTCTGAGACATATCGCTCTTCGAGTTTTCGACAGAGCTGCGCCAGATAAGTCCAGGTTACGTCCTGATCCTTCGGGAACTTAATGAGGATGCTGTCTTTACCGCGGAAGGAGTCGACCAACTCCTTGTATTCCGTTTTCACATGGCCAGAGATCGTGCGGAGGAATTCGGACTCAGTATTGACGCCAAACACGCCGAGGCTTGCCCCGGTGCTAGCCTGCCGCTCGGTCTGCCGGCTGATCGCCTCATGCGCGGACGTCTGGATCCGCCGCAGCTTCTCGGCGTCGCATATGTTCATTCCAACCTTAATACCGAAGTCATAGATGATTTGTTCCTTATCAAGGAAGCTGTCGCCATGCTGGCCAAAGGCGGCCGCGTAGAACACATCATCCGCGCCATCCTTACCGATCACCCGAAGTGCCATTAGGGCGCGCGGATATTTGTTGGAAGCCTGATAGGTATATTTCTTCTCTGCGAAGCCGGAATTGAGAAAACGAAGCCAAGGGATGTGATCCTCCGTCTTCTGACCGCCTCCCGCAGGGTCATATTTGATGTACCCCTCGAATTCTTCGTTCGGCTCGATGTGTGTATAGGTTGCCAGACCACCCTTCAAAAAACCCTCGAAATTCTTATCATCCTTAATCCGGAAAAGTGTGATTCGCTTCATGTCCGACATAATATCCACCCCCGAGCGACTACTTATACATCAAATCACACAGAAATTTAATTTCAATCGCCTACCCACAAGATGGTGGTCAATTTTGCAGTGACAAAATAATAGTTCGACGAAATTGCTCTATTGGATGCTTCGCGTTGACGTTGACTGGCGTGTGCTTTCGATTTCTTTTCAACTAATTTTGTTGCCCATAGTTCGACGGACGAGAATTCTTATCCGCGATAATATTGGTGATGCCTAGTAGGTGCGGGCGAGCTGGTTAAGTGCATCGCCAAATTGCGTATAAGCTGCTAATTCTCCCTAAAATTTCGGTGTTTGCCACGAGGTTATGAGTTGGTGAACTGGATCACCCTCGTGCATCGCCAGAAATATTGTATTGATGGTTGTAGCTCCATCTAAGGAATGTATGCGACATGTCTGTTCTGGATGCTCCTCTCCGAAAAGTGCTGCAGTTGTTCTATGCATCGCCCCCCTTGCGGCGATCAATTTTGAAAGATGATATTCGTCTTGACCGCAAGAAAGACGTTGGCGGCAACCGGAGCCAAGGGGGAGATTTCCATGCCCCCTTTTGGTCAGATGTGAAGAAGCACATCTCGGGCGATGGTGATCTAGCGCAGCGGCTCGATGACCGCATAAAGTCTAACCGAAACTATAAGCGACTGTATCCACTACTGAGAGAGGGTGTTCTCGAACTGCTTAGTGCAAAGTTGCGTTGGTCAAACGAGCCGGTTGAAATCATCCCACAAAGCGTGCACGGCAACCTTCGAATTGATGATTTTGGGGGCACAATCCGAATACGTGATGCCCTACATGCGCGAGTCAGGGGCGAATATACTCGTGTTGTATATCCGTACTTTAGCGAGAAACCTGCCCTCTCCGAAGAAGGCGGACGATTGGGCCTGTGGGTGATGCAAAATGCGCTGATAAAACTGGATGCGAATGATATGCGTATCATTGACCCACTGCGGAAGACCTTCTTTTCCCCGCAAACCACACCGTTGCAGGGTGATGAAGAGCTGGTGTTTCGTGAAAGATATCGATCACTGATCGGCGAATGGGAGCGCTTGAAACGTGAGTGAGGGTAGGTGGCTTGCGAGCCAAGCAGAGCCTTCGTCGTTCTCAGTCACATCGATAACGCCTTTTTCCACACGATTCTCGTCTCTCAATTTCGCAAAAGCATTACACATACCGATAGCGCTATTCGCTCGGAATTGGCTGCAGCGTGTATCCGTCAACTGCCATCACGCAGAAATACGCAACTGTTCACATGCCTTCCCGCCCAGTACCCTTGCGTATCCGCGCGTCGACATGAAAAATGACTTGGCGCGCGATTCGGAACATAATAAGAACATGCGTTAATCGTGGCAATTGGGGGATCAGGCGCATGAGCCGGAACAGCGGAAACAATATTGCTATCTGCGATGGGCAGCGTAAACCGAGGATTAGCAGGGCAAACCTGTCGGTGGTAGATTTGTTCTGCGGCGCGGGTGGCTTTTCCGAAGGCTTCCGGCAAGCTGGCTTCAATGTACTTGCAGGAAGCGACAACGATCCAGATGCGTTGGCAACCTTCGCGACCAATTTTCCTGAAGCTCGGACGGTGCTGGGTGATATTCGTCAGGATGCGATTAAGGAACGAATCGTAGACGCAGCGCGGCAGGCGACCGTGCTCGTCGGGGGGCCTCCCTGCCAAGCATTTTCGCAGATGCGTAATCATACCCGCATGATAGATGATCCGCGCAACGCCCTATATCGTGAATTCGTCGGCACGCTGCGCACTGCCTTGCCGCCAGCCTTTGTCATGGAGAACGTGACTGGCATGGACCAGATGGGTGTCCGCGAACAGATTCTTTCCGACCTCTCGCTTGACGGAGAATATCAGGTGCAAGCACAAGTCGTGGATGCCGCAGATTTTGGCGTTCCGCAAACCCGCAAACGTCTGCTCTTCATGGGTGTACGCCGTGAATCTGGCATGACAGCGCCGCTCCTTAAGGGTTCAGGTGCAACCGATTCTGTAGTTTTGGCTAGATTTACTGGAGATCGCAGACCACGTTACCAGCTAGTGGTTCAGCAGAATTTGTTGAGTATGCGTCTCGCTGAAGCCTTGGCCGATAGCGACGACCTAACCGCAGTTACCGCGGCGCAGGCAATTTCGGACTTGGCTGATCTTCCTGTCGGAAATAGGGACGACGATTTGAAATGGAGCGATTTGTCAGAACCTAGCAGTGCATATCAACGGCTGATGCGTGCTGACCCGCGTGAAAGTGCATTCAATTTGCAGGTTCCCCGTATCAACAAGGATACCGAACTGCGACTTTGCGGCATTCCACAAGGCGGCAATCACCGTGATCTCCAGGAAGAATTGCTCGGTCGCTATCTCACGGGGCAGCGTTGGGGACAAGACAACGGCAGTGGCAAACTTTCGAGGAAGCACTTCTACGCCTACCGGCGTCTTCATCCTGTATTGTGGGCATGGACATTGAACACTAAGGCAGATTGCGTCTATCACTATGATATTCCGCGAGCGCTTTCCGTGCGTGAAATGGCGCGCTTACAATCCTTCCCAGACCGATTCATCTTCGTAACTGATCCACGACGGGGAATGCTGGAGGGACGCCACGATGGGGGGCCGGCTCATTCGCGTTACCGACAAGTAGGTAACGCAGTGCCGCCGTTGCTTGCAAAAAGTGTAGCGCGAAGCCTGATAATTGCGCTTAATGCCTCTCTCAAACAGGAAAAGATTCGCGCGAAGGCAGGGTGAGTGAATGGAAGAGGAGGAAATCCTCCTGTCGGAACAGGTCGCTACAGCGGAAAAGGAGGCAGTCGAAAGAGCGTTTGGAGCGGAAAACCGGAATAGGCTCATCGACCGCTACTTCGGAACATCCACAAGCGAAGGGGTAACGACAAAAAATGCGTGGCAGCACGTGTACCGTTTGCTGTTGTGGTCCGATCCAACGACTGGTCTCGCGCATTGTTACGAAAGCGACAAGTCGCAGCCAGGCAAGCCATGGTATTCGCGCTCGCTAGCTTTTCACGAATGGATCTGTGCAAAGCTTGGTGCCGAACCCGGCGCCTTGGGCCATGAAATTGACTGGTTATTCATCAAAGCTTGTGCTGATCTCGCCGAAGCTATGCTTCGCCGCGAAGCCCGGCTAGCGGAGGTCGCAGCCCAACAGCGTCTTCCCTATCGGAACCGCGGATTTCCGGAGCCAGGGGCGGATCCAGAACTTGCAGCGATTATTTACGATACACTTGGACCTTACTTCGCGAGGGAACCTGAGGAAGACATTTGGCGGGCGGTTACTCAGAAGGCGCGCCAATTTCTCGCCGTGCAGAACAAGCGCAAGAATTTGGTCGGCGAGGGGTTTGAGGATGTTCTTGCGCAAGTGGTTCGGCGAGCCTGTGGCTTGGCAGAAGCTTCCGTCCGTACGCGAAGCCTGCTTTATGAGATTCCTGGCTTCAATCGTGCGCGGCAAGGCGGAAAGGAAAACAAGGTCGATCTTGCAATCATCCGGCCTTCAATGCGTACACTGGTCACCGCGAAATGGAGTGTACGGGCCGACCGTGAAAAGCAATTCCCGACTGAGTATGATGAATACATCAACGCGGAATCGGAAAACCGAAAGTTTCAGTATGTTTTCGTGACAAACGAGTTTGATCCTGCAAGGTTAATGCGCGCCTGCGAGAATCTCCACCGCAACAGCTTGATGTTCGATTACGTCGTTCATATCAATACAGATGCAGTACGCGCCACCTATGGCGACCTCTCGCGAGCGCGTGACAACTCAGGTAATTCTCGCCGCCGCGTAATCGAACATATCGAGCGTGGCCGCCTTATTAGCTTGGAGCAATGGCTCACCGCGTTATCCGGCCAGTGAATCAGCTTCGATCACTTGATTAGGTTTTGATGGATAAAATAACACCGAGCCGGCGTAGCGCGAACATGCGTGCGATTCGTTCCAAAGATACGAAGCCAGAGCTAATCGTGCGTAAGACGCTTAGAGCGGTTGGTTTAAGCGGCTATCGCCTGCACCGCAAAGATTTACCCGGACGGCCCGATATTACCTTTATTGGCCGCAAAAAGGCAATCTTTGTCCATGGGTGTTTCTGGCACGGGCATGATTGCCGTGAAGGTAATCGGCGACCTAAATCACGGCAGGGCTACTGGCTACCAAAGATAAGTGGCAATCAGGCGAGAGATGCGAGGCACCAACAAGAACTGGCAAGTAGGGGATGGGATGTTCTGATCGTATGGGATTGCGAAACGCGTTCGAGCGATCTGGTGTCAAAATTAATCAGTTTTATGAACAGCCGTCTTGGCCATGAAACGCACTCCTCTTCAGAGAATTGAGCCCTATATGCACCTCTAGTACCCCAAGAATTTTCGTACTGGGTATGGGGATCGGAGGCCACGTTCATCAAGTCGCCCGCTGAGAAGTGATGCTAAAGGCCCCGTAAAACATAAATCAACTATAGCAAATTTGTTCACCGTGTGATTTCCTTGACCGCCTGCTGTTAGATCAGGGGAGGATAGCAATGAATAGACGATCATTCATTTTGGGTCTTACAACCACACAAGTACTATCTCTTGCTGGAACTCGGTTAGTTTTAGCACAAGAGGATGACACGGTTGATGTTCCTTTCGTTTCTGAGAGAGCAGATTTTGCGGGTGCTTGGCAACGAGAAGATGATGGGATGGTGCTCGCAAGCTTCGTCTCACCGAAGATTCCGGATAAATACATAGCCGAGTTATCCTCTATTGCAGTTCCAGATCCTTCTGCCGTCCACCAATATATAAGCGCTAGAGCCCGTGTTCGAAATTCGAACTTCATCGATTGGTTCAATTCGGTCGTTTCTGGACGAAAGTACTGGGAAACGAAGCGCATTAGTGCTGACAGGGCACACGCCAACTTTGAGGCCTTTTGGAAGGCTTTCCTCCTCAGAAGGAACATGAACCTTCTCGATGTTTTCACCCACATGGCCATTTTTCTCAATGAGGTAGAGGGTAATCTTGAGCATCGATCCGAAGTAATTAATAGTGTGAGGCATAAGACTTCGCCTGGTATCTCATATTTATTCGACGCACTAACTATAAAATCCACTTTAGGGACATGGACTAAGCAGTCATATAACAAGAAGCCGAATAAAACCTGTCTTGATTGCTTCAATGACCCAGTCTTCACGAAGGCTTTTAGCCACTTAAAGTTCGGAAAGGAGCTATTCGGCACGAAAGATACTGTTTGGTCGAGTGCAGCCTATCCCAAGAATCAATATCCTGTCTCGCCGAGCGCTCAAGATAGTGGGGCCATCCTAGAGTGTGACTTCTTTAAGTTTCGCGGTCGGGGTATCATTCAGACGACATGGCGAGCAAACTATGCAGCTCTGATGGAGTACATAGTAGGATATGAGGGAGATTCTCCTGCAATCCAAAATATGCGCGATAAATACGTGTCGATGAGTATTGACGATTCGTTAACTGCGAGTAGCAACGACGATTGGGACGCAGTTTTTAAGGACGATTCTCGAGAGTTATTGACTTATGCAGTTTGGAAGCATGCTGAGCAGAGCAACTATTGGCTTTCGTCGGACCCTGATGTTGTAAACGGCACAGGTCGCGGGTCGATTATTCATTTTGGCAATAGTTTAGGCGGGAGAGGGTATGGACAGCGACTGCGCGCGCGCGTTTTTGCGCTCACTAACTCACTGCTGCGCTAGCCCATGCCTTACTATCTACGCCCCGTTATTGCGTTAGTATGCTGGGCGGTTGCGCATATCGCGCCCGCGACTGCAGCGACTATTGAGGTGACACTTAGTGGCGATAACGGCGCGGACGGCACCACCATAGTGTATTTATCTGGAACTATTTTGCCGGGCGACTACGACAAACTGAAAGCATTGACTGATCCGTATAGACCAGATCCAGCGCCTTCTACGGACTCTCCTGTCCTGTTGATTCTCAATAGCGGCGGCGGCGATTTTTTTGAGGGGGTGAAGATTGCGGAAATGGTATGGCATCGCGGCTTCTCAACCTTGGTAGAGGGGAGCGGCGACTGCATATCTGCGTGCGCATTCATTTTTCTGGCGGGAAACTATACCCAGTATATGGGCGACCGAATGATATCGAGAGCTATCGAGCCCGGTGCGCGTCTCGGTTTTCACTCGCCATACAATGACCTTGATAAGGGACGTTTTGCTGAGGGCGTGGCTGCAATACAGCAACTTACTACTGCGCTAGGTACTGCTCTTCCGGGTGACCTGTTACAAAACGTATTGAAAACAGGCCCAGACGATACTTTTGATATCAAATATGTTGGTGATTTAATCCGATGGAATATTACTCTCGATCGCTATCAGTTCGAGGGAATACCGGTTCGGGAGGCTTTATATAACGCATGCGTTAATGACATTATGCTAAATGAGGGTGTTACAGTCCTTTCTGATGTGGGTGTCGGAAAGATTATTGCCAAGAATGAAGAACTTCCTATAAATAAGATGTCTTATGTAAATTTTGATTTCAATGAAGATACGTTTAAGGAACGCTACCAGATCCGCGCACCTGTAGAAGGACTTGCGCGAGGTCATTGGATTTCACTCGCGCCAGAAGACGACCAAGAACTCGCGGATTTCAGAAATAATACCAATATCAAAGACCTTTATGTGCTAAAGGCCGAAAGAGGTTCACAGGTGTTTTCCAATAATGTCGTTTTTACTCAAACAAGCGCATTCGCTGAATATGATGAGATGTATTCAGCCGTGTGCACAGCCTCCTGGAGCATTAATTCAAAGGAAGTCTCGGTCTCTCGAAGGCTCGAGAGAGTGTTCGGTGAAGAGATGCTCCTGCCAATGGGCGTGTTAATCAGCGAAATAGCACAAAAGAGGGTTACGTCCGAAAAATGACGTGATGTTTAATATTGGTGGAGGAATGGAAGCTGCTTCTTAGATAAGCAAACAGTCCAAACCGAAGGGCTTTTTCATCGTTGTTTCCCTATTTCAATGTGGGTTACCGCGTGGTCACCGTCTCGCCATTACACCGTATTCTTCATCATTTCCCGGGATTATCGTCCTCTTCAAATTTCCCCGCGCCTACAGCGCCCGTCGAAACGCGCACTCTTGCGCACTCCAGTGAACTATGCGATAGAGACACGCAGTGCGCGAACATCGCAATTCTTTGCTTGCCAAGGTTGGGGTCGGGCGTTCGAATCGCCTCACCCGCTCCATTCTTCCAAGACGTCGCAAGCCTCGGTTCGCCGGGGCTTTTTGTTTTTGGCCTCGGCGCCGCTGCCGTTGGGGCAACTCACTTGACTTCCAAGTTATTTCGGGCATATACCCGCATCATGTCGGCACCGTGTTATTGCAATCGTTTGAGGATGGCCAATCGGAAGTTGAGTGCGCTCTATGATGATGCGCTTGAGCCGATGGGGATCAATATTGCGCAGTTTTCGCTGCTGCGGAATGTCGCGCGGCGGCAGCCGGTGAGTTTGACGGAGTTGGGGCGGCATCTGGAGCTGGATCGCTCGACACTGGGGCGTAATGTCCGGGTTTTGGAGCGGATGGGGCTGGTCCGGTTCGGGCAGGGAGACGATCATCGCGAGGCGCTCGTGCTGATGAGCGAGCATGGGGTGGAGACGCTTCGGGCCGCGGTGCCGCTATGGCAGGGCTGCCAGGACGATGTGGCGGCGCGTCTCGGGCCGGAGAAGCTGGCGCTTCTGACGGAATTGAATAGCTTGCTGTGATTTTTTCGGTGTGAAGCGGGTATCTACCCGCAGATTGGGTGTTTCATGCAAAACGACATGTCTTTCGCCGGGACGACGGCGCTCTCGCGCTTCTGTGCCCGGCGCGGCATCCACTATGGCTGGGTGGTTGCGGCGGTCACCTTCCTGACGATGCTGGTGACGGCAGGCGCGGTCGGCACGCCGGGCGTGCTGATCGGTCCGCTGCAGCGGGAATTCGGCTGGAGCACGTCGGAGATTTCCTCCGCGCTTGCCGTCCGGCTCGTGCTGTTCGGCCTGATGGGACCGTTTGCGGCGGCCTTCATCAACCGGTTCGGGGTTCGGCAGGTGGCGAGCGCAGCACTTCTTCTGATCGGCGCGGGCATTCTCGGATCCTTCGTCATGACGGAGCTTTGGCAGCTCATGCTTCTGTGGGGGATCGTCGTCGGGTTCGGCACGGGACTGACGGCGCTGGTTCTCGGCGCGACGATCGCGACGCGCTGGTTTGCCACCCGTCGCGGCCTTGTCGTCGGCCTTTTGACGGCGAGCACGGCGACGGGACAGCTGGTGTTCCTGCCGCTGATGGCGTCGCTGACGGAAAGCATCGGCTGGCGGGAGGCGCTGACGGTCATTCTGGCGATGCTGGTCGTGGCGATGGTCGCGGTGCTCGTGTTCATGCGCGACTATCCGGCCGATGTCGGCCTTGCGCCCTATGGCGCGACGGGCGGGCTGCCGACAGCGCCGCCGCCGCGCCAGACGTTTTCGGCGATGCTGGCCTCTCCCGTCACCGCGCTAATGGAGGCGGCGCAGACGCGCACCTTCTGGGTGCTGTTCGGCACGTTCTTCATCTGCGGCGCCAGCACGAACGGCCTGGTGCAGACGCATTTCATCTCGCTGTGCAGCGATTTCGGCATCGCGGCGGTGGCGGCGGCCGGCATGCTGGCGATCATCGGCATTTTCGACATCGCCGGCACGATCGGCTCCGGCTGGCTTTCCGACCGCTACGACAGCCGAACCCTGCTGTTCTGGTATTATGGCCTGCGCGGACTGTCGCTGGTCTACCTGCCGTTCACCGATTTCAGCTTCTTTGAACTGTCGATCTTCGCGGTGTTCTACGGGCTGGATTGGGTGGCGACCGTGCCGCCCACCATCAAGCTCACCATCGACCGCTTCGGGTCGCGGGCGCCCATCGTCTTCGGCTGGGTTTTTGCAGGCCACCAACTCGGCGCCGCCTTCGCCGCCTGGGGCGCGGGCTTCACCCGGACGGCCTACGAGACCTACCTGCCGGCCTTCTTCATCGCCGGCCTGCTCTGCCTCGTCGGCGCGCTCGCCGTGGTGACGATCCGCGAGCCGAAAGTGCCGAAAGCGCAGCCGCAGCCTGCTTGAGCAGAAAGCGCGCTTCAGCCCTTGCGGAACACGTAGTCCGTCTCCTGCCACAGCGTCTCGCCGGGCCTGAGCACGGCGTTGGGGAAACCGGCGTGGTTAATGGCGTCGGGCCAGGTCTGGGTTTCCAGGCAGAAGCCGGCGAAGGGGCCGTAGCGGCGGCCGTCGAGGCCGGGTACGGGCGGCGCGACCTTCGCGCCGGTATAGAGCTGCACGCCGGGCTCGGTGGTCAGCACTGAAAGCGTGATGCCGGAGAGGGGGCTGCGGACCTCGGCTACCGGGCGTTTTGCCTGCCGCGCGGTCGAGAGGCAGAAATTGTGGTCGAAGGCCACGCCGCCTTCTTCGCTCTGCCGGCGGAGCGGCGTCCAGTCGCGCAGGTCAAAGGGTGTGCCGGCGACAGCATGGATCTCGCCGGTCGGGATCAGGTTTTCGTCGACGGGCAGGTAGTGTTCGGCCTGGAGGCGGATCTCGTGGCCCAGCGCGTCGGTGCTGGCGTCGAGGATGAAATAGCTGTGCTGGCAGAGGTTGACCGGGGTCGGCGCATCCGTCGTCGCTTCGTAGGTGACGGAGAGCATGCCATCGCCCGCGAGCCGGTAGGTGCAGATGAGGGCGCAGGTGCCGGGATAACCCGCGCGGCCGGCGGGATCGGTCAGTGTTAGCGTGACGAATTCGGCGCCCTGGTGTTCGACGTGCCAGTTCTGCCGGCCGGTGCCGTCGCTGCCGCCATGCAGGTGCGTGACGCCGCGCTCGTTGCGTTCGAGCTGGAAATCCTGGCCGTCGAGCGAGAACCGGCCGCCGGCGATGCGGTTGACGCAGCGCCCGGGCGTCGCGCCGAAATATGGGGAGTGCTCGCGGTAGGCGGCGAGGTCTTCGAAGCCGAGGACGAGCGGCGCGTCGTGGCCTTCGAGCCGGAGGTCCTGGATGACCGCGCCCCAGGTGAGAACATGGGCGGTGAGCCCGCCGCCTTTGATCGTGATGCGCTCGACCGCCTCGCCATTTTCCAGGCGGCCGAAGATTTCATTGCCTGAACCCACGCTTGCCTCTCCTCCGCCGGCTTTCAACGCGCGGCAACCTGCTGCAATTCTCCGTCGCCCGCAACCGAAAAATCATACTTTTCGGCGAGCGCCTTCAGAAGGACTTCTGGTAGATGATGAAGGGCGTCTTGTCGGCGATGCGGTCGTAGAGTTGACGCGCCGTTGCGTTGAATTCCTGCGTCATCCAGTAGACTTCCGGCGAACCCGCCTCCTTCGCCTTGGCATAGACGCCTTCGATCAGCGCCCGGCCGATGCCGGAGCCGCGCACCTCCGGGTCGGCATAGAGATCCTGGAGATAGCAGACATTGCTGAGCGTCCAGCAGGAGCGGTGGAAGAGGTAATGGGCCAGGCCGACCGGCTTGCCGTCGAGCGTGGCGATGAGGCCGCGGAACTCGCCGTCGCCCGTCTCGCCCGTCAGCCGGGCGAAGGTGGTGGCGAAAATCTCTTCCGGCAGCACCGTCTCGTAGAAGGCGAGATAGGCGGTCCACAGGCGCCGCCATTCGCCTTCATCGTCGGTGTGCAGGGGGCGAATGACGACACGGCTCATGGTCAGGCTCCTGTTCCGATGTTTTCCAGATCATAGGGCGTGGTCTGGTAGATTTCATTGATCCAGTTGCCGAAGAGCAGGTGCGCATGGCCGCGCCAGCGGTTCTGCGGCGGCAGCGACGGGTCGTTGTGCGGAAAATAGTTCTTCGGCAGCTTGATCGGCACGCCGGCCGAGACGTCGCGGAAATATTCGTCGGCAAGCGAGGTCGAATCATATTCCACGTGGTTGAAGATGTAGAGCCGGTTTCCGGCCTTCTCCTGCACGAAACACACGCCCGTCTCGTCGGAATCGAGCAGGATGTTGAGCCCCGGCACCGCATGGATGTCCTCGATGCGGACCTCCGTCCAGCGCGAGACCGGCACCTCGAAATTGTCGGAGAAGCCGTTGAGATAGACCGACGACGGCTTGCGATTGTGATGGCGGTACACGCCAAAGGCCTTTTCCTCCAGCGTGTGCTTGGGCACGCCGTGGAAATGGTAGATTGCCGCCATGGCGCCCCAGCAGACGTTGAGGGTCGAATGCACGTTGGTCTCGGTCCAGTCGAGGATGCGCTTCATCTCGTCCCAATAGGTGACGTCCTCGTAGTCGAGCGTCTCCACCGGCGCGCCGGTGATGATGAAGCCGTCGAACTTGCGGTGCCGCACCTCTTCCCACGTATCGTAGAAGGCGAGCAGGTGGTCTTCCGAAGTGTTCTTGGCGCGGTGGCCGCCGACGCGCACCAGCGACAGCTCGACCTGGAGCGGCGAGGCGCCGACGAGGCGCGCCATCTGCACCTCGGTCTTGATCTTGTTCGGCATGAGGTTAAGCAGCCCGATCTGCAAGGGGCGGATATCCTGGCGGATCGCCACCGTCTCGGTCATCACCCGCACGCCCTCGTTGACGAGGGTTTCGAAGGCGGGAAGCGTATCGGGAATCTTGATGGGCATGGGTCACTCGATCGAAAAACAAAAACCGGCCGCAACAGTGTTGCAACCGGTCCACGTAAGGTCTTCCTCGCGCGGCCCTTTAGCAACTTGTTTAACGTGGCTGCAAGCCGGCCGGCCAAATCACCACGAGCGCTTTAGATAGCGCTAGTTTCCGTGCGAATCAATCCATCCCCGGAAACGGGCAAGGCCCGGATGCGGGAAGCATCCGGACCTTGCTCCTTCAAAGCGTCGAGCGCTTAGTAGTAATCGTAGTGGCGCTTCTTGTAGTAGACCTTGCCGCCCCAGTGGCCGCCCCAACGGTGGCCGTAGTAGCCGCCGTAATGACGCTTGACGCGGTAGTGCCGGTTGTAGCCATGGTGGCCGTAGCCGTGGCTCTTCCAGCCGTAGCTCTTGTGACCGTAACCGTAGTAGCCGGCCTCGGACGGGGCGGCGAAGGAAACAGCGGCGACGACGGCGACGACTGCAGACATGATGAACTTGCGCATGGGACTCTCCTGATCTCTTTCGGGTTACCGGATGAGCTCCTCTCGTCCAGTGATCAGACTTTCCCACATCGCCCTTATCTGCGCTGTTTCGCATGGAACAGGCCTATTTCAGCCCTCCAGCTCCTCGCGCAGCATCTCCAGTTCCAGCCATTCCTCTTCCATCTTGGTGAGGGATGCGCGCAGCTTTTCCATCTCGGCGGCAAGCTTGTTGAAGGTGGCGGGATCCTTGGTGAAGAGCGCGGGATCGGCCATCTTCGCCTCGCGGGCGGCGATCTCCTTTTCCGCCTTCTCCATCTCTTTCGGCAGGTTTTCGAGCGCGAATTTCTGCTTGTAGGAGAGCTTCGCCTTGCCCTTGGCTTCCGCAGGCGCCGCGGTGTCGACCGTCTTCGCCTTCTCGGCCTTGTCCGCCCGGCGCTTCTCCTCGATCGCGCCGCGGCGCTGCGCCATCATGTCGGAATAACCGCCGGCATATTCGATCCAGCGGCCATCCGGGTTTTCCGGATCGGCGGGGGCGATTGTCGAGGTCACGGTGCGGTCGAGGAAATCACGGTCGTGGCTGACGAGCAGCACGGTGCCGGCGAAACCCGCGACGATCTCCTGCAACAGGTCGAGCGTCTCGATGTCGAGGTCGTTGGTGGGTTCGTCGAGGATCAACAGGTTGGTCGGGCGCGACAGGATGCGCGCCAGCATGAGGCGCGCGCGCTCGCCGCCGGACAGGTTGCGGATCGGCGTGCGGGACTGTTCGGGCTGGAACAGGAATTCCTTCATGTAGCCGGTGACATGGCGCTGCTCGCCATTGACGAGAAGCGTCTCGCCGCGGCCGTCGGTGAGGTAGTGCGCCAGCGTATCGTCGAGGTTCAGGTCCTCGCGGCGCTGGTCGAGGGTGGCGATTTCCAGGTTGGTGCCGAGCTTGACGGTGCCGCTGTCGGGCGAAAGCTGGCCGGTCAGCATCTTCAGCAGCGTCGTCTTTCCAGCGCCGTTCGGGCCGACGAGGCCGATGCAATCGCCACGATGCACGCGGATCGAGAAGGGCGCGACGATGGTGCGCTCGCCGTAGGCCTTGGTGATCTTCTCCGCCTCGATCACCAGCTTGCCGGATTCCTGCGCGTCGGAGGCGCTCGCCTGCACGCTGCCCTGCGGGCCTTTGTGGCCGCGGTAGCGCGAGCGCAGATCGTGCAGCGCGCCGAGGCGGCGCATGTTGCGCTTGCGGCGCGCCGTCACGCCGTAGCGCAGCCAGTGTTCCTCGCGCTCGATGGCCTTGCCGAGCTTGTGCTGTTCGAGTTCCTCGGCCTCCAGCACCTCGTCACGCCAGGCTTCGAAATGGCCGAAACCGCGGTTCAGCCGCCGCGACTGGCCGCGGTCGAGCCAGACGGTGGCGTTGGAGACCTTTTCGAGGAAACGGCGGTCGTGCGAGATGACGACGAGGGCCGAGCGGGTCGTTTGCAGCTCGCCTTCCAGCCATTCGATGGTCGGCAGATCCAGATGGTTGGTCGGCTCGTCGAGCAGCAGGATATCCGGCTCCGGCGCCATGACGCGGGCGAGTGCGGCGCGGCGTGCCTCGCCGCCCGAAAGCGAAGACGGGTGCTCGGCGCCGGTCAGGCCCAGATGTTCGAGCAGGTAGGTGACGCGGTAGGGATCGTCGCTCGGGCCGAGGCCGGCTTCGGCATAGGCGGCGACCGTCTCGTAACCGTCGAAATCCGGCGCCTGGTGCAGGTAGCGGATGGTGGCGGACGGGTGGCGGAACACTTCGCCGGACTGCGCTTCCGCCAGGCCGGCGGCGATCTTCATCAGCGTCGACTTGCCCGAGCCGTTGCGGCCGACAAGGGAGATGCGGTCGCCGGGTTCCACTTGCAGGCTGGCGCCGGCAAGCAGCGGCGTGCCGCCGAAGCTCAGGAAGATATCGTCGAGTTTGAGGATGGGCGGTGCCAAGGGTCAGGCTCCTGAAAGGTCATAGGGCCGGGCGATGAAGATCGCGCGGCCGGAGGCGAGCGAAAGGCGAACCGGGCCTTCCGCGACGTTGGAAATGGTGCGCGACGAGCCGAAGGGCAAGGAAAAGTCCTTCAGCGGATAGCGCACGTTGCCGATGTCGAGGCCGGCAAGCGGCGAGAGGCCGAGCACGGAAAACAGGCTGCCCTTCGGCAGGTCGATCTCGCGCGTGCCGGACAGCAGCGGCCAGGCCTCCTCCATGCCGGAGGTGAGTTTGACGGCAAAACCCTGCTCTTCCAGCGAGACGGCGTGGATGAGATGCATAAGTGCATGGTCGGAGCGCTCGCCGCCGAGCGCGCCGGCCAGCACGATCTTCCTGGCACCGCGTTCGATGGCGACGGAGACGGCGATGGCGCCGTCCGTCTCGTTCTTGGCGACGGGATAGGGCTGGCGCTCAATGTCCGGCCAGGCGTCGAGCAGTTCCGGCGGGGTGGAATCGAAATCGCCGACCCAGATTTCGGGTCTCACGCCGAGCGCCGCCGCATGGCGCATGCCGCCATCGGCCGCCACGAACCGCGCGCCCGCGACATCCGCGGCAAGGCGCGGCGTCGCCTGGAGCGCGCCTCCCAGGAGGACGACGAAGAACGGGTCTGTCGGTGCGGGCATGGTCATGGCTGATGCCCTTAGCGCATGTTCTCCAGAAAGGGAAAGATTTTGGCGGAACGCCGGGCGTAACCGCAAACGGCAAAGGACCCGGATGCAGGGGACATCCGGGCCTTCTGGGAGGTCAGTGGGGTGAGAAAGCTTACTTGCAGACCTTGATCTTCTTGATGATGACGTTGCCGTAGTAGTCGTAGGACTTCACCTTCTTGATGAAGCAGTGCGGCTTGTAGCCGTAGCTGTAATAGCCGGCCTGCGACGGGGCGGCAAAAGAGATGGCGGCG
>NZ_DASYHH010000026.1:0-106674 GCF_035998705.1 Shinella sp. | reverse complement strand
ACATTCGGCAAAGCCGAATGCGCTGGACGCGGGGTGGAGCAGCCCGGTAGCTCGTCAGGCTCATAACCTGAAGGCCGCAGGTTCAAATCCTGCCCCCGCAACCAAATCAAATAAAGCCCGCTACCGAAACGCAAGCCGGCTTGCGGCGTTAAGGGCGACGTCGGACAAGCCGCAATGGGTCCGGCTTTTCCAAAGAACCCTCCTCAGGTGCTGGAACATATACAGAACTTTTCTCTGTCTCGAAACCCTCTTCCGAGGTATAAGCACCTATGGTTCAACGTGCCGGCAGTGCCGATCTTCCGCTTCATGGCGGCCGTGTGCCCCGGTGGCTGGGGGACCGCATGACGCGGCTAGGGGCGGTCATCACGCAAGCGATCGTGATCGAATACGGTCGTGAGGAATTTCTGCGGCGGCTGGCGCATCCATTCTGGTTCCAGTCCTTTGGCTGCGTCATGGGCATGGACTGGCACTCTTCCGGCATTACGACCAGCGTCATCGGCGCCCTGAAACGCGGACTGACACCACTGACGGCCGAGCTCGGCATCCATGTCTGCGGCGGCCGCGGGCGAAACTCGCGCCAGACGCCGGACGAACTGATCGCCATCGGCGACCGCGTCGGCATCGACGGCAGCCGCCTTGCCACGACCAGCCGGCTCGTTGCAAAGATCGACAGCGCAGCGGTTCAGGATGGCTTCGATCTTTACCTGCACGGCTTCATCGTCACCGATGACGGCAAATGGGTCGTCGTACAGCAGGGCAAGAATGGCGAGAAGCGGCAGGCGCGCCGATACCACTGGCTGTCCGAGGGCATGACCAGTTTCGTGGATTGTCCACATGCCGCGATCGAGGGCAGGGGGCAGGGCGAGATCGTCAACCTCGCCGACCGGCGCGCCGACGCCTCGCGGAAAAGCCAGCTCGATCTTCTGGCCTCGCTTGGGCCGGATCGCATCGTGCGCGAGATGGTTGCCATCGAGCCGGGCAGGAAGACCAAGCCAAGCGCACAGCCGCTGCTGCCGCACCTCATCATGCCGGCGCACCACGACGTGCGCGAAGAAAACGTCAACATGAAGCGCCTGCACGCAGCGCTCGCCGCGGCCGCCGATCGGGGCCCGGAGGATTTCGAGCGCCTCCTGCTGGTGCCGGGCGTCGGCGCGCGCACCGTCAAGGCGCTTGCCATGGTGGCCGAAGTGGTGCATGGCGCACCCTGCCGCTTTTCAGATCCGGCGCGGTTCTCCCTTGCCCACGGCGGCAAGGACCGCCACCCCTTTCCCGTGCCGCTGAAGGTCTACGACGAGACGATCCGGGTGATGAAGTCGGCCGTTTCGAAGGCGCGGCTTGGCCGCGAGGAGGAATTGCAGGCCCTCAAGCGCTTGGACGACCAGGCCCGGCAGCTTGAGAAATATGCTACCGGGCCGGATCTCAAGGAAATCGTCGCCGGGGAGTTCCGTCGATCCAGCGATTGGGATGGCCGTAGCGTGTTCGGTTGGGAACCCCGGCCCGAGGCTTCCTGTGCGCCGCGGTCAAGCGTTCCTTCACGCGCTTGAAGTGCGCGAGGGGATGGCCAGGGGCGGGCCGGTGGAACATTTCGCAGGCTGATGCGTAGGTTTCAGCCATCGTGAGAGCGCGACGCCTGCTCGGTGCCAAGGTCGTTCGGGACGGCGTGTGATGCGGCTTTCATGAGGCGAACGGACTGTCGGCCCGACAACGGATGGAGAAGCGAAGTGCAGCCTCAGCATAAGATATCTTCGCCGCGTCAGGCCGGCGACTATGCCGGACGCGACAGCGACTGCCTGGCTTCGTTGCGGCCGTCCGTCGCCGACCTCGTCGGCTCGGGAGAGATTTTGGCGACGATCATTGCGGGCGGCATGACGGGGACCGTGGCGGATCTGGTCCGGCGGGCTGAACGCGCCGGGTGGACGCAACGAGAGGCCGAGACCGCCATCCGATCGCTCGCCCGTGAATTCGAGGGCGCGAAGGGCGCGATATTCGATTGAAACCCTATTTCGCTCCCCTCGGTCATGCAGCCGGGGGATCGATGCGCCCGGGAAGACGAATGGGCCTGCGCAACAGGTCGGTTGGAATTCCCGGATTTGTGCAGCAGGACCTGCATCTCCTCAAAGCGCCTCTTGCGTTCTCCGTCTTCCGCAATGGATCGCGGGATGCGGGCTTTGGCAATTATCTTTGGCTATCTTCCTTCGTATCTGGAACATTACGTTTCTCCGCTGGTCTGAGCTACCTCTCGGGAGGGATAGGTATGGACGGAAGCCTGGGCCACGTTTTGGTGGTCGAAGACGAGTATCTGATTGCCGTCGATCTGGTCGACGCTCTGGAAGCGCACGGCGCGGTCGTTGTGGGTCCTGTCTCCGGAATTCGCGAAGCGATACGCGCCATCGAGGAGGCCACCGAACTCGATGGCGCCATTCTCGATTTGAACCTGCGAGGGGAAATCAGCCTGCCGGTCGCTGATCTGCTGCGCGTCAGGAACATTCCGTTCGTGCTGACGACGGGGTACGGACGGGAGAATTTGCCCGAGGCCCTGGTCCAGATACCTCTGGTGGCCAAGCCCTTCGAGGCCTCCGAGGTGATCGGAACGCTGGTCGAAATCATGCGTGAGCGCCAATCGAGCATGAGGCCGTTAAATCCGTAGGCGGACCCGAGGTTTCCTCGGGTCTTTTCCGTGCCGCTTGCAGAGTGAGGTGCCGAATATGGTCAAGCCGGCTGCGATTGCAGCAACGGCGGGGAAAATGAGCCGGTCAGTCCGATGAACGAGAGCTTCTTCGCGCGGGATGCCGTGGCTGTCGCCATCGATCTTCTGGGGGCCCGCCTGCTCGTGGAGGGCGTCGGAGGGCCGATCGTGGAAACCGAGGCGTACCGCCAGGACGACGAGGCGTCGCACAGTTTTCGCGGGCAGACGGCCGCAAATGCCGCGATGTTCGGCGCGCCGGGCCTTGCCTATGTCTATCGCTCCTATGGCCTGCATTGGTGCCTCAATTTCGTCTGCGAACGCGGCAGCGCCGTGCTCGTTCGCGCGCTCGAGCCGACGCACGGGCTGGAGCAGATGATGGCGCGTCGAGGGGTGAAGGAACCGCGCAAAATCTGTGCCGGCCCGGGCAATCTGTGCAAGGCGCTCGCCGTGACCGGCGGCATGAACGGGCTCTCGGTGCTTGAAGCGCCCTTTTCGCTGGAGCCCGCACCCGCAACGCCTGCCATGGTGAGTGGCGTGCGCATCGGCATCAGCAAGGCGGCCGAACGGCCGTGGCGTTTCGCAGCAGCGGGCTCGCGCTATTTGAGCAGGCCGATCTGACGCCGGACGAGAGCGCCGCACGCCGGCCGGAACGTTTCGCTCCCAACAACATTGATCAGAAAAGTTCATGGAGGCTGCGATGGAAAGATATTATTTCAAGATCCAGGATCAGGATGGCGTGCTCCAGCCGGATCGCGGGTTCGAGTTCGCCGATCTGGAGCGGGCAAAGGAAGAAGCAAAGACGCTTCTGGCGGAAATGGCGGTCGACGGTCTGCCCAACGAGCCGGTCGACAGCATATCAGTGGAATTGCAGGACGCCCACCGCGTGCCGATCCTGACGGTCCGTCTCGTTCTTGAGGCCATACCGCATGGTGCGCAGCAGGTTTGACGCGAGATCCAGGTGCCGCCTGACGGGCTGATAGACACTTCGGATCAATGGCTTTGCGGCGCCACGAGCACGCCGCCTCGTCGTCAGGGGCTGATGTCCCATGCTCAATCATGCCGTCTCCTTACTTTCAACCGCACGTAACGCGGGATCAGGATGGTTCCACCGTTGTTCAGCGACGGTTCCGGCGCTGACGTGGAACATCGCCGGGGCTCGGTGGTTGCATGGCGATAGACGGCAATCGGATAGGCGACCATGCTGAAAAATGCGAGCGTTGCTCCTGCCTTTCAAGAACATGCCGAGGGTGGGATCGCACGGATGCGGGAAGACGCGGCGGCATGCCGGCGGTGCCCCCTTTATCGCGATGCGACGCAGGTCGTTTTCGGGGAAGGGCCGGAGCGCGTCAAGGTCTTCCTGGTTGGTGAGCAGCCCGGCGACCGGGAGGATCAACTCGGCCACCCCTTCGTGGGGCCGGCGGGACGGTTCCTCGACGGCTGCCTGGAGGAAGCCGGCATCGACCGGGCGGACTGTTACCTCACCAATGCCGTCAAGCATTTCAAGTTCAAGCGGCTCGGCAAACGTCGAATCCATGAAAAGCCGAACACCGGCGAGGTCCGGCAGTGCGCCTGGTGGCTCGGCGGCGAGATCGCATGGCTGAAACCGAAACTGCTGGTCACCCTCGGCGCGACCGCCGCCTTTGCAATATTGGGCAAGCGCCATTCCGTCATGGCCGATCGCGGGCGCATCGTCGATACGCAGGTTGGCGTGCCGGCGTTGATTACCGTGCATCCGTCCGCCCTTCTGCGCGGGCGCGGACGGCCCGACGCCGAACAGGAAAGGGCGCGGTTCGTGGCAGAACTGCGAAAGATGAAACGGTTCCTCAAGGCATGACGAGCGCGCCTGGTTGCAGCCACTACGGTGACGACATTTTCGAAGGCTCCCGGCTCGCCTTCCTTCACCAGGGCAAGACCGGGGATGGAAAAACAAGCCGTTTCAACAAATTCGTGGAGCGGGAGTAGGAGATCGTCGGCCTTATGCGGGGTCGGCGCCCATCACCAGCCCCTCGATGTCGTGTTTCTGGGTAATGGGGATGATTTCATCGACGACCCGGCAGACCAGGTGTTTCTTGGCGATCTCGGGCAGAGCTTCATACCATTCGGGCGTAGCCATCATGTCGTGCAAGGCCGCGTGTCCGGCGCCCGGGGCATCGACGCCGAGCACCATGACGGGGCGGGCTATCGGCGACTGGTGCTCCGTCCCGCGGTGAACCGTCAGTGCGGACCGGCAGGAAATGTCGCCCCGGCGCGGATATTTCCGGGTTGCCCGTTCCTGGAAACGCCCCCAGAGCGATTTGTCGGGAAACATCTCATGCTTCCATTCCCGGCCGTCGTCGTACTGGGTCCCCGGCGCGATCTCGAACGGCCCCATGTCCTCCGTCACATCGACACCCGTCAGGTTGAAGGCAAGGGAGGTGATCTTGCGATCGAGATAGGTCTGCGCGGGTGAGGGGAAGTCGCGATGCCACGGTTGGTATTTCGCGCCCTGGAACGGTACGTCCAGGCCGATCTCGATGATTTGATAGTCGGCGCCGAGCACATGTGTGCAGACGTCCACGACCCAGGGGTGGGTAATCAGGTCGACGAATCCACGGAAGGCCTGGGGATGGATTTCGACATACCAGCGCCGCGGCCCGCGCCCCACTGCGCCGCCGGGGCGCTGAATGGCCGACCAGAAGGCTGTCATCATGTCTTCGCGCATCGCGTCTGCCCATTCGGGAGAGAAGGCGCCTTTGAGCCCGATGATGCCGTCTTCGGCGAGCTGCGCCATCTGTGCGGCGATATCGTAGTCGAAAGATGTGTGTGCGGTCATCGCGAAATCCTCCTCCAAGGAACTCAAACCTAGCGCTACTAATAATTATTAGTCAATGGCGGAATTTTATTAGCTGGTATAGGCCTGCCAGCAAAGGGGGCGGACATGAGCGACCGGAAGACCAGCAAGCGCGTGACGATGATGGATGTTGCCAAGGCGGCCGGCTGCTCGCAGGCCACCGTCTCGGTCGTTTTGAACAGTGTCACGGACATCAAGATTTCCCCTGAGCTTCGAACGCGCGTGGTCGATGCGGCGCGATCGTTGGGCTACGGTTTGGGAAGCCCGATCCGGCGCGCGGGAATGGACGATCTCCGGGGCGGTTGCGTCGGCTTCATCGTGGACCAGCTTGCGACCACCCCGGAGGCCGTCAACGCCATCGAAGGTGCGCGTCATGAATCGTGGGAAAACGACGTGACGATTCTCGTGGCGCAAACCCAGGGCAGGGCGGAGCATGAGAAAAAGGCGCTGGCACGACTGTTGCAGGCCGGCGCCCAGGGCATCGTCTACATGTCGATCTTCACCCGGCGGGTCTCGCTGGATTTTGCCTTCGAAGACCTCCCGGTGCCCCTTGTCCTGCTCAATTGCTACACGAGCGACAACCGCTTCCCGTCCGTGGTTCCCGACGAGATAAAGGGTGGACGCTTGGCGACGAGTTCGCTTGCGAAGCTCGGGCATACGTGGATCGGGACGATTACCGGCGAGACCTTCATGGAAGCGGCGCAAGATCGGCTCATCGGCTACAGGGAGGCGCTGGCGGAGGCCGGTGTGCCCTATGACGACAGACTGGTGGTCGAAGGAAACTGGACGCCATCATCGGGCTTCGAGGCGACCCAGAAGCTCCTGTCCCTCGACAGGCGGCCGACGGCGATCTTTTGCCAGAACGACAAGATGGCGATGGGTTGTCTCAACGCCATCACGGAAGCGGGCCTGCGCGTTCCGGACGATATCTCCGTCATCGGCTACGACGACGATGAACTTTCCCGCCATCTGCGTCCCCAATTGACGACGCTCGAACTCCCGCACCGGCCAATGGGCGCCTGGGCCATGCGGCAGCTCGGCAAAGGGCCTGCCGCCATGGCCGGGACCCACCGTGTCCACAAAGTCGGCTGCGCTTTGATTGAACGGGCGTCCTGCCGGGATCTCAGTTGGCGCGCGACGGCGGGATAGGAAGCGGCTCTTCACCGTTCCCGAATGGGCGACCGCTCGTACTGCACGGGACGAGCGGTCGCTTGCGCAGCCGGCGGAATTGAGGGGAAGCCGGCTTTGCTCGAACCCCAGGAGCGAGGTTCGCCGCATCTAACTTGGCCGGACGGAAAGTGTTCCTGGCGCCTTCGCCAAAGCCAAGCCGGCATCATTGCAAGGTAAAAAGGGGAACCTTCCAACAAAACGGGGGTTAGAGCGCCACGATGTTCAGGAGCCTACCGATGAAGAAGTCGCATGCGCCTGACGGGCGCAATCCAGCTCAGATTCGAGGAGATATTCAGGCCGGCCTCACCGGCGACAAGCGTCCCGGTTTCGATCCGGCCCTCGCGCCGCTCGAAACGGACGCCGAGGCTGCCGGCACGCCTCTCGATCCCGAGATGGTCGAGACCGCTCGCCGGACGCAGTGCGAAGGAAAGCGTCCTGACGTATCGGCCGACGAGGGGTCGGCAATGCGTCCGATCTTTCCAGCGAACCACCCGCTCCAGTCGAAAATTCCGATCGTCGGAATCGCGTTCGCATTCGCCGGCTCGGTTTTTTTCCTCGGAGCGATACTGCTTGCGCTCGGCTGGCTCTAGAGTTTGTTTGGTTCAGTCTCTCCGGCGGCCGGTAACCGCGAACAGACGGCTCAGGTAAGGAGCTTGGATCCTCTTTCGCGACGGACGGCTTCCATCAGGCGTTCGTCATGGGTGGTCCGAAAAGGCCGTGGGCAATCTTCTCCAGTTCGACGGGCTTTTCGCAGAGCACATACCCGCTGAACCGCTCGGGAATGATCGAAGGGTCGAAAGCGGAGGCAAAGACGAAGGGGATAGCGAGGTCGGCGAGCCGCTCCGCGACGGGGAAAACGAGCGCCCCGTCGAGGCAAATGTCGAGGATGGCGGCATCCACCTGCTCGGTCTCGATGATCGTCAGCGCCCGGTCGACGCGCGGTGTCGGACCGACGACCGTCGCGCCGAGCTTGACGAGCATTGTCCGAGCCTCGTTGGCCAGCAGAAACTCGTCCTCGACAACGAGAATGCGTTTGCCGGCAAAGAGGGGGCTGTATCGCGATGTCGGTATCACGGACGTTCCGATCGGCGTAGTCCGCCATATGCGTGCCGCGCATATGGCGATTGCTGCGGATCCACCACTTCTAGCGAAGTGGAAACGAGATATTTGCGCTCAAACCTTGCTCTTCGAATTTTGTTTCCACCTTTCCGCCCAGCCGGTAGCTGACCTCCCCATGCAGGAGGCTCATGCCGAAGCCATCCTTTTGCGGCGGCGACACGCGTGGGCCGTCCCGTTCCAGCCAGATCAGCCTGAACCAACCGTCATCGACGCTCCAGTGTACGCTCACCCGGCCGTCCGTGTCGCTGAGCGCGCCATATTTGGCGGCATTCGTCGCAAGCTCATGAACGACCATGCCCAAGGCGAGGCCTCGCTGGGGGGCCAGCTTGATTGCCGGGCCGACCAGCGTGCTGCGATCGACGCCGAACGGCGACAATTCCTGCGCAATGAGTTCCTGTACCGAGGCTTCCTTCCAGTGTTCGCGCGAGAGCAGGCCATAGGTGCGGGACATCGCCTTCAGGCGGCCGACGAAGGCGGTATGGAACGCCTCGGGGGATGTCGATGACTCAAGGGTCTGGGTCGCGATGCTGACCGTCACGGCAAGCATGTTCTTGACGCGGTGGTTCAGTTCGGAGATCAGCACCTTCTGGTGGTCTTCCGCTTCCGCAAGGGTCGTGACGTCGATGAGGGTGACGATGACGCCGTCGATCTTGTTGTTGTCGCCGCGATAGGGAATGAGACGCGCCAGATAGTGACGGCCATTGCCATCGCGCGACAGATGGTGGTCGAGATTCTGTCCCGAGGCGAAGACCTCGGCAATATGGCTCTTCAACTCCGGATAATCGATATCGCTCGACAGTTCGGTCAGCGGTCGCCCGACATCGGACCCTCTTACCTTGAAGAAGTTCGACGCGGTCGGCGTGAAATTACGGATCACCAGATTGCGATCGAGAAAGATGGTCGCGATCTGCGTGGCCTCGAAAAGGTTCTTCAGGTCGTTGTTGGCGCGGTCGAGATCTTCGACTTTGCTGTTCAGCTCGGCGTTGATGGTGTTGAGCTCCTCGTTGAGCGATTGCATCTCCTCCTTCGACGCTTCCAGCTCCTCGTTGGAGGATTGGGCCTCTTCGTTGACCGAGACCAGCTCCTCGTTAGAGGACTTCAGTTCCTCGAGGGCGGTTTCGTACTCCTCGATCGTCGACTGTAGGCGCTCGCGCGTGTCGCGCAGCTCTCGCTCCAGATCGGCCGTCTCTGCGGGATCGCGCCGCTCGCGTTCGATATCGGTCCGGGTCTGCGAAGGTCCGAGCGACTGGAAAAGCACGACGTAGAGCGGCTCGCCGTTTCCGCGGTGATTGAGCGGCTCGACGGATATCGACGCGAATTGAACGCGGTTGCCCTCCGCATCGATCGCGATGTTCTCCTTGGTGACGCGTTGCCTGGAGGAGGCGCATTCCCGCAACGCAGCCCGCAGATCGAGCCTGAGCTCGCGTTTTGCCATGGTCAGCAACTGACGGCTTGGCGCCCCCTGCGGTATCTCCAGGAAGCGCCCGGTCCGGCCGGACGCGTAGAGCACGTCGCCCTCCGCGTTGACGACGACATGGGCGGGAGCGAATGCTTCCAACACCTGCGCTTCCGCGGCCTGTCGCAACTGTACCGCCCCGACGCCCCGCGCATCCAGTTTTGCCGAGGCCGGGAACGGGGTGTATTGTTCGTCCCCGATCAACATCGGCACCCGCACGGCGCCGGGGTTGTCGCGCGCCTGGAAGATGCGGTTTTTCTTGTCGATGACGGTGAAAAGATCACTGTGCTGCCCGACGCCCTCCGAAGTGCCGAGAAACAGATACCCGCCCGGCCGCAAGGCATAGTGGAACGTCGGAATGAGCCGGTTCTGCACGTCCTGCCCGAGATAGATCAGCAAGTTGCGGCAGGATACGAGATCCATGCGCGAGAAAGGCGGATCCCGAATGACGCTGTGCGGAGAAAAGATGCAAAGCTCGCGCACGGCGGTGCTGACGACGAAGCTTGCGCCGTCGCTGTTGAAGAACTTGTCTTTCCGTGCGCCCGACACGCCCTCCAGCAGCGCTTCAGGATACCGGGCGGCTCGCGCGATGTTGAGGGCAGGCTCGTCGATATCGGTCGCGAAGATCTGCACGCGCGGAACGGAGGAAAGTTTTTCCATCTGTTCCCGCATCAGGATCGCAATGGAATAGACCTCTTCGCCGGTTGCGCAGCCGGGAATCCAGATACGGATCGTGTCGGCCGCCGTCTTCTCGGTGAAGAGTTGCGGAATGACTCTGTTTTCCAAAACAGCGAACGCGTCCGTGTCGCGAAAGAAGTTCGTGACGTTGATCAGCAGGTCGCTGAACAGGCGGGAGACCTCCTCGGGATCCTGTCTCAGGCAGGCGACATAGGCGTCGATCGTTTCGAGTTGCTTGACCTGCATGCGCCGGCGGACGCGCCGCAGGAAGGCCTTTGTCTTGTAACCGGAAAAATCATGGCCCGACTGGCTGCGCAGGATCGAGTAGATGTTCTGACGAGCCTCATCGAGGTCCTGCGAGTTCCCTTCTTTGTCGGCTTGGCCGGGGTCCGGCAGAAGGTCGAAGCCGCGCGCGAAGGCGACGAGCTTCTGGCCCATGTCCTCGGCGGGAATGGCGAGGTCGATCAGGCCGCTGGAAATCGCGCTCTGCGGCATGTCGGGGTTACGCGGCCCGGCGCCGTCGCTGGCCTGCGCAAGCGTCAGGCCACCGCGCTCCTTGATCGCTTTGACGCCGAGGGTGCCGTCGCCGTCTCCTCCGGAAAGAATGACCCCGACGGAATATTCGCCCTGATCCTTGGCAAGCTCCACGAAAAACACATCGACCGGCTTGCGTTCCCGGGCGTCGGCGCCAAGCGTGCGGACGTCAAGGACGCCATCGCGAATCGTCAGCACCACGTTTTCAGGCATGACGTAGACGGTATCCGGCTCGACCCTCGTGCCGTTCGATGCGGGTATCACATTCATGTCGGTAAAGCGCCGGAGCACTTCGTGGAGCAGGCTCTCGCGCTCCGGGTTGAGATGCGTGACGATGACGAAGGCCATGCCGCAGCGTTCCGGAAGACCGCGAAAGAACCCTTCCATTGCAGGGATGCCACCCGCCGACGCACCAATTCCGACGACCGGAAACCGGGAGTTTGTTTTTGTCATGGCACCGTTCCTGAAGACCGATCGGCGGTCTCTCCACTTCTAGAATTATGTGCCGGCAACGGCTTTGACAATTTTTTTCGTTCTCCGGAACATCGTTGCCGTTCGTGAGTATGAGTTTGCCGGCAAGGGATGTGCGTGGCGGGTGGCACGTAGAATTCGAATTTCCTGGCGCAGCCGACATCGTCGACACGCGGAAGATCGCATCGACTGCCGGTCCGCGAAGACGATGACAAACGCTGCGGTTCTCTTGTAGCGGAATTGCTTCAGGCGAGGAAAAGTTCCGTCTCCTGACCAGCCACCATGCCCGAAGCACGACGACTGAAACCGAACAGGAGCAGCAAGCATGGGCGACAAGCATACGCCGACGGGGCTTTCTCCTTCCGCCGATCCCCCTGAGCAAAAGAAGCGCAAGGTCATCGCCGGGCGCGGCTTGATGATGCTTATCGCGGGCGTCGCGCTCGCCGCATTTGCGATTTACACGTTCATCGTCCTCTACGGGATCATGACGAGCACCTGAGACGCGGCAGCGGGCATTGTCTTTCGGCCTCCTCTTGACCAGCGGCCGAAGCCGAGGAAGCCGGGTTCAATACGCGGAAGGAGGCAGATCATGAGCGGAAAGCTGCGACAATCGCCGAGCATCGGCTTCGACGTGGGGCCGGCCGGAGGATGGGGATCGGCCAAATCGGTCGGCGAAATTCTTCTCCGCGAACATGTCCCCGTCGCCGGCCCTTCGCTGCTCAAACACCAGAACAAGCCCGAAGGTTATATGTGCGTCAGCTGCGCATGGGCAAAGCCCGCGAAGGTCCACCCTTTGGAGTTTTGCGAGAACGGCGCCAAGGCCACCGCCTGGGAGGTGACCGGCCGCCGGACCGACCCGGGTTTTTTCGCCGCCCACACGCTGAGCGAACTCGAAGGCTGGCTCGACCACGATCTTGAGGAGCAGGGACGGCTCACCCACCCGATGCGCTGGGATGCGGAGACCGACAAATACGTTCCGGTCGGTTGGCAGACGGCCTTTGAAGAGATCGGGCGGGAATTGCGTGCAGTCCCGCCGGAGACGGCCGAATTCTATACATCCGGGCGCGCCTCGCTCGAGGCCTCCTACATGTACCAGCTGTTTGCGCGCATCTACGGCAGCAACAACCTGCCCGACTCCTCCAACATGTGCCACGAGAGTTCCTCCGTCGGCCTGCCGGAGAGTATCGGCGCCTCCGTCGGAACCGCTATTCTCTCCGACTTCCAGAATTGCGACTGTATTTTCTACATTGCGCAGAATGTCGGAACGTCGTCGCCGCGTCTCCTGCACGACCTTCAGGATGCAGTGGATCGCGGTGTCCGGGTCGTTACCTTCAATCTGCTGCGCGAGCCCGGTCTGGAGCGGTTCGTCAATCCGCAGGCGCCGAGCCAGATGCTGACCGGCCGGCAAACGCCGATCTCCGACAAATACTACCAGGTGAAAAACGGCGGCGACATCGCGGCGATGTTCGGCGTATGCAAGGCGTTGATCGAGGCGGACGACGCGCGCCGGGCTGACGGCGCCACGGCGGCCTCGGGCACGGATGCGAGGCCGCAGGACCCGTCGAATGCGGCGGCGCTGGCCTTCGCCGCATCGGTGGCCGCCGCCGACACGAAACACGTCCTGGACCACGATTTCATCGAACACCACACGGCCGGTTTCGAGACGTTCGCAGCGGCCGCCCGCAAGTACGGATGGGAGGAGCTGGAGCGCGTTTCCGGCCTCACACGCGAGCAGATGACGGAGGCGGCCGGCATCTACGCCGCCTCGGACGCCGTCCTCATGGTCTACGGCATGGGCTTGACGCAACATCTGATGGGCGTCGAGAACGTTCACATGGTGGCGAACCTCGCCCTGCTTCGCGGCAATATCGGCAAACCGGGCGCCAATATCTGTGCCGTCAGAGGCCATTCGAACGTGCAGGGCCAGCGCACGGTCGGCATAACGGAAAAGCCGGACCTCGTTCCGCTCGACAAGCTGAAGGAGCTCTATGCATTCGAGCCGCCCCGCTGGGAGGGGCACACGACCGTCGACGCGTGCAAGGCGATCCTGAACGGGCAGGCGCGCGCCTTCATCAGCCTCGGCGGCAATTTCCTGCGCGCAGCACCCGATACGGTCGCGCTGGAGGCGGCATGGCGCAAGCTGCGGCTGACCGTGCAGATCGCCACCAAGCTCAACCGCAGTCATCTCGTCCACGGCGAGATCGCCTATTTGCTGCCTTGTCTCGGGCGCATCGAGCTCGATGAGCAGGCAGGCGGCCCGCAGGCGGTATCCATGGAAAGTTCGGTCGCCCACTTCCACGGGTCGCGCGGCCGGGCAAAGCCGGCAAGTCCCGAGCTGCTGTCAGAACCGGCGATCATCGCCGGCATCGCCAAGGCCACTCTCAGCAGAGGCAACGTGCCGTGGGATCGCTGGGTCGCCGACTATTCGCAGATCCGCGATGCCATCGAGCGGACCTATCCCGAGACCTTCAAGGATTTCAACAGGCGGCTTTTCCAGCCGGGCGGCATCCCGCGACCGCTGCCCGCGCGCGAGCGCAAATGGGTCACCGGGAACGGTAAGGCGAACTTCATCACGCCGGGGCGGCTCTTTCCCGAATTTCCGGCGGAGGCCTCGGCGCAGGATGTCCTCCACCTTGCCACGCTCAGGTCCAACGACCAGTTCAACACGACGATCTACGGTTACAGCGATCGCTTTCGCGGCGTCGACGGCACGCGGCAGGTGATCTTCATGAATGCCGACGATATCATCCGCCTGGGTTTCGCAAACGGCGACGTGGTGGACATGATCACCGTCCTTCAACCGCAGACGCGCCGCGAAGTCCTGGGCTTCCGGATCGTGGCCTACGACATCCCGAAAGGGTGTTGCGCGGCATACTATCCCGAGACCAACCCGCTGTTCCCGCTGGACCACCACAGTCCGAAGGCGAAGACGCCGTCCTACAAGCTGCTGCCCGTTCGTCTGGTCCGCTCGATCCAGGTGCCTGCCAATTGAGGCAGCGGAGGCGACAATGTCGAAGGTTCTGCGTCCGTCCTCGTCGTCGCTTTTCCGGACGGGCTTCCTGGCGTCGCTGCTGATTGCGGCCGTGGTCCTCGCCCTCGAGCGGGAGCCGCGACGATATCGACTCGATCCTCCCCTGTCGGCCGCGCTCGACGGGCTGAGGCTGATGCCCAACCGTATCGCCGGCACGCCTCCGGAGGTTTATTTCGCGCTCGGCAAACCCTACGAACGTACGGCTTATGATCTTGCGCAGGGCAAGCGGCTCTACGCGTGGTTCGGTTGCGCGGCATGTCACGGGGAGGGGGAAGGCGGCAGAGGCCCGGCCTTTCTCGACGGGTGGTGGACTTACGGGCCGTCGATGGTGTCGATCGCCGCATCGATCCGGGATGGCCGCCCCAACGGGATGCCGCCGTTTCGCGACAGGATGACGACGGACCAGATCTGGCAGCTCGCCGGCTACGTGAAGACGATCGGCGCCTATTCCGCCCCGCTGACCGCCCCGGGCCGCAACGACGATCGCCAGACGCGGCCCTCGGAAAACCGCGCTCCGGCCGCACTCCTCTTTCAGGAAGGCCCCGTGCCGTATGGCGAGCAAGGGCCTTCACCATGAAACGCGCTGCGGTCATTCTGTCGTCGGCACTTCTGCAATCGGGATGCGGCGGCGTGCAGTCGGCGCTGAATGCGCAGGGTCCCTCCGCGGCCGCGCTCAAGGCATTGATCATCGTCATCGTCGCGGTGTGCGTCGTGGTCTGGATCGCCGTCATGATCGTCCTGGTCGCGGCGCTCCTGCGGCGCCGCGACGCGCGGGCGGTGCCGGACCATGTGCTGCACCGGCCGGTCATGGCGGCTGTGGCTGCCACCGTCGTCGTGGTGGCTGCGTTGACCGTCGTCAGTTTCCAGGCGACGCGCCGGCTCGCTCCCGACGAGAATGCCGCGGTCACGATCCGCGTGCGTGCGCAGCAATGGTGGTGGCAATTCGACTACGAAGACGCCGACCCGGCCCGCGCGTTCCGGACAGCCAACGAAATTCACGTTCCCGTCGGCAAGACCGTGCGCGTAACGCTCGAAAGCGCCGACGTCATCCATTCGTTCTGGGTGCCGAGCCTTGCCGGCAAGCAGGATCTCATACCCGGGCGACACAATGTACTGACGTTCCGCGCGGATCGGCCCGGTATCTATCGGGGGCAATGCGCCGAATTCTGCGGGCTCCAGCACGCTCACATGGCGTTTCTCGTGATCGCGGAGGAACCGGAGGCATATGACCGCTGGGTGCAGATGCAGCGCGCCGGCGCCGTCGAGCCGGAAAACCCCGAGGCTTCGGCCGGCAAAACCGTCTTCATGACCCGGCAATGTGCGGCCTGCCATACGATCCGGGGTACGCAGGCGACGGGAACGACCGGGCCGGACCTGACCCATGTCGGAGGACGGCGAACGATCGCGGCCGGCCTTCTGGAGAATACACGCGGCTCGATTGCCGCGTGGATCGCCGATCCCCAGACTTTGAAGCCCGGCAACAATATGCCGCTCGTTCCGCTCCCGGCCGAGGAGCTGAGACAGGTATCCGCCTATATGGAAGGCCTGAAGTGATGGTGGAGCGCGATACGTCCCCGGTGGTGGAGGCCGGCCCGCTCGAGGGCACGGCGGAGGGCGCCCTGCAGGCGACCTGGGGCTCCGCGCCGGGTTTCTGGGGCTCGATCGCCACGGTGGACCATAAGGTCATCGCCCGGCGCTACATGATCACGGCCTTCGTCTTCCTCGCGCTCGGCGGCCTTCTCGCCCTCGCGATGCGCGTTCAACTGGCCCGTCCCGAGGCGCGTTTCCTGGATGCGGATCGCTACAACCAGATCTTCACCATGCACGGTTCGAACATGATGTTCCTTTTCGCCGTGCCGGTCATGGAAGCGATGGCGATCTACTTCGTGCCTCTGATGGTGGGGACGCGCAACATCGCCTTCCCGCGGCTGAATGCCTTCTCCTATTGGGTCTTCCTCGTCGGCGGCCTGCTGCTGTGGGGTTCCTTCGTCGTGGACGCCGCGCCCGACGTCGGCTGGTTCGCCTATGTCCCGCTCGCCGGACCGGAGTACGGCGCCGGCAAGCGGGCCGACATCTGGGCGCAGATGATCACCTTCACCGAACTCTCGGCGCTGGCGATCGCGCTTGAGATCGTCGTCACGGTCTTCAAGCAGCGGGCGCCCGGCATGTCCCTCGACCGCATACCTGTTCTGGTCTGGGCGATGCTGGTCATGGCTTTTCTCGTGATCCTGGCGATGCCGGCGATCATGTTCGCAAGCTCGACATTGATCATGGACCGGCTCGTCGGCACGCACTTCTACAACCCGGCCGAAGGCGGCGACGCCTTGCTTTGGCAGCATGTCTTCTGGTTCTTCGGGCACCCGGAAGTCTACATCATCTTCCTGCCGGCGGTCGGCATGGTCTCGACCATCCTGCCCACCTTCGTCGGGCGGCCGCTCTTCGGCTACCTTCCCTTGGTCATGGCGCTGATCGCGACCGGTATCCTTTCCTTCGGCCTCTGGGTGCATCACATGTTCGTCGTGGGCCTGCCGCGGCTCGGCGAAAGCTTCTTCACCGCATCCAGCATGGCGATAGCGGTTCCGGCGGGCGTGCAGATATTCTGCTGGCTGGCGACGCTTTGGGCGGGGCGACCCGTCTTCAAGACGCCGCTCCTCTTCGTCATCGGCTTCATCGTCACCTTCGTGATCGGCGGCTTGACAGGCGTGATGGTCGCATCCGTGCCGTTCGACGCGCAGGTTCACGACACCTACTTCGTCGTCGCGCATTTTCACTATGTGCTGATCGGCGGCGCCGTCTTTCCACTGATCGGGGCGGTCTATTACTGGTTTCCCAAGATGACCGGCCGCATGATGAGCGAGAGGCTGGGAAAATGGGCATTCTGGCTCATCTTCACCGGCTTCCACCTGACCTTCTTCCCGATGCATATCCTCGGGCTGCTGGGCATGCCGCGGCGTATCTATACATACCAGCCCGAACTCCCCTGGGCCGGGCTCAACCTCTTCGTAAGTGTGAGCGCCTTCATTCTCGCGGCGGGATTTCTCGTCTTTTTCATAGATGCGATACGCAGCCGGACCTCGGGGTTGCCGGCCGGTGAGAACCCCTGGAATGCGCCGACGCTGGAATGGGCGACGCCTTCGCCCCCGCCACCCTACAATTTCCGGTCCATTCCCGTCGTCGTCGGCCGCGATCCGCTGTGGTCCCTGCCGGACGAACTTCCGGTGACGTCCGCGCTGCGAACCGACCGGCGCGAGCTTCTGATCACCAGCCTCGTGGAGGCTTCGCCGGAGGCGCGGGAATCCTCACCGCGGGATTCGGTCTGGCCGTTCTGGGCCGCGCTCGCGACGTCGGTCCTGCTAATCTGGTCGATGTTCTCTCCCTGGGCCGTGGTCTGGGGTTCCATCCCGGTCGCGATCACGCTGATCGGCTGGTTCTGGCCGAAGGGCGTTGCGGAGGACGAGTCATGAAGGAGCGCGTGGTCCTCGATGTTTCGGCACTGCCACTGCACGCTACGGGCGCGGCGAGCCCGACATGGTGGGGCACCTGCGCCTTCATGCTCATCGAAGGAACGGGGTTCGCGCTGGCGCTCGCGGTCTACTTCTATCTCATGAGCCTCGCACCGCATTGGCCCATCCGTGCACCCGCGCCCGATCCCTGGCCGGGCACCTTCCTGGCCCTGATCCTGCTGGCGAGCGTGGCGCCGAACGTCCTCGTCAGCCGCTGGGCGCGGCAAGGCGACATGCGCCGCGTGCGCCTCGGCCTTGTCGTCATGTGCCTTTTCGGCATCGCGCCGCTGTTCTTTCGCGCCTACGAATTCCCGGCCCTGCGGGTGCGCTGGGATGACAACGCCTACGGGTCCATCACCTGGACGATCCTCGGCCTCCACACGGCGCACATCGTCACCGATCTCGTCGATACCCTCGTCCTGACATGCCTGATGTTCACCCGGCACGGTGACAACCCGCGACGCTTCGGCGACGTCGAAGACAATGCCCTTTACTGGAACTTCGTCGTCGTCACGTGGATTCCGCTCTATGCGAGCCTTTACTGGGTGCCACGGCTATGAGCAACGCAGCGGACAAATCCCGTCGTTTCGTCGTCGCATCCGCGGCCAGGACGTCCGCTGCGATCGTCATCCTCGCCGCCGCTGCCGGCCCGCTTTCAGCCCATGGCGGAGAGGCGCATGAACGCGGTCCGGAATGGACCCTCGATCCGTGGATCGTCGTTCCGATCGCTCTTGCCGGTGGGCTCTATGCCGCGGGAGCGCTGAAACTTCTGGAGCGGTCGAGCGATCGCCGTTTTCTCATCCGCTCCGGCGCTGCATTCTGCGGTGGCTGGCTCGCGCTCGTGGTCGCGCTCGTTTCGCCGGTGCATTTTCTCGGCGAGCATCTGTTCACGGTCCATATGATCGAGCACGAACTCGTCATGGTGGTCGCCGCACCGCTGATCGTTCTGGCGCGTCCGGTCGGTGTCATGTTCTGGGGGCTCCCGAGGCCGCTCCGCCACGCCGCGGGGAAGGCCTTCAAGTCCGTCGTCGCGGAAAAGGCCTGGACCATCGCGACCGGCGGCTTTGTGGCGACGATTCTTCATGGCGCAGCCATCTGGACATGGCACGCGCCGGGGCTCTTCGACGCGACGGTCACGGACCTTGCGCTCCATCGGCTCCAGCATCTGAGCTTCTTTGCCACCGCAATCTTCTTCTGGTGGGCGGCGATCTGGAGGTCGGGCAGAGGCGTGGCGGCATGGCATCTCTTCGCGACCATGATGCACACGAGCATACTCGGGGCGCTGATCGCGCTCGCGCCGCATGTCGCCTACGTGGCGCAGACGCAATCTGCGCCGGAATGGGGCCTGACACCGCTCGAGGATCAGCAGCTTGCCGGCATCGTGATGTGGGTGCCGGGCGGCATCATCTATGCGGCGGCGGCATTGGCGGTGCTCGCCTTGTGGATTGCGGATTCCGGTGCGGGAGGCGTCCATGCGGACCGTGTTCGCACGCCATAGAGCGGAAATCCTCGCAGGCGCCGCCCTGGCGGCCGTGCTCGCGAGCGGTCTTGGCGCTTACGGCGTCAGGAACGAACAGCAGCGCCGCGCCGTCGCCGTTGCGATGACCGGGGGCGATCCGGCGCTGGCGCCCGCGATCTTCCGCCGCTACGGTTGCGCCGGATGCCACAGCATTCCCGGCATATCCGGCGCGGATGGCAAGGTCGGCGGCCCGCTCGCCGCCTTGCGCGAGCGCGTCTACATTGCGGGCGGACTCGCCAATACGCCGGAAAATCTCATCCAATGGATCGTCGTTCCGCAACGCTTCTCGCCGAAGACGGCCATGCCCGCCACCGGCGTTTCGCAGGACGAAGCGCGCCACCTCGCGGCCTATCTCTACGCCGACTAGAGTTCGTCAGGGAAAAGTGGAAACCGGTTTTCCCGAAAAGACATACTCTAGATCAGGGATGGGGTGTCGGCCGCGCCGGCAGTGATTTGATGTAGCGGGCGACGGCGTCCCGGTCGGATTGCGGCAGCAAGGCAAAGTTCGTCACGACCTCTGCCATGGACGATCCCACACGAACGCCGTGCGGCGTTTTCCCCGTCTTCAGCAGGGCCGAGACATCCGCTTCGCTCCAGTCGCCGAGACGCGTGGGCGTGATGTTGGGAACGAAGCCCGTGCCTTCAGGGTCAGGACCGCCGGCGAACCGCGTGTCGGGCTCGATGGCCGCAAGACGATTCCGGGTCGAGTGACATTCGGCGCAATGGCCGAGCGTTTCGACCAGATAGGCGCCGCGGTCGTGCACCGGATCGCCGTTCAGAAACGCGGACGAGCGACCCTGATGGAAAAACAGCAACTTCCATATGCCGATGAGTGCGCGGGCACGCAGGAAGAAGGGAAGATCGTGCGGCGGCGGGCGCCCTTTCGCGGCCGGCAGGGTCTTGAGATAGGCGTGGAGATCTTCGATGTCCCGCCTGCTCATGCTTGTGTAGCTGGTGTAAGGGAAGGCCGGATAATAATGTTCTCCGGCCGGAGACATTCCCGTGATCAGCGCGGTTTCGAGATCGGCGACCGACCATGCTCCGATTCCGTCCTGACGATCGGAGGAAATGTTGGGGACGCGGAACGTGCCGAAGGGCGAGGCGAGCGCGAGGCCTCCGCCGAGCATCAGCGGGTCGGATTGACCCGGAGTGGCATGACAGGCGGCACAATTGGCGGCGGCGAAGACGAGCCGCCCCTTCTCGACGTCGCCGGCGAGATGTGACGGTCGGTCCGCCGGCATGGTCGCCGTCATCGGCCCCGCGAGCAGCAAAACGGCGATTGCGACGGCACCGGGCCTGACCATGCCCGGGAGCAGGCGTTCGCGGATCGTCGCGCGCGGTGTCATCGTCGGCCGACCGGCTCGCGCAACTTCGAGCAGTGCCGCGACATCCTCGGGTCGTCGCGGTTCCTTTGGCATGGCGGTCGATCCTCGTTATCGGCGCCCGGCTTGGTAGATGCGGTCCAGCGCATCTGCGACTGCGATGAATTGCTCGCAGGCGGGATCGTAGCCGGGGTTGCGGGCAAGGCGGCGAACCCAGTCCACCGCCGCGCGGCCGCTCCAGTCGTCCGGCGGGCCGCACAGTTCGGTGGATGCGGTCTGGAGGTGATGCCGGGCGGTAAAATCGTAAAACGAACCGCCGACATTGGCGAATTCCAGTCCGCCTTTCTCACCGAAGAACCGTGCCCGGATGACGGCGTCGCAGCCGGCATGAAGCCGCCAGGAACAGGTAAGGCGGATCGTCACGCCCTGTACGGTTTCAAGCGTGGCGGCGGCGAAGTCCTCCACGTCCTCGCTGCCGGAAACCAGCCGTCGCCCATCCCGGTAAAGGGCCGATTCCACATGGCGGATATCGCAGGGGCCGAGCAGCCAGAGCGCCATGTCGACGAGATGCACGCCGAGGTCGATGACGCAGCCGCCACCCGACAGAAAACGGTCGTAGAACCACGCCTTGTCCGGGCCATAGGCATTGTGGAATTCCAGATCGACGGCGAAGACCTTGCCGATATCCCCCCTGCGCAAGCGTTCGGCGATCAATTGAGCACCGGTGGTGAAGCGGTAGGAGAGGTCGACGCCGAGAAGACGGTCGGCGTTTCGGGCGGCCGAAACCACGTCTTCCACCTCCCCGCGGTCCCGCCCCAGCGGCTTCTGGCAAAAGACGGCGATGCCGGCATCCAGCGCGCGTATGGCCTGGGCGGCATGCAGGGCGCTGGGGGTTGCGATGACCAGGCCGTCGATACCCGAGTCGAGCATCGCCTCGAGGCCCTGCGACCTCTCGCTTTCCGGAGCCAGTTGGCGAGCCTGCTCTGCCATCGCACCGTCCGTGTCCGCGACGAAGGCTATGTCGGCGGTCTGGCTGCGGGCGATCGCCTCCAGACGGTTCCGGCCGATCCGGCCGGTGCCGAGGAAGCCGAGTTTCGGCCTGCCGACGGGAGGCGCCGCAGGTGCGGTCGAAAAGGGCTGCGGTTTCATCGGAACTCCACGATTGCCTTGAGAAAACCTTCCGGCCGATCCCGTGTCATCGCCAGGGCGTCGCTCAGGCGCTCGAGGGGCAGCCGATGCGTGATCAGCCCGGCCGGATCGATCAGTCCGCCGACGGCGGCGCGGACCGCGTTGCGCATACCCTCGACATAGACCAGGGGATCGCGCTCATGTGCATTGATGACGTCCAGGCCCCGCCAGTTCCACATCTGCATGTTGACCTGCCGTGGTCCGTCCTGGTGGTAGCCGGCAATCACCAGCCGGCCGCGCTCGCGCGTCAGTTCGCCTGCAAGATCGAGCGGCCACTGCTTTCCCGCGGCCTCAACGACACGATCGCAAAAGAGACCGCCGGTCAGCGAGCGAACTTTTTCGATAACCGACCAGTGATCGTCCATCTCGATCGTCTCTGCTGCGCCCATACGCTTGGCGAGTTTCAAGGCAAAGGGCCGGCGCCCGATGGCGAGGACGGTCGCTCCGGCGGCCGAGGCCAGTCGCGTCAGAACGGCGCCGAGAAAACCGATGCCGACGATCGCGACCGTCTGGCCCGCGCCGATGTCGGATCTCTGGACGATGTTCATGGCACAACCCAGCGGCTCGCCGGGGAAGGGCATGCCGTCGAGCTCGGGCGGCAGCCGGACCACGTTGCCCACGTCGGCCAGGTCATGGCTGGCATAGGCGTGGAACGACAGGGCGGCGACCCGGTCGCCCGGGCTGATGCCCGTGACGCCTTCGCCGATCGCGTCGACTTGTCCCCAGCCTTCGTGCCCGAGGCCGCCGGGCTCGGTCGGAAACGTCATCCATTCGGGGCCTTCCCAGGGCGTCACATTCGATGCGCACACGCCGCATCCCTCAAGACGGATTCGGACCTGGCCGGGCGCCGGTGCCGGCAGTGGCATGGTCCGCAGGTCGAATGTGTGCGGACCGGTCAGGACCGCGGCCTTCATCAGCGTCGTGTCGCCGGGCAAGGCGATGTTCATCGTAAGTCCTCTCCTAGCTGTTCTGGTCGCCTGTTCTGCTGGATCAATAGGGGGCGGCTGCGATGTCGTGCCAGTCGCCGGCTGTGCTTGCCGAACCGTTCTTTGCAGCGGCCGGAGGCTGGCTTACGGGCCGGCCGAGGCCGATGTAGCGCAGTCCGTGCGTCGCGACGGCGCTTGCCTCGAGCAGATTGCGATAGTCGAAGAGCATGCGGCCCCTCATCGAGGCGGCGATCCTTCGCCAGTCCAGCGTGCGATAATCCGGCCACTCCGTCAGGACGACGACGGCGTCGGCATCGGCGACGGCGGCATAGGGATCGTCGTGCCAGGAGACGGCCGGCAGCATCTTCGCGCCCACGGTCCGGCACTGCGGGTCATGCGCCTTCACCTTCACGCCCTGTTGTTGAAGGAGCGGAACGATCGTCAGCGCAGCCGCCTCGCGCATATCGTCCGTGCCGGCCTTGAACGCCGTTCCGAGCACGGCGACCACGCTTCCACCCGCGAGGTGGTCGAGGATCCGGACGGCAAGTTTTCTCTTTCGAAGCTCGTTGCTGCGTATCAGGCTTTCGACGAGCGTCTGGTTCGCGCCGAACCGGCGGCCAGTGGCAATGAAGGCGCGGGTATCCTTTGGAAAACAAGAGCCGCCGAAACCCGGTCCGGGCGCGAGGAAGGCGCTGCCGATCCGTTTGTCGTGCCCCACGCAGGCGGCAACGCTGGCAACGTCCGCGCCCGTCTGTTCGCACAGGTCGGCCACCTCATTTATGAAACCGATCTTCAAGGCGAGGAAGGCGTTGGAAGCATATTTGGCGAGTTCTGCGTCCACCGTGCTCGTCACGACCACCGGGACGCCGTGTTTTTCGAAAGGGGCGTACAGGCTCGCCAGCGATCTGGCCGCTGCCGGCTCGTCCGCTCCCACGACGATGCGGTCGGGATTGAAGAAGTCGGCGACCGCCGATCCTTCCCGCAGGAATTCCGGATTGGACGCGACGGGGTTGTTCCTGCCGAGGGCTGAAATCTGCCGCTTGATCTGCCGCGCGGTGCCGGCCGGAACGGTCGATTTGAGCACCAGCACCGCGCCCTTCGACAGGTGCGGCGCTATGTCGTCGGCGGCCTTTCTTACATAGGACAGATCGACATCCCCGCGCAGGTCGGGCGGCGTACCCACCGAGACGAAAACGATGCCCGCCCCTCGCACCCCGGCGGCGAGATCGGCGGTAAAACGCAACCTGCCGGATCGCCGTTCCGAGGTGACCAGTTCGTCGAGCCCGGTTTCGTACAAAGGCAGCTTGCCCTGTTCGAGACCCGCAATCTTCGCTTTGTCGATGTCGATGCACGTTACGACATGACCCAATGTGGCGATGCAGGCCCCTGTCGTGAGGCCGACGTACCCTGTTCCGACAATCGCGATGTCCATGCTGCCGTCCCGTTTTCTGTTGGTTTTGAGGTGCTGAAATGCCGGCCTCTAACCACGAGACACGCAAACGGTTCCCGACCTGGTGCTAGCCGCTTTTCTGGCGGTCGATCTTGCCAATTCGCTCGCCTTTTCCTCGTCCTGCCTCCTGCGCCGATCCGAACGTCGTGAGGGCGCGCGGGTTCCCGCTCGCCGCGCGGCTGGTTGAAGAAGTCATTGATGATGTCATTGATGAAAAAGATGACATTGAAGAAGGAACATAAGTCCGGCAGCCCGGTTCGGGACCCACGATCAACCAGGGTCCGGAACGATTTCATGGAAACCATTCTTGTCACCGGTGGCTGCGGCTTCATTGGCAGATATGTCGTCGAAGAGCTTCTTCAACAAAATTATGGCGTAACGGTCCTGGATGCGCTCATCGGGCAGGTCCACGGCGGCGCGGAAATCGACATGCCTTCCCGCGTACGGACGATCCGCGGCGACGTTCGCGATCGCGCGTGCCTCGACCGGGCGCTGGAAGGGGCCGACGGCGTCATTCACCTCGCAGCCGAGGTGGGCGTGGGCCAGTCGATGTACGAGATCGACCGCTATGTCGGGGCGAACGATCTGGGTACGGCGACGCTGTTGCAAGCCATGATCGACAAACCGGTCCGCCGCATCGTGGTCGCCTCGTCCATGAGCGTTTACGGCGAGGGCCGTTACACGTCGCAGGGAAACCCGTGCGGCCTCGTGCGGCGCGCGTCCGATAGGCTCAAGGCGGGAGAATGGGAACCCGTCGCCTCCGACGAGGGACGGCTGGAACCCGTCGCCACCGATGAGGAGAAGCCGGTAGACCTCGCCTCCATCTATGCCTTGACCAAATATATGCAGGAAAGGCAGTGCCTCATCTTTGGAAGTGCCTATCCGACCGAAGCGGTGGCGTTGCGCCTCTTCAACGTGTTCGGCGCCGGCCAGGCGCTGTCCAATCCCTATACGGGCGTCCTTGCCAATTTCGCATCCCGTCTCGCCAATGGCCGCGCGCCCATGATCTTCGAAGACGGACGGCAGCGGCGCGACTTCGTCCATGTCGAGGATGTGGCACGGGCGTTCCGGCTTGCCTACGAGAAGCGCGCGGCGGCCGGTCATGTGATCAATGTCGGAAGCGGTCGCTCCTATGCCATCGCCGATATCGCGGCCATGCTCGCCGAAGCCATGGGCCATCCGGAGCTTCAGCCCGAGATTCTCGGCAAGGCGCGTGCCGGCGACATTCGCCACTGCTTCGCCGACATTTCGAAAGCCCGCGAGCTTCTGGGTTTCGAACCGCAGCACGATCTGCGAGGCGCGCTCAGGCCCTTCGTGGACTGGGTGAGGACGAGCGAGGCCGTCGACCGCAGCGCCGAGATGCGCCGGCAGCTTGAGGATCGGGGGCTGGTATCATGACGAGGTGGAATCGGAACGGCCGGCAATTCGGTTTCGTCGAATGGTTCCGGCCCGGCGAGAACGACAAGGTGGAGAGCGCCGTCGCGCAGATGCAATCTGCCGGCGCCAGCCACCTGCGTACACATCTTTCCTGGGCCGAATACCTCGCGCCCGGCGGCGAAGAGTGGTTCGACTGGCTTATTCCCTTTCTGGGAGAGCGTATCGATCTTCTGCCCTGCCTGCATTATACGCCGCCGTCCATGTCGCGCACCGGCAAGTCTTCCGGAGCACCCGTCGATCTGAAATCCTATGCCGATTTCGTCGATCATGTGCTTACCCGCTACGGGCGTCATTTCCGGCATATCGAACTCTGGAACGAGCCGAACAATCTTCTCGACTGGGACTGGCGGGCCGACAGCGACTTTTCGATGTTCTGCGAAATGGTCGGCGGCGCAGCCTACTGGGCGAAACGCCGCGGCTGGAAACCGGTGCTCGGCGGACCTTCCCCCTTCGATCCCTTCTGGCTCGACCTGATGGGTGAGCGCGGCGTGCTCGGTGTCGTCGACGCCGTCGGCTTTCATGGTTTCCCCGGCACCTGGGACAGCGAAGAGGGGTCCTGGGGCGGGTGGGACATGCATCTCGGCGAGATGCGGCGCATCCTCGACCGCTACAATTCGTCCGCAGAACTGTGGGTGACGGAAACGGGGTATTCGACCTGGCGCAACGACGAGATGGAGCAGGTGCGCCGCTTCAGGAAGGCGCTGAACGTGCCGGCCGACCGTGTCTACTGGTATGCCTGGCGCGACGTGCCGCCGGACGTGCCGGTGCAGGAGGGCCTGTGGTTCGATCCACGCCACTATCACATGGGCGCGGTGACGCATGACGACCAGCCGAAGCTGCTGGCGCGGTTGCTCGGCGAAGGCGGGCTGGAGAAGCTCGAAAACGTGGCCGGCCTCGATGCGCCGAACCTTGCCAAGGGGGTGTCGCCCGTCGTCATCACGGGCGGAAGCGGCTTCATCGGATCGAACCTTGCCGAAAGCCTGCTTGCCGATGGCGAGGAGGTCGTCATCCTCGACAACCTCGCCCGGCCGGGCGTGGACGAGAACCTCGCCTGGCTGCGCGAAAACTTCGCAAGCCGTGTCCATCCGCTGCTTGCGGACGTCCGCGACCTTCTGGCGATCGAGCCGGCGTTCAAGGATGCGAAGGCCGTCTATCACCTCGCCGCGCAGACCGCCGTCACCACCAGCCTCGACCATCCGATCGACGATTTCGAGACGAATGCGCGTGGCACGCTGAACGTGCTGGAAGCCGTGCGGCGGGCCGGGCGTCGGGCACCGGTCATCTTTTCCAGCACCAACAAGGTCTATGGGCCGCTCGACGACCTGGCGATGCTGACGGCCGACGACCGCTACGTGCCGGTGGACGAGGCGACGCGCCTCCACGGCGTCGGCGAGACGCGCCCGCTGAACTTCTGCACGCCCTATGGCTGCTCCAAAGGCGTGGCCGACCAATACGTGCTCGACTACGCGAAATCCTATGGCATTCCCGCCGCCGTGCTGCGCATGAGCTGCATCTACGGCCCGCGCCAGTTCGGCACGGAGGACCAGGGCTGGGTGGCGCATTTTCTTTTGCGCGCGCTCGCCGGCGAACCGGTCGTCGTCTACGGAGACGGGCGGCAGGTGCGCGATGTCCTGAACGTGCGCGATGCCGTCCGGGCCTATCGCGGCCTTTTGTCGAGCATCGAAACGGTCAACGGCAAGCCGTTCAACCTCGGCGGCGGACCGGAAAATGCCGTCAGCATCATCGCCATGTTGCGCGAAATCGAGCGCATGACGGGCAGCCGCCTCGATATCCGCTTCGACGAATGGCGACAGGGCGATCAATTCTACTTCGTCGCCGACACCCGGCGGCTGCAGGCGGCGATCGACTGGCAGCCAAGGATGAACTGGCGGCGCGGTGTTCGTGATCTCGCCGACTGGTTGATGCAGAACCGGCCGCAGCTGCGCGCCGCCCGCAGCGAAAAACGCAAGGTGTCGGCATGACGGACGGCCCGAAGCGCATCCTCATGACATGCGACGCCGTCGGCGGCGTCTGGCGATATGCGGTGGATCTCGCCGGGGGGCTGAAGCAGCAGGGCATGGATGTGGTCCTCGCCGTGCTCGGCCCGGCGCCGACGCCTGCGCAGAGGCAGGAGGCGGCGGCCGTGGAGACGTTGATCGCGGTGGATCTGCCGCTCGACTGGATGGTGGACGATCCTCGAGACCTCGCAGCAGTACCGGCGCGGCTCGCCGCGATTGCCGATGAGCACGACGTCGATCTCGTGCACCTCAACCTTCCGTCGCAGGCGGCCGGCTTTCCGCAAGGGCGGCCGGTTCTCGCGGTTTCGCACTCCTGCACGGTCACCTGGTTCGCGGCGGTGCGCGGCACCGATGTGCCGCCCGGCTGGGCCTGGCAGAAGACGATCAACCGGGCCGGGTTCGACCGGGCCGACCACATCGTCGCGCCGGGCGCCAGCCATGCAGCACTTCTTCGAGCAGCGTACCATCCTCTTTCGGACGTGACCGTCATTCACAATGCCAGCGCCGTCACCGCGGGTGCGGCGCTCAAGGACCGGTACGTCTTTGCGGCGGGCCGGTGGTGGGATGAGGGCAAGAACGCCCGCGTCCTGGACGAGGCCGCGGCGATGATCGGCTGGCCCGTCGTGATGGTCGGAGCCAACTCGGCAAACGGGCAGGGCGTCGATATCGAGCATGCGCTTTTGCGCGGTGCGCTACCGCATGAGGAGACCATGGCACTGATGAGGCGGGCGGCCATCGTCGTCTCTCCCTCGCTGTACGAGCCGTTCGGACTGGCCGCGCTGGAGGCTGCGCGGTGCGGTTGTGCGCTGGTCCTCGCCGACATCCCGACCTATCGCGAACTGTGGGATGGTTGCGCCCTGTTCTTCGACGCGAAGGACGCCGGCGACCTGGCGCGACAGGTCAATCATCTTTCGGCCGACGATCGATTGCGAGCGCGGCTCGTCTCAGCGGCGCAACAGCGGGCCGGGCGCTATGCCCTCCCGGCGCAGGTCGCCGCATATCGTCGGCTCTACGAGGCCGCTTGTCGGCCGGCCCATCTCGAAGCCGCAGCGGAGTAGTCATGAAGTTCCTGTTCTATAGCCATTCGCTCGTCTCCTGCTGGAACCACGGCAATGCGCATTTCCTGCGCGGCGTCATGCGCGACCTTCGGCGGCGGGGCCATCAGGCCCTGGCGCTGGAACCGGAAGACAGCTGGAGCCGCATGAATCTCGTCCGCGACCAGGGCGAAGCCGCGCCCGCGCGCTTCGCCGCGACATTTCCGGAGTTGACGTCGCTTTCCTACGGGCCGGACTTCGATCATGAAATGGCGCTGGCGGATGCCGATGTCGTCATCGTTCACGAATGGACCGATCCGAAGATCGTGGAGAGGGTGGGAAAGGTGCGGCAATCCGGCGGCGATTTCACGCTTCTGTTTCACGACACCCATCACCGGGCGGTGTCCGCGCAGGCCGACATTGCCGCAATGCGCCTTGCGCCATTCGACGGTGTGCTGGCGTTCGGGGAGACGCTGCGCGAGCGGTATTTGCGCGCCGGCTGGGGACGCTCGGTCTTTACGTGGCACGAGGCGGCGGACGACGCGCTGTTTCGCCCGATGCCGGGCCTCGAGAAGACCGGCGACCTCGTGTGGATCGGCAATTGGGGTGACGACGAGCGCTCGGAGGAAATCGCCACCTTCCTCGTGGAGCCCGCGGCCGAACTCGGTCTGGCCACGACGATCTACGGCGTCCGCTATCCCGATGAGGCGCTGGCATCGCTCCAACGCGCCGGCATCGCCTATCGCGGCTGGACCGCCAATGCCGACGTACCGCGCATTTTCGCGCAACATGATGTCACCGTGCATATTCCCCGGCGTCCCTACGTGACCCATCTGCCGGGAATTCCGACGATCCGGGTTTTCGAGGCGCTCGCCTGCGGCATCCCGCTGATTTCCGCACCTTGGGACGATGTCGAGGGCCTGTTCCGCACCAACACGGACTACCTCGTCGCCCGCGACGGCGGGGAGATGACGCAACTGTTGCGCGGCGTGCTTGCCGATGATGCCCGACGAGCGGAACTGGTGAAAAACGGTCTCGAGACGATACGGGCGCGCCACACCTGCCGCCATCGTGTCGATCAATTGCTGGAGATTCTCGCCCTGTGTGGAACGCGGCGGGCAACCGATCAACTGAAGCGCGCGGAGGCAGCGGAATGAAGATCGCATTTTACGGATCGAGCCTTCTTTCCGCCTACTGGAACGGAGCGGCCACCTACTATCGCGGGCTGCTGCGTGCGCTCGCCAAGCGCGGCTACGACATCACCTTCTACGAGCCGGATGTCTTCGGCCGCCAGGAGAACCGCGACATCGATCCGCCGGACTGGTGCCGCGTCGCGGTCTATCCCGGCACATTGGAAGGCCTGAAATCGGCGAGCGCCCACGCGGCCGCGGCCGACGTCGTCGTCAAGGCGAGCGGCGTCGGTTTCGAGGACGACCTGTTGCTCGCGCAGGTCATGCAGCACGCGCGGCCCACGGCGTTGAAGATATTCTGGGATGTCGACGCGCCGGCGACGCTCGCCGAACTCGCGGCGGTGCCGGACCATCCGTTGCGCAAGGCGCTGCCGGACCTGCATCTCGTCCTCACCTATGGCGGAGGCGACCCCGTCGCGCGCGCATATCGCGCTCTCGGCGCGCGCGCGTGCATTCCCGTCTACAATGCCCTCGATCCGCAAACCCATCATCCCGTCGCAAAGATCGGCCGGTTCGCCGTGGATCTCGCCTTTCTCGGCAATCGCCTGCCGGACCGGGAGGCGCGGGTCGAGGAATTCTTCTTCGGCCCGGCGCTGGCCTGTCCGGACCAACGGTTCCTGATCGGAGGTTCCGGCTGGGACGACAAGCCGATGCCGTCCAATATAAGCCTGGTCGGGCACGTTTCGACGCGCGACCACAATGCCTTCAACGTCTCGCCGAAGATCGTGCTCAACGTCTCGCGTGACAGTATGGCGCGCAATGGTTTTTCGCCCGCCACCCGCGTGTTCGAGGCCGCGGGGGCAGGGGCATGCCTGCTCACCGATGCCTGGGAGGGTATCGAGCAGTTCCTCAAGCCGGGGGAAGAGGTGCTGGTGGCGCGGGACGGTAAGGACGTTGCGGCCATCTTGCGATCGGTGACGCCGGAAAAGGCGCAGGCCATGGGAAAACGGGCGATGGTGCGCGTGCTGGCGGAACATACCTATGAGCGCCGGGCCCAACTCGTCGACCGCCTGCTTCGCGAGCGAAAAGCCTCCCCCCTGGAGGCAGCGGAATGAACAAGTGTCTCGACATCGTCTTCATCGGCCTTTCCCTGTCTTCGGCCTGGGGGAACGGCCACGCGACAACCTACCGGGCGCTGTTGCGCGGGCTGAAAAGCAAGGGATGCCGGCTCACCTTTCTCGAACGGGACGTGCCCTGGTATGCGGCGCACCGCGATCTTCCGCAGCCGGATTTCTGCGATCTGTTCCTTTATTCCGATCCGGACGAGTTGATGAGGAGGTTCGGCGCCCGCTTGCTGGAGGCGGACGCAGTGATCGTCGGCTCCTATGTGCCCGACGGTGTCGGCGTCATCGATCGCGTCGCCGCCCTGTCCCCGCGGCGCCTCTGCTTCTACGACATCGACACGCCGGTGACGCTGGCGAAACTGGACCGTTCGGATGCGGAATATCTCGCGCGGCGCCAGATGCACCTGTTCGATCTCTACCTGTCCTTCTCCGGCGGCACCGTGCTGAAAACGCTGGAGCGCGACTACGGCGTCCGCAAGGCCGCAGCGCTCTACTGCGCGGTCGATCGGGACCGTTATGCGCCGACCGGCGCACCGCTTGTCTGGGACCTCGGTTATCTCGGCACCTACAGCCCGGACCGGCAGCCGGGACTGGAGCGGCTTCTCATCGAACCGGCAAGACGCTTGCCGCATATGCGCTTCGTGGTGGCGGGACCGCAGTTTCCGGCGGGTATCGACTGGCCGGACAACGTCGAGCGCGTCGATCACGTCTCACCCGCGGATCACGCGGATTTCTACAGCCGCCAGCGCTTCACGCTGAACCTCACCCGCGCCGACATGGTGGCGGCGGGTTGGTCGCCGAGCGTTCGGCTGTTCGAGGCGGCAGCCTGCGGCGTCCCGATCATCAGCGATTATTGGCAAGGCCTTTCCGGGTTGCTCGGGAACGCCGTGCTGATCGCCCGGGACACCGAGGATGTCGTCTCCGCACTGTCACAGCTTCCGGAGGTCCGTCGGCGGGAGATCGCCCGCGATGCCAACCGGATCGTGCTCGACCGTCACACGGGCGAGGCGCGCGCCGGCCAGTTGATCGCGGCGCTGAAGGAGATGGCCGGCCAGGCCCGCGACGCATCTTCCCGCTCCACGAACCATCGGGAGGCCCCCCATGCTCGAACGCACGCGTGACGGCAAGTCGAAGACGGTCCTCGTGGCAGGCGGCGCGGGCTTCGTCGGTTCCCATCTTTGCGATCTGCTTCTCGGGCAGGGCCACCGGGTTATCTGCCTCGACAATTACCTGACGGGCACGCAAGCGAATGTGCGGCCGCTTGAGAACCATCCGTCTTTCGCCTCGATCGAGGCCGACATCTGCGAGCCGCTGCGGATCGACGAGCGGGTGGACCAGATCTACAATCTGGCCTGCGCCGCCTCGCCGCCGCACTATCAGGCGGACCCGGTCCACACGATGATGACCTGCGTCGTCGGAACCCGGAACCTGCTCGCCGTCGCCGAGCGTGATCAGGCCTCGTTCCTGCAGGCCTCCACTAGCGAAATCTACGGCGAACCGGAAGCACATCCGCAGGTCGAGGATTACCGCGGCAACGTCAACTGCACCGGCCCGCGCGCCTGCTACGACGAAGGCAAGCGCGCGGCCGAGGCGCTCTGCTTCGATGTCCTGCGCGAGGGCAGGGTCGATGCGCGTGTCGCGCGCATCTTCAACACCTACGGTCCCCGCATGCGGGCGGATGACGGGCGCATCGTCTCGAACCTCATTGTCCAGGCTCTATCCGGCAAGCCGCTGACCGTCTACGGCACCGGCCAGCAGACCCGTTCCTTCTGCTATGTCAGCGATCTGGTCGCCGGGCTGACCGCATTGATGGAGGTCGATCCCAACCCGCGGCTTCCCGTCAATCTCGGCAATCCGGAGGAGTTCACCATTCTGGAACTCGCGGAACGGGTGGCCGATATGGTGCAGACATCGTCGGCGCTCGAGTTCCGGCCGCTGCCAACCGACGATCCGACACGTCGGCGGCCGGATGTGACGCGCGCCAGAACGCTGCTCGGATGGGCCCCGAAAGTCGGGCTGGCCACAGGACTGGACGCCACCATCGGCTGGTTCGCCGCCACCCTCCGCGACACGCACGATTACGGCCGTGCTCCGGCCACACGACGCACCGAGCCAGCCGGAGCCGCCCGATGACGGGGCATGATCGGGACCTGGAGCAATCCATCGCCTCGCTGGGCCCCTGGTTCCAGAACATCCGCATCGAGGGGGTCGAGACCGCGCCCGGGCATTTCCTGGGAGACTATCCCTCGTTCAAATGGGAGGGGTTCCGGCATGTCCTGCCGGACGATCTGGAAGGCCGCAGCGTTCTGGATGTCGGCTGCAACGCCGGCTTCTATTCCTTCGAGATGAAGCGGCGCAATGCGGGGCGCGTCGTCGGGATAGACAGTGACCCGCATTACCTGCGCCAGGCGTGCTTTGCAGCGGAGCGGCTCGACATGGATATCGAGTTTCGGCAGATGTCCGTCTACGACGTCGCAAAGCTCGGCGAACGCTTCGACCTCGTGATCTTCATGGGCGTGCTCTACCATCTGCGCCATCCGCTGCTGGCACTCGATCTTCTCCATGAACATGTCGTCGGCGACAGGATGCTGTTCCAATGCCTGCAACGGGGCGACGAGCGGGTTTTTGCGTTTGAAGAGGATTATCCGTTCTCCGAATGGGCCGTCTTCGACCGCGCCGAATTTCCGAAACTCTTTTTCGTCGAGCATCGTTACGCGGCCGATCCCACCAACTGGTTCCTGCCGAACAAGGCGGCTGCCGAGGCAATGCTGCGCAGCGCCGGCTTCACGATCGAAGCCAATCCCGAGCGGGAGGTCTATCTGTGCCGCCGTGGCCCGCGACCCTACGGCGTCGAACCGCCGCCCTCCGGCGGCTGAAGCGGCCTTACATCCCGAAACCTCGCAACGTTTACGCCGCGACAGGGTCATGAACCTGGCTGTGTCGCGAATAATGGTTTTGGCTGATCTCAATGCGTGTCAAATTTGATCTGCCGTCCGCGCCGGCGCGTAGAAGGAATCAGGAGCGAATACCGAATGAAAGAGAATGAGGCGATGAAAGAGATACGGCAACGAGATGCCGACAGGGCAGTGAAAGACCTGGTGAAGGAAATCCGGGGGGAGGATGTGCCCGAACGCATTCTTGAATTGGCGCGCGCATTGCAGGCGGCGCTCGACGCCCGCGAACATGACCGAAAATAGGCTCACTGCCTGAGGGGATTTCCGCCCATTTCCTCTGCCAGCGCTTCCCTTGCCCTGTTCAGGCGGCTCTTGATCGTGCCGATCGCGCAGTCCATCACGACAGCCGCTTCCTCGTAACTGAAGCCGAAGCCCGCGACCATGATCAGGATCTGCTGCTGATCGTCGCTCAACCGGAGGAGGGCCTTCCTGAATTCGCTTTCCGCGACGGACCATTCCTGACCGGCGGCAACCGTCAGATACTGGGAAACGCAGTCCGTCACGCCCGGCCCCTCGCGGGCCTTCTTGCGATACTGGGTGCAGAATGTATTGCGCAGGATCGTGAAGAGCCACGACTTGAGGCTGGTACCCGGGTGGAAGCTGTCGAGGCTCCTCAGCGCCCGGACCAACGTCTCCTGCACAAGGTCGTCGGCATCGCTCGGGTCGAGCGTGAACCTGCGGGCGAAGGCGCGCAGGGCTGGTATAAGGTCGACGACCTGTTCCGCCAAGGGCGCAGTTTGTGATTCCGGCAAACGCTGGGTTGGGGTCATCGTCCCGATCTTATAATTATGGTTTCGATAGAGAGGACCAACGCGCATCCCTTCCGAAGGTTGCGCGCGGTCAATCGAATCTTCGGGCCGCGGAATTGGTCGCCGTCATTGCGGGTCTTTCCGAACGACGCCTGAGGCTGGCGCTCACAACGTGATGGCGCGCGAGCAATGGCAGCCGCGGAGCATGCCTTTCTGCGGAACAAACGCAGGGGGTGCCGGTTCGACGGGCTGACCGTTACAAGGAGATGCAGATGTCGCGTTTTCCGCGCTCCCTTATTTTTCCCCTATCCGCCCTCCTCGCCCTCTCGCCGATCTCCGCGACAGCGCAGATCAAGGGGACGGTGGGGCGCGCATCCGATGTCGTGATCGAAGGCTCGATCCTCGAGCCGGAAAAAATCCAGGTGAGCCAGGACGACAAGCTGACGGCCCTTATCAAGGCGCCCGAAGGGTTCAAGGTCGAGGTCTTCGCCCGCGACCTTATCAACCCGCGCATGCTCGCTGTTTCGGATGCCGGTGTGCTCTACGCGACGCGGCGTTCGGTGGGCGATGTCGTCATGCTGAAGGATGACGACGCGGACGGCAAAGCGGATGGCGCGGTCACAGTGGCCAGCCGGCCTGGTTTGCATGGCATCGCCTTCGATGGCGGCAAGGTGTTCCTTGTCACCATCCACGACGTCTACACGGCCGACGTCAACGCCGATGGCACGTTCGGTCCGCTGACGCGTATCATCAACGATCTGCCGGATGCCGGCCAGCACGCCAACCGCACGCTCGCCATCGGCCCGGACGATATGCTCTACATCTCCTCCGGCAGCACCTGCAACGAATGCCGGGAGGATAATCCCGAAAACGCAACGTTGCTGCGCGCAAGCAAGGACGGCAAGAGCCGAACGATCTTCGCCAGCGGTCTCAGGAACATGATCGGCTTCGACTGGGAGCCGACGACGGGTGCGCTCTACGGTGTCGACCACGGCATCGACTGGCTGGGCGACGAGGTCCAGATCGAGGAGTTGAACCGCATCGAACAGGGCAAGAAATACGGCTGGCCCTATGTCTATGGCAAGAGCGGCCTCAACCCGCACATCGATCCGCCGGAAGGTATATCGCTCGAGGACTGGGCGAAGCAGTCGACAGAGCCCCTGCTCGGCTACACACCGCACAGCGCGCCGATGCAAATGGCGTTTTACGACGGCGACGCCTTTCCCGAGGACTATCGCGGCGATGCCTTCGTTGCCATGCGTGGCTCCTGGAACCGCCGTCCGCCGAGCGGCTACGAGGTGGTGCGCATCAATTTCGAGGACGGCAAGCCGGTGGCGTTCGAGCGCTTCCTGGAAGGTTTCCTGTTGCAGCAGGAGAACGGGAAATACGGCTATCTCGGCCGCTTGACCGGCGTGGCGGTGGGCAAAGACGGCGCGCTTTTCGTTGCCGATGACAGCAACGGCGTCGTCTATCGCGTGCGCCATGAGGGTGGGCGTCAGGCCTCGGCTGGCGATGCCAAGGCAATTCCAAACGTAATCGCCGAAAAGCCGGCCTCGCAGATCGCGTTCGACCTTGTCGAGGCGAGGCAGACGCAGCCGATCGCGGTGGGAGGGGCCTTCCCGGCGGACCAGCCGATCCCGCTCCAATATGCCGCCGATGGCGACAATGCGTCGCCGGCACTGGAATGGGACGGTGCCCCGGATGGCACGAAATCCTACGTCGTCATCGTCGACGACCCGGATGCCGACAGGCCGAAGCCGTTCACGCACTGGATCGCCTATGACGTTCCGGCCAGTGTGACCAAGCTGCGCGAGGGACTTCCCGGAACACCGGTCCTGCCGGAGCCGAAGGGCGTCAAGCAGGGCGCCAACAGCATGGGATCGATCGGCTATACCGGACCCAGGCCGCCCCTCGGCGATCCCGCGCATCACTACCACTTCCAGGTCTTTGCGCTTGATATCGAAGCTCTCGGGGTCGTTCCCGGCGCCGAGCGCGACGACGTCCTGAAGGCGATGGAGGACCACGTTCTTGGCAAGGGCCGGATCATCGGCACGTTCGAGCGCAAAGCGGCAGCCAACCAAGGAGGACTGAAACGATGAAAGCCCTGACCTGGCACGGTAAAAGCGATATTCGTTGCGAAAGCGTTCCCGATCCGCAGATCGAGGACGGTCGCGATGCGATCATCAAGGTGACGGCCTGCGCGATTTGCGGTTCGGACCTGCACATCTTCGACGGCGTCATTCCCAGCATGGAGCACGGCGACATCGTCGGCCACGAGACGATGGGCGAAGTGGTCGAAGTCGGATCGGACAACAAGGCGCTGAAGGTCGGCGACCGCGTCGTGGTGCCGTTCACCATTGCCTGCGGGGAGTGCTTCTTCTGCCAGCGCGGGCACTATTCCGGCTGCGAGCGGTCGAACCCAAACCGGAAGAAGGCGGCAAAGCTCTGGGGCAACTCGCCGGCGGGCCTGTTCGGCTATTCCCATCTGCTCGGCGGATTCAGCGGCGGACAGGCGGAATACATGCGGGTGCCCTATGCCGATGTCGGTCCGATCAAGGTGCCGGACGGGCTGACGGACGAGCAGGTTCTGTTCCTCTCCGACATCTTCCCGACCGGCTACATGGCGGCGGAATTCTGCAACATCAAACAGGGCGACACGATCGCGATCTGGGGCTGCGGCCCCGTCGGACAGATGGCGATCAGGAGCGCCTTCCTGCTCGGTGCCGAGCGGGTGATCGCCATCGACACGGTACCCGAGCGCAAGGCGATGGCCGAAGCCAGCGGCGCGCGCGTCCTCGATTTTCGGGACGAGGATATCTACGACCGCATCATGGACCTCACCGATGGCCGCGGTGCGGATGCCTGCATCGATGCGGTCGGGACCGAGCCGGATACGATGTCGGGCTTCGACGCCATGGTCGACCGCGTGAAGGTGGCGACGTTCATGGGAACCGACCGCCCGCATGTGCTGCGCCAGGCCATCCATTGCTGTCGAAACTTCGGGACCGTCTCCATCGTCGGCGTCTATGGCGGCTTCGTCGACAAGATCCCGATGGGCTCGGCGATCAACCGCGGCCTGACGTTCCGAATGGCGCAGACACCGGTCCAGCATTACCTGCCGCAACTGATGGGGCGCATCGACCGCGGCGAAATCGACCCGTCATTCGTCATCACCCATCGCGCCGGCCTGGAAGACGGGCCCGAACTTTACAAGACCTTCCGCGACAAGAAGGACGGTTGCATTAAGGTCGTGCTCAAGCCGTGAATGGGGGTGGAGCTACGACTGTCCGAGCAGACTTCGCCGCCGCGCTTCCGGAGGCGCGTTTTACGTGATCGTGGAGGAACAACTGTTGATCCTCCGAGTTCGCCTGTTCGAACCTCAAAGGCCGGAGATCAGTATGAACGACCAAGGAACCCGCCGCCCCGTTCCGCCGCAGCCCGAGCAGGAGCAGGCCCCGCCCGGCCTCACCGCCGCCATGAAACCCCTGCCGGACCATGGAGAAGAGAGCTATGTCGGGGCAGGCCGCCTCAAAGGAAAGGTGGCGCTGATCACCGGCGCGGATTCCGGTATCGGCCGCGCGGTCGCCATTGCCTTTGCCCGCGAAGGCGCAGACGTCGTCATTTCCTACCTCTCCGAGGATCAGGACGCCAGGGAAACCGCGCGCTGGGTTGAAGAGGAAGATCGCAAGGCGCTTGTACTGGCCGGCGACATAACGAGCGAGGAGCACTGCACCCATCTCGTCGACCGCTGCCTGGAGCGTTTCGGGCAGCTCGACATTCTCGTTAACAATGCCGCCTTTCAGCGGACCTATGCCGACGTCGGCGATATCAGCACCGCGGAATGGGACCGGACCTTTCGAACCAATATCTATGCACCGTTCTTCCTTGCCCGTGCGGCGATCCCGCACATGAAGCCCGGCAGCTCGATCATCAACACGACCTCGATCCAGTCACGCCAACCGTCGCCCCACCTTCTCGCCTATGCCTCCACGAAGGGGGCGATCTCCAATTTCACGGCGGGCCTTGCGGAGATGGTTGCCGACAAGGGCATACGGGTGAATGCCGTTGCGCCGGGGCCGATCTGGACGCCCCTCATTCCGTCCACCATGCCGCCGGAAAAGACGAAGACGTTCGGCAAGCAGTCTCTTCTTGGCCGTGCCGGCCAGCCCGCTGAACTGGCGGGCGCCTATGTCCTGCTCGCCTCCAACCTCGGCAGCTACATCACCGGCGCGGTCATTCCCGTGACCGGCGGCGAAATCATGATCTGAGGAGGCAGGCATGACCGATATTCGCAAACACGGGTTTGAGAGCGACGCGCAGTGGCGCGAGTATCTCGCCGAAATCGAGGAGGCCGCCGGTGGCTCCCGTCCGGGCGCAAGCCGGCAGGACAGTGCCCTCCGGGCGCTGGCCGCACTTTCGGCAGAGGTGGCGGGCTTGCGTGAACGCGTCGGGGCGCGCCTCCGGCTTCAAGCGCGGTCGCGCCGCCGGTGGCTGGGCCTATGCCTGTTGGCGGCGGCCCTGACGGCGGCATACCGCTGGCGGGCCACGAACCGCTTTGGGTAACCGGGACGGTTTGCGTAAAAGCGGCCTTAATCGCCAAGGCTTCGCCTGTGCTGCGCACTATCGGGAAACCGATGAAAGGAACGCGTCGGTCGATATTGCGTCCATCTGGGCGGTAAACCGGCTTTCGAGCAGCTTCAACGACGCGTCATGCGTTTCGTCCGTGCCGCTGCACACGGCGTCGGTGAGGATGATCGCGCGATAACCGAGATCGATCGCGCCCAGAGCCGTGGCGAGCACGCAGACATCGGTTTCACCACCGGTGATGGCCAATGTATCGACGTCGAACCCCTTCAGATAGGTGTGCAACCGGCCGTCGATCCAGGGGGAGTAGGTCCGCTTGTCGAAGACGGCCGCGGGGGGCGTGAACGCGGCAAGCTCGGGAAGCAGATCGTACATTTCGTGCGGCAGATGCTCGCCCGTCATCATCCGCCATTTTTCGTAATAGACGCGCCACATGCCGACGGCATCGGCGGGACGCGCCGGTGGCAGGAAGCGGGAGAAGATCGTGCGCTCGGCATGCCGCCCGACGACCTCCAGGACCTGCGGCGAGACCCGCTCCATCCAGGACACTTTCCAAGGCGTGTCCTCGGCGAACATGCGCTGCATATCCACGCAGATATGTCTCCACTCTCCGTTCATATCCGCTCCAGTCGCAGTGATCGGCACGCCACAGACCCGCCGTATGTCCGCCGTTTGCAGGAATGGGCGGAGACGTCGTATCTCCGCCCCGGCCGGCTCACGCGGCCCTGGACTTGCCTTCGCGGTTCACCTTCGCCTCGGCGAGCTGCGACAGGGCCTGGTCGGTCTTGGTTTCTTCGGCGAGCGTCTGGTCGAGCAACGTGGCGATGTCGTTCTTGCCGAGTTGCATGGCCCAGGACTTCAGCGTGCCGTAGCGGGCGATCTCATAGTGCTCGACCGCCTGGGCGGCCGCGAGCAGGCCGGCGTCGAGCGCGGGCGAATCCTTGAACTCCTCGAGGATTTCCTGGCCTTCCTCGATGATGCCGTCGATCGCAGGGCAGGTCTTGCCGCGCGCCGGTTTTCCGAGAAGCTCGAACACCTGGACAAGGCGTTCGATCTGTCCCTCGGTTTCCTGGAGGTGCTTGTCGAAGGCGGCCTTGAGCTCCTGGCCTTCCGCGCCGCGTATCATCTTTTTCAGGGCGGCGATGATCTTGCGCTCAGCGTAATAGATGTCCTTGAGACCATCGACGAAAAGATCTTCCATTGTCTTCGTGGGCATTGAACTCTCCTGTTTTTCTGGTGCCGTAACGGCTGGCGCGATCGCGCGGGGATTCAACAAATCTTTCCGGCCTTTGTTCCCGGAAACGTGGCGAGGCGCACCGCCCGCTATGCCGGCGGCACGGAGGCCTTGCCGAGCTTGACCGACGGCTCGCGCGCCCAGAGGCGCAGCTTGCCGAGTTCTGCAACAAAGGCCGACAGGCCGTCTTCGCCGGGCAGTTCGATCACGCCCTCGTCGAGCTTGTCGGCAATCCCCGCCAGTTGCATGAGCGGGAGCGCGTCGGCGACGTAGCCGATGAACTTGCAGTGCTGGAAGGCGTCGGCGACAAAGTCGCGCGCGGTCGCCTCCTGCAGGAGATCGTCGGCCGCTCCCTTTGCCGGTAGCAGCGCCACCGCGTCGAACAGCACCGAAGGTCCGCCGTCGATCATGAAGTGCGCCGGCACCCACGACCCGTCGGACGCCGTGACGCCGCCGACTTTCGGCGCGATCAAGGCGATCTCCGCCTTCTCCGCGAGAATGGCATCCTGCAAGCCGGTCAGCAGATGGATATCGACGCCGTCGGTGACGAGAATGCCGAGCTTTCGCCCCTCAAAGCGTTTCGGCCCCCGTTTCACGATGCTGAGCGCCGGAGAGGGATCGAGGTCCTGCCTGGTCGGCATCGCGGCATCCGCCGGCTGCGGCATGGACCGGAAACCGAGTTTGGCGGCGACCGTATTGGCGAGCGTTTCGTCGATGTTCATCAGATGAGAGACGAGCCTTTCGCGGATGACAGGCGTTTCGACCTTGCTGAGTTCGAAGGTCAGCGCGGCCGCGATATGCCGCTGCTCGGGTGGCGTCTGGCTGATGTAGAACTGGCGTGCCTGGCTGTAATGGTCGGCGAAGCTCTCGGGGCGCAGCCGTATTTTTTCGCCCCGTTCTTCCGCGGGAAAATGCGGAAATCCGTCAGCCGGCGATTCACGCGGCCCTTCTCCCCAGGAGTTCGGCTGGTAGTTGGCCCGGCCGGTGGGGTTGCGCATGGCCATGTGCCCGTCCTGCTGGAAATGGTGGAAAGGACATTTCGGCGCGTTGATCGGGATATGCGTGAAGTTCGGGCTGCCGAGACGCTTGAGCTGCGTATCGAGATAGGAGAAATTCCGCCCCTGCAGCAGTGGATCGTTGGAAAAATCGATGCCCGGCGGCACGTTCTGCGTCATGAAGGCGACCTGCTCCGTCTCGGCGAAGAAATTCTCGGGCATGCGATCGAGAACGAGACGGCCGACGGGCTTTGGCGGGAGTATCTCCTCGGGAATGATCTTGGTTGGGTCGAGGATATCGAAGTCGAAACCGTCGGCGAAATCCTGATCGAAAAGCTGGAGACAGAGTTCCCATTCGGGAAAGTTGCCGGCCTGGATGGCGTTCCAGAGGTCGCGGCGATGATAATCGGGATCCGCACCGTTGATTTTCACGGCCTCGTTCCAGGCAACGGACTGGAGGCCGAGCTTGGGCTTCCAGTGGAACTTCACGAAGGTGGATTCCCCCTTTGCGTTGACGAGGCGGAAGGTGTGAACGCCGAACCCTTCCATGAAGCGGAAGGAGCGCGGGATGGCGCGGTCGGACATGATCCACATGATCATGTGCATGCTTTCGGGCGTCAGGCTGATGAAATCCCAGAAATTGTCGTGCGCGCTCTGGGCCTGCGGGAAGGCCCGGTCCGGCTCCTGCTTGACCGCATGCACCATGTCGGGGAACTTGATCGCGTCCTGGATGAAGAAGACCGGGATGTTGTTGCCGACGAGGTCCCAGTTGCCCTCCTGCGTATAGAGCTTGACGGCGAAGCCGCGGACATCGCGGGCGAGATCGAACGATCCCTTGTTGCCGGCCACCGTGGAAAAGCGGACGAAGGCCGGCGTCTTCTCGCCGGGGCGCTGGAATAGGTCCGCCCTGGTATAGGCGGCAAGCGATTCATAGGTTTCGAAGAAACCGTGCGCACCATAGCCACGCGCGTGCACGACCCGTTCGGGAATGCGTTCGTGGTCGAAATGGAAGATCTTCTCGCGGAAATGGAAGTCGTCGATCAAAAGCGGCCCGCGCGCGCCGACGCGCAGCGAGTTCTGGTCGTCGGCGACGGGGCCGCCCTGGGCGGTCGTCAGGACAGGCGTTTCGCCCTCTGCAACCTGGTGCAGTTCGCCGCCGTTGCCGCGCATCATCTTCTGATCGTGGATCTGCGCGGCCGTCGCCGGCTTTTTTTTGGGTGTCGAGGTGTCGGTTGCGGATTTTGACGTGGTGCTCTTGGCCATGGGGGTGCTCCCTGTTTGCGGGGAACGAACCAAGTATGCCGCGGAAAGTTCCGTGTGGGGAAAGACTATCGTGGGACGGCGGTTCTCTTGCCACCGGCGCCGCCAGCGACGACCATGTGAGGAACGTCGTTGCGCGAAAACTGGGAAGACGCCCGCCGGATCGTAAGACGGGCGCCGACCCTATTATGCCTGAAAGCGATCTACTTGCCGTCCAGGTCTTCCGCCATTTTCAGGTGATGTTTCAGATCCGGCACTGTTTTTGCCGCCCATGCCTTCAGGTCAGCGTTGTCGCCCTCTTTCGCATAACGCGTGAACACATCGACCGCATTCTCATGCGCATCCTCCTGATCGTCCTGATAGGCGTCGTCGAATTCCGCGCCGGATAGTGACTTGAGCTCATCGAGAGATTCTTGCTGATCCTCCGAGGGTGCCGCCGCCGGCTGAGCCTTCACCTTGCCGCTGTCCAGAAGGGCCTTGAGCTCGGTCGTGGTCTTTTGGTGGGCGTCGATCATCTGCTGTGCGAAAGCCTTCGTGGCCGCGCCACCGCGTTCGAGGGCGAGCTTGCTCGATTCGATCTCGAACATGTCGCTCATGGACACTTCTTTGACGAAATCCTCCGTCTTGGGAGGAATGCCGAGCGTGGAGTTGACCCCCGTCGTCTCCGCCGTGGACTGGGCGAATGCAGAGGTGGCGACGAGGAATAGAGCTGGGATCAGGCGGAAGGTTTTCATGGCGTCTCTCCTTGGTTTCATCCTCTAACCGGATGCCGGGGGGCTTGTTCCCTGGGGCGGAAGGATTTGGGCCACGCTCTCTACGCTCATCCAGTCCGCCGAGATGAACGACTTCGGGAAAACCGGATGCGCTGCGCGTCGTTGACCGGGAAAAGCCATTTCTGATTATCAAAGACGAGGGTAGACCATCGACACGGGCCGAAGTCGTCGGTTTACCGACGAGGTGAAGCTCGAGATTCCGGAAGGAGAACACGCCAAGAGGACATCCCATTCGACGGCATTGCGTTGGGTTATTCCATCTCCAGGCGCGATCGGATGGCGTTCATCTGCTCGATCTCGGCGCGTTGGCCGCGCGCTATCTCGGCGCAAAGTGAAACAAGGTCCATGTCCTCGAGATCCGCCTCTCTGCACATGAGGATCGCGCCCGAGTGATGGGGAACCATGGAAGCAATGAACTGCCGGTCCCCGATGAGCGCTTGTGTGCGCGTGCCCGCCAGTGCAGCGAAGAACAGGGCGGCAAGGCCGATGTAAAGCAGGATGTTCAGCCGCTTGTTCCCGTACATCTTACCCATCGTCGCCAACATGATGACGCCCATCGGCGCCACCATGGTCAGCGCCATGTAGAACATGTTGAGGTTGTTCCGGAAATCGGCCCAGCCATCGATCATCGAGAACATGACGAGATACATAAGGGCAACGCTCAGCACCATGTTGAGGAGGAACATGGCATAGGGACGCCAGCGTGCGGGTGCAGAATCATGGTTTCGCATGGTGGCTCTCCTCGTTCTGTCGGCCGGTTCGCCACCCGGCCGACAACGGGCAAATTCGTGAGGATGGGTAAACGTCCCAACCGATGAGAAGCAATCAGGTTCCCAAGGCGTCACGCGTAATTTTCGACCGCGGCTTTCATCGATGGTGGCGGCGTGGGAAGAGAGACAACGTGTTCGTTTCGGAAACACTTGATGCCCGAATGGATCGGCCTTTCGTCAAATCCACCAAACCATGCTTTATCAGCGCGTCGTGTTTTTGGTCTCAGGCAGGGTCGTTGCGGAACTGCAGCTTGGCGAGCAACAGCTCAGCGATAAGCAGCATGCCTTCCGGCTCATAGGTGACGTTCGCCTCGCCATAGGCGCCAAGGCTGGAAATGATGAGACGCGATCCGAAACCTTCCCGTCCGGATGTGGGTTTCGCGATGCGCGGGCCGCCGGTCTCCCGCCAGGAAACGGCCAGGACATCCTCGCTGTCCCGGCGTTCGATGTCCCATGTGATTTCGACCCGCCCGTCGGCATTCGACAGCGCCCCGTATTTCGCGGCATTCGTCAGGAGTTCGTGAAGGACCATCGAGAGTGACAGCGCCGCCTGCGGCCCCAGTTCGACATCAGGCCCGACTGACGTAAAGCGCTCGCTTCCATCCAACCCGATGGTCAGCCGGGCGGCATCGACCAAGTTGGCGAGCGTTGCGCTCGTCCAGTCCTTCTGAAGCAGGATCTCATGGGCGTGGGCGTAGGCCGCGATACGCGACAGCAGCTTTCCGGATGCGTCCTCCAGCGAACGCGCATTGCGCAGGGATTGCGTCACGATCGCCTGGACGACCGAGAGCGTATTCTTCATGCGATGGCCGAGTTCGTGCATGAGGAGGCGCTCACGCTCGGCGCGTTCGCGCTCCTGAGTCCGGTCGCGAAGAATCTTGATGAACCCGATCACGCTGTCGTCGGGAGCACGCAATGCCATCATCTCGCCGGATGCCCAGAATGTGGTGCCGTCCGCCCGCAGGTGCCACCGCTCGTCATTGCCCCGACCACTGTGGAGAGCGGCCGTCATTTCCTTTTGCGGGACACCGTTTTCCCTGTCTTCCTGCGTGAAGAAAGCCGTTGCGGGTTTTCCGATCATCTCCTCGGGCGACCAGCCCAGGATGCGGTGCGCGCCTTCGTTCCAACTGGTGACAAGGCCGTCGAGGTCCATCGAGATAATGGCATAGTCGATGGCGCTTTGAACGATTGCCTCGAGGAAATGCTCTCTTGCGGAGATATTGTCAGTAGCAGGTGCGGTCTTCATGGGGGCGTCCCGTGGCGTCTCGTTCAGACGTTATGCCACGGATGACGGCGCTTTATAACCGCGATCGCAATCCGTTCGGTCAAGCGGCATCGTAGCGCTGGCCTCGTTTGGAATCCGCCCGCCTTTCAAGGTGAGCGGGCCTCGTGCCCATCCGCGGCGGGGTTTCCCGATCGACGCCGCCGTGAATCTGCCCGCTATAACGCTTGCGGCCAGGCTGTAGAGAATGTAGGATTGTCTGGCAATTCTCTTGTCAAGAATGCTCGGAAGGTGGGTTTTTACGCAGATAATCCAGCGCTACTTTCGCCGCCATATCGATGTGGTGCTTGCAGGCGGCGGCGGCGCGCTGCCCATTTCGCTGATCGATGGCGTCTGCGATTTCCTTGATCTCGGCAATGCTATGCCGAAGGCGGCCTGGTTGGGTCATCGACGTCATGCGCAGCAGATTGATCCTGTTATGGAGGGTCGTCAGCATCTGTCGCACGAAGATGTTTTTGCTGCCGTCCATGAGGCAGTCATAGAAGGCGTTCTTCGCCTCGATCAGCCGGCTGCCGACACCGCTTTCGGCCGCAGCCTCGAACTCGGCGACGGCGGCCTTCAAAACGGCGATGTCCTCATAGGTGCCGTTTTCAGCGAACTGCTGCCCTGCAAAGCTTTCCAGCAGAGCGCGCACCGTATAGAGCTGAGACGCTTCATCATAGGTAATGGTGCTGACGACGGGACCCTTGTGCGGATAGCTGGTGATCAGCCCTTCCGCCTCGAGCTGGCGCAGCGCTTCGCGAATCGAGGTGCGTCCGACCCCGATCATTTCGCAGAGCTCCCGCTCCACGAGCCTCTGGCCGGGCTTGAAGCGACCGGTTGCGATGGCCTGCCTGATCTTGTCTTCCACCTGAATCCGCAGAGACGCGCTTTGTCGTGCAATCTGCAGTTCCGCGTCAGCCATCGTCCATCCTGTCTAACTGGTCGCATCTGTGATCCCGCTCGATTTGCCAGCGTGAACAGCAGCGACGGTCCGATTGTCTGATCTGAAACTAGATGGAATTACGGCTGCACGCAAGCGTGTTGATGGGCGGCGCACAAAAAGCGGAGTGATATGCAGCCGCAGTCGTGGAATCGCAGACCATTTTGTAGGTCATTGTTTCTGCTGGAGGTAGGCATCCTTCGCCTCTTCTTTCGCTCATATGTCCGCCGCCTGAGTTGACTGCTTTCGGAGCACAATCGGAAAAAAGCAATTTTTGCTTTGACAGCTTGTCAGACAATCTGTTAACTCACCCTCGACGGCAGGGAGGATGATCGATGTCGAAAAGCGCACATATTGCCTTTATCGGGCTTGGGCAGATGGGTATGCCGATGGCGTTGAACCTGCTTAAGGCCGGATACGACGTCGTCGGCTTCGATCTGTCTTCCGAGGCCTTGCAGGCATTGGCCGAGAGGGGCGGAAGGATTGCGGCAAGCGCTGTCGACGCCATGTCGGGAAGCGACGTCATCATCACCATGCTTTCCGACGGCAAGATCGTCCAAAGCGTTCTTCTGGAGGGCGATGCGTTCCGCCAGGCGCCGAAGAATGCGTTGCTTCTGGAAATGAGTTCTTCGGCACCGGAGGAAACAAGGTCCTTGGCTGCGAAAGTGTCAGGCCATCTCCGCGTCGTCGATGCGCCGGTGTCCGGCGGCGTCAAGCGGGCCGTAGAAGGTTCGCTTGCGCTCATGGCTGGCGGATCGGAGGCGGATTTCGAGGCCGCGAAGCCCATCCTTGGTGCGATGTCCGCCAAGATTTTCCATTGCGGCCCGGTGGGTACCGGGCACGCCATGAAAGCGATCAACAATTACGTTTCGGGCGCTGGCATGATTGCCGCCGTCGAGGCCGTGCTGCTCGGGCGTGCATTCGGTCTCGACGAGGCGAAGGTCGTCGATATCCTCAATTCCTCGAGCGGCAAAAACAACGCCACGGAAGTCAAGATGAACCAGTTCATCCTTTCCGGAACCTTCGGCTCGGGCTTTGCACTGGGGCTGATGGCCAAGGATATCCGGACCGCCGCCAACCTTTCGACCTCGCTCGGACTGAGCCAGCCGGGCCTGACGCAGACGGCAGATCTTTGGGACGATGCAGCGCGCACGCTCGGCGGTGCCGTCGATCACACGCGCTTCTATGACTATCTGAAAAGGCAGGGCGACTAGCGTCGGTCAGCCGGAAAACACTTGAATGGAGGAGTAACATGCCAAACGGGGCAGGCGATCATCGCCACTCTGGAGGAGAAGATGCGCGCGAACACACCGAGGCTTTCGACCGTGGTCTGAAGACCCGCCGGGAGGTTCTTGGCGACGCATATGTGGAAGCCTCGCTGAACAAGGCCACGGATTTCAGCTGGCCCATGCAGAAACTCGTCACCGAATATTGCTGGGATGAGATCTGGAATCGTCCGGGCCTCAGCCGGCGCGACCGGTCGATCCTCAACCTCGGAATGATCTCCGCCTTGAACCGCCAGCACGAACTTCGGACGCATGTCCGGGGCGCGTTGAACAACGGCCTGAGCCGGGACGAGATCACCGAGATATTCCTGCAGGTGGCAATTTATTGCGGTGTCCCGGCTGCAATCGACAGTTTCAGGAGCGCTCAACAGGTTCTCGATGAACTGAGCGAATAGGTCGGATTGGGAGGAGCAAACATGAAAATAGACAGATCGGCATTTGCCAAACTCGCGCGTGAGGATTTCGAATTCAAGCGCGAGACACGGTATCTGACAGGTGTCATTCGCCTGGTTTTCGGAGCCCGGTCCTGGGCATTGAGCTTCGCCGATGGCGCGCTCACCGAAGTTGCGGACGGCGCTTCGGCATCGGACGCGGAGGCCACCATCGTCGTCGGCGGTACCGTTGAACAATGGGACGAGCTTCTCAAGTGGAAACCGCGCCCATTTTACCAATGCATTCAGTCGGCTGCCGTCAAGCACGGCATGAGAATCAGCGATTCGGATGAGACCTTCGCATATCTGCCCGCACTCAACCGAATGACGACGCTTCTGCGTCAATTGCACAACGAGGAGGCGTGAGCATGGTGAAGCATGATCCGATCACCGGGCGTTATGTCTATCTGACCGTCGAAGGCATAGAATATCGCGTCTACTATGAGGAGGCCGGCTCCGGCATTCCGCTCATCGTCGGACATACGGCCGGCTCTGACGGCCGCCAGTACCGGCACATGCTGTGCGACGAGGCGGTAACCTCGCGCTACCGCGTTATCGCATTCGACCTTCCCTATCACGGCAAGTCTTTGCCGCCTTACGGCGTCAACTGGTGGGAACAGGAATACAACATGACCAAGAGCCGGATGATGGCGTTTCCCAACGCTCTCTCCGACGCGCTCGGTCTCGACCGGCCGCTCTATATGGGTAGTTCGATGGGCGGGCACCTTGCCGTCGATCTCGCCTCCAATCATCCCGATCGCTATCGCGCGACGATCGCCGTCGAAGGCGCTCTCCGTTCGGCGGTGGAGTATGTCGATGTCGGCATGGCCGGCATCCGCAAGGAATTCGACAATCCCAACGTCAATCGCACCTCGATCGGGGCGGCGATGATGCTGAACATCTCGCCCTATTCTCCCGAGAAAAACGTCAGGGAAATACAGTGGGAATATAGCTGCGGCGGACCGGGCATCTTCGCAGGCGACCTCTATTACTACTACTACGACCACAACATGTCTGACGACGAAGCCCGCGCAATCGATACGTCCAAATGCATGCTCTACATGCTGACAGGCGAATACGACCCGAACACCTCTCCCAAGGAAACCGAAGCGCTGGCCAAGCTGGTCAAGGGCTCGAAGTTCTGGGCGATGAAGGATCTCGGGCATTTCCCGGTCACAGAAGACTACACGAAGTTTCGTGAGTATCTGCTGCCGATCCTGGAAGAGGTTCATTCCAGAAAATAGGCGGAAAACAAGAGGAGGAGGAAATAACATGATGAAATATTTGTCAGCCGCAGTTTCGCTCGCGGCAATGATGACGGCTGCGTCCGCGCAGGCCGACGGGCTTGAAACGCTGCCGGAAAACATCCGCAGCGTCTACGCGATGGTCGACAGCCAGATCCCGGTCGGAAAGTCGCCGCTGGCGGACTTCAAGGCGAAGAAGGGGCCGCCGTGGAAGATCGGTTATGCCTCGACCTATGCCGGCAATACCTGGCAGGCAACGGCGCTCGACGAGATCGTCAACAAGCTCGCCCCGGCGGCCAAGGAGGCAGGCCTCGTTTCCGAACTCGTCGTGACGCAGGCGGACTTCAAGGATGCGGTGCAGATCCAGCAGATGCGCCAGATGGTCGACAATGGCGTCGATGCGATCGTGATTTGCTGCTCGAACGTCACGGCCTTCAATCCGACGATCGAATATGCATGGTCGAAGGGCGTGGCTGTCTTCGCCTATTCCGGCTACACGACCTCGCCCTACACGATCAACGTCGCGGCCAACCACATGCAGGGCGGCTTCGACATGGCGACGTGGCTTGCCGACGAGATGGGCGGCAAGGGCAATGTCGTGCTCGTTTCCGGCGTTCCCGGCACGGCTTCGTCGGACGCTTTCGACGCGGGTGCAAAGAAGGCACTCGAGGCCTATCCCGATATCAAGATCATCGGCGAAGTTGCCGGAAAGTGGACCGACCAGGTTGCACAGACCGAGCTGCAGAAATTCCTCGCGGTCAACCCGACCCAGGTCGACGGTATCCTCACCCAGGCGGCTCAGGAAAACGGCGTGCTCAACGCCATGCTCCAGTCCGGCCGCCCGATGGTGCCGATCACGCTCGGCGGAGAGGCGTCTGCCGCCTGCTACTGGCGTAAAAACCCCGACTGGATCTCCAAGTCCTTCCATATCTGGCCGCCGGCCCGCGAGATGGACCAGGTCTGGGATGTCATGCTGCGCACGTTGAGCGGTGAGGGGCCGAAGATCCAGTCGATGCTGCGGCCGGTGCTGCCCTACACGATCGATGAGGTGAGGGCGGCCATTCCGGAGGATTGCGACCTGAACTCCACCGGCTGGATTCAGCCGACGGCGGAGGCATGGTGGCCCAAGGATGTGGCAGCGCAGTTCTTCACCAACCCGAAGTAACCAAGGCCGACACGCGACCGGGCTGGCGATGGCCGAAGCCCGGCCGCATTTCTTCACGATCAGACATGAACTGGAGCAAGCATGGCGGGCACTGTTTCCATCCGTCTGCAGACGGTATCGAAGCGCTTTGGCGAAACCCGCGCCCTGACGGATTGCACCTTCGAGGCCTGCAAGGGTGAGGTTCATGCGATTGTGGGCGAGAACGGCAGCGGCAAGAGCACGCTGGCAAAGATCATTTCCGGCGTGCTGGTGCCCGACGGCGGTCTCTGCGAAGTGCTGGGCAGTGTGATCACGACACCGCGCCAGGCGCGCGACCGGGGCGTCGCGACGATTTTCCAGGAAGTCCTGATTGCGGAGGAAGCCAGCGTCCTCGACAATCTTTATGTTGGCAGCGAGGGCCTTGTCGGCACCGGCAAGAGCCGTGCAGAAAGACTGCGCGAGGCAGGCGCGATCATGACGCGCTGCGTCGGCCATGCGGTGGATCTGAATGACCGCGCCGGCGACCTGCCTTTGAGCGTCCGGCAATGGATCGTGATCGTCCGCGCCATCCTGCGCGAGCCGGAGGTGTTGATCTTCGACGAATCTTCCGCCGCGCTCGATCTCGAGGCGACGAAACGTCTCTTTACCGAGATCGCCCGCCTGCGCGATGCCGGCAAGACGATCCTGCTCGTAACCCACCGTATCGCCGAACTGGTCAGCATCGCGGACCGCGCGACGATTCTCAGGGATGGCAAGGCCGTCGGCGTTCTTGCGCGCGAGGAAATAACGGAAGCGCGGCTTCTTGAGATGATGACACAGGCCGGTCGTGTCCTGAGCGCCGCGCCGATCATGCGCCTGGATGAAAACAGGGCCGCCAAGGCCCCGATCCTTACCTGCAGGGGCCTGCGAACGTCCGATGACGCGCAACCCTTCGATTTTTCGCTTCAGCCGGGAGAGGTCGTCGGACTGGCAGGTCTTGACGGGCAGGGGCAGGAGCGTTTCGCCCGCATTCTCGCCGGTATTGTGAAGTCATCGTCCGGCAAGGTCTCCTGTAGAAAAGCCGACGGCCGGACGGAAGCCATCGATGGGCTCGAGGCCGCATGGCGCAACCATATTTCCTGGGTTTCCGGTGATCGCAAGCGCGAAGGTATTTTCCCGCTGCTCAGCATCCTGGACAATTTCGCTCTTGGCATCTACCGGCGCGAGCTGGGACCGTTTGGAAAGATCAATGCCCGCCGCGCCCGCTCGCTCTTCGATGAAGAGGCACGGCGCCTGTCGATCAGGATGGGTTCGTCCGGCAACCGCATCACCTCTCTTTCCGGCGGTAACCAGCAGAAGGTCCTGATTGCGCGCGCCTTCGCGGATACGCCAAGCGTGATCGTGTTCAACGATCCCGCGCGCGGCGTCGATATCGGCACCAAGCGTGATCTCTATCGCGAGCTTCAGCGCTTCGCCGAAAGCGGTGGCGCGGTGGTCTATCTCTCCAGCGAGATCGAGGAATTCATGGGGCTGGCTCATCGTGTCGATGTCTTCGTCAAGGGAACGCTGTTCCGCTCTTTGACAGGAGCCGACATCGAGGAGCGCGAAATCCTCGGCGCTATGTTCGGGCAGCCGCGCGGCGCCCATGTCGAACTCGAAGCAATGCGTGAGGATGCACAATGAGAGCCGCCAGATCCTTTCAGAAGCTTGGATCGCTTGCGGTTCCGGTCACGCTCGCCGTCGTCCTGCTGGCCATCGCGGTTGTGCGTGCGCCGAACCTGTTCACGCCGTCCGGCATCGGAAACGGCATCCTGGTCGCAGCACCGCTCTTTTTCGCGACGATGGCGCTGACCCCGATTGTAATGTCGGGACGAGGAGCCGTCGATCTGTCCATCGGTCCGCTGATCGGCTTCCTGAACGTCACGCTCATCACATGGCTTTCGGCGAGGGGGCTGACCAATCCGGTCCTGTTCATTGGCTGGGCGCTTCTGGCGGGTGCGCTTTGGCAGGTCATGCTGGCGGCGATCGTGATCTATGTGCGGATCGCGCCCATCATCGTCTCGTTGTCGGGCTATCTGGTGTTGAGCGGTGTGAACCTGATGATCATGTCGCGGCCGGGCGGCGTCGCGCCGGACTGGCTGATGAACTGGGGGGCTGCGAGCGCCGCGCAGATCGTCTCGCCGATCCTCGTTCTCGTGCTGGTCGCCTCCGCCTTCTGGGCGACGATCACCAGGACCGGCTTTCATCGACAGCTTCGCATGGTCGGCTCGGACGAGAGAATGGCCTATACGTCCGGCATCAATGTCGACCTCGTCCGGCTGATCGCCTTCGCCATCGGCGGCATGTTCGCCGGCCTTGCCGCGCTCAGCTACACGGCGCTGATTGCTTCGGGTGATCCGACACAGGGCTCGACCTACACGCTGCAGGCCGTGACGGCGCTGGTGCTTGGGGGCGCGAGCCTCTCCGGTGGCCGCGGCGGCGTGGTGGGCGCGGCATTGGGTGCCCTCAATATGTTTCTCATCAACTACCTTCTGGGGACGTTCAATTTCGGCTCTCTGTCGGGCTACGTCACCCAGCTGGCTTTCGGAGCGATCCTGGCATGTTCTCTTCTGGTGAACCTCTTCACATCCCCGTTCGCGAAAAGGGCATGAGGCAGACCATGGACAAGACCGTGAACGCCTCTTCCACGCTGGCCCGGTCGGCTTCCGGTATCCGCGTGCAACGATCGCTCGCCATCGGCGCTGCGCTGCTGGCTCTGCTCGTCATCGTCGGAGCGCTGCTCGTTCCCGGCTTCGTCTCGGTGCAGAACCTGCGGTCGATCCTTCTCCTGGCGGCTTTTCTCGGCATTGCCTCGCTCGGTCAGACGCTTTGCGCATTGCTTGGTGCGCTCGATCTGTCCATTCCCTTCGTGATTGGATCTGCGAATATCCTCCTGCCGAGCCTGCTCGTGTCCGGCCTGCCGCCAGCGGTCGCAATTGTGCTCGTTATCCTGCTTGGAGCACTCGTTGGCGCTGTCAACGGGCTCATGAGCTTCAGGATACAGGGACAGGCGCTGATCATGTCGCTTGCCATCGGTTTTGCCGTTGTCGGCGCGACGCAGATCTATACGACGCTGGGCTCGATCTATGCCGGCACCGTCTTCGCGACGCTTCCCGAATGGCTGCGCAACCTTGCCGCTTTCAATGGCAAGACGTTCGGCATTCCGATGCCGCCGGTGGTTTTCATCTGGGCAATTCTCACCGCTGTCGTCGTCCTGGTTATGCACGGTACCTGGTTCGGCCGCGGTATCTATGCGCTGGGCGGCAGCCGGGTCGCGGCCGCGCGCCTGCAGATTTCCGAACGGAAACTGTGGGTCGCCGTTCACGCGATCTCGGGCGTGGCCTCGGTTTCGGCGGGAATGCTTCTCCTCGGTTTTTCCGGCGGCGGCTTCGTCGGTGTGGGCGATCCCTATCTCTTCACGACGGTCGCGGCCGTCGTCATCGGAGGGACCTCGCTGTTGGGCGGCGCGGGCGGTTACGGCGCGACGGTGCTCGGTGTGCTGGTTCTCACCGTCCTCACCTCCATCCTCGTCGGCTTGGGACTGAGCTTCGCCTCGCAACAGGCCGTGGTCGGGCTGATCATCATTCCGATGGTGGCGATCTACGCCCGCGCCCCGCACATCCGCAACCAGATCTGAGACAGACCGACATGATAGCGCAATCTCTCCTATCGCGACTTTCCGATCCTGGCCTCGTCCGGGAACACGCCTTGCTCGCAGGCGAATGGGTAACCTCGGCCAATGGGCAGACGATTGCCGTCACCAACCCTTCGACCGGCGAGGTTCTGACCGAGGTGCCGGATATGGGCCTGGACGAAATCCGCAAGGCTATTGCTGCAGCGGACGTCGCGCAGAAGTCCTGGGCGCAGGCCACCGGGAAGGAACGCGCGGTAATCCTGCGACGCTGGTACGACCTCGTCATGGCCAACCAGCGCGATCTCGCCACCATCCTGACCGCCGAAATGGGCAAGCCTTTCATGGAAGCGATGGGCGAGGTCGCCTATGGCGCCGGTTACATCGAGTGGTTCGGAGAGGAAGCCAAGCGAATTTACGGGGATACCATTCCGGGCCATCACCGGGACAAGCGGATTGTCGTGCTGAAACAGCCGGTCGGCGTCGTCGCCGCCATCACACCCTGGAATTTCCCTTCGGCCATGGTGGCGCGCAAGTTCGCGCCCGCTCTGGCGGCCGGTTGCTCCATGGTCTTCAAGCCTGCCGCCGAAACGCCGCTCTCGGCGCTTGCGCTCGCGACGCTTGCCGAAAGGGCCGGCCTGCCGAAAGGCCTTCTAAGCGTGCTCCCGACCAAGCGTGCAGGGGAATTCGGCACGGAAGTTTGCCGCAATCCGATCGTCAAGAAGCTGACATTCACCGGCTCGACCGAAGTCGGCCGCATGCTGATGGCGCAAGGCGCGCAGAAGATCCTGAAGCTCAGCCTTGAACTTGGCGGCAATGCGCCGTTCATCGTGTTCGACGACGCCGATGTCGATGCTGCCGTGGAAGGCGCTCTCCTGTCGAAGTTCCGCAACAACGGCCAAACCTGCGTCTGCGCCAACCGGCTCTTCGTACAATCCGGCATTCATGACGCGTTCGTCCGCCGCTTCACCGACGCCGTGTCCGCGATGAAAGTCGGCGATGGTTTCGACGCTGAAACTCAGCTCGGTCCGCTGATCAACGATGCCGCGATGGCCAAGTTGAAGGATCACGTCGAGGATGCCGTTGCGAAGGGGGCGACGATCGTCCTCGGCGGACAGGCGCACCCGCTCGGCAAGACCTTCGTGGGGCCGACCATCGTGACGGGCGTCACGACCGGGATGAAGGTCGCGCGGGAGGAGACGTTCGCGCCGTTTGCCCCGATCTTCCGCTTCGAGAGCGTCGATGAGGTTATCGCGCTTGCCAATGATACCGAATTCGGCCTCGCCTCATACTTCTACGCGCAGGACCTCACGCAGGTCTGGAAAGTGGCGGAGGCCCTCGAATACGGAATGGTCGGTGTCAATACCGGTCTCATTTCGACGGAGGTCGCCCCCTTCGGCGGCGTCAAGCAATCGGGTTTCGGGCGAGAGGGGTCGAAATACGGTCTCGATGACTTCCTGTCCCTGAAATACGTCTGCCTCGGGGGCATTGCGTGATCATAGGACGCGGCGTCGCGTCAGATGGTTTTCTTGAACGGTCCATGGTTTCGCATGGAAATCATGGGGGAGGGTATCGATGGCTACGGAAACAGATGACATCTTCGACTATATCGTCGTGGGTGCGGGAACGGCCGGTTGCGTCCTGACCGAGCGGCTGAGTGCGGCAGGGCATTCGGTTTGCACGCTTGAAGCGGGGCCGCGTGACACCAATCCGCTCATTCACATTCCGGCGGGATATATAAAGAACATCTATTCGAAGAAACTGACCTGGAACTTCCGGTCCGAGCCGGGGCCGGGCGTCAACGGCCGGTCGTTCCCGCTGCCGCAGGGGCGCGTTCTGGGCGGATCGAGTTCCATAAACGGGCTCAACTACGTTCGTGGCCAGTCGACCGACTATGACAACTGGGCAGCGGCGGGCAATCCGGGGTGGAGCTACAACGACGTCCTGCCTTATTTCCGGCGTTCCGAAAAACGCCTCGGCAAGGCCGATCCGAAATATCGCGGAACCGATGGAGAATTGCCGATCTCTGATCTGGATTGGCACAACCCGGTCAGTGATGCGCTGATCGATGCCGCCGGTGCGATCGGTATTCCCCGCAATCCCGATCACAACGGCGCGACGCAGGAAGGCGCGGGATTCTTCCAGAGGACGATCTATCGCGGCAAGCGCGTCAGTTCGGCAAAGGCGTTCCTTTCCAAGGCCAGACGCCGCCCGAACGTGTCGATCAGGACGCATGCCCAATGCACGTCGATCATTCTCGAAAACGGCGTTGCATGCGGGATCCGGTATATCCAGGGTGGATCGGGCGGCAAGATCCGCACGGTCCGGGCGCGTCGCGAGGTCATCCTGACGGCCGGGGCGATCAATACGCCGAAACTTCTGCAGCTTTCGGGCCTTGGTCCCGCTCATGTCCTCAAGGCGGCCGGCATCGAGGTCGTTCGCGATATACAGGGCGTCGGCGCCAATCTTCGCGATCACTATGCTGTCCGGATGGTGTCGAGGATCCAAGGCGCGCCGACCATCAACACCAAGGTGCAGGGCCCCGCACTCGCCATCCAGGTCGCCCGCTGGCTGGTGGGCCTTCCGAGCCCGCTCGCGATCAGCCCGTCGCTGGTGCATATCTTCTGCCGTTCCGATCCCTCGGTCGATCGACCGGATCTGGAATTCGCCTGCGCGCCCGCAAGCTTCAGGGAAGGGGTTGTCGGCCTTCTCGACAAACATCCCGGTTTGACGCTCGGCGTCTGGCAGGAGCGGCCGGAGAGCCTGGGCCATGTCCGGGTCAAGAGCGGCGACGTGTTCCAGGCCCCTTCCATTCAGCCCAACTACCTGACCGACGAGCGTGACCAGAAGACGCTTCTCGGTGGCATGCGGATTGCCCGGCGTCTGTTTCGTGCAGCTCCGCTCGCCAGATATGTCGAGGCGGAAACCTCGCCCCCGCCGGATGTGGAAAGCGACGACGAGCTTCTTGCCTTCGCTCGCGAAAAGGGCACGACCGTCTATCACATGATCGGGACCGCCCGCATGGGGCCGCGGGATCGGCCGGACAGCGTCGTCGATCACGAGCTACGGTTCCACGGCATCGGCAACTTGCGTGTCTGCGATGCTTCGATCATGCCGTCGATGCCTTCGGCGAACACCAACGCGACGACCCTGATGATCGCCGAGAAGGCGGCCGACATGATCCTCGCCCGGACGGCCCTGCAATGATGGAGGCGGGTCGAAACGAAGAGGCTGCGCGCCACTATGTCTCCGACGCACAGCCGGTTTTCGATGCGCTCCACGAAGTCGCCACGCGACTGGCAGGGCTTCTCATGTCGCTGGAAATGCTGAAATCCCGGCATGTTCTCGATATCGAGAGCCGGCTGGCGGCGCGAACGCGGCTGGACAGGGCCGATGCCGAACGCCGACGTCTGAGGCCGCCGGCCGTGGCCGCGCATTTCCATCATCACCTGACGGATGCGGCGAGGAAGCTGGCGATTTCGCTCGATGCCATCGACGACAGGCTCGCGGGACTGATTTCGGCAGGTGATCCGCTGCCGCCCCTGCGCTCCGCCTGGCGCGACATCGAGGCGGCATCGCACGCGATACCGGGCTTCGAGACGGTCGATTTTCAACAGTCTTGCTGTGCCATGCACAGGACGCCGGATAACAGTGGAGGACGCAATGGCCGAGTATTCGATCTGGATTCTTAATTTTGCAGAGGTGCCCGATGCGGCGACGAGTTCGCTGATATTCGGCCGTCACAATGCCGGTACGCAGGTGCTGCCATACGCCTATACGCTGCTCAAGGGGCACGGAAAGACGATTCTTTTCGATTGCGGCCTCAATGCGGAGACCCATGGAAAAGCGTTCGTCGAGAAGTTCAACGTTCAGAAATGGGCGCATCCGAGGGACGTTCTCGGCGAAGTCGGCGTCAAGCCCGAAGACATCGATTACGTTGTCCTGACGCACGCACATTTCGATCACATGGGCGGCCTTTCGCTGTTTCCCAATGCGACGTTTCTGATCCAGTCGGACGAATTGGCTGCATGGGTCAAGATCATGGCGATGGACCGCAAGTTCCGCTGGCTGATGGGGGCCACGGACCCGAACGACATGATGGAGGCTGTGCAGCTTGCCAGGGAAGGTCGCCTCATCGGTATCGATGGCGACGCCGACAATATTCTTCCCGGCATCGACGTACGTGTCGCGCCCGATACCCATACCGCCTATTCGCAGTACATCGTCGTGCGCAATGACGGGAAAGTGGAAAGCGAGGATTGTTATGTCTATACCGGCGATCTGATCTATCGTCACGAAAACCTGCATGGCGGCACGCCCGACGACCCGGCCTATGTGCCGAACGGTCTGTCCTATGGCAGCAATACCAAACTTCTGATGGTGACGGACGAGATCATGACGACGGTCGGCAGGGATATCAGCCGTGTCCTTATTCCACATGATCAGAAGATGGCCGACCTGTATCCGTCGCGCACCACGACACGCGGCCATTATCTCGTCGAGGTGGCGCTTGCAAACGGAGATGCGTCGCGCGTCTGACATGGCGGGTGAGGGCGCTGCGGTCGCCGTTGCTCAACACGTATTGCAACGGTCGGTGATGTCACGTCGTCTTTGGCTTAAAGAAGCGAATCGTAAACGAAAGCCCCCCGGGAAACCGAGGGGCTTTTGTCGTTGCTGGGGGATGAAATCCTTCGCCGTTTTCCCCGCCCCATAACGCCTCCGTATAATTCCGGAAAACCCACACAGGAAACCGGACAATGGACGCCACCGAAAACCTCAATCTCCCCTATATCCTCCCCGCACAGGCCCAGAAACATGTGACGCACAACGAGGCCATCAAGGCGGTCGATGCGCTTCTTCATCTTGCTGTCGGAAGCCGGAGTGTGACGACTCCTCCAGACATTCCGCTGGCTGGGGATCGTTATATCGTACCTGCCGGTGCGACGGGGGCCTGGACCGGGCGGGCGAAGGACGTCGCTGCCTGGCAGGATGGGGTCTGGACCTTCTATACGCCGCGGGACGGCTGGCTGGCCTATGCCACGGACGAAAACCGCATGCTGACCTTCGAGGAGGGCGAATGGGCGCTCGCCACCGTCAGCGTCGCGATTCCGGTCGAAGTCGGCATCAACACGACGGCGGATGCGACGAACCGGCTGGCGGTCGCCTCGCCCGCTTCGCTGTTCACCAATGAGGGCGCGGGTCATCAGGTCAAGATCAACAAGGCCAATGCGGGGGATACGGCGTCGCTGCTGTTCCAGACGGGCTGGTCCGGACGGGCCGAAATGGGGCTTGCCGGCAGCGATGCGTTCCGCGTCAAGGTCAGTGCCGACGGCTCCACCTTCTACGACGCCGTGGTGATCGACCAGGCGACGGGCAGGGTGTCCTTTCCGGCCGGCGCCGTCGGCCTGCGGCCGCAGCTCACCGGCAATCTTACCTACTATGTTGCGGCGACCGGGAGCGACAGCAATAACGGGCTAACGGTGGGAACGCCGTTTGCGACGCTCCAGAAGGCGATTGACGAGGCGCATAAACTCGACTGCGCGAGCTATGACGTGACGATCGAGCTTGCCAACGGAACCTATGTCGGCGCGATGGTCGTGCGGCCCCTGATCGGCGGCGGCACGCTCTTCATCAAGGGCAACGAGACGACGCCGGCCTCGGTCGTGCTGTCCTCGGGGCTCAGCTTCCGCAATGGGGCGCAGGTCCGTGTCAGCGGCCTGCGGATCGCCATCGGCACCGATCTCATCCATGCGCTGTCGGTCAGCAACGGTGTCACGCTCCGCCTCGGCAAGATGGAGTTCGGCGCGGTCGGCGCCAATGCCGACCACATCTTTGCCGACAGCCCCTGCCAGATCGTGCTGGAGGACAATTACACGATAAATGGCGGCGCGCGGCGGCATATGAACATCGCCATGGGCTACCTCACGGGCGTGAACCGCACCTTCACGCTGACCGGCACGCCGGCCTTTACCCAGTTCATCGCCGCCAGCAGCTGCGGCACCGTGGCGCTCTCCAATCCGACGATATCAGGCGCGGCCACCGGCAGCCGCTACATCGCCGAAACGAACGGCGTCATCAACACCTTCGGCAAGGCGATGACCTTCCTGCCGGGCTCGACCGCCGGCACGATCCCGACCGGCGGCATCTACGCGTGAATGCATAGTATGCATTGCTTTTCGGTGGCCTCTTGCAAGGAGGCCGCCGGACTGGCTATGAACATGGGCATGTCTCTCGAATCCGTCCGCAGCTTCTTTTCGCAAAACGCTCCCGATGTCGCGGTGCTCGTCACCGAGCAGAGTTCGGCGACCGTGACGCTGGCCGCCGAAGCCCATGGGGTTGCGCCGGAACAGATCGCCAAGACGATCTGCCTGCGCATCGGCGAGGAGATCGTGCTGCTCGTCGCCGCCGGCACGGCGCGGCTCAGCAACCGGAAATTCAAGGACCGTTTTGCCGCAAAGCCGCGCATGCTCGATGCGGAACAGGTGCTGGCGATCACGTCCCATCCCGTCGGCGGCGTCTGCCCGTTCGGCCTGCCTGCTCCAGTGCCGGTCTATTGCGACGTGTCGCTCCGGCCGTTCGACGAGGTCGTTCCGGCCGCGGGCGCGACGAATGCGGCGGTGCGCATTGCACCGGAGCGCATGGCGGCGCTGGTCAAGGGCGAATGGGTCGACGTCTGCGAGTGACGCAGACCTTCTGCCGGTCAAATCGTGCCCCGCATCAGGCGAATCGTGCCTCGCATCAGGCGAATCGTGAAAGAGTTTCGCTAAAATTCGGGGAAATGCCCGGCTGGCGCAAATCCGCGCGAACAAGCAATATGACGAAACTGTGATCAACCGCGGCCGGCTTCCGGCGGACAGCGGCGCGCGGGCGCGGGAAATCCGCGGGGGCGGCGGTTCGCAGTGCGAAGCGTCGGTCAGGACCGGGTGGCTGGAGGAGCTTTGACCCGGAAGTTTCGCACGGCGCGCCGCAGGCTGCGCCAGGGGGAGAAAACATGTTTGAACGGCTTTTCAAGCTGAGTGAGCACGGCACGTCCGTGCGCACAGAGGTGATCGCGGGTCTGACGACCTTCCTCACCATGTCCTATATCATCTTCGTCAACCCGGACATCCTGTCGACGACGGGCATGGACCGGGATGCCGTCTTCGTCGCGACCTGTCTTGCCGCGGCTCTCGGCTCGCTGGTCATGGCGCTCGTCGCCAACTGGCCGATCGGCATGGCGCCCGGCATGGGCCTCAACGCCTTCTTCGCCTTTACCGTCGTGGCGGCGCTGGGCTTCACCTGGCAGCAGGCACTGGGCGCGGTGTTCATTTCCGGCATCATCTTCGTCATCCTGACGGTGACCGGCGTGCGCAGCTGGCTGATCGCCGGCATCCCGCATTCGCTGCGAAGCGCGATCGCCGCCGGCATCGGCCTTTTCCTCGGCATCATCGCCTTGAAGAATGCCGGCATCGTCGTCGACAACCCGGCGACGCTCGTCGGCCTCGGCAGCCTGAAGGAAACCGGTCCGCTTCTGGCGATCCTCGGCTTCTTCGTCATCGCGGTGCTCGATGCACTGCGCGTCAAGGGCGCGATCCTGATCGGCATTCTCGCCGTCACGGTGCTTTCCTGGGTCTTCGGGGTCAGCGAGTTCCGCGGCATTGTCTCGGCCCCTCCGTCGATCATGCCGACCTTCCTGCAGCTCGACATCATGGGCGCGCTGCATGGCGGCCTCATCCATGTCATCCTGGTCTTCGTGCTGGTGGAAGTCTTCGACGCGACCGGCACGCTGATCGGCGTCGCCAAGCGCGCCAATCTCATCCAGGAAAACAAGCCGAGCCGCCTCGGCCGCGCGCTTCTCGCCGACAGCACCGCGATCGTCGCCGGCTCCCTGATCGGCACCAGCAGCACGACGGCTTACGTGGAAAGCGCGTCCGGCGTGCAGGCCGGCGGTCGCACCGGCCTCACCGCCTTCACCGTCGCCATCCTGTTCCTCGCCGCCCTCTTCATCTCGCCGCTCGCCGGCTCCGTGCCGACCTATGCGACGGCGCCGGCTTTGCTCTATGTGGCAGGCCTGATGATGCGGGAACTGACGGAAATCGAATGGGAAGACCTGACGGAAGCGGCGCCGGCGGCCCTCACCGCGCTCGCCATGCCCTTCACCTATTCGATCGCCAACGGCCTTGCCTTCGGCTTCATCAGCTACGCCGTGCTGAAGCTCTTCACCGGCAAGTGGAAGGATATCCACCCGGCAACGGCCATCGTCGCGGTCCTCTTCGTCATCCGCTTCGCCTTCTTCGCGGAGTAAGGGGCTTCACTTAAAAAGAAACGGGCCGCGTGATGAGCGCGGCCCGTTTTCGTTTCAGGACTTTGCGATGCCGTCGAGCCAAGGCCTGCCATGTCGGCTCGGTCGCAGCGGTGGTCTCTCCGGCTTTCGGCCCGTAGAAGAAGCGGTAGACGCTGAGCCGGGCCGCTTCGTCGACGGTCCAGTTTTCGCTGGCACCGAAGCTGAAAAAGTGCCGGCCCGTGGAGGCGGGCCGGCGGATCCGCTGCCCGGTGGATGGATCAGCGGATCAGGAAGGATTCGTCGTAAAAGTGCTCTTCGAGGTTCACGCCCTCGCCGCCGCGATCGACCACGGCGAAATCGGAGACGGTGTCGAGCGGGGTCAGGATGCCGTGCCAGACATTGCGGCCGATATTGACGCCCTGGCCGGGCGCGGTGCGAAAGGCGATCGGCTCGGCGGGACCGTTTTCCGTCTCCTCGGCGACGACGACGAGGAAGGGGCTTTCGCCGAGCGGAATGAAGGCCTGGCTGCCGAGCGGATGGCGCTCGACCATTTTCAATTCCAGCGGCAGCGGATAGGGCTCGCCACGCAAGAGGCTGATCATCGGCCGGGCTTTTTCACCCGTCGTCTCGATGTTGGCCAGGTCGTGGAAACGGGTGCATTTGCCCGCATTGATCGGGAAATTCGGCGCCCCGTCCTGCTCGATGACCTGGCCGAAGGGCGCGAAGGCCTCCCGGGTCAACGGTCTGATCTCGATGGTCTTCATGTCTTTCCTCCCTCGGCCGGATGGCCAAAAACACGCAGGCGGCTGACGCCGCCGTCCGGATGGATGTTGAGGCGGACATGCGTCACCGCACCCGCCTGCTTCACGAGATGGCCGTCGAACGTGTGGATACGGTCGGCGGCCAGTTTCTGCTCGGGCAGGATTTCCGGCCAGAACATCGACGCGGCTTTGACAAGGGTGGGGAGGTCCCCCGTCGAGCCCGTCAGGTCGGCGGCCTGCATGGAACAGGCATCCGGGTAATTGCCCTTGAAATGGGCGGTATCGACGACGATGCTGTCCACCGTCGCCCGCGTGGCGAGCTTCACCACGATCCATTCGTGGCCGGGCTCGCGGCGCCGGCTGGTCTCCCAGCCGTCACCCATATTGACGCCGCGGCCGGGCGCGAGCAAGCGCTGGTGGCCGTAGTGCCCGTTCGAAAGCGCGATGACCTGGCCGCCGGTTAGCGCCGCGGCAAGGTCGATCGGCCCTTCGGCAGGGACGAGCGTCGGGACACCATAGACCCGCAGCCGCGCTACCCCGCCATCGGGATAGATGCGCAGCCGCACATGGCTGTAGAGCCCGCCCGAGGCGCACTCGAAGAAATGCTGGGCGCTCGGCCCGAGCGGGCTAGGCCCAAGCAACTCCACCCAAGCCGTCCGGTCGTCGGGGCCTTCCGGTGCATGACAGGCCTCGATGGCGCAGGCCGTCGGGAAATTGCCGGTGAAAAAGGCGGTATCGACGTCGAAGCCGCGGATGCGGCCGGGCGTGGCGAGCGCGATGATCGCATGGTCATGGCCCGGCCCGCGCCGCCGCCGCGTTTCCCAGCCGTCCATCCACTTGCCGTTCTCGTCGTAGAGGCCGGGGTGGAAGACGGCCGGTTCATCGGCCAGCATGCGCGACAGCGGCCCGAAGAATTCATCCGTCGCGAAGACGCCTCTTGCCCCGAGGCTGGCCGCGGCAAGGTTGATCGTTCCACGGGTGAACGCAGGCGGGGCGCCGGTCGACATGGTCTGTCTCAGGCCGGCAGCAGGGCTTTGAGCCGCAGCAGCCCGATCCGCTCCACCTGCTTGCAGGCAGTAGCGAATTCGACGTCGCGGTCATTGCCGATGCGTTTCTGGAAGGCCGAGAGGATGCTGGCCTTGGTGTTGTCCCTGACCGCGATGATGAACGGAAACCCGAACTTTTTGACATACTCCGTGTTGAGCTCCGTAAAGCGCGCCCGCTCCTCGTCCGTCAGCGCGTCGAGGCCGGCCGACGCCTGCTCTTCGGTCGAGCTCGCCGTCAGGCGCTTGGCCTCGGCCAGCTTGCCGGCGAGGTCCGGGTGGGCGACGAGCACGCCGAGCCGTTCGGCATCGCTTGCCGCGCGGAACTGGAAGGTGAGCGCCGCGGCAAGGCCGACCGCGGTGTCGTTAGCCGGCGAAAGTTCGCCGGCCCAGGCACGGCGCGCGACCCAGGGCGAATGCTCGAAAATATCGCCGAAGCGTTTGACGAAAGCCTCTTCCGCCATCTGCGAGGGACGCTCGCCAAGCGGTCGCGGCGGATGGGTCTTCGCCCAGTGCTCGGCAATGTCGATGCGCCGCGCGATCCAGACCTTGTCGTGGCTCTGCACATAGTCGATGAAGCGGGCGAGCGCCATGACGCGGCCCGGCCGGCCGATCAGGCGGCAATGCAGGCCGATGCTCATCATCTTCGGGCTGCCCGCCATGCCTTCGGCATAGAGCGCATCGAAGCTATCCTTCAGGTAGCTGAAGAACTGGTCGCCGCTGTTGAAACCCTGCGGCGTTGCGAAACGCATGTCGTTGGCGTCGAGCGTATAGGGGATGATGAGCTGCTGGCGGCCGCCATGCTCGTACCAGTAGGGCAGGTCGTCCGCATAGGTATCGGACACGTAGTCGAAGCCGCCTTCTTCCGCCACCAGATCGACGGTGTTTACGGAACAGCGGCCGGTATACCAGCCGCGCGGCCGCTCGCCGGTGACGAGCCTGTGCAGGCGGACCGCCTCGGCAATCGCCGCGCGCTCCTCTTCGGCCGGCATGTCCTTGTGCTCGACCCATTTCAGGCCGTGCGAGGCAATCTCCCAGCCGGCCTCCAGCATGGCGGCGACCTGGGCCGGCGAGCGTTGAAGCGCGGTCGCGACACCATAGACCGTGACCGGCACGGCCTTCTCCGTCAGCAGCCGGTGCAGCCGCCAGAAGCCGGCGCGGGCGCCATATTCGTAGATCGATTCCATGTTCCAGTGGCGCTGGCCCGGCCATTGGGCGGCGCCGACGATTTCGGAGAGGAAGGCCTCGGAGGCGGCATCGCCATGCAGCACGCAGTTCTCACCGCCCTCTTCGTAGTTCAGCACGAACTGCACGGCGACGCGTGCCTCGCCCGGCCACTCGGCCGCCGGCGGTGTCTGTCCGTATCCGTGCATGTCACGGCAATATCGCATGGGAACGCTCCTCCAAACCCTGTCCATGGCGAATTTCTAACCCGAAATCGCGCGGGCCATTCCCCCGGAAATTTTGAAAGTCTCGAACGATCCCGCCGCTTTTCAGGGGGGTGGGGCTGACGGATAGTGGAGAGAGGAGCACTGTGTACGCGGAGGAAGATCATGCAGTCACATTTGGAGCGAGCCGGCCGGCTCACGACCCACGTCCTGGATACCGCCCGCGGCAAACCGGCCGAGGGACTGCGCATCGAACTCTTCCGGGTCGAGGGCGAAACCTTCCATCTGCTGAAGACCACAGAGACGAACGATGACGGCCGCTGCGACGCGCCGCTTCTCGCCGGCGAGACCATGAAGGCCGGCACCTACGAGCTGCGCTTCCACGCCGGCGACTATCTCGGCCGCACGGGCGATGGCCCGATGTTCCTCGACATCATCCCCATCCGCTTCGGTCTTGCCGACGAGGGCGCGCATTATCACGTGCCGCTGCTCGTCTCGCCCTATAGCTACTCCACCTACCGCGGGAGCTGAACCATGCCTGTCGAGATCCGCTCCGAGCTGCGCTTCATCCTCAACGGCCGTGACGTGGCGCTGCGCGATGTGGCGCCGGACCACACGCTGCTCGACTGGCTGCGCCTTTCCCGCCTGCTCAAGGGCACCAAGGAAGGCTGCGCGGAGGGCGACTGCGGCGCCTGTACGGTGCTGGTCGGACGCCTGACGCCGTCCGGCGGCCTCGTCTATGAAGGCGTCAATGCCTGCATCCGCTTCCTTGGCTCGCTGGATGGCTGCCATGTGGTGACCGTCGAGCATGTTGCTGCAAGCGACGGCCATCTCCATCCCGTGCAGCAGGCGATGGTGGATTACCACGGTTCGCAATGCGGCTTCTGCACGCCGGGCTTTGTCATGTCGCTCTATGCGCTGTGGATGCAGTCGCCGAATCCGAGCGACCAGGAGATCGAGACGGCGCTCCAGGGCAATCTCTGTCGCTGCACCGGCTACGAGCCGATCCTGCGCGCCGCGCGCGCCATCTCGAGCTACGGCAACACCGACAAGGACCCGCTGCTCACCGAGCGCGCAACGATGATCGCGCGCCTCAAGGCCTTGCGTGACGGCGCCCGCGTCGAGATCGGCGAGGGCAAAAACCGCTGGATCGTGCCGGCCGATCTCGATGATTTCGCCGCTGTGCTGGAAGCCTCGCCGACCGCAACCGTGGTCGCCGGCTCCACCGATGTCGGCCTGTGGGTCACCAAGCATATGCGCGCCATCACGCCGGTCTTCATCGCCGGGCTCGATGAGCTTAAGGCGATTTCCGTGCAGGACGGCGTGGTGTCCTTCGGCGCCGGCGTCACCTATTCCGAGGCGATCGCCACGCTGTCGCACCATATCCCGGCACTCGGGCCGCTGATCAACCGCATCGGCGGCCAGCAGGTGCGCAACATGGGCACGATCGGCGGCAACATCGCCAACGGCTCGCCGATCGGCGACACGCCGCCGGCGCTGATCGCGCTGGATAGCACGCTCACCTTGCGCAAGGGCTCAGAGCGGCGCACCATCCACCTCGAAGACTATTTCATCGCCTATGGCAAGCAGGACCGCCAGCCCGGCGAATTCGTCGAAGCCGTGCAGGTGCCCATTCCCGCCGCGACGGAAAAATTCGCCGTCTACAAGGTGACCAAGCGGCGCGACGAGGACATCACGGCAACGCTCGGCGCCTTCCGCCTGGTGCTCGCCGCCGATGGCAGGGTGGCCGAAATCCGCGTCGCCTATGGCGGCATGGCGGCAACGCCGAAGCGCGCCGCCGCGGTGGAGGCAGCCCTTCTCGGCAAGTCGTGGACGGAAGCGACGGTGGAAGCGGCGATGGAAAAATATGCCGAGGACTTTTCGCCTTTGACCGACATGCGCGCCACCGCGGATTATCGCGCGCTGGTGGCCAAAAACCTTCTCCTGCGTTTCTATATGGAAACGACATCCAGCGAGGCACCGGTGCAGGTGTCCAGATACGAGGCTGCGTGAGCCATGAACAAGCACAGTCCTGACCTCAAGGCCGAAAAGATCGCCGGCGGCGTGCATTCCAGCGTGCGCCACGACTCGGCGCACAAGCACGTGGCCGGCACCGCCGTCTATATCGACGACATCACGGAACCTGCCGGCACGCTGCATGCCGGCCTCGGCCTCTCGACCGTCGCGCATGGCATCCTGGAGTCCGTCGATCTTTCGGCGGTGCGCGCCGCACCCGGCGTCGTCGACGTGCTGACCCATGAGGACGTGCCCGGCGTCAACGACATCTCGCCCTCCTACATGAACGACGATCCGGTGCTGGCGAACGGCAAGGTCGAGTTCCACGGCCAGCCGATCTTCTGCGTCATCGCCGAAACGCGCGACGAGGCCCGCCGCGCCGCGCGGCTCGCCAGGATCGAGTATGAGGAACTGCCGGCCGATATCGACATCTGGGACCTCGACGTCAAAACCCACCGGCAGGTCGTCACCCCGCTGACGCTGAAGCGCGGCGATGCTGCGGCCGCGCTCGAAAGCGCCCCGCGCCGCATCAAGGGCCGCATGCGGCTGGGCGGCCAGGACCACTTCTATCTCGAAGGCCAGGTCTCGCTCGCCGTGCCGGGCGAGGACGACGAGGTGCTCGTCTATTGCTCGACGCAGGGGCCGAGCGAGACGCAGCACATGGTCGCGCACGCGCTCGGCGTGCCGAGCCATGCCGTGACGGTGGAAGTGCGCCGCATGGGCGGCGGCTTTGGCGGCAAGGAAACCCAGGCAAACCAGTGCGCGGCGCTCGCCGCCATCGCCGCCAAGAAGCTGAATCGCGCCGTCAAAGTCCGGCTCGACCGCGACGAGGACATGGCCGCCACCGGCAAGCGGCACGATTTCGCGATCGACTACGATGTCGGCTTCGACGACGAAGGCCGCATCCTCGGCATCGACTACACCTTCGCGCTGCGGGCCGGTTTTTCGGCGGATCTCTCCGGCCCGGTGGGCGACCGTGCGCTGTTCCACTGCGACAACGCCTATTTCTTCCCGCATGTGCACGCCAAGTCGGCGCCGCTCTACACCAACACCGTCTCCAACACGGCGTTCCGCGGTTTCGGCGGGCCGCAGGGCATGGTGGGCGCCGAGCGCGTCATCGACGAGGTGGCCTTCGCCGTCGGCAAGGACCCGCTCGATATCCGCAAGCTGAATTTCTACGACGCGATGGGCGTGGAGGGCACGCGCAATGTCACGCCCTATCACCAGAAGGTGGAAGACTGCATCATCCAGCGCATCGTCGCGGAACTGGAAGAGAGCGCCGACTATGCCGGCCGCCGCAAGGCGATTGCCGAGTTCAACGCGAAGAGCCGCGTCGTCAAGCGCGGCCTGGCGCTGACGCCCGTCAAATTCGGCATTTCCTTCACCAAGACGGAATCGAACCAGGCCGGCGCGCTGGTGCATGTCTATACGGACGGCTCCGTGCACATGAACCATGGCGGCACCGAGATGGGGCAGGGCCTGCATCTCAAGGTCGCGCAGGTCGTGGCGGAAGAGTTCCAGATCGACCTCGACCGGGTGAAGATCACCGCGACGACGACCGCCAAGGTGCCGAACACCTCGCCGACCGCCGCCTCCTCGGGCGCCGATCTGAACGGCATGGCGGCGCAGGATGCCGCCCGCCAGATCAAGGACCGGCTCATCGATTTCGCCGCGGAAACCCACCAGGTGCCGCGCGAGCAGGTGGTGTTCCTGCCGAACCGGGTGCGCATCGGCAATGCCGAGATTTCCTTCAACGATCTCGTGAAGAAGGCCTATATGGCCCGTGTCCAGCTGTCGGCAGCCGGCTTCTATAAGACGCCGAAGATCCACTGGGATCGCTCCAAGGGCCGCGGCCACGCTTTCTACTACTACGCCTATGGCGCGGCCTGCTCGGAAGTCTCCGTCGATACGCTGACCGGCGAATATATCGTCGAGCGCACCGATATCCTGCACGATACCGGCCGCTCGCTGAACAGGATCATCGATATCGGCCAGATCGAGGGCGGCTTCATCCAGGGCATGGGCTGGCTGACGACGGAGGAATTGTGGTGGGACGGCAAGGGGCGGCTTCGCACCCACGCGCCCTCCACCTACAAGATCCCGCTCGCCTCCGACCGCCCGAAAATCTTCAACGTGGCACTGACCGACTGGTCGGAGGCCTATGAGCCGACGATCCACCGCTCCAAGGCTGTCGGCGAACCGCCGCTGCCGCTCGGCCTTGCCGTGCTGCATGCACTGTCGGACGCGGTGGCGAGCATCGCGGATCACAAGATCTGCCCGCGCCTCGATGCGCCGGCAACGCCGGAATGCGTGCTGATGGCGATCGAGCGGCTCAAGGCTCAGAAGAAGGGGTGACGTCATGCCCGCCCTGCGCGAAGACATCCGGGATTTCCTGCGCCGCGAACCGGTGTCGATCCTGGTCGAGGTGACGGGTGCCGCGGGCTCGACGCCGCGCGACACCGATGCCTGGATGCTGGTGTCGGACCGGGCGATTTTCGCGACGATCGGCGGCGGGCAGCTCGAATATATGGCGATCGACCAGGCGCGGCGGGCTCTGCGCTCCGGGCTTGCGGCCGAGCCGATGAACGTGCCGCTCGGCCCGGAAATCGGCCAGTGCTGTGGCGGCCGGGTCGGGCTTTCCTTCACCGCCATGAACCCGGCGCTCGCCAAAAGCCTGATCTCGCGCAGCGACCGGGAAATGGCGGCACGCCCGCATGTCTACGTCTTCGGCGCCGGCCATGTCGGCGATGCGCTCGCCATGGCTTTGTCGCTGGCGCCCTTGCGCGTCGTGCTGGTGGATACGCGGGAAGACGAGCTCATGGCGTCCACGGTGCCGCGCATCGAAACCTGCCTGACGGCAATGCCCGAAGCCGTGGTGCGCGACGCGCCGGCCGGCAGCAGCTTCGTCATCCTCACCCACGACCACGCGCTCGATTTCCTCATCACCGCCGAGGCGCTGAAGCGCGCCGACGCCGCCTATGTCGGCATGATCGGCTCGAAGACGAAACGCACGACCTTCCGCAACTGGCTGTCGCGCGAATTCGGCCAGCCGGGCTTGTTCGAAAACCTCACCTGCCCGATCGGCGGCACCACGCTGAAGGACAAACGCCCGGCGGTGATCGCAACGCTCGCCGCCGCCGAGATCATGACGGCTGCGCTGGCGTGGCAGCCGCAGCATCACGACACGGCGATTGTCCGGAGTTGATCAGCCTTCCGGCAACGCCTGCCAGGGATCGAGGCACGGCACGCCCAGCGGCCGGAAATCGGAGACATTGCGCGTGACGAGGACCAGACGGTGGGCCAGGGCAGTGGCCGCGATCATGGCATCTGCACTGGGTCGCCTGTCCGCCGTTGGCAACCGGCCGGCCAGCGTTGCCGCCTGCGCGTCGAACGGCAGAATGCGGCCCTCGAAGGCCGGCAAAACCCTGGTGGTGAGCCAGGCGCAAAGATCGTCGGCAAAATCCGGATTGCGGGTTCGTTCCCGCTCGATGCCGAATTCGATCTCCATCAGCGTCACCGCGGACAGGTAGGCGGTTTCGACATCGAAGGTGTGCAGGAATGTCTGAAACTCGACGGACTGACGCTGCGGCCTGCGGGAAGCCGAGACGATATTCGTATCGAGCAGGAACGCCATCAGAACTGGACGTGCCGGCGTTTGAAGTCCGTCCGATCAGCGAGGAAGTCGTCGTCGAACCGGGAGTTGGAGTGGTTTAGAGCGTCATAAAGGCTTTTGCTTTTCCGCCAGTGATCTTTGAAATCACTATAGCGGACGAGCACGTAACTTGCCTCGCCATGCTCCGTGATAACGAGGGGGCGTTCGTTGGCCGCCTTCTTCGCCTTGCTGGGATTCTGGTTGAAGTCGGCGCTGGTCATGTAGGCAAATGACATCGACTACTCCGCGTAGTATATTCTGGAGAAAATATACTAGATTTTGGCGTCGGATTCAACCTGTTCTGATTCGACATCACCGAGCAGCTTGCCGATCAGCCGCTGACATCGCTCGGCCATGAAGTCGATCATCAGGCGGACCTTCGGGTCCTGGAACCGCTTGTGCGGGTAGATCGCGGCGAGCTGCACGGAGGCGGGCGGCGACTCCTTCAGGATTTCGACCAGCCGGCCTTCCTTCAGATGCGCCTTCACCTCGAACAGCGGCTTGTTGATGATGCCGCGGTCCTCCAGCGCCCATTGGGTGAGCACGTCGCCGTCGTCGCTGTCATAGGGGCCGGCGACTTCGAATTTACGCGGGCCCTCGGCGGTCACCAGCGTCCAGAAATATTCCTTCGAACCGGGATAGCGCAGCAGCAGACAGTCATGTTTGTCGGCGATCAGCGCATCCGCGTTTGCCGGCGCGCCGCGCCGCGCGAGATAGGCGGGCGAGGCGCAGAGCACGCGCTCGCAATTGAGGATGCCGCGCATGCGGAGATTCGAATCCTCCAGCACCCCGAGCTTGAAGGCGACATCGACGCCTTCGGCGAGGATATCGACATTGTGGTCCGACAGGCGCACGCGCACTTCGATATCCGGGTACTTGTCGTGGAATTCCGGAATGCCGGACGCGATCAGCCGCCGGCCGATGCCGAGCGGCGCGGTGATGCGGAGCGAACCCTTCGGGTTGCGCGAGAGGTCGGCGATCGCACCTTCCGCCTCGTTCACCGCCTCGATGATTTTCACAGCGCCATCGTAGAAAACGCGGCCGTGTTCGGTCGGCGAGAGTTTTCGCGTCGTGCGGTTGAAGAGGCGCACGCCGAGATGCCGCTCCAGTTCCTTGATGCGATTGCTGGCGACCGCCGGGGTGACACGCTGGTCGCGCCCTGCCGCTGAAAGAGTACCGAGTTCGACCACGCGAACGAAGACGCGCACATTATCGAGATAGGACATGGATTCCTTCTACCACATTGGCGTGCAGAGCAAAGTGGGGGCCATCTTATAGATTTTTTTGAAAGTGTTGGGGATTCACCGGGATTTCCGAGAAAATCGCTTGATGGCAAACAAGCCCATGAAAAGCGGGTGGAGGTCCCTATGTACGAATATGCCATAGCCTGGGATTGGCTGATGTTTGCCGTGCGCTGGCTGCACGTGATCACGGCGATCGCCTGGATCGGCTCGTCGTTCTATTTCGTCGCGCTCGACCTGGGCCTGAAGAAGCACCCCGCGCTTCCGCCGGGCGCGCATGGCGAGGAGTGGCAGGTGCATGGCGGTGGTTTCTACCACATCCAGAAATACCTGGTCGCGCCGGCCTCGATGCCCGAGCACCTCGTCTGGTTCAAGTGGGAAAGCTACGTCACCTGGCTCTCCGGCTTCGGCATGCTCTGTCTCGTCTATTATGCGGGCGCCGATCTCTACCTGATCGACCCGAACGTGCTCGACGTCTCCAAGCCGGTGGCGATCGCCATTTCGCTGGCCTCGCTCGCCTTCGGCTGGATCATCTACGACCTCATCTGCAAGTCGCCCTTCGGCAATGACAACACGCGGCTGATGGTGGCGCTCTATTTCATCCTGGTCGCCGTGGCCTGGGGCTATACCCAGCTCTTCACCGGCCGCGCCGCCTTCCTGCATCTCGGTGCCTTCACCGCGACGATCATGTCGGCGAACGTGTTCTTCATCATCATGCCGAACCAGCGCATCGTCGTCGCCGATCTCATCGCCGGCCGCACGCCCGATCCGAAATACGGCAAGATCGCCAAGCAGCGCTCCACGCACAACAACTACCTGACGCTGCCCGTGCTGTTCCTCATGCTGTCGAACCACTATCCGCTGGCCTTCGGCACGGAGTTCAACTGGATCATCGCCTCGCTGGTCTTCCTGATGGGCGTCACGATCCGCCATTACTTCAACACCACCCACGCCAATGCAGGCAACCCGACCTGGACCTGGCTTGCGACGGCGCTGCTCTTCGTCCTCATCATGTGGCTCTCCACGGTGCCGAGGGTGCTGACGGGCGAGACGGCCGACGCCAGGGTCTCGGCGGTGCAGCAGTCCTTCATCACGGCGGAGGCCTTCCCAAAGGTGCGTGATACCGTGCTCGGCCGCTGTTCCATGTGCCATGCCAAGGAGCCCGGCTGGGAAGGCATCATCACCCCGCCGAAAGGCGTGATGCTGGAAACGGACGGCCAGATCGCCGCCCATGCCCGCGAGATCTATCTCCAGGCCGGCCGCAGCCACGCCATGCCGCCGGCAAACCTGACACAGATTTCCGACGAGGAGCGCCGTCTGCTCGTCTCCTGGTACGAAAGCGCCGTGAGCGGGGAGAAAATCCAATGAGCGAACTTTTGATCCGGGGCCGCGTGCTGACCTTCGTCGCCGAGCCGCAGGGCATCGATGACACCGCCTCCTACCGCTATTTCGAGGACGGCGCCGTCTTCCTGCGGGGCGGCAAGGTGGTCGAGACCGGCAACTATGTCGATATAAGCAAGCTTGCCGGTGCCGAGGTCGAGATCGCCGATCACCGGCCGAACCTCGTCCTGCCCGGCCTCATCGACACGCACCTGCATTTCCCGCAGACCCAGGCGATCGCCTCCTATGGCGCGCAGCTGCTCGAATGGCTGAACACCTACATCTTCGTCGAGGAGCAGAAGTTTTCGCGTCCCGCCCATGCGGCGGCCGTCGCCAATCGCTTCATGGACGAGCTGCTCTCGAACGGCACGACGACCGCCGTCGCCTATTGCTCGGTGCATCCCGAAAGCGTCGACGCCTATTTCTCGGCGGCCGAAGCGCGCGGCATGCGCATGATCGGCGGCAAGGTGATGATGGACCGCAACGCGCCCGATGCGCTGCGCGACACGCCGCAGCAGGGCTATGACGAGACCAAGCGGCTGATCGAGACGTGGCACGGCCGCGGCCGCGCGCATTATGCCATCAGCCCGCGCTTCGCCATCACCTCGACGCCGGAACAGCTGGAGATGAGCCAGGCGCTCGTCGCCGAACATCCCTCCTGCTACGTCCAGACGCATCTTTCGGAAAACCGCGACGAGATCGCCTTCGCCACGTCGCTCTATCCGGAGGCGAAGGATTATACGGATATCTACGCCCGCTACGGCCTGCTGAACGACCGCATGCTGCTCGGCCATTGCATCTACCTGAGCGACCGGGAGATTTCGGTTCTGGCGGAGACCGGCGCCGTCGGCGTCTTCTGCCCGACCTCGAACCTCTTCCTCGGCTCGGGCCTGTTCGATCGCGACCGTTTCGACAGGCTCGGCGCGCGCTGGTCGGTGGCGACCGACGTCGGCGGCGGCACCAGCTTCTCCATGCTGGAAACCATGGACGAGGCCTACAAGGTGCTGCACCTGCAAGGCCAGCGGCTGACGCCGTTCAGCTCGTTCTACCGCATGACGCTCGGCAATGCCCGCGCGCTCGGACTGGAAAACCACATCGGTTCGCTGCATCCTGGCGCGGATGCGGATATCGTCGTGCTCGATTCCAGCGCCAAGTCGGCGATGGAATATCGCATGCGCACGGCGACTTCGCTACTCGAAGAACTCTTCATCCTCCAGACCATGGGCGACGACCGCTGCGTCGCCGAGGTCTATGTCGCCGGCAAGGCGATGAAGGGCAAGGGCAAGGCCGGTGCTGCGAGAGAGCGTGTTCCGGAAGCGGTCTGAAAGTTCGCGAACGCGTCGCCGATTAGCTCACCGGTGCCACACACTCTGCCGTCATCCTCGGGCTTGACCCGAGGATCCACATCCATGTTACGTCTTCGCTTGTGGCATGGATGCTCGGGTCAAGCCCGAGCATGACGGAGGAGAGGTTTGGCCTTCGCTGGTTTTGGGAGAAACTGGGCGGGGGCTGGAGAGGTCGTCCCTTATGAACTTTATCTCGACCGCCCACCCATCGCCTTCGTCAACCCTTCCGCAGCAGCCCTGATAACAGGCCCGAAGGCATCGACCTTCTCGTCCGGCAGGCGCACCGCCGGTCCCGACACGGAAATCCCGGCAACGGCCTCGCCATATTCGTCGAAGATGGGTGCTGCCACGCAGCGCATGCCGAGCGTGTGCTCTTCGTCGTCGATCGACCAGCCGCGGATGCGGATCTTTGCGATATCCTCTAGCAGCATTGCCACGCTGTCGCGGGTCTTGTCGGTGAAGTGCTGCAAGGTGCGGCCGGCGAGCAGCGCCTCGATGCGGGAATCCGGCCAGGTCGACAGGATCGCCTTGCCGATGCCTGACGCATGGATCGGCCCGCGCCGGCCGGGGCGGAAGAAGGCGCGCATCGGCGCATGGCTCTCGACCTGCGAGATGAAGACCATGTCGCCGTCGTCCTCGATGGCGATGTTGGCGGTCTCGCCGCAGCCCTCCATCAACTGCTTCAGGAAGGGCCGGCTGATCGTACCGAGCTTGCGGAAGCGCAGATACGCGGTGCCGATCTCGAAGGCCTTCACGCCGATCGTCCAGGCGCCGGTCTCGTTGTCGTGGGTCACCATGCCGTGCTGGGCAAGCGAGGTGAGCAGCCGGTGCACGGTGGAAGGCGCCATCGCCGACTGGTCGGCAAGCTCGGTCAGGCCGGCGCCATCGGCCTGCGCGACAAGCTCCAGCAGTTTCAGGCTGCGGTCGAGCACCTGCACCGAAGAGGGCGCCGCATTCTCGCCGGCCTTGCGGCCCGGTTTGGCCCGCGTCTTTTCCTGATGGTCCGCCATGTCGTTTTCTCCTGTCCGCCGACGTCATGACATAGCTGGCCCGGATCGATTGTTCCAGTTTCGTTGAAAATGTTTATTTCCACATGATGGGATTGATTTCCATTTTATGATTGCGCCCCATCGGAAATGGGTTACCTTCCAGCACGAGAGACGGAGGAAATTCCCATGGCAAAAATGCGTGCTGTCGATGCAGCGGTCCTGGTTCTGGAAAAGGAAGGCATTGATTGTGCCTTCGGCGTCCCGGGCGCTGCGATCAATCCCTTCTATTCGGCGCTGCGGGCGCGCGGCACGGTCCGCCACGTTCTCGCCCGCCACGTCGAGGGCGCAAGCCACATGGCGGAAGGTTATACCCGTGCCCGTGCCGGCAATATCGGCCTGTGCATCGGCACGTCGGGTCCGGCCGGCACCGACATGATCACCGGCCTCTATTCGGCCTCGGCAGACTCGATCCCGATCCTCTGCATCACCGGCCAAGCGCCCCGCGCCCGCCTCGACAAGGAGGATTTCCAGGCCGTCGATATCGCGAAGATCGCGGCCCCCGTCACCAAGTGGGCCGTCACCGTCATGGAGCCGGGCCTGGTTCCCTACGTCTTCCAGAAGGCGTTCCACACCATGCGCTCCGGCCGTCCCGGCCCGGTCCTGATCGACCTGCCGATCGACGTCCAGCTTGCCGAGATCGAATTCGACATCGACGCCTATGCGCCGCTCGAGCCCTACAAGCCGTCGGCCACACGCGCCCAGGCCGAGAAGGCGCTCGCCATGCTGAACGCATCGGAGCGACCGCTGATCGTCGCCGGCGGCGGCATCATCAATGCGGATGCCTCCGATCTCCTGGTCGAATTCGCCGAGATCGTCGGCGTTCCGGTCATCCCGACGCTGATGGGCTGGGGCACGATCCCGGACGACCATCCGCTGATGGCCGGCATGTGCGGCCTGCAGACCTCGCACCGCTACGGCAATGCGACCATGCTCGCCTCCGACTTCGTGCTCGGCGTCGGCAACCGCTGGGCCAACCGCCACACCGGCAATATCCCGACCTATACGGAGGGGCGCACCTTCGTCCATGTCGACATCGAGCCGACCCAGATCGGCCGCGTCTTCACGCCCGATTTCGGCATCGTGTCGGATGCCGGCGCCGCACTGAAACTCTTCCTCGACGTTGCGACGGCGTGGAAGGTCGCCGGCAAGCTGCGCGATTGGTCCGGTTGGGCGGAAGAGTGCCGCGAGCGCAAGCGCACCATGCTGCGCAAGACCCATTTCGACCAGACGCCCTTGAAGCCGCAGCGCGTCTACGAGGAAATGAACAAGGCTTTCGACCGCGACACCTGCTACGTCTCGACCATCGGCCTTTCGCAGATCGCCGGCGCGCAGTTCCTGCATGTCTACAAGCCGCGCAACTGGATCAATTGCGGCCAGGCCGGCCCGCTCGGCTGGACGCTGCCGGCAGCGCTCGGTGTGCGCGCCGCCGATCCGGACCGCCCGATCGTCGCGCTGTCCGGCGACTATGACTTCCAGTTCCTCATCGAGGAGCTTGCGGTCGGCGCCCAGCACAAGCTGCCCTACCTGCATGTGGTCGTGAACAATTCCTATCTCGGCCTCATCCGCCAGGCCCAGCGCGGCTTCAACATGGACTTCGAAGTCTCGCTCGCCTTCGACAACGTCAATGCATCGGACGATGCGGAGCCGGGCTACGGCGTCGACCACGTCGCGGTCGCCGAAGGCCTCGGCTGCAAGGCGATCCGGGTCCGCAGCCCGAACGAGTTCCAGGAAGCCTTCAACACCGCGCAGACGCTGATGAAGGAGCACCAGGTTCCCGTCGTCATCGAGTTCATCCTCGAGCGTGTCACCAACATCGCCATGGGCGCCGACATCAATGCCGTCGTCGAGTTCGAGGACCTTGCCGAACGCGGCGAGGATGCCCCGACCGCCACGATGGCATTGCTGGACTAAGGAGAAGAAAATGCCGAAGTTTGCGGCCAATCTGACCATGCTCTTCAACGAGGCGCCGTTCCTCGAACGCTTCGCGCTGGCCGCGAAGGCGGGCTTCGAAGGTGTCGAGTACCTCTTCCCCTACGACTTCGACAAGGAAGCGCTGCGCGCCGCCCTCGATCTCAACGGGCTGACGCAGGTGCTGCACAATCTGCCGGCCGGCAACTGGGCCGGCGGCGAACGCGGCATCGCCATCCTGCCGGACCGCGTCGACGAGTTCCGCCGCGGCGTGGCCTCGGCCATCGACTATGCGACGGCGCTCGGCTGCAAGCAGGTCAATTGCCTGTCGGGCATCGCCCCGGTCGGCGTCGCGCACGAGGTGCTGCGCTCGACCTTCGTCGCCAACCTGAAGCTTGCGGCCGCCGAACTCGGCAAACATGGAATCCGGCTGTTGATCGAGCCGATCAACCGCTTCGACATTCCGGGCTTCTACCTCAACACGCCCGACCAGGCGGCCTCGATCATCGCGGAAGTCGGCAGCGACAACTTGTTCATCCAGTACGACCTCTACCACCAGCAGCGCACCGAGGGCGAACTGATCGGCACGTTCAAGAAGCACCAGGCGAAAATCGCCCATGTGCAGCTTGCCGACAATCCGGGCCGGGGCGAGCCGGGCACCGGCGAGATCGCCTGGCCCTTCGTGTTCAAGACGCTCGACGCGCTCGGCTACGACGGCTGGATCGGCTGCGAATACAAGCCGGCCGCCACCACGCAGGAAGGCCTCGGCTGGCTGGCCGAAGTCGGCCGCTGAGCCACCAAACATTTCAAGACTGGGAGTTAGCATCATGGCAAATATCGGTTTCATCGGCCTCGGCATCATGGGCACGCCCATGGCGCGTCACCTTCAGGACGCCGGCCACACCGTCATCACCTCGAAATTCGCAATCGCGCCGCGTCAGGAACTCCTCGACAACGGCCTGAAGATCGTCGACAGCCCGAAGGCGCTGGCCGAGACCGTCGACACGATCATCCTCATGCTGCCCGACACCCCGGAAGTGCAGGACGTGCTGTTCGGCGAGAACGGCGTCTCTTATGGCTTGTCCGCCGGCAAGCTCGTCATCGACATGAGCTCGATCTCGCCGATCGAGACCAAGGAATTCGCCAGGAAGATCCGCGCGACCGGCGCCGAATATGTCGACGGCCCGGTGTCCGGCGGTGAAGTGGGCGCCAAGAACGCCACGCTCTCCATCATGGCCGGTGGCTCGCAGGAAAGTTTCGACCGGGCGCTGCCGCTGTTCCAGCTGATGGGCAAGAACATCACGCTCGTCGGCGATTGCGGCGACGGGCAGGTGACCAAGGTCGCCAACCAGATCATCGTGGCGCTCACCATTGAAGCGGTCGCCGAAGCGCTCGTCTTCGCCTCGAAGGCCGGTGCCGATCCGGCCCGCGTACGGGAGGCCCTGATGGGCGGTTTCGCCTCCTCGCGTATTCTCGAAGTGCATGGTGAGCGCATGGTCAAGCGTACATTCGATCCGGGCTTCCGCATCTCGCTGCACCAGAAGGACCTGAACCTGGCCCTCCAGGGCGCCAAGGCGCTGGGCGTTTCGCTGCCCAACACCGCCTCGACGCAGGAACTCTTCAACCAGTGCGCCGCCCACGGCGATGCCGGCCTCGATCACTCAGGTCTCGTCACGGCGCTGGAGCGCATGGCGAACCACGCCGTCGCATGACGACGGCCTAGCCGTTATGCAACGGCCCAGCCGTCGTATGACGGCCTGACCGGGCGGGGAGGGGAGCCCCGCCCGGTCACCCATCCTAGAGGAGGACATACGAGCCCCTCATCCCGCCGCGTCATCTTCATTCGGGAGGTGACGCAGGCTTGCGGATGAGGGGCTTCGTGTTCATAAGACCAGCATTCCGCAGACTTGGAGGAACCCCATGCCTGATATCGCCGATCCGCGCGCCTTTCTCGAAACGCTCTTTCACGCCGCGGTCGCCGCCGCCGACCCGGAAAAGGTGCTGGCCGCCAACCTGCCGGAAAAGCCGAAAGGCCGCACGGTGGTGATCGGTGCTGGCAAGGGTGCCGCGCAGATGGCCCGCGCCTTCGAGCGCCTGTGGGACGCGCCGCTGACCGGCGTGATCGTCACGCGCTATGGCTATGCCGTTCCCTGCGAGCGCATCGAGGTGCTCGAAGCCGCCCATCCGGTTCCGGATGACAGCGGCCTGCTCGCCTCCGGCCGGCTGATGGCCGCCGTGCGCGGCCTGACGGAAGACGATCTCGTCGTGGCGCTGATCTGCGGCGGTGGCTCCGCCCTGCTGCCGGCGCCCGCCGGCGACCTGACGCTGGCCGACGAAATCGCCGTCAACCGCGCCCTGCTCGCTTCCGGCGCACCGATCAGCGCCATGAATGCCGTGCGCAAGCAGGTCTCGCGCATCAAGGGCGGCCGTCTTGCGGCCCTTGCCCATCCGGCCCGCGTCGTCTCCCTCGTCGTCTCCGACATTCCGGGCGACAATCCCGCCCTCGTCGCCTCCGGCCCGACCATCGCCGACGCCACCACCCGCGCCGACGCGCTGCGCTTCATCGAACGCTATCGCCTCGATCTGCCCGAGGCCGTGATGCGCCATATCCGCGACGGCCAGGACGAGCCGCCGCTGCCGTCCGATGCCTGCTTCGCCCGCAACGAGGTCAAGCTCGTCGCCTCCGCCGCCGTCTCGCTGGAGGCCGCTGCTGACGTTGCGCGCAAGGCCGGCGTCGAGGCCGTCATCCTCTCCGATGCCATCGAAGGTGAAGCCGCCGAAGTCGGCCGCGTGCATGCGGCCATCGCCGCCGAAGTGGTGCGCCGCAACCGGCCGTTCCAGAAACCCGTCGTCGTGCTCTCCGGCGGCGAAACGACCGTCACCATCAAGGGCAAGGGCAAGGGCGGCCGCAACGGCGAGTTCCTGCTGTCCTTCGCCTGCGCCACCGATGGCCTCGACGGCCTTTCCGCGCTTGCCGCCGATACGGACGGCATCGACGGTTCGGAAGACAATGCCGGCGCCTTCGCCGACGGCACCACCGTCGCGCGCCTCGCCGCCAAGGGCAAGGACGCCGCCGACTATCTCGGCCGCAACGACAGCTGGACCGCCTTCGACGCGCTCGGCGACCTCTTCGTGCCCGGCCCGACCGGCACCAACGTCAACGATTTCCGCGCCATCCTCATCCAGTAGCCCCAAACGAAAACAGCCCCGATTTCCGGGGCTGTTTTGTTTTGACGTTTTCTCTTTTCCGTTGCCTCCCCACTGTCGTCATCCTCGGGCTTGACCCGAGGATCCATGCGGCGAGCGAGGCGGTGGATGCCCGGGTCAAGCCCGAGCATGACGGAGGAGAGGTGCCGGGGCTTGTTAAGCGGCCGGCTGCTTGGTCTTGCGCAGATACGGCAGCACCGTGTCGAAGGCGCCGAAGCGGGTGATGGCGTCCTCGTTGGACACGCCGGCGGTGATGATCACGTCCTCGCCCTGCTGCCAGTTGGCGGGCGTCGCCACCTGGTGCTTGCTGGTGAGCTGGATCGAATCGATCGCGCGCAGGATTTCCGCAAAATTGCGGCCCGTCGTCATCGGGTAGGTGAGGATCAGCTTGATCTTCTTGTCCGGGCCGATGACGAAGACCGAGCGCACGGTGGCGTTGTCGGCGGGCGTGCGACCTTCCGAGCTATCACCGGCGGCGGCCGGCAGCATGTCGTAGAGTTTCGCGACCGCGAGGTCCTTGTCGCCGATCAGCGGATATTCGACGTCGAAGCCGGTGGCGGTGCGGATGTCGTTCTTCCACTTGCCGTGGCTTTCGACCGGATCGACCGAGATGCCGATGATCTTGACACCGCGCTTGCGGAATTCGCCTTCGAGGCCGGCCATGGCGCCGAGCTCGGTGGTGCAGACCGGGGTGAAATTCTTGGGGTGCGAGAAGAGCACGGCCCAGCCGTCGCCGATCCACTCATGGAAACCGATCGTGCCGGCGGTGGTTTCGGCGGTGAAGTCCGGAGCGATGTCGTTGATGCGCAGGCTCATGGGTTTCTTCCTCTCTATCGTGACCGCAGGCGAGGCGCCCGCGAAAATATATCCCGGCGGTAGATAGACCGAAAAATTTGCCTTGCCTATAGCGGCACGCCGTCGCTGCCGGTGGTCTGGCAAGCGCATCTTTGCGCCGATCGCGCCCATTGCAAGAAGCCGTTCGGCCGTTGCCCGCGGCTGCGCCAATCCGTTCTCCGGAAGTGCCCGCGAAAGGGAAGACGATTTTATTTCGACTGGTGCGGCAAATCGCGCCTCATTCGCCGATTTCGGCCCGCCCGCTCGTGAGATCGACGATCAGCCGCCCGGTCTCTTCCGCCTTCTCGGCCGGCACGCGGAAGGAGAGGCGTGCGCCCGTATCGTGATAGGCCTCGTCGTCCATCACCAGGCCCGGCAGGGCGGCAACCCGCGCCTTGACCAGCGCCAGATCGGAAAAGCCGAGCGAGACGGAAAGCGCTGCCCGCTCGACATATTCCGTCTTGGCGGCCGCGCGCAGGCAGAGCGCCGCCGTGCCGCCATAAGCGCGGATGAGGCCGCCACTGCCCAGAAGAATGCCGCCGAACCAGCGCGTGACGACGACAAGCGTGCGATCGATCGCCTGCCCGTCGATCGCCTGCAGGATCGGTTTTCCCGCCGTGCCGCTCGGCTCGCCGTCATCGCTGAAGCGATAGGCCTGGCCGACCCGCCAGGCCCAGCAATTGTGGGTGGCCGCCGTGTCGGAAACCTCCGCCAGCCGCGCCTTCGCCTCCATCTCGGTTTCGACCGGACAGGCGATCGCGCGGAACCGGCTCTTGCGGATCTCCTGCTCGAAAGTCTCGGTCTGGTCCAGCGTGTACAAGCGGCGGTTTCCGGTGGCGTTGAACCTGCCTCGTACCCCTTCGGTGCCCCTCGCATCAAGGGCGGAATAGAGCACCAATTCTATAGACTATTGACAGCCGCCACGATTCCGCCATGATGTCTGCCGGGACGTTAATCGGAACGGGAGCTTTGCATGATCTACCTCGGCGGCGTGACGCTCGGTTACTTCAACCTCTACCCGGTCGGCTTCCAGCCGAAGGAAGAACAAGTTGCGCGCGAAGAGACGCCATGCGCCGTATCGGAAGAGCGCCTGCCGCTCGAAGGCAGCCGGCTTTCCTCTTCCCGCCGCCCCGTTCAATGGCCGCTGCACGTCTTCTTCTGACGGCAGATTGCGGCCGACTGTGGAAAATCGTCTATGATTTCCTGCGGTCGCTGAAAAATCTCAGAAGGAAAGCACGGCTTCGACGCCGATGCCGCGGATTTCGCCGGTCGGCCTGTTTGCCGGGTCGAGGCCGGCACAGGGCTGAAGCCGAACGGCCTTCACGCCGCCCGGCGCTAAGTGAAACCAGTTGTCCGACGGCAGGAAACCCTCGGCCTCGATCGCGACGGACTGGGCAAAACGGTCCGCGGACATATCCAGCACCCAACCCTCCGCATCCTGCCGCAGCGTCGCCGTAACGGCGGCCGCGAACATCGCCTCGGCCCGGCCACGCGGAAAATGAAACGCCTCCGAGACCACCGTTCCATGCGCATCGATCAGCCGGCCGACCGTCACGTCATGCGACGGCGGGCCGAAGCGGAAGGCATAGGTCGTGTCGAAGAAGGCGCCGAAGAGTTTTGTCGCCGGCAGCGTCAGCGCGGAATGCGGCGCGAGCGCAATCTCCTGACGACCGCTGACGACCGGCCGGCGGCCATGGCGCAGGCAGGAAAGCTCCAGCACCAAATGCCGTTCATCCGCACCGTCGTTGATCGCATGCACGTCAAGCCCATTGGTGCCCTCGTCGGACAGCACGATCTGCACCGGGCGGAAGGCGCGCCGCAACGCATGCCAGGCGGATTTCGGCAGGCCGGTCGCGTCCACGATGCCCCAGCCGGCGCCGGGCAGCAGATCCTGAAACGTCCAGACCAGCGCGCCGTTGCAGGTGGACTGCGAACGGCGCCATTCTGCAAAGGTCGCCTCCATCACGTCGGCCACGACGGCGCGGGAGAGATCGAGATAGCGGGCGGGGTCCTCGCGGCGCAGGCGCGCTGGATCGTGGCCATAGAGCAGGCCGAGATAGTGGTCGCGCACGTCCTCGAAATCCCAGGAGGCACCCCGGTCGCGCGGCACGCGGGCCTTCCAGCGCGGATCGTGCACGGCGGGCACCGGTAAATGGGCGTCCAGCGTCTGCTGTTCCGGTACATTGGCGAAGGCGAGGCTTTCGGCGGAAAAGCGCACTTCGGCCCGGCGCGCATCCTCCAGCGGCCGGCAATAGGCGCCGACACCGTAGTAGTGCGTCACGCCGGCATTCGGCGAAAAGGGCATGGCGCCACCGCTCGGCGAGTTTTCGACATAGGGCACGTCGGAGCGGTGCTTGACCACCAGCGAAGGCAGGATTTCGCGGGTCAGCGGCCCGGCCCACGAGGCTTCCGGCAGGCCGAGCATCGCCGCCTGCTGGTCGATCTCGCTTCCGCCGCACAGCACGGCGAGCGATGGCGAGGCGGCGGTCGCGTCGAGGAACTGGGAGACTTCCCGGTGCACGTTCTCCGCAAAGACAGGATCGTTCGCCGGGTAATCGAAATTGGCGAACTGGAAATCCTGCCAGACCATCAGCCCGAGCTCGTCGCACAGCGCAAAGAAGTCCGGCGTCTCATAGGCCATGGTGCCGCCAATGCGCAGCATGTTCATGTTGGCGTCCGCGGCAAGTTTCAGCAGCGGTTCGTAGCGCTCGCGATTGCCGGGAAGATCGACGATATCGGCCGTGGTCCAGACGGCGCCGCGGCAGAAGATTTTTACGCCGTTGACGAGGAGGGCGAAGTCCCGCCCGTCTGCGCCGCGGTCGATTGCGATACGGCGGAAGCCGGTGCGGCCGATTGCGTGGCGCTTGCCGTCCGCGACGAGGGAGACGTCGTGCAGAACGGGCTCGCCATGCGTGCGCGGCCACCAGGCTGCGACATCGGGAATCGTGAGGCGGGCGTTGAAAACGCCTTCGCCATCGGGCACGGCGACAGCAGTTGCGCCCGCGCATTCCACCGTCGGCGGGGTCGCGTTGTCGAAGCTGAAGCGAACGTCGAGGTGCCCGGCGCCATCCTCCTCGAGGCGCGCGGAAATTCGGATATTGGCAGGAACGCTTGGCGCAGGCCGAGAGAGACGCACGGGACGCCAGGGACCGGCGGCATGAACTTCGGGGCACCAGCCCGGCATGCGGCCGAGCAGCGTGGTGCGCACGAGGCGCAGGCCCTGCGGCGTGATCATCTGCGGCCGCCAGCGGGCGCGGGGGCCGCGTTTTTCCAGGTGCGGTTTCAGCGCGCGGAAGCAGAGGGCGAGGCGGTCGTTGCCGGTGAGCGTGACGGGCAGGGTGTGACGGACAAACATGCTGTGGGAGGACAGCACCAGTGCGCCGTTCCACCAGACCTCGGCAATCGTGGCGAGGCCGTCGAAATGCAGGACAGCCTTCCCTGACGCCTCGGCGAGGTCGAGCACATACCAGGCGTCGAGATGATCGAGCGGCGCGGGCGCCGTGCGGTCGAAGCGGCCGGCACGTTCCAGCGCACCGGCGACAGTGCCGGGCACGGGGGCGTCGATGACATCGGAAAAGGCTTCGAGCGCCGCAGGCTCCGCGGCGGCGCCAGCCGGCGTCAGGATCATGCGCCAGCCGCTCGAAAGATCGTTTCCGGTCAAGGGCATCCTCCGTCAGCCGATGCGGGCGGCAAGCGTCGCCATCAGCCTGTCCCAGGCTTCGATAGCTGGATCGAGCGCGGTCGCCAGCGGTTCGAACTTGCGGCGCGTCACGGCGCGGGCGATCTGGAACTGCACGGATTTCGCCGTCTCGGAAATTTTTCGCGCGGCCTCGGCGGCCTCGGTGAGGCTGCCATCGGGCGCGATCCAGTCGAGATGGCTGCCGGCAAGCTCGAAATTCGCACCGAGCTGGCGCAGCGTGTTGAAGGCATATTTGTGGAAGAAGCCGAAGGGGCGATCCGCCACCGCCTCCACCTGCTTTGGAAAGACGCTCGCGAAAGCCGCGACCGGGTTTGCCTCCGGGCGCCGGGCGAAATGGATGGCGAGCAGGCGCCTGGCTTCACGGCGGAGATGCACCTCGTCCGGCCGCTTTTCCGGGAATTTGGCGAATTCCGTATAGGGCAGGAAGGGCAGCTCGTCGGAGCCGTCGTTCAAGTGGAACAAGCCGTCGAAATCCGCACCCTCCAGCCGGAAGAAGCCGGCATTGTGAAAATAGTCGAGCCGCTTGTTCTCAAGATCCAGCCGGTTGATCGCCACCGTCGTCTTGCCATGCTCTTGGCCATAGGCGACGCCGCGGGTATCGGGCATGTAAAAGCTGTCCATCTCGACGAGGCAGAGGCGGCCGCGCGCGATCTGGGTCGCGACATGGCTTTCCACGCTGTCGAAGATGGCCAATTCCGTCGCGCGAATGCCGTAGAGGCTTTCGAGGTCTTCCAGCGGCACCTTGAAGAAGGTGAACTGGTCGCCCTCGAAATCCTGGGTCAGGGAAAACCCGAGCATCGCCTCCGGCGCGGTTCCGAAGGCGTTCAGCACCTCGATCCAGAGATCGACATAGCAGTTGGTCTCCGGCCACATGCGCTCCGCATCGTGCAGCGCGTGCGGCCGGTAGGTCTCGGGATCGGCCCCGGCGAAGACGGCGGCCATGCTTAGTCCTGGTATCCCAGCACTTTGCGGACCTCTGCCGGCCACAGGGCGATATCGAGGCCGTGGCGGGCGAAGAGCGCGAGCGCGATGCGTTCCAGGCCGAAGCCGACGCAGGCGGTGTGCGCGACGTCGCCGTTTTCGAGGTTCAGGCCCCACTTGGCGCCAAAAGCATCCTGGTGGTAGTTGAAGCTCATGCAGGCCGTCGGCTTGGCGGCCGATGTCACGGGGATCAGCAGCTCGAACTTCAGGTTCTGGTCGCGCTGGTTGTTGGCGAGCATGCGGCCGGCGCGGCCGAAGAACGGGTCGTTCGCCACGTCCATCGTCACGTCGAGGCCGACCTTGGCCATCATTTCGAGGCCACGGTCCATCCAGGTCTGGCGGAATTCGGTCACATGATCCTGTGTGCCCATGCAGACATATTCGCGCATGCGGAACAGCTGCTGCCGGGCCGGATCGTTCGAGGGTTCGTGGCGGAAGCAGTAGGATTGCAGGTCGTAGAGGCCACCCTTAGCCGGCAAACGGCCGCGCTTGGCGATCGTCGGATATAGGGGGTAGCAGGCGGCCGGCGTCAGCACGATATCGGTCGGCTTCTGGTCCTTCATCCAGTCGCCGCCGACTTCCATGCATTGCAAGAGGCTCATATGGTCGAGTTCGCCGCCGCAGAAGCTGTGCACGGTGCCGGCGAGCTGCGGGAAGCTCTTCATGTAGCCGGACGTCTCGAAATGCGCGCGGTTCATGCCCGGCGGAAAGCGCATGGCCTCCGCGCCGTCGGCGCCGCCATAGGCGTCGATCAGCCGCTCGAAGCGGGCGATGACGTCCTCGAAGGCGCCGCTGCGGCCATAGAGGCCTTCCACGCCGGTATCGATGAGCAGGCCCGAATCGAAGAGCCTGTCGAGAAGAGAGGTTTGCATGTCCATCGGTTTCACCCCGTCAGGCTGGTGTCTTGTTTGTGAACGAGCAGCAGGTTCGACGTATTGCCGAGAATGCGGTCGTTGGAGATCATGAGCTGGGCCGAGTGCGCATCGCGCAGGTGCCGGCCGAGGCTGAAGGGCGTACCGTTCTTGTAGCCCATGATGCCGCAGATCAGCATCGCCTGGTTGATGATCGTGAGGACCGTTTCCGAAGAGGCGATCTTCACGTTGTTCATCGCCACCGCAAAGCCCATGGAGGACAGCTTGTCCGGATCGGCCTTGGCGGCTTCATATTCCTTGAGCCCGGCGATCGTGTTCGATTTGACGAGCTGGAGCAGGTTCGAGGCTTCCGCAAGGCGCAGCGCGCCGGGCGGTGCCACACCGGGGCTCTTGCGGGCGGCAGCGCGCACGAAGGCCTGGGCGCGCGAAACCGCGTTGACCGCGATGCCGTACCACACGCCGCTCCACAACAGGTGCGAGGTGGCGAGCATCGACTGCGCGGCGATCTCGGCGAAGGGTTTGGGAAGGATCTGTTCCTTCGGCGCCTCGCCCTTAAAGAGCCAGCCGTCCGAGCAGGTGCCGCGCATGCCGAGCGTGTCCCAGACATGGGTCCGCTCCAGCGTGTACTGGTCCTTCGTGAAGACGGTCATGACCTGGTCGGTCGAGGCGGCGTCGGCATGGGCGCGCGACGTGATGAGGATCGCGTCGGCATGCGCGCCGTAGGAGATGACGGTCGCATCCTTGGTGAGCCGGCAGGTATCGCCGTCGATCTCGATCGCGCAGATGCTGTTGCGCAGGTTGCCGCCGATGCCGCCCTCGGTTGTCGCCGAGGCGAGCAGCAGCTGTTCGTCTGCGACACGGCGCATGAAGGCGGAATGCCAGGCGCTGTCGGCGCCATGCGTGACGAGGCTCGAAAGCTTGATGTGGTGCATGGCAAAAACCATGGCGGCGGCCGAGCAGCTCTGGCCGAGAAGCGAACAGGCCTCGGCGATCTCGGAGACGCTCGCATCCTCGCCGCCGAGGCTGGCGGGAATCTGGATCGACAGCAGCCGTTCGGCGATCATCGCGTCGACGGCTTCCCGCGGGAAACGGCCCCTGGCGTCCACGTCGTCGGCATGCACTGCGGCCACGGCGGAGACGCGCTGGGCGCGTTCCGCGAAGCTCGTACCGACGGTCATGGTCATTCGGCGGCCTCCGCGCTGCCGGTCAGGCCTTCGACCGCCCGCGTGATCGCGGCGATGCTCTGGAAGGACTTGCGGTTCAGGAGATTGTCGGGGAACTCGACGTCGAAGGCTTCCTCGATGCCGAGCATCACCTGCACGGAGGCGAAGGAGGAAAGGCCGGCCGCATAGAGATCGGCATCGTCCGAAAGCTGATCGACCGGAACCGGGAGGGCGCCGTGTTTTGCCAGGATGTCACGGATCTTCTGCTTCATGTCGCTTTCTCCATCGTTTTCATGTGCCGGCCGGACAGCGGGCTCTTGGCGTATTCTTCCCAAAAGGCATAACCGACGGTTGATAAGATCGGCTGAAAGGACATGGATAAGATTTCGTGAAGCGCGCTGGAGGGGTGCATCAAGGTGGCGCGACCCATTGTGAAGCTTCATGAAGGAAGATCGAAGAGCCCCGGTTTTCCAAGGCATTGCGCAGGAGTGGGAGTGTTGCGAAACGGTACGCTTCAGCGCTATTGAAGCTCTGTTAGCCATAATCGCAAAGCGTGTGGGACAAGGCGAAATTCAGGCTGGTGGAAAGGGTCAGGGCAGCGCAGGGCAGCTTCCGGGCTTGGCCGGCAGCTCGCCGCCGGCGACAAGGGCCGCAAGTTGCGGACGGTCGCCGTCGGCGGTCGGCTGGATGTTGAGCGGTTCGGTCGCCGGCCACCAGTCACCGCCCGCCCAATAGGTCCAGCCGGTCCAGACATCCTGTTCCTTGCCGACAAGCGCCGTCATGCGGGCCAGGCCATCCAGGCAGGCCTGGTCGGCCGAGCCGCCGAATTCGCCGAGGAAGCCGCGCTTGCCGTTGCGCTTCAGCCAGTCCGTGAAGCGCTCCAGCGCCGTCACGGCATCGTCCGCCCGCTCGCAGGTCGTCGCCTTTCCGGAAAAGTCGCTGTCCAGGTACTGGTGCACCTCATAGGCGTGGTTGTCGGCCGGGTCTGCGATGCCGAGCATGACGGTGCCGTTCGCGCCACCCTCGCGCTCTACCTCCCAGCTGTGCGCGCCTGTCCAGACCGTTCCCGGCACCAGCACGAGGTTTTTTGCGCCCGTCTCGCGGATGGCGGCTATGGCGGCATTGGCGGAGGCAAGCCATTGCGTGGCCGGCACGTCGTGCGGCTCGTTCATCAGGCCGAACTGTACGCCGCCGTCGTCCTTGTAGTCCTCGGCAAGCCGCTGCCAGAAATCGGCAAACGCGCTGTCCGGCACCGCGGCCGAGCCGATCGGATTGTCGCCGTAATAGGCGTAGTTGTGCGGGTCGAGGATCACGATCTGGCCGGCGGCGCGCAGCGCCTTGATCGTATCGGCGAGCCGCTTGCGCTCCGCCTTGTCGAAGCCGCGGTTGAGGCGGGGTTGCAGCCGCTCCCACTTGAAGGGCAGCCGCACCGCATTGAATCCTTTGCCGGCGAAATAGGCGATCGTTTGCTTCGAGGGGTAGGTGTAGTCCTTGTCGTAGGTGCCGCGCCCCTTGCCGAACTCGGCGCCGGCGAGATTGATGCCGCGCAGGCAGCCGGCGTTGGCCTCGATGGGAATTGCAATGGCCACCATGGCTGCCGCCAGTCGAAAGAGTGCCGTCGCGCCGGATGGGGATCGCATGCCTTGTCTCCGTTTCGGCGCGCGCACCGGTTCGTCCTGCTCGCGCCGATCAAGACTCCGACGATCTTAAGGCAGCGTTAAGGCAGCGCTTCTTTGGCGAACAGGATTAAGAGATTGCAAGCGCTGGTCCACAAGGTTAGAGGCGAAGGCAACTGCCCGCCGACCTCTTTCTGGTCCGACAACAGGTTGCATTTCATGACTGCGTCCGAACAATCCGCTCCTCGGTCCGCCGGCACCCGCCATCCGCTGCGCGTGCTGTTCTCTCTCGTTCGAGAGGAGAAGGGCCGCGTGCTGAGGGCGGTCGCCTCGTCGATCATCAACAAGATCTTCGACGTCATGCCGGAAATCCTCATCGGCATCGCGCTCGACGTGGTGGTGCGCGGCAAGGATTCCTTCGTGGCGCAGGTCGGCATCACCGATCCGGTGCACCAGCTGACCCTGCTCGGCATCGCGACTTTCCTCATCTGGTTCGGCGAATCCCTCTTCGAATACTTTTATCAGATCCTCTGGCGTGGCCTGGCGCAGGACGTGCAGCATCGGCTGCGCATCCTCTGTTATGATCACGCCCAGCACCTTCCGACGAGCTTTTATGAGGAGAACCGCTCGGGCGATCTGGTTGCGGTTTTGAACGATGATATCAACCAGCTCGAACGGTTCCTGGATCGCGGCGCCAACGAGCTGATCCAGACCTTCGCCGCCGTCATCCTCGTCGGTGCCGTGTTCTTCATCGTCAGCCCGCTGATCGCGGTCATCGCCTTCACGCCGGTGCCGGCGATCATTGCCGGGGCCTTCTGGTTCCAGCGCCGCGCGCAGGCCCGCTATGACGCGGTGCGGGCGCGGGCCGGCGGTCTGGGCGCGCGGCTCACCACCAACCTGCAAGGACTCCAGACGATCCGCGCCTTCGGGGCCGAAGCGCGCGAGACGGCGGCGCTGACGAAGGAAAGTCTGGGTTACGTCGAGGCGAACCGCGCGGCGATCCGCGTCTCCTCCGCCTTCATCCCGATCATCCGCATGGCGATCCTGTCCGGCTTTCTCGCCACCTTCCTGATCGGCGGCTGGCTGACGCTGTCCGGCCAGATGCAGGTCGGCGCCTACGGCCTGCTCGTTTTCCTGACGCAGCGCCTGCTCTGGCCGATGACGGGCCTGGCCGAAATCGCCGACCTCTACGAGCGCGCCATGGCCTCGACGCGCCGCATCCTGCGCCTGCTCGACGAGCCGCGCGGCGAACCGCATGGCGACCACGATGCAAAAGTCTCCGGCCGCTTCGAGATCGACCATGTCGGCTTCCGGTATGCGACGAGCCCCGGCGGCGTCACCGACATCAACCTCGCGATCCGGGCGGGCGAGACGGTGGCGCTGGTCGGCCCGACCGGCAGCGGCAAATCGACGTTGATCAAGCTGCTCGGCCTGTTCATCCGTCCGCAGAAGGGCCGCATCCTGCTCGACGGCGTGCCGCTCGCTGATTGGTCGGGCGAATGTCTGAGGAAAAGCATGGCCTGGGTGCCGCAGGAGGTGACGCTGTTTGCCGGCTCGATCGCCGACAACATCGCTTATGGCAGGCCGACGGCGAGCCGTGATGAGGTCGAGGCGGCCGCACGGCTGGCGGAGGCCGATGGCTTCATCCGCGAGCTGCCGGACGGTTATGAAAGCCAGATCGGCGAATACGGCCAGAAACTCTCCGGCGGCCAGCGCCAGCGCATCGCGCTCGCCCGCGCGCTGCTGATAGACCCGGCGATCCTCATCCTCGACGAGGCGACGAGCGCGGTGGACAACGAGACGGAAGCCGCGATCCAGCGCTCGCTTGCGAAAATGAAGGGCAAGCGGACTGTGATCCTCGTGGCGCACCGGCTCAGCACCGTGGTGCATGCCGATGCGATCCATGTGATGGATGGCGGCCGGATCATCCAGTCCGGCTCGCATGACAGGCTCGTCGAATGTCCCGGGCTTTACCGCACGCTGTGGAATATCCAGACGGGGCATGCGGAGATGAACGAGACGGCCTAACTGCCCCTCAGTGCGCCTCGTCCCAGTTGACCGCGGCGCGTGCATCCACCTTCAGCGGCACCTTCATCGAGAGCGCCGGCATCGAGGCATTCTCCATGATGTCGACGATGACCGGGATCGTCTTCTCGACCTCGCCGTCCTCGACCTCGAAGATCAGTTCGTCGTGCACCTGGAGCAGCATGCGGGCGGAGAGGCCGGCTTCTTCCAGCGCCGGTTCGATCTTGATCATGGCGCGGCGGATGATGTCGGCGGCGGAACCCTGGATGGGCGCATTGATCGAGGCGCGCTCGTTGAAGGCGCGCACCGACGGGTTGGACGACTTGATCTCCGGATAATGCGCCCGGCGGCCGAAGATCGTTTCGACATAACCGTTTTCACGCGCAAAGGCCTTGGTGGAATCCATGTAGTCCTTGATGCCCGGGAAACGCTCGAAATATTTCTTGATGTAGTCGCCCGCTTCCGAACGCTCGATGGAGAGCTGGTTGGCGAGGCCGAAGGCCGAGATGCCGTAGATGATGCCGAAATTGATCGCCTTGGCGCGGCGGCGCACTTCCGACGGCATGCCCTCGACCGGCACGCCGAACATTTCCGACGCCGTCATGGCGTGAATGTCGACGCCGTCGGCAAAGGCCTGCTTCAGCTGCGGAATGTCGGCGACATGGGCGAGCACGCGCAGCTCGATCTGGCTGTAGTCGGCCGAGACCAGCTTGTTGCCGGGCGTCGAGATGAAGGCCGTGCGGATTTTCCGGCCTTCCGCCGTGCGCACCGGAATGTTCTGCAGGTTCGGATCGGACGAGGAGAGGCGGCCGGTCGTGGTTGCGGCGAGCGCGTAGGACGTGTGCACGCGCTTGGTCTCGGGATGCACGAAGCCGGGCAGCGCGTCGGTATAGGTGGATTTCAGCTTGGTGAGCTGGCGCCAGTCGACGATTTTCCGCGGCAGGGGAATGCCCTGCGCGGCGAGGTCTTCCAGCACCTGCGCGGAGGTCGACCATTGGCCGGTCTTGGTCTTCGAGGCGCCGGGCAGGCCCATCTTGCCGAACAGAATGTCGCCGAGCTGTTTTGGCGAGCCGATGTTGAAGCGCTCGCCGGCAAGCTCGTAGATTTCCTCTTCGAGGCCGGCGGCACCCTGTGCCAGTTCGCCGGAGAGGCGTGAGAGCACCTGCCGGTCGATGGTGATGCCGCGCTCTTCCATGCGCGCGAGCACCGGCACCAGCGGGCGCTCCAGCCGCTCGTAGACGGTCGTCATGCGGTTGGCGGCAAGGCGCGGTTTCAGCACATGCCAGAGGCGCAGCGTCACGTCGGCATCTTCCGCCGCATAGGCGGTGGCGCGGGAAATATCGACCATGTCGAAGGTCTGCGCGCCCTTGCCGGAGCCGGCGACCTCCTTGTAGGAGATCGGCTTGTGGCCGAGCCAGCGCTCGGAGAGCGTGTCCATGCCATGCGTGCCGGCGCCCGCATCGAGTGCGTAGGACATCAGCATCGTATCGTCGAAACCCTGCACGGTGATGCCGTGGCGGCGCATGACGAGATAGTCGTATTTGAGGTTCTGCGCGACCTTCAGGACCGAGGCGTCCTCCAGCAGCGCCTTGAGGCGCTCCAGGGCCGCGCGGATCGGGATCTGTCCCTCGGCAAGCCCGCCGCCCAGAAGGTCGCCGACGCCCGTCTTGTGGTTGAGCGGCACGTAGCAGGCGCGGATCGCCACGCCCGTCGGGTCCTTGGCGTTGCTCGCGATCGCCAGCGAGACGCCACAAAGCTCCGCCTGCATCGGGTCGAGCGAGGTCGTCTCCGTGTCGAAGCCGACGAGGCCGGTCTCGCGCGCATCCGCAATCCAGCGGTCGAGCGTTTCCAGGTCGCGCACCGTCTCATAGGTGGAATGGTCGATCGGGGCGGTGGAAAACCGCTCGGCCCGTGCCGTGGCAAGCGCCGATGGCGTCGCATCGCCGGGGCTCGCGGTGGGCAGCAGCGTGGAGGCGGCCTGCGCTGCCGTCTCATTGCCGTCCAGCACCAGTGCGGGACCAGCGACATCGCCCTTGTCGAGGTCCGGGCCGTGCGCCTCCGCACCCCATTCGACAGGCACGTCCGCAGCGTCGATGGCACCGGCATCGCAGTCGCAGGCTTCGGCGACGCGCCGCGTCAGCGAGGTGAATTCCATGGCCTTGAGGAAGGCGATCAGCCTCGGCCCGTCCTGCGGATGCAGCACCAGCTCGTCCAGCACCGTGTCGAGCGGCGTATCCGTCTTCAGGGTGACGAGCTGGCGGGAGAGCAGCACGAGCTCGCGGTTCGTCACGATGTTCTCGCGACGCTTGACCTGCTTGATCTCCTCGGCGCGCGCCAGCAGCGTGTCGAGGTCGCCATATTCTTCGAGAAGCTGTGCCGCGGTCTTCGGGCCGATGCCGGGAACGCCCGGCACGTTGTCGGTCGAGTCCCCCGTCAGCGACTGGAGATCGATCATCTTTTCCGGCGGCACGCCCCATTTCTCGATGACCTCGGGAATGGAGATCTGCTTGTCCTTCATGCTGTCATACATCGAGACGTTCGCCGTCACGAGCTGCATGAGGTCCTTGTCGGAGGAGACGATGGTGACGTCGGCACCGTCGGCTTCGGCAAGGCGGGCATAGGTGGCGATCAGGTCGTCGGCCTCGAACCCTTCCTTCTCGATGCAGGGCAGGTTGAAGGCGCGGGTCGCATGGCGGATCAGGCCGAATTGCGGGATCAGGTCTTCCGGCGGCGCCGTGCGGTTCGCCTTGTAGAGATCGTAGAGCTCGTTGCGGAACGTTTTCGAGGAATAGTCGAAGATCACGGCGAAGTGGGTCGGCGTCACGCCCACGTCGGTATTGCGCGCATCCTTCAGGAGCTTCCACAGCATGTTGCAGAAGCCCGAGACGGCATTGACCGGCAGCCCGTCCGATTTGCGGTTGAGCGGCGGGATGGCGTGGAAGGCGCGGAAGATGAAGCCGGAGCCGTCGACGAGGAAGAGATGATCACCTTTTTTCATGGGGTGAATGGATAGCGCGGGCCGCTTTCCGCGTCCATCTTTGATTGCGGTTCCGGGGGCGTTTCAAGGGGCCGAAAAGGCTCACGCGAACGTTACCAATTTGTAATTTTCGCCGCCGCCCGAAACCCTTGAAAAGCCACATTCGGACCCACAAATATTACCCAACGGCACCTGATCAAGCCGTTGTCTGGCAACCGGCCTGTCCCCCGCCGCGCCAGACAAAGGACAAAGGCCTTATCCCCCTCTCCGGGCCTTTGTCCAACATTCGAAGAAGCCGCCGCGACAAGCCTCCTGTCGTCGGCGGCTTCTCGGTTTCAGGCACTTGTCTTGCCCGTGATCCTTGCCCCTGATCCTTGATTGTCTTCCATCGAAAACCGGCATAGCCTCCGGTCATGGACTTTGACCGGACGGAGTCGGCAGCATATCTCGCCAATCTCCTGGCGAAGGCGGCGTCCCGCACCCTTCAGGCGCGGGCGGACGGCTGCGGCTTTGCGCCCGGCCAGTTCCCGGTCCTCCTGGAACTGTGGAGCGGCGACGGCCTCACCCAGCGCGAACTTCTGGACAGGCTCGACATCGAGCAGGCGACCATGGCCAACACGCTTGCCCGCATGCAGCGCGACGGCCTCATCTCGCGCCGCCGCCACCCGAAGGACAAGCGCGCGCAACTGGTCTTCCTGACGGCGCGCGGCAAGGCGCTGCGCGAGACGGCGATGGAGGCGGCGAGCGCCACGGAAGACGCGCTCTTCCAGGGTTTCCGCCGCTTCGAGCGCGAGCTGCTGCTGGAATATATGCGCATGGTTCTTGCCAATCTCGGCCGCGAACCGCGGGTCTGAAAGTCGCAGAATCGTCATACGATTTGCCCTCCCTGATGCGATCGGTCTAATGTCGCGGCGAGTTTCGCAAGGATTCGACCATGACCAATATTCTGCCCGTCCTCGATCGCGTCAGCGCCGGCATTCCGGCGAGCCTCGAACGCATGTTCGAACTCGTGCGCATCAAATCCATCTCCACCGATCCGGCCTACAAGGCGGAGTGCCGCCGGGCGGCCGAATGGCTGGTGACGGAGCTGCGCACGCTGGGCTTCGACGCGACGGTGCGCGACACGCCCGGCCACCCGATGGTCGTCGCCCATCACGATGGCGCAAGGCCGGACGCGCCGCATGTGCTGTTCTACGGCCATTACGACGTCCAGCCGGTCGATCCCATAGACCTCTGGGACCACGATCCCTTCGAGCCGGCGGTGCGCGATGCCGGCGACGGCCGCCGCATCATCACCGGCCGCGGCACGTCCGACGACAAGGGCCAGCTCCTGACCTTCGTCGAGGCCTGCCGCGCCTACAAGGATACGCTCGGCGCGTTGCCCTGCCGCGTCACGATCCTGTTCGAAGGCGAGGAGGAGTCCGGTTCGCCCTCGCTGAAACCTTTCCTCGAGGCCAATGCGGCGGAACTCAAGGCGGATTTCGCCCTCGTCTGCGATACCAGCATGTGGGACGCCGATACGCCGGCGATCTCCGCGGGCCTGCGCGGCCTTGTCGGCGAGGAGGTCGTCGTCAAGGCGGCCGACCGGGATCTGCATTCCGGTTACTTCGGCGGTGCCGCCGCAAACCCCGTCCACATTCTCGCCAACATCCTCGCCGGCCTGCATGACGAGACCGGCCGCATAACACTCGACGGTTTCTACGACGGCGTCGAAGAAACCCCGACGCAGATCAAGGCGGCCTGGGAAAAGCTCGGCAGCTCGTCCGAAAGCTTCCTGGGCGAGATCGGCCTGTCGATCCCCTCCGGCGAAAAGGGCCGCTCGGTGCTGGAACTCACCTGGGCGCGCCCGACCGCTGAAGTGAACGGCATCACCGGCGGCTACACCGGCGAAGGTTTCAAGACAGTCATCGCGGCGGAAGCCTCGGCCAAGGTTTCCTTCCGCCTGGTCGGCAAGCAGGATCCGGCAAAGATCCGCGACGCTTTCCGCACCTATGTGCGGGCAAAAATCCCGGCCGATTGCTCCGTGGCGTTCCATGCCCATGGCGGTTCGCCGGCGATCCAGCTTCCCTACGATTCCGCATTGCTCGGCAAGGCGAAGAACGCGCTCTCCGACGAATGGCCGAAGCCCGCCGTCGTCATCGGCATGGGCGGCTCCATCCCGATCGTTGGCGATTTCCAAAAAATGCTCGGCATGGAATCCTTGCTGGTCGGCTTCGCGCTGTCGGACGATCGCATCCATTCGCCGAACGAGAAATACGAGCTGCGCTCCTTCGAGAAGGGCATCCGCTCCTGGGTGCGCATCCTCTCGGCGCTCGCGGCCCGCTGACCAAGATGTGATGATGCGGTTGACCGGCGTTAACGGTACGGAACGGAAATGCTGGTCAACTGGTTAAACAAGGACCACGTCGCGGACAGGCGATGACAGGTCCACATAATGGGGCCCGGGTGAAGGGGAAGGAACGGCATGGCGGCAGAGGGACGGATTGCGAGAGAGCCTTGCTGCTCAGGCGATGGGGCGCCGCGGGCAGGGGATAAGGCAGGATGAAGCGGCTGAAAAAGTTCTTCTGGCCGCTCGTCAGCACCGCCGCGATCATCCTGTCGATCTATATCCTCTACAAGGACCTTCGGGGCCTTTCGCTCGATGAGTTCATGGCAAGCATCAACGCGATTCCGCTTTCCGGCTGGATTCTTGCCTGTCTTGCCACGCTCGTGGCCTATGCGGCGCTCGCCGCCTACGACCATCTGGCGCTGGAGCATATCGGCCACCGCATCTCGCTTTGGTTCATCACCATCACGTCCTTCACCACCTACGCGCTGTCGCACAATATCGGCGCCTCGGTGTTTTCCGGCGCGCTGGTGCGCTACCGGGCCTATACGTCGAAGGGGCTGACAGGTTCGGAGGTCGGCGTTCTCGTCGCCTTCTGCTCCTTCACCTTCGCGCTCGGCACCTTCGTGCTGTTCGGCCTCGTGCTGGTGCTGGAGCCGGCGATCATCGAGCGTTTCGCCGATTTCCTGCCGATCGAGGCGGCGCTGTCGACAGGCTGGCTGATCCTCGCGCTGGTTGCGCTCTATGTGGTGGGAAGCCTCGTCGGCTTCCGGCCGGTCCATACGCGCTGGCTGCGGCTGGAATATCCCAAACCCTCGCTGGTCTTCCGCCAGCTCGTCATCGCGCCGATCGAGCTGATCGGTGCGGCGGCGATCATCTATTTCGTGCTGCCGGCGGAGGGCAATCCGGGCTTCTTCATCGTGCTCGGCATCTTCCTCGCCTCCTTCTCGGTGGCGCTGCTGTCGCACGCGCCGGGCGGCATCGGCGTCTTGGAACTGGTCTTCATCGCCGGCCTGCCGGACATGGACCCGGCAACGGTGCTGGCGGCGCTTGCGGTCTTCCGGCTGTTCTACCTGATCATCCCGTTCATCATGGCGCTGGTGATCATTCTCATCTTCGAAAGGCAGCGTTTCCTGGCCCGTCCCGGTAATGGCGAAGACTGAAGCCGCCACTTGTTTCGGTTCATCTCGCATTCATTCGAATTGTTTCATGCTGTCATCCGTATTGATCACTGTAGTACAGTGACTATTCAAGGGAGACCGACATGAAGACAACGATCAAGGGCGGCATTGCCGCCGCCATGGCCGTCGCCATGTTTGCCACGACCTTCGTAACGGCGCCGGCCTTCGCCATGCCGATGACGAAGGTCGGCGCTTCGCAGGCATCCGACGTCGTACAGGTTCAATATCGTCGCGAACGGCGCGGCTGGTACGGCGGCCATCGCGGCTACCGTTACGAGCGTCGTGGCTATCGCCGTCATTCGGATGGCTGGTGGTACCCGCTGGCGGCTTTCGGCGCCGGCGCGATCATCGGCGGCGCGATCGCCAATGACGGCTATTCCCGGCCGCGTTACGAGGGCATCAACCCGCGCCACACCGAATGGTGCTATGCGCGCTACCGCTCGTACCGCGACTACGACAACACCTACCAGCCGAACTATGGCGGCCGCCGCCAGTGCCTCTCGCCTTACTATTGAGGTCTTTTCCCGGGCGGTCCTAAGGGCCGCCCGCTCTCTTTAAATTCAGCGGGGGCGTGTTCACCGCTTCTTAACCACCCCTTAAATCGCCGCATTTAAGGTTCACCCGACGGCGATATTTTTGAGGGTGTACCCGACCGCTTATGGCAGCCAATCGCAAATCCCAGCGCATCGAACCGTCCTTCCAGGGATCGGGAGGCCGCGACGACGATTTTCACGTCGGCGCCGGGGATCGCGTGGCGGGTAGCGGCGGCCGCAAGGGGCGTGGCAAACCGCCAAAGGCCGAGCGGTCCCGGCGTGGCTCTGGCGGGCGCCGGCAGGCCTCCGGCGGCGGCATCTTCGGCCTGTTCCGCCGGCTGTTCTACTGGTGCGTCGTGCTGGGCATCTGGGGCGCCATCGGCGTCGGCGGTCTCGTGCTCTATTACGGCGCGCGCATGCCGAGCGCTACCAGCTGGTCGATCCCCGACCGGCCGCCGAACATCAAGATCCTCGCCGTCAGCGGCGATGCCATCGCCAACCGCGGCCTCACCGGCGGCGAAGCGCTGTCGCTCGAAAACATGTCGCCCTATATCCCGCAGGCCGTCATCGCCATCGAGGACCGGCGCTTCTATTCGCATTTCGGCATCGATCCGCTCGGCCTTGCCCGCGCCATGCTCACCAATGTCACGACCGGCCGCATGGTGCAGGGCGGCTCGACGCTGACGCAGCAGCTGGCGAAGAACATGTTCCTGTCGCCGGAGCGCACGCTGGAGCGCAAGGTGCAGGAAGTGCTGCTCGCCTTCTGGCTGGAGCACAAATATTCCAAGGACCAGATCCTTGCGATGTATCTCAACCGCGTGTTCTTCGGCTCGAATTCCTACGGTGTCGAGGCCGCCTCGCGGCGCTATTTCAACAAGTCGGCGCGCGACGTGAATCTGGGCGAGGCCGCCCTTCTCGCCGGTCTCCTCAAGGCGCCGTCCCGCCTCTCGCCGGCGCGCGATCCGGAGGCGGCGGAAGCCCGCGCCCAGGTCGTGCTCGGCGCCATGCGCGAAGAAGGTTTCGTTACCGACACCGAGATCAAGACCGCGATGTCGCAGACGCCGGCACGCGCAAAAAGCTACTGGTCGGGTGCCCAGCATTACGCCGCCGACATGGTCATGGCGCAGCTGCCCGGCATGATCGGCGATATTACCGAAGACCTCGTCATCGACACGACGATCGACCTCGACCTCGAAAAGAAGGCCGACGAGGCGCTTACGACTCTCCTGGACAAGGAAGGCGCCAAATCCGCCGCCTCGCAGGCCGCCCTCGTCTCGATCGACGGCACGGGCGCGATCCGCGCGCTGGTCGGCGGGCGCGACTATGCCGAAAGCCAGTTCGACCGCGCCTCCAAGGCCAAGCGCCAGCCGGGCTCCGCCTTCAAGCCCTTCGTCTATGCGGCAGCGCTCGAGGCCGGCCGCTCCCCGCTCTCGGTGCGTAACGACGCACCGGTCAGGATCGGCAAGTGGACGCCGGAAAACTACGACCAGAAATATCGCGGCGAGGTGACGCTCTCCTCCGCGCTCGCCAATTCGCTGAATACGATCGCCGCCCAGCTCGTCATGGAAGTCGGCCCGGACGAGGTCATCAAACTCGCCCGCAGGCTCGGCATCGAATCGGAGCTGCAATCGAACGCCTCGATCGCGCTCGGCACGTCTGAAGTGACGCTCGTCGAGCTGACGGCCGCCTACGCCCCCTTCATGAACGGCGGCTACAAGGCGACGCCGCACATCATCCGCCGCATCTCGACGGCCGAGGGCAAGGTGCTCTATGAAAACACCTACGACAACCCGCCCCGCGTGCTGGAGCCCAACATCGTCTCCATGATGAACGGCATGATGATGCGCGTCATCACCGAGGGCACCGGCAAGAACGCCCGCATCCCCGGCTGGCCGGCCGCCGGCAAGTCCGGCACGACCCAGTCCTTCCGCGACGCGCTCTTCGTCGGCTACACCAGCAACCTGACGACTGGTGTGTGGTTCGGCAACGACGACGGCAAGTCGATGAAGAAGGTGACGGGCGGCGGCTTGCCTGCCAAGGCTTTTAGCAGCTTCATGACGGCCGCCCATGCCGGCCTCAGCCCGTCGCCGCTCTTCGGCACGGCCGGCGGCGACCAGCCGGTTGTGGACGCGACCGAACCCGCGCCGGAAGGCGACCAGCTCTTCGACATCATCTCCCGCACGCTCGGCACCGATGGCGACAACACCCGCGACGTCGCCGCCGAACAGACGGGCGCAGTCCCGCTCGACGACGGCCTCGTTCCGCCCGCCGACGTGGGCGAGCAACGGCAGACGGGGACGCGGCGCACGACGTTGCTGGATGTGCTACTGGGAGGGTGAGGACGTCGGCGCGTTCGCCGTGCCTTCTTGGCTTAACCCCAAGCGACGATCACGTTCTCAGGTTCTCTTGGGTGATCGATCCAGACGCGGATTCGTGTTTTGACCGTAGGCACCGATAGACTAGCAAACTCGGGCTCGTTGGCGTCGAAGAAGACAAGCCTCTTATCGGGTGTGTTAAGAATGCCATCGAAGGTAGGCGGTGTCGGCATGGTGATTTCCGATGCTTCGCCAACGGTAAAATGCGTGTCACCGTCATCCCAATATGTACACGGAATGCTGATGCAGTCCGAGGTATGAGGGATGATTTTTTCCCTGAAGTCGTAGGGTACATCGCGGATGTCGCGGCTTGCCAAGTAAACGCTATTGTATTCGGGTGCGATGCTAAAGCGGAGAATAGCCATTTTAAAGCTTTCCACCCTTTACGAGCCCGCCTTGCGAGTTGCTGCATGGAAGACAGTGAGGATATATGCGTGTAGGCGTGCCCAGTGAAGTCGGCATCTGGTGATCTCCTACGTATTTTCCACTCTTGGTTCCTGGTATCTTTGAACCACATCTGTGGCAGCCGAACTTGCGACCGATTCGATTGATTTCTTCACGTTGGGCTTGTGTAAGCCGGCGGCCATCGACTGGTGCCGGTATCCATTCTGACGCAAATGGTCCGGGTCCGACACGTTTGGCGGTCAACTCATATACTCGAAAATATGCCTCCCTCGCTATCGCTTCATTCGCCCGGATTGCCCCTTCAACAGATTCGTAGAGCTGCGACGGTGGCTTCCAGTTGGGGTCGATTTTTCTGACGGTCCGAAGTGCCTCCTGCATCCGGCCCGCACTGACCGCCAGCCGTGCCTCTTGCGCGGGCGTGACGGCTTGCCATCTGCCGAGGATACGGACTTGTCCCCCGCCTCGCGGTCCGCGACGGCTGACGAGTATTGGCCGGCTTTCGGAACCTTCGCCGACCCATTGTCCACCGTCGGGATTTCCTGCGGGAACGCGCGGTTGTTCGGGGCGAAAGCCGGCCTTCAGTCGAAGGGGCAGGGCCAGCGCACGGAGTTCGACGGCGAGCGCCGCATATCGGTAGCTTGATTGTAGAAGAGTGGAGATTCTTTATTTTCGAGATTGCGCCCACAGTTTTGCTTCTGATCTGCAAAGAACCTCAAGCAAAGCAGCAGGCCGGATCCAACCCGCTTGAATGGGTCGGACGACGACGCCTGATCGCACCGTTCGGCTTGACGCCCGCGGGGAACCTCACCACATTGCGTCTCGCAGACGGTTCACCCTTCTCATAGTGCTGATTTTGCGAGCTTTGCGGCTCCGCAATGTCTTGCAGTCGTCTGGAGGGGTCCTTATATACGCCGCAAGGCTTCGGCTAAGGCTCAAGCTTTCGTGAAGACCATACCATTAGGGGCTGCCAACTGAATGCCTGAATGGGTTCCGGCAGTTCGCTTGAAGGAGAGAATGACATGGCTAAAGTAATCGGTATCGACCTGGGAACGACCAATTCCTGCGTTTCCGTCATGGACGGCAAGGACGCGAAAGTGATCGAAAATGCCGAAGGCGCGCGCACGACCCCGTCGATCGTCGCCTTCAACGATGATGGCGAGCGCCTGACCGGCCAGCCGGCAAAGCGCCAGGCCGTCACCAACCCGGAAAACACCCTGTTCGCAGTGAAGCGCCTCATCGGCCGCCGCTACGACGACAAGCTCGTCGAGAAGGACAAGGGTCTCGTCCCCTACAAGATCGTCAAGGGCGACAATGGCGATGCCTGGGTGGAAGCCCACGGCACGGGCTATTCCCCCTCGCAGATCTCCGCAATGATCCTTCAGAAGATGAAGGAAACCGCCGAATCCTACCTCGGTGAAAAGGTTACCCAGGCGGTCATCACGGTCCCGGCCTACTTCAACGACGCGCAGCGCCAGGCAACCAAGGATGCCGGCAAGATCGCGGGTCTTGAAGTTCTGCGCATCATCAACGAGCCGACGGCTGCAGCCCTCGCCTACGGCCTCGACAAGAAGGACGGCAAGACCATCGCCGTCTACGACCTTGGCGGCGGCACGTTCGACATCTCGGTGCTCGAAATCGGCGACGGCGTCTTCGAAGTGAAGTCGACCAACGGCGACACCTTCCTCGGCGGTGAAGACTTCGACATGCGCCTGGTCGAGTACCTGGCGGCCGAGTTCAAGAAGGATCAGGGCATCGACCTGAAGAATGACAAGCTCGCCCTTCAGCGCCTCAAGGAGGCGGCTGAAAAGGCCAAGATCGAGCTGTCCTCCTCGCAGCAGACCGAAATCAACCTGCCGTTCATCACGGCGGATGCCTCCGGTCCGAAGCACCTGACGATGAAGCTGTCGCGCGCCAAGTTCGAAAGCCTGGTCGACGATCTCGTCCAGCGCACCGTCGCGCCCTGCAAGGCAGCCCTCAAGGATGCCGGCGTCACGGCGGCCGAGATCGACGAAGTCGTTCTCGTCGGCGGCATGAGCCGCATGCCGAAGGTGCAGGAAGTCGTCAAGCAGCTGTTCGGCAAGGAGCCGCACAAGGGCGTCAACCCGGATGAAGTGGTCGCCATGGGCGCCGCCATCCAGGCCGGCGTTCTGCAGGGCGACGTCAAGGATGTCCTGCTCCTCGACGTGACCCCGCTGTCGCTGGGCATCGAAACGCTGGGCGGCGTCTTCACCCGTCTGATCGAGCGCAACACGACGATCCCGACCAAAAAGTCGCAGACCTTCTCGACCGCCGAAGACAACCAGTCGGCCGTGACCATCCGCGTCTCGCAGGGCGAGCGCGAAATGGCTGCGGACAACAAGCTGCTCGGCCAGTTCGACCTCGTCGGCATTCCGCCGGCCCCGCGCGGCATGCCGCAGATCGAGGTCACCTTCGACATCGACGCCAACGGCATCGTGCAGGTCTCGGCCAAGGACAAGGGCACCGGCAAGGAGCACCAGATCCGCATCCAGGCCTCCGGTGGCCTCTCCGACGCCGACATCGAGAAGATGGTGAAGGACGCCGAAGCCAACGCCGAGAACGACAAGAAGCGCCGCGAGGGCGTCGAGGCGAAGAACCAGGCCGAAAGCCTTGTCCATTCGTCGGAAAAGTCGCTCAAGGAATATGGCGACAAGGTTTCGGAAACCGATCGCAAGGCCATCGAGGATGCCATCGCCTCGCTGAAGACCGCCGTCGAAGCCTCGGAACCCGATGCCGACGACATCAAGGCAAAGACCAACACGCTCATGGAAGTCTCCATGAAGCTCGGTCAGGCGATCTACGAGGCCCAGCAGGCCGAAGAGAGCGCGTCTTCCGGTGAAGCCGGCGACAATGTCGTCGACGCGGACTATGAAGAAGTCAAGGACGAGGACGACCGCAAGAAGTCGGCCTGAGCCTCCTTAAGAAACCGGCCGCCCCAAGCGGCCGGTGCAACGGATAGCAAAAGGGCGGAAGTCAGCGCGAAGGGAACAAGGCCAAGATGATCACTCCCGTTGCAAGCGGTGACGATGTCCTGGTCTTGTCTTCGCTCCGGCTTCCGCCTTTTTGCGTGTCTGTTTTCCAGCACAGGCTGAAGGCAAGCTTGTTCATCCATAACAAGAAGACCGTTCCACTGAAACGGACGTGAACCCGAATGGCAAAAGCTGATTTTTACGAGACGCTGGGTGTCTCCAAGACCGCCGACGAGAAGGAGCTGAAGAGCGCCTTCCGCAAGATGGCGATGAAGTATCACCCGGACAAGAATCCGGGCGATGCCACGGCCGAGCAGACGTTCAAGAACGTCAACGAGGCCTATGAGACGCTGAAGGACCCGCAGAAGCGCGCAGCCTACGACCGTTACGGCCACGCTGCCTTCGAGCAGGGCGGCATGGGCGGCGGCGGCGGTGCCGGCTTCCAGGGCGGCGGCTTCTCCGATATTTTCGAGGACATCTTTGGCGAGATGATGGGCGGCGGGCGCCAGCGGCGCTCTGCCAGTGGCGGGCGAGAACGCGGCGCGGACCTGCGCTACAACATGGAAATCTCGCTGGAAGAGGCCTATGCCGGCAAGACCGCGCAGATTCGCGTTCCGACGTCGATCACCTGCGACGTCTGTTCCGGCTCGGGCGCAAAACCCGGCACCAGCCCGAAAACCTGTGCCACCTGCCAGGGTTCTGGCCGCGTGCGGGCAGCGCAGGGTTTCTTCTCGATCGAACGCACCTGCCCGACCTGCCACGGCCGCGGCCAGACGATCAGCGATCCTTGCACCAAGTGCCACGGCCATGGCCGCGTCACGGAAGAGCGTTCGCTCTCGGTCAACATTCCGGCCGGCATCGAGGACGGCACGCGCATCCGGCTATCCGGCGAAGGCGAGGCGGGCGTGCGCGGCGGACCGGCGGGCGATCTCTACATCTTCCTGTCGGTGAAGCCGCACGAGTTCTTCCAGCGCGACGGCGCGGACCTCTACTGCACGGTGCCGATCTCGATGACGACGGCCGCCCTCGGCGGCACCTTCGACGTGGCGACGCTGGATGCCACCAAGTCGCGCGTGACGGTGCCGGAAGGCACCCAGGCGGGCCGCCAGTTCCGGCTGAAGGGCAAGGGCATGCCGGTGCTGCGCTCCGCGCAGGTCGGCGACCTCTATATCCAGATCCAGATCGAGACGCCGCAGAAGCTCACCAAGCGCCAGCGCGAATTGCTCAAGGAGTTCGAGGAGATTTCGTCGAAGGAAAACAATCCGGAATCCGCCGGTTTCTTCGCGCGGATGAAGGAATTCTTCGAGGGCTGACGGCCTCGCACGGAGACTTCGGGCCTCTCCTCCGTCATGATCGGGCTTGACCCGACCATCCACGCCACACCCGCCGATGGATCCTCGCGTCAAGCCCGAGCAACTGTGTTGTGAGATGTCAAGACAGGAACGCTCTGTTGTCCCTCACGGCTGCATTGAGGGCGACGAGGAGGCGTCTTGCGATGGCGATGATGACGAGCTTGGCTGGTTTGCCCTTGTCGCGCATGGC
>NZ_DASYHH010000023.1:0-35307 GCF_035998705.1 Shinella sp. | reverse complement strand
GCCGTAGTAGTCGTAGGACTTCACCTTCTTGATGAAGCAGTGCGGCTTGTAGCCGTAGCTGTAATAGCCGGCCTGCGACGGGGCGGCAAAAGAGATGGCGGCGACGGCTGCGATGGCGGCGGAAATGATGATCTTGCGCATGGGGTTTCTCCTGATCTCTGTTGGATGAGCCTCTCTCGTCCAGTGATCGGACTTTCCCACATCGCCCTGTCGCCCGCTGTTCCGCATGGAACAGGGCCTTGCCTCTTGCGCCGCGCTGCAAGCGGGATTATGCCTTGCCTTGCTCTAACGGGGTGCCATGCGGGTTTTCGACCCACTGGCTGAGAGGCGGTTTCGCCAACCCGAAGAACCTGATCCGGCTCGTACCGGCGGAGGGATTAGACGGCACATTTTGAGCGCCCTATTCCCGTTTTATGAACAGACCAGGGAGGCGCCGATGCGCAAGACATTTCTCACCTCGATCGCGGCCCTTGCCGTTTCCTTCGCCTTGCCTGCGCTGGCGCAGGAAAAGACGCTGACCGTCTACACCTATGAGAGCTTCGTTGCCGATTGGGGCCCGGGGCCGAAGGTCGCGGAAGCCTTCGCAAAAACCTGCGGCTGCAAGGTCGAATGGGTCGGCGTCGCCGATGGCGTCGAGCTGCTGACGCGCCTCAAGCTCGAAGGCGAAGGCACCAAGGCGGATGTCGTGCTCGGCCTCGACACCAACCTCATCGCCGAGGCGAAGGCGACCGGGCTCTTCGAAGCGCACGACCTGAAGCCGGAAGGCCTGACGGTGCCGGGCGGCTTTTCCGATGATACGTTCCTGCCCTACGACTACGGCCATTTCGCCGTCATCTACGATACCGAGACGGTGAAGACGCCGCCGACGAGCCTGAAGGAGCTGGTCGAAGGCGATCCGGCGCAGAAAATCGTCATCGAGGATCCGCGCACCTCGACGCCGGGGCTCGGCCTGCTGCTCTGGGTGAAATCGGTCTATGGCGACAAGGCTGGCGAGGCCTGGGGCAAGCTCAAGGACCGCGTGCTGACGGTCACGCCCGGCTGGTCGGAGGCCTACGGCCTCTTCACCAAGGGCGAGGCGCCGATGGTGCTGTCCTATACGACGTCGCCGGCCTATCACGTCATCGCGGAAAACACCGAGCGCTACAAGGCGGCCGCCTTCTCCGAGGGGCACTATGTGCAGATCGAGGTGGCGGGCCTGACGCGCACCTCCGACGACAAGGATCTTGCACGGCAGTTCCTGACCTTCATGACCGGGCCGGATTTCCAGTCGATCATTCCGGAAACCAACTGGATGATGCCGGCCGGCAAGACCAAGGACCCGCTGCCGGCCGCCTTCGATGCGCTGGTGAAGCCGGAAAAGACCTTCCTGATGTCGTCCGACGAGGTGGCGGCCAACCGCAAGGCCTGGATCGACGAATGGCTCGCCGCCATGAGCGCCAAATAAGGTGATGGTCTTCGCCCGCGCCGAACGCCGGACGTTGCGTGCCGCCGGGGGCCTCGCCCTCGGCGTCGTGCTCGTCTTCGTCGGCGCGGCGACGGCCATGCTTCTGGCGCATGCAGGCGATGGCGGTGGTGCGCCGCTCGATGCCTACATCTGGCGGGTGGCGCAGTTCACGCTGCTGCAGGCGACGCTGTCGACCTTGCTGTCCATCGTGCTCGCCATTCCCGTCGCCCGGGCGCTTGCGCGGCAGCGTGCTTTTTGGGGGCGGGTCTGGATCATTCGGCTTTCCGTCGTGCCGCTCGGCCTGCCGGCGCTGGTGGCCGCACTCGGCGTCATCGAGATCTGGGGGCGGCAGGGCGTCGTCAATGATCTTTTGCGGCTCGGCGGATTGCAGAACCCGGTGAGCGTCTATGGTCTAGCCGGCATCCTGATCGCCCATGTCTTCTTCAACCTGCCGCTCGCCGCGCGCTTCCTGCTTGCCGCCCTCGATCGCATCCCGCCGGAATACTGGCTGAGTTCGGCCAATCTCGGCATGGGCAACGGCGCGGTCTTCCGGCTGATCGAATGGCCGGTCATCCGCCGCGTGCTGCCGGGCGTGGCGGGCCTCGTCTTCATGCTCTGCGCGACCAGTTTCACCCTCGTGCTGACGCTCGGCGGCGGGCCTGCGGCCACCACCATCGAGGTGGCGATCTACCAGGCGCTGCGCTTCGATTTCGATCCCCAGCGCGCCGTGCTGCTCGCCTTCCTGCAAATCCTCGTGACGGCGACGCTGCTCTGGCTGATCTCGCTGTTCGGCCGTCCGCCGGAGGAGGGCGTGACCGCGGGCCGCGCGATCCGCCGGTTCGATGCCCGCCGTCGGCGCATGACGGATGGTCTCGTCATCGTCCTCTTCACGCTGTTCACCGCGGCACCGCTCGCCGCCACCGTGACCGCCGGCCTTGCCGCCGATTTCGGACGTCTCGCGGTCGATCCGCTGCTGCACAGGGCGCTGTTCACCAGCCTTGCCATCTCCTTCGCCTCGGCGTGCCTCAGTGTTGCGATCGCGCTGCCCATCGTGCTCGTGCCGCGCCTTGCCGAGACGGGCGATGCGGGAATCGCGACGCGGCTGATCGGCCGCGCGCTGCCGGCCGTTGGATCGCTGATCCTGCTCGTGCCGCCGGTCGTCGTGGCGACGGGATGGTTCCTGGTGTTGCGGTCCGTCGGCGAGACGGGGCGTTTCGCGCCGGCCGTCATCACCGTCATCAATGCGCTGATGGCGCTGCCCTTCGTCGTGCGCGTGCTGGAGCCCGCCTATCGCACGCATCTGTCGCGCACCGCGCGGCTGGCGCTGAGCCTCGGCGTCACCGGCATGCATCGCCTGCGATGGATCGACTGGCCGGCGCTGAAGAAACCGTTCCTCACCGCCTTCGCCTTCGCCATGGCGCTGTCGCTCGGCGATCTCGGCGCCGTCGCCATCTTCGGCGCGGATGGCTTCGTGACGCTGCCCTGGCTCTTGTTCTCCCGCATGGCGAGCTATCGCACCGCGGATGCCGCGGGCATCGCGCTGATCCTCGGCGTGATATGCCTTCTGCTGACGCTGCCCTCGACCGCCGCGGACCGAACGACCGAAAGACCTGCCGCCGATGCCTGATACAGCTATCCGCCTTTCCGACGTCACCGTGCGTTTCGACGAGAAGCGGCTCGCCTTCGACTGCGCTATCCCCGCCGGTGCCGCGGTCGCCGTCGCCGGGCCCTCGGGGGCGGGAAAATCCACGCTGTTCAACGTGATCGCCGGCTTCCAGAAACCGGCGACGGGCACCGTCGCGCTGCTGGGGGAGGACATGGCGGCACGCGACCCGGCGGAGCGGCCGGTCTCGATCATCTTCCAGGACAACAATCTCTTCGCGCATCTGAGCGTCGCCGAAAATGTCGGGCTCGGCATCGACTCCGGGCTGAAGCTCGATACGGCGGCGCGCCAGAGCGTGTTTTCGGCGCTGTCGCGCGTCGGGCTGGGCGGTTATGAGCGGCGCATGCCGGGATCGCTTTCGGGCGGCGAACGGCAGCGGGTGGCGCTCGCCCGCGCGCTGGTGCGGCGTCGGCCGATCCTGCTGCTCGACGAGCCCTTCGCGGCGCTCGACCCGGCCATGCGGGCGGACATGGCAAACCTCCTCTCGGAGCTACGCGCCGAGACTAAGAGCACCCTGCTTTTCATCTCCCATCAGCCGCAGGATATCCGCCGGCTTGCCGACCGGGTGATGTTCCTGGAGGCCGGCGCGATCCTGCTCGATGCGCCGGTGGAGGACTTCCTGGCGCGGCGAGAACCACCAGCCGTTGCAAAATTCCTCGGCCGTTCCGCGATTTAGCGGGCTGGGGGTCATTTTGCCCCGCTAGCCCGCCACAATTTGGACGCCCCCCTGTGTCACCGGAGCCACAAGGGAACCGTTTGTCGAATCGGGAGTTGCCGGCCGGGTATGGTGCGTCTATCTCATCCATTCGAAGGCGCGAACATGGGTGTTTGGCTGCACCATATGGTTGTTGTTCTGACGTGGACCCTTTAGGGCTGTGGGCAAGAGAGATGGCGAGAGCAACGCAGGAAGCTGCAATCGTATCCGGACGCGGGGTTTTGCGACCCATCGCGGCGCTGGTGCTTGCCGGCATGCTGCTGTCCGGCTGCCAGTCGATCATCGAGCAGACCTATGAGCCGACGATCTCGCCGTCCTCCAATCCGCAGATCGTCGAAGAGGTGCAGAAGAACGATCCGCGCGCCCAGATGGGGGCGCGCGAGCATCCGCGCATCGTCGCGAGCTATGGCGGGGAATACAAGGACGCCAAGACCGAGCGCCTCGTCGCGCGCATTGCCGGCGCGCTGACGCTGGTCTCGGAAAACCCGAACCAGTCCTACCGCATCACCATCCTGAATTCGCCGGCGATCAACGCTTTCGCGCTGCCGGGCGGTTACCTCTACGTGACGCGAGGCCTGTTGGCGCTTGCCAACGACGCTTCTGAAGTCGCCGCCGTGCTGTCGCACGAGATGGCGCACGTCACCGCCAATCACGGCATCGAGCGGCAGAAGAAGGAAGAGGCGGAGGTCATCGCGAGCCGCGTGGTGGCGGAAGTGCTCTCCAGCAACATCGCCGGCAAGCAGGCGCTCGCGCGCGGAAAGTTGCGGCTTGCCGCCTTCTCGCGCAACCAGGAACTCCAGGCCGACGTCATCGGCGTGCGCATGCTGGGCGAGGCGGGTTACGACCCCTATGCGGCGGCGCGATTCCTCGATTCCATGGCGGCCTATGCGCGTTTCACCGCGGTCGATCCCGATTCCGACCAGAGTCTCGACTTCCTGTCGAGCCATCCGAACGCGCCGCAGCGCGTGGAACTGGCGCGGCTGCATGCGCGCGCCTTCGGCGCGGAAGGCACGAACGGCGATCGCGGCCGCGACTATTATCTCGCCGGCATCGACGGCCTGCTCTATGGCGATGCGCCGGAAGAGGGCTATGTGCGCGGCCAGACCTTCCTGCACGGAAAACTCGGCATTCGCTTCGACGTGCCGGCCGGCTTCCAGATCGACAACAAGGCCGATGCGGTGCTGGCGACGGGACCGGGCGACGTGGCGATCCGCTTCGACGGTGTCGCCGACAGCCGTAAGCAGGACCTGGTCAACTACATTTCGAGCGGCTGGGTAACAGGCCTCAGGCCGGAAACCATCCAGCCGGTGATGATCAACGGGCTGGAGGGCGCCACCGCCAAGGCCGCCGCCGACCGCTGGGACTTCGATGTCACGGTCGTGCGCATCGATAGCCAGATCTACCGTTTCCTGACGGCCGTGCCGGCGGGGTCGAAATCGCTGGAGCCGACGGCGGCGATCCTGAAAGCCTCGTTCCGCAAGCTGACGCCGCCGGAAGTCGCCTCGCTGAAGCCGCTGAGGGTCCGCGTCATCTCGGCCCGCGCCGGCGATACCGTCGCCTCGCTTGCCGGGCGCATGATGGGCACGGATCGCAAGCTCGACCTGTTCCGGCTGATCAACGCGATGACGGTGACCAGCACGGTGCGGCCGGGCGAAAAATTCAAGATTATCAGCGAGTGAGTTGAAAGCGCGGATGGCGCGAAACCGTGGATCCTCGGGTCAAGCCCGAGGATGACGGAGTTTGCGGGGATGGTTCGGGATAACGGATGAATTGCCGCTCATGGAAGCACTATCCGACCTTGCTTGGCAGCCCTATTCGAGCTTGCCTTGCAGAGAGCCTCGCCGGACTTGCCAGCCAATCCTCCCCTCCGTCATCCTCGGGCTCGACCCGAGGATCCACACGCACACCGGCGCCTCAGGCGTAGGCGAAGTCGGTCGTCTTGCTGATCAGCACGGCTTTCAGCTTCTCCAGCGCCCGGTTCTCGATCTGGCGCACACGCTCCTTGGAAATGCCGAGCAGGGAGCCCAGTTCTTCCAGTGTCGCGCCATTCTCCGCCAGGCGGCGGGCGCGGATGATCTTCATCTCGCGCTCGTTGAGCTGGCCGAGAGCGGCGTGCAGCCAGTGATGGCGGCGTTCGCCGTCGATGCTGTCGAGGGCCTGCTCGTCGGGGAGAGGCGCATCGCTGGTGAGGAAGTCCAGGCGACTGGAGCCCTCGCCTTCGGCGGACGAGATCGGCGCCTGGAGCGAAACGTCGGAGGCGGAGAGGCGGGCATCCATGGTGCGCACGTCGGCGGTGCTGACGCCCAATGCGACGGCGATCTCCTGGTGCATGGCCTCGCTGGTTAGGTGCGTGTCACCACGGGCGAGGCGGGCGCGCAGCCGCCGGAGATTGAAGAACAGCGCTTTCTGGGCCGAACTGGTGCCGCCGCGCACGATCGACCAGTTGCGCAGCACGTAATCCTGGATCGAGGCGCGAATCCACCAGCTTGCATAGGTGGAGAAGCGCACCAGCCGTTCCGGCTCGAAACGGGCGGCGGCTTCGAGCAGGCCGATGTAACCTTCCTGCACGAGATCGCTGAGCGGCAGGCCGAAGTTGCGGAATTTGCCCGCCATGGAGATGACAAGGCGCATATGGGCCATGGCAATTCGGTTTCGGGCTTCCTGATCCTTGTCGTGCTTCCAGGCCTGGGCCAGCGCCTGCTCCTCTTCCCTCTCGAGATAGGGGGCGGACATGGCAAGCTTGATCATGCGGCGGTCTGCGGTCGTCGTAGCCATGGCGAATGTCTCCACGTGAACCGAACCGGCGCGAAGAGGCGTTGTCTCCTCGGCGCCCGATATAACGATGACGTTTCAGTTCGCCCGACGGATCGCTCGAAAGCTTCTTCCGAGAAAATAAAGTGGTTCACGCCACCCCGCAGCCGCCCGAAAAGCCGGTCGTCTGCCAAACGGGTGCGCTGCAAAAAAGTTCCATAAAAAAACCCGGCTGTTTCCAGCCGGGCTTTAAAAAGTCGAGGCGTGCCCTAAATCAGGCCGCTTCGTCCTGCGAGTCGTCCTCTTCGATGGCCTTGCCACGCTTCGGACCCTTGCTCAGGTTGGTTTCGACAAGGCGAACGGCCTCGGTTTCCGACATCTTGTTGACGGCGGCGATTTCGCGGGCCATGCGGTCGAGGGCTGCTTCATAGAGCTGGCGCTCGGAATAGGACTGTTCCGGCTGGTTTTCGGCACGGTACAGGTCACGGACCACTTCGGCGATCGAGATGAGGTCGCCGGAATTGATCTTGGCATCATATTCCTGCGCGCGGCGCGACCACATGGTGCGCTTCACGCGAGCCTTGCCCTGGACAACCTTCAGCGCGCGTTCGACGAAATCGGTCTCCGACAGCTTGCGCATGCCGATGGAAACGGCCTTGGCAACCGGCACCTTGAGACGCATCTTGTCCTTTTCGAAATCGATGACAAAAAGCTCGAGCTTCATGCCGGCGACTTCCTGCTCCTCGATGGCGACGATCTGGCCGACACCGTGAGCGGGATAAACGATCGATTCACCGGTCTTGAAGCCGTGGCGCGTGGAAGATTTCTTCTGCGGGGTCGTCATTCTGTTCAAATACTCCCTGTTACGCTCCCGGCCCTTGGGCCGGGTGGGTCCTGGGGACCCGGGAAAGACGGGGGGCACCTTGCGGTGTCACCACTGGTCCGTCCGCCATGCGCAAAAAAAGTCCCTGCGACGCGTTCACATTTGAGCAACCGGAGCTGCCTATGGGAGGTGAGCGGCGTTGAGGGATCGTTTGCTTTCGTGGTGGTGTTCGGGCACGCGAAGTGCCGCGATGTGGATCAGTAAGAAGACCCTATCACAAAAAAGTGCCGAAATCAATAATTTGCTTCGCATGGGTCATCAAGACTGTCCCATCGCCTTTCGACGGGAGCAAGCCTTTTTCCCCAGCTTCAGTTGCCGCCTCTTGCGGCGATCAATCGCCCTGGCCCGGTTCGGCCGAGAAGTACTTCTCGTACTTGCCTTCTTCGCCGTCCATTTCCTTGGCTTCCGGCATGGCATCACGCTTGATCGTGATATTGGGCCAGACCGTGGCGAAATCAGCGTTTATCTTCAGCCACTTGTCGAGACCCGGCTCGGTATCCGGCTTGATCGCCTCGGCGGGACATTCCGGCTCGCAGACGCCGCAGTCGATGCACTCGTCGGGGTGGATGACCAGAAAATTCTCGCCCTCGTAGAAACAGTCGACGGGGCATACCTCGACACAGTCCGTGTACTTGCAGCGGATGCAATTGTCGGTCACGACATACGTCATGAATTACTCCAGAATCGTCTTAAGGCCGGCGACAGCGGGGCCGTCCGTCACCGCAGAACCCATGACGCGATCGGCTTGCCGGACAGGAGGCCGCCCACATGTCGCGGGCCGTCCGGTGGCTGAGGTAAAGGCTTTGGAGGCGCTTTGCAAGCGTAATACATGCGCCGCCGGGCGCATGCGAGGTATAGAATTCTAATCGACGTCGTCGCCGGGAAAACCTTGCAAACGGTCGGTTTCGCGGCGCTCCCGTTTGGTCGGCCGCCCGGTGCCGCGCTCGCGCGTCGCCTGCTCGAAAAGCGTGCGCTCCTCGCGCGGCAGGGGCGGCGGCGTCATGTCGTGGTAGAGAAGGCGGGCTTCTTCATAGGGTCCGCGCCGCTCGCCGGGCTGGAGCACCTTGACCACCATGTCGTGGCGGTCGAGCGAGAGCGAGACCACGTCGCCGATGCGCAGTGCATGGGACGGTTGGCGCACGGGGGCGCCGTTGACGCGCACATCGCCGGCTTCCACGGACTTTGCCGCAAGCGAGCGGGACTTGCGAAGTCGCGCGAAGAACAGCCACTTGTCGATGCGCTGTCGCGCCTGACCTGCCGGCTGTTCCTCGTCGCGTGCCATAGGCTTACTTCTTCATCTGCTCCTTGAGCGCGGCCAGCTTGGCGAAGGGCGAATCCGGATCGATCGGCTTCTCCTTGCGGGGCGGCCGGGCCTCGAATTTCGCCTGCTGCGGCTTTCCGCCACGCTCGTTACGGTCGTTGCGCTCGCCGCGGTCCGGACGATTGCCGCCCTGCGGCTTTCCGTCGCGGGGGCCCTTGGCCTGGTCGGGACGGCCGCCGCGGCCGCCTTCGCGCCGTTCGCCGCGCTCACCACCGGCCGGCTGGCCGCGATGGCGGTCGCCGCCGCGGCGCTCACCCTGGTTCTGCCGGTCGCCCTGGTTTTGACGATCGCCCTGGCGTTCGCCGCCGTGGCGGTGGCCGCCCTGGCGCTGGTTGTCGTGGCGCGAGCCCGGACGCCAGAGCAGGACGGGCTTGGCTTCGACCGGTTCGCCGTCGACGACGACGGCTTCTTCCGCAGTCGCTTCCACAGCGGCCGGTGCTTCGGCGGTTTCGGCTGCCGGTGCTTCCGATGCTTCTGCGGTTGCGACCGGGGCTTCGCCCTCGGCATCCGCCGCGTCGGCGTCGTGCTCGTCGGAGGTTTCGGCAGGCGCGTCTGCCGCTGCCTCGACGGCCGTCGCGGCAGCGGGCGCTTGCGCGGTGAGGAAGGCTGCGACCTCTTCCGGCTTCAGGCTGTCGGCGCGGTAGCCGAGGCCCTTCAGGATTTCTTCCATGTCATCGGGCGTCGCACCGAGGATGGAGAGCATGGCGGTCGTCGCCATGAAGCGGCGGCCGTCATAGGCGCCGTCCGGGCGCGACGTGCCGGGCTTCCACTGCAGGAGCGGGCGGATGAGATCGGCCAGGCGCTCCAGGATGTCGATACGCACGGCGCGTTTGCCGAGGAAACGGAAACCGGCAAGCTTGTAGAAGGCGCGCTCGAAGCTCGGATCGGTGACGACCGAGGTGCGGCCGGCGGCGAGCACGGGGATAAGGTCGCCGTAACCCGGCTTGTCGAGGCCGTCGTTCTTCAGCGCCCAGAGCAGCGTGATGAGTTCGGCGGGTGCGGGCTTCAGGAGCGCCGGCATGAAGATGTGGTAGGCGCCGAAGCGGATGCCGTGTTTGCGGATCGAGGCGCGGGCTTCCTGGTCGAGCGACTTCACGTCATCCGCAACGTCGCGGCGGAAGAGCACGCCGAGGTTTTCGACGAGCTGGAAGGCGAGGCCCTTGGCGAGACCCTGGAGATCTTCCGCGCGCGAAAGATCGTCGAGCGGCTTCAGCACGGTCGCGATATGGTGGTTCACGAAACGCTCGATGCGTGCGGCGACGTGGTCGCGCGCGTTGCCGGTCAGCTGCTCGTCGGCGAGCAGGATGACGCGCGGGCGCATGACGTGATCGCTCGGCGCAAGCCGCGCGACGGGATCGCCGAGCCAGCGCACGGTGCCGTCGGAGCCGAGCGCGAGGTCGGCATTGCCGGCCGCATGCAGGCGCGCAGCACGGGCCTCGAACTCCAGCGCAAGCGCCTTCTGCGCAGCCGTCTGCACGGCCTTCGCATCGGGACCTTCCGTTCCGGAGACGAGCGTGAACCGGAAACCGGCCAACTGCCCGACATGATGTCCTTCTACGAAGACATCGCCATTCACACTGATTTCAGCTTCCAGCATCGCATTCTCTCTCAGGCGCTTCATGAGCACAGATGTCCTGCGATCAACAAAGCGTTTCGTCAACCTATCATGTAACGCATCGGACAATCGGTCTTCGATTTCCCGCGTCTTTTCCTGCCAGTGTGTCGGATCGGCAAGCCATCCGGGCCGATTCGACACATAGGTCCACGTCCTTATCTGAGCGATTCGCGCCGAAAGCGTGTCGATTTCGCCATCGGTTCTGTCGGCGCGGCGCACCTGATCGGCCATGAAATCTTCGTTAACCGTGCCACGTCTTACCAGATCCGCATAAAGGGTGGAAATGAGGTCTGCGTGCTGGGCGGGCGCGATGCGACGGTAGTCGGGAAGCGCGCAGGCCTCCCACAGTTTTTGCACGCGCTCGGGGGTGGTCGCGAGATCGCGGACGTCCGGGTAGCGGCTCAGATGTTCGAGCGCCTGCTGGTCGACGGCCGGCAGCGCCCGCGTCAGCCCGGCAATCGGCGGCGGCGCGTCGAGCGACTGGCGCAGCGCCTGCAGCGAGGAATAGTCGAAGCGGGTGGTGCGCCATTGCAGCACCTTGACCGGATCGAACTGGTGCGTCTCGATGCGCTTCACCAGCTCGTCGTCGAACGGATCGACGCGGCCCGTCACGCCAAAGGTGCCGTCGCGAAGATGCCGGCCGGCGCGGCCGGCGATCTGGGCGAGTTCGGCCGGGCTGAGGTTGCGGAACTGGTAGCCGTCGAACTTGCGGTCCTGCGCGAAGGCGACATGGTCGACGTCGAGGTTGAGCCCCATGCCGATCGCGTCGGTGGCGACCAGATATTCGACGTCGCCTTCCTGGTAGAGCGCCACCTGGGCGTTGCGGGTGCGTGGCGAGAGCGCGCCGAGCACGACGGCGGCACCGCCGCGCTGGCGGCGGATGAGCTCGGCGATCGCATAGACCTCGTCGGCCGAGAAGGCGACGATGGCGGTGCGCTGCGGCAGGCGGGTGATCTTCTTGGAGCCGGCATAGAAGAGTTGCGACAGGCGCGGGCGCTCGATCACATGGATGCCGGGCAGGAGCTGCTCCAGGATGGGCTTCATGGTGGCCGCACCCAGCAGCAGCGTCTCGTCGCGGCCCCTCAGATGCAACACCCGATCGGTGAAGATATGGCCGCGTTCGAGATCGCCGGCAAGCTGCACCTCGTCGATCGCCACGAAGGAGGCGCGCGTCTCGCGCGGCATGGCCTCCACCGTGCAGACCGAATAACGCGCCATATGCGGCGTGATCTTCTCCTCGCCGGTGACGAGCGCCACATTGTGCTGCCCGACCTTGTCGACGAGACGCGTATAGACCTCGCGCGCGAGCAGGCGCAGAGGCAGGCCAATAATGCCCGTCTCATGTGCCACCATGCGCTCGATTGCGTAGTGGGTCTTGCCCGTATTGGTCGGGCCGAGCACCGCGGTGACCCCGCGGCCGCTCAAGATTATGGGTGCTTGCGACAAGGCACGTCCCGGCAGGTTTCAACATCGGCCGGACACGTCCGGCAGGCAACAGATGCCCATCGAGGACGGCAATGGCAAGGGGCAAGGCGAAACTGAGCGGATTTCAGGGTCTTTTGCCGGCTTACTGGAACAGTCGCGGAACGAAACGGCGACGAATCGCTGACTCGGATGGATTCAGGGTTTGTTCACCACAACGGGTAGATGGATTTTTTGCGGTGGACGCGAAATGTTGAATCGGATCAGGGCGATACGCACAACTGTACCGCTGCTATCCGTGGCGCGATACCGTGTCGTCGTTCACCTGCGGCTTCGGCGATCAAAGATGGTCCCGCACATCCGCCCCATCCCAGCTTCCGCCCGATTCGTAGAGCGGGAAGACTTCCTCGGTGACGTAAGGCCCGCCGCCGACGGATTCCTTGGAGGACATCAGCACGAAGCGGTTCACGGTGAAGGTGCTGGTGTGGAAGTTGCCGCGGCCGGTGAGGTAGTGGGCGACCTCCTCCGGGCGGGAGTTTCGCAGGCGCGCCAGCGTGACGTGCGGCGTGAACTTGCGCGGATCTGCGGGCAGGCCGAGGCGCTGGCAGATGCGCTCGATTTCCCCCTGGAGGGCGTACATTTCCGGTGCCTGCGTGACGCCGGCGAAGACCGAATGGGGCTTCTTCGAGCCGAAGGAACCGATGCCGGAAAGCGCCAGCTGGAATTCCGGGCGCTCGATGCGATCGAGCCTGTCGACCACCTCGTCGGCGGTGCGGCCGTCGATATCGCCGATGAAACGCAGGGTTATGTGGAAGTTCTCGACGTCTATCCAGCGGGCTCCGGGAAGGCCTCCTCTCAGAAGCGAGAGGCTCATGGCCGCGTTGCGCGGCACTTCGAGGGCGACGAAAAGTCTCGGCATGGCGACTTCTCCCTACTGGAATGTGACATCAGCGAATCACGCAACCGTTTTTTGCGCAACCCTTATTTCGCACCCGCGAGAACTACTCCCCTGCCGTGATGGATTTAAGGAACGCTTCCGCTGTCGGAAGCATCGTCCGGACCATGACGTCGACGCCCTCGGTATTGGGGTGCATGCCGTCCTCCAATTGCAGGTTCGCCTTGGTCACGACCCCGTCGAGGAAGAACGGATAGAGCATGGCGCCATGCTTTTGCGCCAGCCGCTGGTAGATGCCGTTGAAGCGCTCGCCATAGTCGGGGCCCATGTTCGGCGGCGCCATCATACCGGCGAGCAGCACCGCGATACCGCGCTCCTTGAGGCGGGTCAGCATGGCGTCGAGATTCTTTTCCGTCTCTTCCGGCGCAATGCCGCGCAGCGCATCGTTGGCGCCGAGCTCGAGAATCACGCCCCTGGTGCCGTCCGGGATCGACCAGTCGAGCCGGGCGAGCCCGCCCGAGCTGGTGTCGCCGGAGACGCCGGCATTGGCGATCTCGACCTCGTAGCCTTTTTCGCGCAACGCCGCCTGCAGCTTCACCGGAAAGGCGTCGGCGGCGGGAAGCTGGTAGCCGGCCATCAGGCTGTCGCCGAAACCGACGAGCTTGACGGGCTCGGCCCGCGCCGCGCCCGCGGATAACAAAGCTGTGATCGTCAGCGCGGCGAAAAATCCGAGAGTCGCTTTAAACGCCATATTGGTGTTCCTAGATTGCTGGCATTCCAGTTGTTAGAAGAACATATAGGGCAGAATTCCTTGGCCAAAACCATCATCGATCTCAAAAATGCCGATCTCACCCTCGGCCGGGCGGCCGCCTCGGTCCATGTGCTGAAGGGAATCGGTCTTGCGATCGATGCGGGTGAATCGGTCGGCATCGTCGGCCCGTCCGGTTCCGGCAAGTCGACATTGCTGATGGTGCTCGCCGGCCTGGAGCGGCTCGACGGCGGCGAGATCCATATCGACGGCGCGCCCCTGCACCGGATGAACGAGGACCAGGTGGCCGATTTCCGCGGCCGCAATATCGGCATCGTCTTCCAGTCCTTCCACCTCATTCCCAACATGACGGCGCTGGAAAACGTCGCGGTGCCGCTGGAACTCGCCAATGTGCGCGATGCCTTCGAGATCGCCCGGCAGGAATTGACGGCGGTCGGGCTCGGCGAGCGCCTGTCGCACTATCCCGGCCAGCTTTCCGGCGGGGAGCAGCAGCGCGTGGCGATCGCCCGCGCGCTCGCCCCCTCGCCCAAATTGCTGATCGCCGACGAGCCGACCGGCAATCTCGACACCGAGACCGGCCGGCAGATCGCCGACCTGCTGTTCTCCAAACAGGCCGAGCGCGGCATGACGCTGCTCCTGGTGACGCACGATCCGTCGCTTGCCGCCCGCTGCGGCCGCCAGGTCGCCATGCGCTCCGGCGAGATCGTTTCTGGCGCCGCACCCGCCCGCGCAGCCCTTGCCGCGGCGGTGCCGGCATGAGGATCGGCAAGGTCCTCCGGCAGGTCCCGCTGGCGCTGCGGCTGGCGACGCGTGAAATGCGCGGCGGCCTCAAGGGTTTCTACATCTTCCTCGCCTGCATCGCGCTCGGAACGGCGGCGATCGCGGGCGTCAATTCGGTATCGAGCGCCATCACCCAGGCGATCGCCTCGCAGGGGCAAAGCCTGCTTGCCGGCGACGTGCGCTTCGAATTCAACAACCGCTTCGCGACGCCCGAGGAGCTGAAGCATTTCGAGGGGCTTGGCGACGTCTCGCTGTCGTCTTCGCTGCGTTCCATGGCGCGCCTGCCGGATGGGTCCGACCAGACGCTCGTCGAGGCGAAGGGCGTCGATGGCGCCTATCCGCTTTACGGCGCGCTGGAAACCAGCCCGCAGCAGCCCTCCTCCGCGCTCTTTGCCAGGCAAGGCGAGGCCTATGGCGCCGTGGTGGCCCCCCTGCTGCTCGACCGGCTCGGCATCGCCGTCGGCGACGAAATCCTGCTCGGGACCGTGCGGTTGAAGGTGACGGCGACGCTGGTGCGCGAGCCCGATGCCGTTTCGGAAGGTTTTGGTTTCGCGCCGCGCCTGATGTTGTCCGAAGAGGCCCTCCAGGCGAGCGGCCTGGTGCAGACCGGCAGCCTCGTCGAAAACGCCTATCGCGTACGCCTTGCCGATGCCGATCTCTCGCTCGCAAAGGTCCGCACGGATGCCAACAAGGCCTTCCCGACGGCCGGATGGTCCATCCGCACCTCGAACAGTGCGGCTCCCTCGCTTACCGCCAACATCACCCGATTTTCGCAGTTCCTGACGCTCGTCGGCCTGACGGCGCTGATCGTCGGCGGCGTCGGCGTGGCGAATGCGGTGCGCGCCTATCTCGATTCCAAGCGATCGGTCATCGCGACCTTCAAGTGCCTCGGCGCCCCCGCCTCGCTGGTGGCGCTGGTCTATCTCATGCAGATCGCGCTGATCGCTGCCGTCGGCATCCTGATCGGCCTTGTCGCCGGCGCATTGATGCCGATGGTGGCGATGCAGTTTCTCGAAGGCGTGCTGCCGGTGCCGGCCGAGGCGACGCTCTATCCTTCGGCCCTGCTGCTTGCCGCCGTCTTCGGCCTGCTGACGGCGCTTGCCTTCGCCATCATGCCGCTCGGCCACGCCCGCGAGGTGCCGGCGACGGCGCTGTTCCGCGAGCAGGGTTTCGAGACCGGCCGCCTGCCGAGCTGGCCCTATGTGCTGGGCGCGGCCGTCTTCCTCGCGGCACTGGCGGGGCTCGCCATCTTCACGGCTTACGACCGCTACATCGCGCTCGTCTTCCTCGGTGCGATCGCGTTTGCCTTCGTCGTGCTGCGCGTCGTCGCCATGCTGATCACGGCGCTGGCGAAACGCAGCCCGCGCGTCAATTCGCCGGCGCTGAGGCTGGCGGTCGGCAATATCCACCGGCCGGGCGCGCTCACCTCCTCCGTCGTGCTGTCGCTCGGGCTTGGCCTGGCGCTGCTCGTCACGCTGACGCTGATCGACGGCAACCTGCGCCGCGAACTCACCGGCAACCTGCCCGAGCGGGCGCCGAACTTCTTCTTCGTCGATATCCAGGGCACCGAGCTCGACGGATTCCGCGATGTGCTGAAGGCGAACATGCCGGACGGAAAGATCGTCGAGGTGCCGATGCTGCGCGGCCGCGTCATGGAGCTGAACGGCGTCGACGTGGCGAAGGTGAAGGTGCCGCCGGAAGGCCAATGGGTGCTGCGCGGCGACCGCGGCATCACCTATGCCAAGCGCACGCCGGAAAATTCGACGCTGTCGGAGGGGCAATGGTGGCCGGAGGATTATTCCGGCGAGCCGCTGGTCTCCTTTGCCGCCGAAGAGGGCCGCGAACTCGGCCTCAAGATAGGCGACAGGATCACCGTCAACGTGCTCGGCCGCAACATCACGGCGCGCATCGCCAATTTCCGCAATGTCGAGTGGGAATCGCTGTCGATCAACTTCGTCATGGTCTTCTCGCCGAACACCTTTGCCGGCGCGCCGCATGCGTGGCTGGCGACGATGATCGATCCGGGCGCCACCGCCGAGCAGGAATCCGCGACGCTGAAGGCGGTCACCAATGCATTCCCGACGATCACCAGCGTGCGCGTCAAGGATGCGCTCGACGTGGTCAACGAGCTGGTCGGGCAACTCGCGACCGCGATCCGCGCGGCGGCGGCCGTAGCGCTCATCGCCTCGGTCCTCGTGCTTGCCGGGGCGCTTGCCGCCGGCAACCGGGCGCGCGTGCACGATGCCGTGGTGCTGAAGACGCTGGGCGCCACGCGCTCGACGCTGATCCGCGCCTTCAGCTACGAATACCTGATGCTGGGGCTTGCCACCGCTATCTTCGCGCTCTTTGCCGGCGGGGTGGCGGCCTGGTTCGTGGTGAGCCGCATCATGACGTTGCCGTCGAGCTTTCTGCCGGATGTCGCGGTCATGACGGTGGTGACGGCGCTGGTGATGACCGTCGGCATCGGTCTTGCAGGCACCTGGCGCATTCTGGGACAGAAGGCGGCGCCGGTGCTGCGCGAACTTTGATATTGCAGGGCCCGCGCTCCCGTTGGGGGCGCGGGTCTTGTGCGAGACACAATTCATGCGCATATTTACCACAGGCAAGCTGGAGCCCCGCAGCGGTTGCCTGGACCCCGGAAGCGCTTCGGCAATCGAAGCGAATAACCGGGAGACCGACACCGTATAGGACATGGGGCTTGAACCAAGAGGATAATATGGCTGATCTCCGCAACTACCAGACCCGAACGGCGAATGCCGGTGCCCAGACCGGCGCCGTCATCGACCAGGGCCTGCGCACCTATATGCTCCGGGTCTACAACCTGATGGCGCTGGGTCTCGCGATCACCGGCCTCGTGGCGTTCGGCGCCTCGCAGGCAGCTTTCGCCGACGGGCAGCTGACTGCCTTCGGCCAGGCGATCTATGTGAGCCCGCTGAAATGGGTCGTGATGCTGGCGCCGCTCGCGCTGGTGTTTTTCCTGAGCTTCCGCATCCACACGATGAGCGTTAGCGCCGCGCAGACGACCTTCTGGGTCTATGCCGGCCTGATGGGCCTGTCGCTGTCGTCGATCTTCCTCGTCTATACCGGCGCCAGCATCGCGCAGACCTTCTTCGTTTCGGCCGCCGCCTTCGGCGCGCTGTCGCTGTTCGGCTACACGACGAAGCGTGATCTTTCCGCGATGGGCTCGTTTCTGATCATGGGCCTGTTCGGCCTGATCATCGCCTCGCTCGTCAACCTGTTCCTGCAGTCTTCGGCGCTCGACTTCGCGATCTCCGCGATCGGCGTGCTGGTCTTCGCTGGCCTCACCGCCTGGGATACGCAGAAGATCAAGGAAATGTACTTTGACGCTGACGATGACGTCGTGGCCGGCCGCAAGGCCATCATGGGCGCGCTGACGCTCTACCTCGACTTCATCAACCTCTTCCTGTTCCTGCTGCGCTTCCTGGGCAACCGCGAATAAAGCAGGCTGGACAAGCTGATCGACACAACCCCGCCGGAAACGGCGGGGTTTTTGTTTGGGCCGGTCATCAAACGTGAACGCCTCTTCCTTGAATGTTTTGCCGAGTTGTGCGCATTGTCACGCAATCGTGCATGATTTGGACGGATGATGTCAGGACAGGAATTACTTCTCGGGGAACGGCAGGACCTCATCCGCACGCGGCTCGACCTGTCGGGGCGGGTGATCGCGGCGGAACTGGCGCTGGAGCTTGGCGTGTCGGAAGACACGATCCGGCGGGATCTGCGCGAGATGGCCGCGTCCGGCCTCTGCCGCCGGGTCTATGGCGGGGCGCTGCGCATTTCTCAGTCTCTGACCTCGATGAGCGAGCGCATCGGGATTGCGGGAGACAGCAAGGCCGCGCTGGCGCGCACGGCCGCCGGGCTTCTTCCTGCGGGATCAAACGTCTTCCTCGATGCCGGCAGCACCAATCTCGCCCTCGCCCGCGCGCTGCCCACCGGCGCCGCCCTGACGGTCGCGACCAATGCGCCGGCTATCGCCGCCGTCCTTCTCGAACGCGACATCCCCACCATCCAGCTCGGCGGCCTGGTCGATCCGCGCGTCGGCGGGGTCGTCGGCGCCAAGGCGATGCGCGATGCCGAAGCGCTCCGGCCGGACATCCTCGTGCTCGGCGTCTGCGGCATCGAGCGGGAAGCGGGTGTCACCTGCTATTCGTTCGAGGATGCCGAGTTCAAGCGCTTCCTCACCTCGCGCAGCAGGACGGTGATGATCTCCGTCACGAACGACAAGCTTTCCACCGCAGCCCCCTATTCGGTCGTGCCGCTGTCGCGGGTGGCGCGCGCCGTGATCGAGGCGGATGCGGACGAGACGGAGGCCGCAGCCTTTGCCGCGGCCGGCATCGATATCATACGGGCGGGCTGAGCGCCGCCCGACCAGCTTCCCCGAAATGGAATTCCCATGACGACGCCTGAAAATGCCCTCGAAGGCAAATCCTTCGCCAACACCTATTTTCCGCCGGCGCGGCTCGCCGTCTCCGGCCTGTTCCTTTTGAACGGCACATTTGCCGGCGCCTGGGCGACGAAGATCCCGGAATTCGCCACCCGCCTCGGGCTCTCCGAATCCGGGCTCGGCCTGATGATCATGTTCTTCGGCATCGGCTCGCTCATCCTGATGCCGATCGCCGGCATCCTGATCGCGCATTTCGGCACGACGCGCACGTTGAAGGGCGCGACGATCCTCTTCCTCTCGACCCTGCTGCTGCTCTCCGCCGCCCCGACGATCCCGGTCGGTGCCGTCGCCATCTTCGTCTTCGGCGGCCTGATGGGGGCGATGGACGTGGCAATGAACGGCAATGCGGTCGAGGTGGAAAAGTCGATGCGGCGCGCCATCATGTCGTCGTGCCACGCCTTCTGGAGCCTCGGCACCTTCATCGGCGCGACGACGGGCGGCTTTCTCATCCAGTCGCTCGGGGTCATGGGCCATGCGGTGCTGCTGACCGTCGTCGGTGCGGCGGCACTTGTCTTCCTCTGGCCGCACGTGTTGCACGATGCGCCGCATCCCAGCGAAGAGCGCAAGAAGGTACGCCTGCCGAGAACGCTGCTGCCCTGGCTGATCGGCACGATGGCGCTGTTCTCCATGGTGCCGGAAGGCGCGATCCTCGATTGGGGCGCACTCTACATGCGCGACGAACTCGGTGCATCACTGGTGCTTTCGGGCTTCGCCTTCGGCGCCTTCTCGCTCACCATGGCCGTCATGCGTTTTGCCGGCGACCATGTGCGCGACCGTTTTGGCGGCGTGCGGACCCTGCGCTTCTGCACGATCATGGCGATCATCGGCATGATCATCGCCGGCACGGCGCCGAATGCCTATGTGGCGATGGTGGGTTTCGCCATTTGCGGCGTCGGCATCTCCAACATGGTGCCGATCGCCTTTTCGGCGGCGGGCAACCTGCCCGGCTTCGCGCAGGGCGTGGCGCTGTCGGTGGCGACGGTGATGGGCTATTCCGGCTCGCTCTTCGCACCCTCCGTCATCGGCTTCATCGCCGAGCATACGGGTTTTGCCATCATCTTCGCCGTGATGCCGGTGCTGTTCATCGTCGTGCTGCTGCTCTCGCACCATGCGGTGCACGCGGATGTGCGCGACCACCGCTAAGCGCGAGGGCGCGCGGCGATCAAATCGTCGCGCATGCCCGCCCTGAAGGTTGACAAGGCCTGTTTCCTGATCCACCTGAGGGCAAAGGCCGCGCGCTTCCCAAGCCGATCGCGGCCGCGTTTCGAGCAAGAGGCTCTCCCATGTCCTTTTCCTTCGATTTTGAACCGAAGCCGCGGCGCCAGTCCGTGAGCGTCGATGTCGGCGGCGTGCTCGTCGGCGGCGGCGCGCCGGTCGTCGTGCAGTCGATGACCAACACCGATACGGCGGATATCGACGGGACGGTGGCCCAGGTGGCAGCACTCCATCGCGCCGGTTCGGAGATCGTGCGCATCACCGTCGACCGCGACGAGAGTGCGGCGGCGGTGCCGAAGATCCGCGAGCGCCTGCTGCGCCTCGGCCTGGACGTGCCGCTCGTCGGCGATTTTCATTATATCGGCCACAAGCTGCTTGCCGATCATCCTGCCTGCGCCGAGGCGCTGGCAAAGTACCGCATCAATCCCGGCAATGTCGGCTTCAAGGACAAGAAGGACCGGCAGTTCGGCGCGATCGTCGAGACGGCGATCCGCTACGACAAGCCGGTGCGCATCGGCGTCAACTGGGGCTCGCTCGACCAGGAACTCCTGACCCGGCTGATGGACGACAACCAGGAAAAGGGCTTTCCGCTGACCGCCCAGCAGGTGATGCGCGAGGCGATCTGCCAGTCGGCGCTGCTTTCGGCGGAACTCGCCGAGGAGATCGGCCTGGCGCGGGATCACATCATCCTGTCGGCAAAAGTTTCCAACGTGCAGGACCTCATCGCCGTCTATGCGATGCTGTCGTCGCGCTCCGACCATGCGCTGCATCTCGGCCTCACGGAAGCCGGCATGGGCACCAAGGGCGTCGTTGCCTCGTCCGCCTCGCTCGCCATCCTCATGCAGCAGGGCATCGGCGATACGATCCGCATCTCGCTGACGCCGGAGCCCGGCGGCGATCGCACGCGTGAAGTGCAGGTGGCGCAGGAACTGTTGCAGGTCATGGGCTTCCGCCAGTTCCTGCCGGTCGTCGCCGCCTGTCCGGGCTGCGGGCGCACCACCTCGACGGTCTTCCAGGAGCTCGCCCAGAAGATCCAGGACGACATCCGCAAGAACATGCCGGTCTGGCGGGAAAAATATCCCGGTGTCGAAGGCCTCAAGGTCGCGGTGATGGGCTGCATCGTCAACGGCCCGGGCGAGAGCAAACATGCCGATATCGGCATCTCGCTGCCCGGCACCGGCGAACTGCCGATCGCGCCCGTCTATGTCGACGGCAAGAAGGCGATGACGCTGCGCGGCACCAACATCGCCGGCGATTTCGAGACGCTTGTCGGCGATTATATCGAGAAGCGCTACGGGCAGGGCCAGGCCGCTGCGGAATAAGCTTTTTTAGCCGCCGCGCTGGCCAGGAAACCGCGTCGCACTTTTCCTGGCCCCCTCCATGGCGTGGTCTTAGAGTATGTCTGGTTCAGACTAAACCAGACATACTCTAATTTCTTTTGTTTTCGTTTGTCTTTTCGGGAAAACCGGTTCCCACTTTTCCCTGACAAACTCTAGACGATCTCCTCGACCGCCGCGATCAGGCGGTCGCATTCCTCCGGCGTGCCGATGGTGATGCGCAGGAAATCCGAGATACGGGGCTTGGCGAAATGGCGCACCAGCACGGCGCGCTCGCGCAGGCCCTTGGCGAGCGCTTCGCCGCTGTGGGCCGGGTGGCGGGCGAAGACGAAGTTTGCCTGCGAGGGCAGGACCTCGAAGCCGCGCTGGCGCAAAGCGCCGGTCACACGTTCGCGCGTTTCGATGACCTTGCCCCGCGTCTCGTCGAACCATTCGCGGTCGTCGACGGCGGCGGCGGCGCCGGCCTGGGCGATGCGGTCGAGCGGGTAGGAGTTGAAACTGTCCTTGACCCGCTCCAGCGCGTCGATCAACGGGCGCTGGCCGATGGCGTAGCCGACGCGCAGGCCCGCGAGCGAGCGGGATTTCGACAGCGTGTGCACGACGAGCAGGTTGTCGTATTTTTTCGTCAGCGGGATCGCGCTTTCGCCGCCGAAGTCGATATAAGCCTCGTCGACCACCACGGGCTGGTCGGGGTGTTCGGCCACCAGCTTCTCGATGGCGGCAAGCGGCAGGCCGATGCCGGTGGGGGCGTTCGGGTTCGGCAGGACGATGGCGCCGCAGGAGCGGTCGTAGTCGGCAAGGTCGATGGTGAAATCGTCCTTCAGCGGGATTTCCACCGCCTCGATGCCGAACAGGCGGCAATAGGTGGGGTAGAAGCTGTAGGTGATATCCGGGTAGAGCAGCGGCTTCTCGTGTTTGAGCAGCGCGACGAAAGCGTGTGCCAGCACCTCGTCCGAGCCGTTGCCGACGAAGACCTGGTCCGCGTCGACACCGTAGAAGCGGGCGATCGACTGGCGCAGCGCCAGCGCGGAGGGGTCCGGATAGAGCTTCAGGCTGTCGGCGACGGCGCCTCTCATGGCGGCGATCGCCTTCGGCGAGGGGCCGTAGGGGTTTTCGTTGGTGTTGAGCTTGGTGAGGTTTTGAATGCGCGGCTGCTCGCCTGCGACATAGGGCTTGAGCGTGGTGACGATCGGCGACCAGAATTTGCTCATGAGGTCAATTCCTGCGATTTGCGATGAAATGGGCGGTTTCGATCAGGATATCGGCCCGATGGCTGAACGGCGCAAGCAGCGCCTCGGCCTCCGTTACAAGGTCGCGAAGACGGTTTTCCGCCCAGGCCTGGCCGCGGCGCGACACGAGCGTCGCCTTGCCGCGTTCGGCATCCTTGCCGGTCGCCTTGCCCATGGTCTGCGCATCCGCGGTGAGATCGAGAAGATCGTCGGCGATCTGGAAGGCAAGGCCGACCGTTTCGCCATAGCGGCGCAGCGCCAGCCGTTCACCGTCCGGGGCACCGGCGATGATCGCGCCGGCCTCGCAGGCAAAGCGCAGCAGCGCGCCGGTTTTCATCGCCTGGAGCGTGACAATGCCCTCCTCGTCCGGCGCCACCGTTTCCGCCGCAAGGTCGAGCGCCTGGCCGCCGGCCATGCCGCCGATGCCGGCGGCGCGCGCCAGCGCCAGCACCAGTGCCGCCTTGGTGGCGTCGGGCAGACGGGTTTCCGGGGCCGCGACGATATCGAAGGCGAGCGTCAGCAGGCTGTCGCCGGCAAGGATGGCGGCGGCCTCGTCGAAGGCGACATGCACGGTCGGCTGTCCTCGGCGCAGGTCGTCGTCGTCCATGGCGGGCAGGTCGTCATGCACGAGCGAGTAACAATGGATGCATTCGAGCGCCGCCCCGATGCGCAGCGCCGTCTCGCGCTCGACATTCGCAAAGAGGGCGGCGGTCTCGATGACGAGGAAGGGGCGCAGGCGCTTGCCGCCGTTGAGGACGGCGTGGCGCATGGCGGCGAGCAGGCGTTCCGGCCGCGCGATCTCGTCCGTCTGCACGGCGCCGGAGAGCAGCGCCGCCAGCAGCGCTTCCACCGCTTCGGCATTGGTCTTCAGGAGGGACTGGAATTCCTGGTAACGTTCGCTCATCGCCGCTCTTTGACATGGGCTCCCGGTCGACGCAACGGCAATGCCCGGGGTGCTTCAAAGAATCGCGGCGCGCACTGGTTTTTGGCGAGCCGGGACGGTATGAAGGCGCAACGACGGAAGGACGGACGCCGGCTCTTGGACATCGTACCGGAAACACGCGCAGACACGGTCAATACGGAGGCGGAAGCCGGTGAGAGGGACGGTTGGATGAGCCGGCTGCGCCGGAACTGGCGACGCATCGTCCTTGCCGTGCTGGCCTTCATCGCGCTGCCCTATCTGCTGATCCTGTTTTATACGATCGAATTCGTCCGCCCGGTATCGACGCTGATGCTGCGCGACCTGGCGCTTCTGCGCGGCTATGACCGGCAATGGGTGGAGTTCGACGCGATCTCGCCCAATCTGGTGCAGGCGGTCATGATGTCCGAGGACGGGCAGTACTGCCGCCATGGCGGCGTCGACTGGGGCGAGATGCGCGCGGTCGTCAACGAGGCGCTGGCCGGCGAGCAGACGCGCGGCGCCAGCACCATCCCGATGCAGACGGCAAAAAACCTGTTCCTCTGGAACGGCCGCTCGTTCCTCCGCAAGGCGATGGAACTGCCGCTGGCGGTCGCCGCGGATTTCATCTGGAGCAAGCGGCGGCTGATGGAGATCTATCTCAACATCGCCGAATGGGGGCCGGGCATCTACGGCATCGAGGCGGCGGCGCAACATCATTTCAACGTGCCGGCCGCAAAACTGTCGCGCCGGCAGGCGGCGCTGCTGGCCGTTTCGCTGCCCAACCCGTACGAGCGCAATGCCGGGAAACCCGGCCGCGGCCTGCAACGGCTCGCCCGGCTGATCGAGCGGCGGGCGAGCGGCTCAGGCGACTATATCAAATGCCTTTATGAGTGACTTCAGGCCTTTTCATTGGCGCTGACGGTCCTGAATGCTTACGGTCCACGCACCTGAACGGAGCGCCACAAGACCATGTCCGACCTCGTCCTCTATCTCGGCAACAAGAACTATTCCTCCTGGTCCTTCCGGCCGTGGATCGCCATGGAAGCGGCGGGAATCGCCTTCACGGATCATGTGATCCCCTTCGATTTTCCTGCCGGCAATCCGGAATTCAAGCCGATCTCGCCGACGGGCCGCGTGCCGGTGCTGCACCATGGCGCGGTGCGGGTGTGGGAATCGCTGGCGATCATCGAATATGTCGCCGAGCTCTTTCCCGAGGCCGGGATCTGGCCGAAGGAGCGCACGGCGCGGGCCGAGGCGCGGTCGATCTCGATGGAAATGCTCGCCGGTTTTCGGGCGCTGCGCGGCGCCTGCCCGATGAACATCCGCCGCCCGCCGGCGGAAATCGACCTGCCCGAGGGCGTCATGGACGACGTCGCGCGCATCGAGACGATCTGGAAGGGCCTGCTGGCGCGCTCCGGCGGACCGTTCCTGTTCGGCGATTTTTCCGCGGCGGACGCGATGTATGCGCCGGTCGTCAACCGGTTCGAAATCTATCGCCTGACCGCGGACGAGACGGTACAGGGCTACATGGCGCGCATGAAGGCCCACCCCGCCTGGCAGAAGTGGCAGGCGGCGGCACTGGCCGAACCGTGGATCGTGCCGGAAGACGAAGCCTGAGCGAGAGAATCGAAAAAATCGGGCCGGGGTCTGGTCAAGCAGGGTTTTGCTGTGTATAAGCCGGCCCAATTTCCGAGATAAAGACATGTCCCTGTCGCCCGTCCGGTGGCCTGAGGATGTGTTTGCCCGATAAGTGGAGTTAGTGAAATGGCTGTACCTAAGAGAAAAACGAGCCCGTCCAAGCGCGGTATGCGCCGTTCCGCAGACGCTCTGAAGGGTTCGACCTACGTCGAAGACAAGAACTCGGGCGAACTGCGCCGTCCGCACCACATCGACCTGAAGACCGGCATGTACCGCGGTCGCCAGGTTCTGACGCCGAAGGAAAGCGCATAATCCGCGCTTTCGGCATCAGCTGAAATCAGGGGCCGGCTCGTCCGGCCCTTTTCTTTTCGGGCATTTGCTCCGTTCCGCCCCGCGCGACATTTTCTTGTGCCGAAACTTCGGCTAAGAGGGCCGGAAGGACTGCTCCCGGGGAGCGGCCAGAGGAGAGCGCCGCCCATGCTTTTTGCCATTCCGCTGCTGATCATTCCGTTCGCCATCTACAACCTCGTGATGATGGGGCTTTTCGGTGGTGGCGGTATTGCCACGCTCGACAGCGAGGTGCTGGCGGTCAACATGCTGTCCGGCACGACCTGGACGATGGCCTTCGGCGACTTGCTCATCTTCATCGCGCTCGTGCTGCTCTTCGTGGAAATCCTGAAGGCCACGCGGCCGGGCTCGCGCGCACTGCTCGATCACATGCTGTCGATGGTGCTGTTCGTGGTTTTCCTCGTCGAGTTCCTGCTGGTGCAGGGGGCGGCGACGCAGATCTTCTTCATCCTGATGACGATCACCTTCATCGATGTCATCGCGGGTTTTGCCGTGTCGATCCGCACGGCCGGCCGCGACGTCTCGATCGGGCTTTGACGCGGCGCGGGGAAACTCCGCACCAGCCCGTTTCTCTCCGGTCAGCCAGCTCTTCTTAGCTCAGGTTGTCGAGCTTCGTCTGGAGCGCGCGCAGCTGTTCCTTCAGCTCGTCGAGATCCTTCGGCTCGGCCTTGCGGGTCTCCTTTGCCGGCGCGGCATTGGCGAAGGGCGAGAACATCTTCATCGCCTGCTGAAACAGCTCCGTGTTGCGCCGCGTCGTTTCCTCGATCAGCGCCATCGGCACCTGCAGGTTCTTGCCGAGCGGGGTATCGCCGAAGGTCTTGTTGATCTGCTCGCGCATCTGCGACTGCTGGTCGGTGAAGGCCTGCATGGAGTGCTCGAGATAGCTCGGCACCACCATCTGCATCTGGTCGCCGTAATAGGAGATGAGCTGGCGCAGAAACGAGATCGGCAGGAGCGTGTTGCCGGTCTTCGATTCCTGCTCGAAGATGATCTGCGTCAGCACGGAATGGGTGATGTCGTCGCCGGATTTCGCGTCCTGCACGGTGAATTCCTCGCCCTTCTTCACCATGACCGCGAGATCGTCGAGCGTCACATAGGTGCTCGTGCCGGTGTTGTAGAGGCGGCGGTTCGCATATTTCTTGATGACGATCTGACCGTCGTTGCGGGCCATTAGGGTCTCCTCATCCCCGTGTTCCTGTTTCTTTTTTGATCCTGGAGAGTATCCGCAAAAAGTCGCGACCTGACAATCGAATTGTGCGATGCGGCGAGGAATGCTGCGCAACATGGATTTTTATGCTGCACGCCCCTTTGATGAAATTTTAGCGGCGCCGGATATCCCGTTTGACTCTCCCCTTCCGCTTTGCCAGTTTTGATACCGGGAGAACCGCCGGGCTTGCGTCGTTCGCGCGTTGAGCCCGGTTCCAAGGCCGGCCACCGGTCGATAGAACTGAGGACGTAGCACCATGAGCACCCCATCCATCGTCATCGCCAGCGCCGCCCGCACCGCGGTCGGGTCCTTCAACGGCTCCTTCGCCAACACGCCTGCCCACGAACTCGGGGCGACGGTCGTTTCGGCGGTTCTGGAGCGCGCGGGCGTGGCGGCAGGCGACGTGAACGAGGTGATCCTCGGCCAGGTGCTGCAGGCCGGCGAAGGCCAGAACCCGGCCCGCCAGGCCGCCATGAAGGCCGGCATTCCGCAGGAAGCGACCGCCTGGACCATGAACCAGCTCTGCGGCTCGGGGCTTCGCGCCGTCGCCCTCGGCATGCAGCAGATCGCGACCGGTGACGCCAGCATCATCGTCGCCGGCGGCATGGAATCCATGTCCATGGCGCCGCATTGCGCGCATCTGCGCGGCGGCGTGAAGATGGGCGATTTCAAGATGATCGACACGATGATCAAGGACGGCCTGACCGACGCCTTCAACGGCTACCACATGGGCATCACCGCCGAGAACGTCGCCAAGCAGTGGCAACTGTCGCGCGAGGAGCAGGACGTCTTCGCCGTCGGCTCGCAGAACAAGGCCGAGGCCGCCCAGAAGGAAGGTCGCTTCAAGGACGAGATCGTGCCCTTCATCGTCAAGGGCCGCAAGGGCGACGTCAGCGTCGATTCCGACGAATATATCCGCCACGGCGCGACGCTCGATTCGATGGGTAAGCTCCGCCCCGCGTTCGACAAGGAAGGCAGCGTGACCGCCGCCAACGCCTCCGGCCTCAATGACGGCGCTGCCGCAGCCCTTCTGATGTCGGAAGCCGAAGCGTCCCGTCGCGGCATCCAGCCGCTCGCCCGCATCGTTTCCTGGGCGACCGCCGGCGTCGATCCGAAGATCATGGGCACCGGCCCCATCCCGGCATCGCGCAAGGCGCTCGAGCGCGCCGGCTGGAAGATCGGCGATCTCGACCTCGTGGAAGCCAACGAAGCCTTCGCGGCCCAGGCCTGCGCGGTCAACAAGGACCTCGGCTGGGATCCCTCGATTGTCAACGTCAATGGCGGCGCGATCGCCATCGGCCACCCGATCGGCGCATCCGGCGCCCGCATCCTCAACACGCTGCTGTTCGAGATGAGGCGCCGTGGCGCCTCGAAGGGTCTTGCCACGCTGTGCATCGGCGGCGGCATGGGCGTGGCGATGTGCGTAGAGAGCATGTAAGCATCAGCTTACAATCTGCTTTGCCATGACCCGCCGCCTGCACGGCAACGGGGCGACGGGTCTATACCAAAACAAACTAAGGGGAGTGAGCCACATGAGCAGGGTAGCATTGGTAACGGGTGGATCGCGGGGCATCGGTGCCGCCATTTCGGTGGCGCTGAAGGCGGCCGGGTACAAGGTGGCTGCAAGCTATGCCGGCAATGACGACGCCGCCAACGCCTTCAAGGCGGAAACCGGCATCCCGGTCTACAAGTGGGATGTTTCGAGCTACGAGGCCTGCGTCGAGGGCATCGGCAAGGTCGAGGCCGATCTCGGCCCGGTGGACATTCTCGTCAACAATGCCGGCATCACCAAGGACGCGATGTTCCACAAGATGACGCCCGACCAGTGGGGCGCCGTCATCAACACCAACCTGACCGGCCTCTTCAACATGACCCACCCGGTCTGGACCGGCATGCGCGACCGCAGCTTCGGCCGCGTCATCAACATTTCCTCCATCAACGGCCAGAAGGGCCAGATGGGCCAGGCGAACTATTCCGCCGCTAAGGCCGGCGACCTCGGCTTCACCAAGGCGCTCGCCCAGGAGGGGGCCGCCAAGGGCATCACGGTCAACGCCATCTGCCCCGGCTATATCGGCACCGAAATGGTGCGCGCCATTCCGGAAAAGGTGCTGAACGAGAGGATCATCCCGCAGATCCCGGTCGGCCGCCTCGGCGAGCCGGAGGAGATCGCCCGCATCGTCGTCTTCCTCGCCTCGGACGACGCCGGTTTCATCACCGGTTCGACCGTTTCGGCGAATGGCGGCCAGTTCTTCGTCTGAGCTTTTCCAACGATAAGGAACACGGCGCCTTCGGGCGCCGTTTTCATATGGTAGGATTGGAAAAGAGAGGGCGTCATGAAACAGGAAAAACTGAGCGAACAGGCGATTTCCGAAGCGCTGGCGGGCCTCGACGGCTGGACCCGCTCGGACGACGGCATCGCCATCGAGAAGAAATACAAGTTCAAGACCTTCCGCGAGGCCTTCGGCTTCATGACCGAGGGGGCGCTGGCGGCGGAAAAATTCAACCACCACCCCGAATGGTTCAACGTCTACAACCGCGTCGAGGTGCGGCTTACCAATCATGATGCGGGCGGTTTGACCGAGCTCGACATCAAGCTCGCGACGGCGATGGACAAGGCTGCGGGCGAACGCACGAAGAGTTGAAGGCGCGTGAAGGCATTCCCATATGATTCCCGCCGGGCTTTTCCGGCATCGCCACCTGAAGGAGGCCATGCATGGATGATGTGAAGATCGGCGAGATCCTTCTGCCGGGAGACGAGGACGAGCAGGAGCGCCAGGAAAGCCGCGTGAAACGACGGTTCTGGCCGGTCCTGAAGCGTGCGATGCGGCAGGTTCCCTTCTCCCGCGATCTCGTGGCCGCCTATTACTGCGCGCTGGATTCCCGCACGCCGGCGCGGGTTCGCGGCATCCTGCTGGCAGCGCTCGCCTATTTCGTGCTGCCGCTCGACGGCATTCCGGATTTCTTCGCGCTGGTCGGCTTTTCCGACGACATCGCCGTGTTGACGGCAGCCTTCGCGGCGATCCGCGGCCATATCCGCGAGGACCATTATATGGCCGCCGACAAGGCCATGGCGGACGAGCCGGACCTGCAGCCGACCCGGTAAATCCGTCTGCCTGCCGATCGCCGCTCCACCTGCGATGGCGCAAGTCAAATTCTTGCCCTATTCCTTGTGCCTTAAATGGTTTCGACGGGTTTCTATCTCACCAAATGGGGATCGGGCGCGCCCGCCTTTGTTTATGAAGGCAGCGGCGGATTTCGACGCAAATTTGTCCCGGTGCAGCGCGGTAACCCTGAGTAAAATGGCTCCTGTTGACGGTTTGGTAACCTGAATTAAGTCAAAATAAATCAAATCGTCATCATGCATGGCCGACACCGGCATCGAAGGCGCCGCCTTCGGTCGGCAAACCACAGGCAAGACAACCGGCAGGAAAACATGTTCGTAAGAAAGCTAGCAACCGCACTCGCCCTCGTTTTCGCGACCGCAGGCGTTGCCTCGGCCCAATCGCCGACGCGCATTCAGCAGTTCAACGCCTGGGGCGCCTACTCCTACCAGGCGAACGGCGGCAAGGTCTGCTACGTGCTGTCCGTGCCGAAGGAAAAGAACCCGGCCGGCGTCGACCACGGCGACGTCTTCTTCCTCGTCTCGCAGCGCCCTGGCCAGAACATCAGCTACGAGCCGCAGGCGATGATGGGCTATCCGCTGCAGGAAAACTCCAAGGTCAACGTCGTCATCGACGGCCGCACCTTCGTGATGTTCACCAAGGGCAACTCGGCCTGGGTCGAGAACGCCGCTGAAGAACCGGCCCTCGTCGCGGCGATGAAGGGCGGCAAGGACATGCAGGTCCAGGCGAAATCGCGCCGCGGTACCGGCACGGCCTATTCCTATTCGCTCTCCGGCATCTCGGCGGCGCTGAAACAGATCGAAGGCTGCCGCTGAGGCATTCCCTCATTGAAACAAAAAGGCCGGCGTCACGCCGGCCTTTTTCGTGTCCCAAGCCCGCCTTGAGCGCCATGGTTAACACGCCATTAAGGCTTCCTTCGTAGGATTCGCAGTCAGGCACATTCGCGAATCGCGCGGAAAAGTGCGGTTTTTTCCTTGGCGTGGACTATAGGCTGGACCCATGAGCAGAAGCATATCGGCAGGACTGGATAACCGTCACGACCGCTTCGTTCTGTCGGCATTCGTCTGGCGACAGGTGCAGATCCTGTTCGGGCTCTGCACTTTCCTCGGCCTCGCCTTCGCGGTCGCCGCACTCTCCACCTGGAACGTCTCCGACCCGAGCCTCTCCTATGCCTCGAGCGGCGCCCCGGCCAACATCCTCGGTTATCCCGGCGCCGTCTTCGCCGACATCTTCATGCAGTTCTTCGGCATTGCCAGCGTCATCGCGCTGCTGCCCGTCGTCGCCTGGGGCCTGGCGCTGATCAGCGGCCGGCGCTTCAACCGCGTGCCGCAGCGCGCCGGTGCCTGGCTCGGCGGCGCCATTCTCGCCTCGGCAGCGCTTGCCTGCGTGCCCGCACCCGTCACCTGGCCGCTGCCAACCGGACTTGGCGGCGTCTTCGGTGACATGATCCTGCGCTTCCCCGCCCTCTTCACCGGCGCATACCCGACCGGCCTCTTCGCCAGCATCCTCGGCGGCATCATCGCCATCCCCGCCGCCTGGCTGATGGTTTTCGCCGCCGGCCTTATCGGCTCCGTCACGATCGAGGACGAGGAGGATTTCGCTCCGGTGCCCACACCGAGCCGTGCGCGCACCATCGCCGAGGAAAACGAGGACGACGACGACCGGGAAGGCCCGCTCACCGTTTTCGCCGGCGCCATGACGCATGCCTGGTACACCGGCCACGCCCGCATGCGCCGCCTCTTCGGCCTCGCCAACCAGCGCCGCAAGGCGCGCGGCATCGAGCAGCCCTATGATTTCAACGAGGACGAGTTCGGCACGCTGAACGAGCCTGCGCGCGCCCGCACACCGGCCCGCGGCGCCGGCGAGCGCGTCGAACCGTCGCTGGACGGTCGCCGCGTCGTCGCCGCCCCGCCGATGGCCGGCGACGAGGACGACGACCTGCCCTTCGACAGGGACGACGAGCCGATGCGCCGCCCGAGCGGCATCCTGCCGGACGACGATGCCGACGACGTCGCCGCCGACTGGGCGCCGCGCCGTGCGCCGGCCCGCCAGCCGATGCCCGCCACCACCGCCCGCGTCGTGCCCCCCGCCGCCCGGCCCAAACCCGGCCAGCGTATCGAGCGCGAGGCGCAGACCTCCTTCGTCGGCCCGGACGGCTTCGCGCTGCCGCCGATCCACCTGCTCGCCGAGCCGAAAGGCCAAGTGCGCGACACCACGCTGTCGGCCGATGCGCTGGAGCAGAACGCCCGCATGCTGGAAGGCGTGCTGGAGGATTTCGGCGTCAAGGGCGAGATCATCCATGTGCGCCCCGGCCCGGTCGTCACGCTTTACGAACTGGAGCCCGCGCCCGGCATCAAGTCGTCGCGCGTCATCGGCCTTGCCGACGACATCGCCCGCTCGATGAGCGCGATCGCCGCCCGCGTCGCCGTCGTGCCCGGCCGCAACGCCATCGGCATCGAACTGCCGAACCAGAGCCGCGAGACCGTCTATCTGCGCGAACTCATCGCCAGCCGCGATTTCGAGACCTCGAAGGCCAAGCTCGCCATGGCGCTCGGCAAGACGATCGGCGGCGAGCCCGTCATCTCCGACATCGCCAAGATGCCCCACTTGCTCGTCGCCGGCACCACCGGCTCGGGCAAGTCGGTCGCCATCAACACCATGATCCTGTCGCTGCTCTACCGGCTGAAGCCGGAACAGTGCCGCCTGATCATGATCGACCCGAAAATGCTGGAACTCTCCGTCTATGACGGCATCCCGCACCTGCTCTCCCCCGTCGTCACCGATCCCAAGAAGGCCGTCGTGGCGCTGAAGTGGACCGTGCGCGAGATGGAGGAGCGCTACAAGAAGATGTCGAAGATCGGCGTGCGCAACATCGACGGCTTCAACAGCCGCGTCGAGCAGGCGCTGGCCAAGGGCGAGCAGATCAGCCGCACCGTGCAGACCGGCTTCGACCGCCAGACCGGCGAGGCGATGTACGAGACCGAAGAGTTCGATCTCCAGCCGATGCCCTATATCGTCGTCATCATCGACGAAATGGCCGACCTGATGATGGTCGCCGGCAAGGACATCGAAGGAGCCGTCCAGCGCCTCGCCCAGATGGCGCGCGCCGCCGGCATCCACGTCATCATGGCGACGCAGCGCCCGTCGGTCGACGTCATCACCGGCACGATCAAGGCGAACTTCCCGACCCGCATCTCCTTCCAGGTGACCTCGAAGATCGACAGCCGCACCATCCTGGGCGAGCAGGGTGCCGAACAGCTGCTCGGCATGGGCGACATGCTCTACATGGCCGGCGGCGGGCGCATCCAGCGCGTGCACGGCCCGTTCGTCTCGGACGGCGAAGTGGAGGCTGTCGTGGCGCATCTGAAGACGCAGGGCTCGCCGCAATATCTCGACGCGATCACCGAGGACGACGACGAGGATGGCGAGGGCGGCGGCGGCCCGGCCGGCTCCGCGAACCTCGAGGATTCGGACGACCCCTACGACCAGGCCGTGGCCGTTGTGCTGCGCGACGGCAAGGCATCGACCTCCTATATCCAGCGCCGCCTCGGCATCGGTTACAACCGCGCCGCCTCGCTGATCGAGCGCATGGAGAAGGAGGGCCTGATCGGCCCCGCCAACCACGCCGGCAAGCGCGAGATCCTCGTGCCGACGGAAGAGTAAATTTCGGAACGACGGCCGGGAACGGTGCGCCGTCTGCGGCGTTCCGCCCGCAAGTTCCGCGGCAGGGCTTGACGCCATTATGGCGCCGTGTTTGGCCCGCATGACATGCAGATGAAGGAGACCGACATGATCCGATCCGAGACAGGCCGCGCGACCGGAATGCTGACCCGCCGTGGCTTCACCTGCCTGATGGCCTTCACGCTCGCAGCCGGCCTTTCGGCACTGGCGCCCACCGAAGCTTCGGCGCAGGCAAGTGCCGCCGCGCAGAAGATCGCCGACCACTTCGCCTCCGTGAAGACGATGATGGGCGAATTCGTGCAGTTCGGCCCGCGCGGCGAGCAGACCGGCGGCAAGTTCTACATCAACCGCCCGGGCAAGATCCGCTTCAACTATGAAGAACCCTCGCCGATGCGCGTGATCGCCGACGGCAAGTCCGTCGTCATCGGCAACCGCAAGCTCAAGACCTGGGACATCTACCCGCTCTCCAAGACCCCGCTCAACCTGCTGCTCGGCGAGAAGATCGACCTCTCTGCCAAGATGGTGCGCAACGTCAAGGAAGAAGCTGATCTGACCACCATCGTGCTCGGCGACCGCAACATGTTCGGCGATTCGACCATCACCATGATGTTCGACCCCAAGACCTATGACCTGCGCCAATGGACCATCACCGACGCGCAGGGCAAGGACACCTCCGTGATGATCTTCAACGTCAAGACGGGCGTCGCCCTCGACGAGAAGGTCTTCTCGATCCCCTATGACGAAGTCCGCAACAAGGGCGCGAACTGAGAAAGCCGTTTCCGTTTCGCCATGCATGCGCTAAGACGCCCCGGACGAGTTTCCGGGGGCAGGCATGACACTTTCGATTGCGACGTGGAACATCAATTCCGTGCGGCTGCGCATGCCGCTCGTCGAACATTTCCTGACGACCTTTTCGCCGGATATCCTGTGCCTGCAGGAAACCAAGTGCCCGAACGAACTCTTCCCGTCTGAACCGCTGAAGGCGCTCGGCTACGAGCACATCGTCTTTCACGGCCAGAAGGGCTATCACGGTGTCGCGACCATTTCCCGCCTGCCGCTGACCGAGATCGTCGAGCGGCGCGACTATTGCGGCGTGGGTGACGCGCGCCACATCTCGGTCGTCTTCCATCACCGCGGCAAGTCGATCCGCCTGCACAATTTCTATGTGCCGGCCGGCGGCGACGAGCCGGACCGCACGATCAACCAGAAATTCGGCCACAAGCTCGATTTTATCGAGGAGATGAAGCTGCTGCACGCCGAGGCAGAGGCCGGCATATCGTCGATCCTCGTCGGCGACCTCAACATCGCGCCCCTGGAGCACGACGTCTGGTCGCACAAGCAGCTCCTGAAGATCGTCAGCCACACGCCGATCGAGACCGAGGGCCTGATCGACGTGATGACGAAGGGCGCCTGGGTCGACCTGATGCGCCGCAAGGTGCCCGCGCATGAAAAGCTCTATACATGGTGGAGCTACCGCTCGGCCGACTGGGTCGCCGCCGACAAGGGCCGCCGCCTCGACCACATCTGGTCCTCCGCCGACCTCGAACCGCACCTCACCGACATCAAGGTGATCCGCGAAGCCCGCGGCTGGGAACGTCCGTCGGACCATGTGCCGGTGATTGCGGAATTTGAGTTCTAGAGTTTGTCAGGGAAAAGTGGGAACCGGTTTTCCCGAAAAGACAAACGAAAACAAGAAACTAGACTATGTCTGGTTCAGTCTGAACCAGACATAGTCTAACGGCAACGCAGTATCCGCCTTCGGCACCCCCCCTTGTAACTTGACGTCCTCCGCTTGCGGCCTAGCTAGAGCTTGCGGTGACGGAGTTGAGCCCGCACCCCCCTTGGGTTTGAACGCCCGTGGCAGAGCCAGGGAGAGCTCCGTCGTTCCATCGAACCCGAACAGTCG
>NZ_DASYHH010000020.1:0-7589 GCF_035998705.1 Shinella sp. | reverse complement strand
GCCGTAGTAGTCGTAGGACTTCACCTTCTTGATGAAGCAGTGCGGCTTGTAGCCGTAGCTGTAATAGCCGGCCTGCGACGGGGCGGCAAAAGAGATGGCGGCGACGGCTGCGATGGCGGCGGAAATGATGATCTTGCGCATTGGGTTTCTCCTGATCTCTGTTGGATGAGCCTCTCTCATCCAGTGACCGGACTTTCCCACATCGCCGAGAGGCGCGCTGTTCCGGATGGAACAGGCACATTACAGCGCCGGCGGGGCGAAGGCCGTGCGCAAACGCGCCCGGCACTCGGCAAAGGCAGCGCCCGCGAACAATCCGTCGCGCTTTCGGAGATCAACACCGCCTCCGCGACGCTCGTGGCGCAAGGTGAAACGCTGGGAGGAGTTCTGAGTTAATGGAAAAGGTCACGGCAAACTCCCCATGATCTCCCCCCTTTGAGGGGGAGATGTCGCGAAGCGACAGAGGGGGGTGGCGACGGTGCGGCAAGCACAATGGCCGATGGCGGATGGGGCTTACCCCCCTCTGCCCTGCCGGGCATCTCCCCCTCAAGGGGGGAGATCGGCAAGATGCTGAAACATCGCTCAACCAGCAACGCTTGAGATGGGCGGCGAGACGGTGCTCCATCCAATCTCCCCCCTCAAGGGCAGGGTTATCGCATATGGCGGGAAACCGTTGCCGTTTTCCCCTTCTCCCCTGCGGGGAGAAGGTGGCCCGAAGGGTCGGATGAGGGGGTGGCTCGGATCGAGCCTTTGCGCCTTTGGCATCCCCCTCATCCGCCTGCCGGCACCTTCTCCCCGCGGGGGAGAAGGGGAAAACGGCAAAGTCGAATTCCATATGCGATAGCCCTGCCCTCAAGGGGGAAGATCGGCAAGTGGCGCGGCGTCAGTTCATCTCATGCTTCCAAGGATCTACATAAAAAAGCCGCCCGGGGCGCTCCGGGCGGCTTTTGCATTCTGCCTGCGGCGACGATCAGACCACGGTGGTCTTGACGTCGAGGTTGCCGCGGGTGGCGTTGCTGTAGGGGCAGACGACGTGGGCCTTCTTGGCGAGGTCCTCGACCACGGCCTTGTCGACGCCGGGCACGGAGATTTCGAGCGAGGCTTCGAGGCCGAAGCCGCCGCCGTCTTCACGCGGGCCGATGCCGACGGTGGCGGTGACCTTGGCGTCGTCCGGGATCTTTACCTTTTCCTTGCCGGCGACGAACTTCAGCGCGCCGAGGAAGCAGGCGGAATAACCGACCGCGAAGAGCTTTTCCGGGTTGGCGCCGGTGGCGCCGTCGCCGCCGAGCTCCTTCGGCACGGTCAGCGTCACGTCGACGGTGCCGTCCTCGGCTGCGCCATGGCCGGCGCGGCCACCGGTGGAGGTTGCTTTGGTCCTGTAGAGAATGGGCATGGAATGTCTCCTTCCTGGTTTCGTTGACGATGGAAACTAGATAGCGCAAAATTAGATTGCGCGCAATATGATTTTACGCATTGCAAATTTTTTATTTTCTGCTAGTTTCTCACCATGAGCGACAAACGTGACCAAGCTGAGACGGATGACATTCCGGCAGGCGCGCTGGCCCTCGACCAGCAGCTCTGTTTTGCGGTCTATTCCGCGGCCCATGCGCTGAACCGCACCTACAAACCGCTGCTCGACCCCTACGGCCTCACCTATCCGCAATATATAGCGCTGATGACGCTGTGGGAGGAAGACGGCCGCACGGTGAAGGCGCTCGGCGCCAAGCTCGGCCTGGATTCCGGCACGCTTTCGCCGCTGCTCAAGCGGCTGGAGGCGACGGGCTATATCGTCCGCGCGCGCGACAGGCACGATGAGCGGCAGGTGCTCATCACCCTCACCGACAAGGGCCACGCGATGAAGCGGGACGCCGTGGCGATCCGCATGGAGATCGGCAGGGCGACCGGCTGTTCGCTGGAGGCGCTCCAGGCGCTGACCGCCGACCTGCAGGCGCTGGCCGGGCGGCTGGAGGCGGACCAGGTCCACGACGACGCCGCCTGAAAAGGCAGGATTTTTCCGGATGCTTATCCCACGGGACCTGTTCGCCATGCAACCTTCGCGCTAACGTGCGCGCGGCGGAACGGAACGCCGAAGGGGACAAGCTTGAACCTGACATGGTCCTGGCAGAAGGCGAACGTCGCGGCGAGCCTTTGGTGCATCGCCGTGGGCGTGGCGATGATGGCGCTCTGGCTGGCGGAACCCGCCGGCCTGGCGGCGCGCTTCCCGTCGCTCTTCGGCATGAAGTTCAATGCGGCGCTCGCCTTCACCGTCGTCGGCGTCGCACTTGCGCTCTGCGCCCGCGGCGTGCGCACCCTGCCCGCGGCTCTGTTGGCGCCGGTCTTCCTCTACGGCATGCTCGCGCTGTCCCAGCACCTGTTCGGCATCGATGCGGGCATCGACACGCTGCTCGACACGCCCTTCGTCGATATCGGCACCAGCCTGCCGGGGCGCATCGCACCCAATACGGCGCTGTGTTTCATGCTGGTGAGTGTGGCTCTGGCGCTGCGGGCGCTCAGGCAGAAGAACGACATCGTGCAGGTGGCGCTCGGCTTCGCCACCTTCATCACGGCGGCCGCCGCCCTCATCGGCTATGCGATCGCGCTCGATTTCGCCCATGACTGGGTGCGCTTCACCCGCATGTCGTTCCAGAGTGCCAGCTGTTTCGTGGCGATCGGCATCGTGCTCATCTTCGTCGGCACCGAGGCGATCAGCTATCATCGCCTGACGCTTGCCGGCGTGCTCGGGCTCGTCACCTATCTCATCCTGCTGACGATGACCTATTACGAGCTGTCGCGCTACGAAGCGGCCTTCGGCATCACCTTCTCCTCCACCGGCCCCGATGCGCGCTCCACCCTCTCCTCGCTCGTGCTGATCTCCGGCACGCTCTACGGCGCGCTGGTCATCCATCTCTACGTCTCCTCCCGCCGCGCGCGGCGCATGGCGGCCGATCTCGCCGAAAGCCGCGGCCGGCTCGGCGCCATCATCGACAATGCGGTGGACGGCATCATCACCATCGACGACCGCGGCTTCATCCTCTCCGCCAACCCCGCCTGCACCCGCATCTTCGGCTACGCGCCGGAGGAGATGGCCGGCCGCAATGTGAAAATGCTGATGCCGGAGCCCTATCACAGCGCCCATGACGGCTATCTCGGCAACTACAACCGCAGCGGCGATGCCAAGATCATCGGCATCGGCCGCGAGGTGGAGGGCCGGCGCAAGGACGGCTCCGTCTTCCCGCTCGACCTCGCCGTCGCCAAGGTGGAGCTGAACGGCGCGACGATCTACAGCGGCATCGTGCGCGACATTTCCGAGCGCAAGGCGGGCGAGCAGGCGCTGATCGAAGCCAATGCGGAGCTGGAGGAATTCGCCTACCGCACCTCGCACGACCTGCGCTCGCCGATCGCCTCCTCCATGGGGCTGCTCACCATTTCGCGCGAGATGCTCTCGGAGGGCGATCTTCCCGCGCTCGGCCAGACGCTCCAGCGCATGGAAAAGAATTTCGGCCGCCTCGACCACCTGATCCAGAACATCATCACCCTCACCCGCACCCGGCTGATGGAGGAGGACGACCGGCCGATCGACCTTCGCGCGCTGGTCTCCGAGGCGATCGACGCGCTGTCGCATCTCGACGATACCAAGCGCATCCGCATCGAAAATCATGTGCCGGCGGAATTGACAATCGTCAGCAAGCCGTCGAAATTCCACATTATTGTCGGCAACATGCTGTCCAACGCGGTCAAATATCACGATCCGAAGGAGGCCGAGCCGGCGATCGATGTCCGCGCCTTCCGCTACGCCGGCAAGATGCGGCTGTCGGTGGAGGACAACGGCCTGGGCGTTCCGCCCGCCAGCCGCCATTTGTTGTTCAAGATGTTCAAACGGCTGCACCCGAGCCGGTCCTTCGGCAGCGGGCTCGGCCTCTACATATTGAAAAAAAGCGCGGAAGCCCTCGGCGGTTCTGCCCTTTATGAAGCAAGAGACAAGGGCAGCCGGTTCGTCATCGAACTGCCCGACGGGGAACAAAATGAAAATTCATTCGATCCTGGTCGTCGATGACGACGAGAACGACCAGTTCATCTGCGAATACACGATCCGCAAGTTCGACCCGTCGATCCGCATCCTGAAGGCCTTCGACGGCTCGGAGGCGCTCGACATCCTGCACCGCGAGACGCCGGACGCCATCATCCTCGACATCAACATGCCCGTGATGAACGGCTTCGAGTTCCTCGACCGCTATGCGCAGGAATTTGCGGTCCACGCCCCCGTCGTCGCCATGCTGACCAGCTCCCATCTCGGCAAGGACCGCGAGCGGGCGATGGGCTACAGCTTCGTCAAAAGCTATTTCGAAAAGCCCTTGCAGGCCGATCACCTGCGCCTGATGGCGGAGCTTTTGCGGGGGTAGCGAAAGCGCCGGGGCGATACCTCCCTCTGCCCTGCCGGGCATCTCCCCCTCAAGGGGGGAGATTGGATGGGGCGGCGTTTCGCCCATTTCTAACGTTGCTGATCGAGCGGGTTTTTTGCGTCTTGCCGATCTCCCCCCTTGAGGGGGAGATGCCCGGCAGGGCAGAGGGGGGTGCGGCGGCCACATCCGCGAGTGCTTCAGCCGCCCATCACGCGTGTATACAATTTCGGCGTTGCAGTTCGTTTTCCGGCCTGTCTTTCCCCAATTCCTTCGCCATAGTGGCGCGCATGTCCACGATTCGTCCGCTGATTCCCCTTCTCGTCACCGCAGGTATCCTGATCGGCGGAAACGGGCTACAGGGCACGTTCATCGCGCTGCGCGCTTCGCAGGAAGGTTTTTCCACCTCCGTCATCGGCTTCGTCGGCGCGGGCTATTCGATCGGCTTCGCCATCGGCTGCATCTATGTCACGCGCGTGCTGCGCGCCATCGGCCATATCCGCACCTTTTCCGCCATGGCGGCGATCGCGTCGGCGTCGGCGATCGCCATGGTGCTCATCATCGATCCGATCTTCTGGTTCGCCATGCGGCTTGTCGCGGGCATCTGTTTTGCGAGCCTGTTCGCCACCGTCGAAAGCTGGCTGAACGCCTCCGTCACCAATGCCAACCGGGCGCGCACGCTTTCCGTCTATCGTCTCGTCGACCTCGGCTCGGTCACGGCGGCGCAATATCTCATTCCCGGCATCGGCATCGGCGGTTTCGAGCTTTTCGCCATCGTCGCCATGGCGCTGTCGCTGTCGCTGGTGCCGATCTCGCTTGCCGACCGTTCCAGCCCGACCGTGCCGGAGGCGATCCGCTTCGACGTCAAGAAGCTCTGGAACATCTCGCCGCTCGCCACCATCGGCTGCATCGTCGTCGGCCTCACCAATGCCGCCTTCCGCAACCTGGGACCGATCTACGCCCATGACATCGGCCTGTCGGTGACGGCGATCGCGAGCTTCATGAGTGCGGGCATCGTCGGCGGCGTGGTGCTGCAATATCCGCTCGGTATCTATTCCGACCGGCTCGACCGCCGCCTGATCATCCTCGTCGCGACCTTCGGCTCGGCGCTTGCCGCCCTCTACCTCGCCTTCTTCGCGGGCGGCGACGAACTGAAGAACCTCATCGGCATCTTCGTCTTCGGCGCCTTCGCCATGCCGCTCTATTCGCTCTGCTCGGCGCATGCCAACGACCATGCAGGCGAAGGCGAACATGCGCTGGTGTCCGCCGGCATGCTGTTCTTCTGGTCCTGCGGCGCCATCATCGGCCCGCTCTTCGCCTCGGTGCTCTTGCAGTTCTTCGGGCCGCAGGCGCTGTTCCTCTACACGGCCGTCATCCTCGTCGCCTTCATGGTCTATACGGCCGTGCGCATCAGCGCGCGTGCCGCGGTGCCGGCGGGCGCACGGCGCAGCCGCTTCCGCAACCTGCTGCGCACCTCCTTCTTCTTCAACAAGCTCGCCGACAAGGACCGCAACGGCGAACACTGATCTGCGGCAATCTGGTCGCGCGCCGCTTATTGCTGAGCGAGCGCCTCAGGTTTAGAAGCGGGTGACGCACCGGAGGGACCGCCATGCTGACACGCCGCACGCTGATGAAGGGCGCACTCGTCGCCGGCGCCTATGCCGGCGGGATCGGCCTTGCGGGGCGCTTTGGCGGACTGGCGAACGCGCAGGCGGCGGCAACGCTGGTGGCACGCCCCGGCGAGGCGATGATCACCGACAAGGGGCCGACCAAAGGCATCATGACCTATGGCGACGGCGAGGTGCCGCCTGTCCTGCGCATGCGGCGCGGCGAGGCCTTTGCGCTCAGGCTCGACAACAAGCTCGACGAGCCGACGACGGTGCACTGGCACGGCCTGCGCATCGACAACAGGATGGACGGCGTGCCGTTCCTGACGCAGCCCTATGTCTATGGCGGCGACGGGTTCGACTATGCCTTCACCCCGCCCGATGCCGGCACCTTCTGGTATCATCCCCATTGCAACACGCTAGAACAGATGGGCCGTGGCCTTGCCGGCGTGATCGTCGTGGAGGACCCGGCCGACCCCGTCTTCGACGCCGAGATCGTCCTCAACCTGCGCGACTGGCGGCTCGGCGGCGACGGGCAATTCATCGCCCAGTTCAAGCCGCGTGACGCCGCGCGTGCCGGCACCTTCGGCACCGTGCGCACCGCCAACTGGCGGCAATCGCCGCAATATGACGCGCCGGCCGGCGGCCTCGTGCGGCTGCGGCTTGCCGCGACCGACGTCACCCGTATCCTGACGCTGCAAGTCGAGGGTGCTGAGGCCGAGGTGATCGCGCTCGACGGCAATCCGGCTGCGACGCGTTTCGCGCTCGACCACCTGATGATCGGCCCCGGCCAGCGGCTCGACATCGCGCTGCGCATGCCCGACACGGAGGGCGCCGTCGCGATGCTGAAGGACCTGCGCGGAACCAAGCCCGCGACACTCGCCACCTTCCGCGCCGTCGGCGCTTCGCTGAAGCGCACCATCGCCGACCTGCCGGCGCTGGCGGCAAATCCCCTGCCCGAGCCGGACCTTTCGGCGGCGACCGAAATCCCCTTCATCCTCAGCGCCTCGGCGGAAGAGCGCCCGAAGGACGGTATCTGCGGTTCGCTCGGCTATAATTTCTGGGCCATCAACCGGGTGCCGTGGGCCGACGACAGCGGTGATGCGACCGCCCCGCTCGCCGAGATGAAGGCGGGCCGGACCTATATCTTCAATGTCGAGAACCCGACGCCGCAGGTGCACCCCCTCCACCTGCACGGCCTCGCCTTCCGGCCGATGAATTCCAGCAAGCAGGCGATCCGCCCGCATTTTTCCGACACCTACCTCATCCTGCCCGACGAGAAGGTGCAACTGGCGCTGGTCGCCGACAATCCGGGCGACTGGGTGTTCCACTGCCACATCATCGAACACCAGAAGACCGGCATGACCAGCTATGTGCGGGTGGCATAACCTCTCCTCCGTCATGCTCGGGCTTGACCCGAGCATCCATCCACCGGCACGCCGCGGATGTGGATCCTCGGGTCAAGCCCGAGCAACTGTGTTGTGAGATGTCAAGACAGGAACGCTCTGTTGTCCCTCACGGCTGCATTGAGGGCGACGAGGAGGCGTCTTGCGATGGCGATGATGACGAGCTTGGCTGGTTTGCCCTT
>NZ_DASYHH010000007.1:0-264249 GCF_035998705.1 Shinella sp. | reverse complement strand
GGGCACGTGGAAAGGCAGGAGCTTCATCGGCGGCGGCAGGGGCAAGGTGCGGGCCGTGCTGTTCATGGCCGCCCTCGTCGCCAGCCGTCACAACCCCGTCCTGAAGGCTTTCCGCGACAAGCTGGTGGCCGCCGGCAAGCCGAAGATCGTCGCCATCGTCGCAACCATGCGAAAGCTGCTCACCATCCTCAACGCTGTCATCAGGGACAATCAGCAATGGCAAAACGCTTGACAGCCAAGACAGTCGCTCTGCCCTGCCGGGCATCTCCCCCTCAAGGGGGGAGATCGGCTGGACGTGAGGCATTATCCGATTCGCAATGTTCGCGTTGGGCGAGGCGTTTCCACTTGCCGATCTCCCCCCTTGAGGGGGAGATGCCCGGCAGGGCAGAGGGGGGGTGAGCGCCAAATGCGGGGCGCTCGGACCCGCATTTTCAGTGAAAAGTCACGGCTTGCAGTCGGTTTGAAGCCGTGCGACGTCTGAAATCCATTCTTTTCGCATGCCAAGGCTCAATTTTATGTCCGATAGCGTCATCACCCCGAAGGAGGCCGCGCCGCGGCTTTCCAGCCTGTTTTCGCGCGCCTATCTGTTCGGGACGCTGATGCTGGGCGGCGGGATCATGCTGCATGCGGTGGAGACTTATATCACCGCGACGCTGATGCCCTCGATCGTGAGGGATATCGGCGGCCTGGCGCTGTTTGCCTGGGCGACGACGATCTATGTCGCGGCCTCGGTGCTCGGCTCGACCTTCGTCGCCGTGCGGCCGAAAAGCGTGACACTCAACCGCTGTTATGTCTTCGGCGCGGTGCTGTTCGGCATCGGCAGCCTGGTCTGCGCCATCGCGCCGACCATGGAGACGGTGCTGGTGGGCCGGGCGATCCAGGGGCTCGGCGCCGGTTTCCTCGTGGCGCTCGGTTATGCCTTCATCCGCTTCGTCTATCCGGAACCGCTGTGGAGCACGGCCTCGACGCTCTACGCCGCCGTCTGGGGCATCGCGACCTTCCTCGGCCCGACGATCGGCGGCATTTTCGCGGCCGGCAGCGCCTGGCGCGAGGCCTTCGCGCTGCTCATCCCGTTGTCCATCCTGATGGCGGTCTCGGCGCCAAAACTGCTGCCCTCCGGCGAGGCCGAGCGGGTGACGACGAAGACGCCCTTCCTGCAGATCGTGCTGCTGGTCGCGGCCGTGGTCGTCCTGTCCTTCGCGAGCTCGGTGGATGCGCCGGCGCTGCGCAGCCTCTTTGCGGCCTCGGCCGTCATTGCGGTCGTCGCCGCCATCACCATCGAGCGGCACACGGAGGCGCGGCTGCTGCCGGCCGGCACGATGCGCCTCGCCTCGCCGCTCGCCCGCGTCTATCTCATCATGCTGATGCTGCTCGTCACCGTCTGCTCGGATATCTATATCCCCTATTTCCTCCAGGTGCTGCACGGGGTGACGCCGCTCGTCTCCGGCTATCTCGTGGCGCTGCTGGCGCTCGGCTGGACGGCGGCGGCCTTCGCCACCGCGAACATCCGGGGGCGGCGCGCCAACCGGGTCATCGTCGCGGGCGCGCTGGTCGAGGCGGTCGCCACCGCGCTGCTCGTCGTCACGCTCGCCCGGCACAATCCTCAAGGCAGCCTGCCGCTGCTGGCGATCGCCACCGTCTTCATCTTCCTGATGGGGTTCGGCATCGGCCTCGGTTGGGCGCATCTCGTCACCCATGTGCTGCACCTGGCGCCCGCCGGCGAGACGGACAAGGCGTCCGCGGCGATCACCACCATGCAGGCGCTGGGTGCTGCCTTCGGGGCGGCGATCGCCGGCATCATCGTCAACACGACCGGCCTCGTCGATCCCGGCGGCACGGAAGGTGCTGTGACGGCGGCGCGCTGGCTCTACCTGCTGCTCGCCATCCCGGCCGCCCTCGGCATGCTGCTCGCGACCACCCTTCCGGCGGGAAAGGCCGCAAGCGCGGGCTGAGGATCTGTTAACGGCATCCGGCGGTCCTCGTTGCGACGCTGCGCAAAACCGCTACGCACTTTTGCTGGAATTGCTTTCGAAGGTCAGCACGATCTTTCCGATATGATCGCCGTGTTCCATCATGCGGTGGCCGGCGGCGGCGTCGGCATAGGGCAGGACGGCGTGTACCACCGGGGCGATGCGCCCCTCCTCCAGGAGCGGCCAGACCTTCTGCAACAGTTCGTCGCGGATCGCCTGCTTTTCCGCCGCGGTGCGCGGCCGCATGGCGGAGCCCATCAGGTGCAGGCGCTTTTGCAGGATCGGCGCGAGGCTGACCTTTTCGGCGAATGTGCCGCCGAGGAAGGCGATGATCGACAGGCGGCCGTCGCGGGCGAGCGATTTCAGGTTCCGCTCGAAATAGGCGGCCCCGATCATGTCGAGGATGACGTCGACGCCGTCCTTGCCGGTTTCCTCCGCGATGACGGCGCAGAAATCCTCGCTGCGGTAGTTGATCGCGCGGGAGGCACCGAGGTCGAGGCAGGCCTCGCATTTCTCCGCCGTGCCGGCCGTCGTGAAGACGCGCGAGCCAAGGGCTGCGGCAAGCTGGATCGCCGTCGTGCCGATGCCGCTCGATCCGCCGTGGATGAGCACGCTTTCACCGGGCTTCAGCCCCGCCATCATGAAGAGGTTCGCCCAGACGGTGAAGAAGGTTTCCGGCAGCGCCGCCGCCTTCACGGCGTCATAGCCTTTCGGGAAGGGCAGCGCCTGCGTCGCCGGCACGGCGCAATAGCGCGCATAACCGCCGCCATTCGCCAGCGCGCAGACCTGGTCGCCCAGTTCGTAGCCGGTCACGTCGTCGCCGATCGCCACCACCTCGCCTGCGATCTCCAGGCCGAGGATGGGGCTTGCATCCGGCGGCGGCGGATAGTCGCCCTTGCGCTGGAGCACGTCCGGCCGGTTGATGCCGGCGGCCGCGACCCGCACGAGGATTTCGCCGCTTCTGAACTGCGGCGTGCGGCCCTCCATCACCACCAGATTGTCCGGGCCGCCATGGTCTGTGAGACCGATATAGGACATGGATGATGGAATGGACATGGCTTCTGCCTCCCCGGGCGCTTTGGCGACGCGCAATCTGTAACGCTGATTCTAGCCTAAAGCGCGAACCAATTGAATCGGTTCCGCCCTTGCCTGCAAGATTTGCGATGGCGCGCCCACCGCCCATTTTCAGCCACAAACCGCTGGAATTCCGGCTGTTTCGGGACGCGCAGAATTAAATCTTGTTAATTTGAAAACGGATTTTTCCGGGCCTAGCTTCTGTTTCGAAGCCGGGGAGCGCCGGCGGCTCATCCCCCGGGAGCCGCGACGCGACGTCTCCCGGACGGCTTCTCTGCGCCCCCTTGCGGGGCCACTTTAGGACGACACAGATGCGTGTTCTTCTTTCCAATCTCGCCATCGTCACTGTTCTCACCACGCCGGCTCTTGCGCTTGCCGCCCAGACGGCGACCGGTACGGTGAAGGATTACAACAAGGCGTCGATGTCTCTGACGCTCAGCGACGGCATCACCTACCAGCTTCCGAAGGGTTTCCACGAACCCGGGCTGAAGACGGGCGAAAAGGTGTCCGTCTCCTTCGACATGTCCGGCAAGAAACACGAAGCGAAGAGCGTGAAGCTCCTTCGCTGACGTAGAGGGAAGCGGGTTTGAAGGGGCCCGCTTCCAAATTTTTTGTTTTGCCGCATTGTCCGACGCCGAAGCGATGCCGCTTCTGGAAATGCTCTAGTGCGCAGCCGAAAGCTGTGCTGCGGCGGATGTCGAGGACAGCACGAGCCCCCCGTCGCTGCCCTTGGCATCCGCCTTCAAGGCGGCGATCCGGCTGCTGATCAGCCCCGCCTCGCCGATCACCTCGCCCTCCGGCACGATGAGCACGACAGCCGAGCAGCGCATCAGCGGAAAGGTCGTCTGGTTGCCGGCGCGGTCATGCCCGCGGATCTGGCCGGCAAGCTGGTCTTCCGCCGCGTAGAGCAGGCGCACCTCGCGGCTGAAATCGGCAAGCAGCCGCTCCAGGGTAACCCGCACTGCCTCGACGGGGCGGCCGGAAATGCCGGCGAAGAAGTCATCCCCGCCGACATGGCCGATGAAGACGTCGTCGCCGATGAATTCGCGGCGCATCAGCGAGGCGAAGAGCGACAGCGCAAGATCGCCCTTCTGGAAGCCGTAATGATCGTTGAACGGCTTGAAATTGTCGAAATCGAAATAACACAGGCAGCGCAGCTGGTCGCCGTCGAGCGCCTTGTCCTGAAGATAGTCGCGGATCGAGCGGTTGCCGGGAAGCCCGGTCAGCGGGTTCTGGTCCTCCGCCGTCTTCAGGCGCTTCTCGTTGATGATCTTGAGCAGCGAGGAGGCGGACAGGATGCCGGCATAACGCAGGTCTTCCGTCATGATCACGCATTCATTGCCGCCCATGCCGGTGAAGACGTCGAGCAACTGCTCGGCGGGCGTGTCGAGATCGGCGATGGGCGCGGTGGTGACGAAATGCGACAGGCTCTTCTGGTAGAGCTTGTTCTTCAAAAGATCGCGGCCGAACGGGTGATAGCTCAGTTCCTTGACGTGATATTCGTGCAGGATGCCGCGCGGCTCGTCATTGGCGTTCAGCACCGGGAAGAAGGTGCGCTTGGGGTCGCGGCGGAAGAATTCGAAGACCGATTCCAGGCTCTCGTTCTCGCGCAGCACCGCAACCTGCTCGATCTCGCGGCGGATGAGGATGCTGTCCAGCGTGCGCGACGAGCGGCGCGTGCCGCCGGCCCGCGTCACCTGCGCATAGACCGGGCTGAGCATGGAAAAATCGGTGACGGGGCGGGAGACGAACCAGCCCTGCACGAGATCGCAGCCGGCCTCGCGGGCGGCGACGAACTCCGCCTCCGTCTCCACCCCTTCGGCGATGACGCGGATGCCGAGCACGTGGGCGGCGTTGACGGTGTTGCGCACCAGATGGCGCTTGCGCGCATCGTTCTCCATGCCGGTGATGAAATGGCGGTCGATCTTGAGATAGTCGACCTGATGGTCGCAGAGCAGCTTCAGGCCGTTGTGCCCGACGCCGAAATCGTCGATGGCGAGCTTGAAGCCGGCCAGCCGGAGCTTGCGCACCAGAATGGCGAAATCCGGCAGCGTATCGTTGTCGAAGCGCTCGGAAATCTCGAAGCAGATCGAGGAGGCCGGGATGCCGGCGCGGAAGAGATGGCCGGCGAGGCGTTCGACGAGGTCGGCGCCTTCCGGCACCAGGCGGGAATCGAGGTTGATGAACAGCGTGCGCGAGCGGAAATCCGGCAGTGCGGCGAAGGCCGCGATCGCGCGGCTGTTGGCCATGTGCTCCAGCGCCAGCAGCTGGCCCGCCTCGTGGGCGCGATCGATCAGGTCGAGCGGCGAGCTGAAGCCGAGCCGGTCGAAGCCGCGCATCAGCGATTCGTAGCCGAACACCGCGCCGGTGCCGGCCTCGACGATGGGCTGGAAGGCCGTCTCGATCACCAGCTTGGCAAGGGTGACGATCTCGCCATCTCCGAAACGGCGAAGGGCGAGCAATTCGGCGGCGGACATGGGCGGCTCCGAGGCGTGAACTTATGCCGCGAAGTGTTTTCCGGGATCGCTGAAGAATCCGTTTCCGTAGTGTGACAGTTCGATGAAAGTTCAACGACTACAAGGAATTGAAAAAGAACCCCCTCATATAGGCAGCGCCAGCAGCAAGGCGCCCGCGCCGATCATCGACACGGCCAGCCAATGGGTCGGCGAAAGCTGTTCGCCGAGGAACAGCACGGCGAAGACGGCGACGAGCACGACACTCAATTTGTCGACCGGTGCCACCTGTGCGGCCTTGCCGATCTGCAGCGCGCGAAAATAGCAGAGCCAGGACGCACCCGTCGCCAGGCCCGAGAGAATGAGGAAGATCCAGCTCCTTGCCGACACCGTGCCGGGCGCCTGCCAGTTGCCCATGAGCGTCAGCATGAAGGCGAGCGCCAGCAGGATGACCACGGTGCGCACGAAGGTCGCGAAATCGGAATTGACCTCGGCGATGCCGATCTTGGCGAAGATCGCCGTCAGCGCCGCGAAGACCGCCGAGCCGAGCGCCCAGACCTGCCAGGATGAGAGAAGCGCCTTCACATTGCACCTCCTGCGAGCATCAGGCGCGACAGAGCGAGCCCCGCCGCCACGGCGAGCAGCGAAAAAATCACCGAGGCGCCGACATAGAGCGCGGCCAGCCCCACCTCGCCGCGCTCCCAGAGCAGTGCGGCATCGAGCGAAAAGGCGGAAAAGGTGGTGAAGCCGCCGAGCACGCCCGTCGTCAGGAACAGCCGCAATTCTTGCGGCAGGTGGCCGCGAAAGGCGAAAGCCCCGGCAATCAGCCCCATCACCAGGCAGCCCAGCACGTTGATGACGAGCGTGCCCGCCGGAAAGCCCGTGCCGAACAGGCGCGCCGACAGCAGGTTCACCCCGTGGCGCCCGGCACCGCCAAGCCCGGCGCCGAGAAAGACGATCAGATAGCTCATGTCCGTTGCCCTCATGGTCCGCATTTTCAGCGGGTACGGGAATTCCGCACCCTCACTTGCCCGGCCTACGGAATTTCAGTATGATTCCGTATGGACAACAGGTTCGATCCGGCAAAGGACGCCGTCAACCAGGAGAAGCATAAGCTGTCTCTGGCCTTTGGCGATCTGCCCCGCTTCATTTCCGTACGAAGGAGCAACAAAGGTGAAGAGAGATTCTATCGTTCTTCCGGCTGATCCGTCGGACTTCGAAGATTTCGATGTGACGGCCGAAGCGATGGATCGCGGCCAGCGTGCCCGGTTGATCCGCAGGACCAGAACAGGTCTCGGTCTGTCACAGACGGAGTTCGCGGATCGTTTCCGCGTCCCCGTCGGCACGTTACGTGACTGGGAGCAGGCGCGGGCCACGGCACCGGATTTCGCCATCGCCTATGTGCGGGTGATCGGCCGGCATCCGGACCTTGTGGCGAAAGCAGTCGCTTAGACGGGTTTCCAGACGCCCTGCCGACGCACCATGATATTTGCCGGCCCATTCGGCATGCGGCAGGGAAAAACGTGCAAGATTTTTATTGGCAAGATTTTTATTGATTGATCACTCAATTAAAAATACGCTCGCGGAAAATCAGGGGAACGACATGCCGAAGGTTGGAATGGAGCCGGTGCGCCGCAAGGCGCTGGTGGACGCGACGCTGAGGGCGGTCGGCGACCATGGCTCGCTGACCGTCACGATGTCGGAAATCGCCCGCCATGCCGGTGTGTCGGCTGCCCTTGCCCACCACTATTTCGGCTCTAAGGAGCAACTGGTCATCGAGACGATCCGCAGCCTTTTGCGGCAATTGCGCATCGATGCCGTCGCCGCGCTGAACGCGGCTGCGACCCCGCGGGAAAAACTGTCGGCGGTCATTCGGGTGAATTTCCAGGCCCACCAGTTCGCGCCTGAGACCGTCGCCGCCTGGCTCGCCTTCTATTCGGAGGCGCAGCGCTCGGAAGAGGTGCGCCGCCTGCTCGTCGTCTATGCGCGGCGACTGAACTCCAACCTGCTGTCGAGCCTCAAGCAGCTCTGCCCCGCCGCGACCGCCTCCGACATTGCCGACGGGGCGGCGGCGATGATCGACGGGCTCTATCTGCGCCAGGGGCTGAAGTCGGCGCCGGTCAGCATCGAATCGTCGATCGCGCTGACGGAGGGGTATGTGAATGCGCAGCTTCAGGCTTGCGGGGGACAGCCGGCATGATCCGAGCCTGCCATACCCCCCTCTGCCCTGCCGGGCATCTCCCCCTCAAGGGGGGAGATCGGCAAGAAGCAAACACATCGTTTAAACAGCGGCGCCCGTTCTGGGCAAAGCGCCCGCTCCATCCAATCTCCCCCCTTGAGGGGGAGATGCCCGGCAGGGCAGAGGGGGGTAAAGCCGCTATCTCCCGCACCCCATTCGAAACGCCAAGGACCCATCCGTGACCGCCAGCAAGCCGAATATCCTGATCATCATGGTCGACCAGCTCAACGGGACGCTTTTCCCGGATGGCCCGGCGGAGTGGCTGCATGCGCCGCATATGAAGGCGCTGGCCGCGCGGTCGGCGCGCTTTCGCAACAACTACACGTCCTCGCCGCTTTGCGCGCCCGCCCGCGCCTCCTTCATGGCCGGGCAATTGCCGAGCCGCACGCAGGTCTATGACAATGCGGCGGAATATGTCTCCTCGATCCCGACCTTCGCGCACCACCTGCGCCGCGCCGGCTATTACACGGCGCTGTCGGGCAAGATGCATTTCGTCGGGCCGGACCAGCTGCACGGTTTCGAGGAGCGGCTGACCACCGATATCTACCCGGCCGATTTCGGCTGGACGCCGGATTACCGCAAGCCCGGCGAACGCATCGACTGGTGGTATCACAATATGGGTTCGGTGACGGGCGCAGGTGTCGCCGAGATCACCAACCAGATGGAATATGACGACGAGGTCGCCTTCCTCGCCAACCAGAAGCTCTATCAGGTTTCCCGCGAGAACGACGATGCCGGCCGGCGCCCCTGGTGCCTCACCGTCTCCTTCACCCACCCGCACGATCCCTATGTGGCGCGCAAGAAGTTCTGGGATCTTTACGAGGACTGCGAACACCTGCTGCCCGACGTCGGCATGCTGGAGGAGCAGGACCCGCATTCGAAACGCATCCTGCATTCCTGCGACTATGCGAGCTTCGCGATCAGCGGCGAAGACGTACGCCGCTCGCGCCAGGCCTATTTCGCCAACATATCCTATCTCGACGAGAAGGTCGGCGAACTGGTCGACACGCTGACGCGCACGCGCATGCTGGACAACACGCTGATCCTGTTCTGCTCCGACCATGGCGACATGCTGGGCGAGCGCGGCCTGTGGTTCAAGATGAACTTCTTCGAGGGTTCCGCCCGCGTGCCGTTGATGATTGCCGGCCCCGGCGTCACCCCCGGCCTGCACCTCGCCCCCTCCTCCAACCTCGACGTGACGCCGACGCTGTGCGACCTCGCCGGCATTTCGATGAGCGAGGTCATGCCCTGGACGGACGGTGAAAGCCTTTTGCCCGTCGTCAACGGTGCGGAGCGGACGTCGCCCGTGCTGATGGAATATGCGGCGGAAGCCTCCTATGCGCCGATCGTCGGCATCCGCGAGGGCAAGTGGAAATACATCCACTGCGAGCTCGACCCGGAGCAGCTCTACGATCTCGATGCCGATCCGCTGGAGCTCACCAATCTGGCGACCTCGGAAAATCCGGTCATCAGGACGACGCTCACGGCCTTTAGACAGATGCGCGAGGCGCGCTGGGACATGGCGGCATTCGATGCGAGCGTGCGCGAAAGCCAGGCGCGGCGCTGGGTGGTCTACGAGGCGCTGCGCAACGGTGCCTATTATCCCTGGGACCACCAGCCGCTGCAAAAGGCATCCGAACGTTACATGCGCAACCACATGAACCTCGACAATCTCGAGGAATCCAAACGCTATCCGCGGGGAGAATAAGATGAGAGCTCAACCGAAAGCCTCGCACTTCATCGATGGCGACTATGTCGAGGATGCCGCCGGAACGTCCTTCGAGAGCCTCTACCCCGCCACCGGCGAGGTGATCGCCAAGCTCCATGCCGCAACGCCCGCCATCGTCGAAAAGGCCATCGCGTCGGCCAAGCGCGCGCAAAAGGAATGGGCCGCGATGAGCCCGACGGCGCGCGGCCGCATCCTCAAGCGCGCCGCCGACATCATGCGCGAGCGCAACCGCGAGCTTTCCGAGCTGGAAACGCTCGACACCGGCAAGCCGATCCAGGAGACCATCATCGCCGACCCGACGTCGGGTGCCGACGCCTTCGAATTCTTCGGCGGCATCGCGGCGGCCGGCCTCAATGGCGACTATATCCCGCTCGGCCAGGATTTCGCCTTCACCAAGCGCGTGCCGCTCGGTGTCTGCGTCGGCATCGGCGCCTGGAACTACCCGCAGCAGATCGCCTGCTGGAAAGGGGCGCCAGCGCTGATCTGCGGCAATGCCATGGTGTTCAAGCCTTCGGAAAACACGCCGCTCGGCGCGCTGAAGATTGCCGAAATCCTCGTCGAGGCCGGCCTGCCGAAGGGGCTCTACAATGTCATCCAGGGGGATCGGGCGACCGGGCCGCTGCTCGTCAATCATCCGGACGTCGCCAAGGTCTCGCTGACCGGCTCCGTGCCGACGGGCAAGAAGGTGGCAGGGGCTGCGGCCTCCGACCTCAAGCATGTGACCATGGAACTCGGCGGCAAGTCGCCGCTCATCGTCTTCGACGATGCCGACCTCGAAAGCGCCATCGGTGGCGCCATGCTCGGCAACTTCTATTCGACCGGCCAGGTCTGCTCGAACGGCACGCGCGTCTTCGTGCAGAAGGGCATCAAGCAGAAATTCCTGTCGCGCCTCAAGGAGCGCACGGAAAAGATCCTCATCGGCGACCCGATGGAAGAGGCGACGCAGCTCGGCCCGATGGTCTCGAAGGCCCAGCGCGACAAGGTTCTCGACTATATCGAGAAGGGCAAGGCGGAGGGCGCGACGCTTCTCACCGGCGGCGGCATCCCGAACGATGTCTCGGGCGACGGCTACTACATCCAGCCGACCGTCTTTTCCGACATCACCGACGAGATGACCATCGCGCGCGAAGAAATCTTCGGGCCCGTCATGTGCGTGCTCGATTTCGACCAAGAGGACGAGGTGATCGCCCGCGGCAACGCCACGGAATTCGGCCTCTCCGGCGGCGTCTTCACCTCCGACATCACCCGCGCCCACCGCGTCGTCGACCAGCTCGAAGCCGGCACGCTGTGGATCAACACCTACAACCTCGCCCCCGTCGAAATCCCCTTCGGCGGCTCAAAACAGTCCGGCTTCGGCCGCGAGAACTCGCTTGCCGCGCTGGAGCACTATTCGGAGCTGAAGACGGTCTACGTGTCGATGGGCAAGGTCGAGGCGCCGTATTGAGATGGGCGCCTCAGTCGTCGTTCATGTTGACGAAAAGGTCTTCGAGGTCGATGCGAAGCACCTTGCAAATACGTCTCAGGACATCGATGGAGCCAGTCTTCTTGCCAGCCTCTATCTCGGAAAGATAGGGCTGGGATATGCCTGCTGCATCGGCGAGTTCGGTTATCGTCATCTTACGGTACGTCCTGTAAAGACGGACGGGATTTTCGCCGTTGGATTTGGCTTCGACAAGCTCCAGCGGCCACGTTTCCTCGCCGGCACGAATACCGGCGATGACAGCTTCCGCACGCAGTCCGTCGACAAGATCTTCGTAGTCTTCCTCGCTGAGGAGGACGTAGGACTTGCCATCAATGGTCAATCTCTGGATATCGCCCATCCCGTTTTACTCCTTGTAGATGCTGCCGCGCGGTCCCGCATCGATCACCATAACGACGGTTCCATCGTCATCAATGATGACGCGATCGCCGCCGACGCGGATACGAAAGAACGGCTGGCCTTTCATTTTCTTGATATCGACGACCTCACCCCGCGCATAGGCGCGAAGCTTATCGAGAATTGCGGCCCTCCTCTTGGGCTGCATACGTTGCAGCGCCTGATCGGCAGCTCTTCTGAAGCGAATTTCCTTCATCAACACATCATAGCAATTAGCGATACAGCTATCAATGGCGGCATCGCGATAGACTATGATCTTCACCGCCGCACGAGGCACTGACACCATGCCCTCCCAGAACGCAGACTACATCATCGTCGGCTCCGGCTCCGCCGGTTCGGCATTGGCCTACCGGCTTTCGGAGGACGGCAAGCATTCGGTCATGGTGCTGGAATATGGCGGGTCGGATATCGGGCCGTTCATCCAGATGCCGGCCGCACTTGCCTGGCCGATGAGCATGAAGCGGTACAATTGGGGTTATCTCTCGGAACCCGAGCCGAACCTCAACAACCGGCGCATCACCGCGCCGCGCGGGAAGGTGATCGGCGGGTCGTCGTCGATCAACGGGCTCGTCTATGTGCGCGGACACGCGGAAGACTTCAACCGCTGGGAAGAGCTCGGCGCGCGCGGCTGGGCCTATGCGGACGTGCTGCCCTATTACAAGCGCCTGGAGACCTCGCATGGCGGGGAACGGGGCTGGCGGGGAGCGGACGGGCCGCTGCATGTGCAGCGCGGCCCCGTGACGAACCCCCTCTTCCATGCCTTCCTACAGGCGGGCAAGCAGGCGGGCTTCGAGCTGACGGATGACTATAACGGCTCCAAGCAGGAAGGTTTCGGCCTGATGGAGCAGACGATCCACAACGGCCGGCGCTGGTCGGCGGCGAACGCCTATCTGCGTCCCGCCATGAAGCGGCCGAACGTCTCGCTGGTGCATTGCTTCGCGCGAAAGATCGTCATCGAGAACGGTCGGGCGACGGGTGTCGAGATCGAGCGCAACGGCAAGATCGAGGTGGTGAAGGCGAACCGCGAGGTGATCGTCTCGGCCTCCTCCTTCAACTCGCCGAAACTGCTGATGCTGTCCGGCATCGGGCCGGCCGCGCACCTGAAGGACATGGGGATCGAGGTGAAGGCGGACCGGCCGGGCGTCGGCGCCAATCTGCAGGACCATATGGAATTCTACTTCCAGCAGATATCGACGAAACCCGTCTCGCTCTATTCCTGGCTGCCGTGGTTCTGGCAGGGGGTGGCGGGCGCACAGTGGCTGCTCTCCAAGGGCGGGCTCGGCGCTTCCAACCAGTTCGAGGCCTGCGCCTTCCTGCGCTCGGCACCTGGGCTCAAGCAGCCGGACCTTCAGTACCACTTTCTGCCGGTCGCGATTTCCTACGATGGCAAGGCGGCGGCCAAGAGCCACGGGTTCCAGGTGCATGTCGGCTTCAACCTGTCGAAGTCGCGCGGCAGCGTGACGCTGCGCTCCGGCGAGCCGATGGCCGATCCGGTCATCCGCTTCAACTATATGAGCCACCCGGAGGACTGGGAAAAGTTCCGGCATTGCGTGCGGCTGACGCGCCAGATTTTCGGCCAGCAGGCCTTCGACGAATTCCGCGGGCCGGAAATCCAGCCGGGCGCCGGCATCGAGACGGACGAGCAGATCGACGCCTTCCTGCGCGAACATCTGGAAAGCGCCTACCATCCCTGCGGCACCTGCCGCATGGGTGCCGCGAGCGACCCGATGGCGGTGGTCGATCCGGAAACCCGCGTGATCGGCGTCGACGGGCTGCGCGTGGCGGATTCGTCGATCTTTCCGCATGTCACCTACGGCAACCTCAACGCGCCGTCGATCATGACCGGCGAAAAGGCGGCCGACCACATCCTTGGCAGGCAACCGCTGGCGCGGTCCAACCAGGAGCCGTGGAGCAACCCGCGGGGTGCCGTCAGCGACCGGTAGAAACTTGGGAACCAGAACGGTTCCAAGGGGTTAAGGCGGGCAACAGTTCCAGGGGGAGCCCATGACCGTCTACCAGAAGGTTTCGAACATCGACATCAGCAAGGAGACCGACCTCGTCGTCACCTTGATCCACGGCATCACCGGTCCCTGCGCCTTCATCACCGACCCGGCGCAGGCCGAGGACACGATACCGCTTCCCGCCGAGGAAGCGCTGACCGGCGCCAGGCAGATGATCGCCGGCGACGTCAACCCGCGCAATCTCGTCGTCGTCGACGACGAGGACCTGTGGGACGAGCGCTGGGGCAGGCTCGTGCCGCATCCCGATCGCGGCGTCAGATAAAGCCGATCCAGCGTCCCGCCAGCACAGCGCCAATCCAGATCACGAGTGAAAACACCGCCTGCACGCGCAAGGTCGGCGGTGCGCTGTCCGTGGACATCGCCATGCGCCAATCGCTGCGCCGATGCAGGATGAGGGCATTGACGATGCCAATTGCGACGAGGCCGACCTTTGCCAGGAAGGCCGGGTTTTGCGCATATTCCTGCGGCCGGACGGAGAAGAGGCAGAGGCCGGTCACGATGGCAAGGACGATGCCGGTCGCCGCGGTGCGCGACAGGAGCGGGCCGATGGCGGCGATGGGTGCGGCACGGACCACGCCGATCAGCCGCAGGTCCAGCGGCAGGATCGCCCCGACGATGAGGCCGATCGACAGGATGTGGGCGGCGTTGACGACGAGATAGAGCGTGCCGGAGGCCTTCAGCGCCGCGGCGACCGGTGTCGTCGAGAACCAGGCGAGCGTCTCCATGCGGGCCGCCCGTCAATTGGTCTCGATGCGCTCGGGATAGATGTCGAAGACCTTGCCCGCGACGGTGATGCGCACCGCCTTCATGCGCTTCTCGCTCCGGTCGAGCGAGCGGTTGCCGAGCACGACGATCTCGTCGCCGGGTTTCGCAGACCCTTCCACGAAGCCGGCGCGTTCGGTCTGGCGCGGATTGCCGAGTTCGACGTTCCAGATGCCGTCGGCCGTCTCGACCTCAAGGGCTGGATGCGGCGGCGCGATCGCGACGGTGCGGATCGTTCCGGTCAATTCGCTCTGCTTCTCCTCCGCCCAGGTCCAGCCGTGATGGGCAAATGCGGCGAAAGCGGTCATCGTGCCGGCGGCGGCCAGCATGACCATTCTGGTTCCTGCGGCTTGCATGGCGTTCTCCTTCGAGGTTTCGCGCCCCGCGGGACAACATACACGCCTTGGCTGGCCAAGGCCGTTCAAGGATAGGTGAACGGCGCCAAAACGGAAAAGGCCGGGCGAATGCCCGGCCTTTTCGTCTCGACCCGGCCGGAGGCTCAGAAGAAGAAGAAATCGTTGGCGTGCAGGTCCGCCTTGTCGACGCCGGCAAGCTTGATCGTGTTGTTGCCGTAGTCGATGACGACGCCGCTGGACGAGTCGTCGGCATGCGCCAGCACGTCCTTGAAGCTGGACAGCACGGACTTGTCGAGGCGGATCACGTCGCCCTTGGCGCTGCCGGCGGAAAAGTCGGTGATCGTGTCGTTGCCCTGGGCCTTCTTGAAGATGAAGGTATCGTTGCCAGCGCCGCCGGAAAGGCGATCGTTGCCGGCGCCGCCATCGAGCGTGTCGTTGCCAGCACCGCCCGAAAGCTTGTCGTTGCCGGCATCGCCGTAGAGCTTGTCATTGCCGGCACCGCCGGAAATCGTATCGTTGCCGGCGCCGCCCCTCAGCGTGTCGTTGCCGCCGTTGCCGGCGATCTTGTCGGCCTTGCCGAAGCCGGTGAACGTGTCGCTGCCATTGCTGCCGCGATAGTCGATGGCACTGGCCTTGAGGATCTTTTCCAGAGCGGTCGTCGCGCCGCCATCGGTGTTCTTGCCGCCCATGATGTCGGCGAGGATCTTGCCGCCGAGCGTCTTGTCGGTGACGTTGAGGCCGGTGATGTCGATATCGGAAACCGCCTTGAAGCGGGAGCCCGCCAGGTCGATGGAATTGCCGAAGGTGACGGCGTTCAGCGAGCCCGTGACCTTGTGGGTCATCAGGTCGTATTCCCACTTCGTCTTGCCCGCCGTCAGGAAGGCACCGAAGTCCTTGGCATTGGTGGTGGCATATTGCGTGCCGGTCATCGCCATCGGGTCGGCGCTGTTGAAGGAACCGTAGCCGTCACGAAGATAGGTCCTGTTGAAGCTGGCGAGGTAGGCGGCGAAGTTGATGCCCTTGCCGTCGTTGTTCGCATCCTTGACCGTGATCCTGATCGCCATTTTCCTGTCCTTCCCGAAGGGCCGCGCGGGCCCCGTTTATAACATGACCAGATAGTCAGCTATTAAATCTGATTTTTCCTGTCAAGTTTTTTGAAGGCCTGTCCGCCACATGCGCGGCTGCTGGAAAGCGGCAGGATTTCTCCTCTCGGCGCGAGATGGAGAGATATTTGCTCCCGCGCCGACATTTCAGAAATCCGTTTTGCTGTCTTAGCAGGGGCAAGGCTGCGATAATCCCCTCAATTCTCGTAAAGGCATGGAATGGAATGACTGCTCTCACCGGAAACGGGACCGCGCAGGCCCTGAATGACAAACTCGCCGAACTCGACCTCGCTGGGCGCATCGCGCTCGTGGCGGAGTTGGGCGGCCGTGCCGTCTTCACCACCAGTCTCGGCATCGAGGACCAGGTCATCACCGCGGCGATCGGCACCGATCGCCTGCCCGTCGACGTGGTGACGCTGGAGACCGGCCGGCTCTTCAAGGAGACCGTCGACCTGATCGACGAGACCGAGGAGCAATACGGCATCACCATCACGCGTTATCGCCCGGTGCAGGACGATATCGACGCTTACGCCAAGCAATATGGCCTCAACGGCTTCTACGAAAGCGTCGAAGCCCGCCACGCCTGTTGTGGCGTGCGCAAGCTGAAGCCGCTTGCGCGCGCGCTCGAAGGGGCATCCTTCTGGATCACCGGCCTTCGCCGCGGCCAGTCCGGCAACCGTGCCGACACGCCGTTCGCGGAGTTCGATGCCGAGCGCAACCTGATCAAGATCAATCCGCTGGCCGACTGGGACATGGGGCGCATCAACGCCTATGTCGCCGACAACGCCGTGCCGGTGAACCCGATGCACAAGCGCGGTTATCCCTCGATCGGCTGCGAGCCCTGTACGCGCGCCATCAAGCCGGGCGAGCCCGAGCGGGCCGGCCGCTGGTGGTGGGAAAACGACGAGAAGCGCGAATGCGGCCTGCATGTGCCGGAATCGGCGCTCCCATCCCTCGAGTCGAGCGCCCTTTGACAATCCTTCGCCTCGACCAGGCACATCAATCCGGAGACTACCCTTTCATGTCCGATCCCCGTCACGAAGCGGAAGCGAAGCAGAATGCAACGTCGAAGCCGCCGCTCGATCCGCATCTGAAGGCACTCGAGAACGAAGCGATCCACATCTTCCGCGAAGTCGCCGCCGAATTCGAGCGTCCGGTGATGCTCTATTCGATCGGCAAGGATTCCTCCGTCCTCCTGCATCTCGCGCGCAAGGCCTTCTATCCGGGCCGCGTGCCCTTCCCGCTGCTGCACGTCAACACGGGCTGGAAGTTCGCGGAAATGATCGCGTTTCGCGACAAGGTCGTCGCCGACTACGATCTCGACCTGATCGAGCACATCAATCCGCGCGGTGCGGCCGAGAACGTCACGCCCTTCACGCATGGTTCGGCGCTCTATACCGACATCATGAAGACCGAGGCGCTGCGCCATGCGCTCGACGCCGGCAAGTTCGATGCGGCCTTCGGCGGCGCGCGCCGCGACGAGGAGGCCTCGCGCGCCAAGGAGCGCATCTACTCGTTCCGCACGCCGGACCACCGCTGGGACCCGCGCAACCAGCGCCCGGAACTGTGGAACATCTACAACGGCATGATCCGCAACGGCGAAAGCGTGCGCGCCTTCCCGCTGTCGAACTGGACCGAGGTCGATATCTGGCGCTACATCCAGGCGGAAGAGATCCCGATCGTGCCGCTCTATTTCGCGGAAAAGCGTCCCTTCGTGGAACGCGACGGCATGATGATCCTCGCCGAGGACCCGCGCCTCGAACTGCTGCCCGGTGAAGTGAAGCAGGAAGGCGTCATCCGCTTCCGCACGCTCGGCTGCTTCCCGCTGACGGGCGCCATCCGCTCGCAGGCCACCACGCTCGACGACATCATCGCCGAGCTCGAGACCGCCACGGTCTCCGAACGCCAGGGCCGCGCGATCGACCGCGACCAGTCCGGCTCCATGGAAAAGAAGAAACGCGAAGGGTACTTCTGAGATGACCGTTTCCGCAACTGCAATCGCCGAGGTTCTTCCGCACGCAGAACCTGAAACGGCCCGCGCGATCCGCGATTCCCGCCCGCTTCGCCTCATCACCTGCGGCTCGGTCGACGACGGCAAGTCGACGCTGATCGGCCGCCTGCTCTGGGATACCAAGGCCGTCAAGGAAGACCAGGCCGCGACCCTGCACCGTGACAGCGGCAAGCAGAACGACCTCGGCCTGCCCGATTTCGCGCTGTTGCTCGACGGTCTCCAGGCCGAGCGCGAACAGGGCATAACCATCGACGTCGCCTATCGCTATTTCGCGACGGACCGCCGCTCGTTCATCGTTGCCGATACGCCCGGCCACGAACAATATACCCGCAACATGGCGACCGGCGCCTCGACGGCCGACCTCGCCGTGCTGCTGATCGATGCCCGCGCCGGCATTCTCGAACAGACCCGCCGCCACGCCACCATCGCGTCGCTGATGGGCATCCGCCAGTTCGTGCTCGCCGTCAACAAGATCGACCTGACCAACTACGACCGCGCCGGTTTCGAGCAGATCGTGCACGACTTCAAGGAGTTCGCGCTGACGCTGGGTGTCAAGCAGATCACCGCCATCCCGATGTCGGCGCTGAAGGGCGAGAACGTCGTCTATGACGGCCGCGCGGTCATGCCCTGGTACGACGGCCCGACGCTGGTCGAGACGCTGGAAAAGGCCACCACCCGCTCCAACCAGACGGTCGGCTTCCGCCTGCCGGTGCAGCGTGTCTCCCGCCCCGGCGAAAGTTTTCGAGGCTACCAGGGCACGGTTGCCGGTGGCTCGGTGAAGCCGGGCGACAGCGTCGTCATCCTGCCGTCCGGCATGGTGGCCAACGTCACCAAGATCGTCACCTTCGATCTCGTGCGCAACGCTGCCGTCGCGGGTGACGCGATCACGCTGGTGCTCGACCGCCAGGTGGACGTGGCGCGCGGCGACATGATCGTCGCCATCGACAGCCAGCCGATGACCGGTCGTGGTTTCGACGCGCAGCTCGTCGCCCTCCAGCCGGAAGGCATCGAGCCGGGCAAGCGCTACTGGCTGAAGAGCGGCTCGCGCCGTCAGCGCGTCAGCGTCGAGCCGGTGAGCCAGCTCGATCTCAAGACCTCCAAGTGGCATCCGGCCGAAAAGCTTGGGTTGAACGGCATCGGCAAGGTCCATCTCGTCTTCGACGAGCAGGCGATCTTCGACACCTACGAGCAGAACCGCACGACCGGCGCCTTCATCCTGATCGACCCCGACACCAACAACACGGTGGCCGGCGGCATGATCACCGGCCGGCGCTCGGAACTCGGCGGCATCCACAAGGACGACCAGCGCGTGCTGCTGTCGCTGCCCGCCGACCTCGCCGAAAAGATCATGGCCACCGAACTCTTCGCCAACCGCCGACAGGACGTGGACGTGCGCCACACGAGTGCCGGGCGGGCTGCGGAAATCCTGGCCGATCTGGACGAGTGAGGTCTACCCTCCCCTCGAGGGGGAGGGTCGGGCCAAAGGCCCGGGGTGGGGTGACGCAACGTCTCCACGCGTGATGCCGGTGTGGATGCAGGTCACCCCCACCCGCCGCTTCGCGGCGACCTCCCCCCTCAAGGGGGAGGTACGAAAAAGGGGCCGAAAGGCCCCTTTGTCATGTCTGTTGCTTTCGAATTCCGCTCAGAAGAAGAAGTACCAGAGCAGGAGAACGAGGAAGAGCGGTACGCCCATCAGCCAAAGGATCAAAGCCCGAGCCATTGAAGTTTCCTTTCCGATATTGTGCTGGTCGGGAAATGTCCGGGCGGGAAAATTGTTCCATCAGCGACGGGTCATGCGCGCCCCTCAGCGCTCGCGGAACGCCTTGGCGAAATAGTCGGCGAGCGGCTTTACCAGATATTCGAGCGGCGAGCGTTCGGTGGTCTGGATGAAGGTCTCCACGGGCATGCCGGGCATGACGTGTTTGTCGCCGAGCTTCGTCATCTCTCCCGCATCCGGCTTGATCTCGGCCTTGTAATAGGTCGCACCCGTGCGCTGGTCGGCGAGCACGTCGGCGGCGACCTTGGTGACGTGGCCGAAGATTTCCGGCGTCGAGCGATGATCGAAGGCGGCGAAGCGGATATGCGCCATCTGCCCGACATGGACCTGGTCGATCTGCGTCGGGGAAATCTGCGTCGAGATGACGAGATCATGCTCCTGCGGGATGATGTAGAGCAGCGGATCGGCCGGGCGGATGACCGAGCGCAGCGCATGCACCTGCATGCCGAGCACGATGCCCGACATCGGCGCGGTGATGTCCATGCGGCTCAGCGTTTCGAGCTTTGAGTTGCGGTTTTCCCGGAGTTCGGCGACCTTCGCCTCGATCTCGCGCAGCGTCGTCGTCGCCTCCTCGCGCACCGTCGAGTGGATGTTGAGGATGGCGATCTCGATTTCTGCGACGCGGCCGGTGTTTTCCGCGATGTTGGCGCGGGCCTGGCTGATCGTGCCGAGGATTTCCGCCTCCTCGCGTTGCAGCGCCAGCACGCGGCTGGCATTGGTGAGCGACTGGGCGAGCAGCTTGTTCTGGGCGTCCAGCTCTTTCCCGATCAAGGCTTGCTGGGTTTCCAGCGCCTTGATGCGGCTTTCCAGGCCCTCGTTCTGCTTGCCGATCTGCGCCTTCTTTTCCTGAAGCTGGCCGGCCTGCTTGCCGCGTGTTTCGGCGCGCGCTTCCATCAGCCGCTTCTGGCCGGCAACGATTTCGGCGACGTCGGGATCGCTTGCCGCGACCTTCAGCAGTTCCGGATCGAAGGTGATCTCGGTCTTCTCGTCCTGCTCCGCCTGAAGCCGCGCGGCGGTGCCGAGCAGGCTGAAGAGCTGGCCCTCGATGACGGCGAGCTCGGAGCGGTCGAAGGTGTCGTCGAGGCGCATCAGCACGTCGCCCGCCTTGACCGTGTCGCCTTCCTTGACGCGGATCTCGCCGACGACGCCGCCCGTCAGGTGCTGCACGATCTGGCGGTTGCTGGCGACCTCGATGATGCCGCTGGCGACGACCGCGCCGTTGATGCGCGTCAGCGCCGCCCAGGCGCCCATGCCGCCGAGCAGCACGAAGACCGTCGCATAACCGGCAATCGCATAGCCGCTGCTGGCCCACTTGCGGTCCCTGGATGCCGTTTCCTTCTTCATTGGCCGAAACCCCTTATTTGTTGCTGCCGCCGGTGCCGGCGACGACCTGCGTGTGGTTGCGCAGATGCGCGCGCAGCACGTCGTCGCGCGGGCCGAAGGCGAGGCGCTGGCCGTTTTCCATGATCAGGATCAGCTCGCATTCCTCGATCGCCGCCGGGCGGTGCGCCATGATGACGATGGACTTGCCGTCAGCCTTCATGTTGCGGATGGCGAGGTTGAGCGCCATCGAGCCCTCGGCGTCGAGGTTGGAATTCGGCTCGTCGAGCACCAGCAGCACCGGATCGCCGTAGAGCGCGCGGGCCAGGCCGACGCGCTGCTTCTGGCCGCCGGAAAGCCGGCCGCCCATGGCCGGCAGTTTCGTGTCGTAGCCATCCGGCAGGCGCAGGATCATGTCATGCGCGCCGGCCTTTTTCGCCGCGTCCACCACCTTCATCGGATCGGGATCGAGCGCCATGCGGGCGATGTTTTCCGCCACCGTGCCTTCGAACAGCACGACATCCTGCGGCAGGTAGCCGACATGGTCGGCAAGGCCGTCCGTGCCGTATTGTTCGAGCGACGCGCCATCGAGCCGCACCTTGCCGGCGGCGGGCGACCAGATGCCGGTGAGCACGCGCGCCAGCGTCGACTTGCCCGACGCGCTCTGGCCGATGACGCCGAGCGCCTGGCCGGGCCTCAGTTCGAAATTCAGCATGCGCAGCGTCGCGACCTGCTCGCCGGGCGGCACGACCGTCACCTGCTCGACCTCCAGGATGGCGCGGGGCTTCGGCAGCGCGGTGCGGGCATTGTCTTCCGGCACGCGGCCGAGCAGCTCGGAAAGCTGTCGCCAGCCCTGCATGGCGCGCTGGATCAGCGACCATTGGCCGATGGCGCCTTCGATGGGCGCAAGCGCACGCCCGATGATGATGGAGCTAGCGATCATCGCGCCGGCGGTGATCTCGTTCTTCAGCACCAGATAGGCGCCGAGCGCCAGGATCGCCGATTGCAGGAAGACGCGGAAGGTCTTCGAGGAGATCGAATAGAAGCCGTTGCTGTCGGAATAGTGGATGTTCGCCTCGAGCGCCCTGTCGCGCAGCAATTGCCAGCGGCCGGCGACGGCGCGGCGCATGCCGAGCGCACGCACCGTGTCGCTTTCCTTCTGCAGGGTCTGGGTCATCTCGTCGCTCATACGACCGGCGATCATCGCCTTTTCCTGGTCGTCCTTCGTGCCGTTCTGGTTGAGCCAGGTGAGCGCCACGAGGATGAGGCCGCCCGCAACGCCGAGCAGGCCCATCCAGGGGTGGAAGGTGAAGATGATGAACAGGAAGAACGGTGTCCACGGAATATCGAACACCGTGAAGAGCGCCGGCGAGGACAGCACCTTCTGGATCGCGTCGAGATCGCGCATGCCGGTGACGGTGGAGACTCCCTGCGCGTGCAGGTTGGTGCGGTCGAGCACGGCGTTGAAGACGCGCTTGTCGAAGCGGGCCTGGAAGCGCGCGCCGATGCGCGCCGCGACACGGCTGCGGATATGGTCCAGCACGCCCATGACGAGATAGAGGCCGATGATCAGCCCCGTCAGCGCCACCAGCGTCGCTTCGGAGCGCGAGGACAGCACCCGGTCGTAGATCTGCAACATGAACAGCGGGCCGGTGAGCACGAGCAGGTTCACGAAGAAGCTGAAGAAGCCGATGGCGAGGAAGCCCGCGGCGCTCGATTTCAGCACGGCTCTGAGTTCTTCCACACCGGCTTTGCCCGATGGACGCATCGCATTGTCTCTTCAAAGATCGACGCCGGAGGTTCGGCCGATCTCCGGCCGTTGTCCGAGCGGCGAAGGGCCACTCGACCGCCCTGCCGCGACCGGCCGGATGCGGGGGTGCTCGCAAAACGCGAGCCACCTCAATGGAAGACGGTATAGGGCGCGATTTATTCGTAAATCAACAGAATTCCGACGAACCGCCTTAAAACAGGAGTTCAACTGTCATCTTTATCGTGTCGGCCGTCCCGTTTTGTCCCGCCATCCGTCTTGATTTCGAGCCTGCCGATAATGAAAAGCACGACGAAGCAGGCGACCGTTGCGAAGACGGCAATGAGCCAGTAACCGAGGCCCACGCACAGCCCGACCGAGCCGGCGAGCCACATCCCCGCCCCGGTCGTCAGGCCCTTCACCTCACCCCGCGAGAAGACGATCATGCCGGCCGCGAGGAAGGCGACGCCGGCGGTGACCGCCTCGATGACGCGCAGGGGATCAATCTGCACCTGCTCGTCGGCAAAGCCGACCATATGCACGCTCTCGATGGACAGGATGGCGAAGACGCAGGCCGACAGCGCCACCAGGATATGGGTGCGCAGCCCCGCCGGATGCTCCCGGTACTCCCGCTCCGCGCCGATCACCCCGCTCAGCACGATGGCGCCCACCATGCGGGCAAGGATGACGGGATAGGGCAATCGCGTCGGCGGAAAGAAGTCGGCGAGGATCTGTTCCATGGCTCGCCAAACGCACCCGCCGCATTTCGGTTCCCCCGAACGCCCCGTTCGCAAACAATAATTTCCCGGCCGGCCGGCATTTTGCCCAAGGTCGCGAATTTTTTTGATCTTTTACGCTTGTCGAAACGAAATGCCTGATCTATAGGAAGCGCCGCTGGTCACGGAGTGTAGCGCAGTCTGGTAGCGCACCACGTTCGGGACGTGGGGGTCGGAGGTTCGAATCCTCTCACTCCGACCAGCCAGAACCGCCGGCCTTCCGGCGTTTCTTCATCTTCCCGAAAAATCCGCAAAAACCGACCTTGTTTTAACGGCTTCCAGTCGCGCTCGGCGCTGGTTCAGAGCAGTCGCCAGTTCTCCAGCGTGTCGGGATCGTATTTTGCCTTGCGGTCTCGCTGCCATGTGACGCCGCGCTTGACGACTTGGGCGGGCAGGCCGGCAATGACCGTGCCGCTTTCGAGGAACGGCTTGGCGACGAAGGACTTCGCGCCGACGACATTGTCCTCGGCGATCTTCGCGCCCTTGCTGACGAGCACGCCGACCCCCATCCACACGTGATCGCCAATCTCCACGGACTGCGCAAGGTTGAGACGCTCGCCCGTTTCCCGGTTGATCAGGGCATGCGCGTCGGTGGTGCGGATTTCGACGTTGCGGGAGAACAGGCATCCCTTTCCGATAATGACATTCTTCTCCTCGGAGCAGAGGATGTAGGTGTCACGCGCGACGGTGCCGTTGCCGATGTCGACCAACTGTCCGACGCCCTTCATCATGATCCGGCCGCCCAGCGCGACCTTGTCTCCGATTGCGATCTTGTTCTCGCGGCCCTGGATGACGATCTGGTCGCTGCATTCGACGTCTTCGCCGATTGTCACTCGATTGTTGCGGCCCTTGATCCGGATCGAGCCGCGGATGCGTGACCCGGCGCCTACCGTGATCACATGGCCTTCGCCTTCAATGATGAGCTTGGCGGTGAACGTCGCGGTCGCGGCGATCTGCATCGTCACGCCCTTTGGGGGAGCGCTGAGGAAAGCCAGTTTCGAGGTCGGATTGGATGTCCTGGATCGTTTGAAGGTGCCGAATTTGAACAGCTTGAACATTGCGCCTACCTCTGGAGTGGCGCGACCCTATACAAGCCAAGGATGCTTTGGAAGTGGCCTCGATCTACAGCTGATATCAGAGGGCCGGCCACCTTCGCCGCCCTAGTTCCTGATGAAGAACACCCCGGCAAGCAGCACCAAGGCAGCCGCCTGCAAGAACCACATTGGCCATTCTGCTGACATGGCGAATTCCTCCTGTTAAGGAAGGCGTGTACAGGGCTTTGGTTCCGCAAATGCGGTCCTGCGGTTACGGACGGAGCATAGCATGTCGGCCCACGGCTGTTGCGCGCCCTCGCGTGGAACGCGCGCGGCCGGCAGAACTATCACCAAATTTGTTCCTCCGCGCATGAATAAGGCTTCTTGCAGGAACGTTTCCCAGTTCTATCATACCAGCATTCGAGGGGCGGGATCGCGTCCGACGCAGGCACAGTGCGCGCGGACCGGGGGAAATATTCGCTTTCCGGCAAAAATCCAGACAATTTGGTCGAAGGGGCAACAATCATGACCGGCACAGGCAAGAGTACGAAGACGATCGTCGCGACGGGATCGCAGTTCATTGATGCGGTCCTCAGCGGAAACGCCTGGGGCGGCACCAACATTACCTATGCTTTCCCGAGCTCCACCAACAACTATTCCTACACGAACGAGACGAGCAACAATTTCGGCTCCGTCTCCGCCATGCAGAAGAATGCAGCGCTCTTCGCCATGGAGAAGAGTTTTGGCGGCAGCGCGAATGACGGCTTTTCCGTCGAAGGCTTCACCAACATGAATTTCAGCGCCGGCTCGTCGAGCACGGCGACGCTGCGCTTCGCCCAGTCCGATGCCGCCGACCCGACGGCCTATGCCTATTACCCGGGCGGATCGGCCGAGGCCGGCGACGTCTGGTTCAGCACGAACTATGCCGGCACGATCAACGACTACCGCACGCCGCAGGCCGGCAATTATGCCTGGCACACGATGATCCATGAGCTCGGCCATGCGCTGGGTCTCAAGCACGCGCATGAAACCGATACGTTCGGCGCCATCCAGCCCGAGTGGAACAGCCCCGAATATACCGTGATGACCTACAACGCCTTCGTCGGCGATTCGGGCGGGCCATACCAGTATGGCGAGTTCGACGGCCCGCAGACCTTCATGATGGCCGATATCTACGCGCTCCAGCACATGTATGGCGCGGACTACACGACCAACAAGGGCGCGACCGTCTACAAATGGAAGCCCGGCAGCGGCGACACGTTCGTCAACGGCAAGGTCGCGATCGACGCCGGCGGCAACCGCATCTTTGCCACCATCTGGGACGGCGGCGGCAACGACACCTACGACCTCACGGCCTACAAGACCGGCGTGGACATCGACCTTCGCGCCGGCGCCTATTCGATGTTCAGCAAGACCCAGCTTTCGTTCCTCGGCGGCGGGCCGAACGACGGCTATTCCCGCGGCAACATCTTCAATGCACTGCTCTTCAACGGCGACAAGCGCTCTCTCATCGAGAATGCCAAGGGCGGCTCGGGCAATGACAGCATTCTCGGAAACGAGGCCAGGAACAAGCTGTACGGCAATGGCGGCAACGACACGCTGAACGGCGCCGGCGGCACCGACAGGCTCGACGGCGGCGCCGGCAACGACAAGCTGACCGGCGGCTTCGGCGCGGATATCTTCGTGTTCAAGAAGGGGTACGGTCGCGACACCATCACCGACTTCAAGAACAATATCGACGATATCGACCTGCGCTCCTACAATTTCTCCAAGATCGGCCAGGTGCTGAGCAAGGCGGACCAGGTCGGCAGCGACGTGCACATCGCGCTCGGCGGCAACGACGTGCTGATCCTCAAGAAGTTCAACATCGACAATCTCGACAAGTCGGACTTCATTCTCTGAGGCCTCTCGCGGCATGCCCGGCCCATTCGCGGCCGGGCATGCCCTCCCCTCTGCGCGCCTTTTCCGCGAACTGTTGCAAATCCGCACGTTTGACGCCTCTTCGATGGGGAAGACGGGAAAGTTCGCGTGGTGGCGATTCCCCTTTTGCGCGCGCTGCGCTATGGCGAATCCAGGCTCCCATTCACGGCCACACCAAAGCTTCCAAGGAACTGGCACACATGAACTCCCGCATTGCAATTCTGGCAGGCGTCGCGCTTGCCCTCGCCGGATGCACCACCGCAATCGTCGCCTCCAACCCGCTGCAGGCCCGCTGGAACGGCAAGACAGCCGGCAGCTTCTTCGCGGCCTATGGCCCGCCGATCTCCGATGTCAGCGGCGCGGGCGGCTCGACGCTCTACAAGTGGCGCGGCGGCTTTGTGAAGGGCAAGTCCTGCACCGTGGAACTGACCGTCAACGAGGCCTACCGGATCAACAACATCCGCGCCGTCGCCGACCGCGTCGACCCGAAGGGCGGCCCGACCCATTGCGAAAAGGTGCTGGACGCCGCGTCGTAAACATCCCGGCGCGCAATCGACACTTGCGGAGGCCGCGCATCGCTGTGCGGCCTTTTTCTTTTGGGAGGACGATATGGACGAGGACCGCCTTTACCACGATCCGGCGCTTGCCGATTTCTATGATCTCGAAAACGGCTGGGAGCGCTCGCCGGATTTCGATTTCTGCCAGAAGCTGGCCGCGGAGGCGAAAAGCGTGCTCGACCTCGGCTGCGGCACGGGCGAACTCGCCGTGGCGCTTGCCGGCGGCAGGGCGATCGTTGGCGTCGATCCGGCGCCGGCCATGCTCGCCATCGCGCGCGCCAAAGCCGGGGCGGCGGGTGTCGATTTCGTCGAGGGCGATGCCCGCACGCTGCGCCTCGGCCGCCGCTTCGACCTCGTGCTCCTCACCGGCCACGCCTTCCAGGTTTTTTTGACGACGGAGGACCGTCGCGCCGCACTTGCCACCATCGCAGCACATCTCGCGCCGCGCGGCCGCTTCATCTTCGACAGCCGCAATCCCGCCTGCCGCGAATGGGAGGAATGGGGTCAGGAAGAATCCTTCCGCCTCCTCGACCACCCCCGCTTCGGCCCTGTCGCCGCCTGGAACGACGTCGCCCACGACCCCGCCACCGGCATCGTGACCTACGGCACCCACTACGAAATCCGCGCCACCACCCAACGCCTCTCCGCCACCTCCCACATCGCCTTTCCGGAGAAGGCGGAGCTGGAGACGCTGATCGCGGAAGCAGGCTTGCGCGTGGATCGCTGGCTGGGGGATTGGGAGGGCAGTGCCTGGCAGCCGGGCGCCAGGGAGCTTATTCCGATGGGTGGGCTGGCTTAGGGATAAAAGCCCGCCGGATGTCTCCGGCGGGTTTCTTCGTTCAATCAATCCAGCAGATCAGCCGGCACCTTGCCGCCGTTGTCGGCCAGCGCTTTCAGCAGGGCCTTGTGCAGCCAGATGTTCATGCTGGCGGAGTCGTTCTTGTCGCCGGTAAAGCCGAGTTCGTCGGCCAGTTCCTTGCGCTCCTGGAGGCTCGCATCCATGCCGAGCGCCTTCATCATGTCGACGATGGAGCGGCGCCAGTCGAGCTTCTGGCCGTTCTTGGCAACGGCTGCGTCGAGGATCGCCGCGACGTCCACCGGCTGCGCCGGCGTGGCGGAAACGGGCTGGCTTCCGGTGGTCGTCGCCACCACGGCCTCGTTGCTGAGCGTCGGCGTCGCGGAAACATCCGCCGTCGCCGGCTTGACGGTACCGGCCGTGATCGTTTCTACCGGCTTTTCCTGCGCCGCTTTGCCGAAGAGCTTTTCCTTGATGGAACTGAAGATACCCATTTGTGACTCCCTGTTGATCTCTACCGGCTCTGACACGGTGTGACGGAAAATAGAGGCATTGGCCGTCATTTCAATGAAGGCCATGACACAGACCGTCGGCTTCAAGGTCGTCTTCATCGTCAATCGCATCATCCAGATCGGGTTCGTCATTGTCTCCAGCATCGAGCAACCCTTTCCGTATGGGTTGCGTCTTTGAACCGTCCGGAAGGCTGTCAGCCAACAGTGCTGTCTGGAGCAAAGCGTCATCGTCCTGCCGTATCCCGACTCGCCTCTGAGCATTATTCAGGTGGGCAGCCGCCATTCCGCGAAAATATATCTGCTGGACCTGGTCGAAATTCCTCTGACTTTCAGGAATTTCAAATTTCTGCATCAGCGCTTCGATGACCGGGCGGGGCGCTACATCAAGGCCAAGGAGCCGGTAGGTATCCAACATATCGCTCACGGATTTGATCGCTGCATCGTCTAGCCCAGCGGCTCGCATGTGTTGAGTTTCGGAATGTCCAACGGTGGCGTGTTGGCCCTGAGAACTCAAAACACGGGCGGCCCAACCCTCAGCCACGTCGCGCATACGCAGCTTTTCAAAGTCGTCTTCGTGAGCGAGTTCCAGCGCTGAGTGGCTGTCAAGAACCGTAGTGCATGTTTTGGCGACCTCTATGAGAATGCGCTTAACATCGTCCGGTTTGATCATCATTGCTCGCAGCTCTCGAAACAGTCGCTCGCTGATCAAGGTCAACCTGGCAGCTGAGAATTTGGCCTGCTCCACACTCTTCGTGCGGAGACTGACTTCAATCAGCAAGAAAGCACGCGGGTCTGTTCCATTTCGTAAACGACGACGCCACCAGTAAACAGAACCGCGCTTGAAAACGTGTTGAGCAATTGCCATTGCGAACCCCATCCTGAAGGGTAAGCAAGCTCTGAAGTCCTCGAATGAGTCAGACAGTCATTTATGACATTTCTGTATGACATTCGGGATTGTTGGAGTCCCAGCTAAACCGGAACCACTGCAATACCTAGCTTTTTTGACGAAGCGGAAGGACTTGGCTGGGGCGCCAGGATTCGAACCTGGGAATGCCGGTACCAAAAACCGGTGCCTTACCGCTTGGCGACGCCCCACCATGGCGGGAGCCTGATAGCAAAGGCGGGAGGCGTGGACAATGCTTAACTTCCGCTTGGGCTGATTATTCTCCGGGCGCGGCCTTCGAATTGCGCGGGCCTGCGGCTTGGCAGGCGGGCGCGGCGGGGATAGGGTCCCGGCAACAGACCGTCTTTCCGGCGGCGGCGTGCCCCATCGACCGGGCGCACCAGCCCCGCCGTTTCTCACGAGGAGCCGCCATGTCCCAGTTTCGCGCCCGCCCGCCGGCGATGCCGACCGTTCTTCTCGACGACGCGGTGGTGCGCGTCACGCGCTGGGATTTCGAGCCGGGGGCCGATACCGGCCACCATGTGCACGGGCTCGGCTATGTCGTCGTGCCGATGACGGATTGCGATTTCCTCATCGAGGAGGAGGCGGGCGAGCGGCGGGTGCACAGCAAGACGGGCGCGGTCTACCGGCGCGAGGCCGGCGTGGCGCACAATGTCGTCAATGGCGGCGACAAGCCGATGAGTTTTATCGAAATCGAATACAAGTGACAGCCGTGTCCAATTCCACACAAGACGACAGCCAGGAAGCCCCGCATTTCGATCTCGAATTCAAGCCGGCGCATGGCGAGGCGGTGCCGGTGGCGCGGCGGGTGCAGCGCATCACCGTCAACAATCCGGGGCCTTTCACCTTCCACGGCACGAACAGCTACATCGTCGGCGACCGCTCGGTGGCGGTGATCGATCCCGGGCCGGAGGACGAGGCGCATTTCCAGGCGCTGATGAAGGCGCTTGCCGGGCGCGAGGTGACGCATATCGCCGTCAGCCATACGCACCGCGACCACTCGCCGCTCACCCGCCGTCTCAAGGCGGAGACGGGCGCGATCGTCGTGGCGGAGGGGCCGCACCGGGCGTCGCGACCGCTGCATGCCGGCGAGGTCAATCCCTTTGCCGAAAGCTCGGACGTGGATTTCGTGCCGGATATCGCGCTTGCCGACGGCGAGACGGTGGCGGGCGACGGCTGGGCGCTGACGGCGCTGCACACGCCCGGCCACACCGCCAACCACGCCGCCTTCGCGCTCGACGGGCCGGAGGGCATCGTCTTTTCCGCCGACCACGTCATGGCCTGGGCGACGACGATCGTGGCACCGCCGGATGGCGCCATGGCGGACTACATGGCCTCGCTCGACCGGCTGCTTCAGCGTGACGACCGCCTGTATTTTCCCGGCCATGGCGGGCCGGTCACCGAGCCCGCCGCATTCCTGCGGGGGCTCCGGACCCATCGGCGCATGCGCGAGCGGGCGGTGCGCGAGCGGGTGCGCGCCGGCGACCGGCTGATCGCCGACATGGTGAAGGTGATCTACCGCGAGACCGATCCGCGCCTGCATGGCGCTGCCGCCCTTTCGGTGCTGGCGCATCTGGAGGACCTGGTGGGGCGCGGCGAGGTGGTGACCGAAGGGCCACCCGCGCTGAAGGGGCTCTATTTCCCCGCCCCCGGCCTTTAGCACTTATGTTTAAATTGCTCTGATCAATCGCCCGCGATGCCGAGAAGTTCGGCGTCGAGCGCCTTCAGGTAGCCTTCCACCAGTCCGGCGCCGATGCCGAGATCGTGCGGGCCGTAGCGCGAGGCGGCGCGCATGTCGACCAGCGTCGTCTCCGCCTCCTCGCGCAGCCGGATGACCACATCGAAGCGGAAGCCGAAGAGCGGCGAGCGCCATTCCCCCTGCAACAGCACGTCGCCAGCGCCGCCGATTCGCGGAAGGAACGGCGTTTCCAGCGGGCGGGCTTCGGGGATCGGCACGTCGCCGAGCGGTTCCTGGCTTGCGGCGGTCTTGTTCGGATCGACGACGAGGTCTTCGAGGTCGGCGAGGATATTGTCGAGCCCGTTCTCGGCGGTGATGGTGATGCCGTAGGCGGTCGCGACCTTGCGCACGCCCTGATAGACGCGGTCGAGCGCGCCGTCGTAGCGGCGGCCGGAGAGGCCGGGATAGGCTTCCAGCTGCACCGTGCGGTCGCGGGCCGTCACGATGCCGACGCGCGGCAGCCAGTCCTGCTCGGCCGAGGGTTCTGAAAGCCACGGCGGGGCGGCGACGGTATCCGTCGTCACATCATAGAGCGCCGGCTTGTAGAAATAGGCATAGGCGCTGGCTCCGGCCACGCCGAGCGGCAGGAGCGAGAACAGCAGTGCCGTCAGGGCCGCCTTGCCGCCGCGCGCGCCGACATGCCAGAGGCGCGCCAGGCCCACGGCCGCCAGCAGCACGGCAAGCCCCGCCATCGCCGCGGAAATCCCCGCCAGCACCAGGAAATGCGGCGTCGTCAGCGGGCCGAAGCGGTGCGACAGCACGGCGGCGATGAACAGCAGGCAGGAAAACAGCGCCATGCGCCGCGCCCAGTGCGCCGCATGCGAAACGGGCCGTTCGTACTGGATCGTGATTGCCATGGCCTCACCGGATGCGCCTGCCGTTCCCTCTCCCTAGCGCAGTGCTGCGGATTTTTCCATCGGCTTGGTGCGGCATCTTGACCGGGGCTTTTGCGGCACGGCAGCGGAAAATCCTTGCGTGCCGCAAATTTGCCACGCTCGTTAACGACGTTTCACACACGGGGGTTGAGAAGGAGCAAGATGATGTTGCCGATGCAGACGGCTGCCGACACGGCAATCGCCACCACCGCTGGCGAACCCGCCCTCCCCCTGGAGCTTCTGGAACTCGAACTTTCGCTCGACGGTTTTTCCGGCGACGAGGCGGGTTTTGCGGGGGCCGTGCGCGCCGCCGCAGACCAGGTGGGCGGCGATTTCCTGTTCGACCTTCCCGCCTCCGGGCTTGCGGAAGACTGCCGGCGCATCGCCGCGCTGCGCGTACCGCAGGGCGAGAAAGGCGCGCTTTCCGTGGTTTTCGCGCTGCTCGATGCGGAGGGTGCGGCCATCCGGGTGGAAAATCCCGACGAGAAGACCAAGGACCTCAAGCGTTTCGCGGATGCCTTCGTCGACGTGCTGGAGCGTATCTGAGGTCTTGCGAGCGTGCGCCGACGAGCCTTTTTTGCTTCTACGCAATTCCGGACGCAAAACCGCTTCGCACTTTTGCTGGAATTGCTCTATCGATGGCGCGTTACACATCGCCGGAGCCAGCATGTCCAAAGTGGTTATTCGCCTCGCCGCCCTTGCCGCCACCGCACTCTTCCTGGCCGGCTGCCAGACGGCCGCCGAGGTGCGTGCGAACGACGAGAACCGGTGCCGCTCCTACGGTTTCCGCATGGGCACGGATGCCTTCGCCGAATGCCTCCAGCGCATAGACCTCGACCGCCGCGCGGATTTCCGCGCCGCGCGCATGGAATCGCCGCTGTGGGATCGCCCGACCTACATCTACGTGCGTGGACGGCGCCGCTGATCCTCAGCTCTTGCTGCCGTTGAACGCCGCCTGTGCCGCCGCAAGCCTTGCGATCGGCACGCGGAAGGGCGAGCAGGAGACGTAGTCGAGGCCCGCCTCCTCGCAGAAATGGATCGAGGCCGGATCGCCGCCATGTTCGCCGCAGATGCCGAGCTTCAGGTCGTTGCGGGTGCGCCGGCCGCGCTCGGCGGCGATGCGGATCAGTTCCCCCACGCCGTCGAAGTCGAGCTGCACGAACGGGTCCTGCTCGACGATGCCCTTCTGGATATAGGTGGAGAGGAAGGCCGAGGCGTCGTCGCGCGAGATGCCGAAGGTCGTCTGCGTCAGGTCGTTGGTGCCGAAGGAGAAGAATTCCGCCGATTCGGCGATGACATGGGCGCGAAGGGCTGCGCGCGGCAGCTCGATCATCGTGCCGACGAGATAGTCGATCGCAACGCCGCTTTCGGCGATGACCGCCTTGGCGACCTCGTCGATGCGGGCCTTGACGTAATCGAGCTCCGCCTTGAGGCCGACGAGCGGCACCATGATCTCCGGCACGACGGCGGCCCCCGTGGTGCGCGCGGCTTCCGCCGCCGCCTCGAAGATGGCGCGGGCCTGCATTTCGGCGATCTCCGGATAGGAAATCGCCAGCCGGCAACCGCGATGGCCGAGCATCGGATTGAACTCGTGCAGCGTATCGACCCGGCGGCGCAGCACGGCCTCGTCGATGGCCAGTGCGGCCGCCACCTCGGCGATCTCCTCGTCGCTCTTCGGCAGGAATTCGTGCAGCGGCGGGTCCAGCATGCGGATCGTCACCGGCAGGCCATGCATGATCTCGAAGAGTTCCACGAAGTCCGAGCGCTGCATGGGCAGGAGCTTTGCCAGCGACGCGCGGCGGCCGGCCTCGTCCTCGGCCAGGATCATCTCGCGCATCACATTGATGCGGCTGCCCTCGAAGAACATGTGCTCGGTGCGGCAAAGGCCGATGCCTTCCGCGCCGAAGGAGCGCGCCGCGCGGGCATCCGCCGGGGTCTCGGCATTGGTGCGCACCTTCATGCGGCGCGTGCGGTCGGCCCATTGCATGATCCGGCCGAAATCGCCGGACAGTTCCGGCTGGAGCATGGGGATCTCGCCCTTCAGCACCTGGCCGGAGGAGCCGTCGATGGTGATGATATCGCCCTTGGTCAGCGTCAGGCCCTGGGCGATCAAGAGTTCGTTGCGCAGATCGACGCGCAGCGTGCCCGCGCCGGAAACGCAGGGCGTGCCCATGCCGCGCGCGACGACCGCCGCATGGCTCGTCATGCCGCCGCGGGTGGTCAGGATGCCCTCGGCGGCGTGCATGCCGTGAATGTCTTCCGGGCTCGTCTCGATGCGCACGAGAATGACCTTGCGGCCCTCCTCCTCCGCCTGAACGGCATCCTCGGAAGTAAAGACGATCGCGCCGGTCGCCGCACCCGGCGATGCGGGAAGCCCCGAGCCGATGACGTCGCGGCGCGCGCGCGGATCGATCGTCGGGTGCAGCAGCTGGTCGAGCGAGGCGGGATCGATGCGCGCGACGGCCTCGCCCTCGCTGATCAGCCCTTCCGTCGCCATGTCGACGGCGATCTTCAGCGCCGCCTTGGCGGTGCGCTTGCCCGAGCGGGTCTGGAGCATCCAGAGCGTGCCGCGCTCGATGGTGAATTCGAGGTCCTGCATGTCGCGGTAGTGCCGCTCCAGCCGATCACAGATGGCGCGGAACTCGGCAAAGGCCTCCGGCATCAGCTTTTCCAGCGACGGCCGGTCGGAGCCCGACGCGATGCGCGCCTCCTCCGTGATGTTCTGCGGCGTGCGGATGCCGGCGACGACGTCCTCGCCCTGCGCATTGACGAGGAACTCGCCGTAGAGCTTGTTCTCACCCGTCGAGGGATTCCGCGTGAAGGCGACGCCGGTGGCCGATGAATTGCCGAGATTGCCGAAGACCATGGCCTGGACATTGACGGCGGTGCCCCAGATGGCGGGGATGTTGTGCAGGTGGCGATAGGTGATGGCGCGGGCGTTCATCCAGCTGGCAAAGACCGCGCCGACGGCGCCCCAGAGCTGGACTTCCGGATCCTGCGGAAACTCCTCGCCGAGCTCTTCTCGAATGATCTCCTTGTAGCGCGCGATGACATGCTGCCATTCGACCGCGGAAAGCTCGGTGTCGTGCTCGTGGCCGAGGCGACCCTTCTCGTCTTCCAGGATTTCCTCGAAGACCTCGTGATCGAGGCCCATGACGACATCGCCATACATCTGGATGAAGCGGCGGTAGCTGTCCCAGGCGAAGCGTGCATCGCCGGCATCATGGCCGAGCGCCTGCACCGTGCTGTCGTTGAGGCCGAGGTTGAGCACCGTATCCATCATGCCGGGCATGGAGGCGCGGGCGCCGGAGCGCACGGAGAGCAGCAGCGGCCTGGCGGTATCGCCGAAGGCGCGGCCGGTGATCGCCTCCATGTGGCGAAGCCCTGCGCGGACCTGGTCCTTCAGCTCCGGCGGCAGCATGCGGCCGCTGTCGTAATAATGGTTGCAGGCGGAGGTGACGATGGTGAGCCCCGGCGGCACCGGCAGGCCGAGATTGCACATTTCGGCAAGGTTCGCGCCCTTGCCGCCCAGCAGATTGCGATCGCTCGCGCTGCCTTCGGCACGGCCGCCCCCAAAGGTATAGACCCACTTCTCCATCGACGCCTCCCAAATGCGTTTTGCCAATCTACATGAACAGCATGTCTTTGAAAACGCGGCATGATGAGTTTTTTGCTGCATTGCATCAAAATTGCGACGGCACTGCAAAATTATAAGGATCAAATATAAAAGCCGTGCCCCTGGCGGGAACACGGCTTGCGATCGGTGCGATCCGACGGCTCAGTTTCCTTCGATGGAAAGCCCCTGGTCGTCGAGCTTTATCTCCACGCCATCCGGCTTCTTCTCTTCCTGGTAGGCATAGTAGGAAAAGCCGGCCACCACGACGATGAGGGCGCCGATGATCATGTAAAGTGCGTTTCTATTCACGTTTGGTCCCCGATTTCACTAATTGCCCGCGAATGTTCGCAGGCTCTCATAAACGCGCGGAGGGGGCGTTTGTTCCTGCCTCATGGCCTAAAGGCATCTGGCTGGACGTTTTGCCTCGCCGCCAGAACGCGGATCACCAGGACCTCGTTATCGACAAGCACATAGAAGATAAGGTGTTCGCGGTGAGGAAAGCTGCGCAGGTCCGGTGCCAATTCGGGACGCAGCCGACCGGCGGCAGGGTTTGCGGAGATCATGTCAAGAATGCGGTAGAGACCGTCAATATAGGCCTCGGTCTGCGCGTCGCCCCAGGCCGACATCGTATAGGATAGAATTGCGTCGATATCTTTTTCGGCGCTCTCGGTGAACCGGACGGCCTGCACGATCAGGACGCCACAACGCGAGCCCTTGCCAGGAATTCCTTCGCCGTCACAGGCCGATACCGGCCTTTCGCCAGATCATCCAACCCCGTTTGCACGTCCTCGCGGACTGCAGCGAGATAGGTTTCATGAAGCCGAAGCGCATCATTGACAACCGCACTGGCATCGGCGAAGCGGCCGCTCTCGACCTCGTCGGCAATATAATCTTCCAGTTCTTTCGCGATCGACAGCTTCATTCGATGCCTCCAGCACTGCATTAATCTAACACAGCCCGCGCGAGGCGGCTAGGAAGCCTCGCGCAGTTGCTCGGCGGTCTGCAAGTCGACGGAGACGAGCTGGGAGACGCCCTGTTCGGCCATGGTGACGCCGAAGAGGCGGTTCATGCGGGCCATGGTGATGGGATTGTGGGTGATGATGATGAAGCGGGTCTCGGTGGAGGCCGCCATCTCGTCCATCAGGTTGCAGTAGCGCTCGACGTTGTGGTCGTCGAGCGGCGCGTCCACCTCGTCCAAAACGCAGATCGGCGCCGGATTGGTGAGGAAGACGGCGAAGATCAGCGCCATGGCGGTCAGCGCCTGCTCGCCGCCGGACAGCAGCGTCATGGTCTGCGGCTTCTTGCCGGGCGGGCGGGCGAGGATTTCGAGGCCGGCATCGAGCGGGTCGTCGCTCTCGATCAGTTGCAGCTCCGCCGTGCCGCCGCCGAAGAGGTGGGTGAAAAGGCGCTGGAACTGCACGTTGACCACGTCGAAGGCTGCCAGCAGCCGCTCGCGCCCTTCGCGGTTGAGGCTCTGGATGGCGGAGCGCAGCTTGCGGATCGCCTCGATGATATCCTCGCGCTCGGCGACGAGGGCGTCGAGCTTGTCGGTGAGTTCCTGCTGCTCTTCCTCGGCGCGCAGGTTGACGGCGCCGAGCCGCTCGCGCTCGATCCGCAGGCGGTCGAGCTCCCGTTCGCGCTCGCGCGGATCCGGCAGTGGCGAGCCCGCCGGGTGACCGGTGACCTTGAAGGCTTCATGCGGCGCGCAGGAGAGCGCCTCGCGGATGCGCGCCTCGCCCTCGACGCGGCGCTCGCGGGCCGAGACGAGGCGTTCTTCGGCGCGGCCGCGCGCCTCGCGTGATTCGGCGAGCTGCGAAAGTGCGGTGACGGCGACGCGGTCGGCCTCGCGCTGGCGGTTGTCCGCTTCCTGAAGCGCATCGGCGGCCTCGCGGCGGGCCGCTTCGGCATTGGTGAGGCCGGTCAAGAGTTCGCGGCGCTTTTCCTCGATTTCATCCGGCGCCTCGGCGAGGCTTTCCATCTCCTCGCGGGCCTCCGCCTCACGGTCGCGCAGCGTCGCGATGTGGTTTTCCGCATTGGCGGCGCGGCTTTTCCACGTCTCGCGCTCGGCGGAGATCGCCATCAGCCGGCGGCGGCGGTCGGCCATTTCGCGCGCAAGACCGTCATGGGCGGCGCGGGCTTCGGCGAGTGCGGCGCGGTCGGTCGCGACCTCCATCGTGCGGGTGCGCAGCCGCAACTCAAGATCGCCCAGGTCGGGCAAGTCTTCCAGCGCGCCGCGGGTATCCTCCAGGAACTCCACGGCCTCTTCCGCCTGCGCCTCAATCTGCGCCCTCGTTTCGGAGAGCACGGCGCGGCGGCGGATGAGATCGCCGGCGGCGCGTTCGGCGGCCTCCAGGGCGTCGCGGGCCTCGGCGAGCGTGCGGCCGGCATTGCGCTGCGCCTCGCGCGCCGCGTGCTGGCGCTGCGTTTCGGCGCGGATCGTCTCGCCGGCGCGGGCGAGATCGTTTTCGGCATCGGCAAGGGATGCGCGGGCGTCTTCGAGCTCGGCTTCGAGTTCGGCGAGGCGGTTCTTTTGTTCGAGACGCAGGGCGGCGGCACTTGGTGCATCGGCGCCGGTCACATGGCCGTCCCAGCGGAAGACGGCGCCCTCGCGGGTGACGAGCCGCTGGCCGGTGCGCAGCTGCGGCAGCAGGGACAGCGCCTCGTCGACGCTCGCGACGACGCCGATCTGGGCGAGCCGCCGGTGCAGCACTTCTGGCGCACGGACGTGATCGGTCAGCGCTGTGACACCGCTCGGCAGATGCGGATCGTCCGATGTGTTGCCGATGAGACGCCAATGGGCGGGGGCGGACATGTCGGTCGGCGATTCGAGATCGTCGCCGAGTGCGGCACCGAGCGCGGTCTCGTAGCCGCGATCGACATGCACATCCTCGACGACAGGCGCGAAGGAGCCGTCGCCGGCCCCTGCCTCCAGCATGCGGCGAATGGTGCGGGCTTCGGTCTCGATGCCGGCAAGGCGGGCACGGGCCGTATCGACGGGGGCGCGCAGCGCGGATTCGGCAAAGCGTGCCTCTTCCAGCGCCTCTTCCACGGCGGCGAGCATTTCGCCGGCCGCCTCCAGCGCCTCTTCGGCAGACTGGACGTCGGCGCGGCGCTCTTCCGGATCGGGAAGGGCCGCGATACGCGCGTCCATCTCCTCCAGCTCGCGGGCCTGCGCATCGAGCTGCTGGCCGAGCCGCAGGTGGCGCTCGGACAGGTCGCGGATCGCCTTTTCGAGCTGGCTGCGCATGGCGGACGCTTCGGCGCGTTCCGCCGTGACGGCGGCAAGTGCTTCTTCGCTTTCCGTCAGTTTCGCGGCAGCCTCGTCCATCGTTTCTCGGGCGGCCTCGGCGCGCTCGTCGGCCTCGGCGAGGATCTCGCCGATCTCCTCCTCTTCCACCGTCAGACGATCCAGCACGGCGGCGTTGTCGGCCACCATGCGTTCCTCGCGAACGATATCCTCGGCAAGTTGCGCGAGGCGGCGGGTGAGTTCGTCGCGGCGGCGCAGCAGCCGGGCGGAATCCTCCTCGAGCTGCGCGCGGGCGATCTGCAGGCGCTGCAGCACCGCGGCGAGCGTCGCCTCGTTCTCGCGCAGTTCCGGCAGCTTCAGGCTGGCGACCGCCTGTTCCTTGGCCGCCTGCATCTGCGCATTCGCCCGTTCGGCGACCAGCGAAGTCGCCTGGTTGAGCTGGCTTTCCGCCTCGCCTTCCGTCTCCTTCGCCTGCACCCAGCGAATGTGCAGCAGCATCGCCTCGTGGCGGCGGATATCGGCGGAGAGCGCCTTGAAACGGTTCGCCTGACGCGACTGGCGCTTCAGGCTGTCGATCTGGCTTTCGAGCTGCGAGGTAATGTCGTCCAGCCGCTCGAGATTGGTTTCAGCGGCGCGCATGCGCAATTCCGCCTCGTGGCGGCGCGAGTGCAGGCCGGAAATGCCGGCGGCCTCTTCCAGCAACTGGCGGCGGGCCTGCGGTTTTGCCTGGATCAGTTCGCCGATGCGGCCCTGCCCGACCATCGAGGGCGAGCGGGCGCCGGTGGAGGCATCGGCGAAGAGCAGCTGCACATCCTTGGCGCGCGCTTCCTTGCCGTTGATGCGATAGACCGAGCCGTTTTCGCGCTCGATGCGGCGGGTGACCTGGATTTCGTCCTGATCGTTGAAGGCGGCGGGCGCGGTGCGGTCGGCATTGTCGAGATAGAGGCCGACCTCGGCGGTGTTGCGCGCCGGGCGCTGGCCGGAGCCGGAAAAGATGACGTCGTCCATGCCGGACGCGCGCATGTTCTTGTAGGAATTCTCCCCCATCACCCAGCGCAGCGCCTCGACAAGGTTCGACTTGCCGCAGCCGTTCGGCCCGACGACGCCGGTGAGGCCGCGCTCGATGACGAATTCGGTGGGTTCGACGAAGGACTTGAAGCCGAGCAGGCGGAGTTTGGTGAACCTCATGCGGCGCACGCGAAGTGGACGTGGCCACCCCCCTCTGCCCTGCCGGGCATCTCCCCCTCAAGGGGGGAGATCGGCAAGAGGAGAGCACCTTGCTCAAACAGGGTCGCATGTGATGGGCGAAGCGTCACTCCATCCAATCTCCCCTCTTGAGGGGGAGATGGCCGGCAGGCCAGAGAGGGGTGAGCCACACCCGCTACCGCCCGATAAAAAGCGGGCGCACGGCTTCCGCCGTCGCCCGCCAGATATTCGGCCGAAGGATCAGAGCAGGCTGTCGATGAGGGCCGACATGGAGTCAACCGACATGTCTCCGGAATAACGCTTGCCATTGATGAGGAAGGTCGGTGTCGCCGCGACGCCGAATTCCTTGGCACCGCGCTCGCGTACCGCGTTCACATCATCCAGAAGCTTCTGGTTCGTCAAGCAGGCCTGGAAGCTCTCCTGTGTAAAACCGGCGAGTTTCGACATCTGGAGCAGCGCTTCGCGGCCATCCTGCGCCGCAGCCCAGGTTTCCTGCTGTTTCATCAGCATGGAGATCATCGGGAAATACTGCGAGGCATCCGTCAGTTCGGCGGGCGTCGCCGGCTTGCAGCGCGCCAGCATGAAGGCTGCGGCAGCGCGCGGATCGAACGGGAATTCGCGCACGATGAACCGAACCTTGCCGCTGTCGACATATTTCGCCTTGATCGCATCGAAGGTGTTGTTGTGGAAGGCCGCGCAGTGCGGGCAGGTCGTCGACATGTATTCGACGATGGTGACGGGGGCATTCGCCTCGCCGAGCGCCATTTCCGGCAGTGCGCCGGCCTTCAGCACTTCCGCCATGTCCACGTCGCCTTCGGCGGAGGGAACTTCCGCCGTCTTGGTCTCGGTGGCAGGGGTCTGCGCAGTCTCGGTGGTGGTCGTCGTCGTGGTGGTCGGGGTCGTCGCGGTTTCCGTCGTCGTGCCGGTGGACGTGGCCGGTGTCGAGCCTGCGCTTTCCTCGGTCGTCGTCTGGCTGGTTTCGGGAGCCTTCGCGGTCTCCTTCTTCTCGTCGCTGCACGCGACGAGCGTCAGGCCAAGCGCCGCAACGGCGACGCCGGAGAAGAGGCGCTTCATCAGGCTCATTTCGGAAAGGGACATGGTCTCTCCTGTCGGAAGGGATATGGAATTCTTTGGTCCATCGACGCAATGGCGGTCGGAAACCGGAATTGCTCTCGGCACTCCCGTTATACCTGCTTTGGGGCGGGAACAAGCGGGGTTAAGGCAAGTAACTTCAAAGAATTGTGACCGTATGGTCTTACGCGACGCTTTAGGACCAATCAACATTCAGCCCATGCCGGCCTGAACTGAATGTCGATTGGTCCTAGCGCGTCTTCGCGCGGCCGCCGAGCACCGCCGTGCCGAGCCGCTTCAGCGCCGCCTTCAGCGCGTCGCCTTCGATGCCGTCGACGAGGTCGTCGAGATGGCGGGCCGCCTCCCCCGTCAGCGGGCGCGGCTTCGGGCGGCGGTTCGCGTGCGGTGTCACCGGCTTCTGCACGATGCGCACCTGGCTGATCGCCGGGTAGCCGAAGAAGCCGTTGATGCGCTGGATGATCTCGCCCTGCTGGTGGCTGAGGAAGAGCGCGCGTGCGCCCTCGCAGGCAATCGTCAGCACGCCCGGCTGGTGGCCGCCGCCCTCGCCCGTCATCTCGGAGGCGCGGCGCGGCCAGGTGATGCGCTCGGGCCGCGTGCAATCGGCAAACTGCGCGCCGGCGATCTCGTCCCACGAGCCGAGCAGCATCGTGTTGAGACCGGCGCGCTTGGCGAGCACGGGATCGATGAGCGCATTCGCCACTTCGCTGATCTGGACGATGCCGCGCCGCTGGCCGCGCTTCGTTCCCTGCCAGGGCGCCTTGCTGGTGTTCACGTGTCTCACCCCGATCGGGAAAATATTCCTGTCTTGCCGGCGAAGCACTTGAAGATCGCCGGCCGCTCCGCCAGTTATAGGCGCTCCGACCCCGTTCAGGCAAATCATGACCCAGGCCCACCGGACCGCGGCGCCCGCCGACCTCATTCTCGACTGGTACGACCGGCACCACCGCGACCTGCCCTGGCGCGTCAGCCCGCCGATGGCCGCGCGCGGCGTGACGCCGGACCCGTACAAGATCTGGCTTTCCGAGGTCATGCTGCAACAGACGACGGTGCCGGCGGTCAAATCCTATTTCGCGCTCTTCACCACCCGCTGGCCGACGGTGACCGATCTCGCCAAGGCCGACAACGAGGACGTCATGAAGTCCTGGGCGGGGCTCGGTTATTATGCGCGCGCCCGCAACCTCAAGAAATGCGCCGAGGCCGTCGCCTTCCAGCATGGCGGCGTGTTTCCCGATAGCGAGGACGGGCTGAAGGCGCTGCCGGGCATCGGCGATTATACCGCCGCCGCCATCGCCGCCATCGCCTTCAACCGCAAAAGCGCCGTGCTCGACGGCAATGTCGAGCGCGTCATCTCGCGGCTCAATGCTATCGAGACGCCACTTCCCGCGGCAAAACCGCAGATGCGGGCACTGGTCGCGGTGATGACGCCGGAGCATCGGCCGGGCGACTTCGCCCAGGCGATGATGGACCTCGGCGCGACGATCTGCACGCCGCGCCGCCCGGCCTGCGCGCTCTGTCCGGTGAATGCGCATTGCCGCGTGCTCGGCCGCGAGGATCCCGAGCTTTTTCCGCGCAAGGCCGCGAAGAAGGAGAAGCCGGTGCGCCTTGGCGCGGCCTTCATCGCGCAGGACGAGACGGGCGCCGTCTTCCTGCGAAAGCGCATCGACAGCGGCCTGCTCGGCGGCATGACGGAAGTGCCGGGCAGCGCCTGGACCGCGCGCATCGACGGCGAGACCGGCCTTGCCGCGGCCCCCTTCCCGGCCGAATGGCAGGCCTGCGGCAGCATCACCCATGTCTTCACGCATTTCGAGTTGCGCCTCACCATCTACCGTTCCATGGTTCGCCGTGGCGCGGGCGCCGGCGACGGATGGTGGCAGCCGAAGGAGACACTCGACGGCGAGGCGCTGCCGACCGTCATGAAGAAGGCGATAAAACAGGCGATACCGGACGCTTTTGCAGGCAGGACGTAGGAATTAGGCAGCAGGCCATAGGGCACATACAGGCCGGCAACACTTCCCTGCTGCCCAACGCCTACTGCCTAATTCCTAAGACAGACGAGGACACCATGAGCAGCATCGAAATCCGACACATCGTCTTCGACATCGGCCGGGTGCTGATCCACTACGATCCGCATATTCCCTTCACGCGCCTCATTCCGGACGATGCGGAACGCAACTGGTTCTTCACGAACATCTGCACGCATGACTGGAACCTGGAGCAGGACCGCGGGCGCGACTGGGCGGAGGCGGAAGCCCTGCTGATCGCCGAGCACCCGGACCGCATCGAGCAGATCCGCGCCTTCCGCAAATATTGGCACGAGATGGTCTCGCACGCCTATGTGGAGAGCGTCGCGATCATGGAGGCGCTGATCGCCGAGGGCCGCGACGTGACCATGCTCACCAATTTCGCCGCCGATACCTTCAAGGAGGCGCGCAAGCTCTTTCCCTTCCTCGACATGCCGCGCGGCGTGACGGTTTCCGGCGAGATCGGCCTGATCAAGCCGGATCTCGCGATCTACGAGAAGCACACGAAGGATTTCGACCTGTCGCCCGCCCATACGCTGTTCATCGACGACAGCGGGCCGAACGTGGTGGGTGCGCGCATGGCCGGCTGGCACGCCGTGCAGTTCACCGACCCGGAAAAGCTGAAGAGCGACCTTGCGGCGCACGGCATCCTGCTCTGAGCGGAGCTAAAGCGCGTCGCGATCTTTCAGATTCGCTCCTTGCGCTTTAGCTTTTTGTTTCTTCGCATGTCGTTGGCGCAAAACCGCTGCACACTTTTGCGCGACATGCTTTAGATGCCTCGAAAACCGAAACGCCCGGAGCCTTGCGGCTCCGGGCGTTTTCGCATTTCCGGGACTGAAGGTACTAAAACCGGAAAAGCGATATCCGGCCTGCCTGACCGGTTGATCGGTCTCAGCTTTCCACAACGATTTCCGTTGCTTGGCCTGATGTATTTGCCAAAACACCCTAAGCGCCTGATGGTTAACATCAACTGAATGCTTCAAGCGGAAAATCCGGGTTCGTGAGGCGCGTGGCACTTCAAAAAGCCACAGCCCCCGGTGCAGGGAACACCGGAGGCCGCAGCTGGAGAACCGTTGTCTAAGGCTCTGGGACTAACTTATTCGAGGCCGGCCATGCCGCTTCGCACCACGGCGCGCAGCGCATCGATCGGCTTCAGTTCGGCGCCCTCGGCATAGTGCCAGAAGGTCCAGCCGTTGCAGGCGTCGAGCCCCTGCACCTTGGCGCCGACCCGGTGGATGGAGCCGGCATCGTTGCCCGAGGCGAGCGTGCCGTCGGCGCGCACGATGGCGCTGTGGCGGCGGCGGGCGTCCGTCAGTACGGTGCCGGGCGCGATCAGGCCGCTTTCGATCAGCGTGTTGAAGGCGACGCGCGGCTCGGCCTTCTTGCCGCTCATCACGGAGAGGGTTCCGCTGCCGAGCGGCTCGACCGCGTCGATGCGTTCGCGGGCGGCGTCGATATAGGCCTGTTCGCGCTCGATCCCGACGAAGTGGCGGCCGAGGCGCTTTGCCACCGCGCCGGTCGTGCCGGAGCCGAAGAACGGGTCGAGCACCACGTCGCCGGGCTTGGAGGAGGCCATCAGGATGCGGGCGAGCAGCGCCTCCGGCTTCTGCGTCGGATGCACCTTCTTGCCGTCGGCGCCCTTCAGGCGTTCGCCGCCGTTGCAGATCGGGAAGAGCCAGTCGGAGCGCATCTGCACGTCGTCGTTGGCGGCCTTCATGGCATCGTAGTTGAAGGTATAGCCCTTGGCCTTGGCATCGCGCGACGCCCAGATCATCGTCTCGTGCGCATTCTGGAAGCGGCGGCCCTTGAAGTTCGGCATCGGATTGGTCTTGCGCCAGACGATGTCGTTGAGGATCCAGAAGTTGAGATCCTGCAAGGTCGCGCCGACGCGGAAGATGTTGTGGTAGGAACCGATGACCCAGATCGTGCCGGCGGGCTTCAGCACGCGGCGGCAGGCGAGCAGCCAGGCGCGGGTGAAGGCATCATAGGCTTCGAAGGAGGCGAACTGATCCCACTCGTCGTCGACCGCATCGACCAGCGACTGGTCCGGACGATGCAGCGTGCCGCCGAGCTGGAGGTTGTACGGCGGATCGGCGAAGATGACGTCGACCGACTGGTCCGGAAGCGCCTCGAGCGCCGCAACGCAGTCCCCCTTGATGATGGTATCGAGCCACGCGCTACGGCGGGGCGAACGGGAGACGTCTGCAAGCGAAAGAACAGATGGCATTTGATACTCGCTGATACGCTTACTCGGAACTGAACTGTCCCTTATGGTTACCGAAGATGGTTACCAAAGGCTGAACCCTTTGAACGGTTTCGGGAAATTTTCGAGACGTGGCGTGTTTTGTGCAATTGCGCTAGGATGGCGCCATGACGAAGAACGAAGCCATCGCCAGGCTGAAACAGCAGGCCGACGCCGTGCGGGCGCTCGGGGCGACCTCGCTTTACCTCTTCGGCTCCGTGGCGCGGGACGAAGCCGGCGCATCGAGCGATCTCGACCTTTTCATCGACTACGACCGCGACAGGACATTCTCCCTCGTCGATCTCGTCGGCATCAAGCTGCTGCTGGAGGACGAACTCGGCGGCGACGTGGACGTGACGACGCGCGACAGCCTGCACCCGAAGCTCAAGGGTCGGATCGAGCATTCGGCAATCCGTATCTTCTGATGGCACGCGACGCCGGACCGGTTCTGCACGACATCCTCGAAACGATCACCCTGATCGAGACCGCGCTTGCCGGAAAATCACGCGAGGATTTCGGCAAGGACGACATCCTGCGCCTCGCGATCCAGCGCGCCATCGAGATCATCTCCGAAGCCAGCCGGCACATCCCGGACGACCTGCTGTTGCATGCGCCACAAATCCCATGGCGCTCGATCCGGGGCATCGGCAACGTTTTGCGTCATGAATATCACCGCGTCGCCGACGACATCATCTGGAATGTGATCGTGCGCGACCTGCCGGCGCTGCGCATCGCCGTCGAAAGCCTTCTCAGCCACGCCGAATAGACGCCGCTGCCCGCACGTCTTCCGAAAAGCATCGCTGAGCCCTGCCGGCGTGGACGGGCAGGTTTTACGCAAGGGCCGAGGAGGACAAACGTGCGAATGAAAGCCGTCTTCATGCTTCTGGCGGGGCTTTTAGCCGCCACCGAGACGATTGCCGCCGACAAGACGATGATCGTGCTCGATGCTTCCGGCTCGATGTGGGGGCAGATCGACGGCCGGAGCAAGATCGACATCGCCCGCGAGACGCTCGGCACCGTGCTGAAAGCCGTGCCTGTCGGCACCGAACTCGGGCTGATGGTCTATGGTCACCGCGAGAAGGGCTCGTGCAGCGATATCGAGCTTGCCGTGCCGCCGGGTGCGGGCACCGAGGACGCCATCAATGCCTTCGTCTCCGGCCTCAGCCCCAAGGGCAAGACGCCGATTTCGCATGCCGTCGAACAGGCGGCCGACATCCTCAAATATACCGAGGACAAGGCGACGGTCGTGCTGGTGACCGACGGGCTGGAGACCTGCGAGGCAGACCCCTGCGCGCTCGCCTCGGCGCTCGAAAGCAAGGGCGTCGACTTCACCACCCATGTCGTCGGCTTCGGCCTGACGGAGGAGGAAGGCAAGCAGGTCGCGTGCCTGGCTGAAAACACCGGCGGCAAATATTTCCAGGCTTCGGACGCCACACAACTCGTGGCGGCGCTGACGGAGACGGTGGCGGAAGCGCCGATGTCGAAGCCGGCGCAGGAGGTGGCGGTCGCCGAGCCGGAACCGGAGCCGGTGCCGGCGATCGAGTTCAACACCGAGCTCGACAGCGTGCTCTCGGAAGGCGGGCCGTCGCTCGGCGACAACAACGACGTCTTCTGGGAGATCTACAAGGCGGATGCGAACGGTGCGCCGGAAGGCGACTACATCGAGAGCCAGTACAAGGGCAAATATTCCGGCAACTACCCGCCGGGCAAATATATCGCCGTCGCGACATTGCAGAGTTCGATCAAGCGGCAGGTGGCCTTCGAAGTGGCGGACGGCCAGGTGGCAAAACCCTTCATCAATTTCGATGCGGCCTATGTGACGGTCAAACCGAAGCGGACGCCGCAGGATGCGGAGGCCGATTCGAATGCGGCCGTCGAGATCGCCTTCGGCGACTATTCGACGACCTATTATGGTGCCGCAAAATTCTATGCTTCCGCCGGCGAGGTGACGCTCAATGGCGCCATCGGCCCCGCCAAAGTGTCTGAAACCTTCACGGTGAAGGCCGGCGAGACGGTCGAGCGCGACCTCGTCATCGGCTCGGGCATCGTGCTCAACAAGGCCATCTACGCCGAGGGCGGGCCGGAGGTGGATTCGGGCAACATATTCTTCGAGGTGGTCGAGGCGAAGAAAGCCATCGACGGCACGCGCAAGGCCATCGCCAACAGCTACGGCACCGGCACCAAGATCGACGTTCCCCCTGGCGACCATGTGCTGACGGCGAAACTCGGCTCGGCAACGGGCGAAATCCCCTTCACCCTGAAGGCGGGCGAGATGACCGAGGTCATCGTCAACATCAATGCCGGCGTATTGGCCGTCACCGCACCCGGCGCCTACAGCATCGAAATCGTCAGCGCCAAGAAGGACATCCAGGGCAACCAGAAGTCCATCTCCACCAACTACGGCGCCGAGGTGCAGGACACGCTGCCGCCCGGCGACTACATCGTGCTGGTGAAATACGAGGGCGACCTGGCGCCCAAGGAGGCCAAGACGACGATCAAGGCGGGGGAACGGTCGGAAGTGACGGTGGATTAGGCTCTATGCCGGCTTGCCGCTCTGGCTGTTTTCACACGGCCTTGGCCACGAATGCCTTACCCTCCCCTTGAGGGGGAGGGTCGGACCAAAGGTCCGGGGTGGGGTGACGCGGCGTTTCCATTTGGCACGCCGGTGCGGATGCGGGTCACCCCCACCCGCCGCTTTGCGGCGACCTCCCCCCTCAAGGGGGAGGTAGGTGCCAGCCAGTCACGGCGTGCATCATGTCCCACGCAAGAAATCTAAGCCGCATGAAACGTCCGGCTGTCCTCCGGCGCCTCGTTCCGGTCGTTCAGGCCGTAGTCTCGCACCACGCTCGCAATGCGCAGCCGGTAGGCGTCGAGCACGCCGTCGCGGCCCATGGCCTGGGCGGCGCGGTGTTCCTCGGTGTTGCGCCAGGCCTTAACCGCCGCCTCGTCGCGCCAGAAGGAGAGCGAGAGCAACCGCGTCGGGTCGGTGAGGCTGCGGAAGCGTTCGATGGAGAGGAAGCCGTCGATGCCGTCGAGCAGCGGGCGCAGGTCCCGCGCCGTGTCGAGATAGAGGTCGATGCGGCCGGGCGCCGGCACCACCTCGAAGATGACGGCGATCATGGCGTCACCCCCGGCGCGTGCGGCAGCGAGACGTTTTTCAGGAAGATGCGGTCCTCCTTCAGGATGAAGCGCTCGCTGCGGGAGAAGTCGTAATTTTCCCGGCCGAGCGGATCGGCGGCGAGCCTCGCGCGATAGGCCTCGTAGGCGGCGAGGTTTTCGATGTTGTAGACGCCGTAGGCGGTGGTGGCGGAACCTTCGTGCGGGCCGAAATAGCCGATCAGGTCTGCCCCGCAGCGCGGAATCGCCTGGCCCCAGTTCCGGGCATAGGCGGCGAAGGCGTCCTTCTTGAAAGGGTCGATCTCGTAGCGGATGAAGCAGGTGATCATGGTCGTTTCCTCGTTGCAATGACCCCTTTTCCCACATTGCCCAACGCGAATGCTTCGGCTATCATCGAAGTATGAAGGAAGGACCGGACATTTCCCAGATCGGCGCGCTGATCGGCGATCCCGCCCGCGCCAACATGCTGACCGCGCTGATGGGCGGCCAGGCATTGACCGCGACCGAGCTTGCGGGCGTCGCCGGCATCACCCTGCAGACCGCCAGCTCGCACCTTTCCAAGCTGGAGACCGGCGGGCTGATCGCGCAGCGCAAGCAGGGCCGGCACCGCTATTTCGCGCTTGCCGACGATGCGGTCGGCCTGCTGCTCGAGAACATCATGGGTTTTGCGGCAAACCGCGGCCACATGCGCACCCGGCCCGGCCCGAAGGACCCGGCGCTGCGCAAGGCGCGCGTCTGCTACAACCATCTCGCCGGCGATTTTGGCGTGCGCATGCTCGACCGGCTGGTGGGCGACGGCGACGTGACGCTCGCCGGCGACGACGCCGCGCTGACGCTATCGGGCGAGACCCGCATCGCCGCCATCGGTATCGACCTTGCCGCGTTGAAGGCCCAGCGCCGCCCGGTCTGCCGCACCTGCCTCGACTGGAGCGAGCGGCGCTCGCACCTGGCGGGCTCGCTCGGCGAGGCACTGCTCGCCCGCTTCATCGCCGATGGCTGGGCGAAGCGCGAGAAGGACAGCCGCGCCATCCGGTTTACGACCGAGGGCGAGCGGCGGTTCATGGCGCTGTTCCCGTGAGCACGGCGCGCGCATAGCTCGTGCGCTTAATCGGCAATTGTCCCGCAGGCCCCTTTCGTGTAGGGAAGCCGCGACTTCACGGGCGCTTGTGCGCCCCACCTGCCCCCCACTTGAAAGACGGCATGTCATGGACGGTTTCGACCTCATCATCTTCGACTGCGACGGCGTTCTGGTCGATTCGGAAATCATCGCGGCGGAAGTGGAATCGCGGCTCCTCACCGAGGCGGGCTATCCGATCGGCGTGGAGGAAATGGGCGAGCGTTTTGCCGGCATGACCTGGCACAATATCCTGCTGACCATCGAGCGGGAGGCTGCAATTCCGCTGTCGGCCTCGCTGCTCGACAAATCGGAAAAGCTGCTCGACGAACGGCTTGCCGCGGAGGTGCAGGTCATCGACGGCGTCAAGCTGATGCTGTCGCGCATCCGCAAGCCCTATTGCATCTGCTCGAATTCGTCCCTGCAGCGCCTCGACATGATGCTCTCGAAGGTCGGCCTCAAGGAGGTCTTCGCGCCGCATATCTACTCGGCCAAGGATCTCGGTCCCGACCGGGTCAAGCCGAAGCCGGATATCTTCCTGCACGGCGCGAAGCAGTTCGACGCCGATCCGGCCAACACGCTGGTGATCGAAGATTCCGTGCACGGCATTGCCGGTGCGCGCGCCGCCGGCATGCGCGTCGTCGGCTTCACCGGCGCCTCGCACACCTATCCCTCCCATGCCGACCGCCTGACGGAAGCCGGTGCCGAGACCGTGATCTCGCGCATGAGCGAGCTGCCGGGCGTGATCGCGGCGCTTGCCGAGTGGCAGGAAGCTATTTGAGGCAGTAGGCACCGGTGAAGCGGTAATGTGTCAACCCCTACTGGCTATTGCCTACTGCCCAATTCCTCATTTCGTATTGTACGGACCTTCGTCGAACCCGACATAGACCTTCGTGAAACCGCCGGAACCGCCGGGGATCGCGACTTCGCCCTTGGTGAAGATGAACTGGCCGGCTTCGGTGTTCACCGGATACTGGACGAGCTCGGAATAGAGCGTCGTGCTGCCGTCGCTCGCGGCGACGCGGATCGGCACGTTGACGGTTCCGCCGGAGCCCGCCGGGCCGGTGACGACGCGGCCCTGCACCATAACGGTCATCACGAGCTGGCTTTCGTTCAGCACGCAGCGGCGCGTCGTGTCGGCCAGCGTCATCTGGTAGAGCAGTTTCTGCGGATCGTCCTTGGCGCCCTTGGCGTAGCGGCGCAGCACCGCGGTGCCGTCGCGCAGGTAGACCTGCGGGCACGAGCCCTGCACGACGGCGGTCTGCGTCTGCTGCTGGGCGGCGGTCTGCGCGCCGGACGGGTCGCTGGTGACGCCCATGTCGGCGGGCTTGTCGGTCTGGTTGCAACCGGCAACGACGGCGAGAAGGGAGATGCCGAGAAAACGGCGAATGGTCATTCCAAACACGATACTGTAACCCCTGCGATCAGGCCCCGCCCCCGGCGTCCAAGCCTTTCGGAACTCTTCTGGCGGGCCTTTGCACGGCCCCAGGCGATGGTCTATAGCAGCGGCGTGGCGAAAAATCGATTGTCGAATGAAACCGCCCGCAGAAATTCGAAAAGCCCGTTTCCGACCACGAACGGGCAAGGCGCAACGGCTTGCCACGATCTGCCGCAAAGAGACCCGCAGCACCCGTGGCCTTTCGCTAGACTGGACAAAGAAGCGCTGGTACGTAGCGATTGTAGATTTTTGCGATGTCTGTCGCTCGAAATAGCCAACATTTCCAAGGACCTGTGAACGTGGATTATGTTTCGACGCGGGGCGAGGCCCCTTCCCTCGGTTTCTCCGATGCGCTTCTGGCGGGCCTTGCCCGCGATGGCGGCCTCTATGTGCCGCGCGAATGGCCGAGCTTCTCGAAGAAGGAAATCCGGGCGCTGCGCGGAAAATCCTACGAGGAGATCGCCTTCACCGTGCTCTCTCCCTTCGTCGAGGGCGACATTCCGGCCGACAAATTCCGCGCGATGATCGACGAGGCCTACGCGACCTTCCGCCATCCGGCGATCGCCCCCCTCGTGCAGACCGGGCCGAATGCCTTCGTGCTGGAACTCTTCCACGGCACGACGCTCGCCTTCAAGGACGTGGCGATGCAGCTGCTCGCCCGCCTGATGGACCATGCGCTGGCCGTTCGCGGCGAACGCGCCACCATCGTCGGCGCCACCTCGGGCGATACCGGGGGCGCGGCGATCGACGCCTTTGCCGGGCGTGAGCGCACCGACATCTTCATCCTTTTCCCGGAAGGCAAGGTCTCGCCGGTGCAGCAGCGCCAGATGACCACGTCGAAGGAAAAGAACGTGCACGCGCTCGCCATCAAGGGCAATTTCGACGATTGCCAGGACCTCGTGAAGGCGATGTTCAACGACGTGAAATTCCGCGACCGGGTCAAGCTCTCGGGCGTCAATTCGATCAACTGGGCGCGCATCATGGCCCAGATCGTCTATTACTTCACCAGCGCCGTGGCGCTCGGCGGGCCGGACCGGAAGATCTCCTTCACCGTGCCGACCGGCAATTTCGGCGACATCTTTGCAGGCTATGCCGCGAAGCGCATGGGCCTGCCGATCGACAAGCTGGTCATCGCCACCAACGAAAACGACATCCTCGCCCGCACGCTGAAGACCGGCCGCTACGAGATGAAGGGCGTCAAGGCCACCACCTCGCCGTCCATGGACATCCAGATCTCGTCGAACTTCGAGCGCCTGCTGTTCGAGGCCTCCGACCGCGATGCCGGCGCCGTGCGCCGCGCGATGGAAAGCCTCAAGCAATCCAGCGCCTTCGAGATCGAAGCGGGCGCGCTGAAGACCATCCGCAAGAAGTTCCGCGCCGGCCGCGCCACCGAAAAGCAGGTCGCCCAGACGATCAAGGATACGCTGAAGAAGACCGGCTACCTGCTCGATCCGCATTCGGCAATCGGCGTCTTCGTCGCCGCCAAGCACGAGAAGCCCGGTGCGCCGATGGTCACGCTTGCCACCGCCCATCCGGCGAAATTCCCCGCCGCAGTAAAATCGGCATGCGGTATTGACCCGGCGCTTCCGTCGTGGCTTGCTGACCTCATGCAAAGGGAGGAGCGGTTCGACGTCCTCGATGCGAAGCTCGATGGGTTGGAAGACTACATCGGGAAACAGACGCGGGTTCGAGGCTAGAAACGCAGAAAGTGCGCATGATAAAAGTTGAGTGCACCCGGCTTGCGTCCGGGTTGACCGTGGTGACCGAGAACATGCCGCATCTCGAGAGCGTCGCTCTCGGCGTGTGGATCAAGTCGGGGTCACGCAACGAAACCACGGACGAGCACGGCATCGCCCATCTCCTCGAGCACATGGCCTTCAAGGGCACGGAGCGCCGCTCCGCCCGCCAGATCGCCGAGGAAATCGAAAATGTCGGCGGCGAGGTCAACGCCGCGACATCGACGGAAACCACCTCCTACTATGCCCGCGTGCTGAAGGACCACGTTCCGCTCGCGGTCGACATCCTCGCCGACATCCTGACGGAATCGGTCTTCGACGAGGAAGAGCTGCGCCGCGAAAAACACGTCATCCTGCAGGAAATCGGCGCGGCCAACGATACGCCCGACGACGTGGTCTTCGACAAATTCTCCGAGGTCGCCTATCGCGACCAGATCATCGGCCGCGCCATTCTCGGCACGCCGGACACCGTCCTGTCCTTCACGCCCACCCAGATTCGCAGCTATCTCGACCGCAACTACACGACGGACCGCATGTTCGTCGTGGCGGCCGGTGCGGTGAACCACGAGGAATTCGTGCGCCAGGTCGAGGATCGTTTTTCGAGCCTGCCGACCGCGCCGAAAATCTCGCCGGTCTTCGAGCCGGCCCGCTATACCGGCGGCGACATTCGCGAGACGCGCGACCTGATGGATGCGCAGGTCCTGCTCGGCTTCGAGGGCAAGGCCTATCACGCCCGCGATTTCTACTGTTCGCAGATCCTCGCCAACATCCTCGGCGGCGGCATGTCCTCGCGCCTCTTTCAGGAAGTGCGCGAACATCGCGGCCTGTGTTATTCGATCTACGCCTTCCACTGGGGTTTTTCCGATACCGGCATTTTCGGCATCCATGCCGCGACCGGCGGCGAGAACCTGCCCGAGCTGATGCCCGTCATCTTCGACGAGCTGCGCAAGTCGTCCGAAAACATCGAGCAGCAGGAAATAGAGCGCGCCCGCGCCCAGATCCGCGCCCAGCTCCTGATGGGCCAGGAAAGCCCCGCCGCCCGCGCCGGCCAGATCGCCCGCCAGATGATGCTCTACGGTCGCCCGATCCCTAACGAGGAACTGATGGAGCGCCTGCAAGGCATCACCATCGAACGCCTCACCGACCTCGCCGGCCGCCTGTTCTTCGACACGGCCCCGACGATCTCGGCCATCGGCCCGCTGGAACACCTGGTTTCGGCCGGGGATATCAGCCGGTCACTTGCGCGCGGCATCGTGCCGGAGCGTGCGGCGAGCTGAGGGGCACCGCCCCTCGGCCCTCCGGCATCCGGGCCGCCGCAAATGCCGGTCGCGAAAGTCTGACCTTTGCACCTGATTTTCGCGACAAAGCGATCATTTGCATCGGCGGTCAGCCAAGAATGCTGACCGCCGATTCCTTTACCATGTTAGCGGCTATAGACCGCAGTGATGCGGGCGCTTTCGATTGTGTTGGCGCCGATCATGAACCCAGCCAGTGCATTGCTAGGGTTTTCCGGCAGTTCCAGACGGTCCGTCGCCAAGGCATGTACGGTGAAAACATATCGATGAACCTCACCCGGAGGCGGGCAGGCGCCGCCGAAGCCAGCCGCTCCATAATCATTGGCTATTTCAACGGTTCCCGCCGGCATCTTGCCATCGCCGCTCGCCCCGAGTTCAAGGGAGGTCACGGAGGCAGGGATGTTCACGGCGTTCCAGTGCCACCAGCCCGAGCCGGTTGGAGCGTCCGGATCGTAGGCGGTGATTGCAAAGCTCTTCGTGCCTTCGGGGGCCCCAGACCACGACAATTGCGGCGACTGGTTGCCTCCTTCGCAGCCGAAGCCCGCGAAAACAAATGAGGAAGCGAGTTGCGCACCCTCGGCAATCGAGGAGCTGGACAATTTGAAATCCTGCGCACTCGCGGCGTTGGCCATCACGATAGCCAGCAGGAAGACGGGGAAGGAAGCTTTCTTCAGCATGATTTGAGTGCCCTTTCTGGACGGTTGATCATGCCTCATGAGATACTGTCTTGTCCGAATCTCCGCTTCCGCCCAGAGATCAAATACTATCGAAAAACGGTCACTCTTCCCTTGATCGAATCAGTTTTGGCTTGATTCCGAACCTTTTTCGAAAGGAATCGGAGAAGTGAGAAGGGGTTTGAAAGCCACATTCCAGCGCGATCCGGGAAATGGGAACGCCCGTCGTCTGTAGCAGGGTAAGGCCCCTCTCAAGGCGAGTGTTCAGCAGAATCTTTGCAAAACCTAGCCCCGATTTCGCAAGCCACCGGCGAAAGGTCGCTTCGCTCATAGCAAAGTGCCCAGCGACATCGGCGATGCGCCAAGGCTTGGCGAAATCGGTTTCTATCAGGCGACGCACCTTGCCCCACGGCTGATCGTCATCTCGCGCTGGAAGCTGTACCCCATTGTGCCGCAGCCAGATCAGGGGCTCCAAAAGCCGATGCTTTTTGAGTGCAGGCGGTAAATCATCCCTTTCGAGCGTTTCCTTTATCAGATCGAGGATTTCGGACGGGCGGTAAGACGCCCGCACTATCTGGATGCCCGGCGAGACATTCCGCGAGGGATGGTCGGAGAAGACCGCATCGACCAGATCACGCGCGAAATACAAGCCATCCGCCTGATAACTGGCGTTCGGAACGGGTCGGTTTTCCAGCGTGACTATCGAGCCCGGCGGAAAGATCAGCAAGTCTCCTTCCTCACCGATCATCTCGCCGTGAACGGGGCAAACCACTTTCTTCGTTCCCGACCGGATAAAACACAGGAACGCGAGGTCGATGAAGAGATCGGTGAATGTCGCCGTTGTCGCCTGGGTGATGGTAAGAATGGAAACGCCTGAAACAGGAGCAACCATCTGTCCTCTTCGATTCTTATTGTGATGTTCCACTGGAATTCAGCCTTAGGATCGTTCCCCTACCACCGGACGCTTTTTAGCAAAGATGTGAGATGACTGTCGCAAAAATCCCGATTAAGGCGACACTTTGTTTTGCTGACATTTGCGACGTCGGCAACGCCCGCAATTGGGGCAAATCAGCCCCCCACCCTCTTCCCGCCAACACCATTTGACGCCATCCCGCCCGCTGTCATACTCTCATCAGATAGCGTGCCTCAGGGCCGGCGTGCGCGGAGGTTTGAATGACAAGGTCGGTTTTTCGGTTTCTGTCCCGGCAGTCCGATACCCTTGAGCTTGCCAGCGATCGCCATCTGCTTCGCCTGCCCCGTTTCCAGGATTATCGGCAATGGTATCCGCTGCGTTCCGAGAGCCGGCGCTTTCTCGAGCCGTGGGAACCGACCTGGCGGGGGGACGAGTTGACCGAGAGTTCGTTTCGGGCGCGCGTCGTCCGGAATGAACAGGAATTTGCCTCCGGCCAGGCGGTGCCGCTTCTCATCTTCGCACGCGACGACAAGGCGCTGCTCGGCGGGCTGACCATCGGCTATATCAGGCGCGGTGCGGCGCAATGCTGCATGATCGGCTACTGGATGGGCGAGCGCCATGCCGGCCACGGCCATATGTTCGGTGCCTTGAAACTGGCCATCCCCTATATCTTTTCGAGCCTTCAGTTGCACCGTATCGAGGCAGCCTGTATTCCAGACAACACAAGAAGCATCCGTCTCCTTGAAAAGGCCGGCTTTCAACAGGAAGGCTACCTTCGGGAGTATCTGAAGATAAACGGGGAGTGGCGCGACCACGTGATGTACTCGCTTCTGGCGGCCGACAGGCGGTCTTGAGCGGCACCCGGGCGCGACAGGACTGGGCCGTACCTAAGGACAATGCAGTTTCAATGATGCCTCCATCCGTGCAGCAAACGCTGCGTGCCAGCCGGTTGCTTGCCCTCGTTCTCCTCGCCGTGACGATGCTCGTCGGCGCGCTGGGGCTGCCGGCCCATGCCGTCGAGCCCGTCAAAATCTCCCGCGACGACACCGCGCTCGACCTGACCGCCACCACCGAGATCTATACCGGCCGCGGCGAGGCCTTCCAGGTCTCCACGGCGCCGGGCACGGACGGCATCGTGCGGCGCATCGAGGTGCGCGCGACCTCTGAGGACCACCAGGGCGACTGGGCCGTCTTCGCCCTCGCCAATGTCTCGGAAGAGCAGATCGACCGCGTGATCGTCGCCCCCCATTTCCGCCTGGTGCAATCCAAGCTGTTCTGGCCGGACCTCGGGGCAAAACGCATCATCTCGATCACGCCGAGCGAAGGGTTTGCGCTCGACCGGCAACCGAGCGAGGAAGCGGACGTCTTCCGCATCACGCTCAACCCGGGCACCGTCGTCACCTTCGTCGCGGAACTCGCGACGCCCGACCTGCCGCAGATCTATCTCTGGGAGCCGGACGCCTACAAGGACACGGTCAACGCCTTCACGCTCTATCGTGGCATCGTGCTCGGCATTGCCGGCCTGCTGGCGGTCTTCCTCACCATCCTCTTCGTGGTGAAGGGCACCTCCATGCTGCCGGCGACGGCGGCGCTCGCCTGGGCGGTGCTCGGCTATATCTGCGTCGATTTCGGCTTCCTGTCGAAGCTCATCAGCATCACCGCGGGGGATGAACGAATATGGCGGGCGGGCACGGAAGTCTTCCTTGCCGCCGGCCTCGTGGTGTTCCTGTTCACCTATCTCAACCTCAACCGCTGGCACGCCCATCTCTCCTACGCGACGCTCGCCTGGATCCTCGGCCTCGGCCTGCTGTTCGGCGTGGCGATCTACGATCCGCCGATCGCGTCCGGCATCGCCCGCCTCTCCTTCGCGCTCACCGGCTCCGTCGGCATCGTGCTCATCGCCTATCTCGGCTTCAACCGCTACGACCGGGCGATCCTGCTCGTGCCCGCCTGGGCGCTGATCCTCGTCTGGCTGTTCGGCGCATGGCTGACGGTGACGGGGCAGCTCAACAACGACATCATCCAGCCCGCCCTTGGCGGCGGCCTCGTGCTGATCGTGCTCCTCATCGGCTTCACGGTGATGCAGCACGCCTTTGCCGGCGGCGCCTATAGCCAGGGCCTGTTCTCCGATCTCGAACGCCAGTCGCTGGCGCTGACCGGCTCGGGCGATACCGTCTGGGACTGGGACGTGGCGCGCGACCGTGTCGTCACCATTCCCGATATCTCCATCCAGCTCGGCCTTGCGCCCGGCGTCATGCATGGCCCGGCGCGCAACTGGCTGCCGCGCCTGCATCCCGACGATCGTGACCGTTTTCGCGCGACGCTCGACGTGCTGCTGGAGCACCGCAAGGGCCGGCTCAACCATCAGTTCCGCGTGCGCGCCGAGGATGGCCATTATCATTGGCTGTCGATCCGCGCCCGGCCGGTGCTCGGCGCAAATGGCGAGATCATCCGCTGCGTCGGCACGATCATCGACATCACCGAACAGCGCAATTCCGTCGACCGTCTTTTGCAGGACGCGCTGCACGACAACCTCACCGGCCTGCCCAACCGCCAGGTCTTCCTCGATCGCCTGCAATCGGTCCTCGCGCTGACATCAAGTTCGGAAAACGTGCGCCCGACGGTGCTGACCATCGACATCGACCGCTACAAGCAGGTCAACGATGCGCTCGGCATTGCGGCGGGCGACAACATCCTCATCGCGCTGACCCGTCGTCTGCGGCGCCTGCTCAAGCCGCAGGACACGCTGGCGCGGCTGGCCGGCGACCAGTTCGGCCTGATCCTGATGTCGGAGCGCGACCCCGCCAAGGTGGCGGATTTCGCGGATGCGGTGAGCAAGGCCATCATGGTGCCGATCAATTTCGGCGGCCGCGAGATCATCCTGACCGCCTCGATCGGCCTCGTCTCCTGGGTCGACCAGCAGGAGGATGCGGCCGGCCTGCTCAACGACGCGGAACTCGCCATGTACCGCGCGAAGAAGGCTGGCGGCAACCGCGTCGAGCCCTTCCGCCCCGCCTTCCGCACCTTCGGCGCCGATCGTTTGCAGATCGAGACGGACCTGCGCCGCGCCATCGAGCGCAAGGAGCTTTCCCTCGTCTATCAGCCCATCGTGCGTCTTTCCGATGCCGAGATCGCCGGCTTCGAGGCGCTGATGCGCTGGGACCACCCCAAGCGCGGCAACATTTCGCCGACCGAGTTCATCCCGATCGCGGAAGCCTCCGACCTCATCAACCAGCTCGGCCTCTTCGCCTTCGACAAGGCGGCGAGCGACCTGATGGACTGGCAGCTCCAGACCGGCGAGCTGCCGATCTTCGTCTCGGTCAACCTCTCGAGCGCCCAGCTTCTCAACAACGAACTCTACAACGACGTGCGCGCCGCACTCGCCAAGACGCGCTGCGAGCCGCACAAGCTGAAGCTGGAACTCACCGAATCCGTCGTGATGGAAAACCCGGAACAGGCCCGCCTCATCCTCAACAAGCTGAAGGATGTCGGCCTTGGCCTCGCGCTCGACGATTTCGGCACGGGCCACTCCTCGCTCTCCTACCTCACCCGCTTCCCCTTCGACACGATCAAGCTCGACAAGGCGCTGGTGCGCGACGCTTCCGACAAGCGCCCCGTGCTGCTGCGCTCCGTCATCTCGATGGCGCGGGAACTGGAAATGCAGGTCGTCGCCGAAGGCATCGAATCCGAAGAGGACGCGATCGAACTCGGCAACATGGGCTGCGAATTCGGCCAAAGCTACCTCTTCGGCCCGCCGATCGGCTACGATTCAGTGCAGCGGTTGTTGAAGGAGCGGTTTCCGCTGATGAAGCGGGCGTAGGAGGAGTTAGGCAGTAGGCAGTAGGCAGTAGGCAGTAAAACGGTCTCACCCTACTGCCTACTGCCTAATTCCTTATTGCCTATCCCCTATGTGCCTCACCAGCCGATTGATGAAATCCAGCTTCTCCACCACCGGCGGCGGCAGGACGAAGGGGTAGCTGTCGGGCTGGCCCATGGAGCGCTGGATGGCGTTCAGCGCGACGCTGAGGGGGATCCAGGATTCGACGAGGCGGCCGGCGTTCGGGGCGCGGTAGGGGTCGAAGGTGACCTCGGCTTCCAGTTCCTCGTGACCCTTCGGATCGGTGTTGAGGCCGAAGGCGCGGGCGGTCTCCAGCGTATCGACGATATGGAAGAAATGCGCCCAGCATTCGGCGAAGTCTTCGGCCGGGTGGGAGCTGGCATAGGTGCTGATGAAATGCAGCGGCCAGTCGGCGGGCGGGCCCTGCTCGTAATTGCGCTGAAGGGCGGCGGCATAGTCCTGGCGCTCGTCACCGAAGAGGCGGCGGGCCTCTTCAAGGGTGGCATCGTCGCGCACGAGCTGTGCCCAGTAGAAATGGCCGATCTCGTGGCGGAAATGGCCGAGCAGCGAGCGGTAGGGCTCGCCCATGGAGACGCGGACGCTCTCGCGCACCTCGTCGTCGGCCTCGGCGGCGCGAAGGCTGATGAGGCCCGCCTCGTGGCCGGTCATGGCGGCGTTGATCACGTTGCCGTTGAGATCCAGCTCGTCCGCCAGGAAATCGAAGACGAGGCCGCTGTTCGGGTCTTCCTCGCGGGTCGGGCGCGGCAGGCGCCAGCGCAGGATGGAGTAGAACAGATGTTGCTGGGCAAGCCCGATGCGGCGCCAGCGCTCCAGCCCATGCGGATCCGTCGTCGGCACGATGCGGTTGTGCCGGCAGGCCTCGCAGAAGGCGTGCGGGCTATCGGCCGGCAGCAGCCAGTGGCAGACCTCCAGCGCGGCATTGTCGCAGAAGCGGTAGAGACCCTCGTTCGGCGCGATCCTCCACAAGCCCTCGCCCTCCGGCACCAGCGCGTGCAACGTCACATCCTCGGCAAGGAAGCCGAGCGAGGCGCCGCAGCGCATGCAGAGGCGGTTGTCGAAATGGATGGTCTGGCCGCAGGTCTCGCAGGTGAAAAGTCTCATGACGTCCCCGGTATGGTCTCGTGCAGAATACCCGTATCGGTCTCAGCCGATACGGGTATGCTTCAATTGCTATCGCAGGATGACACGGGCGTGCCATCCGCCGTTGGTCAGAGGCGGTCGACCGCGCCCTTGACCGCGTCCTTGGCCTTGCCGACAGCCTTCTGGGTCTTGCCCTTGGCTTCCTGGCCCGCACCTTCGGCGCGCAGCTTCGGATTGTCGGTCGCCTTGCCGGCGGCCTGCTTGACCTTGCCTGCAACTTCGTTTGCCGTGCCCTTGATCTTGTCGCTCGTGCTACCCACCGTCGTACTCCTGTTGTTCGAGGCGTGTTCCTTCACGCGGCCAAACAACGGCGCAGACCCGCACAAGTTCCAAAGAGATGTCTGAAATAAACGTGGCTTCAGGCGTGGCCAGCTTCGGTCGAGAGCATGGCGGGCGAAATACCCATCAGGCCGAGCGCGCGCTCGTATTTGCTGTCGAGATTGGTGTCGAAGATCAGCTCTTCCTGTGCCGGGCAGGACAGCCAGCCATTGGCACCCATCTCGTTTTCGATCTGCCCCGCCCCCCAGCCGGCGTAACCCAGCATCATCAGGCCCTTTTGCGGGCCGCGGCCGCGGGAAATGGCGCGCACGATATCGAGCGTCGCCGTCAGGCAGATGTCGTCGCTGACGGGAATGGAGGATTCGGACATGTAATCGTCCGAATGCAGCACGAAGCCGCGGCCGCTTTCCACCGGGCCGCCGCAGCGGATGGGGAAATCGAGCGTGGAGCCCGGCAGGCGGATAACCTCGTCCTCGCCGACGAGATCGAGATGCAGGAGCACGTCGGAAAAGCTCAATTGCTGCGCGCGGTTGATGATGAAGCCCATCGCGCCGTCATCGGAATGGGCGCAGATATAGACCACCGCGCGGGAGAAATTCGAGTCGGCCATGCCCGGCATGGCGATCAGGAACTGACCGTCAAGGAAGCCGCGTTCTCGCTTGTTTTTCAGAACCGAGATAGCCATAGTGCGGTTAGCCTACCAATTCGCCGCCAAATGAAAAGCGTTCTTTTTTGCGGGCGCGGCGTGCCAGCCTTGCAGGAAAGCTATGGTAGGAAAGGGCGCGATCAAGCTTTTATGATTGCCGCCCACGGTTTTGTTGCTGGAAAGCCAGTGCTCCCGGCGCTAGATATCTCATCATGAACCGCCTGCAAACCGCTGCCATCGCGCTGCTTTTCCTGCATTCGACCGCCGCCGCCGCGACCTCGCAATGGGTCGAGACGCCGGGCGGCGACGTGCGGCTCGTCGCCCTTCCGGCCGGCGCCGACGGCGTGGTGCGCGCCATGATCGACATTCGCCTGCATGACGGCTGGAAGACCTATTGGCGCGATCCGGGCGGCAGCGGCATCCCGCCGTCGATCGCGATCAGCGGGGCAGAGCTGAAATCGGTCGGCTTCCCCGCGCCAAAACGGCTCGGCGACCAGGAGAACCACTATATCGGCTACGACAGGCCGGTGCGCTTTCCGCTGATGCTCAACAAGGCGGCCGGCGGGGCGATCACCGCGACGGTCTTCCTCGGCGTGTGCAAGGACATCTGTATTCCCGTGCAGGCGGAACTGACGGTGGAAACGATCGACGAGAGTTTCGCCAACCCGCTGGAGGAGACGGCGATCGCCGATGCCGAGGCGACGCTGCCGGGCGGATCGAGCGACGGGTTCAAGCCGCTTTCCGGGCGCTTCGCGGCGGACGGCAAGAGCGTGACGGTGCGCTTCGAGGCGCCGGCGGGCGGATCGCTGCCCGATGTCTTCCTCTCCGGTTCCTCGACCTTCGAATTCGGCGCGGCCGGGCCGGTCCGACGCGATGGGGACGTCTTCGTCGCGGAGGTGCCCGTGCTGCACAAGCCGAAGGTATACGACCTCGAAAAAGATCCGATCCGCCTGACGGTGCGCGCTGGTGAAAAGACGATGGAAAGCCCGCTTGCCATCGAGTGACCGTCGCCTATATTCCCGTCACCCGCAATGAAGCCGATAATACAGCCATTATTTTTGACAAATTGGGAGAGACCCGTGACCATTGCCGTTGGAGACAAGCTGCCCGACCTCAAGCTCAAGGAGCGCACGCCGGACGGTCCCGCTGAAATCTCGACCGAGGACCTGTTCAAGGGCAAGCGCGTCGTGCTCTTCGCCGTACCCGGCGCCTTCACGCCGACCTGCTCGCTGAACCACCTGCCGGGCTATCTCGAAAATCGCGACGCGATCCTCGCCAAGGGCGTGGACGACATCGCCGTCGTCGCCGTCAACGACCACCACGTCATGGGCGCCTGGGCCAATTCCACGGGCGGTGCCGGCAAGCTGCGCTTCCTCGCCGACTGGGATGCCGGCTTCACCAAGGCGCTCGGCATGGAGGTCGACCTTTCCGCCGGCACGCTCGGCCTGCGTTCCAAGCGCTATTCCATGCTCGTCGAGGACGGCGTGGTGAAGAGCCTGAACGTGGAAGAAAGCCCCGGCCAGGCGACCGTCTCCGGTGCCGCCGCAATGATCGAGCAGCTCTGAATAGACCCGGTCGCCTGACCGTCATCCTTTCAACGAGCCGAGAATGCCCGGGCAGCACCCGGGCATTTCCATGAGGGCTTGCGACAAAGGATATGGTCGATGCAGGATGGCAAGTGGCGCAAGGGCAGCACCGCAGGGATCGATCCGCACATCGCGGCCCGCCTGGAAAAGGCAATTTATGCGCTGCGCGCCGGATGTCTCGACAGCGCGACCCTCGACGGGCTTCTGGCCGATCTCGATCGTCTTCCGCCGGACATGGCCCAGCAGGTCGCCCGCCTTTCCGCCTCCGTCTTCCGCTATCGCCTCCCCTCGGATCCCGAACCGACGCTGCTTGGACGCCTCCTGGCGATCCGGAAAAACCGGCCGGAAAAGCCGTCACCAGCGGTTCCGCCGGGTCGGTCGGCCTGGCTGCGGATGTGCCACCCCGACGGCTTCGTCCGCGAGCTTGCCCTTCACGAACTTGCCGATGCGCCCGCGAGCGCATTGCGCCTCGCCCTGCTCCTCATGCGGTTCGACGACTGGGCGGCGCCCGTGGCCGCGGCCGGGCGCGCCGCCTTCACGCGTCTTGCGCCCAGCATTCCACTTTCGGCAGCGCAGGGCATCGCCCCGCTGATTGCCGATCACCATGTGAAGCGGCGCGGCAGGATGGATCTTGCGGCGCCGGTCATCGACCTGTTGACCCGGGAGGAAAGCTGGCCCGCATTGCTCTGCTGGCTGACGGCATCGACGGACAACACCGTTGCCGCCGTGATGCGCCTGCTGCTTCTGTCGGATCGCCTGGATAGGGCGCTTGCGCAGCTGCTGACGGCACGGCACTATCTTGTGCGGGCGTTGGCCGCGCGCACGCTGATCTCCGGCCATGCCGAAATCGTCGCCGGCAGGACGAAGAAGACCGAAGCCACCTTTGCCGGCCGCCAATCATCGGATGTGCCGGCCCTCGTGACCCGGCCGATCACGATTGCTCCGGATGTCGCGGCGACGCTTCGGCAGGCGGCGCAGGACAGGACCACCACGGTGCGCAAGATCGCCGCCGACGGGCTGATCGCCAATCGCGACCGGCTCGGCGATCTGGATGCCCTGCTGGCGCTTTTCGACAAGGAGCCGAACGGCGCCATCCGCGAGCGGATCGATTTCATTCGCCGACGGCGCGTTTCCCCTTGAACGGCGCCATGCCCTGGCGGGCGAGTTCGTCGGCGCGTTCGTTTTCCGGGTGGCCGGCATGGCCCTTGACCCAGTGCCATTCGACCTTGTGGCGAAGGCGTGCCGCGTCGAGCGCCTGCCAGATTTCGCCGTTCTTCACCGGCTTCTTGTCGGCGGTCTTCCAGCCGTTTTTCTTCCAGCCGAAGATCCACTTCGAAATGCCATCCATGACATATTTCGAGTCGGTGTAGAGATCGACCTCGCAGGGCGACGTGAGGGCGGTGAGCGCGCTCAGTGCCGCCGTCAGTTCCATGCGGTTGTTGGTGGTATCGGCCTCGCCGCCGAAGAGTTCCTTCTCGACGTCGCCATAGCGCAGCACCGCGCCCCAGCCGCCGGGGCCGGGATTGCCCGAGCAGGCGCCGTCGGTGAAGATATCAACATGTTTCATCGGGAAAGACCGTATTCTGCCGGGTTGCGGACCTGGCGGTGGAAGCGCAGCTTGCGCAGGTATTCGAGCGGGTCCTTCTTGACGACAAGCGCGCCGGGCGGCGTCATCAACCAGTCGTAGAGCCGCGTCAGGAAGAAGCGGAGCGCCGAGCCACGCGCGAGCAGCGGCAGGGCCGCAGCCTCTTCGGGCGAGAGCGGACGCACGCTCTCGTAGCCGGCGAGCAGCGCCATGCCCTTGGTGAGGTTGAACGCGCCGTCCTTCTCGAAGCACCAGGCATTGAGGCAGATGGCGACATCATAGGCGAGCAGGTCGTTGCAGGCGAAATAGAAGTCGATCAGGCCCGACAGCCTGTCGTCGAGGAAGAAGACGTTGTCGGGGAAGAGATCGGCATGGATGATGCCGGCGGGCAGGTCGTTCGGCCAATTGGCTTCGAGGAAGGCGAGCTCGCCGGCGATCTCGTCCTGCAGGCCCTTTTCCACCTCGTCGGCGCGCCCGGCCGACTTGTCCCACAGCGGCCGCCAGCCGCCGACGGAAAGCGCATTTGCGCGGGTGATCGCAAAACCGTCGCCGGCCAGGTGCATCTCGGCAAGGGCGCGGCCGACCTCGCGGCAATGGCCTGCCGCGGGCTTGCGCAGCCACATGCCTTCGAGGAAGGAGATCATCGCGGCCGGGCGGCCGGACAGCTCACCCAGAAGCGCACCGTCGTTCCTCGGCAGCGGCAGCGGGCAGGACAGGCCCCGCTCCGCCAGATGGTGCATCAGGCCGAGGAAGAACGGCAGGTCGTTGCTGTCGACGCGCTTTTCGTACAGCGTCAGGATGAAGGCGCCCGCCGTGGTGTGCAGCAGGAAATTGGTATTTTCCACGCCCTCGGCGATGCCCTTGTAGGACAGCAGCGTGCCCGCGTCATAGGCGGTCAGGAAGCGGGAAAGATCGTCTTCGGTGATATCGGTATAGACGGCCACGGGCGGGTCTCAGGCTTGCGGGGGTGGGAAGGATCGGGGGATACCCCCCTCTGCCCTGCCGGGCATCTCCCCCTCAAGGGGGGAGATTGGATGAAGCAATGTCTCGCCCACGTTTAACGAATGCGGAAGGGCGATGTGCCCTCGTCTTGCCGATCTCCCCCCTTGAGGGGGAGATGGCCGGCAGGCCAGAGGGGGGTGTGCCGAGGCGAACGCCACCCTACTCGCCATTGACGAAGGCCATGTCGGCGGGGGTGAGTTCGATTGAGCGCAGTTCGCGGTTGACGAGGAAGTGTTCGTTTTCCTCGACCGTATCGGCAAGTTCCACCACCGCGTTGTAGCGCGCGCGGAAGGCTTCGATGATTTCGTTGACGATGACTTCCGGCGCGGAGGCACCGGCCGACAGGCCGACGGTGCTTATGTCACCGATCGTCTCCCAGTCGATCTCGGAGGCGCGCTGCACCAGCACGGACCTGGTGGCCCCTGCCCTGAGCGCCACTTCGACGAGGCGCTTGGAGTTGGACGAATTCGGCGCGCCGACGATCAGGAACAGGTCGCAGCCGGGAGCGGCCTGCTTGACGGCCTCCTGGCGGTTGGTGGTGGCGTAGCAGATCGAATCGGCCGCCGGTGCCGTGAGGTTCGGGAAGCGCTCGTGCAGGCGCTTGATGACGCCGGCGGTGTCGTCAACCGAGAGCGTCGTCTGCGTGACGTAGCCGAGGTTTTCCTCGTCCGGCGGCAGATAGGTCTCGGCGTCGTCGACGGTCTCGACCAGCGAGACCGAGCCTTCCGGCAACTGCCCCATCGTGCCGATCACTTCCGGGTGGCCGGCATGGCCGATCAGCACGACGTGGCGGCCGAGGCGCTGGTGGCGCATCGCCTGCTTGTGGACCTTGGAGACCAGCGGGCAGGTCGCGTCGAGATAGAACAGGTTGCGCGACTGCGCATCTTCCGGAACCGACTTCGGCACGCCATGCGCGGAAAAGACGACCGGCTGCTGGCGGTGTTCTTCCGGGATCTCGTGCAGTTCCTCGACGAAGATCGCGCCCTTCGCCTCCAGGCCTTCCACGACATAGCGGTTGTGCACGATCTCGTGGCGCACATAGACCGGCGCGCCATAGGCCTTCAGCGCCAGAACGACGATCTGGATCGCGCGGTCCACGCCGGCGCAGAAGCCGCGCGGGCCGCACAGTCTGATGGTCAAGTCCGATCGGGTATCAATCATGCTCATCGGTTATCCGGCAATCGGGACGGCAGCAAGGGTTTGCGCCTGATATAGGCCGGCGAGCGCCGCCGCGCCAAGAAAAAACAATTTGATCGCGCGCTTTCAGGGGGCCGGGCGATCGTCTTTCCGCCGGAAAAGCGCATAAAGGGCGACGCCGACAAGCGCTGCGGCGAGGCCATACCAGGTAATGGCATATTGCAGGTGGTTGTTCGGCAGGTCGAACTGGGTGACGGCGCCGATCGGCAGGCCCTTCGGGTTCAGCGCATCGCCGGCATCGACGAAGAAGGGCACGAGCCTGTCGGCCGGGATGCCGGTGCTCGATGCCATCACGTCGAGGTCCTTCCAGTAGAAGATGTTCTTGGTGACGTCGTTGTCCGGCACGATGGAGGACGGCTTTTCGGCAAGACGCGCGCGGGCGAGGCCGACGACCGTCTGCTCGCCGGTCAGCTGGCCCTGCTTGCGCATTTCCGGCTCCTTCGCCTCGAAGGGCACGAAGCCGCGGTTGACGAAGAGGAAGCGGCCGTCGGCAAGCTGGAGCGGCGTGTAGACATAATAGCCGGTCTGGCCGCGCCAGGTGGCGAAGAAGTGGCGCTCGCGGTTGTTGGCGAAGATGCCGGTGACAGTGACGGGGCGGTATTCGATATCCTCGCCCTTCGCCGCCATCGCCTCGATATCGGCAAGCGGCGCAGGCGGCGCCACGCGCCGTTCGGCCATGTCGGCGAGGAGCTGCTCCTTCCATTGCAGGCGCTCGACCTGCCAGGTGCCGAGCGACAGCAGGATGGCGAGCGCTATGAGAAATGCTATCCCGGTGAGGACCGCCTTGCCCCTGCCCGGCCTGCGGCTTGCCGGCACCTCAGCCACGGTCGATTTCGCCCGGGCGCGCATTGTTGCGGTATTGCAGGGTGATCAGCAGGCCCTTGAGGATGCGGGTGAGCCAGAGGCCGAGTCCGATAGCGAGCGGGATCCACAGGATGAAATGCAGCCAGAGCGGCAGGGCGTAGTTCACTTCCGCCCACAGCGCGATGCCGACGACGATGAAGCCGACGATGAGCAGCACGAAGACCACCGGGCCATCGCCCGAATCGGCGAAGGAATAATCGAGGCCGCAGTTCGTGCAGGCGGGCCTCACCTTCAGCAGGCCATTGAACAGCTTGCCCTGGCCGCAGCGCGGGCAACAGCCGCGCACGCCGGCGCTGTAGGGGTCGACGGGCGGAAAGAGCGCCTTGTCCTCGTTCATGGTGCGGCTCCAATCAAACAGGTCTTTCGGCCCTCGGGCCGCTTTCTCGATAGGTAGCGCCGGCTTGGCCCCGCGTCCAACCGAAAAGCCGCGACAAAGGGCCCCAAACGCAAACGGCCGCATCGCTGCGGCCGTTTCGATAAATCGAGCAAGGCTCGTTTACATGTGTGCGATCGGCGCGCCCCAGCCACCCCAGATGTAGATGGAGAAGAAGAGGAAGAGCCAGACCACGTCGACGAAGTGCCAGTACCAGGCGGCGGCCTCGAAGCCGAAATGCTGCTTCGGGGTGAAATCGCCGCGCATGGCGCGGATGAGGCAGACGATCAGGAAGATCGTGCCGACGAGCACGTGGAAGCCGTGGAAGCCGGTCGCCATGAAGAAGGTGGCGCCGTAGATCGAATCCTTGAAGGCGAACGGGGCGTGGGCGTATTCGTAGGCCTGGACGAAGGAGAACAGCACGCCGAGTGCCACGGTCAGCGCCAGGCCGTTGATCAGGCCCTTGCGGTCGTTGTGCAGCAGGGCATGGTGCGCCCAGGTCACGCAGGTGCCCGAAAGCAGCAGGATGACGGTGTTGTAGAGCGGCAGGTGCCAGGGATCGAGAACCTCGATGCCCTTCGGCGGCCACACGCCGCCGGTATAGGTGGCGCGCGCGGCCTGGATGGCTTCGCCAGGGAAGAGGCTGGCATCGAAGAAGGCCCAGAACCAGGCGACGAAGAACATCACCTCGGAGGCGATGAACATGATCATGCCGTAGCGCAGGTGCAGCGAGACGACGCGCGTGTGGTGGCCCTCATGGGCTTCCTTCACCGTATCCGCCCACCAGGCATACATGGTGTAGAGCACGATCAAGAGGCCGATGTAGAAGATCCACGGCGTGGCGAGGTTGACGCCGAACAGGTGGAACGCGCCGCCGGAAACGTAGCGCATGTAGCCGATGCCGCCGAGCGCCATGACGAAGGCGCCGATGGAAGCAAGCAGCGGCCACGGGCTGGGGTCGATGATGTGGTAGTCGTGTTTCTTCTGATGCGCATCGGCCATTTGACTTATCCCCGAATGTATCGCGTTCCGTTCCCGGCATAGCCGGAAACGCATATATTTCAAAGCTTGTTCGCGTCGTCCGTCTTGATATCCGCAGACGAAACCACCGGCTTCGTCGCCTCATGCGGATAGAAGGTATAGGACAGCGTGATCGTGTGGATGCCCTTGGTCTCGACCGGCTTGACGATCTCCGGATCGACGAAGAAGACGACGGGCATGATCAGTTCCTCGCCCGGCTTCAGCGTCGTTTCGGTGAAGCAAAAGCACTGGACCTTGTTGAAATAGGCGCCGGCCGCCTGCGGGGTGACGTTGAACGTCGCCTGGCCGGTGGTCGCCTTGGAGGCCATGTTGCGCGCCCTGTACATGATCTGCACGGTCTCGCCGATCTTCATCTCGACTTCGCGCTGCACCGGCTCGAAGCTCCAGGCGAGGCCCGGACCGACATTGGCGTCGAAGCGCACCTTGATCGTCTTGTCGAGGATGATGTCGGAGGCCTGCTCGACGCGCTGCGTCGTGCCGCCGTAGCCGGTGACCTTGCAGAACATCTCGTAGAGCGGCACGGCGGCATAGGCCATGCCGGCCATGCCGATGACGAAGGAACAGCACATGGCGACGACCGCGCCGTTGCCCATTCCGCTTTTTTCGGGGCCACTCTTTTCGGTCTGCTTCGTCTCGCTCATGATCAACCCGCCATTCCGCCGGCGAATTTCACCAGCGTGACGATGTAGAAGAGCACGACGAGGCCCAGAAGCACGACGCCGAGCGCGATGTTGCGGCCGCGGCGCGACTTCTTCTGGCTTTCCGTGAGATTTACCGTTTCCATTAGATTACCCATCCGAATGACGCGATCAGGTGGTCGAGCATCAGCCCGGAGAAGACCGCGAACAGATAGACGATGGAGAAGGCGAAGAGTTTCTTGGCCGGCACCATCGCGCGGTCGCCTTCCGGCATGCGCAACACGCCGACAGAATACCATACGAAGCCGAGGCCGAGCGCTGCGGCAAAGAGACCGTAGCCGAGGCTGGCGAAGCCGAGGAAGGTCGGCACGACGGCGATGACGGCGGTCAGGATGGCGTAGATCAGGATCTGCACCTTCGTCGTCCACTCGCCGGCGACATTCGGCAGCATCGGCACGCCGACGGCCTCGTAGTCGCGCATCTTGAAGAGCGCGAGCGCCCAGAAGTGTGCGGGGGTCCACAGGAAGGTGATGAGGAAGAGCACGACGCTCTCGATAGAGACGCCGCCGGTGACGCAGGCCCAGCCGATCATCGGCGGAAACGCGCCGGCGGCACCGCCGATGACGATGTTCTGCGGCGTCGAGCGCTTCAGCCACATCGTGTAGATGACGGCGTAGAAGAAGATGGTGAAGGCGAGCAGGCCGGCCGAGAGCCAGTTGACGGCAAGGCCGAGGATGACGACCGAGAAACCGGAGAGCGTCAGGCCGAAGGCGAGCGCTTCTTCCGGGCGGATGCGGCCGGACGGGATGGGACGCTGGGCGGTGCGGGTCATGACCGCATCGATATCCGCGTCGTACCACATGTTGAGGGCACCGGAGGCTCCGGCGCCCACGGCGATACAGAGGATCGCTATGGCGCCGATGAACGGGTTGATCGTGCCGGGCGCCACGACCAGGCCGGCAAAGGCCGTGAAGACGACGAGCGACATGACACGCGGCTTCAGGAGCTCGAAGAAATCACGCGGCGACGCTTCGGAGAGGGTGACCTCGCCGCCGCCTGCTGCTGTGTCGTGATGCTCGATGACCGCCATGTTCTTTCCGCTCTGCTATCTGAGAGAGTCGAGCCTCATGCCCCTCCCTCTCCTCCGTCATCCTCGGGCTTGACCCGAGGATCCACACCCCACGGCACGCCGGAGGGTGTGGCGTGGATCCTCGGGTCAAGCCCGAGGATGACGGAGGGTGGGGGGAAGCGTCGGGTATCCAACGAACCGTCCGGCCTCCGCCGGCATTGCCAGTACTGAGGCCGCCGTTGCCGGCGGCCCCGATCGTCTGAAGACCTTACTTGATCTTCGGGAGCTGTTCCCACTGGTGGAACGGCGGCGGCGAAGAGAGCTGCCATTCCAGCGTGTTGGCGCCCTCGCCCCACGGATTGTCGCCGGCGACGCGCTTCTTGGCGAAGGCTTCGACGATGCTGAAGAGGAAGATCAGCACGGCGAAGGCCGAGATGTACGAGCCGTAGGACGACACCGCGTTCCAGCCTGCGAAGGCATCCGGGTAGTCGATATAGCGGCGCGGCATGCCGGCGAGACCGAGGAAGTGCTGCGGGAAGAAGATCAGGTTCACGCCGACGAACATGACCCAGAAGTGCAGCTTGCCGAGGAATTCCGAATACATGTAGCCGGTCATCTTCGGGAACCAGTAGTACCAGGCCGCGAAGATCGCGAAGACGGCGCCGAGCGACAGAACGTAGTGGAAGTGGGCCACCACGTAGTAGGTGTCGTGCAGCGCACGGTCGAGGCCGGCGTTTGCGAGCTGGACGCCCGTGACGCCGCCGACGGTGAACAGGAAGATGAAGCCGATCGCCCAGACCATCGGCGTGGTGAAGCGGATCGAGCCGCCCCACATCGTCGCGATCCAGGAGAAGATCTTCACGCCCGTCGGAACCGCGATGACCATCGTGGCGAAGACGAAGTAGCGCTGCGTGTCGAGCGACATGCCGACCGTGTACATGTGGTGCGCCCACACGATGAAGCCGACGGCGCCGATCGCGACCATGGCATAGGCCATGCCGAGGTAACCGAAGATCGGCTTCTTCGAGAAGGTCGACACGATGTGGCTGACGATGCCGAAGCCGGGCAGGATCAGGATGTACACTTCCGGGTGGCCGAAGAACCAGAACAGGTGCTGGAAGAGGATCGGGTCACCGCCGTTTTCCGGCGCGAAGAAGGCCGTGCCGAAGTTGCGGTCGGTGAGCAGCATGGTGATGCCGCCTGCCAGAACCGGCAGCGAGAGCAGGAGCAGGAAGGCGGTGATCAGCACCGACCAGGCGAAGAGCGGCATCTTGTGCAGCGTCATGCCCGGAGCGCGCATGTTGAGGATCGTCGTGATGAAGTTGATCGCGCCGAGGATCGAGGATGCGCCGGCGATGTGCAGGCCGAGGATGACGAAATCCATGGCCGGACCGGGCTGGCCCGCAGTCGAGAATGGTGGATAGATCGTCCACCCGCCGCCTGCGCCATAACCGCCGGCCGGGCCTTCGACGAACATCGAGAGCAGGACGAGCAGGAAGGCCGGGATGATCAGCCAGAACGAGATGTTGTTCATGCGCGGGAAGGCCATGTCCGGCGCGCCGATCATGATCGGCACCATCCAGTTGGCAAAACCGCCGATGAGGGCCGGCATGACCATGAAGAAGATCATGATGAGCGCATGCGCCGTCGTGAAGACGTTGAACATGTGCTTGCCGCCGTCGATGGCGGCGTCACCCTCGAAGCCGTAGACCATCTGGGCCAGGCCGTGGAAGATCTGGATGCCCGGCTCCTGCAGCTCCATGCGCATGAAGACCGAGAGCGTGCCGCCGATGATGCCGGCGAGGATCGCGAAGATCAGGTAGAGGGTGCCGATATCCTTGTGGTTGGTCGACAGAAACCAACGCTGAAAGAAAGTGAGCGGCTTGTGTTCGTGGTGATCGTTGTGATCGCCGTGGGCAGCGGATGTTCCGGCCATGGTCTCAACTCCCTTGGAATTACTGCGCGGCGTTCTGCGCGACGGCGACGGACTTGTCCGCACCGTCGACAGACGCCATCAGGGCCTTGTTTGCCTCGCCGACATTCGTCGCGGCGGCAGCAAGCCAGGTATCGAACTTTTCCTGCGAGACGACGCGGATGGCGATCGGCATGAACGCGTGGTCCTTGCCGCAGAGCTCGGAACACTGGCCGTAGAACAGGCCTTCACGGTCGGCCTTGAACCAGGTCTCGTTGAGGCGGCCCGGCACGGCGTCGATCTTGATGCCGAAGGACGGCATGGCGAAGGCGTGGATCACGTCGGCAGCGGTGACGAGGACGCGCACATGCTTGCCGACCGGAACGACCAATTCGTTGTCGACGGCGAGAAGGCGCGGATAGACGGCCTTGTCTTCCTTGCCGGCGCCAGCGCGGTCGCCGTCCTGCAGGAGCAGGCTGTCGAAGGAGAGCGGCGCTTCGCCGACCTGGTATTCATAACCCCAGTACCACTGGAAACCGGTGGCCTTGATCGTCAGCTCCGGCTCTTCCGTGGGAGCGAGCTGCTTGGTCAGAAGCTGGAAGGACGGGATCGCCAGGAAGAGGAGAACGATGACCGGACCGAGCGTCCAGACGACTTCGATCGCCGTGTTGTGGCTGGTCTTGGACGGGACAGGGTTCGCGCTTTCGCGGAATTTCACGACCACGAGGATGAGCAGGACGAGAACGAACAGGGTGACCGGTACGATGAACCAGAGTGTGTACTGCTCGAACCAGCGGATCTCTTCCATCATCGAGGTCGCGGCGGGCTGGAGGCCCTTCTGCCAGTCGAACGGCTGATCAGCGAAAGCGGTCGAAGCAAAGAGCAGACAGCCTAGAGCGGCCAGAACTGCAAAAGCTTTGTTTTTCACAACGTATCTCCCCAAGGCGTTTGATTGGGATCAAACAGGCGCGCAGAATCCCTGCTATACTGAGTGCTTAAAACCACAGTTTCATGCTCGCCGCAACAGCCATGGGGGACCGCCCGTGCGGCATTTTTGCGCAAAAGCAAAAGCCTTGGGCCTATCCCCACAGTTTCTTCATAATTCCCTATAGCATGAAAGGTTTGGCCGCGGCGATCCTGGTTGGAGCACCCTTTGCGCATGCCGCAAGCCCCTGTCCGGCGGGCCTGGGCCACCCCTATTATAAAGTGTGTGCGGACGGTCCAATTTCCGCCTTCAATCAATTGGAAATGAGCGCGCAGGGCTTTTCATTTCGCCCCCGTCCCTTCAAAGATACCCCGACTGATTCGAGATTCCGAGGTTTTCATGGGTTTTGCTCCCCTTTCCCGGCTGTCGCGGGCAGCATTCGGCCTTGCCGTCTTTGCCCTCGGCGCCACGGCGCTCCCGTCCCTTTCGGCGGCCCAGCAGCCCGGCACGGTGAAATCCAACCATGGCGCATGGTCGATCGTCTGCGATCAGCCGGCGGGCGCTTCCGGCGAACAATGCGCGCTGATGCAGAACGTGCTGGCCGAAGACCGGCCGGAACTCGGCCTCTCCGTCGTCGTGCTGAAGACCGCCGACCGCAAGGCGAAGATCCTGCGCGTGCTGGCGCCGCTCGGCGTGCTGCTGCCGAACGGGCTCGGCCTCAATGTCGACGGCAAGGATATCGGGCGGGCCTATTTCGTGCGCTGCTTCGCCGATGGCTGCTATGCCGAAGTCGTGCTGGAAGACGAGCTCTTGAAGACCTTCCGCTCCGGCGCCACCGCAACCTTCATCGTCTTCCAGTCGCCGGAAGAAGGCATCGGCATCCCCGTCGACCTCAAGGGTTTTGGCGAGGGCTACGACGCTCTGCCGTAACCATCCGCCCGGCGGGCTTGCCGCCCGCCGCCGGGGGACTTACATGAACCCCGAACTCACAAGCTGCGGAGCCTGCCATGAACACCGACCTCCTCTCCCTCTTCGATGCCGACGAGGCATCCGTGCAGGCGGTGCTGCGGGAAACGCTGAAGAGCGCCGACGACGGCGAGCTCTTCCTCGAACACGCCCAGGCGGAATCGCTTTCCTTCGACAATGGCCGCCTCAAGGGCGGCAGCTTCAACACCGACCAGGGTTTTGGCCTGCGCGCCGTCGCTGGCGAGGCAGTCGGTTATGCGCATTCCGGCGAGATGACGCTTTCGGCGCTGAAGCGCGCGGCGGATGCAGCCGGTGCCGTGACACGTGGCTATTCCGCCGACTATTCCGAGGCGCCGCAGGGCACCAACCGCCAGCTCTATACGCAGGACAACCCGATCGGCTCGCCGACCTTCGAGCAGAAGGTGGCGCTGCTGACCGAGATCGACGGCTACCTGCGCGGCAAGGACCCGAAAGTGCGGCAGGTGACGGCGTCGATCGCCGCGAGCTGGCAGGTCGTCAACATCCTGCGCGCCGATGGCCACCGCGTCACCGACGTCAGGCCCATGACCCGCGTCAACGTTTCCGTCGTCGTCGGCGACGGCGACCGGCAGGAGACGGGCAGCTACGGCGTCGGCGGGCGCACGACCTTCGACGCCTTCCTCACCGAGGAAAGCTGGCGTTTCGGCGCCGACGAAGCGTTGCGCCAGGCGCTGGTCAATCTGGACGCGGTGGAAGCACCGGCGGGCACGATGGACATCGTGCTCTCCTCCGGCTGGCCGGGCGTGATGCTGCACGAGGCGGTCGGCCATGGCCTTGAGGGCGACTTCAACCGCAAGAAGACGTCTGCCTTCGCCGGATTGCTCGGCGAGCAGGTCGCTGCCAAGGGCGTCACCGTCGTCGACGACGGCACGATCGACAACCGCCGCGGTTCGATCACCGTCGACGACGAGGGCACGCCATCGGCCTACAACGTGCTGATCGAGGACGGCAAACTGGTCGGCTACATGCAGGACCGGCAGAATGCCCGCCTGATGGGCATGAAGGCGACCGGCAACGGCCGCCGGCAGGGTTACGCCTATCGCCCCATGCCGCGCATGACCAACACCTACATGCTCTCCGGCGACAAGACGCCGGAAGAGATCATCGCCTCGGTGAAGAACGGCCTCTACGCCGTCTCCTTCGGCGGCGGGCAGGTGGACATCACCTCCGGCAAGTTCGTCTTCGGCTGCACGGAAGCCTATCTCATCGAGAACGGCAAGGTGACGGCCCCCGTCAAGGGGGCGATGCTGATCGGCAACGGCCCGGACGCCATGCGCCGCGTCTCGATGGTCGGCAACGACACCAAGCTCGACACCGGCATCGGCAATTGCGGCAAGGCCGGCCAATGGGTCCCGGTCGGCGTCGGGCAGCCGCATCTGCGGATGGACCAAATCACCGTGGGCGGGACGAAGACCTGATTTTCCACGAACCGTTCGCGGTGCCCCTCATCCGCCTGCCGGCACCTTCTCCCCGCAAGCGGGGCGAAGGGACGTGTGGCAAGGTCTTTCCAGAAATTGTAACGCCGCTTGGTCATAAAACCGGCGTATCCTCCCCTTCTCCCCGCTTGCAGGGAGAAGGTCGCGGCAGCGGGATGAGGGGCAGCGCCATCATGCGCCGTGGGGCACAACAATCCGCCGCAACAACCACTCCCGAAACGCCCGCGCCTCCGGTGACAGGCGCTTGAAATCGCGAGCGACGAGCCAGTAGGCGCCGTAGCGGATGGAGACGTCGAAGGGTTGCACGAGGCGGCCCGCGGCAATGTCCTCGGCGGCGAAGGAACGGTCGACCAGCGCCACGCCGTGGCCGCGCAGTGCCGCCTGCAGCACCAGGTTGCCCTCCGTGAAGATCTGCGCACGACCCGGCGGCGCCTCGGGCAGGCCGGCGGCGGTAAACCAGCGCTGCCAGCTGCTGCGGTTCTCCTCGTGCAGCAGGGTATAGGCCAGAAGGTCGGCCGGCGTGTCGAGTGGCGGGCCGTCCTCGGCCAGGCACGGCATGATCACCGGGACCATCTCCACATCGGCAAGATGCTCCGCCTGCGCGCGCGGCCAGGCGGTCGCGTCCGTCGAATGGCGGATGGCGATTTCGGGCTCATGGGTGCGGAATTCGATCAGCCGCATGTCGGAATCGACCACGACGTCGATCTCGGGGTGGGCGGAGTGGAAATCGTCGAGGTTCGGCACGAGCCAGCAGGCGGCGAAGGAGGGCTCCGCACTGATTTCCAGCACGCCGCCGCCCCGCCTGCCCCGAATTTCCGACAGGCTCGCATCCATCGCATCGAAGGCACGCGACAGGACCTCGATCAGCGACTGGCCGGCCGTGGTGAGCCGCACGCTGCGGTGGCGGCGCTCGAAGAGCGGCTTGCCGAGCTCGGCCTCCAGCTCCTTGACCTGACGGCTGACGGCCGCCTGCGACACCAGCAGTTCTTCCGCCGCAAGCGTAAAACTTCCGAGCCGGCCTGCCGCCTCGAAACTCCTCAATGCCGTCAAAGGCAGCCGTCCGCGTTTCATCGCATAACCTCAAGTCATTCGAAATCGACGATAAACTCGTTTGAGCAGGGGTGGCAAGCGGGCAGACAATGCGGGTGGTTCAACAGACAGGAGGGCGCAACGATGTTTGGCCCCGTCACGCTCATTTTCATGGACGTCATCCGCATCCTCACCTTCCAGCAGGGTCCGCCCCTGCCCTCGCGCCACAGGAAAGCCGTTGTTAACCACTCGGATACCGACCGGATGCGATAACGGCGGCGAGAAAAAGCAAGGGAAGACGAAGACGACATGCCGATCCGCAGCACAATGCGACAGGGTCTGAAGCGCGCCGTGATCACCGGCGGGCTGGAATTTGCGCATCTGGCGGAGCGGGTCGGGCTGATGGCGTCGGCACGCGGCATGGGCGCGATCTTCACGCTGCATCACGTGCGTCCGAAGGTGGCACAGGCCTTCGATCCCAATGCGCATCTGGAAATCACGCCGGAATTCCTGGACGCCGCGATCGAGCACCTGACGGAAGAGGGCTACCAGTTCGTGGCGCTCGCCGACATGCCGGCGCGCCTTGCCATCGCCCGGGCCGGCGAGCGCTTTGCCGCCTTCACGCTCGACGATGGCTACCGCAACAATGCGGTGCATGCCCAGCCGGTCTTCACCCGCCACAAGGTGCCGTTCACCGTGTTCGTCGCGCCGGGCTTCTGCTGCAAGACGCATGGCATCTGGTGGGAGACGCTGACGGAGTTTTTGCGCGCGGTGCCGCATCTGGAGTTCGATTTTGGCTCCGGTCCCGTCACCATGCCGCTCGCCACGCCCTTCCAGAAACAGGCCGCCTTCAGCCGCTTCGCCCGCTTCATCCAGGAGGAGACGGAGGAAGCGGCGGCGATCGAAAAGCTCGACGCGGCGGCGAAAGCCCATGGCATCGACCCGATGATGCTGACCGAACGGCTGGTCATGCGCGAGCCGGAGCTGAAGAGCCTCGTGCTCAACCCGCTCGCCGCGATCGGCGCCCACACCGTCAGCCACCGGGCGCTTGCCCGCCTCAGCGACGAGGAGGCGCGCCGCGAGATGGAACAATCAGCCGACCGCATCGCCGCCATCATCGGCCACCGCCCGGAAACCTTCGCCTACCCCTATGGCGACCGCGCCGCCGTCTCGCCGCGCGAACACCGGCTCGCCAAGGACCTCGGCTTCCGCGTCGCCGTCACCACGGACCCCGGCACGCTCTCCACCCGCTCCTTCGACGCCCCGACGACGCTGCCGCGCATCTCGCTGAACGGGCTCTACCAGAAGCCGAAATATGTCGGCGCGCTGGCCTCCGGCATCCCGTTCCGGCTGCTCCGCCGCTGATCCCTCACGGATACATCCGCACCTTCGTCCAGCCCTTGCCGTCTTCCGCGTGGCGGAATTCGACGCGGTCGTGCAGGCGGAAGGGGCGGTCATGCCAGAATTCGATTGAGACGGGTTTCAGGCGGAAGCCGGACCAATGCGGCGGACGGGGGATTTCGCCGATCGCGTAGCGGGCGGTGTATTCGGCGACCGCCTTTTCCAGCGCGAAGCGGCTTTCGAGCGGGCGCGACTGTTTCGAGGCCCAGGCGCCGATGCGGCTGCCGCGCGGGCGCGAGGCGTAATATTCGTCCGCCTCGGCATCGGTGACGACCTCGATATCGCCGCGCACGCGCACCTGGCGGCGCAGCGATTTCCAGTGGAAGCACATGGCGGCCTTGTGGGCGCCGAGCAGTTCGACGCCCTTGCGGCTTTCGAAATTCGTGTAGAAGACAAAGCCGCGCTCGTCGAAACCTTTCAAGAGGACCATGCGCACATTGGGCAGGCCGGTCTCGTCGACGGTCGCGAGCGCCAGCGCGTTCGCATCGTTCGGCTCGCTCTTTCCGGCCTCTTCCAGCCATGTGCCGAACAGGGAATAGGGCTCGTTCTCCTGGGTGAAGTCACCGCTTGTTAACGCATTTTCGCTCATATTCGATTCAATGCCGATCTTTTTGACGATAGGGGGCAGACAGGAGTGGATGTCATAGCAAAGTCGCGACCCGAGACAAAGCCATACTGGGCACGCTGCCTTGCGGTTATTGGCGTGACGATGGGCTGCGCGCTTCTGCCGGGCTGCATGGGCGGCCTCGATGTCTTTTCCGACAGCAAGGTCGATGCCGTGCGCACCAGCGCCGTGCCGGCCGGCGCGGAACGGCTGACCGACGAGATCACCGTGCGAAACGCCGTCTCCTCCGCCGATATTTCGCGCACCGCCGGCAGTCCGATCCCCTGGGCGAACTCCGCCTCGGGCAGTGCGGGCGTGATCAACACGATTGCCGAAAACCGCGACGATGCCGGGCGCACCTGCCGCGATTTCGTGACGACGAAACATTCCTATCAGGGGATCGCCAATTATTCCGGCCGCACCTGCCTCGGCAGTTCCGGCGAATGGCTGCTGCTCGCCTTCGATCGCCAGGGTTGAGTACGTTCCACGCGCGTTTTTGCGATTTTTCAACCCTGACCCGTAACCAGTGATTAGGACGTCCTGCCTATCATGACCGGCAAAACGACAATGGGTGGAAGTAATGCGTGACCCCTATTCCGTGCTGGGCGTGAAAAGAAGCGCCGGGCAGGATGAAATCAAGGCGGCCTGGCGCTCGCTGGCAAAAGCGGTGCATCCCGACCAGAACCACGACGACCCCAATGCCACCGTGCGCTTCACCGAGGCCGGCCGGGCCTACGATCTTCTGCGCGACCCCGACAAACGCAGCCGCTACGACCGCCAGCAGCGCGAGGCCGAGCTTCGCCGCATGGAGCAGATGCGCCGCCAGCAGGCCGAGCGCAAGGTGAAGAGCGACCCGCCGCCGCGCATGGCGGACGAAGGCGCGGAAGACATGATCGCGCGCATCTTCGGCGTCGATTCCCGCGGCCAGCCGGCCGAAGCCAAGGCGCAGGCGCAGACCCAGGCCCGTCCGCAGGCGCAGGCCGCGACGGCACCCACGCAGGATGCCCGCACGGCCGCCGTCGAGCCGGAAACAGGCGACGCGGCACCGGGTCGCGGCGTCGCACCGGCCTCCGCCATCATCTCCGCCATCATCCGCCGCATCCGCGGTGGCCGCTCCAAGGCCGACAAAGCGCCGGACTTCTTCGCCGACGTCACGGTCTCCGTCGAGGACATCCTGAACCGCGTGCGCCCGACGCTCGAAACGCCGGACGGCCAGACGCTGCGCGTGCCGATCGGCGCGGGCACGACGGATGGCCAGGTCATGCGCCTCAAGGAGGCCGGCTACCGCTTCGAGAACCTGAAAAAGGGCGATGCCGTCGTCACCGTGCGCGTGGCGCCGGGCCGCTTCCGGGTCGACGGTTTCGACCTGAAGGTCGACCTTCCGGTGACGATCGAAAATGCGGTGCTCGGCTGCGAGACGACGGTCGAGGGGCCGCTCGGCTCCTTCCCCGTGACCGTGCCGGCCTGGTCGGGCTCCGACCAGAAGATCCGCATCGCCGGCGAAGGCCTCGTCATGGACAATGGCGAGCGGGGCGACCTGATTGCCGAAATCCGCCTTCTGCTGTGGGAAAAACCGGACGCCAAGATGATCGACCTGATGCGCAGCCTGCGCGGAGGTCTCTATCTTTAAGCGCTTTGTGACGCTTTCGTAAAAGATGCACCCATTGTTACCGGTGCTAACAGTTCCTGAACCTCCGCGCGCTTGAACCGCAATGCCGCCTATGCCATAGGCACATTTGACTTAAGTATCAGGGGGCAAACCATGGTTCAGGCATCTGGTCTGATGAAGGGCAAGCGCGGCGTCATCATGGGCGTCGCCAACAACCGTTCCATCGCCTGGGGCATCGCCAAGGCTATCCACTCACAGGGCGGCGAAATTGCCCTCACCTACCAGGGTGATGCGCTGAAGAAACGCGTCGAGCCGCTGGCGGTCGAGATCGGCGCGCTGCTGGCCGGCGATTGCGATGTTTCCGACGAAGCGTCGATCGACGCGGTCTTCGAGAACATCGAGAAGACCTGGGGCAAGATCGACTTCCTCGTGCATGCCATCGGTTTCTCCGACAAGGACGAACTGACCGGCCGTTACGTCGACACCACGCCGGCGAACTTCGCCAAGACCATGCAGATCTCGGTCTATTCCTTCACGTCGGTCGCCCGGCGCGCGGAAAAGCTGATGACCGATGGCGGCTCGATGCTGACGCTGACCTATTACGGCGCGGAAAAGGTCATGCCGAACTACAACGTCATGGGCGTCGCCAAGGCGGCACTCGAGGCGAGCGTCAAGTATCTTGCCGTCGACCTCGGCCCGAAGAACATCCGCGTCAACGCCATTTCGGCAGGTCCCATCAAGACGCTCGCCGCCTCCGGCATCGGCGATTTCCGCTACATCCTCAAGTGGAACGAGTACAATGCGCCGCTGCGCCGTACCGTCACCATCGAGGAAGTGGGCGATGTCGGCCTCTACATGCTCTCCGACCTGTCGCGCTCGGTGACCGGCGAGACGCATCACGCCGACAGCGGCTACCACGTCGTCGGCATGAAGGCCGTCGACGCGCCGGACATTTCCGTCATCAAGGAATAGCTTTCGGGATCCTGCGCCTTGCTCATCTACATGATCCGACACGGCCAGACCGCGTGGAATGCAGAGGGCAGGCTGCAAGGCCAGAAGGACATCCCGCTGAACGACACCGGCCGCAAACAGGCGGCCGGTAACGGCGCCGCCCTCAAGCGCATTCTCGGGCAGACGGTTTCCGATTACGATTTCGTGGCGAGCCCGCTCGGACGCACGCGCGAGACGATGGAAATCCTGCGCCGCGCCATGGACCTCGATCCCCTCGCCTACCGCACCGACCCGCGCCTCGTCGAAGTCTCCTTCGGCGACTGGGAGGGCCATACGCTGCCCGAACTGATGGCGAAGGTGCCGGACAGGGTCGAGGAGCGCATGCATTCCAAGTGGAACTTCATTCCGCCGGGGGAAGCGGCCGAAAGCTACGAGATCCTCTCCTGGCGCATCGCCTCCTGGCTCGCCGACGTCAGCGGGCCGACCGTCTGCGTCAGCCATGGCGGGGTTTTTCGCGCGGCGTTCCGGCTGCACGGCATGGCGGAGGAAGAAGCGGCCAACACACCAATCCACCAGGACCGCCTGCTGCGCATCGACGCGACGGGCATGCACTGGCTGTGACGAGCCGCCTGCCTGCTACTGGATAATCTCAAGATCGTTGATGACGCGCTTGCCGTCGACTTCGGTGTAGAACACCAGCACCTTCACGCCCGGCTCCAGGCCTTCGAAATTGAACTCTTCCGGCGCCTGATACTTCTTGCCGTCGTCGAGCGACAGGCTGAGGCCGCCCGTGTCGACACTGGTGATGACGGCCTCGACGTCGGCGCTTTCGGCCGATGCGGCGAGCGGCGAGAGGAAAACGGCCGTAGCCATCAGCGCGGCGATCAGTAAGCGCATCGTGCGAACCCCTGGAAATGAATCAGTCTTTTTTCTGGTCACGTCAGATGCCCCCAAAATATGGCGAAATTCGCCCGTCCCGCGCCCGTTTTGGAATGGATGGCCGGAAAGATCATACGAATCAAGCCGTGGCGCCGGCTCATCCCCCGGATTGTCGGACAAATGCTCTGCGGCGGCCTGGGCCGAATTGGCACGAAGGGTGGTTAACGGGGCGGAAGTGCAAGTATTTCAGTTGCTTATAAATGCAATCTTAAGGATGCAAGCCGTACCGTTTCTCCCTCATCGGGGATCGATTCTTGCCATTGACTGTCGCCCTTCGCCGCCATCTGGCATCCATCGCAGAATGGGCCCGGCCATCGCTCGTGCCGGCGGCGATCGCCGGCTGCGTCATCCTCACCGCGGGCATCATCTACGAGCGGCAGAACGAGCGCGTCTATCTCAACGAGCTGGAAAACCATGTCGCGGGCGACCTTGCGCTGGTCAGCGCGCGCTTGCAGAGCGAGGTGAACAGCGATGTGGCGGCGTTGCGCAGCGTCGCCAACATGTTCGCCGTGGCGCCGGAGCAGGCGACGCTGCAATTCAACGTCTTCGCCCGCAAGCTGATGTTGCAGAACACCCATTTCCGCCGCGTCGGCGTGGCGCCGAACGCCAGGGTCGCCCAGGCCTTCCCGCCGGACGGCAACGAGCATTATCTCGGCAACGACTTCAACCGCTTCCCCTCCTTCCGCAGCGCCGCCCAGACGGACCGCTCGCGCGGGCGTCCGCTGATGTTCGGGCCGGTGCAGTTCGCCAAGGGCGGCCGCGGTTTCAACCTCTTCATGCCGGTCTTCACCACGATCGACGCACGGCCCAATTTCTGGGGCTATATCGACGGGCTGATCGACGAGCGCAAGCTCTTCACCGATGCCGGTCTCATCGATCCCGACCGGCCCGGCCAGCGCGGCGTGCCGCAGCATCCGACCGATATCCGGCTCGCCATTCGCGACGTCAGCGTGCCCGACAACATCGTCGATCCGTTCTTCGGCGCGGCCGAGATCTTCGAAAACGAGCCCGTCGTGCAGGTGCTCGACTTTCCCGGCGGACGCTGGGAGCTGGCGGCCATTCCGGCGAAGGGCTGGCATCACCCGCCGGAAAACCTGACACAGGTGCGCCTGATCATCGCCGCCGCCGCGCTTGTCATCATCGTGCCGATCTTCCTGACCGGCGGCCTCGTCAGCGAGCGCCAGCGCAACATCGCCCGCCTCAAGGCGCGCGAGCGGCAGGTCAAGTCCCTGTCGCAGCGCCTCGACACAGCGCTCGACGCCTCCAAGATCGGCATATGGGAGATCGAGCTTTCGACCGGCGCGCGGCGCTGGGATGCCCAGATGCACCGCATGCATGGCGTGCCGGAAGACGAATCGCCGAACGACCTGGACTGGGACGCCGTGCTCTCGCCGGAGGACGTCGCCGCGGCCAGGGCCGAGATGGACGGGGTCCGTGCCGGCGGCAACGACTACAAGTCGCGGTACTGCATCCGCCTGCCCGACGGAAGCGTGCGCCACATCCGCAATGTCGGCTCCCGCCTTGCCGGCCCGAACGGCGCGGACAAGCTGACCGGCATCAGCTGGGACGTCACCGAGGACGTGCTTTTGAACGAGGCGCTGAAGAGCGCCAAGGACCATGCCGAGGTGCAGAATGCCGAACTCGCCAAGCTGACGCAGCGTCTCGACCTGGCGCTCGATTCCTATGAATGCGGCCTCTGGGAGGCCGATCTGGAGGATGGGTTGACGCTGTGGGACGACCGTATGCACCAGCTCTACGGCATCGTGAACACCGGCGAGCGCATCACCCACGACATGTGGATCAATGCCATCCACCCCGACGACCGCACCGAGGCCGAGCGCAAGGCCAACGAGACCATCCACGAGAACGTGCCCTATATCCGTACGTCGCGCGTCGTGCATCCGGACGGATCGATCCGTCATGTCCAGTCGGTCGGCAAGCTCCACATCGCGCAGGACGGCCGCCGCAAGCTCGTCGGCCTCGCCTTCGACGTCACCGAAGACGTGCAGATGACGGACAGCCTCAGGGAGGCCAAGGAGCGCTCCGACCGGCAGAACGCCGAGCTGGAACAGACGACCCGCCGCCTCGATCTCGCGCTCGATTCCTATCAGTGCGGTCTCTGGGAGGCCGACCTCGATCTCGGCCGGACCTTCTGGGACGTGCGCATGCACCAGCTCTACGGGCTGGCCTTCACCGACGGCATCGTTTCGCACGAGGCCTGGCTTGGTGCGGTGCACCCGGAGGACCGCGGCGATATCACCGCCAATGTCGAGCGCTGCGTTGCGCAGGACCTGCCCTATGTGCATGAGGCGCGCGTCGTGATGCCGGGCGGCGAAATCCGCCATGTACGCTCCGTCGGCAAGATCCACTATGGCCACGGCGGCAGCCGCAAGCTGATCGGCCTTGCCTTCGACGTCACCGAGGACGTCATCCTGAAGGAGCACCTCAAGGCGGCGAAGACGCACGCCGACGCCAAGAACATCGAGCTCGAACAGGCGAAGGTCCGCATCGAGCACAATGCGCTGCACGACCCGCTGACCGGGCTCGGCAACCGCCGCAAGCTGGACGACGAACTGACAGCCATCGCGGCGCTCAGCGAGACGTCCGAGGTGCGCGTCGGCATCCTGCATATCGACCTCGACCGCTTCAAGCAGATCAACGACACGCTCGGCCACGCCGCCGGCGACGCACTGCTGGTGCATGCCTCGCAGGTGCTGCGTGACTCTGCCCGGCCGGGCGATCTCGTCGCGCGCATCGGCGGCGACGAATTCGTCGTCGTGGTCACCGATACGACCGACCAGGCCTATCTCAGCGCGCTGTCGCGCCGCATCATCACGCTGATGCAGCAGCCCGTCGAATATGAGGGGCATCTGTGCCGCTTCGGCGTCAGCATCGGCGTGGCGCTGGCCGAGGGGCGGTCGATCGATACGGCGAAGGTTCTCGTCAATGCCGATATCGCGCTCTATCGCGCCAAGGCGCTCGGCCGCAACCGGCACGAATTCTTCACCGAAGTGCTGCAGGCCGAGATCATCTCGAACAAGCGCATCGCCGACGATATCCTGGCGGGCATCGAGAACAACGAATTCGTGCCCTATTACCAGCCGCAGATCGACGCCGGCACGCTGAAGCTTGCCGGTGCCGAGGCGCTGATCCGCTGGAACCATCCGCGCGACGGGCTTTTGACGCCCGACCGCTTCCTGAAGATCGCGGAAGACCTGAACGTCATGGCGACGCTCGACCGGATCATGCTGGAAAAGGCGCTGATCGACTGCGCGCGCTGGGCGGCGCGGGGGCTGATCATGCCGAAGATCTCGGTCAACGTGTCAGCCCGGCGGCTGCGCGACGAGAGCCTGATCGACAGCCTGACCGGCCTCTCCATCCAGCCCGGCCAGATCGCCTTCGAACTGGTCGAATCGATCTTCCTCGACGAGAGCGACGATGTGGTGCTGTCCAATCTGGAACGCATCAAGGCGCTCGGCATCGATATCGAGATCGACGATTTCGGCACCGGCCATACCTCGATCGTCAGCCTGCTGAAGCTGAAGCCCAAGCGCCTGAAGATCGACCGCCAGCTGGTCGCGCCCATCCTCTCCTCGCGCAACGAACAGGCGCTGGTGCGCTCGATCATCGAGATCGGCCGCTCGCTCAATATCGAAATCGTCGCCGAGGGCGTGGAGACCATGCAGCACGCCGAAATGCTGGGCATGCTCGGTTGCGACCTGTTGCAGGGCTATGCCTTTGCACGGCCGCTATCGCGCGACGCCTTCCTGGCATTCGGCACCGAAATGCGGTGGAAGCTGGCGTCTTAGGGTAGGCATACCCCCCCTCTGGCCTGCCGGCCATCTCCCCCTCAAGGGGGGAGATCGGCAAGATGCCAGGATACCGTCCTTTCCGCAGCGCTTGTGATGGGCGAGACCTGCGCTCCAACCGATCTCCCCCCTTGAGGGGGAGATGGCCGGCAGGCCAGAGGGGGGTGCCGCACGGCAAAACCGCCCACCCATAAGCGAAACCCTTGTCCCTCCCCGCACTTTTCCACTAAGAGAGGACCCACTTCCTTACAGGTCCGGTTCCGCTCATGTCGCACAATACTTTCGGTCACCTTTTCCGCGTCACCACCTGGGGCGAAAGCCATGGGGTGGCGCTTGGCTGCGTGGTGGATGGCTGCCCGCCCGGCATCCGCTTCACGCTGGCCGAACTCCAGGCCTGGCTCGACAAGCGCAAGCCCGGCCAGTCGCGTTTCGTGACGCAGCGCCGCGAGGACGACCTCGTGAAGGTGCTCTCCGGCGTGATGATGGACGAGGACGGCGAGACGATGATCACCACCGGCACGCCGGTCTCCATGATGATCGAGAACACCGACCAGCGCTCCAAGGACTATGGCGAGATCGCCAAGCGCTATCGTCCCGGCCATGCCGACTTCACCTATGACGCCAAATACGGCATTCGCGACTATCGCGGCGGCGGCCGCTCGTCGGCCCGCGAGACCGCGGCCCGCGTCGCCGCCGGCGGGCTTGCCCGCAAGGTCGTGCCGGGGCTCAACGTCCGCGCCGCCCTGGTGCAGATCGGCAAACACAAGATCAACCGCGACAACTGGGACTGGAACGAGGTCGACAACAACCCGTTCTTCGCGCCCGACCCCGCCATCGTGCCCGTCTGGGAAGAGTATCTCGACGGCATCCGCAAGTCCGGCTCCTCCATCGGCGCCGTCGTGGAAGTCGTCGCCGAGGGTGTTCCCGCCGGCATCGGCGCGCCGATCTACGGCAAGCTCGACCAGGACATCGCCTCGCTGCTGATGTCGATCAATGCCGTCAAGGGCGTCGAGATCGGCGAAGGTTTCGCCTCGGCGGAACTCACCGGCGAGGAAAATGCCGACGAGATGCGCATGGGCAATGACGGCAATCCGATCTTCCTGTCCAACCATGCCGGCGGTATTCTCGGCGGCATTTCCACCGGCCAGCCGGTGATCGCGCGCTTCGCCATCAAGCCGACCTCCTCGATCCTCACCGAGCGCCGCTCGATCGATGCCGACGGCAACAATGTCGACGTGCGCACCAAGGGCCGGCACGATCCCTGCGTCGGCATCCGCGCCGTGCCGATCGGCGAGGCCATGGTTGCCTGCGCCGTCGCCGATCATTACCTGCGCGATCGCGGCCAGACCGGCCGCCTGAAATAACGGGCTGAAACAGGAGCATCCCATGAGCTACGACCAGAAGCGTGTCGTCGATGCCATCCGCGCCTTCGAGGCCGGCGAGATCGTCGTCGTCATGGATGACGACGGGCGCGAGAACGAGGGCGACCTGATCGTCGCCGCGGTGCATTGCACGCCGGAGAAGATGGCCTTCATCGTGCGCCATACGTCCGGCATCGTCTGCACCCCCATGCCGCGCGAGGAGGCCAAGCGCCTCAACCTCAACGCCATGGTGGCGGAAAACGATTCGGCACACACCACCGCCTTCACCGTCTCCGTCGATTTCAAGCACGGCACGACGACGGGCATTTCCGCCGACGACCGTACGCTGACGGTGCGCAACCTTGCGAACCCCAATGTCGGCGCGACGGATTTCGTGCGCCCCGGCCACATCTTCCCGCTCGTCGCCCGCGAAGGCGGCGTCTTGATGCGCTCCGGCCATACCGAAGCCGCCGTCGACCTCTGCCGGCTCGCGAGCCTGCCGCCGATCGGCGTGATCAGCGAGCTCGTCAACGACGACGGCACCGTGATGCGCGGGCCGCAGGTTGCGAGCTTCGCCGACACGCATGGCCTGAAGCAGGTCTCCGTCGCCGATCTCATCGCCTATCGCCAGCGCAAGGAAACGCTGATCGAACAGGTCGACAGCTTCGACATCGACACGCCCTATGGCAAGGCGAAGGCGCTGACCTACACGCTGCCCTGGGACCCGATGCAGCACCTCGCGGTGATCTTCGGCGATATTCGCGACGGCGTGGACATCCCGGTGCGCCTGCATCTCGAAAATGTCGGCGGCGACGTTTTCGGCGCGAACCGCCAGATCGACGGCATCATGAAGCGCATCGCCGAACAGGGCCGCGGCGTTATCGTCTACCTGCGCGAAGGGTCCGTCGGCGTCGGCGCGTCGCAGACCGCCCGCCGGGGCAAACATGACGGCGAAGGCCATGACGAGGCGCAGGCGCGCGAAAGCGAATGGCTGGAAATCGGTCTCGGCGCGCAGATCCTCAAGGATCTCGGCATCACCTCGATCCGCCTGATGGCGTCGCGCGAGCGCCACTATGTCGGCCTCGAAGGGTTCGGCATCCAGATCAGTTCCACCGACCTCTGCTGAAACAGAATATCCCGCATCGCCGAAACGTTTGCTCTTCACGCGGCGGTTCGGGGATCGCGGGATTTTCTCTGGGGGCGACAAGGGCATGTGGGATTTCAGCATCGGCAAGACCATCGGCATCCTCGCCAGGACCATGCCCTTCATCCTCACCCGCATGGTGATCTATTTCGTCATCACGCTCGCCTTCATCCTGGCCACCGGCGCCGGCGCCGGCATTGGTTATGGCGTCGGCTCTATCAGCGAGAGCCCGGAATCCTATGCGGTCTGGGGCGGCTTCATCGGCATGGGTTTCGTGGGAGCCGCCGTCTACTGGGCGCGCGAATGGCTGCTCTACATGGTCAAGGCCGCCCATATCGCCGTCATCGTCAAGCTGATCGACGGCGAGGCATTGCCGGAGGGCAAGGGACAGGTCGCCTATGGCCGCGAGATCGTCACGGCCCGCTTCGGCGAGGCGAATGCGCTGTTTGCGCTCGACCAGCTCATCAAGGGCGCCGTCGCCGCCATTACCGGGCTCATCGGCGGCATCGCGGCCTTCCTGCCGATCCCCGGCCTCGATGCGCTGGCCCGCTTCGCCAACACGGTGATCCGCCTGTCGCTGACCTATGTCGACGAGATCATCCTCGGCTACAACATCCGCACCAACAGCGACAATGCCTGGGACGGCGCGCGCCACGGCATCGTGCTCTATGCGCAGAACGGGCTGAAGATGGTGAAGAACGCCATCTGGCTGTCGGTCTTCCTGTGGATATTGTCGATCGTCGTCTTCCTCTTGGCGCTGGCGCCGGCCGCCGCCATCCTCTATGCCTTCCCGGGCGAGATCGCCGGCTACAGCTTCATCGTCGCCATCGTCTTCGCCTGGGCCTTCAAGGCCGCCGTGCTGGAGCCCTTCGCCATCACCGCGCTGATGGCCGTCTATTTCGACACGATCCGCGGCCAGGTGCCGGACCCGGAATGGGACGCGAAACTGGCGGGCGCATCGGCGAAATTCCGCGCGCTGACGGAACAGGCCACGACCGCGTTTGGCGGGCGGGCGGTAACGACCTGAGATCAAATGGACAGACAGGGAAATTTACGGAATCCATTATTGGAAGTTGTATAATTTTCCTTATTGATCCCGGCAGTCATTCACTGCGGGAGCTTCAATTGATTGTTTTGGAAGAAAGCATCTGGAGCGATTTGTCCTGCGGCTCCCGTACGGTAATACCGATCGTTTTCGTCGCCACGATGATCTTCTTGGTGACATGCATTTTTTTCTCGTCGCGCGTCAAAAGATGGTTCCAAGGAAAACCACAACCGACCCACCATTGGATCACGAGCCGCCCGGTTGTTGTGATCGGAACCACGGCACTCGTCGGACTGGGATTTGTGGGGTCGGCATTGCCGAGCGTGACCCGGGTTACGACGAATGGTAAGGTCATCGTCGAGAGCGGATGTCATGCCACATCCACATATGCAAAAACAATTCAACTCGATTTCGCCACGAGAACTTACAAGCATACCGCCAGACGTCGTGGGCAAGATACAGATTTGCTTGTTATCAAGGGCAGTGGACACACTATCACCCTCAATCTGAACCGCCAGAAACACTGGCCCGCACTGCTAAGAATTGCGCCAGGTCCGGTAGAGCAGTTTGCGAGAGCGCTTCGCGAGCAGGGCAAGGATATCCCTGGACCGCTCCTGCAACTTCTCAAATGGAGCAGCACCTGAGACAGGTGCCTACCACCAAAGCCGCTAATTCTCCCCGCGCCACCCATCCAGATACCGCACCGTTTCCACGCCCGAAAATTTTGCGAGCCGCGTCAGTTCGGCGTCCAGCTTCTCCAGCCGGCCCGTCGATGCGCGCACCTTGGGTTCCCACCAGAGCCGCTTGACATCGAGCGTGCCGGCCTTGCGGTCGGCCTTCATGTCGATGCGGCCGACGAGGCGGTCGCCTTCGAGCAGCGGGAAGACGTAGTAGCCGTATTGCCGCTTCGGCTCCGGCACGAAGATCTCGATGCGGTAAAAATAGCCGAACAGCCGTTCCGTCCGGTTGCGGTCGCGGATCAGCGGATCGAACGGCGAGAGCACGCGCAGGCGCGCCGGCGGCTCGGGGATGTCGCCGAGGTTCTCCGGGAAATCCGCGAAGGCGTGCGAGGCGCGCGGCTTGCCGCCGTTCATCGTCTCGATCGAGACGGGGCGGAGTTCGTCGCGGTGCGTCTCCACCCAGGCCTTCGCCTCCTCCGGCGTGATCAGCGCCCAGAAGGCGGCGATCTCGCCATGGGTGGCAAAACCCAGCCGTTCGAGCGCGCTGCGGCAGGCCCAGTCGACGAAGGCGTCATGTTCGACGGCCGGTTCGTGGTGATGCGGCGGCAGCACGCGCTCGGCGAGGTCGTAGACCTTCTGGAAGTTCTCCCGCCGGGAGATCGCCAGCTTGCCGGTGTGCCAGAGATATTCCAGCGCCGTCTTGTTGGGATGCCAGTTCCACCAGCCGCCGGATTTGTGATCGTCCACCTTCAATTCGCGCGACAGCACCGGTCCGCTGGCGGCGATGCGTTCATAGGTTTCCTCGAAAGCCCTGTCGAAGCCCTCGCCCTGCCATTTGCGCCAGTTTTGCAGGATGGACGCCTCCTTGCGGCGGAACCGGTGCTTCCAGTAACGGAAGAAGGCGCTCGGGATGATCGAGGCGTCGTGCGTCCAGTGCTCGAAGAGCTCGCCATCCTTCTCCAGCAGTTCGGCGAGGTGCTCGCGCCGATAGGTCTGGTTGCGCGAGAACAGGATCTGGTGATGCGCCCGCTCGACGGTGGCGATGCTGTCCACCTGCACGAAGCCGATGTCGTGGATGAGCTGCAGCAGCCCCGCCTTGCCGAGCTGGCGGCCGGGGGAAGCGCTGAGGCCCTGGCGGGCAAGAAAGATGCGCCGGGCCTCGGCATTGGAGAGGAGAATCGTCATGGCTGGATGATAGGCATATATTCTTGGTTTGTTCTACTGTTTTCGTCATGCCGCAGCGCACAAGTCGTTTGCGCTTTTTCCCGAATTGCTTATAGCTCCCTCACCATCCGCGAACCGGGATCCCGCTCTTGGATATCGTCTTCTCCGCCGCCACGGTGACCTATGCCGGACGCGTGGCGCTCCATCCGCTGACACTCACGCTCACCGAACGCCGCATCGGCGTCGTCGGCCTCAACGGCTCCGGCAAGACGACCATGGCGCGGATGATCAACGGCCTCGTCAAGCCGACCGCCGGCACCGTGACGGTCGGCGGGCTGGATACGGTGACGGACGAGGTGGCCGCGCGCGGAAAGACGGGCTTCATCTTCCAGAACCCGCAGCACCAGATGATCCTGCCGATCCTCGCCGAGGACATCGCCTTCGGGCTGAAGAACCGCGGGCTCGGCAAGGCGGAAATCGCGGAGCGGACCGAAGCGGTGCTGGCGCGATTCGGCATTTCGCATCTCGCGCGCCGCCGCGTGCACGAGCTTTCCGGCGGCGAGACGCAGCTCGGCGCGATTGCCAGCGTGCTCGTCACCGGCCCGGACCTCTTGATCCTCGACGAGCCGACCAACCAGCTCGACCTGAAAAACCGCGCGCTGATCGAGCGCACCATTGCCGGCCTGCCGGAACAGGTGCTCGTCATCACGCACGACCTCGCGCTGATCGAAAGTTTCGATCGCGTGCTGGTCTTCCGTGAGGGCCGGCTCGCGGCCGATAGTGCACCCGCAGAGGCGATCCGCACCTACCGGGAGATCGCCGCGTGCTGAACGGGCTCGACATCGAGGGCAACACGGCCCTGCACCGCATGCCGGTGCGCGGCAAGCTGATCGTGCTTTTCGTCGCGGCGATCGGGCTCTTCCTCACCGCGGACCTGCGGCTTCTCTTCCCGGCGCTCGTGCTCTCTGCGGGCCTCTACCTCTCGACCGGCATCGGCCTCGGCGAAGCGTTCCGGCGCGTGCGCTTCGTGCTCTTCACGGTTCTCCTCGTCGCGGGTGCGAACTATCTGTTCCATTCGCTGCACGAGGCGCTCGCCGTCTTCTGCCGCCTTTCCACGCTGGTCCTGCTTGCCGCCGCGGTCACCGCCACCACAGGCATCTCCGCCTTCATGGACGAGATCACCCGGCTGCTGACGCCGCTGGAGCGCCTCGGCTTCGTGCGGGCGGCGGATGTCAGCCTTGCGGTCGGTCTCGTCATCCGTTTCGTGCCGGAAATCTTTGCCCGCTACGGCGAAATCGCCGACGCCCACAAGGCGCGCGGCCTGCCGGTGCGGCCGCTCACCACCCTCGTGCCGTTGATCATCCTGACGCTGAAGGATGCGGATACCATCGCCATGGCGATTGACGCGCGCGGATTTCGGCGGCACTAACCCATTTATGTCCATTCGGGAAAGCTGACATGACCACCAGAGACATCGTCCTCGTCGCCCTCTTCGCCGCGATCATCGTGGTGCTGGGCCTGCTTCCGCCGCTGACCCTCGGCTTCATTCCGGTGCCGATCACCGCGCAATCGCTCGGCGTCATGCTGGCCGGCTGCATTCTCGGCTCCAAGCGCGGGGCTGCGGCAGTGCTGCTCGTGCTGCTGCTGGTCGCGATCGGCCTGCCGGTTCTGTCCGGCGGCCGCGGCGGCCTTGCGGTCTTCGCCGGCCCGGGCGCCGGTTATCTCATCGGCTTCGTTCCCGGCGCCTTCGTCTGCGGCCTGATCGCCGAACGCTTCGTCAAGGAAGAACAGGGCGAGCTCACGCAGTTCCTGGCCTTTCTCGCGGCCGCCGTCGCCGGCGGCATCGCGGTCGTCTATCTCTTCGGCGTTCCGTGGCTCGCCTATATGAGCGGCAAGGCCTTCTTCGAGACGACGCTTGCCTCGCTCGTCTTCCTGCCCGGCGATCTCATCAAGGCCTTCGTCGCCATGCTGGCCGGCCGAGCGGTGCTTGCCGGCTATCCGCTGCTGCCGCAGCGCGCCTGAGCCGATGCCGCTGGCCGGTGCCCTCGAACGGCACGCCGCGCAACATCCGGAAAACCCGGCCTTCCACCTGGAAGACCGGGTTCTGTCCCACGCGACGCTCGTCGCCACGGCGCGGCACCTGCATGCGGCCTTCACGGGCCTCGCCCCCTCGGGCCGAAGCAGCATCGGCCCGCAGAACCGGCTGGTCGCACTCGTCACCGGCAACCACGCCCTTTTCCCCGCCGCCTTTGCGGCCGCCACGGCCGGAAACACCTGCGCCGCCCTGATCGATCCGCACCTGCCGGATGCGGTGCGCCGGCGGCTCCTCGAAAAACTCGATCCCGATCTCATCGTCATCGCCGAAGGGGCGGAGCTTCTCGCCCACAACCCGCGGAGCGGTGCGACGCTCGTCCTCGCGGAGCGTGCGGCGGGCGACGCGCCGCCCTTGCAGGAAGGCCGTGACGAGGATCCGTTCCTCATCGTCTTCACCTCCGGCACGACCGCCGATCCGAAGCCGATCATCCGCGACCGCCGCTCCTGGCGCATCAGCCTTGCCACCGGCGCCCCCTTCTTCGGCCTCGATGCCACGACCAGCACCTTTGCCCCCGGCCCGCTGGCCCATGGCCTTGCGCTCTATGCGATGACGGAGACCCTGCTTGCCGGCGGCGCATTCCATGCCGCCCGGCATTTCGATGCAGCCCGGGCGCTGGAGACGATCCGCACGGCGGATATCCGCCGCCTCGTGCTGGTGCCGACCATGCTGCGGCGGCTTTGCGAGGGTGCGCCGGTCGACACGATTGCGGCCATCACGGTTGCCGGCGCAAAACTGACCGCGGCCGACCATGCGCTCTGCGCCGTGCATTTCCCGAAGGCGGCCGTGCGCGAATATTACGGCGCCTCGGAACTCGGCTTCGTCACGGTCACCACGCCCGGCGACCCCGCCTCCTCCACCGCCGTCGGCAAGGTTTTTCCCGGCGTGCGGCTTTGCGTTCTGGACAAGGACGGCAAGGTGCTCGCCCCAGGCGAAACCGGCACGCTCTTCGTCGAGAGCCCGCTCGTCGCGACGGGCTATCTTGGTGCCGGCGACGGCGCGGGTCTCGCCCGCTTCGGCACACTCGCGACCGTCGGCGACCTCGGCTTTCTGGAGGCGGACGGCACGCTGCATCTGCTGGGCCGCTCCGGCGGCATGATCCTCTCCGGCGGCAACAATATCTACCCTTCCGAGGTGGAAGCGGCCCTGCTCGGCCTTGCGGAGGTACACGCCGCGCACGTCTTCGGCGTCGACCATGCGGATCTCGGCAGCGAGCTCGTCGCGGTCATCGAGCCACGCGGGCCGGCCCTGACGCCGGAGACCCTGAAGGCGGCCCTGGCAAAAACGCTGCCGCGCTACAAGCAGCCGCGCCGCCTCTGGCTGTGCCGCGCCATGCCGGTGACGCCCTCCGGCAAGGTCGAGGCGAAGACGGTGCGGCAATGGGTGGCGGAGGACAGCGATGCGCTCGAACGGTTCTTTTGAGCGCATCCCCGTGATCACGGCCGCCTTTCGCACGCCGATCGGCCGCGTCAACGGCGCGCTTGCCGCAATCCAGCCGGCGAGCCTTGCCGCACCGCTGATCCGCCGCATCCTTGCCGAAACCCGGCTTTCGCCCGCGGCGGTGGACGACGTGATCCTCGGCAATGCGGCCAACAGCGCCGGCAACCTCGCCCGCCTTGCAGCGCTCGAGGCGGGGCTTCCCGTCTCCGTGCCCGGCCTGACGGTGGACCGGCAATGCGGCTCGGGGCTTGAGGCGATCATGCTTGCCGCCCGGCTGGTGCAGGCGGGTGCGGGACGCTTCTACCTTGCCGGCGGCACCGAGAGCGCCAGCCGCGCCAACTTGCGTTTTCGCCCGCCCGCAACACCCGGCGGCGAGCCGCAGCCCGTGCGCCGCGCCCGCATGGCGCCGGATGCCATCGGCGACCCGGACATGGGCATCGCTGCGGAAAACGTCGCCGCCCACGCCGGCATCAGCCGTGCGCGGCAGGATGCCTTCGCGCTCGAAAGCCATGTTCGCGCAGTGGCGGCGGCGAAGGCCGGGCGCTTCGATGATGAGATCGTGCCGCTGGAGACACCCGCCGGACTGGTTTTCCACGACGAATGCCCGCGGGAAAACACATCCCTGGAAAGGCTCGCCGCGCTGAAGCCCGTCTTCCGGCCCGATGGCACGGTGACCGCGGGCAATGCCTGCCCGGTCAATGACGGCGCCTCGGTGGTGCTGGTGACCTCGCTTGCGGCGGCGCAGGCGCTCGGGCTTCAGCCGCTGCTCGAAGTCGTCGACGGCGCGGTGGCGGGCGTCGATCCGAACCTGCTCGGCCTCGGCCCCGTGCCGGCCATGGAAAAACTCGCCGCGCGCAATGCCGGGCTCGATGCGGCAAACATTTCCTTCGTCGAGTTCAACGAGGCCTTTGCCGCGCAGGTGCTCGCCAGCCTCGATGCGCTCGGCATCGACCCCGCGCGCGCCAATCGCGACGGCGGGGCGCTGGCGCTCGGCCATCCCTATGGCGCGTCCGGCGCAATCCTCGTCACGCGGCTTTTTGCGCAGATGCGGGCGGCGGAGGCCGGTGCGCAAGGCCTCGCCATGATGGGCATCGGCGGCGGCATGGGCATTGCGGCCCTGTTTCGAAGATTGTGAGGATAGGATGAAGATCTATTCCGGCGGCTGCCTGTGCGGCGCCATCCGTTTCGAGGCGAAGGGACCGGCTGAAAAGCCGCATACCTGCTCCTGCCGCTTCTGCCAGCAGCATACCGGCGCGCCGACCGCCGCCTGGGTGGAGTTTCCCGCCTATCGCCTCGCCTGGACGGGCGCAAAACCCGCGACCTGGCGCTCCTCCGACTATTCCAGCCGCGCCTTCTGCCCGGCCTGCGGCAGCTCCATCGGCGCGATCGACGACGAACCGGTCGTGGCGCTCCTCATCGGCGGTTTCGACGATCCGTCCGATCCGGCGCTTCAGCCCCAGTACCATTCCTTCGAGGATTGCCGGCCGGGCTGGTTGAAGGTGGAGACCGCTTCAGGCGAGGAATGATTTCAGCCAGTCGCGCATCGGCTGCGGCACGTTGACGGGCTGGCGCGTCGCAGGATCGACGGCGACCCAGACGATCTCCAGATCGGCCACCGCGGCACCGTCAGACGAAATCGCCACCGCGAAGCTCAGCGAGGTGGCGCCGATGCGCGTGACGGACACCTTGAAGCGGGCCAGATCGTCGAGCCTCAGGCCGCGGTGGAAGGTGCAGCCGGATTTGCGCACGAAATAGACCGGGCCGTTGCCGCCCTCCGGCCTGTGGCGCCAGAGGCTGGCGACGGCGGCTTCGGCATGGGCGTAATAGGCGGCATTGTGCATGTGGCCGTGCATGTCTATATCGCGAAAGGGTATGCGGACCTCGCTCACCGTGATGTCTGCCGTCTGTTCCACGTCGACCCCCGGGATAAAACCATGCTTCGTGCCGTTGTTAGAGCGTTCGGCGATCCCCGGCAAGTGATCGCCCTGGAAGAGGCCGAGCGCCCCGCCCCCGGCCCGGGCGAAGTCGAAATCCGCATTCTCCGCGCCGCCATCAACCCCTCCGACCTCATCCCCGTCACCGGCGCCTACCGCAGCCGCACCACGCTGCCCTTCGTGCCCGGGTTCGAGGGGGTTGGCGAGATCGTGCGCCTTGGCAAGGGTGTTCGCGGCCGGCCATGCCCCCCTCTGTCCTGCCGGACATCTCCCCCTCAAGGGGGGAGACCGGCTGGGGGCGAGGACGGTGCTCAAACGGCAACCTCTGCGATGGACGAAACGGTGCTCCATCCAATCTCCCCCCCTGAGGGGGAGATGTCCGGCAGGACAGAGGGGGGTGAGCCGTTGGCCGACGCCACCAATGGAGTGAGCTTGTCTCTCGGCCAGCGCGTGCTGCCCATCGGTGCGAGCGGGCTTTGGCAGCAATATCTCATCCGTCCGGCGGACCGGTGTTTCGCGCTGCCGGACGATCTTTCGGACGACCAGGCCGCGATGGCCTATGTGAACCCGCTGACGGCCTTCCGGCTGGTCGATGCCGTCCGCGAGCACTTCGGCACCGCAGCCGGCCAGCGTGTCGGTGTGACGGCCGCGGCTTCGGCCATCGGAAAAATGCTGCTGGTGCTATTGGCAGAGGCCGGCTTCCAGCCGGTCGCCTTGGTACGCAGCGCCACGACGGCGCAGCGACTGGCGGAAAGCTTTTCCGGCGAGATCGTCGCGCAGGCGCCGCTGCCGCCGCTCGATGCGGTGCTTGATGCGGTCGGCGGCGAGCCGGGTAACGGGCTGTTCCGCCATATCCGGCGCGGCGGCGCCTTCGTGCAATATGGCGCGCTGAGCGGGGCGCAGCTCGATCCCATGCTGGTCGCCGCCCGGCGCGACGAGGTCGCCTTCTCCTTCCTCTGGCTGCGCAACTGGGTGCATTCCGCGCCGCGCGCCGCGATCGAAGCGGCGTTCGAGCGCAGTTTTGCGGGCATCCGCGCCGGCCACCTGGGCTCTGCCGTGGATGGCGTCTTTGCGCTCTCCGAGCTCCCCGCGGCGCTAGCCCGTCAGGACGATACGGCACGCACCGGAAAACTGCTCCTTGCGCCGTGACGGTTGAAAAGGCGTGGACACTGGCCCATTTCCCGTGGACCTCGCCAACCGCAATAGGTAGCTTCCGGCCATGACGACGTTTCTCTTCGAGAACCCGATCTTCCTCGAGCACCACACGCCGGAGGGCCACCCGGAGCGGTCGGACCGTATCCGGGCGATCAACCTCGCGCTGGAACACGAGCGCTTCTCGCCGCTCGTGCGCGAAAAGGCGGCGCAGGCGAACGAGGATTTCGTGCTGCTCGCCCATCCCGAAAGCCATCTGCGCGCCGTCATGGACGAGATGCCCGAAGAGGGCATCAACCAGGTCGAGGCGGATACCTATGCGAGCCCGGCGAGCCTGCAGGCCGCGCTGACCGGCATCGGCGGGGCGATCGGGGCGATCGATGCGGTCTTTTCCGGCAAGGCGGACAATGCCTTCGTCGCGGCGCGCCCGCCCGGCCACCATGCCGAGCGCAACAAGGCGATGGGCTTCTGTTTCTTCAACAATGCCGCGATCGCCGCCCGCCATGCGCAAAGGGCTCATGGTGCGGAGCGCGTCGCCATCGTCGACTGGGACGTGCACCACGGCAACGGCACGCAGGACATTTTCTTCGACGACCCCTCCGTGCTGTTCTGCTCGACGCACCAGATGCCGCTTTATCCCGGCAGCGGCGCGAAGGACGAGACGGGGGCGGGCAATATCGTCAACGCGCCGCTTTCGGCCAATGACGGCAGCGATCATTTTCGCGAGGCTTTTCGCTCGCGCGTGCTGCCGCGCGTTGCCGATTTCCGGCCGGACGTGATCATCATTTCCGCCGGCTTCGATGCGCACCACCGCGATCCGCTGGCGCAGATCAATCTCGTCGCCGACGATTTCGACTGGGCGACGGCGAAGATCATGGAACTTTCCGAAAAATCGGCGAACAACCGGGTGGTCAGCCTGCTGGAAGGCGGCTACGACCTCGAAGGCCTCGCCGAATCCGCCGCCACCCATATCTATCGCCTGATGAGAGGCTGACCATGACCAACGCTGTTCCCACTGCCCCCGATGTCTCCGCCCTCTCCTTCGAACAGGCCGTCGAGGAGCTGGAAAAGATCGTTGCGGCGCTGGAGCGCGGCGACGTGCCGCTCGACCGGTCCATCGAGATCTACGAGCGGGGCGAGGCGCTGAAGAAACATAGCGAGACGCTGCTTTCGGCCGCGGAAAACCGCATCGAAAAGATCCGCCTCGACCGCGCCGGCAAGCCGCAGGGCACGGAGCCGCTCGACGGGGCGTAAGCCTACAACTGATCTGCGATCGCGGCCTTGTCGATGATCGACCAGACATTGCGGATGCGCCCGTTCTGAAATTCGTAGAAGACGTTTTCCGTGAACGCGACCTTCCTGCCGTTGACGGGGAGGCCGAAGAGTTCGCCGACGGGCGTGCAATCGAACAGCAGCCGGCTGGCGATGCGCGGCGGGTCGGCCATCAGGAAATCGATGGTGAAGCGAAGATCGGGAATCGCCCGAAAATCGCCTTCCAGCATGGTGCGATAGCCTGACAGGCCGATGCGCCCGCCGTTGTAATGCACGTCCTCATGCACGAAATCGCCGAGGTTCGGCCAGTCCTGTGCGTTCAGGCAGGCGATATAGCCGTGGTAGCGCGTCGCAAGCTCGTCCTTCGTCATGCCGTTCTTCCTCCATCGGGACAATATGGCGTGGTGCGGCGCAAAAGCCAGATGCGCTGAAAGCTTGACCACAGCGTCAACAGGATCGCGCTATCCGCCTCGCCCGCCGCCCGCTAACATCCGCCCATGAACCAACGACAGGAGGGCGTGATGAGCTTCTTTCCCGGCAAGGACCCGGAGGCGGGGGACGCGGCGGCGTGCGATGCGCTGGAGCATCTGATCATTCCGCGCACCAGCGATATCGGCGGTCTGGAAGTGCGGCGCGCGCTGCCGACGGCGAAACGCCGGCTCGTCGGGCCGTTCATCTTCTTCGACCGGATGGGGCCGGCGCTGTTGCGGGCGGGCGACGCGATCGACGTCAAGCCGCACCCGCATATCGGGCTGTCCACCGTCACCTATCTCTTCGACGGCGAGATCAAGCACCGCGACAGCATCGGCACCGAAATGGTGATCGCGCCCGGCGACGTGAACCTGATGACGGCGGGGCGCGGCATCGTGCATTCCGAGCGCTCGCCGGAAAACCTGCGCGGCAGGCCCATGTCGATTTCCGGGCTCCAGACCTGGCTGGCCCTGCCCGACAGCCACGAGGAGATGGCGCCCGTCTTCGCCCACACCACGAAGGCCGAACTGCCCTCGTTTTCGGCCGACGGCATCACGGGACGCACCATCATCGGCCGCTATGAGGGCCACGCCTCGCCCGTCGATGTGCCGACGGACACGCTCTATGTCGACCTGACGCTCGCGCCCGGTGCCGTGGCGCCTCTTGCGGCAGAATGGGAGGAGCGCGCGGTCTATGTGCTCTCCGGCACGCTGGACGTGGCCGGCGACGTCTTCGAGGCGGACCGGCTGCTGGTGTTCCGCGCGGGCGATGCGATCACGCTGAAGGCGGGGCCTGAGGGCTGTCATATCATGCTGTTCGGCGGGGCCGCGCTCGGCTCCAAGCGCTACATCTGGTGGAACTTCGTTTCCTCCTCCAAGGAGCGCATCGAGCAGGCCAAGGAGGAATGGCGCACCGGCCGCTTCGACATCGTGCCTGGCGACGAAGAGGAATTCGTGCCGCTTCCAGCGGGGTGATGCATAGTCGACAGAATATATGAGATAAGGACGCAAAGGAGCGGCCTGCCCGTTTTCGCGCTTCACGTCTTGGCAGGTCCGCCCCCGCTTCCAGTGTCATCCTGGCTTGACCCGAGCATGACGGAGGAGAGGTGGCTTGACATATCCATAGCCAAATAGCTATACGTTATTCATAGTCATCGAGGTATGGATCAAGTGACCGAAGCGCATGATATGCTGTTCCGCACGCTGGCGGACCCGACCCGGCGCGCGCTCTTCGAGCGGCTCTGCCGCGAGGGCGAGAAGACGGTCGGGGCGCTGACGGCGCAGGCCGGCGTCTCGCAGCCGGTCGTTTCCAAACATCTGAGCCTGCTCAAGCAGGCGGGCCTCGTGCGCGACCGGCATCAGGGGCGCCAGACGCATTACAGCGCCCAGCTCGGCGCGCTTGCGCCGCTGATCGACTGGACCAGCCAGATGGCCCGGTTCTGGGAGACGCGCTTCGACGATCTCGAAAATTTGCTGAGGAGAATGGATCAATGAGTGACGCAACACCCGAGATGCGCGCCGTCGTCGTCGAGCGCGAGATCGCCCATCCGCCGGAAAAGCTTTGGCGCGCGCTGACGCAGCCGTATCTGATCTCGGAATGGCTGATGAAGACCGATTTCGCGCCCGTCGTCGGCCATGATTTCACGCTGCGCGGCGATTGGGGGAGTGTCGATTGCCGCGTCCTGACGGTCGATCCCGGCAGGACGCTGACCTATACGTGGGATCATGCGCACGACGACCCGGCCTTCGATCTCCGGAGCGCGTGGTGAGCTTCACGCTGACGCCGACCGCCACGGGAACGCATCTGCGCATGGAGCAGACCGGCTTCCGGCCGGAGCAGAAGCAGGCCTTCGGCGGCGCACGGTATGGCTGGGAACAGCATTTCACGAACCTCGAGCGGGTTCTGGCAGGAATCGCATAACGCGGAGCAAGGACCATGACCGGCGAGACCACCAAGAAACCAGCAAAGAAGCAGGCCGCGCAGCCCGTCCTGCTGTCGGGCGGCAATCCACAGATCGCCAAGGGATATGGCGATGAGCCGATCCAGGCCTATATCGCGGCCATGCCGGGCTGGAAGAGCGATGTCGGGCGCCGCCTCGATGCGCTGATCGAGAAAACCGTGCCGGATGTCCACAAGGCGGTGAAATGGAACTCGCCGTTCTACGGCATCGAGGGCGACGGCTGGTTTCTCGGCCTGCATTGTTTCAACACATACATCAAGCTCGCCTTCTTTCGCGGCACGGCGCTCGATCCCGTGCCGCCGGTTGCCTCGAAAACCGCCGAGACGCGCTATTTCCACATTTACGAGGGCGACACACTCGACGAAACGCAGCTTGCCGACTGGATCCGGCAGGCAAGCCGGCTTCCCGGCGAGCGCATGTGAGGAGCAGGAAAAAATGGACCAGGTAAAGGGCGAACCGGAATCCCCTTCCCGTCTGATCGACAGGAGGATCGAAGAACTCGCCGACTGGCGCGGCGAAACCCTGGCCAGGCTGCGTGCCATCATCCGCCAGGCCGATCCCGACATTGTCGAGGAATGGAAATGGCGCGGCGTGCCGGTCTGGGAGCATGACGGCATCATCTGCACCGGCGAGACCTACAAGGCGGCGGTGAAGATGACCTTCGCCAAGGGCGCATCGCTGCCCGATCCTGCCGGCCTGTTCAATTCCAGCCTGGAGGGCAATACGCGCCGCGCCATCGACGTGCATGAGGGCGAGGCGATCGACGAGGCGGCGCTGACGGCGCTGGTCCAGGCCGCCGTCGCCTTGAACACGGCGAAACGCCCAAAGAAGAAGAAGTAGGAATCAACACAAGTCGAGCGCGGGCGGCCGGCGTCCGCAAATTGCCCCAATTGCCCGGGAGAACTCCGGCAGTGCGTCGGTTTGTGCGGTATCAATCCGGCGAAATACGCTCTAGACTTGCCGGAACGGTTGAAATCGCGCGCCGCATTCTGCATGTGACAGGCTAACGCGGTCAAACCGCATGCCCGGGTCGGGCTCCACAGCGGAGTTTCGGCACGCGGGCGAGAACACGAGGCATGAGAGTGACACAAGCACCCGCCACACCGCTGCTCGACAAGGTCCACATTCCGGCGGACCTGAAGGGCGTGGACGATCGCGACCTGCCGCAGCTGGCAGCCGAACTGCGCGCCGAGATGATCGACGCGGTGTCGCGCACGGGCGGGCATCTGGGCGCGGGTCTCGGCGTGGTCGAGCTCACCATCGCCATCCACAAGGTGTTCGACACGCCGAAGGACCGGCTGATCTTTGACGTCGGCCACCAGTGCTATCCGCACAAGATCCTTACCGGCCGCCGCGACCGCATCCGCACGCTGCGCCAGGAAGACGGCCTTTCCGGCTTCACCCGGCGCGCCGAGAGCGAATACGACCCCTTCGGCGCCGCCCATTCCTCGACCTCGATTTCCGCCGGCCTCGGCATGGCGGTCGCGGCCGATCTTTCCGGCGAGAAGCGCAATGTCATCGCCGTCATCGGCGACGGCGCCATGTCGGCCGGCATGGCTTATGAGGCGCTGAACAATGCCGGCGCGCTCGATGCCCGCCTCATCGTCATCCTCAACGACAACGACATGTCGATCGCGCCGCCGACGGGCGCCATGAGCGCCTATCTGGCGCGGCTTGCCTCCGGGCGCACCTATATGGGCTTCCGCGACCTCGGCAAGAAACTGACGGCCTATCTCGGCAAGAAGATCGACCGCGCGATCACCCGCGCCGTCGAGCATGCGCGGGGTTATGTCACCGGCGGCACGCTGTTCGAGGAGATGGGGTTCTACCATATCGGCCCGATCGACGGGCATTCCTTCGAGCACCTCCTGCCCGTGCTGCGCAATGTGCGCGACAATTCCAAGGGTCCGGTGCTGATTCACGTCGTCACCCAGAAGGGCAAGGGGTATCCGCCGGCCGAGGCCGCGGCCGACAAGTATCACGGCGTCAACACCTTCGACGTCATCACCGGCGCGCAGGCGAAGGCCAAGCCCAATGCGCCCGCCTATACCGCCGTCTTCGCCGATGCGCTGGTGCAGGAAGCCGGTTTCGACGAGAAGATCGTCGGCGTCACCGCCGCCATGCCGAACGGCACCGGCCTCGACAAGCTGGCGGCCGCCTATCCCATGCGCACCTTCGACGTGGGCATTGCCGAGCAGCATGCGGTGACCTTTGCCGCCGGCCTCGCGTCCGAAGGCTACAAGCCGTTCTGCGCGCTCTATTCCACCTTCCTGCAACGCGGCTACGACCAGGTCGTGCATGACGTGGCGATCCAGGGCCTGCCGGTGCGTTTCCCGATCGACCGCGCCGGTTTCGTCGGCGCCGACGGTCCGACCCATGCGGGCTCCTTCGACACGACCTATCTTGCGACGCTGCCCGGTTTCGTCGTCATGGCGGCCGCCGACGAGGCCGAGCTGAAACATATGGTGCGCACCGCCGCCTCGTATGATGCCGGCCCGATCTCCTTCCGCTATCCGCGCGGCGAAGGTGTCGGCATCGACATGCCGGCGCGCGGCGAGATCCTCCAGATCGGCAAGGGCCGCGTCGTCAAGCAAGGGTCGAAGGTGGCGCTGCTCTCCTTCGGCACGCGGCTGGCCGATTGTCTGCTCGCCGCAGAAGACCTCGATGCCGCAGGCCTTTCCACCACGGTTGCCGATGCGCGTTTCGCCAAGCCGCTCGACCACGACCTCATCCGCCAGCTCGCCCGCCACCACGAGGTGCTGATCACCATCGAGGAAGGCGCCGTCGGCGGCTTCGGCAGCCATGTGCTGCAATTCCTCGCCATGGAAGGCCTGCTCGACCACGGGCTGAAGGTGCGCCCGCTGGTGCTGCCGGATATCTGGATGGAACAGGCCAAGCCCGACGCCATGTATGCCAAGGCCGGCCTCGACCGCGCCGGCATCGTCTCCACCGTCTTCAAGACGCTCGGCCAAAAGGCCGTGGGTGTCGGGGCAGCCGGGTGATATAAGCAAACACCGCCCAGGACCCACCAGGGACGGTTTGAAGGACCAAGCTCGGATTGAACCCGCGAGCAGGTGACGCGATGACCACCGCCAGCGCGTAAATGCGCCGCGCGGGGCTTGCCACCCGCGGCGCGAGGCGTCATGAGAGGCAATGTCCGAACCCACAGAAACCATCCGCCTCGACCAGCTCCTGCTGAATGCCGGTCTCGTTGCCAGCCGTTCGCGGGCGCGCGACGCGATTTCGCGCGGCACCGTCAAGGTGAACGGCCGCACCGTCACCAAGCCGAGCTCCACCTTCCCCGCCTCCGCGACAATCGAGATCGATGACCCCGCGCAGGCCTATGTCTCGCGTGCGGCGCTGAAGCTGAAGGCGGCGCTCGACGACTTCGGCCTCGATCCGGCAGGGCTCGATTGCCTCGACATCGGCGCCTCGACCGGCGGCTTCACCGATATCCTGCTGGAGCGCGGCGCCAGCCATGTCATCGCGGTGGACGTCGGCCACGACCAGCTGCACCCGCGGCTGCGCGCGGACGAACGCATCACGAATTACGAGGGGCTGAACGCGCGGGTGCTCGACGAGGACCATCTCGAAGGGCGCGAAATCGGCGCGGTCGTCTCCGACGTCTCCTTCATCTCGCTGAAGCTGGCGCTGCCGCCGGCGCTGACCATGGCCGAGCCCGGCGCCTTCTGCGTGCTGCTGGTCAAGCCGCAGTTCGAGGCGGGCCGCGAGGCGATCAGCAAGGCGGGGCTTCTGAAGGACCCGGACAGCGCGCCTGCGGTTGCCGCGGAGCTGGAGCGCTGGCTCGTCGAGGACATGGGCTGGACGAGCCTCGGCCTCCTGCCCTCGCCGATCACCGGGGGCGACGGCAATGTCGAATTCCTGCTCGGGGGCCGCAAGCCATGACGACGGAAACGCTGACCATCGCGCGGCTCGGCTCGGGCGGCGACGGCATTGCGGAGGCGCCCGGCGGCCCGGTCTACGTGCCCTTCACGCTGCCCGGCGAGACCGTTGCTGTGGCGCGCGTGAAAAACATCGGCACGGTCATGTCGATGTCGGTCGCCTCGCCCGAGCGCGTCGCGCCGCCCTGCATGCATTTCGGCCCGGACGGCAAGAACGGCACTTGCGGCGGCTGCACGCTGCAACATGCAAGCGATGCGCTCTACCACGAATTCAAGCGAGAACTCGTCGTGCACGCGCTGAAATCCAAGGGCCTGACGCCCGAGGTGGCGCCGCTCGTCATCGCCCGGCCGGGCGAACGCCGCCGCGTCGTCTTCACCGCGCGCAAGACGGAAAAGGCCGTGCTGCTCGGCTTCAACCAGGCCGGCAGCCACCACATCGTCTCCATCGACCACTGTCCGATCTCGAGCGACGGCATTATTTCCAGGCTCGACGCGATCCGCCGGGTCGCCGGCGCCATCGCCACCAGCAGCGAACCTTTTCGCGTCACGGTGCTGGAGACGCTCGTCGGCCTCGACCTCGCCTTCGAGGGCATCAAGAAGGTGGGCGACAAGGAACGGCGCGCCGTCACCGCCTGCGTGCTTGCGCTGCCCGGCATCGCGCGGGTCTCCACTGACGGCGAGATCCTGATCGAGCCGCAGCGGCCGGTGCTCGACTTTTCCGGCGTGCGCGTTTCGCCACCCGCCGGCGGCTTTACCCAGGCGACGAAGCCGGCCGAGGATGCGATGGCCGAGCTGGTGCTTGCGGCCCTCGGCAAGGCGAAGCGCGTCGCCGATCTCTTCGCCGGCTCCGGCACCTTTGCGCTGCGGATCGCCCGGCAGGCCAAGGTGCATGCGGTGGAAGGCGAGGAGAAGGCGGTGAAGGCGCTGGACCAGGCCGCGCGCAACACGCAGGGCCTGAAGCCCGTGACGGTGGAAAAGCGCGACCTCTTCCGCCGCCCGCTGATGGCCTCCGAACTGAAGGTTTACGACGCCGTGGTCTTCGATCCGCCGCGCGCCGGCGCGGAAGACCAGTGCAAGGAACTCGCCCGCTCCGGCGTGAAAACCATCGTCGCCGTCTCGTGCAACCCCGTCAGCCTCGCGCGCGACCTTTCGATCCTCACCGCCGCCGGCTACCGCATCCGCCAGGTGACGCCGATCGACCAGTTCCTCTGGTCGGCCCATGTCGAGGCGGTGGCGGTGCTGGACAGGTAGCGTCGGCCGTCCTGTCAGGCGCCGGCCGCGGATCGCGGCACATGAAGCCGGGCGCAGGCGAGCGCGACGGCCCTGTCGACGGGCACGATGCGCTCCGAAAACTCGGGAAGCACGTGATCCTCCATCCAGGTCTTTTCGGGAAAACCGGTTCCCACTTTTCCCCGACAAACTCTAGCGGCGCGCCATGAAGGCCTCGAAGGCGGCGCGGGCTTCCGGGCTTTTCAGCTGCGCCGCGAAATGCCCCGCCTCCTCGTCGATGCGTGCCGCCACCTCGCCACGCTCGCCGCGGATGAGGCCCCGGGCGATCGCGAGCGCCTTCGACGGCTTGGCGGCAAGGCGCGCTGCGGCGGCAAGCGCGTGCTCCTCCACCAGGCCGGGCTCGACGACGGCGTAGATGAGGCCGGCATCCCGCGCGGCGGTGGCGGAAAAGCCGTCGCCCGCGGCGAGCAGCGCGAAGGCGCGCTGGTGGCCCATCAGGCGCGGAGCGAGCAGGCTGGAGGCCGCCTCCGGCACCAGTGCCAGATCGACGAAGGGCGTTCGGAACTCCGTGCGGATCGAGGCATAGGTCAGGTCGCAATGCAGGTGGATCGTCGTGCCGATGCCGATCGCCAGGCCATCGACGCCGGACACCAGCGGCTTGCCGTGGGCGGCGAGCGCATGCAGGAAGTCGATGACTTCCCGGCCCATCGTACCGCCCATGGCGAAGGTCATGAAGTCATTGAGGTCGTTGCCGGCGGAAAAACAGCCCTCGCTGCCGAGGAAGACGGTCGCCCGCACCGCCTCGTCCGCGTCACCGGCCTTCAACGCATCGGTCATCGCCTGGTACATGGCGCGCGTGATGGCGTTCTTCTTGTCGGGGCGGTTGAAGCGGATCACCATGACGCCGGGGGCGTTTTCCGGGCGTTCGATCAGGATTTGGTCGGTCATAGTGTCCTCTTCTTTCGAATGATGTCCGTGCGGTTTTCGGGCGTGGTGGCACCCCCCTCTGCCCTGCCGGGCATCTCCCCCTCAAGGGGGGAGATTGGATGGAGCACCGTTGCGCGTCCATCGCGAAGGGCGCTTCTAGAACTCAGTTCCCGCCTCTTGCCGATCTCCCCCCTTGAGGGGGAGATGCCCGGCAGGGCAGAGGGGGGTCGCGACTGTCTCAGCCCAGAACCGCCCGCGCCGCCGCAAGGCTCGCGGCACCCGACATCACGCGATCCCGCAAGGCCGCCGTCTCGCCGATGATGTTCTCGGCGGCGAAGCGGCAAAGCGCGGCGCGCTCTGCGTTGCGGCCGTCGCCGCCGTCGGCGAGTGCGCCCTTGGCGAGGTAGGCGCCGGTCAGGACGAGGCCGAAGAGGCGCTGGTAGGGCGTGGCGCCGGCGAGCGCTTCGGCTTGCTTTCCGTCCGCGAGTGTCGCGAGCAGCCATTCGGTGGCGGCTTCGAGGTCGGCGATGCTGGTCTCCAGACGGACGCCGGTTTCACCGAGCGCCGGCGTGTTGGCGGCGCCGGCCCTAGCGGCGATGTCGCGCAGTTCGGCGATGAAGCCGCGCACCTGGGCGCCGTCCGACAGCGGCAGTTTGCGCGTGACGAGGTCGATTGCCTGGATGCCGTTGGTGCCCTCGTAGATCGGCGCGATGCGGGCGTCGCGGAACAGGCGGGCGGCACCCGTCTCCTCGATGAAGCCCATGCCGCCATGCACCTGCACGCCGAGCGAGGAAACATCGACGCCGGCATCGGTGGCGAAACTCTTGGCAATGGGGGTGAGCAGGCTGGCGCGCTCGCTCCAGTGTCTGGCCTCCTCGCCATGCGCCCTGTCGACGGCGTGGGCGCAGGCATAGGTGATGGCGCGGGCACCCTGGGTCAGCACCTTCATGGTCAGGAGCATGCGGGCGACATCCGGATGTTCGATGATGGGGCTCATGCCAATTCCCTGCCAGCCGGGCGCCTTGCCCTGGGTGCGATCCTTCGCATAGGCAACCGCCTTCTGCGTCGCGGCCTCGGCGATCGCCACGCCCTGCATGCCAACGGCGAGCCGGGCATTGTTCATCATGGTGAACATGCAGGCGAGGCCGCGGTTTTCCTCGCCCACCAGCCAGCCGATCGCGCCGGCCTCCTCGCCGAAGCGGCCGTCGCCGTAGATCATCGTGCAGGTCGGCGAGGCGTGGATGCCGAGTTTGTGTTCGATCGAATGGCAATAGGCATCGTTGCGGGGGCCGAGCGAACCGTCCTCGTTGACGAGGAATTTCGGCACGAGGAAGAGCGAGATGCCGCGCGTGCCCGCCGGCGCATCCGGCAGGCGGGCGAGCACGAGATGCACGATATTGTCGGTAAAATCGTGTTCGCCATAGGTGATGAAGATCTTCTGGCCGAACAGGCGGTAGGTGCCGTCGTCGCGGCGTTCGGCGCGGGTCTTCATGACGCCGAGGTCCGAGCCGGCATGGGGCTCGGTCAGGTTCATCGAGCCCATCCATTCGCCCGAGACCATTTTCGGCAGATAGGTGGATTTCAGGTGGTCGGAACCGTGCACCGTCAGCGCCTCGATCGCACCCATCGTCAGCGTCGGGCCGATCGCGAAGGCCATGGAACCGCTGTTCCACATTTCGAGCGCCGCGACATGCAGCATGTGCGGCAGCCCCTGCCCGCCGAAATCCGGCGATGCCGTCAGCGCGTTCCAGCCGCCTTCCGCCCAGGCCTTGTAGAGCGCCGGCCAGCCGTCGGGCATTTTCACCGCGCCGTCGGCAAAGCGCGCGCCCTGCCTGTCGCCGATTTCGGCGAGCGGGGCCACTTCCTCGGTGGCGAACCGGCCGGCTTCGGAAAGGATGGCATCGACGAGGTCGTCCGTGAGATCGCCGAGATGGCCGCCTTCCAGCGCAGGCGTCAGCCCCGCCACATGTTTCAGCGTGAACGCAATCTCCTCGACCGGCGCCTTGTACATGTCTATCCTCCTCCACGACGTGCTGGCGGGCAGATTATTGATTTTTACGTAAACGTCAACTTTCCGAAGCGATCCCAAACGGAAACAGGCCGGCCGGTGGTTAGACCGGTCAGCCTGCCTTATGTGCCGGGGGGACCGTCCGGCACTTTGAAATCAACCCTTATCTATAGGGCGAGATGCACTGGCGACGCGGGCCGCCATAGGGCTGGTAGGTGTTGTCGTAAGCGCGATACGAACGGTAGCGGTTTGCGCACCAGTTCACATGCGAACCACCGCCGACATAGCCGCGATCGTTGGCGATAGCGCCGCCGACGATCGTGCCGACGCCGAATGCGGCGAGCGGGAACCAGAAGCCATTGTGGTAGCGGTAACCATCGCGCTGGTAGCGGTAGCCGCGGTGGCCACGATACCAGCCACTGCGATAGCCACGGTCGCCACGCCAGCCGACATCGCGATCCCGGCCGCGCCAGCGGCGGCTGTCACGGTAGTAGCGGCGGTCGTTGTTCCAGTTGCGGCCGCGATCGAAGCGCTCGGCGCGCCAGGTGCTGCGCGAGCCGCGATCGTAACCGCCGCGCCGCCAGATCCGGCGATTGTGATCGCGCACGAGCTGCACCGAGGTGCCACCTTCGGTCGCAGTCGTCTGGATCTTGGCGACGGGAAGCGGCATGGCGTTGGCCGGCACGACCGGCGTGGCGGCGAAAAGCGCCGACATCGCCATCGCAAGGACTTTACTGATAAATTTCATGACAATTCTCCCTAGGCGTGCCCTTCAGCATTTGCTCGAACGGCAATTTGAACGCGAAACGCACGAGAGTCCCTTTCGTTCCATATGCGGTCTTCCGGCGCGCGTTTCAATGGCTCTGTTCGTCACAAATTCGGGAGCCTTGTTCTGGAACCTTGGGCGGATTAGCGCTCCGTTAACCATGTCTCGTTCACCATGCCCGCTTGATCCGGCGCGGGATTCGAACAGGAGCGTCCATGAACCCGAAGCATCTTTCCGGCCTGGCGGCCCTTATCCTGCTGGCGGCCCTGCCCTTTTCGGCGCGCGCGGTCGATGTGGAACCGTGGAGAAAGCCGGAAAACGCCATCGTCATCGACGCTTATGAGCTGAACGAGATCGATTGGTCGGAAATGCTGTCCGACAAGCGCATCGCCGGCTTCATTTCCAAGGCTTCCGACGGCCTGCCGGAAAGCTACAGCTGCAAGGGCGAGCACAGCGGCGACACGGTGGCGCACTGCAAGACCATGTGGCGCAAATATGCAGTGAGCCGCGAACTCTACGAGACCCGCCGGCTGCTCGCGCGCTCGAAGGGCCTGCTCTGGGGCGCCTATCACCTTGCGCGACCGGGCAACCCGGTCGACCAGGCCAACCATTTCCTCGACTATGCCAATCCGCAGGACGACGAGATGATGGTGCTGGATATCGAGGGCATCGATCCGGACACCTATATGTCGCTTGCGGATGCGCAGGTCTTTGCCGGCCATATCAAGACGCGCACGGGCCGCTATCCGGTGCTCTACACCAACCATTCGACGGCACGCTACATCGCCGCGCACCGCGACGAATACCGCATCCTGTCGCGCCTGCCGCTCTGGTATGCCCGCTACAAGCCGGGCATCGAGGGCGCCTTCCCGATGGGCAACTGGGACAATTATGCGCTCTGGCAGTTCTCCGCCGGCGTCAACTGCTCGAAGCGCCGCTGCCCCTACCGCGTGAAGGGCGCGCTCAACGACATCGACGTCAACGTCGCGCCGATGGACAAGGCCGCACTCGGCAAGGCCTGGGCCTTCGGCGGCCTCGTGCCGGAAAAACCCTTCGAGCCGGTCGACGAGATGCTCACCGCCTCCATCCCCACCGGCGGCGCGCTGAAGGCGACCGTCGAAGCCGCGGCCTCCATCGGCGCCGAGGCACAGACGACCGGCGCCATCACGCTCGCCTCCGGCACGACGGCGTTATTCCCGGTGACGGTGACAGCCGAAGTCCGCGCCGGCCTCGCCGCCAAGGGTGCCGCGACTGCGGCGCTTGGGCAGCGGGTGGTCGACGTGACGCCGCTGAATTATCAGGATTTTTGAGAGACCCGCACTCAGCTCGCGTGCTTGACACCCCCCTCTGCCCTGCCGGGCATCTCCCCCTCAAGGGGGGAGATCGGCAAGAGGCAAGGACATCGCGTCAAAGGCACCCTTTATTTTGGGCGAAACGCCTGCTCCATCCAATCTCCCCCCTTGAGGGGGAGATGCCCGGCAGGGCAGAGGGGGGTCTATCGCCCCTCCGCCTCACGCCTCGATCGACACATCCCCGATCGGGCGCGAGCAGCAGGCGAGGATGTAGCCTTCCTCGATTTCGTCGTCGAGGATGCCGCCGTTGTGGCGCATATCGACTTCGCCGGAGACCTTCATGACCCGGCAGGTGCCGCAGAGGCCGCCCTCGCAGGCCGCGCCGATGCGCACGCCGGCCGCGCGAGCCGTTTGCAGGATGGTCTGGCCGGGCGGGCATTTGGCGTCCTTGCCGGCCATGGTGAAGGTGACGGTCGAGATCGCCTCCGCATCCACCTCGCCCGCACCGCCGCGAATGGCGAGCTCTTCGGGGGCCGGTGCCGCGGCCGGCTGGAAACTTTCCTCGTGGTAGCGCTCCATGTTGAAGCCACAGACCTTCAACATGTCCCGCACGCCGCGCATAAAAGGTTCCGGGCCGCAGCAGAAGACGGTGCGGTCGCGGAAATCGGGGGCGAGCAGCGAGAGGCGGGCGGCATCGATGCGGCCGCGCAGGCCATGCCAGCCGTCGCGCGGATTGTGCCCCTCGACGACGAAGCCGAGCGCGAGGTTCGGCATCTGGGCGGCGAGACATTCGAGCTCCGCCTTGAACAACAGGTCCTCCGGCTTGCGTGCGCAGGTGACGAAGGCGACATCCGACTGCGGCGCGCAATCCGACATCCAGCGCGTCATCGACATCATCGGCGTCACGCCGGAGCCGGCCGAGATGAACAGGTATTTTTCCGCCGGATAGCGCACGAAGGAAAAATCGCCGAGCGGGCCGAAGGCCTTGAGCTTCACGCCGGGGCGCAGGTTGTCGAACATCCAGCGCGTGCCGATCGAGTTCTTCTGCACCTTCACCGTCACGGAGACGGCGAAGGGGCGCGAGGGCGTCGAGGACAGCGTATAGGTGCGCATCACCGGATCGTCCGGCGCCACCGGCAGCTCCAGCGTGACGAACTGGCCCGGCAAGTAGCGGAACCAGTTGTCGCGATCCGAGCGGAAGGTGAAGGTCATCACATCCGTCGTCTCCGCCGTGACGGCGATGCATTCCAGCAGGTGCTGGCGATCGTTCCACGGATGGAGTTCGTCGAAATGGTGGAAATGGCTCGCGACCGTCATGTCAGGCCACCCGCGAGAGCGGCTTCTTGGCGCCGTCGAGCCGTTCGATCATGAAGTTGGCATACCATTCGACGAACTGCATGACGCCGCCCTCGTCCTCCGGCGAATAGGGGCCGGGCTGGTAGGCGGGCGAGCGGATGCCGAAGGCGTTTTCCTCGACGATCTTGCGGTCCTGGTCGTTTGTCTCGGTCCAGACATGGGTGAGCTCGTCGAGACGGTAGTCGATGCCTTCCACCGCATCCTTGTTGACGAGCCACTTGGTGGTGACCTGCGTCAGCTCGGGGCCGAGCGGGATGACGCGGAAGGTGATGGCGTGGTCGGCCAGCACATGGTTCCACGTCGTCGGATAGTGGAAGAGCAAGAGCGTGCCGATATGGCTTTCCAGCACGTCGCTCGACAGCGGGCGCTGGACGGCGCGCGCGCCGGACATGGTGTAGCTCTCGGCATCCTGGATCAGCGGCATGCGCGCGGCGCGGAACTGGCCGGTCGGCGACATGCGGAACTCGCTCGGCAGGCCCGCCGCCTCGCACTTCGCCCAGTGCCCGGCGATGACCGGATCGTCCTTTGCGCCCTGCACGCCGGTGGCGCTGGGGGCTTCCGGATAGGTGCGGCAGAGTTCCGGATGGTTGGCGGCGCAGTGGTAGCACTCGCGGTTGTTTTCCCAGACGAGCTTCCAGTTGCCCTTCTCGATGATCGTGCTTTCGAAGGCGACCTTGGTTTCGCCGAGGCGATGGCGCGCGAGATAGGGCTCGACCAGATTGCGGAAGGCGGAGAAATCCGGGGCCTGGTCGGCCAGGCAGATGAAGATGTAGCCGCCGACGGTCTCGCAGTGGATTGGCTTCAGGCTGTGCTGCGTCTTGTCGAAGTCCTCCGCCATGTGGCGGGCGAAGAGCAGCGAGCCGTCGAGCTCGTAGGTCCACTGGTGATAGGGACAGACGAGCTTTGCCGACGTTCCCTTCTGCTGGTTGCAGACGCGCGAGCCGCGGTGGCGACAGGAATTGTGCAGCGCGCGCACGGTGCCCGTGCGGTCGCGCGTGACGACCACGGGATAATCGCCGACCTGGACGGTGAAATAGTTGCCGGCCTTGGGGATCTCGCAATCATGGCCGATGAACAGCCAGTCGCGATACCAGATCGTCTCCATGTCGAGCTTGTAATGGTCGGGGTCAATGTAGAAGGCCTGCTCGAGGCTGTAGCCATCGCGCCGGTTCTTGAGCTTGCGGAGCACGTCGCTGCGAATGTCCATGCCGGATCCTCGGAAAATCTGAATTGGGGCCAAGGCGCGCGGAAGGAGACGGCATCCAGGCAGCAGGGCGCCGGGAATGCACGCATCCCGGCCGCCCGCCGCAGCCAGTCACGATCGTTTCTCCAGGCTGGTTTCCGGGCTGAGGAGCGTTCTTCGGGGCATGACCTTGTCGGGTCATTTCCCTTCGAACCGTCGCGGCGCCTTCCCAGACCTCCCGTCCAGTGACGTATGCCGCGTCTTGCTCCAACACCGTTGCGGGGGCAGCGCCGGATTTCAACCGGCTTCCCAATTCTCCAGGCTCCTTTCGGGGCGTGGCACCTTGAGTGTGCTTATCTAACCGCAAGTATCGCCGCACGACATGTCGGAAAACGACATGTCGTCATGATTTGGCGACAGGATTGTCGCGCGGTTAAAAAGCGGGGTGCGGAGATTTCTGCATATATGTCAGGGTGATATGCCTAGCTTTGCGGCAGTGTGCCCATCCCCTCGGCAGTTTGCTGCCTACGATCATGCTCTTGTCATATTGCGACCCGCCGCATGTGCCTGCGAGGAATGGGGAGCGGGCCGGAAAGGATTGTTTAACGTCGTTTGCATAAACTTCCCCGCGATCAAGGCGCGAGAGCATTTCCGCTTATCTTCGAATCGCGAAAACGCTCTTTCTCCTCGTTTGTACGCAATTCCGGACGCAAAACCGCTACGCACTTTTGCTGGAATTGCTCTTAGATGGGGTGCTCGCCACGTGCAGCAGACGAAGTTCCGATATTACGACGCCGTCGCCTACAAGCGCGCGAACCCGCCGAAATCCGCCGTGCACACGGAATTCCTGCGCACCGGCCGCATCGATCGCAACCTCGACTGGTTGCCGAGCGAGAAGCGTTACCTCACCTACCAGGAGGTCGCCGACCGCACCGGACGCAAGCTGGAACGGGCGGGCAGCGTCACGCATGACCGCATCAACGGCTTCCACCGGTCGATCCAGTTCCCCAAACTGATCTTCCACCGCACGCTCGCCCACACGCCGCATCTCGGCTATTGCCACATCACGGTCGCCAATTCGCGCTTTGCCGAATTCGAGAGCGTGCAATGGGCCTTCTACATGGCGAACTTCTTCTCCGACATCGGTGACGAGGAGCAGTTCTTCGCCGGCATTTCGCAGAAGCCGGGCCGCATGTATTTCGCCGTCGCCATCGTGCCGGGCGAGGAGGAAGGCCGCTTGCGGATCGACCGCAAGGTGCGCGGCAACGGCGTGATTTTTCGCACGGACGATCCTGCCCTCGCCATGAAGAACGTGCTGATGCTCGGCGCCCGCGACGAGGCGCTGCGCAAGATCATCCGCGCGATCTAAGCCCTATAAAGCAGCCATTCCTTGCCCGCCGGCACTTCGTCGCCGCGTCCGTAGACGACCACGAGATCGCCGCCCGCGCCCTTCGCCTCCGCAAGCGCCCGCTCGCAGGCGGACGACAGGTCGAGTGCGCTGTCGGCGCGGTCCGACATGCAGACACCGGCCGAGAGCGTCAGGTGGCCGAGATTGCGGCCCGTGCGCGGATCGCGCAGCGCGATCGTCTGGAAGGCTGCGCGCAGGAGATCGATCAGCCGCGTCACCTCGCTTTCGTCGGCGGTGTGGAACAGGAAGCCGAAGCGCAGCCCATCGATGCGCACGGCGAGCTCTCCGGCCGGGAAGACCTGGCGGATCAGCCCGCCGTAGAAGCTCACGAGATGCTCCGACAGGGCTTCGATCTGGGCGGGCGAAAAGCGGCGGTCGGCATCGACCTCGGCGACCGCGACGCCGCAGAGCATCGGCAGGTCCGGATTGGCATAGATGCGGGCAATCGCCTTGTTGAAGGCGCGGCGGTTGCCGAGCTTGGTCGGCGGATCGACGAATTTCATCGCCTCGAACTCCGCCATCTCCTTCTGGATGCCGTCCATGACGGCCGATTGCGCGGCGACCTTTTCCGCCATTTCCGCCGTGTGGGTGACGCGCAGCTCGGTCGCCCGCTGCAGGGCTTCGAGCGACGAGCCGAGCGCGCCCTCGCCCGCCGCGCTGCGGATGACCTGCGAGGCCTCGCCGATCAGGCGGCCGTAGTCGGACAGCGACGAGCGCTCCTGAGTGAGCAGCTCCATGAAATTGCCCATCTCGCTGCTGATCGCGCCGGCGGAGCGTTGCAGCACGCTCGCCTCGTGCTGGTGCGGCAGGTATTTTCGGCCGAGCTCGTCGAGGGCTGCCTGCGTCTTGTATTTGCCGAGCGCGATGAAATCGCGCACCAGGTCCGGGTTGGCGCCGGCATAGGCCTCGTAGACCAGCTCGTAATTGCGCGGCAGGCCATCGATGCCCATCTGCTTCATGGCCGTTGCGACGCGGAGCGCGATATCGGTCGTCGAGGATTTCTTGTGAGCCATCAATACGGGACCTGTGTGCGGGACGTTTCATCTCCTTGTAACAACCTCCGCTTTCAGTCGCTCTAATCGGGTCGCTCGCATTTTAGGCAAACCGCCCCTCATCCGGCCTGCCGGCCACCTTCTCCCCGCAAGCGGGGCGAAGGGGATATGCCGCCCTGTCTTTTCCCAGCCAATACCCGTCCGTGGGGCAAGTCCCCTCTCCCCGCTTGCGGGGAGAGGGTTAGGGTGAGGGGCAAACCCGCACCGCCGGCCCTTGGCATTTCCCGGCAAAGGGCGGTAAAGGAGGCCGGAAGCGACGGAAGGGCGAGATGGCAGATATCGTGGATACGCGGACGGAACCGGAGGCAGCGCTTGCCCGCGCGTGCGAGGTGCTCGGCCGCGGCGTGCCGGTCGCCATTCCCACCGAGACGGTCTACGGCCTCGCCGCCGACGCCACCAATGCGCTCGCCATCACCCGCATCTATGAAATGAAGGGCCGGCCGCGTTTCAATCCGCTCATCTGCCACATGGCCGATCTAGCCATGGCGGAAGAACACGCGGTCTTCGATCCGCTGTCGCGGCAGCTCGCCGAGGCCTTCTGGCCCGGTCCGCTGACGCTGGTGCTGCCGATCCGGCCGGACAGCGCCATCCATCCGCTCGCCCGCGCCGGGCTGGACACGGTCGGCATCCGCGTGCCGACGGGTTTTTCCAGCCGGCTGCTCGCCGCCTTCGGCCGGCCGCTCGCGGCCCCCAGCGCCAACACGTCCGGCCGCATCAGCCCGACCACCGCGCGCCACGTCGCCGAGGATTTTGGCGCGAAGCTGGAGCTGGTGCTGGATGCGGGGCCTGCCGTTGTCGGGCTCGAATCCACCATCCTCAAGGTCGAGGGCGAGACGATCCGGCTGCTCCGGCCCGGCGGGCTCGATGCCGCCGAGGTCGAACGCATTACCGGCCGCCCGGTGCTGCGCAACGACAAGGCCGGCGCGACGATCGAGGCGCCGGGCATGCTCGCCTCGCATTATGCGCCCGATGCACCCGTGCGGCTCGATGCCCGCGACGTGCGGCCGGGTGAAGTGCTGATCCGTTTCGGCGGCACGCCGCTGCCCGGCGAGGCCGATGCGGCGCTTGTGCTGGATCTGAGCCCCAATGGCGATCTTGCGGAAGCGGCCGCCAATCTCTTCGGCTATATGAAACAGGCGGATGCGACGGGCGCTGCCGCCATCGCCTTTTCGCCGATCCCCTCGACCGGCCTCGGCGAGGCGATCAACGACCGTTTGCAGCGCGCCGCCGCACCCCGCGGATAAAGGAAACACGATGGTCCAGGCAAAGCTTTCCCCCGATCTCGTCGCCCGCTTCGCCGCCATCACCGGCCCGGCCTACGCGCTTGTCGAAGAGGGCGACATCGCGCCCTATCTCGTCGAAAGCCGCGGGCTCTATCACGGCACGTCGCCGCTGGTGCTGCGCCCCGGTTCGGTCGCCGAGGTCTCCGCTATCCTGGCGCTCGCGACCGAGACACGCGCGGCGATCGTGCCGCAGGGCGGCAATACCGGCCATGTCGGCGGTGCCGCGCCGCGCGAGGGCGAAGCCGATATCGTGCTGTCGCTGTCGCGCCTCAACCGCATCCGCGATGTCGACCCGGTCGGCAATGTCATCGTCGCCGATGGCGGCGCGGTGCTGGCGGACATCCAGAAGGCCGCCGAGGCGGTCGACCGGCTGTTTCCGCTGTCGCTCGGGTCGGAAGGCTCCTGCCAGATCGGCGGCAACCTTTCCACCAATGCCGGCGGCACCGCGGTACTTGCCTATGGCAACATGCGCCAGCTCTGCCTCGGGCTGGAAGTCGTGCTGCCGACCGGCGAGGTCTGGAACGGGCTGCGCCGCCTCAAGAAGGACAATACGGGTTACGACCTGCGCGATCTCTTCATCGGCGCGGAAGGCACGCTCGGCGTCATCACGGGGGCGGTTCTCAAACTGTTTCCGCGACCGCTCGGCCATGAGGTGGCCTTTGCGGGGGTGAAATCGGTCACTGACGCGCTCACCCTCTTCGAACGCGCCTCCAGCCGCTGCGGCCATGCCCTCACCGGCTTCGAACTGATGCCGCGTCTCGGCGTCGAGTTCACCACGCGCAACATTCCCGGCGTGCGTGATCCGCTCGCCACCCCGCACGACTGGTATGTGCTGGTCGACATCTCGACCTCGGACGCCGCGGAAACGGCGACGCGCATGATGGAGGCGCTGCTGGCCGAAGGCATCGAGGCGGGGCTGGTGGAGGATGCGGTGATCGCCTCGAGCGAGGAGCAGCGCCGGGCGCTCTGGCATATGCGCGAAAGCATGTCGCCGGCGCAAAAGCCCGAGGGCGGCTCGATCAAGCACGACGTCTCCGTGCCGGTCTCGGCCATTCCGGCCTTCATGGCCGAGGCGGACGCGGCGGTGATGGCGGCCATTCCGGGCGCGCGCATCTGCTCCTTCGGCCATATGGGCGACGGCAACATCCACTACAACATCTCGCAGCCCGTCGGCGCCGACAAGCAGGCCTTCCTCGACCGCTGGAGCGAGATCAACCATCTCGTGCACGGCATCGTGCTCTCCTACAATGGCTCGATTTCCGCCGAACACGGCATCGGCCAGCTGAAGCGGGACGAACTGGCCGCCGTGCGCGAGCCGATCGAGATGGACCTGATGCGGCGGGTGAAGCGGTCCTTCGACCCCGCCGGCATCATGAATCCCGGCAAGGTCGTCACTGTCTGAGCGCGTGGGTCGCGCCCGTCAGACCAGGACCATGCCGCCATCGACGACGATCGATTGGCCGGTGACATAGTCCGAACCCGATGACGCGAGAAACTGGGAAATACCGATCAGGTCATCCGCCGCCGACGACCGGCCAAGCAGGATGCCGGAGGAAAAGTTCTCGAAGGCTTCGTTCTCGCGGCTGGTCAGGCCTTCATCCTTGAAGCCCTTGTCGATGAGCTTCCACATGTCGGTCGCGACCACGCCGGGGCAGATCGCGTTGACATTTATCTTGTGGGCACCGAAGGCCCGGGCCGCCGCCTGGGTCAGCGCCACGACGGCGAACTTGCTGGCACTGTAGTGCGCGAGCGGCTCATAGCCCTGCTTGCCGGCGATCGATGCGGTATTGACGATCTTGCCGCCGCCGCCCTGGCGGATGAATTACTTCACCGCCTCCTGAATGCCGATCAGCACGCCAAGCCCGTTGACGTCCATGACGCGATGCCAGTCGTTTTCGGTGATGTCGAGAAATTGCCGCACCTGCGCGATGCCGGCATTGTTGAACATGACGTCGAGACGGCCATGGGCGGCGACAGTGGCCTCGATCATCGCCTTGACGCTGGCGCGATCGACCACGTCGACGGCAACGCCGATCGCCGTTCCGCCCGCGCTGGTGATGCTCTCGGCAACGCTTCTGGCACTCTCTTCGTTGATATCGGCGATCGTCAATCTGGCGCCGGCGCCGGCAAGGCCGCGGGCAATCGATTCACCGATACCGCGACCGGCCCCCGTTACGATGATGGAACGATCTTTGACGCTGTTGGACATGGCTTCCTCCCTGTTGAACCCTCGCGGGGTCGGATGGAGAAGAGCAAAGGCCGTGCCATTTTTCTCTGATTGAGGATAATCAATAAGTTACGCCGTAAACGGCGACGCGGCCACCCATGGCATGTGTGGCACACGCCACAGGCGGTGTGGCGCGGCGCCACACATACCGCGGCATGAAGGATCAGCCGCCGGTGCGCAATTGCGCCAGCGACATCATCAGGTCGGCGCTGATGCCGGCGGAGCCGGAGCCGTTCAGCACGGACAGCGCCGGATCGACGGTGGTCTGGTTGTCGAGATCGTAGAGAACGGCGAACTTGACGATCATCTTGGAAACCTTCTCCGGGTCCTGCAGGTCCTCAAGCTTGAGATAGCGCTCGATCATGCTGGCCTGGGCATCGATATCGGCGCTGCCGATCTCGTCCGGCAGCTGGTAGATCGTCTTGAATACCTGGAACAGCGCGTCGTCGGCGAGCATGTCGTAGGGGCTGGAGATGGTTGCCGCCTTGCGCTCGAAATAGAGCGCCAGGCGCACGCCGGCATTGTCGTTGCCGGCCTCCTCTTCCAGTTTCTGGCGCACATAGCTGTCGAGCGTCTCGTAGATGCCGCGGCGCGACTGGATCTGCGCGTCGTCCGGACGCTCGACCAGGCCTTCGGCATTGAAGTTGAACGAGGCGACGAGCTTGCGGTAGTCGCGATCGGCCTGCTGGTTGACGAAGCTCTTCGGGTCGTCGAGGTCGGAGGTGAAGATCTTTGCCATGAACTCGGCGTCGACGCTTTCCGGATCGATGCCGTTGGCCGTGAGCACGAAGGCGACGAGGCGCGGATCGGCGAGGAATTCCTTGACCGATTCCACCTTCTGCATCTGCACGGAGTAATATTTCGCCTCCTCCTCGGCGAGCGTGCGGTCGTCCTTCGTGCCGAAACGGGATTTCTCCACCACATAGGCGCGCGACATCACCAGGATCTCGGCCTCGGATTGTGCCAGCTTCGGCACGGTGATGTTGCCGTCCGACCCGAAATTGAACGCCTTGGCGAGTTCGACGTAGCGCTCGTCCTTCAGCTGGTACACATAGCTCCTCGGATCGTTGAGGTCGCTTTTCAGCACGTTCTTGATCGTCAGCGGCGTCACCTTGGCCGGATCGAGGCCGAAGGCTTTCAACGCGAAGTCGTAGATCGTCGCTTCGCCGACAAAATCCTGCACGGTCTTCACCGCGCCGATCTGGCTCTTGAAGCGGTTGATCGCGAGCTCGTCCGCCTCGTCGTCGACGTCGTTGTAGCGGATCATGTAACTGTTGGCGGTCGTCGTGGTCTGCGCGGCCGTCTGCGGCGGATCGCCGGGCGCAAGCGTGCCGTCCTCTTGGAAGTTGAAGGCGGCGCGCAAGGCCTGGTACTGTTCCTTGTCGGCACCGCCGAACAGGTTGATGTAGCTCGTGGGGTTGTCCGGGTCCGGATCGCTCTCGATGATGTTGCGGATCGTCAGGTTGGTGACGGCCGGCTTGTCGAGCCCGAAGGCGACCTTGAGATAGGCGACCAGGCGCGGGTCGTTGGCGATCTCGTCGGCCGTGGTGATGCTGCCGATCCGGCTTTCGAAATAGTCCCGGTGGATCAGCGCCGCCGCCGTCGTCACGCGCGGGTTGGAGAGCGTGTAGAGTTCCTTCGTGCTGGCCTTCTGGGCGTCGGTCTGCACGGTGCCTGCCACCGCCGTGCCGTCCGCCTCGAAATTATAGGCGTAGGCGAGCACCTGGTATTTGTCGACATTGGCAAGCACACCGTTCTGGCTGGCGATCTCCGCCTTCAGCGCGGCGATGCGCGCCGCCGCCTGCGCGCGCGGAACGAGCACCGCGTCGAGATCGGCGACGGCGACCTGCTTGTCCGCCAGCTCCGTCTGGTATTCCGCCCGCCGGGTCTGGAACAGCGTGATCTCCGCCCGCTTGCCGTCGATGATTTCCTCCAGCTCCGCCGCCGGCAGGCCGTTGGGATTGGTGGAGAGCGTGGCGATCTCGGCTTCCAGCGCGGTGATGCGCGTCTGCATGGCGGGAATGTCGGTTTGCAGCTTGGTGATGCGCTTCAGATGGCTCTCGCGCAGTTCCAGCGGCTCCAGCGCGTCGCTCGCCGCCTGGCGGGCCGCCAGGGCATCCGCCGCCCGGCCGCCGAACTGGGTGTTGAAGAAGCTGTTCGGGTCGTCGAGGTCGCTCGTCAGCACGTTGCGGATCGTCTGGCGCGAATAGGTATCCGCGTTGATGCCGAAGGCGGTCAGCATGTAGTTGCGCAGGCGGTCGTTGTTCAGCAGCTGGTCGACGCTCGTCACGCTGTCGATGACGGCATTGTAGTAGCGCGTCTCCTCCTTGATCGCCGTGCCGGCATTGGCGGCGGTCGACGAATAGAGGCCGATGATCTCGTCGAGCTGCACTTCGGTCTGGGCCGTGGCGGCCGTCGAGGCCTCGAAGCTGAAGGCGTTGGCGAAGGTGCGGTAGCGTTCGTCCGTCAAGAGGTTGACGAAGCTGTTGGCGTCCGACAGGTCGCTTTCCAGGACCTTGCGCATGAAGGCCTTGGCGTAGCTCATCTCCTCCAGGCCGTGGGCTTTCATGGCATAGGTATAGAGCCGGTAATCGTCGAGGAACTCGTCCACCGAGGTGACCTTGCCGATCGTCTCCTTGTAATAGGCCGTGTCGCGCGCATTGACCGTTTCGTTCGCCGTGCGGTCCAGCGACGTCAGCATGTCGCGCGTGATGAGGTTGTAACTCGTATAGGTGGACAGCATCGAAAGCTCTCTTTTGCGGGCGCGGGCAGGCCGATCAGATGCCACTTTCGCGCGCGAGGCTTGTCCCGGCCTGTCGACGGGGCGGCACATATCGGTGTGCCCGCGTTCACCTCTCCTAAACCCTAGCCCGTGGAGTTTTGCTAACCATCAGGAACTGCAAAGTTTTCTTAACCGCGATTTTTAAGCGGCTCGGAAGGGGCCGCGCCTATTCTCGCCCTCAGAGGACGAAAAGTCCCGATGAGAAGACCGGACACCGGCTCTCAAGGAAAACAAGGGCGAAAGACATGCTGAATACCGTTTCCAAGCCGGCCTGGGCCGGCACCACGCTCCGGCTCGATCCCAAGCGCTTCCCGCAGCAGGTGACATTCGAGCTGCGCACCGAGGGAACCGACGCCACGATCACGCTCGACGAACGCGGCGCCGTGATGCGCAAGGTGCTGCCGTCGAGCGGCCTGCCGCTCTCGATAGCCCTGCCGCCCCGCGCCTTCAAGGGTGTGGCCGCCCGCGCCATCGACCACGGCAACGGCCAGGTCACCGTCACCCTCGAACTGCACCATGACGACCCGGACCTCTGCATCCCGCTGCTGGTGGCGCACGATCTCTGCGATATCGCCGCCGACTGGCGCAGCTGGGCGGACGCCTATCGCATTCCCATGCTGATGGTCGAGGCCGACGGCATCGCCCGGCCGCTCGACGACAACCTGACGGTCGGCAACCGCCCGGCAAAACCGCGCCGCCGCCACTCCTTCTTTGCCGACCGCCGCCCGCGCTTCCTCGTGCGCCGCACGACCGGCAAGCTCGGCGTGCAGATGAAGATCAACGGCCGGGAGATCACCGCCCGGAGTTGAGCCTGCGGTGAAAAAATGACCTCCGAGAAGCCGGCCGTCCCCTGCGGCCGGCTTTTTCATGTGCTCTTGCCTGTTCCCCCAGGAACACTTTTCACGCCCGCGGCGTGGGAAACAGCGTCAACAACGCGAAGCAAGGGACAGATCGCCATGGCAAAGTTCATCACCACCCTCCTCGGCCGCATCCGCACCGTCGAGACCACCACCACCGAACGCGCCCGCCCGCCCCGCCGCGGCTTCGAGATCGCCCCGCACCCCTCCATGCTGCGCCGCCTGGAAGACCGTCCGCAGACCGGCGCCCGCAGCCCGCGGCACCGCTGAAGCTCAGGCGAAGGGGATCGCGATCGTCAGGGCGAGGAAGAGGCAGAGGCCGACGATGCCGTTGAACCTGAAGAGTGCCAGGCACTGTTCCGGGTCGTCGATATCGAGGGTGGCGATCTGCCAGGCGAGCATGAGGGCCGCGATGGCGAGGCCGAGCCAGGCGACGAGGCCGACGCCGGCGAACCAGAAGGACAGCGCGACCAGCACGACGGTCAGGCCGTAGAGGCCGATCAGCCACTGCGCCGTGCGCTCGCCGAACAGGCGCGCGGTGGAGCGCACGCCGATCAGCGCGTCGTCTTCCTTGTCCTGGTGGGCGTAGATCGTGTCATAGCCGATCGTCCATGCGATGGCGGCGATATAGAGCGTGACGGAGGCGCTCGACACTTCCGCGAATTCCGCCGCCCAGCCCATCAGCGCCCCCCAGGAGAAGGCCATGCCGAGGAAGAATTGCGGCCAGTCGGTAAAGCGCTTGGCAAACGGATAGATCGCGACGACGGCGAGCGAGGCGACACCGAGCCCGATGGTGAAGAGATTGAATTGCAGCAGCACGAGGAGGCCGACGAGCGCCTGCAGGCCCATGAAGATCTTCGCCTGCCGGCGCGTGACGCGGCCGGACGGCAGCGGGCGCGAGCGGGTGCGGGCGACGGCCTGGTCGATCTCGTGGTCGACGAGGTCGTTATAGGTGCAGCCGGCGCCGCGCATCGCGACGGCGCCGACGAAGAACAGGAAGATCTGCGTGACGAAGCGCATCGTATCGAACGTGCCGATCGCCGCCGAGACATTGGCCGCTAAAGCCGTCGACCAGAGGCAGGGCAGCAGCAGCAGCTGCCAGCCGATCGGCCGGTCCCAGCGCGCCAATTGCGCATAGGGCCAGGCACCGCGCGGCAACACGCGGTAGACCCAGTTTCTGGACGGCGCATCGGCGACGCGGCCGGAATCGGACGGAGAGCTGATCATGTCCCTCAATCGCAAGCGGCACCGCGCCGGTCAAGCCGGCGCGGTGCCGCAGCGCTCAAGGCACCGTGAAATCGAAGCGGTAGGTGGCCGAAAGGCCGATCAGCAACTGGTCGCGGTCGCCGCGCTGTTTGACCAGGCTGGACTTGGCCGCGTCGCCGACGAGGCGCTTGTATTCGGCAAAGGCGCTCGTCTCGATCTTCTCGTTGACCTGCCAGGTGATCGCCGCACCCGCGCCGACCGAATGGATGCCGCCGTCCGGATCGTAGGCGGCAAGGCCGGATTTGGCGACCTGGTTGCGGTTCACGCCGTAATAGGTGTCCATGTAGTCGTTCGAGGCGAGCGTCACGCGGGGACCCGCGGAAACGCGCACGTCCGGCCGCACGTCGACGAAGGCGTCGGCCGCGATATCGGCGACGATGCCGTCATGGCTGCGGATGCCGTGGCGCACTTCGCCGCGCACGCGCAGCCAGTCCGTCGGATAGGCTTCGGCGAAACCGCCGAGTTCGCCGCCGAACTTCACCGGCGTCAACCCGCGCAGATCCTTCGAATCGTCGTCGTCGCGCGGCATGATGAGCTTGCCGGTGGCGCCGGCACGAAAACGGCCATTGTCGATCAGCGCGAAGGACGGATTGTCGTTGCGCGAGGAGAAACGCACCGTGCTGCCGGCCTTGCCGAGCGAGATCATCGGCGTGACCTGGAACAGGTATTTTTTCGCGCCCTCGTAACGCGGCGCGGCAAAGCCGGCAGCGCCGACCTTCAGATACCAATCGCCGGACCAGAAATAGCCGCCATCGCCGGCAAGGGCGGAAACGGGCGCAAAAAGGAGAGCGGCTGCAGTCATTGCGGTCGAAACACGGATACTCAAAACACAATCCTCGCTTCACCGGCTGGCCCGCCGCGGGCCGCCGAAACCTTTGATTGCGTCAACATTAGCCGTCTTTCATTACCGTTTCGCTAACCATCCGCCGGGTCGGCCCCACAGGAACGATTCGCCCCAGTCTGCGTTTTCTGCGGGATGAAACCCAAGTCCGAAACCAGGAGTTTCCCGATGACCGTCAGCACGATGGAACTGAAGTTGCAGGCAATCCGCACCGACGAGGGGCTTTCGCGCAAGGAGAAGATCGAACGGCTGGAAAAGCTGCGCACCGAGGCCCGCGCCCTGCAACGCGCCGCCAGCGAAAGCGCGATGGTGGAGGATGACGGCTGGTACGAGGACGTGCACCTGATCGACACGGAGCTCGAAAATCTCGGCCGCAGCGCGCCGGAACAGGGTGCGGCCACGCTCTGACGCCGCGCAACCCTTGACCTTTCAGCCCCATCCCCTTAACCCGCCAACAACCAAGGACGGATCGAGGGTATGGGCATGAAGGTTCTGTTGATCGGATCGGGCGGACGCGAGCACGCGCTGGCCTGGAAGCTTGCGCAATCCCCCCTCCTCACCACGCTCTATGCCGCCCCCGGCAATCCCGGCATCGCCGAATGCGCGACGCTCGTTCCCCTCGACATCGACGACCACGCCGCCGTCGCCGCCTTCTGCAAGGAAAACGGCGTGACCTTCGTGGTGGTCGGACCGGAAGCACCGCTCGTCGCGGGCATTGCCGACGTGTTGCGTGCCGCAGGTATCGACGTGTTCGGCCCCTCGGCCGCCGCGGCGCAGCTCGAAGGCTCCAAGGGCTTCACCAAGGATCTCTGCGCCAAATACGACATCCCGACCGGCGCCTATCAGCGTTTCACCGATGCCGCTTCCGCCAAGGCCTATGTCGAGGCTGAGGGCGCGCCGATCGTCATCAAGGCCGACGGGCTTGCCGCCGGCAAGGGCGTGACCGTCGCCATGACGCTCGACGAGGCGCTCGCGGCCGTTGCCGACTGCTTTGACGGCGCGTTCGGCGCGGCGGGCGCGGAAGTCGTGGTGGAAGCCTTCCTCGATGGCGAGGAGGCGAGCTTCTTCTGCCTGTGCGATGGCGTGAACGCGCTGCCGCTCGCCTCCGCCCAAGACCACAAGCGCGTCGGCGACGGCGACACCGGCCCGAACACCGGCGGCATGGGCGCCTATTCGCCGGCCCCCGTCATGACGCCCGACATGGTCGCGCGCACCATGCAGGAGATCATCGAGCCGACGATCCGCGGCATGGCGGCGGATGGCCATGCGTTCCAGGGCGTGCTCTTCGCCGGATTGATGATCACCGCGAAGGGTCCCGAACTCATCGAATACAATGTGCGTTTCGGCGATCCGGAATGCCAGGTGCTGATGATGCGGCTCGAAAGCGACTTCCTGCCCATCCTGCATGCGGCCGCGACCGGCCGGCTCGACACGGTTTCCGCCGGCTGGCGCGATGCCCCGGCGCTCACCGTCGTCATGGCCTCGAAGGGGTATCCTGGCGCCTATGAGAAGAACACGCCGATCCTCTCGCTGCCGGCCGACGACGCGGCGACGAAGGTGTTTCATGCCGGCACAGGCCTGAAGGACGGCCAGCTCGTCGCGACCGGCGGACGCGTGCTCAATGTCACGGCCGTCGCACCGAGTGTCGCCGAGGCGCAAAAGGCGGCCTACCAGGCGCTCGACCGGGTCGAATGGCAAAACGGCTTCTGCCGCCGCGACATCGGCTGGCGTGCCGTCGAGCGCGAAAACGGCTGAATCCGGCCGACAAAAAACGCGTGATCGTTCAAAGTTTACCATTTCCCCTGACGGGACCGTAACCGGCGGGCGCTATTCTCCTCTCAACCCTGAGGGAGAACCGTTCATGCGTACCCTGCTGCCGACCCTTGCTTTGATGCTTTTCGCCGCTCCGGCCTTTGCGGGCTCGATCGAACCGCTCGCCAGCGCCACCGTCGACGGCACCAGCGTCGAGACGATCCGCTGCGAGGATTGTCCGGCGCTGAAGCCAAAGGCCAAGTCTGTCACCTACCATGTCGACGCCATCGAGCCCGGCACGCAGAAGGTGGAGATCCGCGAGCAGAACGGCGAGCGCAAGGTGTTTCGCACGGAAGCCTGGATGGGCGGCTCGCCCGTGCTCTTCGTGAGCAAGGCCCCGGCGGAGACGGTGCAGGCCGCCGACGCCGAAACGCCGCTGGACGAGAAGGCCACTGCGACGGAAACCGTCGATGCCGGCGCCAGGACCGGCGCGCTCGACGAGAGCGCAGCGCGCGCGGCAAGGACTGCCGCCATGGCCACTTCACGGGAGTTTGATCCGGCAGGATTTGAACTTCGGCTCAACTGACCGCATACTGGCGGTCCCTGCCTCTCAGTCCCTCCAGGCTGACAGCAATCCGCGAGAGCGGACGTTTTGCGCCCCTGACCTCAAGCGGGGGCGCAATCGTGTCGGCCGGCTTCTCCCAAATCGCTGACGAGCTGGTCGACCTCAAGGTCGGAATAGACGGCGATGCCGTTTCGGCGCAACAGCGCTGCCGTCACCCCCTGCCCCGCATGCCTGATCCCTGAAAAGCTGCCGTCATAGACGAAGCCGGAGCCGCAGGACGGGCTGCCGTCGATCAAGAGCGCATGCAAACAGCCGTTTTCCCGCGCGACATCGAGCGCGATGCGCGCGCCGTCGATATAGGCCGCCGAAACATCCCCGCCGGAAAGCTCCAGCACGCGCGCCCGCCCGTCGAGCACGTCGTCGCCATCGCACCCCGCTTCGATCTCCGCCGGCGGCCGCGGCACCTGGAAGCCGCCCGCAAGCTCCGGACAGAGCGTCACCAGCCGCCCCTCCGACCGCCAGCGATCGACGGCGTCGTGCAGGAGCGGTTTCGCCGAGCCGTTGTAACGGACCGGCAGGCCGGCAAGACAGGCGCTGATGAGGATTTTTCCCGACATCAGCGCCTTCCCCTCATCCCGTTATCCTGGAGAAATCCGCCACCGTGCCGGTTGCCGCGCGGATGGCGGCGAGAAGTGCCAGACGGTTGGCGCGGATGGCCGGGTCCTCGTCGTTGACGAGCACGTCCGTGAAGAACTGATCGACCGGCGCGCGCAGTGCCGAGAGCGCTTCCATGGCGGAGCGGAAGTCTTCGCAGGCGACGGCGGCGGCGGCCTCCTTCGAGGCGGTCTCCACGGCGGCGTGGAGCGCCTTTTCAGCGTCGAGCTTCAGCAGGTCCGCCGAGACTGCGCCTTCGACGACGGTGCCCTTCTTCTCTTCGGCGGCGAGCAGCTGCGTCGCGCGCTTGGTGCCGGCAAGCAGGTTCTGGCCGTCTTCCGAGGTGATGAACGCCGTCAGCGCCTCGACACGGCGGGCGACCATCAGGAGGTCGTCAGCCTCCGGCGTCAGCACGGCGTCGATCAGGTCGTGGCGCGCGCCGAGATCGCGGAGGTAGACCTTCAGGCGATCGTGGAAGAAGGCGATGAGGTCCGCATCCTTCGCGACCGACGCGAGCGGCAGGCGGATGTTCTTTTCGAGCAGCATGCGGATGACGCCAAGGGCCGCGCGGCGCAGCGCATAGGGGTCCTTCGAGCCGGTCGGCTTCTCGTCGATCGCCCAGAAGCCGGTTAGCGTGTCGAGCTTGTCGGCAAGCGCCACGGTCACGCCGATCTTGTCGCCCGGCAGGCGGTCGGAGGGGCCGTTCGGCTTCCAGTGGTCCTCGATCGCCTCGGCGACCGCGGCGTCCTCGCCCTGGAGGATTGCATATTTGCGGCCCATGATGCCCTGGAGTTCCGGGAACTCGCCCACGGCTTCAGTGCGCAGGTCGGCTTTCGCGAGCACCACGGCGCGGTCGACGAGCGCGGTATCGGCACCGGTCACCTTGGCGAGTTCGGCGGCGAGCCTGCGGATGCGCTCGACGCGGGCACCCTGCGTGCCGAGCTTGGCATGGAAGGTGACGTTCAGCGCGTCGAGCTTGGCCATGCGCTGGTCGAGCGGCTTTGCGAGATCGAGGTCGAACTTTTCGGCGGATGCCTTCAGCGTGTCGAGGTCGGGCAGGTCGCGCTGGTCGCGCTGCCAGAAGTGCTTGGCGTCCGACAGGCGGGCGCGCACGACCTTACCGTTGCCATGCACGATCTCCTTGCCGCCGTCCTTGGCCTCGATATTGGCGATGAGGATGAAGTGGTTGGAAAGCGTGTCGGCGCCCGGCTTGCGGGTGACGAAACATTTCTGGTTGGTCTTGATGGTCAGGCGGATGATTTCCGACGGGATCGCCAGGAATTCCTCCTGGAACGTGCCCATCAGCACCTGCGGCCATTCGACGAGGCCGGAAACTTCCTCCAGCAGGCCCTCGTCCTCGACCAGTTCGAGGCCGTTGGCGAAGGCGATATTGTTGGCGTCCGTCGCGATGATCTGCTTGCGGCGCTCGGCATCGAGCACGACCCTGGCCTTTTCGAGATTGGCGGAATAGTCCTCGAAGCGGCGCACGGTGATGGCATCCGGCGCATGGAAGCGGTGGCCGTAGGTGACGTTGCCGGCCACCAGCCCGTCGACCTCGAAGGGCACGACGCGCGTCTCTTCCGTCTCCGAGCCGAAGGTGCAGACGATCGATTGCAGCGGGCGCACCCAGCGCAGCGCGCCGGGTTTTGCCGAGGCGGCGCCGGAGCGCATAGACTTCGGCCAGGGGAAATTGCGGATGATGCCCGGCATCACCTCGGCGATGATCTCATCGGCCGGGCGGCCCGGCTTGACCGTATGCGCGACGTAGAAATCGCCCTTCTTGGGATCGCTGTGCACATGGGCCTCAGCGACCGATGCCAGGCCCGCCTTGCGCAGAAAACCCTGGATCGCCTGCTCGGGCGCCGAGGTCGCCGGTCCCTTGATATCCTCGCGCACGTCGCTCGAGCGGGCATTGAGGCCGCGAATATCGAGCGTCAGGCGCCGCGGCGTCCAATATTCGCGCGCACCCTCATAGGTCAGGCCCGCCTCCACCAGCGCGTCCGTGACGAGTTTCTTCAGATCACCCGCCGCCTTGCGCTGCATGCGGGCGGGGATTTCCTCGGAGCGGAGTTCAAGCAGAAGATCGGGCATAAGGGTCACTGACTGGTGGAGTTTTCGACTGGCGGGGACTTAGCAAGCCCCATGCAAAAAGTCATCCAGTGATTGCCCGAAAAGTCGCATATCAGGCCGCGTCGTGAACGGGGATGCGCGCGATGTCGGCCTTCTTGCGTTCGGCCTCGATCTTGAGTTCGTATGCCGTCTGCAAATTCATCCAGAATTCCGGTGTGGTATCGAAGAATTTCGCGAGACGAAGCGCCGTGTCCGACGTGATGCCGACACGGCCTGCAACGATGCGTTCGACACGCGTGCGCGGCACGTTCAGTTTACCCGCCAGTGCGCCGGCGCTCATCTCCAGCGGTGCCAGATAGAGGTCGTTCAGGATTTCCCCCGGATGAATGGGCGGCAGCTTTACCGAAACCATGACGTCATTCCTATCTCAGTGGTAGTCGACAATTTCGACATCTTCCGGCCCCGCATCGGTCCAGCGAAAACAGATCCGCCATTGCCTGTTGATACGGACCGAATGCTGGCCGTCCCGATTACCGACCAGTTTTTCCAGCCGATTTCCCGGCGGTGAACGAAGGTCGTCCAGGGTGACCGCCGCGTGCAGCACGGTGAGCAACTGTTGGGCACGTCGAACGAGTTCAGGCGGAAACCCCTTCTTCACCGTGCCGTCGGCGACCGATTCGACAAGCTTCCCCCTGTACGAGCGGATCATTTCATTGCCTTCGCATTTGTATCATTGAATGATACATCCGTCCATCCACTGTTTCTGGCGGACCTACCACCCGCCGCCACCGCCCCCACCGCCGCCTCCCCCCGAGGAGCCGCCACCGCCGCCGCCGCCGGAGGAGAAGCCGGAGGACGAGCTTCTGGGCGGGGCGGGGAGCGAGGCGGTCATGGTGCTGGCCATGGAGCCGGTAAAGCCGCCCATCTGGTCGGAGAAGCGGCCGGAGGAGAAGCTGTCGCCGTGATACCAGGCGGGCTGGTAGGCGGCAGCGGCGGCACCGGCCGCGGCAGCCGCGAGAAGCCAGCGGTCGAAGGTTTCCGACCAGGGTTTTTCGACGCCGAGCGCCACGGCATAGGGCAGCAGCGTTTCGAAATGGCGGGGCGACATTTCCGGCGCGCCGGCCATGTTCATGCGGTCCTTTTCGGCGAGCGTCAGATATTGGCGCAGGCCCTCGATGCCGTCCATCAGCTTGCGGCCGAGCGGTGTCGGTGCGCCCATCAGGAAGAAGAAGACGAGATTGGCGACGATGATGCCGCCGACGGCGGCAAAGAGCGGCATCTGGCCGGAGGCGGCGCTCGTGACGAACAGCGCGACGGTGATGCTGCCGAAGACGGTGAGCGACACGAAGCCGACGAAGGCGATGATGACGACGGCGAGGATGCGTGCGCCGAGCGATTTCGCCCGCTTGAAATTCTGCCCGAGCGCCACGGCGAAGATCGACACGAAGACCGAGGCGAAGAGCGGCAGGATGACCAGCGCGATGCCGTCCTCCGAGAGCCCGCCGAAGATCAGCAGGGTGGCCAGGCAGACGAGCGACAGGAGGATGCCGCCGATCACCTGCGGCCAGTTGGCGAGGTAATATTTGCGCCGGTGCTCCTTTTCCATCGCATCGCGAAAATCGCTGCCGAGCGTCTGCACGCGCTTGCCGTTGCTCTTGTCGATGACGAGGCTGGCGCCGGGGCTTTTGAGCGCGTTGAGCAGAACCTTCTCGCCCGTCGGCAATTCGCCCTCGACGGGTTTTTCCGTGCGGGTGACGGTGAGCGAGGTCTTGAGGTCGGTGAGCTCGACCAGCCCCTTGACCGCGAGGTTGAGGAAGGCGGCCGACACCGCCGTCCAGCCGCGTCCGCCAAAACCCTTCTCCTCGATATAGTTGACGAGGGCGGGCGACAGGCCCTCCGGCGCATCCCAGCGCGGCACGACGACGCCCCCCGGCGGATCGCGGCCGACGGAGAGCCAGGCCCAGAGATAATAGCCGACGACGAGGACGAGACCGCCGAAGGCCAGGAAAAGGCTGCGGTTGTCCTTGAAGAACAGTGCGCGTTCTTCCGCCGCCGTCGGCTTGTCGATGCTGCCGGCCGGCATCTTCACGCCGATCGTCAGGCCCTCCTGCGGCCCAAGCTCCCGCGTCGTCTCGAAAGTCGCCCGGTTGCCGCGATTTTCGGCGCGGGCGTTCTTGTCGGTGGCGCCGAAGGGGCCGGTGAAAAAGGTCAATTCCTCCGCATTCACGCCCGGCGGCAGCGTGACCGTCGCGCTCGCCCGGTGGATCGGGAAGGCCCATTCGGTGCCGGTGACGTTCCAGAACAGTTCGTCATGCGTGTCGAAGAACCGGATCTGCCGCGTCGTCTCGTAGGTCAGGCGGTATTGGTGGAAGCCGGGATCGATGAGCACATCGGCGGAGCCGAAATAGATGCGGACGCCGCGGCGGATGCTTTCCGTGCGGTAGGGTTCCGGACGGCCGTCGCGCTCGACGCTGAGGATCTTGAAGCCGACTTCGCGCTCGCGGCCTTCGGCGTCGACGAAGGTCAACGGGAAATCGCGGTAGATGCCGCGGCGGATCTGGTTGCCCTCGGCATAGACGCGGATCGCCTCCGTCACCGTCAGCGTGCCGTTTCTGGCGACCGCGATATCGGAATGGTAGCGGTCGAAATATTCTTCCGCCCGGGCCGCGCCCCCGACCAGAAGGCAGAGCCACAGCGTCAGGAGGGCGGCAATCCGCATCATGAAGAACTCCAGATCTAGAACTTTACGGTCGGCACGGCCCGGTCGGCCGGGTTTTCGATCTCGAAATAGGGCGCCTTCAGGAATTTGAAGAGACCGGCGACGAGGTTCGAGGGGAAGCTCTCGACCTTGACGTTCAGATCGCGCGCCGCACCGTTGTAGTAGCGCCGCGACATCTGGATCTCGCCTTCCAGCGTTTCCAGCGTCTGCTGCAACTCCGCAAAGTTCTGGTTGGCCTTGAGGTCCGGATAGGCTTCGGCGAGCGCAAAGATGCGGCCGAGCGCCTGGCTCAGCATGCCTTCCGCCTGGGCGCGGCCGGCGACGTCGCCGGCGGGCACGGCCTGGGCGCGGTTGCGCAGGTCCACGACGTTTTCCAGCGTCTCCTTTTCGTGCGCGGCATAGCCCTTCACGGTTTCGATGAGGTTGGGGATGAGGTCGGCGCGGCGCTTCAGCTGCACGTCGATGCCGGACCAGGCCTCCTCCTTCACCTGCCGTGCGCGCACGAGGCCGTTGTAGATGATGATGGCGTAGATGACGACCACCGCCGCGATTGCCAGACCGATCATGAGGTTCTCCGCTCCTTCAGTGCGTTCTGCCCTGAGCTTAGCATCCGAAGCGCCGCAGGAAAGCCCCGCAAGGCCGGATGAAGCGTCAATTTTCCCAAAGACATCAGCGTCCTGTCACCCCGGGAACCGCGGAAGGACGGGCTTTCATCGATAGTCGCTTCATCAACAACACGAACCCCGAAGCAACCGCCATGAAAGCCCTCGTCCTCACCATCAACGTTATCGGTTTCACCGCCCTCTTCCTCGCCTATACGATGGGTGCAGCGGTCGACCGTCCGAAGGGTGTACGCCGGGCGCTCCAGACCTATGCCGGCCAGCTCCCCACCGGCGCCTTCCCCACCCTGAAGCCCGTCTGGGAACTCGGCGTAAAGGCTTCGACGCTGGCCTGAACGAAAACGCCTCCCCGGCGAAACCGGAGAGGCGAAAACAGTCGCAATGTTTGCCGTGTCAGATGGAGCGGGTGATGCCGCCGTCGACGCGGATGTTCTGGCCGGTGATGTAGCCGGCACCGTCGGAAGCGAGGAAGGCGACCGTGGCGGCGACCTCCTCGCTGGTGCCGTAGCGCTTCATCGGCACGCCGTCGCGCCGCTCTTCCGTCGCCGGCAGGCTGTCGATCCAGCCGGGCAGCACGTTGTTCATGCGGATGTTTTCGGCCGCATAGGTATCGGCGAAGACCTTGGTGAAGGAGGCGAGGCCGGCGCGCGCGACCGCCGAAGTCGGGAACATGGCGCTCGGCTCGAAGGCCCAGGCGGTCGAGATGTTGATGATCACGCCGGATTTCTGTTTCTGCATGATCGGGGTGACGAGACGCGTCGGGCGCACGGCGTTCAGGAAATAGACGTCGATGCCGGCGTGCCAGTCCTCGTCGGTCAATTCGAGGATCTGCTTGCGCGGGCCGTGGCCGGCGCTGTTGACCAGCACGTCGATGCGGCCCCAGCGCTCCATTGCGCCGTCGACGAGGCGCTTCAGGTCGTCGTTCGACTGGTTGGAGCCGGTGACGCCGAGGCCGCCGAACTCTTGCGCCAGCGCCTCGCCCTTGCCGGAGGAGGAGAGCACGGCGATCTTGAAGCCGTCCGTCGCCAGCCGCCGGGCAGCCGCCGCGCCCATGCCGCTGCCGCCTGCGGTGATGATTGCCACTTTTTCGACTGTCATGCCTTGTCCTCCCGGTTGCGTCTATGCCGCGTCCTTATTCCAGTTCACGCCGCCCGCATCCGTCAGCAGGAAGGCCTCGCCGCATTCCTTGGCCAGCACACGAACGCGCGCGATATAACGTTCGCGCTCTGTCACGGAGATAACCCCGCGGGCATTCAGCAGATTGAAGATGTGCGACGCCTTGATGCACTGGTCGTAGGCCGGCAGCACGCATTTGTGCAGGCGCTGGTTATCGGCATCGCCCGGGGCGCCGGCGGCCAGAAGCGCCTGGCATTCCTTTTCCGCATCGATGAAGTGGCGGTGCAGCATGGCGGTGTCGGCGAATTCGAAGTTGTGGCGGGAATATTCCTGCTCGGCTTGCAGGAAGACGTCGCCATAGGTGATCTTCTCGTCACCCTCGCGGCCGTTGAAGTTCAGGTCGTAGACGTTGTCGACGCCCTGCACATACATGGCGAGGCGCTCGAGGCCGTAGGTCAGTTCGCCGGCGACGGGCGCGCATTCGATGCCGCAGACCTGCTGGAAATAGGTGAACTGCGAGACTTCCATGCCGTCGCACCAGCATTCCCAGCCCAGCCCCCAGGCACCGAGCGTCGGGCTTTCCCAGTCGTCCTCGACGAAGCGCACGTCATGCAGCAGCGGATCGAGGCCGATCGCCGCCAGCGAGCCGAGATAGAGTTCCTGAAGGTTCGAAGGGTTCGGTTTCAGGATGACCTGGTACTGGTAATAGTGCTGGAGACGGTTGGGATTTTCGCCGTAGCGGCCATCCGACGGGCGGCGCGAGGGCTGCACATAGGCGGCGCGCCACGGGCGGGGGCCGAGCGCACGCAGCGTCGTTGCCGGGTGGAACGTGCCGGCGCCCACTTCCATGTCATAGGGCTGAAGCACCGCACAGCCCTTGTCCGCCCAATAGTTGTGCAGCGTCAGGATCAGCCCCTGGAAGGAGCGCGTCGGGTTCATATGGTCAGGCAGGGTGGCTGAGGTCATCGGTTTCGTCCGGGCATTCTTTGAAAAAGCTGGCGGACTGGTGCCACGATGCGCCGGAAGGGTCAAGGGATGGGGAGGCGTTAGGCAGTAGGCAGTAGGGAGTAGCGAAGGGAATAGGCCACGCGTCTCTTCCGCCCTACAGCCTGTCGCCTGTTTCCTCAGTGCCGTTCGAGCGAGCGGAACAGGCCGGAGCCGGCGGCCTGGGTGACGGCCTGCACGCGCTGGGGTGCGAGGTCCGGCACCTGATGCAACTGCCGGCGCAGGCCCGCGGGCACGCGGGCGCCATACCAGGCGGCGAGCATCGGGAGTTCGCGGCGCAGCGTGCTCTTCGCCTGCCAGCCGAGCGCCTCCAGCGCACGCGTATCGAGCGGCGGGCGGCCGACATTGTCGGGCCGGCCGGCGGTGAAGCTCACGCCGGAGACCGGGTCCTGCACGGCATCGAGCACCAGGCGGGCGACGGAGAGGATGTCGTGCAGGTCATCGCCCGCGACATTGTAGGTGGCGTTTTCCGCGCCCCGGGTCACGACCGTGCGCAGCGCCGCGCAGAAATCCGTCATGGTGACGAAGGCGCGCGTCTGCATGCCGTCGCCATGCACCGGCAGCGGCCGGCCGACGGCCGCAAGTTCCAGAAAGCGCGGCAGAAGCTTTTCGGTGTTCTGGCGGGTGCCGACGATGTTGACCGGGCGCAGCACGCGGATATCAAGGCCGAAGGAGCGGCGCAGCCCCGCGATCAGCATTTCGGCGGCGGCCTTGGAGGCGCCGTGCGGATTGTCGGGAAGCAGCGGCGCAAGCTCGCCGACCAGCCCGCCACTGCCGGCGCCATAGACCTCCGCCGAGCTGACATGGATCATCAGCGGCACGTTGCGGCGGCCCATCGCCTCCACCAGCACCTGGGTGCCCAGCGCATTGGCGAGCGTAAACCGTTCCGGCACGGAAAAGGCGCGTTCGACATGGCTTTCGCCGGCCGCATGCACGACGAGATCGGCATCCTTCAGAACCTCGGTGACGAGATCGAGATTGCCGACGTCGCCTTCCTGGAGCGTCACGCGGCCCGTGCGGAAGGCGGCGTCGAGATGGGACATGTCGGCGGCATAGGTGAAGGAATCGAGCACGCGCACGCGGGCATTCGGGCAATGCTGGAGCAGGTCGTCGACGATGTGCGAGCCGACGAAGCCGGCACCGCCCGTCACGACGATGGTGCGGATCCGATCGAGATCGAGCGAGGCCATGGCATACTCCGTTCATCGCAGGCGCTTTGCGGGACGCCGTCATGGCAACCCTAGCCGTTAAATCGGGTTTCCTGCGCGCAGGAGCAACGCCAACCTTGGGCTGCAAAGGAATAAATGCGGCATTAACCTTACGACGGTTGGTTAATGTACCGGCACGGCACGGCGCGAGCCGCAGGCCGCTCCCGTAACGGCACAAAAACGTGCCGAAAGGCTATTCGTCGTCGCGGCGCAGGCGGTATTCGCCGGTTTCCGGATCCTTGACGAGCGTGCCCGTCGCGCCGGTGCGGCGTTCCTCCTCGCCGCGCTTGCGCAGCTTGCTCAACCGCTCGGCATCGGACACGAACTTGCGATAGCCGAACCAGGCAAGGCCGACGACCAGAAGCAGAAAGATGATCTGGGCCATCGCCCCTCCCCTATTGTTTTATCGTACGCGCTGTCAGGAAAGGCCGAAGCGGCCCCACAGCGCTTTTTCTTCCGCGAGACTGGCCACCGCCGCCACGCCGGCCGAGCTTATACGCTCCGCCACGTCGCCGGAAAGCCCCCCGACGCCCGGCGCCTTGCGGCCAAACAGCCCCTTGGGCGCCGAAACCAGCTCCAGCCGCGTCTTCGGCCCATATCGCCGCTTCAGCTCCGAGCGCATGTCCGAGAGACCATCGACCAGGCCCAGCGCGACGCCGCGCCCGCCGGTCCAGAACAGGCCGGAAAACAGGTCCGGATCGTCGGCGAGTTTCGCCCCGCGGCGGTCCTTCACCATGTCGATGAAGACCTGGTGGATTTCGAGTTGCAGGGATTTCAGGTATTCGATCTCGTTTTCGCGCTCCGGCTGGAACGGGTCGAGGATCGCTTTGTTGGTGCCCGCGGTATAGACGCGCCGCTCGACGCCGATCTTCTTCAGCATTTCCGGAAAACCGAAGCCGCCGGACACGACGCCGATCGAACCGACGATCGAGGTGGGATCGGCAAAGATTTCGTCGCCGGCGAGCGCGATCATGTAGCCGCCGGACGCCGCGACATCCTCGACGAAGACCAGCACGCGCTTGTTCTTCTCCGCGGCGAGCTCCCGGATGCGCTGGAAGATCAGCCGCGACTGCACCGGCGAGCCGCCGGGCGAATTGATGGAGATCGCCACCGCCGGCGCATCACGATAGGCGAAGGCCTTTTCCAGCGCCGGCGCTGCGGTCGAAAGGTTCAGCGGCGGCCGGAACTGGCTGCCCGCCGCCATGATCGCCCCTTGCAGCCGGACGACGGGGATCGCGATCCCCTCCTTGCGAAACCTCTTCGGCACCAGCGACTTCAAAAATCCGGCCATCGCGCGATCCTGTCTCCTGTTTCCTTGCCCGGCTGATGTATGCACGGCGGGGGAAAACACAATGGCGAGTGCCGAAATTCAGGGTTTTCGCAGGCGCGGATAGCTCGCGCGGCCATTGTTGAGATCGTCCACGAAGAGTGTGAAGGCGTGGTGCGGGCCGTCGTGCATGACGAGGGGCATGCGCAGGGCGAGGCGGGCGCGGGAGCCCTTGATGGCGGTGACGAGGATGCGCAGCGCGCTTTCGCCGGCGCGGGGGTGGATGGGGGTGATTTCGATGCCGCCGAAGCGGCGGCCGCAGGCGGCGAGGATTTCGCCAATCGATTCCGGGCGGGCGATGAGCGAGAGTTGGCCGCCGGGTTTCAGGATGGCGCCGGCCGTGCGGATCCAGCGCTCGAAGAGGTCGTCCTCCATGGCATGCGCCTCCGCCTTCAGCGCGTCCGGCGTGCGGCGGTCGGCGCCGTCGTTGAAGGGCGGGTTCATGATGACGTGATCGTGAACGTCATCGGCAAGGCCGGCGGCGACGCGCGCCCTGCCGATGAGCGCAACGTCGGCTTCGAGCACCGAGACACGGCCGGCGAAGGCGGCGTTCAGGTCCAGGGCGAGCGACTTGCGGGCGAAACCGGCCATGAGCGCAGAACGCTCGACGAGCAGCACCTCCGCTTTTTCGAGACGGGAGGCGACGGCGAGCCCGGCTGCACCGGCGCCGGCGCCGAGATCGGCGACGCGCATCGGCCCCTCGCCGCTAACGAGGGCGGCGAGCAGCATGGCGTCCATGCCGGAGCGGTGCCCGATGCCCTTCGGCTGGACGACATGGAAGCGGCCGCGGTGGAAGGCGTCGACGGTTTCGGTGACGGTCATGGGTGGGGCGCCTCGTGGGAAACGAAGCGTGTGCCGCCTTCCCCCCTCTGCCCTGCCGGGCATCTCCCCCGCAAGGGGGGAGATCGGTCCGCTGCAACGTCTCGCCCCAAACAGGTGTCGATGGGTAAGCTATGCGCCCTCCCCTTGCCAATCTCCCCCCCTGAGGGGGAGATGCCCGGCAGGGCAGAGGGGGGTGCCACGTATGCCGCCTCCCCCGAAAGAAAGCCCGCCATCATCACGGCCGCAACTCCGCCGCCAGCCCCGCGCCCTTGAGGATGCGGCGTGCCTCGTCTTCCCGGTCGCCTTCCACCAGGAAGCGGCGCGGCAGCATGCCGAGCGAGCCTTCGAGGATGCTCATCGCCTCGTCGGCGATCAGGCAGTGGATGCCGGCCTCCTTCATCAGGCTTTCCGCGAAGGAAAGCAGGACGGCGTCGTTGGTGCGGATCAATTCGATCATACGGGTTCTTTTTCCAGCCATAATTGCCGAGGCGGGACAATTCGCCTCTTGCCGCAGGAAGCCCCGCTTTCTATTGTCTTTCAACAAAAATGAACAGGAGTCCGGGCATTTGGGCGTCGTGATACCGCTTGAAGAAGGCAAAAACAAACAGGCATCGGTGAAGCCGCTCGTCGATCTGACAAAGGCCGACATGGAGCGGGTGAACCAGCTTATCCTGTCGAAAGCCGGCTCCGACGTGCAGATGATCCCGGAGGTCGCCAACCACCTGATCTCTTCGGGCGGCAAGCGCCTGCGCCCCATGCTGACGCTCGCCGCCGCCTCGATGTTCGGCTACGACGGTGACCATCACATCAAGCTCGCGACCAGCGTCGAGTTCATGCACACGGCGACGCTGCTGCATGACGACGTCGTCGATGAAAGCGACCTTCGCCGCGGCAAATCCACCGCGCGCATGATCTGGGGCAACCAGGCGAGCGTGCTGGTCGGCGATTTCCTGCTCGGCCAGGCTTTCAAGATGATGGTCGAGGTCGGGTCGCTGGAAGCGCTCGACGTGCTCTCGACCGCCGCCACCGTGATCGCGGAAGGCGAAGTCTTGCAGCTGTCCGTCGCCAAGAACATGGAGACGACCGAGGACGACTATCTCCAGGTCATCCGCGCCAAGACGGCGGCGCTCTTTGCGGCCGCATCGGAAGTCGGGCCGATCATCGCCAACACCAACCGGGCCGAGCGCAACGCGCTGAAATCCTACGGCATGAATCTCGGCCTCGCCTTCCAGCTCGTCGACGACGCGCTCGACTATGGCGGCAAGGCGGCCGATCTCGGCAAGAATACCGGCGACGATTTTCGCGAGGGCAAGATCACGCTGCCGGTCATCCTCGCCTGGCGCCGCGGCACGACGGAAGACCGCGCCTTCTGGCGGGAAGCCATCGAGGGCGGCAAGAGCGACGATGCCAACCTGGAGCGCGCCTTCGGCCTCATCACCCGATATGGCGGCCTGACGGATACGATCGCCCGCGCCCAGCACTACGGCATGATCGCCCGCGACGCACTCGCCCCGCTGCCGGCATCGCCATGGAAGGATGCGCTGCTCGAGGTCATCGACTTCTCGATTGCCCGCGTCAGCTGACGGTTGTCAATTGGGGCGGTCGTGGTAAACTTCTCGATGGAACGGCCGCTCCCTTGTGGCGCTTTCAACGGTGACCACGTTAGCACTTGATGCTCGGCGCGCGCCGTTCCACTTCCCCGATGAAAAACGGCACGGCAGGATTTTCTTGCCGCACCGCGCCAAAAAAGCCATTCTCTGCCGTCATGAGTCCGTGACTGATTTGGGCCTGATCGTGGCCGGATTTGGCGCGACCGGCCTCCGGGGCGAACTCTACACTTTCTGGCGAAAGGCATTTTGATGCGGCATTCCCTTCTCCTTCGGCTTCTCTCCGGCGTGGCGATAGCGGCCAGCATCGTGCTTGCCGGTTCCCTGGCCGGCCCCCAGGCGGCCTATGCGGAGGACAAGCCCGCAGCGGCAGCCGCCGAGGAAACGCCGTTCGATCCCTTGAGCGTCAACACCTTCTCCGGCGCGTTCCTGGCCGCCCGCACCGCGGATTTCGACAAGGACTACGTGACCGCCGTCGCGCTCTACAAGATTGCGCTGCAGTTCGACGCCACCAACACCGACGTCAAGCAGCGCCTGATGGTGACGCAGCTGATGAACGGCGACTTCGAGGAGGGCGTGAAGCTCGCCGATGCGCTGCGCAACGACCCGGCCGTCGAGCGCATCACCGCCGTGGTGCGTGGCATGGAGGCGATCCGCAAGCGCGAATACAAGAGCGCGGAAAAGATCCTCGTCTACAAGGGTCCGAACGATCTGGACCGCATGATGAACGACCTGCTGCTCGCCTGGGCCAAGTTCGGCGACGGCAAGTCGAAGGACGCGATCAAGCTGATCTCCCGCATGGACGGGCCGGAATGGCTCGCCATCTTCAAGAACTACCATGCCGGCGCACTCGCCGCCGCGGCCGGCGACAAGGCGACGGCACGCGCCCGCCTCAACGACGCGGTGCTCGACCGCAATGGCGCGAGTGCAGCACCGGATACGTTCATCCGTGCCGTCATGGCGCTCGCCCGGCTGGAAGCCCATGAGGGCAACAAGCAGAAGGCGCTCGATGCGATTTCGGTCGGCGACAGCTTCATCACCAGCTACGCGCCGCTGAAGGCGCTGCGTCAGAGCATCGAGGCCGGCGAAAAGCAGGAACAGCAGGTGCGCACGGCAGCCCAGGGGGCTGCCGCCGTGCTGTTTTCGATCGGCGGGGCGCTGAACCGCGAAGGCGCGGAAGACATCGTCTCGCTCTATATGCAGGCGGCGCGCGCGCTCGACCCGGATAGCGACGACATGCTGGTGCTGCTCGGCGGGCTTGCCGAAAACCAGAAGAAGCCGGAACGCGCCATCGAATATTACCGCGCCGTGCCGGAAAAATCGCCGATGCGGCGCATTTCCGAATTGCAGCTCGGCCTGAACCTCGCCGATACCGGCAAGGTGCCGGAAGCCAAGAAGCACTTGCAAGAGCTGATCGAGGCCGATCCGTCGGACCTGCGCAGCTATCTGGCGCTCGGCAGCGTGCTGTCTGATGCCAAGGACTACAAGGACATGGCGGCGCTCTATGACCGCGCGGTCGAGGCCATCGGCCCGGTGCCGACGCGCAACCACTGGAGCGTCTTCTTCCAGCGCGCCATCGCCTATGAGCGTCTGAAGGAATGGGAAAAGGCCGAGCCGAACTTCCGCAAGGCGCTGGAGCTCAACCCGGAACAGCCGCAGGTGCTGAACTATCTGGGTTATTCCTGGGTGGACATGAACATCAACCTCGACGAGGGGCTGGACATGATCCGCCGCGCCGTCAGCATCAAGCCTGACGACGGGTACATCGTCGACTCGCTCGGCTGGGCCTATTACCGCCTCAACCGCTTTTCCGACGCCGTGGCGGAGCTGGAGCGTGCGGCGGAGCTGAAGGCCGGCGACCCGACGATCAACGACCATCTGGGGGATGCCTACTGGCGCGTCGGCCGCAAGCTGGAAGCTACCTTCCAGTGGAACCGTGCGCTCGGCCTGAAGCCGGAAGAGGCGGAAATCCCGAAGATCAAGGTGAAGATCGAGAACGGCCTGCCCGAACTCAAGAAGACCGAGCCGGCTTCCGCCGAAGCCAAGGACGAAAAGCCGGTGGAGAACCCCTCGCCGGAAGGCACGGCGGTCGACCGCAAGTCCTGACCACATGCCGGCAGAAGACAGCCTGGCGGGTTTCACGCTTATCGAACCGGCGCCGGCCAAGATCAACCTCGCGCTCGCCGTCATCGGCCAGCGCGAGGACGGTTATCACCTCCTCGAAAGCCTCGTGACCTTCACAGCCTATGGCGACCGCATCGGCCTGTCGCCGGCGGCGGAAGACCGGTTCACGCTGTCCGGCCGCTTTGCAGAGGCGCTCGCGGCCGATGGCGACAATCTCGTCATCCGCGCGCGCGACCGGCTGCGGGCCGCGCTGGAGCGGCGCGGACAGGCGGCTCCGCCCGTGCACATCCATCTCGAAAAGAACCTGCCCATCGCGTCCGGCATCGGCGGCGGATCGGCGGATGCGGCGGCGACCCTGCGCGGGCTTCTGGCACTCTGGCAGGCGGATCTGCCGAAGAGCGAGCGCGACGCCATCGCCATCGGCCTCGGCGCCGACGTGCCGATGTGCCTTGTCGGACAGCCGCTGATGGCCCGCGGCGTCGGCGACAGCCTCACGCCGCTGACCATGCCGTCCATGCCGATCGTGCTCGCCAATCCCATGGTCGGCGTCTCCACGCCGGCAGTCTTCAAGGCGCTCGCCTCCAAGCACAATCCGCCCTTCGTTCCCGTCACCGGCCGGGAAGATTGGGTGAGCCTGCTGTCGCGGTTGCGCAACGACCTGGAAGCCCCTGCCCGGCAGCTCTGCCCCGAGATCGCGTCTCTTTCGCAGAGCCTCTCGGCCACGGGCGCGGATCTCGTGCGCATGTCCGGTTCCGGCGCGACGTGCTTCGCGCTATACCCGTCGGATGACGCCGCAAAGGCCGCGGCCGCTGTCCTTGGCGAGCAACACCCGCAGTGGTTCTTCGTGGCGACCCGCACAATTGGAGCAACCCATGGCACGCATTGACGAGACAAGGTCCTTCATCCCGGTCGGCATCGCCGTGCTCACCGTCTCCGACACGCGCACCCCCGATACGGATCGATCGGGCGACACGCTCGTCGCCCGCATCGCGGAGGCAGGCCATCGCCTCGCCGCCCGCGCCATCGTGACGGACGACGTCGCCGAAATCCGTGCAACGGTGGAGGCCTGGACGCGCGACGACGCGATCGACGTGGTCATCACCACCGGCGGCACGGGTTTTACCGGCCGCGACGTGACGCCGGAAGCGCTGGAGCCGATCTTCGAAAAGCGCATGGACGGCTTTTCCGAGGTCTTCCACCGCATCTCCTATGACAAGATCGGCACCTCGACGATCCAGTCGCGCGCGACCGGCGGCGTCGCCAACGCCACCTTCATCTTCGTGCTGCCGGGCTCGCCGGGCGCCTGCAAGGACGCCTGGGACGGCATTTTGAAGGCGCAGCTCGACTATCGCCACATGCCCTGCAACTTCGTGGAAATCATGCCGCGCCTCGATGAACACCTGAAGCGCACCGCCGGCTGACCTGTTCCATGGGTGACTGCGCGCCGCAGCATAGCCCCCTATGACTTTCCCAGCAATCGAAAAGTTGAGGAGAGACCAATGGGACGCACGATCAACGGCACCAACCGCGCAGACCGCTTCGTACAGGGCAGCAGCTTCGACAATGTCGAAGTGACGATTTTTGCGCGCGGCGGCAACGACACCATCATCCTCAACCGCACCGACGATTTCGGCGGCCGCAACCAGGTGGATGCCGGCGCCGGAAACGACAGCGTCGTCAACATGAAGGAAGACGGCAGCGTCATCCTGCTCGGCGCCGGCAACGATACCTATGTCGGCACCGGCTTCGGCTCCTTCGTCAACGAGCGCGCCGACATCGTCAAGGCCGGTGCCGGCAGCGACAAGATCGTCGTCAGCACCTTCAAGAGCAGCTATTTCGGCGAGGGCGGCAACGACCGCTTCTTCTCCGTCGGCGAGCAGAACACCTTTCATGGCGGCTCGGGCGTCGATTCGATCAGCTACCTGCCGCGCGACGACGACAATGTGGTCGGCGGCTCCGGCGTCGGCATCGATCTCGGCTCGGGCCTGGCGCAGACCGGCTCCAACCGCTTCGAGCGCCTGATCAGCATCGAGAATGCCGCGGGCACCAATGCCGGCGACATTCTCTTCGGCTCCGGCGTGGCGAACCTCTTGAAGGGTCTTGGCGGCGACGACCAGATCGCCGGGCGCGGCGGCAACGACGTGCTGACCGGCGGCCGCGGCATGGACCTGTTGCAGGGCGACAGCGGCGCCGACCGTTTCGACTTCAACGGCGTGTTCGAATCGGCGGTGGGTGCCCGGCGCGACGTCATCCTCGACTTCAGCGACGGCGACAAGATCGACCTGCGCGACATCGACGCCGATGCCGGCCGCGGCGGCAACCAGGCCTTTTCGTTCATCGGCGGCAACGGCTTTTCCGGCGATGCCGGCGAGCTCCGCTTCGAAGGCGGCGTGGTGTCCGGCGACGTCAACGGCGATGGCCAAGCAGACTTCGAGATCGAGGTCCAGGGGCTTGGCAGCCTGTTCCGCAGCGATTTCCTGCTCTAGCAGTATGTCAGGTTCAGACTGAACCAGACATACTGCTAGTTTCCTTTGTTTTCGTTTGTCTTTTCGGGAAAACCGGTTCCCACTTTTCCCTGACAAACTCTAATCCGCGATCTCGGCCCGCATCGCCCTGACGGCCCAGGCGGGCACGATCTCGGCGACCAGTTTTACGCCCGAACCGCTCGCCACGTCGGCGAGCGCCATGCCGGTGCGCACGGTCGCCGACGCCTGGCGCTTGCTGACGAGAAAACCCTGCTCCAGCGGCGCGGTGCGCCGGGCAAAACGCTTGAAGAACGGCCGGCGGTGGCTGCGCGACGCGAGGAAGCGCGCCGGGTTCTTGCTCATCGAGACATGGTCGGCGATGGCATCGACCCAGCCCGTCAGCGGGCGCGCGCCCGGCTCCAGCAGCAGCAGCCAGTCGCCGCGCGCCGAGCGCACCACATCCTTCATGTCCCAGTTCGTCAGGAAGCGGCAGCCGGCGGCATCCGCCACCCTGGCCGAGCCGTCGCGCGAGCCGTGGTCGAGCACGATCACGTCGCGCACCAGGCCCTGCACGGCGCCGATCACCAGCGCCGACAACGTCTGCGCAAGCTCGGCCTCGTTGTCCCGGCATTCCATGATGATTGTCAGCATCCCTCTGCAATACCGCATCGCAGCATGAATTTCCACCGCCCTCGCAAGGCTATGTTCCGGCATGGTTAGCCCGCATGGTTAGCGGCAAACGGAATTTTGTTCTTGCATTGTTCTCATATCGGCGATAGGAATATAGTCATTGAACCGGGGCCCTGCCCCGCCGGAGACAGCCATGAACGATCTTGCCGATCTCAGGCAGGGTGCACTCGCGCCCGGCCACACGAAAGACGTTGCCGAAGCGCTGATGGCACAATCGGGCATGCGCGTCGAGGCGGAACGCCGGCGTGGCCGTGGCGCCGGGCTCAACTTCACCGGCCGGTTCGAGCCGGTGACGCGGGAGACGGTCGACGACGGCTGGCAGACGCTGGAAGACCTGCCGCCCTTCCGCACCGAGGTGCAGGTGGAAAAGCCGCGCACGATCATCACCAGCAACGATTCGCCCGACATCCCCTTCGACCGCTCGATCAACCCCTATCGCGGCTGCGAGCATGGCTGCATCTATTGTTTCGCCCGGCCGACCCATGCCTTCATGGGCCTCTCCGCCGGCCTAGACTTCGAGGCCAAACTCTTTGCCAAGCCGGATGCGCCGAAACTCTTGGAGCGCGAGCTTTCCAAGCCCGGCTACAAGCCGCGCGTCATCGCGATCGGCACCAATACCGATCCCTACCAGCCGATCGAGAAGGAATGGCGCATCATGCGCCAGATCCTCGAAGTGCTGGATGCCGCCAACCATCCGGTGTCGATCGTCACCAAGTCGGCGCTCGTCATGCGCGACATCGACATTCTCGGCCGCATGGCGGCGCGCGGGCTGGCCTGGGCGGGTATTTCTGTCACCACGCTCGACCGAAAGCTGGCCCGCACCATGGAGCCGCGCGCCGCGACCCCGCCGCGCCGGCTGGAAGCCATTCGCGCGCTGTCGGAGGCCGGCATTCCCGTCGCCGTCATGATGGCGCCGGTCATTCCCGGCCTTAACGACCACGAGATCGAGCGCGTGCTCGATTCGGGCAAGGCGGCCGGCGCCTGCGAGGCGAGCTATGTGCTGCTCCGCCTGCCGCTGGAGGTGAGCCCGCTCTTCCGCGACTGGCTGCTGCAGCACTATCCGGATCGCTACCGCCACGTCATGTCGCTGGTGCGCTCCATGCGCGGCGGCAAGGATTACGACGCCGAGTTCGGCAAGCGCATGAAGGGCGCCGGTCCCTATGCCTGGCAGATCGCCCGGCGCTTCGAGATGGCGGCCAAGCGGCTGGAACTGACCCGCACCCGCCGCAGCCTCGCCAGCGACCAGTTCGTGCCGCCCTCGGGCATCGGCGTACAGCTCTCGCTGCTTTGAAGGCTGCGCCCGACAACCAAATCTGACGGGCGTCCGCGCCCGGCACCATCTTCCGGCCCGTCTTCCCCGGGCGCGCCGGTTGCACCTCCGGCATCCGCCTCCTGCCGGGGGACTTGCAGGGAATCGGATGGATGTGCGAGGTTCGCCGCATGTCCCGTCCCGCATCCTCCGATTCCCGCCTTCTTTTCGACCTGCCCGAAGGGCCGGATTTCCTGATGGAGCTTGCCGCCCGCAAGCGCGGCCTCTGGCCGGTCGCCGGCACGGACGAGGCCGGCCGCGGCCCGCTCGCCGGTCCCGTCGTCGCGGCGGCCGTGGTGCTCGACCCGGACAACATCCCCGACGGCCTGAATGATTCCAAGCAGCTCACCGCGGCCAGGCGCGAGCAGCTCTTCGCCCTCATCCTGCAATCGGCCTTCGTCTCCGTCGCTTCCAGTTGTTCGCAGCGCATCGACGTCATCGACATCCGCAAGGCGAGCCTCGACGCCATGCGCCGCGCCGTCGCCGGCCTGGAGGTCACGCCGAAGCTGGTGCTGGCCGATGGCCGCGACATCCCGCCCGGCCTCGCCTGCGAGGGCCGCGCCGTCGTCAAGGGCGACGCCCGCTCGCTCTCCATCGCCGCCGCCTCGATCGTCGCCAAGGTCATGCGCGACCGCATGATGGCGCGGGCCGAGGCGACCTTCCCCGGCTACGGCTTCGCCCTGCACGCCGGCTATGCCACCGAGGTCCACCGCAAGGCCATCCAGGCCATCGGCCCCTGCCGGCTGCACCGCATGAGTTTTCGCCCGCTGAGGCAGGAATAATCCCGCCCTGTTCCATCCGGAACAGCGGACGTCGGGGCGATATGGGAAAGTCTGGTCACTGGACGAGAGAGGCCCATCCAACCGAACAGACCCAACCAATCAGGAGAGACCCCCATGCGCAAGTTGATCGTTTCCGCCACCGTCGCAATCGTCGCCGCCGTTTCCTTCGCGGCCCCGTCGCAGGCCGGCTATTACAGCTACGGTTACCAACCCCATTGCTTCGTCAAGAAGATCCACTCCTACGACTACTACGGCAACCTGGTCGTCAAGAAGATCAAGATCTGCAGGTAAGCGTCGCCCTCCCCGAAGAACCAAAAGCAAAAAGGCCGGATCGCTCCGGCCTTTTTTTTCAATATCACGCTGTGGAAGGGCCTCAGTTGAGGCGGGTCTTCACTTCGCTGATGGCGTTGGCGAAGAGCGTCTTGTCGGTTGCGGCATCGGCCTTGGCGGCGATGACCTTTTCGGCGGCGGCGACCGCGAGGTCGACGGCGGCGGCGCGCACGGCGTTGATCGCGTCGGTTTCGGCCTGCTTGATCTTCTGCTCGGACAGCACCGTGCGACGGGCGACGTATTCCTCGGTCTTCTGCTTGGCTTCCGCGGTCAGCGCGCTCGCCTCGCGTTCAGCGGCGGCGACGATGCTGGCGGCTTCCGCCTCGGCATCCTTGCGCTTGCGCTGGTATTCGGCGAGCAGGTGCTGGGCTTCCTCGCGAAGACGCTTGGCTTGCGCCAGCTCGTTCTGGATCTTTTCCGCGCGGGCGTCGAGGCCCTTGGCCATCATGCCCGGAACCTTGAGGTAGGCGATGAGGGCCAGGAACAGGAGGAGGCCGACAAAGGCATAGAATGTTGCGTCGAATGCCATGGGATCCTCCTTATTCGCCTGCGGCCGATTTGACGGCCGAAGCGACTTCGGCCTTGCTGGCCTTGGCGCCGATCAGCTGTTCGACCAGGGCGGTCGTGGTTTCCTCGGCGATCGAGCCGACATCGGCAAGCGCCTTGGCCTTGATGTCGCCGATGCGGGCTTCGGCGCCGGCGATCTTTTCCTGCAACGAGGCTTCGATCTTGGCGCGCTCGGCGTCGGCCTTGGCCTTGGCTTCGTCGCGGGCGGTCGAGGCGATCGCATTGCCCTTGGCGCGGGCCGTCGCGAGGTCCTGCTCGTAGGCAGCGATCGCGGCGTCGGCTTCGGCCTTCAGGCGCGAGGCTTCGTCGAGATCCTGCGCGATGCGGTCATGGCGCGTCTCGAGGATCGAGCCGATGCGCGGAATGACGACCTTCGACATGAGAAGGTAGAACAGACCGAAGGTGATCGCCAGCCACAGGAGCTGCGATGCGAAGGTGGTCTGGTCGAAAGGCGGGAAGACGCCGGTGGCGTGTTCGTCGCCATGGGCCACACCCGTTTCGGTGTGCGTTTCGCCTGCCGGCTGAGCCGCATGCGCGTCCGCAGGGGTCTCATGCGTTTCCGCAGAGGTTGCCGCCTGGGCGATTTCGAAAGGGGTGGACTCGGCCGATGCCAAGGTCACAGACATGCTGACCTCCAGGGGGCATTCTCAATCATGTACGAAACGTACGATGGACCACGGCCCGCAGGGGCCATGGTCCAGTCCTCGGCCGATATCAGACGGCGAAGAGGAGAAGGAGAGCGATGAGCAGCGAGAAGATGCCCAGAGCTTCCGTAACGGCGAAGCCGAATACGAGACGGCCGAACTGGCTGTCAGCGGCAGACGGATTGCGCAGAGCGCCGGCAAGGTAGTTGCCGAAGATGTTGCCGAGGCCGAGAGCCGTGCCGGCGAGACCGAACGTGGCAAGACCTGCGCCGATGTACTTTGCTGCTTCCGCTTCCATGATGAACTCCTTGAATGGGTTGTTGCGGCTTATGAGCGACGCCCTGGGGGCGCCGACGACTGTTTCCTAGTGACCACCCGGATGCACGGCATCGTTGAGGTACATGCATGTCAGAACTGCGAAGACATAGGCCTGCAGGAACGACACGAGGAATTCGAGACCGGTCAGGGCGACGGTCATGAGAAGGGGCAGGATCGAACCGACCACACCGACGGCGCCAAGGGCGCTGAGCGAGGTGACGAAGCCGGCGAAGACCTTCAGCGTGATGTGACCCGCCAGCATGTTGGCGAAAAGACGGATCGAGAGGCTGATCGGACGCGAGAGGAACGAGATGACCTCGATCGAGACGACCAGCGGCAGAAGCGCTCCGGGCACGCCCGACGGCACGAAGAGCTTGAGGAAGCCGAAACCGTGCTTGTAGAAACCGTAGACCACGACCGTGCCGATGACGAGCAGCGCAAGCGCGAAGGTGACGATGATCTGGCTGGTGACGGTGAAGAAGTAGGGCATCATGCCGAGCAGGTTCGCGGTCAGCACGAACATGAAGAGCGAGAAGACGAACGGGAAGAACTTCATCCCGTGGCTGCCCGCCCCTTCGCGGAGCATCGAGGCGATGAACTCGTAGGACATTTCCGAGACCGACTGCATGCGGCTCGGGACCAGGCCGCGCTGGCCGGTCGTGAAGTAGAGGAAGCCCGTGGCGGCCGCGACGGTGGCGACCATGAAGAGCGAGGCGTTGGTGAACGAGAAATCGATGCCGCCGATCTCGATCGGAACAATCTTGTTGACCAGGAACTGATGGGTCGGATCGTTGGACACCGCTTATCTCTCTCGCTTGCCCGCCTTGCGGCGGAAGTCACCCATTAAGTGGACCGCACCCTCAGGCGCCATCCTTCGTCTCGGTTTCTTTCCGCCTGCTCTCGGCCTTGGCGGGATCGCGCCCGGCCAGCCTGTCGACCGGATGGGGCGATGCCACCATGCCAGCCGCGCGCATGACGTTCAGAACGCCGGCGCAGAAGCCGAGGAGCAGAAGAATGATCATCCCCCACGGCCCTGTACCTGCAAAATGGTCCAAAAGATAGCCCAGAAGCGCCCCGACGATGACGGCAGCGACGAACTCGCTCGAGAGCTTCATGGCCACCGCGTAGCCCTTGCGACTCTCGGATGCCCGTGCCTCGGCGGCCTGTTCCGCCCCGTCGTCCTTGCGCCTTTCCGCGAGTTCCGCGTCCAGGCGTTTCAGCCGGTCTTCCAGACTTCCCTTTTGCTGATCGGTCATGGCGTCCTCCCGTTCGTTCCCGCCGGCGCTTTCGCCCCATTGCGGACATATTGAAGGCTAGGATTCAAGCCATATCCGACCCCTTTCGAAGTCGGCCGCAACATAGTTTTAGGTGCCAGCATAGTCAAGGCACGGCGAAGCTTTGTGCCACAGCAAATATATTGAGCAAAATCAATAAATTATCGGGATTGGCGCTTGAGGCGCGACCGATCGTCCCGGGAATCGTTCCGGCTGGCGCGCGGACTCAGCCACGGCCGCAACAGCTCACCCTCAGCTCCAGCCGCCGCCATAGGTGCGGTAGAAAATGTGCTGGCCGATCTTGGCGACCTTCTTCATGGTGCGGCCCCACGGCGGGTTCACATAGGTCGCATGATAGTGCGTGGCGGAGCCGACGTCGTCGAGCCAGATCTTGCCCGCGGTGACGGCCATGGCGATCTCCTTGGCGGTCTTCCAGTGCCAGGGCGCGAGAATGAGGTCCGGAATGCGGTCGCAGGCAAAGGAGAACTGGCAGCGGTTGCGCCAGTTTTGATTCTGATAGACGACGCCGCAGATGGTTTTCGGATAGGCGGGGTTGCGCACGCGGTTGAGGATGACCTGCGCCACCGCCGCCTGGCCCTTCACCTCCTCGCCGCGCGCCTCGAAATAGATGCCTTCGGCAAGGCATTTCTGCTCTTTCGCGGTAAAGACCTCGGCCGGGAGCGGGGTCGCTGCCCAGGCATGATCCTGCGGAGAAATGTCGGGGATGAAGCGCCCGAGTTCCTTGTTCGGCTTCAGGATCGAATCGAAGGGTGATTCCCGGGCGTAATCCGGCTCGACGCGGGCATAGGCGGTGGCGAGGATGTCGGCCTTGTCGCTGGTGACGAGGCTTGCGATCATCGGCGAGAGGCCATCGTCTTTATGGACCGGCTTCTTCTTGTAGAAGGCCGTGGCGATCTCGATTTCCTTGCCCTTGATCTGCGGCTTGGCGAAGGCCATGCGCTCGCCGGTGTCGAAGACCGGCGAAAAGATCGCGCTGGAGCGTTCCAGGATCGAGCCTGCGGTAAAATCCTTCGGCGGCGTGACCTGCAGGACGGCGACGATGCGACCTTTCTTGTCGCGGCGGTTGACGCGGTCCTCGTCGGGACTGCCGCCCTTGCCCTTGTGTTCGCTGCGCAACGCCGCCTTGATGCCCCCCGGCAGTTCCACGCCGGCGCCACTCTCGACGCCGCCGGTGGTCATGGCGTCTGCAAAGGCGATCTCGACGTCGTGGATGGAGCCGGCGGGCGAGCGGGTCAGCACCATGGTCTGGTTGCCGCCCTTGCGGTTGAGGCCGGAAAGGTAGGTGGCGAGGTCCGTATGGGCCGCTTGCGTGGGAAAGCCGACAATGAGGCCAAGGCCGACGGCGAGCGGGATCTTCCATTCCCGCTTTGCAAGGGTCTCGCGCAATTTCGCTGCGCATCCTTGCCGGAACTGCCGCAGGAAGGCCAGGAAGCGCCCTGCCCCTGCATGACGAATGCTACGCTTACGCAACTTTTTACTCCGCACGCATGCGCAGGCACGCCGCCCTTGTCCGATGGCGTGTCTTCCTGCCCGAAACTGACTGTATGGGAGCCCTGCCGCGCCGAAGCACGGGACCGAAGCGGCTCGTTGTCAGGGTAAAATGAAGCATTAACCTTGATGGCTGTGCGTTTTGTACGCTTAGCGCAAGCTTAATTCCTCATCGCTACCCTGTGTCCATTAACCATAGGCGCCTCATGGTTAATGGTGATTTAATGGAAGAATACGAAATGAAGTTTGCCGAGGACACCGTCGCCTACTCTTATATCCGTATCAGTTCCAGCAAGCAGGCATTGGGCGACGGCCCCGGTCGTCAGATCGCTTTGTCTGAGGCGTATGCGGCCCGGCATGGCCTGAAGCTCGACGAAGCGCTTGAGGATATCGGCCGGTCAGGCTGGAGTGGTGCAAACGTATATAAAGGCGCTCTTGGCCGCTTTCTCGACATGATATCGTCAGGGCAAGTCGTTCGCGGTTCGGTTCTGTTGGTTGAATCTCTCGACCGCCTGTCTCGTCAGCACCCAATGGACGCGCAGGTCATATTGACCTCGATCCTCACAAGCGGCGTGAACGTGGTCACGCTCGATGACAATAATGTGTACTCCGCTGAAAGCCTTCGCGAAGACTGGACCGAGCTAATCCGCATCATCTCAATTCAGGCACGCGCCCATGGAGAAAGCCAGCGCAAGTCGAGCCTCTCGAAATCGGCCATTCAAAAGCGCCGCGCTCTCGCCCTCGAAGGAAAAGCCAAATTCACGACGAACGTTCCCGCGTGGATCAGCCAGTACAAGGACAGGGATGGCGTAACCCAATATGAACTGAACGAACATGCAGACACGATCCGCAAGATCTTCGCCTTGGCGAAAGACGGCTGCGGTCAGATGACGATCACCAAGGAACTCAACCGGCTCAAGCTGCCCACCTACCGCAAAAAAAGCGCCGGTTGGCATCAAACAGGTATTGGTCGTATTCTCGACAACCACGCCGCGTACGGAACATTTATACCGATCCTGAAAGTTGGCGAAGGGAAGGAACAGATCGCTGATCCTATTCCAAACTATTTCCCTGCCGTCATCTCGGAAGAAGATTTCCATATTGCGCAACGCCACCGCGCCCGCCGGATCGTGAAAGGTCGAAAGGGCAACCGCTTCACCAATCTGTTCAACGGCATGTGCTCCTGTGAACATTGCTTCGGCAACATGAGCATCAATTATTCAGGCCCACCAGGCAAACAGAAGCCGATCCTGCGTTGCTATAACAGTTGGCGCGGCGTCGGCTGCTCCATGCCAGCGAAATATTTTGACTATGAAAGCCTTGAACGCGTGGTCCTCGACACGGTACGCGAATTCAGCATTTCCGACTTCGTGGGTCATAAAACCAAAAACACGGAATTGACGGCCATTGAGGAGGCGATACGGAGATCACATACCGCATTGGCAGAAATCGAACGCAAGGAAGAAAACCTTGTAGGACAGATGCAAATGGTATCGGCTGCCTCTGCAGGCGTTCTGCATAAAGCGCTGGACAAGTTGCAGATCGAAAAGACCGATACCGAAAAGGCGCTCAAGCTGGCGAAACGGGAACGCGACATTATGCTAGGGGCGATGTCGGATTTCAGCGATATTGACCGGATCATTCAAGAGAACCGCCGGCAATGGCCGATGATGGATGACATTGAGGTCTTTCGCAGCCGGAGCCAAGTCAATGCAGCCCTACGCTATTTATTCTCGCACTTCTTGTTCGATGCTCAAAAACACGTTGCATCGCTCGTCTTTGAGAACGGTCTATTTGCCTATCATTTCAAAGACGGAAAGCTGGAGAGCACCACAGACCTGATAGCGAGTGGCGTTGTAGGCCCCAAGGCCGGCGCGATGACCCTCGATCACTTCACCAGCTATATTTCCAATCCGACCGACGAAGCAGGTCGACGGGTGCTGGAGACAGCACAAGATAGGATCGAGAAGTATATGATCGCTCGCAATCAACGCTCCCCATCAAATCGGGAAGCTGCCACGAACCCGCGTCTCGACGACCCAACGGTGCAGCGCCTGAAAGCAGAACGGCAGGCCCGTGCAAAGGAATGGCTTGAGAAGACAGAGGAGCGAAAAGGGTCGAAGCGATAAGCGGCCACACATCCTTCAACGGATATTGCCAGTTGCACTTCCCGCAAGTTCCGGGAAACCCTCCTTCAGTATGCGAAACACGAACGCCGCATGGAAGGGATAAATTTGGGAGCCGCAAAGACGAGATCAGGCCGATCAAAGGCATCCTTGAGTGAATTGGCCTCCCGTATCACTATTCCGCTACTCGGCGCCTCCGCAATGATCGCTCTTTGGGCCGCGTATGTGTGGCAGTCGGAAGTGCCGCCGTACATCCTCCCCGGACCCGACAAAGTTGTCGCAACCCTGATCTCCGACTGGCCCAAACTGGGGCCGGCGCTCGGCATCACGACGAGAACCACCTTGCTTGCCTTGCTATGTGCGGTCGTTGGCGGCGGCAGCATCGCCCTGTTTCTGGCGCAAGCTCGCTGGATCGAAGCCCTTTTCTATCCCATCACGGTAACGCTGCAAGTCACGCCCATAGTTGCGATTGCTCCGCTGATCCTGATTTACGTGCCGACACCTGAAACTGCACAATTGATCTGCGCGTTCGTCGTGGCCTTCTTCCCGATCATGCTGAACACGCTACAGGGACTAAAAAGTGCCGAACGCCACCATGCCGATCTGCTTCGTACCTACGGCGCATCCCGATGGCAGACGATCCGCTATTTGAGCGCTCCAACTGCATTACCCCATTTCTTCGCGGGCCTCAAAGTCGGCGGCGGTCTCGCACTTGTCGGGGCCATCGTCGGAGAGTTCTCCGTGGGACAGGCTGGTGACAATGCCGGGCTGGCTTTTCGGCTGCTGGAAGCGCAAAGCCGCCTGAACACACCACGCGTCTTCGCCGCATTGGCTTTGCTCGCCGTCTTAGGGAGCGTCATCTTTGCTGTAACATCACGCCTGTCCGAGCTTGCTCTTCGCCATTGGCACGAAAGCGAAGTCACGTCGAAGGGGTGATCCAAGCAGACATGGCCACTTTGGGGCCGACAACGGACAGGCGGGTAATAAGCCAGGGAGATGCGTTAGCCGCCGGCGTTGGCCGTTGTCCCATGCCGACCCACAGGGGCAACATGCAAGAGCGGCGAGAGCGGGCTGGTGCGTCGTCGCTCCAGTGAAATCCGAGACCGTAGAGGGCTTGGCTGAGGGCGAAGCTCAAGGCTTCCTTAGATCCCGCGTGATAGAGCCGCTGGCAGGTTTCCCGAAGCCTCACAAAGGCAGGGGCCGCATATAGATTTCCAGCTATCGGACCATCGTGACGCCACAGCGCGTCGACCGCGGATGCGAGATCAAAGGGAAGCGGGTTGTTCAGGACGCGAACTCCTTTTGACTATAGGAAGCTGTCCGAGTGCGGCGAATCAAATAACGTACGGTGCAGCGAGCTGAAATGTAACGGCTGCGGAGCGCGTTAGGAGATTATCCGTGCGATCGATCGTTCCCATTGCAGAGCAACTGGACCGCGCACTTGCTGAACTTGCGATAGATCACCCGCTCAATGGTCGGATCGCACTTATCCTCGTCGATAATGGCTTGGAGCTGATGTGCCATCAAAAATGCGCTGACCTATTGTTCGAGGATCGGCACAGGAATTCCCGCCGGCTCACGCCGCAACAGCGCAACGATGCTCGTGGCCGAGCCTTCGACAGGAAGATCCACTTTCTAAAGGAGCTCGGGCACATCCCTGACGATCAGGTTCGGGCGATGGCGATCCTGGGCTACCAGAAGTTCTAAGTTGCGAGAGATATATATCGGGGCGGGCGTGCCGGTTCCGCCCGGCGAAGATTAGTGTTTGTCGCGTGAATCCTGATTTTATAGGGAGTTTAGATATTTCCTTCTCAAACGGCAGATCATGTATGGAACCCTGTTAAAATGTATGGCGCAATATAATGGCTACGCTGTTTGATGACGCGCTCGATGAAAAGCGCCTTCTGCGCCCTGCATTCCTTCTGGCACGCGGGCTCGGATCTCGGGTATTCCCTGATGTTCTCGATAGGGACGCATTCCTTGCCCTGGCAAGGATTGCTGGAACGCCCGGAGGGTCCGTCAGCATCCATCATGCCGAGTTCGGCAAGCGATCGGAGAAAACCACCAGAATCGATCCGGTTCGCGCATGGGACGGCCTTTTCCAAGTTTTCCACGAGGACGTCATTTTGGAGTTCTCCCCAAGCCCGCTATTTGTTTGGCTGCCCGCTGGCGAGCGTTTTCACGTCGTGTTCGGGAGCAAAAATATGATCGCCCAAATCGACAACATGCGGAATGAGGCTGGCTCGTTCTGCGCATTCGTTGACGCATCGAGCTTGACCGAGAAAGGCAAGCAATTCCTACTCGAAGCCTATGAGCGATACACGATCTGATGTTGCCCGTTTCAGAGTGCGTTAGGTCAGCCATGTCGCGCAATCGCCTGCGTTCGAGCAGCGCCGGTGGCAGCCTGATCAACGGAGCGGAAGATGACAGCAGCGTACCAATTCCGGGCAACTTTTTCAGCGGCGATACTGTGGATAGGTTTGGCTATCAATGTCGCGTCAGCAGAATCTGACAACGATCAGGCCCGCGACTGGATCATCAGCGGGACTGAGCTGATCAAGGCGCTCGAAGGAAAGTCCGATGATGGCACTCTGCAGAGTGAGGCTGGTCGTATCACGTCGGGCGCCCGCGGTATTGCTTATATAGCTGGGGTGGCTGATGCTACCAGCGGGACGGGGTGGTGTGGGGCCGGATCGGTTCTCCTCCATGAGCTTACAGATCACGTATACACGCATCTTCGAAGCGTCACGCCGGAGCGTATCAAAGGGAGAGCATCGACATTGGTGATTGAGACGCTGGCTGCTATTTATCCCTGCCCTGCGAATTAAAGAGGCGTTTTCGAGTTATGCTATTATTGGAAATCTTGATTTTTTCTGCTGCGTTTGTGGCGGTCATTCTTCTGGCGGCTCACCAAATTGTCGCGCAGGTCAGGGAATACCGATTTTATAAGAGTAACGGCGGTGATTTTTCCGTCGATAGCGGCGCGGACAATCTGAAGCTTGATGAGCGCGTTTACATCAATGCTCTCGGCCTCACGAATTGGCAGCGTTTCTATCTATTTCGTCCGTTTTACATCGTGCCGCTTATAGCGTTCGCCGGCATGATGATCGTCTCTTTGTTCTGACGGCATGAAATATTTCGCTCCTGTCAACCTTCTTACAGAATTCGCGAAAGTCCTGACTTCCGCTACGAAATCGGCGGCTATGAATTTTTAGAGGAATTTCCGTCGTAATAGTCGGTCGCAAAACTTAGTCTTTTGCGACCGATTTTTGCGACAAAATCCGAGCCGCTAGGACTTCTTCAATGTCAGTCCGACGCCCTTGCAGGAAAAGCGAGCATCGTAGGCCTTGGTGTAATCGGTTTCCTGCTTCAACAGCCCCACCTTGACCAACTCGTCGGCAAGCCATTTGTAACGCTCGGCGGTCAGGCAGCCGATTCCCTTATCCAGCGCATCACCGCTATCAACGATGCCGTATTTGTTGATCTTGTCGATGGCGTACTCGATCTGGCCATCCGTCATATCGGGGTTCGTTGTCTTAATCAGCGCGTTGGCGGCCGAGTTGTCCCGGTACAGATAGTTGTACCAGCCCTCAATCGACGCATCGACAAACCGCTGCACGAGGTCAGGATTTGTGTCGATGAGGTTTTGCTGAACTGTGATCGTGGTCGCATAGGGCTTATAGCCGGCATCAGCGAGCAGGAAAATCGTGGGTTCCACGCCGGTCTGCTCCTTGATCTGGAAAGGCTCAGCCGTGATCAGACCTTGTTGCGCGGACTGCTTGTTCGCAAGGAAAGGAGCCGGGCTATACGTGTAGGGTCGGAATTGCTCGTCGCGGAAACCACCGTAATTGGCTTTCATCCACTCAAAATACGCGCCGAATCCACCCTGCGTCATGAAGATGGTTTCGAGCTTGGCAAGGTCTCCGAACTTCTCGATCCCACTTTCCGGGTGAGCCACAATGACCTGAGCATTCTTCTGGTAGAAGGCAGCGACATCAACTAGCGGAATGCCCTGCTCGATGCCGACAAGCTGCTCCTGCTGCGTACCAAGGTAGAAGTCGAGCTTGCCGGCGAGCAAAAGGGCGCGGTTCTTCGCGTTCGGGCCGCCTTGGACGATTTCGACATCGAGGCCATAGCGGGCATACGTGCCATCAGCGACGGCTTGATAGAAACCTCCATGATCGGCTTCAGCAAGCCAATCCGTGCCGAAGCGAACCTTATCCAACGAATAAGCGGGAGATGCGAGAAAGGTCGCGGCGAGTGCCAGCAGGCCAGCGATGGCAGGCTTGTTGAGGGAGATTTTCATGTCCATGGGGATTTCCTGATATGCGGGTGCGATAAACGCACAGATTGTATTCGCTGCCCCTTGGCCAAACGTTAAGATCGATGCCGGCGAATGTCTGTGATCGCCCGCCGGTTGATTTCATCGGCAAGCTGCTGCTTAAGTTCTAGCAGGATAGGTTTCCCGCTCAGGGGCATCCGATCCAGTCGCCATGCGATCCCGCAAAGCGTGGCAAGACCCGGCTCCCGCTGGGTCGCGATGAGGTGTGAATAATAGCGCGGGCTGCGGCCAAGCCAGACTTGGGAAAACTCCATCTGCGAATTGGCAAGACCTGCCGCTGCCATCGCCTCATAGATTTCTTTCACCTTCATCGTCACTATCTCCTTGTTTTAAATATTTATTCTCCAGAGACCTAGGTGTTAAAATTGCTGGATAAATAGCAGGCAATTTTCAGAGGAGATTTTCATGACCAAGGCTATGAACAAGGTACGGGCGGAACTGATGCGTCAGAGGCAACTCGATTGGCGGGAACGAAGGCGGCTTCGGTGGCTATCCCCGAAAAACGAAGAACAACGGCAGATGGTGATGAACGCGCTCGGGCCGGATCACCCGTTAATGCCGCGAATGATCCGTTGTGGCGAGATCAGCGCGTCCAACAACATGTTCTACTGCGGCGTTCCCCTGTGCCCGCGTTGCTTCATGCGGGAAAGAGGCAGGCAGACACGACACGCTATCCGAGAAACATTTTTGGATGCCGCCAACGCTGATGTTGCCTTTGTGACTATCCTGCTTCCGGCGAGGACCGATCTGTCGGACGTGCATGATGTCATTGAGAAGGAGAAACGGCGGCTGCGCAACTTCGTTGAGCGTCAACGCCGCCTCGACAGCCGGTGGGATGATTTCCAGTTGGTCGGTTTCTGGGAAATGGGTCGTATGAACTTTGGGGAATTTGAAAGCGCCGGCAGGAAGACCAAGCTTGCACTGGGTAGCCTAGGATTTCCTTTCATCGGCAAAGACGACGAAACCGTCTGGCTTCCGCATCTGCATGCGATCGTCAGCAAAGGCAGACTGACCGAGAAGGAAATTGCCAAGGCTCTCCGCAATGACGGACATTCGGCTCCCTACCAGATCGATGTGCGACCGTTCCACACGTATAGGAAGATCGAACATAATCTCCAGAACGTGACACGGTACTCGCTGAAATTCCGGATCGAGAGCGCTCCCCGTGTCCCCGACCCGTTGGATTTCATAGCAACGGATGGTCACGTAGCTGCGACACGCGATTGGTGGCCAGAGAAAGACATCAAAGCCTATGCGGAGTGGTTATGCATGGAGCGATCCGGCTTTCAGTCGCTTCGCTTTGTTCTCAGCAAGAAGAGCAACAATGCGATGGAAAACATTGCTGCTGAACTCGGAAACGTTGGCTCTTCGTCCGAGCGGTTCCCTTGCCGTTCAATCGATCAAGGCGCTTCAATTGATCAGCACGAAAGCACGGAGGTGAAATTCCATGAGTCTTCTGATGAGGACTTTGATGCTCTGTGCGTAGTGGATGATCATGTAGGCTATGTGGGGGATGCATATGGGTATGTAAGGAATAATAATCCACTACTGGATACTAACTGGACATCAGCGAACCGAAGCCCTCGCCTCCCGCTTGGGACACAGGCGCGGCCAAGCCAGCAGACAACGGTCGTACAGACACCCAGATACGCCGGGAACGTGATCAGCCTTGCCGAACGCCTACGTATCATTCGAGCCGCGGAGCAAGCGAGTGGCGATCAGAGGACCGGTGCGATACATTGAAAAAGTTCGCCCGCAGAACTTTTCGGCCCTTAAGAACCTCCAGCACCCACAGCATAATCTTCGTAGATCGACCTCCCTTGCAGCTTCGCAAGCGCGGGATTGTGATCGCATTCTTGCTGGAAGATCGCTGCAACGCTGCGCGATGAGGGCGGCACGGGAAGAGGCGCGACAGAGCCGGTGAGCGACATGCTCAACAGTTCCGCCTCCTCCACGATCTGCCCATGTATCCCGGCGGCTTCCAGATAGGTGCTGATCGGCATGGATGCGGAAAACGTATCGTCTCGCACCAGCCCGATATCGAGCATCGGACTCAGGGCCATGATGTCTGATATCCAGAGCGGCTGGAACACCGGCCCGCCTTCCGTGAGATTGTGAAGCGCATCAACCGCATGCCCGCAGAACCGGCTTCTTGTCACCAGCAGAACTGCTTTGCCATGGGGATCGTAGAACCGGGCGACGGGCGGGAAGTCTGCCTTCGGCCTCGCATGCCATTGCAGGCGGCGAAGCAATGTAGCCGGAAACATGCGTCGGTAACGGCCCGGCTGGTCCATTTCGTGGATGGTGACGGTCCTGTTTTCGGTCAGTGCCAGCAGCATCGTGATCCGCCAGGACAGCGCCGAATTGTAGCTGCGCCAGCGCATGTCGCCATCGACATCGAATTGCAGGTTCAGCGTCGTCCCCTTGCGCTTCATCTCGTGGAGGCGCTTAGAGCCGACATGCAGATCGGTCGTAAACAGCAAGGCGAGGTCGATCCGCGCTTGCTCGATGCGCTTGAAATTGTGGTCGCTGCCGTGCTCGCTGTTCTGTCTCTGCTCGTCCTGCATATGGCCCTCGCTGTTGTGTCGGCGGGAGAGAAGTTCCAAACGACAGGGAGGGCGAGCAGAGATTGCCAGCGGTTGGCCTCGCAGCGTGACCCGCGGTGCATCTGCGCCGCAGGCGCGCAACGGGGCGCAGCGCATCCGGGAAGAAGCATAGACGCGTCAAAGAATGCGGTGCAGGGCGAAAACACATCTTGGCTGCGCCCGGCGCCGAACGCGCGTCCGTGGCGCTCTTTGACTGCGTTCCGGCAAGTGCCGAAATGCACGAAGGGCATGTGATCCGTATGGATCCCATGCCCTTCGGATGCTTACCGTGAGAAAACTGCGCGGTTTACTTCGCCTTGCGCAGCATCTGACCGCGCTCGGCGGCGGCGGCGGTCAGTTGCGTATCGAGCTCACCAGCGCTAACGGCTTCAATGAGCGTCTCGATGATCGTCGGCAGCGCCAAAAGCTCGCCGGCCTCGATGGCGTTCTTGTCCTTGGCAAACTCGATGGGCTTGCCGGCATAGCGGATGCCGAAAAACACCTTGCCGTTGGCATCGGTGAACCAGTCCTGGCGCACGCGCTTGGCCGTTTCGACCTCGACGCGGACGCCCTCGGCATTCTTCTTGCGCACGACATGCGTGGGCGTGAATGCCTGACCGGCGATCTTCGCCTCGGCCATCTGTTTCTGCTCGGCCAGAACGGCGATCATCTTCTCGCGTGCGCGCTGCACTGGATCGGCGGCAGAGCGAACCGGAACTGCGCTGGCGAGCTTGAGGGCCTTGAGATGGGACATGCTGCAATCCTTTTCCGAAACCGTTGAACGTGTTCTCGGGATACAGCCATCTGCCAAAAGGGCGAGCAAAGAGTTCGCGAAAGGTTACCTGAACAATTGCATAATGTTTTCGGCGCTCGTGTTGGCAATGGATAGCGACTGGATTGCAAGCTGCTCCTGCGTTTGCAAAGCCTTCAATCGAGTGGACGCTTCATTCATATCAGCATCGACTAGACGGCCAATACCCTTGTCGATGGTATCCATGAGCGTATGCGCGAATGCGGTTTGTATATCGATGCGGGTCTTCAGCGCCCCCAGCGTGCCGGCGCTGCTGATCGCTTCCTTCAGCATATGCTCGACGCCCTCGATATATTCGTCCGCCGTGAAGGCATCCGACGTCACGTCGATCTCGGCAAGATCGAACCGAAGGGTGAAGGGCGGATCCGGCCTAAAGGTAGAGATTCGGAACGGTGTCGCCTTCGTGCCGTAGCCCGGGTAGACTGTCTGGTCGAGGCGGAAGGCCAACTGATTGCCGGTGACGTCGACATCGAGGCCGATGCCAGCGGTCAGGTGGTCGACAATTGTCTTAAGATCGTTCGCGCTGTTGATCATGCCATCGCTCGTGCCCAGGGCTGCGTCCACGATGGCGCGGTTTATGGTATACGTCATCGGTGGCGCATTGTTGATGCTGATGTCGAATTCGATGGTCGCATCCAGATAGAGCTTGAACGGCTGAATGAAGTGCATCACTCCATTGGGGTGCATGTTGTCGTGATCCACATTCGAAGCCGTATTCAAGCCAAGTTTGTTGAACGGGCCGGTCAATGAAGTCAGATAAACGCTCGACCCCTCGTTGGGAGAGGTTTCACGAGACTCGATAGCAAATCTGCCCGGAGATGGCGTCCACGTACCGTTGAGCGTCACGAATGGCGTAGCGCCTGCGTTGTCAAACGCTTCTTCGAGAACCAGCTTCAACTGCGCAACGGTGTTGATCACCCCGTCCGTGGTTCCCAGCACCGCATCGATAACCGCCTTGTTGACAGTGACGGGATAGGTATTGCCGGGCGACATATCGCTTTCATCGACGATGAGATCAAAGGTAACCGTTTCCGTCGCGTCGAAGGCGACAGGCCCTGTGAACAGATGGTCCTGATGTCCCTCATGGTAGAAATTCTCCAGAAACATCGCTCCAAGGGGCATGTAATAGTCGAGCATATCCTTCTGTAGAATGCCGCCGCCACCGACATTCAGCATGCTTGATCGCCGGAGATCGACCTCAGCCGTCTTCACCGATACATCCCCCGTCGCCCCCCTTACAAAGGAGGTAACCAAGCGGTCCGAGAAGACACTCATATCCTGAAGGTGTGTGGCGGCGTCGGTTTCCAGCCAGTTGACGCCGCTGAAACCCGCCGATTTCACCGTACTTTCGGCCTGGGCGTTTAATTGGTCCAGTTCCTGTTGGATTTTGGCCCGGTCGACGCCCGCCTCTGAGGCCGCAACCAACCTCGCTTTGAATTCGCTGAGAATATCGACAATGCTATCGGTCGCCGCATAGGCGACGTCCAGTTTTGCCGCGCCAAGGCCAAGCGCATCGGCGACCGCTGAAACAGCCATGGCATCAGACCGCATCGTCGTGGAAATCGACCAATAGGCCGCATTGTCGGCAGCGATCTGCACGCGCTGACCGGAGCTTACCTGCCGCTGTGTCTCGGCCATGGTGTTGCCGATCGTGCGCAAGGTTTGCAGCGCTGCCATTGCGGAATTGTTCGTGAGAATGCTGGTCATAGTCAAAAGGCCCGAGGCAACAAGCTATCCAGCGGACATGTGAAGACCAGTCCGGCAACGGTAGCGATGATGGGAACACTTTTGACGGTTAACCACGAGGGTGCCCGCCCTAATGGCGAGACCGTCACCCTGAGGGCCGCAACGGCCGATAGCTCAGGATTGCTCAGCAGGCGTCTGATTCTTAACCAAGCCGAGCGCTTTCATTAACCTCTTTGCACGAAAATTGGTTAACAGATGCTTAAAGCAACCTCTTCCCGCCAATCCATTTTAACGCACGAACAGCGGCACCACGCTCGCCACCAATTCGAACTCCGGCCCGAAGCTTGTAACCAACTCCGTGAACTTATTTTCCACCTCGTTCACATCACGAATGTCGCTAAGATCGATGGAATTCTCCAACAAGAATCGTGAGTAAAGGCGTCCTTTATCCAAAGCGCCGGTTGGGAACTGGATACGCTCCAAGCCTTCTTGGGTCGCGGCTATCTGGATCGCCTCAATGATTCTCTTACGGGCTTTATGATCTGAAACGGGACCGACTTCGGCATTCAACTTGAGGAAACCCGTAATGCCGTCATCGTTAACTCGCATCTCTACCATGGCGATAAGCGGATAACCTGCCCACCAGTTTTCACAGCCAAGCCATACATGCTTTCTCGCATCCAACTCCTCAGCCCATCGTACTGGCAAAAAGCTCACAAGGTTTTTGGCGAATTTTGAGATTTTGAACTTGTGATTGCCGATCCTGACCGTTTTCCCACGTTCGCATTTGTCACCAAACAAACGACGAACAGCGGCTTCGAAGCCCAGGGCAGGGCTTTTCTGCCGAATGAGATCCAGTGTTTGCTTTTGATCCCGGTAAAGCTGACGGACAAGATTTTCCATTTCAGACGTCCTTTGCTCAGGTCAACTGGCGCACCCCACTATCATCGCTGCGTGTCCGTAAGCCGAACCGGCGTGCGTATGGCGTCCTTTGCACCCGCGGGAATCAACGGTTTCCTTAACCCCTAAAGCTACGCTAACATACCCCCGAATCAACGGTGATTTGCGCCCTCCGATCCGACAAGCCGCACCTGCACGCCGCTTTCGCCCTTTACACTCCCCTGCCTTCGCGCTCGATCCTCACCACTTCTGGTGCTAGCGGTCCTACGCAAAGGAAGCTCTATGCAGGACGATTTTACGGGCATTCATAGTTCTTTACGTCCAGTGCGGGCCTATTCCTACGTCCGCATGAGCACCCGCAAGCAGCTTCGCGGGGATAGCCTGCGCCGACAGCTTGAACGGTCGAAGGCGTTTGCGGACGAACACTCTCTGCTTCTAGACGATAGCTTGCAGGACCTGGGCGTCAGCGCATGGAAGGGCCGCAACTTCAAGACCGGCGCGCTTGGCCGGTTCTTGGCCATGGTCGAGAACGGGCAAATCCCCAAAGGCAGCTATCTGCTGATCGAAAGCCTTGATCGGCTGTCACGTGAGGCCGTCCCGGACGCGCTGACCCTATTCATGGCGATCATCAATGCCGGCATCGTCATCGTGACATTGGGCGAAGATCGGCAGATTTACAGCCGAAGCGGCCTCAACGGAGACTGGACGAAACTGATCATCGGCCTTGCGGTCATGTCGCGAGGTCATGAGGAAAGCCAGACGAAGAGCGAGCGCATCCGGGCGGTCGCCAAGAGAAAGCGAGAGCAGGCGCGAGAGGGCAAGGGGCATATCACAAGCATCACGCCCGCATGGATCGATGCCGAGCGGATAGAGGCGAGCCGCTATGTCTTCACGCTGAACCACCATGCCGAGACCGTCAGGGCCATCTATGAGATGGCGGCACGCGGGCTCGGTGCGACGGCGATTGCCCGTAAGCTCAATGCGGACGGCGTTGCTGCCTTCAAGAGTAAGGACGGCTGGTATCAGAGCATCATCAAGGCGCTTCTAACCCGGCACGATGTTATTGGCACATTCCAGCCGCATCGGATCGCCGATGGCAAACGCGTACCGGATGGCGATCCGATTGCCGACTATTTCCCTGCCGCTATCGACAAGGATTTATTCCTGCGCGTGCAGGCGATGCGCAGCAACCCCGGCCGGCCCGGTCGCAAGGGCAACACCTTCGCGAACCTCTTCACTGGCCTTTGCCATTGCACGCATTGCGGCGGGCCGATGACGATGAAGATGAGCCGGGTCAAAGGCAACGAGAACGGCCGTTATCTCGTCTGCGCAAACTATGTACGCGGTCATCGCTGCATCGATGGCAACCGGCATTTCCGGTACGAGCCGCTTGAAGCTGCGATCCTCGACCACGTCAAGGAAATCAATCTGGCGGAGACGCTGCAAAGCAACCGCTTTGACGATGCGCGAAAGGAGGTCGAAGAAGCTATTGCCGCCCTCACCCTGCAACTAGACGAGCTTCACAGGAGGGAGCGCCGGCTTGCGCAGGCCATCGAAGATAACAATCAGCCGCTGGATGCCATTCTAACACTCCTCAAAGCTCGACAGACAGAACGGCAAGCCATTGAGGCGCAGCTACGACATCAGCAGGCTGAGCGGCAAAGGCTCACGCATCGGCACAGTGATCCAGCCGACACATGTAACCGCATTGCACTGCTACGCGAGGCTTGGGAAAAAGCGAGTGATGAGACGGTGCGCTATAGTCTTCGCTCGGAAGCTCATGCTGCTGTCCGGGAGTTCATTTCGGAAATCGTCTTCGACAGCAGCGACCAATCAGCGGTCGTCATCATCGCCAACGGAGTTTCCGCATATCGTATCCAAGATAGATGTATAAGCGGGCGGTTCCGAGCGCTGGCAGCGTAGTCGTACGACCACCTCGGCCAAAAGTTCGCTCCACCGAACTATTGCACCTTTTAATACGATTAAATACTTGAAATTAAATAATTTATTCCATCCTGCCAATATGCGTACAAAGCGCACATCTTGCTTGATGCTTGGTTAATGCTGATAAACCGCTTCGGGGGAGGATAGCCATATGCTCACAGCCGGTGAGGCCCGCAAACCTCTCCTCCGTCATGGTCGGGCCTGACCCGACCATCCATAAGCCGCTGAGAAATATGGATCCTCGGCTCAAGGCCGAGGATGACATCGAGGATATGGCAAGGTTCGCCGAGAATACGGGGAGGCCAGTCACCTCCCCTTCACGTTTTCGTCAGATGACGACGTGCGATCCGAGTTCCACGACGCGGTTGGTTGGTAGGCGGAAGTAGTCGGAAGGATCCGTCGCGAGGTTGGCAAGCCCGATGAACAGCCGGTCCTGCCACATCGGCATGCCCGATTCGGCGTCCGGCACCAGCTTGCGGCGGCCGAGATAGAACGAGGTCGACATGATGTCGAACTTGTGCCCCGCCTTGCGCATCAGGCCGAGCGCCTGGGAGACGTTCTGCGTCTCCATGAAGCCGAAACGCATTTCGATCCGCGAGAATCGGTCGGAAATCCGCTCCACCGAGAATCGCTCGGCGGGGATGACGCGCGGCGTGTTGGCGGTCTTGACCGTGAGGATGAAGTTCTGCTCGTGCAGAACATGATTGTGCTTGATGTTGTGCAGCAGCGCCGCGGGGGCGAAATCCGGGTCGCTCGTCAGGAAGATCGCCGTGCCGGTGACCTGCACCGGCGCGTGCGCGCTCTGCTTTTCCACCGACTTGATGAAGGCCGGCAGCGGTACCTCGATGCGCCGCGTCTTGTGGCGCAGGATCTTCGTCCCGCGCGTCCAGGTCCACATCAGCACCACGACGGCGCCGGCGATCGCCACCGGCACGTAGCCGCCGTCATGCACCTTCAGGAGATTGGCACCGAGGAAGGTGAGTTCGAGCAGGAAGAGCGGGGTGAGCACGGCGACGGTGGCGAGCAGCGACCAGCGCCAGCGCTTGCGCAGGAATTCGAAGGCGAGCACGGTCGTCACCACCATCGCGCCGGTGACCGAGATGCCGTAGGCGGTTGCCAGGGATTCGGACGAGCCGAAGATGAAGACGAGCATCATCACGCCGAACAGCAGCACCGTGTTGACCCCCGGCAGGTAGATCTGGCCGGTCTGGGTTTCCGACGTGTGGAAGATTTCCATGCGCGGCAGGAAGCCGAGATGGATCGCCTGGCGCGTCAGCGAGAAGGCGCCGGTGATGACGGCCTGGCTGGCGATGATGGTGGCCGCCGTCGCCAGGATGACGACGGGCAGCAGCGCCCATTTCGGGAACATCAGGAAGAACGGATTGCCGATCGTCTCCGGATGCGCCAGCACCAGCGCGCCCTGGCCGAGATAGTTCAGCGTCAGCGCCGGGAACACCAGACAGAACCAGGCCCACTGGATGGGCCGGCGGCCGAAATGGCCGAGGTCGGCATAGAGCGCCTCCGCACCGGTGACCGTCAGGAAGACAGCGCCCAGCACGACGAGGCCGACATAGCCCTCGTTATACATGAAGAGCACGGCGTAATAGGGATTGAAGGCCGCCAGGATGCCGAGGTCGTCGCTGATATGGTTGATGCCGGCGACGCCCATGACGATGAACCAGACCGCGGTGATCGGCCCGAAAAACCGCGACACGGCGGCCGTGCCCCAGGACTGCGCGGCAAAGAGCAGCACCAGGATGACCACGGAAATCGGCACGACATAGTCGCCGAGCGTCGGCGTCACCAGCTTCAGGCCCTCGACGGCGGAGAGAACCGACAGCGCCGGCGTGATCATCGCATCGCCGATGAAGAGTGCGGCACCGGCCGCCCCCATGAAGAACAGCACGGTGGTGCGGCGGCCCGCCGTCTTCATCAGCAGCGCCAGCAGCGAGAGCGTGCCGCCCTCGCCGTGGTTGTCGGCGCGCAGCAGGAAGAGCACGTATTTCAGCGTGACGATGATGGTCAGCGTCCAGATCATCAGCGAGATCAGGCCGATCACCTCGACGCGCGACACGCCATCGTCGGCAACGGGGCGCAGCGCCTCGCGGAAGGCATAGAGCGGGCTCGTGCCGATGTCGCCATAGACGACGCCGACGGAGCCGAGGGCGAGGACGAACAGCGTGCGTGCCCGGCTGCGGGGATGCGGGGCGTTACCGGCGTGTGCGTGCATGGGGCGATCAGGCTCTAGAGCCAGCCTTTCCAGCGAAAGAAGAAGAACGGGAGGATTGCCGACAGCAGCATGGCCGCGAGCGTCAGCGGGTAGGCATAGGCAATGTGCAGTTCCGGCATGAATTCGAAGTTCATGCCGTAGGTGGAGGCGATCAGCGTCGGCGGAAGCAGCACGACGGAGGCGATCGAGAAAATCTTGATGATGGCGTTCTGCTCGAGATTGATGAGGCCGAGCGAGGCGTCGAGCAGGAAGGTGATGTTGCCGGCGACGAAGCTCGCATGTTCGGACAGCGACTGCACGTCCCGCGTCACGGTGCGGCAGAGTTCGAGGCTTTCGCGATCGGATTGCAGCGCCGGCACGCCATGCAGGAAGGTCAGCATGCGCGAGAGCGACATGAGGCTGTCGCGCGTCTTGGCGACGAGCCGGTGCAGCGCGGAAACCTGCACGACCCGGTCTTCCAGGTAATGCGCCGGCCGGCGGCTGAGATGGTGGTTGCCGAAGACCTCCAGCGAGAGCTTGTCGGCACGACCGACCGCGATTTCGAGGATTTCGGCGGTACGGTCGGCGATGGTTTCCAGAAGCCGCGTGATCAGCACGGTCGGCGAGGCGCAGCCGCCCGGGATGCGGTGCATGCCGGCCTTGAACAGCGAAAACGACCGCGGCTCGGCATAACGCACGGTCAAAAGCCTGTCCGGCGTCAGGATGAAGGCGACGTCGGTCAGGTGCGGCAGGTCGCTTTCGGCCTTCACCATCAGCGACGCCGTCATATAGGTCGCGTTGCCGTCGGTGTAGAGGCGGCTGGACGGCTCGATGTCCTTGAGTTCGTCGCGGGTCGGCACCTCGATCCTGAGCGCCTGCTCGATCAGCGCCTCGTCCTCGCGGGTCGGCTCGGTGAGATCGACCCACACGGCGCGGTCGAGAATCTCGGCTTCGGCGGAATCGTTTTCCGCCGGCAGGGTGCATGCCTCGCCGTTGGGACGGAAAACCGTGATCACCGGCGAATGGCTCCTGAACGGACCATCGCTCACACTCCTGATTGAACGCCGCCTAAGACGGGTTGGCCGCGCATATTGCGCGGCGCAACATAAAAATCAAGCTTATGGCGTGAAACGTGCCTGGAGGCGGATGGTTCGCCTATTCGAAGACGATCGCGGGTGCTTCGCGAGAACCCTTGCCCTGCACCGCTTCCAGCTCCTGCCAGACGCGGGTGGCGATGGCGCGGTAGGTTTTGGCGGCCGCGCCTTCCGGGTTGGAGACGACGACCGGCGTGCCGGCATCGGAGGTCTCGCGGATATCCATGGTCAGCGGCACCTCGCCGAGGAAGGGCACGCCAATGCGTTCCGCCTCCTTGCGCGCGCCGCCATGGCCGAAGATGTCGTAGCGGTTGCCGGTGTCGGGGGCGATGAAATAGCTCATGTTCTCGACGATGCCGAGTACCGGCACCTCGACCTTGCTGAACATGTTTAGGCCTTTGCGCGCGTCGATCAGCGCGAGGTCCTGCGGCGTCGAGACGATGACGGCGCCGGCGAGCGGCACCTGCTGGGCCATGGTGAGCTGGGCGTCGCCCGTGCCCGGCGGCATGTCGACGACGAGCACGTCGAGCTCGCCCCAGGCGACCTCGCGCAGCATCTGCATCAGCGCCGACTGGATCATCGGGCCGCGCCAGATCATCGCCACGTCTTCGTCGACGAGGAAGCCCATCGACATGACCTTGATGCCGTAATTCTCCATCGGCTTGATGATGCGGCCGTCGATCTGCTGCGGCCGGCCAGAGATTTTCAGGAGCCGCGGCATGGAGGGGCCGTAGATATCGGCATCGAGAATGCCGACCCGCAGGCCATTGACCTTGAATCCGAGCGCCAGGTTGACCGCGGTCGTCGACTTGCCGACGCCGCCCTTGCCCGAGGCGACCGCGATGATGGCGCCGACGCCCGGAATACCGGACTTTGCGCGGTGCTGCGGCTGGCTCGGCGCCGCATGGGCGTGGCCGGCATGGGAGTGCCCCGCATGAGAATGACCGGCGTCGCCGCGGCCCGGCGGCGGGGGGGCCGGCGCACGGGCGGCGGCGGGGCCGGTGGCGGCGCGCTTGTCTGCGGTCAGCGCCACCATGGCGGCCTTGATGCCGGGGATTTCCTTGACGACACGCTCGGCGGCGGCGCGCATCGGATCGAGCTCACGGGCGCGATCCGCCGGCACGGTGATGGAGAAATAGGCCTTGCCGTCGGAGATGAAGACGTCCGAGACGAGGCCGAGATCGACGATATTGCCGTCCATCTCCGGCCCGCGCACCGTGCGCAACCGTTCCAGCACCTGTTCCTTGCTTACATCCGTCATAAAACCCTCGATCGTCCTGTCGTGGCGTCAAACCACAGCCCTTCCCCCGTAGATAGTGTACGGGACGGCCATCGCCAAACGAATTTCCCTGCGACAGAAAGCTCAGGCGATCAGCCCGCGGCGGATCGCCTTGACCACGGCCTGGGTGCGGTTGACCGCCTCCAGCTTGCGGGTGACCTGGTTGAGGTAATGGTTCACCGTATGCTCGGAAAGGCCGAGGATTTCGGCGATCTCCAGGCTGGTCTTGCCCGCCGCCGTCCAGCTCAGGCACTGGATCTCGCGTTCGGTGAGCACCACCTGGCCGGATTTCCAGGCCGCGCCGATCTCGGCCAGCCGGTTGAACAGGTGCACGGAGATCATCTGCAGCATCAGCCGGTCGTCACGCGCCAGCGTCGGGCCTTCGCCGCCCCACACGACCGCGCCACGATTGCCGAGCGCATCGTGAACCGGGAAGAAATGGCCGACCAGCATGCCGTGGCTGGTCATGACGTCCAGCAGTTCGGTGAAATCCGTCTGGTCGGAGGATTCGCCGATCCATTCGCGCATGTCATAGGAAAACGGCACCGTGGTAAGCCGCAGCTTCCGGATGCCGGCGGAGTGGCGCACCATGCGCAACGCATCGTATTTGCCGAGAATTTCCTGCGGCCAGTTGCTGACGATGGAATAGGCCGACAGCTTCTCCGCCTCGAAACCCGGCAGGTTGAAGACGATGAAGAATTTGAGCCCGTATTCCTCGCACTTGCGCCGCATGTAGCGCACAATATCGAACTGCGTTTCGAGGGCGGCGATGTCGCTGCCTTCGTCCTGTAGCTGGTTATCGGTGCTGCTTGTCTCGTCAGCTGTCATGGTCCCCCGCAATTTTGTTCTTAGCCTTGAGCAACTGGAACCGAGCCGCACGTGTTCCCGAAAATCGCAAGGTTTTTTTGTGCATCAGTTCAAAAGTCCGGCGCGGATCGCTTTTGCGACCGCCTGGACCCGGTTGACGGCATCAAGCTTGCGCGTCGCCCGGTTGAGATAGTGGTTGACCGTATATTCGGAGAGGCCGAGAATTTCCGACATCTCGACACTGGTTTTTCCGGCAGACGCCCAGGACAGGCACTCGATCTCGCGGCGCGAGAGCGAAACGTTCTGCCGGCGGCCGGCGCGCAGGTCGACGACCTCGGTGAAGATGAGGTTGGCGACCGCGTTGAGTTCGGCCATTTCGCGCGGATTGAGGGTTTCGCGCGTGCCGCCGAAGGCAAGCGCGCCGCGCAGGCCGGCCGAATTGTGCGCCGGGAAATAGGCCCCGCGCGACAGGCCGTGCCGATCGAAGAGGCCCGTCGCAATCGCCGCCTTGCCATCGATCCGCCGGCGGTTCGTGCGGTCCGAATCATAGGTGAAGGGGTTGGTGCTCTGGCGCAGGCGCTCGATGACGGGGCTGCCGAAAATCAGGCCGGCATGGTCGTAGGTCTTGAGCATGTCGTCCGGCCAGGACGTGAGCAGCACGTTGGAAGAGAAATCGGTCGATGTTTCGGAGGGAACGTTGATCAGCAGGTAGCTGCGGAAACCATAGTGCTTGGCGAGGCCGTCCAGCGTCTCGGCAACATCCTCCTCAGAGCCCAGAGTCGAGGGACTGACGTCCCATCGATGCCGAAGCTGTGCAGATGTCGTGTGAAATCGATCCGCCATATCCATTTTCCTTCAGCACGCACGCGAACGTGCGGCAAACATGCCAACACGATGCACTGCTTGCTTCAGGAACCCCCGTATCCCAATGCAAGTATATAAGATGAACCGCGCCTCAAGTTCGCGGGTGAGCGACGCAAATCTGAGCCAGCCGAGAGGGAAGCTAATGATGCCCCCACCCCGCGTCCAGCGCGATTTTCTAATTTACCGTAAAATGGGGATATAAGACAACCGTGCGATCATTTACGTACCTCAGGCCTCGACCTACCGTTGCGGACCGAGCCGGGCCGCCAGTTCCGACGTCATGGCGCGGGCCGCATGGCTGACACGCGGCGCCCAGTCGTCGAGCTGCTCCTGCCCGACGCGATAGGCCGGTCCCGTCACCGAAACGCCCGCGACGAGCGCGCGGCCGGCATCGAAGACCGGGGCTGCGACGCAGCGTATGCCGGGCTCGTGCTCCTCCCTATCGAAGGCGATGCCGCTCTTGCGGATTTCAGCTAGTTCCACCAGAAGCGACGCGCGGTCGGCGAGCGTCTGCGGCGTGAAACGGCGGAACTCCAGGCCCGACAGGATGGCGTCGAGCGCTGCTTCATCGAGCACCGACAGCGCCGCCTTGCCGACGCCGGTGCAGTAGACGGGTGAAGCATTGCCGATCTGCGAATTCATGCGCACGGCCTGGCGGCTCTCCACCTTGTCGAGATAAATGATCTCGCGTCCGCGCAGCACGCCCAGATGCACGGTCTCGCCGGTTTCCCGGTGCAGCGCTTCGAGAAAGGGGGCGGCGACGGCGCGGAATTCGTTGCGCGCCCAGCTCGCGGAGGCGAGTTTCAACAGGCGCAGGCCCGGCATGTAGGAATGGTCGGGGCGCAGCTCCAGGAGCCCCTCCTGCACCAGGTGGGAGAGCTGGCGGTGCAGCGTGCCGCGCGGCTGGCCACTGACGGCGAGCACGTCGGTGAAGCGCATGGGGCGATCGGCAAGCGCCACCGTCTCCAGCACCGCGATCGCCTTGCCGAGCGTGCCGGTGCCGGCACCACCCTCGTCCTGCCGTTCCGGTTCCATTGTCGCAGCTCCCGCCGATCCCTTGACAGGGGACGATAGTAACGGAATAATTCCGAATAATCAAACTCGGTTCCAAATAATGGAATTAATATCGGGAGCGTGACGATGGCGGGCCGCTATCCGGACCTCGCAGGACAGGGCGTCTTCATCACCGGCGGCGGATCGGGCATCGGCGCGGCACTGGTGGCCGGTTTTGCCGCCGAGGGTGCCCGCGTCGCCTTCCTCGACATTGCCGAGGCGGAAAGCCGCACGCTCGTCTCCGAACTCGACGGCAAGGTCGCGCACCTTCCCCACTATATACGGGCGGACCTGCGCGATATCGCAGCCCTGCGTGACGCGGTCGCCGAAGCCGCGACGGTGCTCGGCGGCATCCGCGTGCTCGTCAACAATGCCGCGCGCGACGACCGTCACGATCTCGACACGGTCGAACCCGACTATTGGGACGAGAACCAGGCGGTCAACCTGCGCCCGAATTTCTTCGCAGCGCAGGCGGTCGCGCCCCATATGCGAAAGGCCGGCGGCGGCGCGATCGTCAATTTTTCGTCGATCGCCTATCTGCTGAACATGGGCGAGTTTCCGGGTTATGCGACGGCCAAGGCCGGCATTGTCGGCCTCACCAAGTCGCTCGCCGGCCGGCTCGGCCCGGACAGGATCCGCGTCAACGCCATCCTGCCCGGCATGGTGCTGACCGAGCGGCAGAAGCGGCTGTGGATCGACGAGGCGGCGATTGCCGGCGGCATCGAGCGGCAATGCCTGAAGCGCTCCCTGACGGCCGACGACATGGTCGGCCCCTGTCTTTTCCTGGCGTCGGATGCGTCCGCCGCCATCACCGCACAAACGCTCATCGTCGATGGAGGCATGCTCTGATGACTGAACCCGCTTATGTGGCGGTCGACTGGGGAACGTCCAGCTTCCGCCTCTGGCTTATCGGCAAGGACGGCAACGTGATTGCCGAGCGCCGCAGCGGCGAAGGCATGACGACCGCCGCGCGCACCGGCTTTGCCGACGTGCTGGCAAGCCACCTTTCAGCAATCGCCGCACCTGCCGGCCTGCCCGTGCTGATCTGCGGCATGGCCGGCGCCAAGCAGGGCTGGGTCGAGGCCGGCTATCTCGATACGCCGGCGGCACTTTCCGCCATTCCCACTGCGGCCGTACGCATTCCAGGCTTCGAGGCCGACATCCGCATCCTGCCCGGCCTTGCCCAGCGCGATGCCGCGGCACCCGACGTCATGCGCGGCGAGGAGACGCAGCTTCTGGGGGCTGCCGGCGAACTCGGCAGCGGCGACCACCTCGTCTGCATGCCCGGAACGCACAGCAAATGGGTGCGCCTCTCCGGCGGCAAGGTAGAGGGCTTCTCCACCTTCATGACCGGCGAACTGTTCGAGGCGATCGCCAAGAACACGATCCTCAGCCATGCCATCGCCGATGCCGGTGCGATTTCCGGCGAAAACGCCGCTTTCCGGGCGGCCGTGACGCGCATGGTCGCCAACCCCGCCATCGCCACCAGCCAGCTTTTTTCCGTGCGCGCGGGCTCGCTGATCGCCGGGCTGTCGCCGGAAGATGCCAAGGCGCGGCTTTCCGGCACGCTGATCGGGCTGGAGATCGCCGGCGCGCTCTCGCTCGTCGCCGCCGGCACGCCCGTGGCACTGGTCGTCTCGGGCGGGCTTGGCGCACTCTACAAGGCGGCGCTTGCCGCCGCCGGCCTTTCCCCCACCATCATCGATGCCGACAGCGCGGTGCGCAACGGCCTTGCCGCGGGCGCCAAGGCGCTCTGGTCCCTCTGAGAAAGCAAACCAATGACTCGCGTCCCCTTCCCCCCGATGACATACCCGTTGATCGCCATCCTGCGCGGCCTGAAGCCGAGCGAGACGGAGGCGGTCGTCGGCGCGCTGATCGAGACCGGCCTGACGGCGATCGAGATCCCGCTGAACTCGCCCGAGCCCTTCAAGTCGATCGAGATCGCCGTGAAGATGGCGCCGGAAGGCTGCCTGATCGGCGCCGGCACCGTGCTGACCGTCGAGGATGTCGGAAGGCTTGCCGATGTCGGCGGGCGGCTGATGGTGAGCCCGAATGTCGATCCCGACGTCATTTCCACCGCCGCCGCCCGCGGCATGGTGACGATGCCCGGCGTCTTCACGCCCACCGAGGCGCTTGCAGCGGCGCGCGCCGGCGCCACGGGGCTCAAATTCTTCCCGGCCAGCGTGCTCGGCCCAGCAGGCATCCAGGCGATCCGCGCGGTGCTGCCGGCCGAGCTGGAGATTGCCGCCGTCGGTGGCGTTTCGGAGAAGAACTTTGCCGATTATGCCGCCATAGGCGTGCGCAGCTTCGGCCTCGGCTCCAGCCTCTACAAGGTGGGCATGGGCGCCGACGAAGTGCGCGCCCGGGCCAAGGCGACGATCGAAGCCTATGATGCCGTTTATGGAGCCAACCGATGACCGACACCCATTCCTTCAGCGGCCGCATCCTCTGCGACACGAACTGCCAGCTCGGCGAAGGCCCGACCTATGACCCGGCGACCGACACGGCCTTCTGGTTCGACATCCGCGGCCAGAAGCTGCATGCGCTGCATCTCGCGACGATGGCGAAGACCGTGCACGACCTGCCCTTCCTCGGCAGCGTGCTTGCCGTCATCGACGCGGAGCGCCAGCTCGTCGTCTCCGACCAGGGCCTGTTCATCCGCGCTACCGCCAATGGCAAGCTGACGCCCTTCGCGACGCTGGAAGACAGGGCGCAGAACCGCTCCAACGACGGCCGCGTGCACCCTTCCGGCGCGCTGTGGGCGAGCACGATGGGGCGGCGCGCCGAAAAACATTCCGGCGCGATCTACCATGTGGCCGGCGAGACGGTGACGAAACTCTATTCCGACATCACCATTCCGAACGGCATCTGCTTTTCGCCGGATGGCAGCATCGGCTATTTCACCGACACCGATATCAACCACCTGATGCGCGTGGCGCTCGATCCGAAGACCGGCCTGCCCACCGGCGAACCGCAGGTCCTGAGCGACGAAAGCGGCACGCCGGGCGGCGTCGACGGCTCGGTCTGCGATGCGGACGGGCTGATCTGGAATGCCCGCTGGGGCTCGAATGCGGTGGAGGTCTACAAGCCGGACGGGACGAAGATCGCGCGCTATCTGGTGCCGGCCTCGCAGTCGAGTTGCTCCGCCTTCATCGGCGAAAAGGCCGACAGGCTACTGGTGACATCCGCCTGGCAGGACATGGATGCCGCGGGGCGTCTGGCCGATCCGCATGCCGGCCAGACCTTCGAGCTCGGCATCCCGGTCAAGGGGCGATTCGAACCGAAATTCCTGCTCTAGACGCATAGCTTCAATCAAAAAGAAGGCAATTTTTATCGGAACCAAAGCCAGGGGTCGCCGTTCATTGTCCATCAGCCGGTGCGGACGGGCACTTTAAAACAGCCGCCGCGCCTTGATGCCAACGAGACGAAAGGCAGGTTCCACAATGACCAACAAGCTTCTTACTTCCGTTGCCGCTGGTGCAATTTTCCTGGGCGCGGCTCTTGCTCCGGCAGCATATGCGCAGGACACCACCCAGCCGGCCGCCGGTGAAACCCAGACCATGCAAAAGCCGGCCGTAACGCCGGGCGATGACGCCACGGGCACGACGCCCGGCGACACCGCCGTAAACCCGACGACGACCCCGACCGATGACACGGCCCAGACGCCGGCCACCGGTACGCAAACCCAGGATACGGCCGAGACGCCGGCAACCGCCACGGAAGATACCGCCCAGGCTCCGGCCGCCGGTGGCGACTATCTGACCGCCCAGTCGCCGGAGCAGATCAGCGCCAACACCTATCTCGGCCAGGCTGTCTATAACAGCGCCGACGAAAGCATCGGCAAGATCTCCGACCTGATCATGGAGAAGGATGGCGGCATTACCGCTGCTGTCGTCGGTGTCGGCGGCTTCCTGGGCATCGGTGAAAAGTGGGTCGCCGTTCCGTTCGAGAAGATCTCGATCGCGCAGGTTCCGGACTCGGACGACGTCAAGCTGACGACGACCGAAACCGCCGAAAGCCTGCAGGCCGCGCCGGAATTCAAGACCACGGCGCAGCAGGTAGCCGAACGCCAGGCCAATACCCCGGTCGATAGCTCGACGACCTCGTCGACGACCGATACGGGCACGGCCCCGACCACAACCCAGCCGGCTGAATAACCGCCCAGCCGGTTGAACAATCCGGCAGGTACTTTCTGACCTCTCCAGCCCGATGGCGTCCCCTGCGCCATCGGGTTTTTTCATTTCCGCTAATCCTCTAAAACAGCACCCCGTATCGCAGGGCATCGTAGATGCCGGCGTGGATGTTGCGGCTGTGGACCGCGTCGCCGATGCGGATGAGGTCGAAGGCGCCTTCCGGATTGCGGGCCCGGATCGGATTTTCCTGGCGGATCAGCGCCTTGTAATCGACCGCGCCGAGATTGCGCGACAGGGGTTTCAGTTCGAAATAGAGATCGGCCATCGGCAGGGTGCCGTGTTCGACCACGACCTGCGCGACGCGGCGTTCGGCTGACGCCGTCGGCGAAAAATCGGAACAGAGCGTTGCCACCAGCGCATTGCCCTCGCGGCGCACCGATTTCAGCCGCGTGTTGATGGTGACGCGGACATTCTTCTCCGCAAAGGTCTTTGCATAGGGAACGTGGTTCATGCCGCCGATTTCCGGGGCGAAGAACCGTTCCGGCGAGACGACTTCGAGCTCGGCGCCGGATTTGGCGATGAGTTCCGCCGCCGTCATGCCGCTATGCGCGCCGTTGTCGTCGTAGAGCAGCACCGGGCCCTCCGGCCGGACGGCACCGGCGATGATGTCCCAGCTCGAGACGACCAGATCGTCGCCCGCTTCCAGCTCGGGGTTCTGCGCGATGCCGCCTGTGGCGATAACGACGAGATCGGGGTTAAGGGCGAGCACATCGTCGCCGCCGGCAAAGACGTTGTAATGAAGGGGCACGCCAAGGCGCTCCAGTTCGGCAAGCCGCCAGTCGACGATGCCGACCAGTTCCTTGCGGCGCGGGTTGCGGGCGGCAAGCAGGATCTGCCCGCCGGCCTCGCCGGTCGCCTCCAGCACCTCGACCGCATGACCGCGCTCGGCGAGCACGCGGGCCGCCTCCAGCCCCGCCGGGCCGGCACCGACCACGACGGCCTTGCGGACCGGGCCAGCAGTCTTCGAGATGACGTGCGGGATGGTCGCCTCGCGGCCGGTCGCCGCGTTGTGGATACAGAGCGCGCCGCCGCCCTCGTAGATGCGGTCCAGACAGTAGGTCGCGCCGACGCAGGGGCGGATCTGCGCCTCCCTGCCCTCCTCGATCTTCCTGACGATATGCGGATCGGCGATGTGGGCGCGCGTCATGCCCACCATGTCGAGCTTGCCTTCGGCGATCGCGTGCCGAGCCGTCGCGACATCGGCGATGCGGGCGGCGTGGAAGACCGGGAATTTCGTCGCGGCGCGCACCTCGCCGGCAAAATCCAGATGCGGCGAGGCGGCCATGCCCTGGATCGGGATGACGTTGGTCAGGTGCGCATCGTGGTCGATATGGCCCTTGATGATGTTGAGGAAATCGACCTTGCCGGAGCCGGCAAGCCGGCGGGCGATCTCGATGCCTTCCTCTCTTGAAAGGCCGATATCCCAATCCTCATCCGCCACCATGCGGATGCCGACAATGAAATCCGGGCCGACAGCCTTGCGCACCGCCTCCAGCACCATGTCGGAAAAGCGCAGGCGATTGTCGAGCGAGCCGCCGTATTCGTCCTCGCGCCGGTTGGTGGCAGGCGACCAGAAGCCGTCCATCAGGTGGCCGTAAGCCTCGAACTCGATGCCGTCGAGGCCGGCGGCCTGCATGCGTTGCGCGGCGGCGGCATAGTCGCCGACGATGCGCTCGATGTCCCAGTCCTCGATCTCCTTCGGGAAGGCGCGGTGCGCCGGCTCGCGCACGGACGAGGCGGAGAGCACCGGTAGCCAGTCGCCCTTGTTCCAGCCGGTGCGGCGGCCGAGATGGGTGAGCTGGATCATCACGGCGCAATCATGCTCATGACAGTCGTCGGCGATCTTCTTCAGCCACGGCACGATCTCGTCCGAATAGGCGTAGAGATTGCCGAAGGCGGGCGGCGAATCCTCCGAGACGATGGCGGAGCCTGCCGTCATCGTCAGGGCCATGCCGCCCTTGGCCTTTTCAAGGTGATAGAGCCGGTAGCGGTCCTTCGGCATGCCGTCTTCGGAATAGGCCGGCTCATGCGAGGTCGACATGATCCGGTTCTTCAGCGTCAGGTGCTTCAGCCGATAGGGCTGGAGCAGCGGGTCTTTCGATTGCATCATTTCAGAGTCTCAATACCACGCATCTGCCATGGCGGCCTTCTTGCGGTCCATATAGTCGCAGAGCGCCGCGTCGATGGCGATATCCAGCGGCGGCGCTTCATATTCGGCGAGCGTCTTTTTCCACTGGCGATTGGCCCGCGTCGCGATGTCGGTCGAGCCGCCCTCCTCGCTCCATTTCTCGAAGGGCTCGTTGTCGGACAGCGTCGAATCCCAGAAGGCGGTCTGGTAGTTGCGCATCGTGTGATCGCAGCCGAGGAAATGGCTGCCGGGGCCGACCTGCAGGAAGGCATCCATGGCGAGCGTGTTGTCGTCGACGACGACGCCGGCGAGATAGGAATGCAGCGCGCCGCAGAGATCCGCATCCATCACGAACTTTTCGTAGGACATGGCGAGCAGGCCGTCGAGGAAGCCTGCGGAATGCAGGATGAAGTTCGCGCCGCAATGCACGGCCGACAGCATGGACATCAGCCCTTCCTGCATGGCCTGCCCATCCGGCAGCTTGGAGTTGGAAAAATTGCCGGCGCAGCGCAGCGGCAGTTTCAGACGGCGCGCAAGCTGGCCGACGACCATGGAGCCGATCGCCGGCTCGGGCGTGCCGAAGGTGGGCGAGCCGGAGCGCAGCGACATCGACGACAGGAAATTGCCGAAGATGACCGGGGCGCCCTTGCGCTCAAGCTGGGTCAGCGCGCAGCCGGCGAGCGTTTCGGCGAAGGATTGCGCGATGGCGCCGGCATTGGTCACCGGCCCCATGGCGCCGCCGAGAATGAAGGGCACGATGACGGCGGCCTGGTTGGCGCGGGCATAGGCGCGCAGCGACTTCGTCATGGTGCCGTCCCAGACGAGCGGCGAGTTGACGTTGACATTGCCGAGGATGACGCAGTTTTTATCGACGAAATCGGCGCCGAACAGGATCCGCGCCATGTCGATGGAATCTTCCGCGCGCTCTTCCGCGGTGATCGAGCCCATGAAGGGCCGGTCGGAATATTTCATATGGCTGTAGACCATGTCGAGGTGGCGTTTGTTCACCGGAATATCGACCGGCTCGCAGATCGTGCCGCCGGAATGGTGCAGCCAGGGGCTCGACTGGGCGAGCTTGATGAAATTGCGGAAATCCTCGAGCGTGCCGTAGCGCCGGCCCTTGTCGAGATCCATCACGAAGGGCGAGCCATAGGCGGGCGAGAAGACCACCTTGTTGCCGCCGATCTGCACGTTATTGGCGGGATTGCGCGCATGTTGGGTGAATTCCGCGGGCGCCGAGGAGACGATCTCGCGCAGCATGCCGGGCTCGAAACGCACGAGCAGACCTTCGACCTTCGCACCGGCGCGTTTCCAGTGCTCGATCGTCGCGGGGTCGTCGCGGAATTCGATGCCGACCTCGGCGAGGATGCGGTCCGCAGCACCCTCGATCTTCCGGAGGTTTTCCTCCGACAGCACGTCATAGGTGGGGATGCCGCGCACGATATAGGGCACGCCGAGCGGCTTTGCGCTGTTGTCCCGACGCGTCCCCCTCGTCCGCCGTGCCGGTGCTTCGATCGTCGCTGCCTCGCCCATGCTCGCCTCCATAATTTGAGCCGAGGCTAGGCGTGAAAAACCCCGCTGTAACGCTGGAAAAAACTTACCGAGACTATAAGCTGTGTTTATGGAAACCCTGCGCCGCCTGCTCCCCTCCGCCTCCAGCCTCATCATCTTCGAGGCCGCCGGGCGGCACCAGAATTTTACCCGCGCCGCCGGCGAGCTCGGCATGACGCAGGCGGCCGTCTCCTACGCGGTGCGAAACCTGGAGGAACAGCTCGGCGTCGCGCTCTTCCACCGCGCCCACCGCGCCGTGGAGCTGACGGACGCCGGCGAGCGTTTCCATGCCGACGTGACGCTCGGCCTGTCGCGCATCCAGAAATCGGCCGACGATATCCGCGCCAAGGGGCGCGAGGCGAATGTGACGCTCGCCGCCTCGACCGCCTTTGCCTCGATGTGGATGCTGCCGCGGCTCGGCAAGCTGCGCGCCGACCTGCCGGACGTCGACCTGCGCATCCAGACCAGCGTGCGCGATCTCGATCTCGACGAGGAGCCGATCCCGCTCGGCATTCGCGGCGGCGATCCGGCGAAATGGCCGCGCTACCATGCCGCGCTGCTGGCGCCGGAGGTGATCACGGCCGTGGCGAGCCCCGCCTTCATCGAAAGCCGCGGGCACCCGAAGACGCCGGAAGAGCTGTTGAAACTGCCGCTCATCCATCTGGAGGAGCCGGTCCGGGCCGCCTGCGACTGGCCGGAATGGTTCGCCTCGGCCGGCATGCGCTATCCGGCGCAGGCGCGGCGGCTGTCGATCAACGATTATGTGCTGGTGATCCAGGCGGTGCTGGCGGGGGAAGGTGTGGCGCTCGGCTGGCAGCACCTCATCGAGGGGCAGGTGCGCTCGGGCGCGCTCGTTACCGTCGGCGGCCATGTGCTGCGAATGGAAGAGGCGTTCTATGTGGTGTGGCCGCGCTCGCGGGAATTGAACGGCCCTGCCCGACGCGTGCGCGACTGGCTCGTGGAGGAAGGCCGGCAGAGCCGGACCGGCGAGGCCTGAGCCCTAACGACGCAGGACCGGGCGCACCTCTTCGTGGAAGAAGCGGAAATAGGAGGTGATCTGCGCCAGCGCATTGGTCGACAGCTTGTACTGGATGCCGAGGCGGCCGTTGCGGAACCAGCGGATCGTGCCGCTGAGCCTGCCGAGTTCCTCGCTCTCGATGGTGACGAGCTGGCCGGGTATCGCCTGCACCGGCTTTTCAAGGTCGAGCGCCATGCCGTTTTCCGACAGGTCGACCACGCGGCCGCGCGTCGACTGGTGCATGACATTGACCGTCGCGAAAATCCGCACATTGGAACGGGTGGCTGCCCTGACGGGCATGTCCTTGATCGTCGTCATCCGTGGCTCCCTCACGTATTCGTTCTATGGAACCACCATAGCGCGAGGTGTTTGCCATCCCGCTAACCGGAAACGAAGAAGTTTAACGAACTGGCCTATTCGGAGACGGCCCGTCAGGCGGAAGCCGCGCGGCCTTCGATGCTGACATAGCGGTCGGAAAGGTAGCGCATAGTGGCGACGGCGTCGGCCGGCTTGCCGTAGAAATAGCCCTGCCCCATGCCACAGCCGAGCGCCTTCAGCTTCAGCGCCTCGGAAAAATCCTCGATGCCCTCGGCGACCACGGCGAGGTCCAGGCCCTCGCACATGGCGACGATCGCCTTGATGATGTGCTCCGAGGCCTTGTCGTTGGAGATGCGCGAGACGAAGGCGCGGTCGATCTTCACCTTGTCGAAGGTGAAATCGCGAAGCCGCCCGAGGCTCGACTGGCCGGTGCCGAAATCATCGAGCGAAATGCGAACACCGGCAGCGCGCAGCTCGCCGACGATCTTCTGCGCCGTGTCGGCATCGGTCATGACGGCCGTTTCGGTGATCTCCAGCTCCAGCCGGCGCGGATCGAGCCCGACGCGGTTGAGGATCGCCAGCGTGTTGAAGGCGGTCTTCGGGTCCATCAGCTGGGCGGAGGAGAGGTTGAACGACAGGAAGAGTTCGCGCGGCCAGGAAAGCGCCGCTTCCGCCGCCTTGCGCAACAGCGTGTCCGACAGCGCATCGATGAAGCCGCGCTCTTCGGCGAGCGGCACGAAGACGGCGGGCGAGACATAGCCGAGATCGGCATCGCACCAGCGCGCCAAGGCCTCGAAACCGACGACCGTATCGTCGCGCAGGCTGACGATCGGCTGGAAATGCACGTCCACCTCATTGGCGATGATGGCATTGCGCAGCGCCTGTTCGAGCTGCGTCGCGCGCTTCATCTCCTGGGCGATTTCCTGCGAATAGACGGTAATCTGGCCGCGGCCGCGGCGCTTGGAACGGTAGAGCGCGGTATCGGCGCTTTTCAGGAGCTCGGTGAAGTCCTCACCGGCGAAGGGGTAGATGGCGAAGCCGAAGGAGGCGGAAAGCCGCACGTTGCGGTCACCGAGATCGAAGGGCGCGGAGAGCACCTCGCGCAGCATCTGGCCGAGCTTTTCCGCACCCTTGCGCTCGAAGACCAGCGGCAGCACGAAGGCGAATTCGTCGCCGCCGTGGCGGGTGACGGTCGCGCCATCCGGAATGCAGGCCTTGAGGCGATGGGCGACCTGGCAGAGGATCTCGTCGCCGGCGCGCGGGCCGAACAGGTCGTTGATGGGTTTGAAGCCGTCCAGATTGGCGATGCCGACGGCGAAGGGCGCGGGATCTTCCTCGCGCTCCTTGGCGATCTGGCGGACCTTGTCGCGCAGGCGGTAGAGATTGCCGAGCCCGGTCAAGGGGTCGGTATAGGCCATGGCATGGAGGTCAGTCTGGGAAACATCCAGCGCCGCATGATTAGCAGACTTCATCAATGATTTCCCGTACTTGCCTCGACCTCCGACGACCGCTTCACGATGAGGCATGATCGTTAACAAAAGCATATCAAACGATCGTCACTCCTGTCCTCACGCCTCCCCAAATCTGGGGAGTTGACCGGTCCTTTTCAACTTATGCGACAGATTTCTCCGGTTGCGCGATGGCATAGCGCCGGTAGATCGCCTCGATCATGTCGGGGCTGACGGGCTTGGTGATATAGTCGTCCATGCCGGCGTCCATGCAGTTCTGCATGTCGACATTGAGGGCCTGGGCGGTGACGGCGACGATCGGCGTGTGGGTGCCGGTCAGCTTCTCGGCGGCGCGGATTTCCATCGCCGCGTCGATGCCGTTCATCACGGGCATGGAGATGTCCATCAGCACGAGGCGCGGCTGGTGCTTGCGCCAGAGCATGACGGCCTCTTCGCCATTCTCGGCGATGCGGTGCGAGATGCCCATGCCTTCGAGGATCTGCGAGAAGACGAACTGGTTGATCTGGTTGTCTTCCGCCACCAGCACCTCGATATCGCCGACGGCGCCGGGCAGCATGGTGGAGATGTCGGTCGCGATGTACCAGTCGTCGGCGTGCGAGACGGGCGTCATGATGTCGCCGAGCGGCGACTGGTTTTCCGAGAGCAGTTCGTGCTCCTCGACGAGCCCGCGCATGAAATCCGGGCCGATGCCGTCCGGCGCGATCACCTGCGCGGCGATGCCGCGGCCATTGTCTATGATGGCCTCGTGGTCCGGCATGTTGGCGTCGATCACCACCGCGTCGAGGCTGAAACCCTGTCGGGCGGCAAGGGCGAGGAAGGCATCGTGTTCACTGACGCTGCGCACCGCGCAGCAATCGGCACCGCGCGCCTTGAACTCGCCGACGAGGATTTCCTCGATGCGCGGATTGGGCGTCGCGATCAAAACGCGTTTGCCGGGAAGCGCGCGCAGCTCCTCGGGGTTCAGCTGGTCGAGCAGCAGCCGGCGTTCGGCGTCGTGCACCGGGTCGAAGCAGTTCTGCGCCTCGACGAAACCGCCGGGCACCCGCAGGAACGCGTCTTCGTCGTCCGACACGGTCCTGGTGCCGGCGACGAAGGCGCTGACGTCTTCCATGACCGTCACCAGCGCGTGGTGGCCGGGGGCGCCGATGCGGTATTTGTGGGTGATGATATAGAGGTCGGAGCCGTCGGCGCGGATGACGTGCTCGGGCACGCGGAAGGGCTCGCCCGTCTCCAGCACGGCGCGGTCGCTGCGCTCGATGCGCTCGGCGTTTTCCGCATCCGCCAGGTCCCAGACCGTGCGGCCGAGGACGCCGTCTGCATTGACGTCGTAGATGGCGCAGAAGGCTCGGTTCGCCGCGATGTAGGCAAGGCTGCGGTCCTTGATGATCACCGGCGACGGCAGGGTCTCGAGGATCTCCTCGGTCAGCGCGATGCGCTCGAGGTCCGAGCGCCACTGCTCTTCCTGCTTCTTCTGTTCGGAAACGTCGACCAGCGTCGTGACATTGTAGCCGTTCGGCAGGCGGCGCTTGCGGAAATGGATCCAGCGGTCGCGGCCGAGCCGCTCGACGGCGTCGTACTGCTCGCGCCAATGGGCGGAAATGCGGTTGGAGATCCACTCCTCGCGATTGACCGCCTTGTGGCGTTGTTCGGGCGGAATGCCGTAGCGCACGCCGCTGTCGAAGATCGCGCCGAGCACGTCGCGCAGCCGCGTGCCGGCCTTCAGCGTATCGGCGGGGATCGGGAAATAACGGAGAACCTGGCGGCTGGCGAAGACGAGGCAATCGTTCTTGTCGTAGACGATCACGGCGGCGGCGAGGATATCGCACGCGGCTTCAAACATTCCCAGCCGGATGTTCGCGTCTGACGACGCTACATCATTCATAGTGGCAGACCTCGCCTGTCTGGCATTCCCGGTATCATGCTGATCGGTGCGGTTCGCACCTTCGGACGTCAGGGAATGACAGCGGCCAGCGACGCTGAAATTGTCCACCGGAGGACCCGGCCGGCCTGTGTTCATACAAGCGTCCGGGCACGTTCGCAGCATTTTATTAAAGCCTGATTAAACGATTTCAGAAGGCCCTTCGACGCAAGCCGGGATAAGGCAAGTTGGCCCTTCCAAGCCCGCGCCGAATCCGCGAAAATGGCGGCATGACCATCAGGCAGCTTTCCGAAACCCTCATCAACCAGATTGCCGCCGGCGAAGTGATCGAACGGCCGGCAAGCGCTGCCAAGGAACTGATCGAAAACGCGCTGGATGCCGGGGCGACACGCATCGAGATCGCCACGGCCGGCGGCGGCAAGACGCTGCTGCGCGTCACCGACAATGGCAGCGGCATGGCGCCGGCCGAGCTGGAACTGGCGATCCGCCGGCACTGCACCTCCAAGCTCGAAACGGATCTCCTGGACATCCGCACGCTCGGTTTCCGCGGCGAGGCGCTGCCATCGATCGGCTCCGTCGCGAAACTCTCGCTGCTGAGCCGCACGGCAGACGCCGGCGAAGGGGCGGAGATCAGCGTGACCGGCGGCAAGGTGCAGCCGGTGCGGCCGGCTGCCGCCAATCGCGGCACGGTGGTCGAGGTGCGCGACCTGTTCTTCGCCACGCCCGCGCGCCTCAAGTTCCTGAAGAGCGAGAAGGCCGAGGCGTCGGCGATTTCCGACGTGGTGCGGCGCATGGCGATCGCCTTCCCGCAGGTGCGCTTCGTGCTGTCGGGCTCCGACCGCACGACGCTGGAATTTCCCGCCACCGGCACGGACCGGCTCGCCCGCATCGCCCAGGTGCTCGGCCGCGATTTCCGCGACAATGCCATCGAGATCGACGCGGCGCGCGAGGACGTGCGGCTGACCGGCTTTGCCGGCGTGCCGACCTTCAACCGCGGCAACAGCCTGAACCAGTTCGCCTTCGTCAACGGCCGGCCGGTGCAGGACAAGCTGATCTGGTCGGCGCTGCGCGCGGCCTATGCGGAGACGATCCCGCACGGGCGCTATCCGGTCGCGGTGCTGGCGATCGACATCGACCCGGCACTGGTTGACGTCAACGTGCATCCCGCGAAATCCGACGTGCGCTTCCGCGACCCCGGACTGGTGCGCGGCCTGATCATCGGCGCCATCCGCGAGGCGCTCGCCCGCGAGGGCGACCGCGCGGCGACGACGGGGGCCGCCGGCCTGATGCGCGCCTTCCGGCCGGAGACCGCCCGCCCCGCCGCAGCCTGGACGCCGTCCGCCTCGCCCTACCGCCCCTTCGAGACGGCCGGGGCCGCCCCGAACCATTTCCGCGAGCAGCAGGCCGGTTTTGCCGATTTCGCAACGCCCTCGGCCCGCAGCGAGCCGGTCTTCCCCTCGCCGGCCGCCCGGGAAGAGGAGCCGCCGCAGCGCCATCCGCTGGGTGCTGCCCGCGCCCAGCTTCACGCCAACTATATCGTCGCGCAAACCGAGGACGGGCTCGTCATCGTCGACCAGCACGCGGCGCATGAGCGCCTGGTCTTCGAGGAAATGCGCAATGCGCTGCATTCGCGCGCCGTGCCGGCGCAGGCACTGCTCATTCCCGAGATCGTCGATCTCTCCGAGGACGATTGCGACCGGCTGGTCGCCCATGCCGACGAATTCGCAAAACTCGGCCTCGGCATCGAGCGGTTCGGTCCCGGTGCCGTCGCCGTGCGCGAGACGCCGGCCATGCTCGGCGAGATGGACGCGGCCGGCCTCATCCGCCAGCTTGCCGACGAACTGGCGGAATGGGACACGGCGAGCGGGCTGAAGAACAAGCTGGACTATCTTGCGGCCACCATGGCCTGCCACGGCTCGGTGCGCTCGGGCAGGCGCATGCGGCCGGAAGAGATGAACGCGCTGCTGCGCCAGATGGAGGCGACGCCCGGCTCCGGCCAGTGCAACCACGGGCGGCCGACCTATATCGAGCTGAAGCTCTCCGATATCGAGCGGCTGTTCGGGCGAAGCTGAGAGGGAAACCGCTGGAAATTTAGCCTATGCCGCGATATGGCATAGGTATCACATGAGATGGATATTGAAATCGATGATGAACCGTTTTGAAGGCCGCGGCAGCCGCGAAGCGAAGATCCGCTATCTCGACGGCGATTTCCAGATCCTGATGCCGGGTTCGCACGTCACCTGCGCGATGACCGGCGAGACGATCCCTGTCGACGAATTGCGCTACTGGAGCGTCGGGCGGCAGGAACCCTATGTCAGCTGCGAGGCCTCGCTGGAGGCCGAAAAGCGCGCCGGCGCGCTGCCGACGCAGAAGAGGCAGTAGGCAGTAGGCAGTAGATGCTGCCAGCCGAGTTCGCAGACGCGATCCCTATTGGCTACTGCCTATTGGCTATCCCCTAAAAACCTATTTCTCCGCCAGCCGGTGCAGCTTGCGCCGCCGTGCGCTGGCAATCGCCGCGTCGATGATCGCATCCGGCCCCTTCGGGTCATCGAAGCGGATTTCCACCTCGATCACCCGGCTCTTTTCCTTCAATTCTTCCGAGCGGCCATGCCCGCCGGCAAGGCGCACGCTGTCCTTCGCCGTGGTGACGAGCTGGTAGCCGAGGCCTGCGGCATGGTCGAGGATATCCGCCGCCTCGTCGTCGCTGAGGTAGTGATGATCGGGAAAGCCGCGCGTGACGTAGAGATGGGCGCCGGTCTCGGTGACGGTGCGGAAGAACTTTTCGTTATCGGCGATGCCCGACCAGGCCATGACGACCTGGTCGCGCAGGTCGGCCGCGCCAACGGTGGCGAGCGTCGCGGAATGAATCGCCTTGCCGGCGCGGGCCGCCTGGCGGATCAGCCGGTCGGCGGCATTGCCGTCGCCGATCGCCAGCAGCGCATTGGCCTGGCGCATCTGTTCGGCGAGCGGCGCGCGTACCGGACCGCTCGGCACGAGATGGCCGTTGCCGATGCCGCGGCGGGTGTCGATGACCAAAAGCGCATAGTCGAAGGCGAGCTGTGCGCTCTGGAAGCCGTCGTCCATGATGATGAGGTCGGCGCCCTCCTCCACCAGTTTCCTGGCGCCCTTGACGCGGCGGCGCGCGATCACCGTCAGCGCCTCGCGGGCAAGCAGCAGCGGCTCGTCGCCGACCGCACGGGCGCGGTGGTGGTGCGGATCGACGACGGTGGTGACATCGAGCGAACCGCCATAACCGCGCGACAGGAAGCCGGGTTTCAGGCCGCGGGCCTTCGCCGCGCGGGCGAGCGCGATCGCCGTCGGCGTCTTGCCGGCGCCGCCGACGGTGAAATTGCCGACGCAGATGACGGGCACCGAAATCTCGGCACGCCGGCCCTTGCGCATACGCCGGCCGGCGATGAGCCCATAGAGGCGCGAGACCGGCCAGAGCGCATAGGCGCGCCAGTCAGCCTTCGTCCACCAGAAAGGCGGCGCTTCACTTACCATTCAGTCCCCCACGGGCGTCCCGACCCGGTCGCTTCCAAGAAACGCGAGAAGCGGCGGAAAATCAACCATGCGAAACGGGCCAGGTGAACGAGCGGTGGTTTTCTCACGCTGCCGGGCGCGCGATGGCCGCTTCGGGGAAGAGGGGCACGAGTTCGGTGATGTCGTTGAGGCAGTAGTCGGAGGCGTCGGCGAGCGACTGGCGTGAACCGGTGCCGGTCAGCACGGCGACGGTGAGGCCGGCGCCGGCATTGCGGCCCATATGCATGTCGTGGTTGTTGTCGCCGACGACGGCGATCTGGTGCGGTTCGAGGCCCGTCACCGCGCAGAAGCCCATTACCATGCCGGGTTCGGGCTTGGTGCCATAGCCGCTGTCGTAGCCGGCGACATAGTGCAGATAGCTATCGAAGCCGAAGCGCTTGGCCGTCGCGCGGATCGAGGCCTCGTTGTCGCTGGAGGCAACGCCGAGCCAGTAGCCGCGGGCGTGCATGGTGGCGAAGAACTGGGCGAGGTCCGTGACGGCGACGGCAAGCTGCGCGGAATTGGCGAAAAGCCCGTCGAAATGGGCGGCCAGCGCGTCCACCGTGAAGGGAGAGCCGGCGGCGACCATGCCTTCCGCGATCTCGACCGTGTTGCCGGCGGCCAGCAGGCTGTCGGGCGTGACATAGCCGGTGTCCGGGTTCATGCCGCCTGCCAGCAGCAGCACGCGGGCCAGGTCCTCGTCGCCGGCGGCGGCGATGCGGGCAAGCTCGTAATTCACCGGCACCCAGCTCTTGACATAGTCGAGCAGCGTCCCGTCCTTGTCGAAAAGGATGCCGGAGATGGTCTGCGCCTTGGTCATGGCCGGGTCTTTCGTCAGGAAGTTTGGCGCGGATGAAGCCGGGCCTTCACGGTGAGCGGATTGATATAGGGTTCCAGCCCCTTGATGGTGGCACGCAGCGCGCCGCGCATCTCCTGCACGGTCTCCTGCCCCGCCTCGATCATCTGCTTGCGCATGTCGTCGTTCATCATGAGGTAGTGCACGCCCTTGGCCAGCATCTCGACGTCGCGCACCATCTTGGCGCTGCCGTTGCGGGCGAGCTGCTGGTAGGATTCGCGAAAATTTTGCACGTTGCCGCCGGACAGGATGGCGCAGCCGAGCATGGCGGGCTCCAGCGGGTTCTGCCCGCCCTCGGCAAAGAGCGAGCGGCCGACGAAGGCGATCTCCGTCATGCGCAGGTAGAGCCCCATCTCACCGATCGTGTCGCCAAGGAAGATATCGGTCTCCGGCGTCAGCGGATCATTCAGCGTGCGGCGAGCGACCTTGAGGCCGCGCGCCGTCAGCATGTCGGCAATGGCGTCGCCGCGCTCGGGATGGCGCGGCACGATGATGGTGAGCAGGCCCGTGCGCTCCTTGAGCGCGCGGTGCACATTGCCGGCGGCCGCCTCCTCGCCCTCGAAGGTCGAGATCGCTGCCCAGGTGCGCCGGTCGCGGATCTGGTCGAGATAGCCGCGGAGCACGGCGGAATCGGCCGGCGGCGCATCCGTGTCGACCTTGAGATTGCCCGAGACCATGACGGGCAGCGCGCCGAGTGTGCGAAACCGGTCGGCATCGAGTTCCGACTGGGCGATGACGAGGGCGAAATTCTCGAAGATCGCGTCGGCGATCGACATGCGCCGCTTCCAGCGCGGGAAGGACCGATCCGAAATGCGGCCGTTGACCAGGACCTGCGGGATATGGCGCTTGCCGAGCTCCAGGATGGTCATCGGCCAGATCTCCGACTCCGCCATGATGGCGAGGTCGGGATGCCAATATTCGAGGAAGCGGCTGATCGCCGGCTTCACGTCGAGCGGCACATATTGGTGGATGACATCCGGCCCGAGGCGTTCGCGCACCACCTTGGCCGAGGTGATGGTGCCGGTGGTGAGCAGGACGGCGATGCCGCGGCGGCGCACTTCCTTGATCAGCGGAATGACGGCCATCGTTTCGCCGACACTTGCCGCATGGAACCAGACGAGCGGGCCGGTGGGGCGCGCGACGCTCGCAAACCCGTAGCGTTCGCGGCGGCGGGACCGGTCTTCCTTGCCCTTCGCGGCGCGAAACCCGAGATAGGGCCCGACGATCGGATAGAGCGCGACACCGCCCCAGCGATACAGCGACAGCGCGAAACGGGCGAGCCGTCTGCTCATGCGCAGGGCACTTTTGCTGGAGCTGTTCTGCGGTTTTTCGGGATCATGAAGGGGTCCGGTCTTTCTGTTCGGCGCGGCGCCGGGCCGCGCGGAACGATGTCGGGGAACTTGGCTCAGCCGTTCTGCGGGTCCAGAAGGCGATGCATGTGGACGATGAAATAACGCATATGCGCATTGTCGACGGTCAGCTGCGCCTTGCCCTTCCACGCGGTGAGCGCGGATGCATAATCGGGGAAGATTCCGACGATATCGAGATTGTTGAGGTCGCGGAACTGCATGTCCGCGAGTGTCTTCAGCTCGCCGCCAAAGACGAGGTGGAGGAGTTGTTTCGGTTCGGTGGTTTCGGTCATGTCTTCTCTCTTTTTCTTACCGATTTCGGCAGGTGGTTTGCGGTATTCCGCACCAAAGGTCAATGGCCGGCAAGGTGCCGGGAGGCCTCCACAAGCCCGGAAAGCCGGGACAAACCGGCAGCAGCCAGCGTCTCGTGGCTGACGGTCGGCCGATTGTAGAGGAGCGGCTCGCCATCGAGCGTCACGAGCGATCCGCCGGCGCGCGCGAGGATGAGGTCGGCGGCCGCCAGATCCCAGTCGTGGGCGTTGCGCTTGACCAGCGTCGCATCGATGCGCCCGTCCGCCACCATGGCAAGCCTGTAGGCGAGCGACGGCACATGCGAGATGCGCTGCACGCCGCCGGAGAGGCCCCGGTGGAGGTCCTGCGTCATGTCCTCGGGGATCGCCATGCGCGTCGAACGGCCGGCATCCGGCTCGGTGACGTTGATCGGCTGGCCGTTCTTCAGCGCCACGCCATCGGCGGCGGCGGTGAACAGTTCATCGAGCGACGGCGCAAAGAGCACGCCCGCGACGGGGCGGCCCCGGTGCACGACGGCGGCGCTGACGCACCAGATGTCCTTGCCGGCGATGAAGGCGCGCGTGCCGTCGATCGGGTCGATGACAAAAACCGTCTCGCAGTCGAGCCGGCCGGCATCGTCGTCCGTCTCCTCCGACAGCCAGCCATAGTTCGGCCGGGCGGAGAGCAGCTCCTTCTTGAGGATATCGTTGGCCGCGAAATCGGCGGCACTCACCGGCGAGTGGCCGCCGTTCTTCCACCAGACTTCCGGCCCCTTGCGGAAGAAATCGAGCGCGCGCGCCCCCGCCAGCCGCGCGGCACCGACGAGCAGATCGAGATCGGCGGTCCAGGGGTTGGCGGGGTTCGGCATGGTGTCACGTCCCGGCAAGCGTCATGCCTTCGATGGCCAGCGTCGGCGCGGCGACGCCGAACGAGCGGTCGATGTCGCTTGCCGGCGTGATGCGCATGAACATGTCGACGAGGTTGGAGGCGATGGTGACTTCCGAGACCGCGAAGGTCAACTCGCCGTTCTCGATCCAGTAGCCGGAGGCGCCGCGGCTGTATTCGCCCGTCACCATGTTGACGCCCTGGCCGATCAGCTCGGTGACGTAGAAGCCGGTGCCGACGGAGCGGATCAAATCCTCCGGCGAGATATCGCCGGGCTCCAGCGCGAGGTTGGTGGAGGCCGGGCCGACCGAGGTGCCGCCGCGCACGCCGCGACCGTTGGTCTTGAGGCCGAGTTCGTTGGCGGTGGAGGTGGAGAGGAACCAGTGCTGCAACACGCCGTCCTCGATCATGGCGAGGCGCTTGCCGGTGACGCCCTCGCCGTCGAAGGGGCGGGAGGAGGAGCCGCGCACGATGAGCGGATCATCGGTGACCGAAAGCCTGGCCTTCAGCACCTGCTTGCCCATGCGATCGCGCAAAAAGCTCGTCTTGCGGGCGACGGAGGCGCCGTTGATCGCGCCGGCAATGTGGCCGGTTATGCCGCGCGCCACGCGCGGATCGAAGACGACGGTGACGTTCTTGGCCGTCGGCACCTGGCGCGGGTTGAGCCGGCGCACGGCGCGGGCCGCCGCCTCGCGGCCGATCTCCCCGGCATCGCGCAGGTCGGCGAAATAGAGGCTCGAATCGAAGTCGTAGTCGCGCTCCATCTTCGTGCCTTCGCCGGCAATGACGCTGACGGAGCGGCCGAAGCGGCTGCCGCTATAGGCGCCGGAAAAGCCGTGCGATGTGGCGAGCACCAGGCCGCCCATGCCGGCGGAAGCACCGCCGCCGCCCGAATTGGTGATGCCGGAGACCGCCAGCGCCGCTGCTTCGGCGGCAAGTGCTGCCTCGGTCAGCTGTTCGGCGGAGACGTCGGTCGGGTCGTAGAGTTCGAGGTCCGGCCAGTCCCGCGCGAGGTCGGCCTCGGCGGCGAGCGACGCATAGGGGTCTTCCGGCGAGGCCTTGGCCATGGCGACGGCGCGCTCGGCGAGCACCGTCAGGTCGAAGCCGGGATTGGCGGAAACGCTGGCGACGCGCTTGCCGACGAAGACGCGCAGCGAGAAGTCGTCGCTCTCCGAGGCCTCCGTGCCCTCGACCTTGCCGAGCCGCACGCTGACGGACGAGGAGCGGCCACGCACGACGACGGCATCGGCCGCCTCCGCCCCCGCCTGTATGGCGCGGTCGATGAGTTCGCCGGCGCGCGCGAGAAGGCTTGCGGAATCGATCGTCTCTGACATGACTTGGCCTTTCTTTGCTGACCCATTTATTGTGCAGTAGCACGAGCATCAAGGGCAGCCGCGCCTTTTTTGCCCTCGCGCCCGCGCCCCTCGAAGAAAGCCTTCCGCATGTCCTATACCCACAGCCCGTATAACGAGGTCCTGCTGATGCTCGGCGGCGCGCTTCTCGCCGCGCCGATCTTCAAGCGGCTGGGGCTCGGCACCATTCTCGGCTACCTTGCCGCCGGCGTGGTGATCGGCCCGATCCTGCACCAGATCCGCGACGGCGAGGAACTGCTCGGCGTCGCCGAACTCGGCGTCGTCTTTCTGCTCTTCCTGATCGGGCTGGAGCTGAAGCCGTCGCGACTATGGGCGATGCGCCACGATATTTTCGGGCTCGGCCTGGCGCAGGTCGTCGTCACCGGCCTGGTGCTGGCGGGGCTTACGCTGCTGTTCGGGCTTGAGGCCTGGGACGGGGCACTGATCATCGGCTTCGGCCTGGCGCTCTCCTCCACCGCCTTCGCCATGCAGATCCTCGACGAGAAGGGCGACACCAACACGCGCTTCGGCCAGCGCGCCTTCTCGATGCTGCTGTTCCAGGATCTCGCCATCGTGCCGCTGCTGGCGCTGATCCCGCTGCTTGCCGAACAGGCGCCGCAGGACACGACGACGGCCTTCCAGGACTTCCTCGTCGCCATCGCCGCCATTGCGGCACTCTTCGTCGCCGGCCGCTACCTGCTCAATCCGCTGTTCCAGATCATTGCACGCACCGGCGCGCGCGAGGCGATGATTGCGGCCGCCCTCTTCGTCGTGCTGGCGGCCGCCATGCTGCTGCAGCTGGCCGGCCTCTCCATGGCGATGGGCGCGTTCCTTGCCGGCGTGCTGCTGGCCGATTCCTCCTATCGCCATGAGTTGCAGGCGGATGTCGAACCGTTCCGCGGGATCCTGCTCGGCCTGTTCTTCATGGCCGTCGGCCTGTCGCTGCATCTCGACGTGATCTTTTCGAGCTGGCTGACGATCCTGATCGCCACGCCCGCCGTCATGCTGGTGAAGGGCGTCGTGATCTACGGCCTCTGCCGCTTCACCGGCTCCTCGCACAATGATGCGGTGCGCATTGCGCTGCTCTTGCCGCAGGGCGGCGAATTCGGCTTCGTGCTGTTCACCGCGGCGGCCGCCGCCGGCATCTTTTCCGGCGGCCTCGCCTCGCTGCTCATCGCCATCGTGACGACCTCCATGGCGCTGACGCCGATTGCGGCGGCGCTCTCGCGCTTCCTGCTGGTGGCCGATGTCGAGGAAGAGATAGAGGAGGATTTCGAGGGCGCGGGGGCGGACGTGCTGATGATCGGCTTCTCGCGCTTCGGCCAGATCGCCGCGCAGATCCTGCTTGCCGGCGGGCGCGAGGTCACCGTCATCGACCACTCGACCGACCGCGTGCGCCAGGCCGCGAATTTCGGCTTCCGCATCTATTTCGGCGACGGTACGCGCAAGGACGTGCTGCGCGCCGCCGGCATCGAGCGCGCCAAGATCGTCGCCGTCTGCACGCAGGGCAAGGCCTCGACGGACCGCATCGTCGATCTCGTACAGTCGGAATATCCCAACGCGACGATCTTCGCTCGCTCCTACGACCGGATACACACGCTGTCGCTGCGCGCCCGCGGCGTGCAGCACGACGTGCGCGAAACCTTCGAATCCGCCCTCGTCTTCGGCCGGGAAACGCTGGAAGCGCTCGGCGTCGAGCCGGACGACGCCCTGGCCATCGGCGACGACATCCGCCGCCGCGACGTGGCCCGGCTGGAGCTCCAGGCCGCCGAGGGGATTTCCGCCGGACGGCACATGCTGCACTCCAAGCCCGTCAAGCCGGAGCCGCTGCTGAAGCCGAAGAACGTGACGCAGGCGGATGAGGGGGAGAGCGTCTGACCACTGTGTGCCGTTACCCCCCTCTGCCCTGCCGGGCATCTCCCCCTCAAGGGGGGAGATTGGATGGGGCAGGCGTTTCGCCCAAAATAAACGGTGCCCTTGAAGCAATGTCCTTGCCGCTTGCCGATCTCCCCCCTTGAGGGGGAGATGCCCGGCAGGGCAGAGGGGGGTGTCGTGCACTATGCCTTAACGGCGGCAGACAGTTTTTCGTCGAGCGCGCGTTTCAGCTCGTCACGGATACCGGCGGAGGTGGCGAGGACTTCGCTGGCCTTGACGAAATCGAGCACCCGGAAGCGGCCGACATCCGGGCGGAGGTAGATGTCCGGCGCGCCCTTTTCGAGCTTCAGCGTGACGATGGAGCGCATGGTGAGCTGGGTCGCGCCATAGAGGCTGTCGATGCTGTTGGGCAGTTCCGCGGTGCCGGCCGCCGGCTGGCCGATCACGTCGACGCCGATGGTGATGTCGGCGTGGCCGATGAGGTGGTCGAAGGGCACGGGGTTCCACAGCCCGCCGTCGATCATCACCCGGCCGTTGATCATCACCGGGCGGAAGACGGCCGGAAGTGCGGCGGAGGCGGCGATCGCCGGAAACAGCGGCCCACTCTCGCAGACGCATTCGCATTGCCCGTAATAATCGGACGTCACGACCTTCAGCGGGATCGCCAGCTCCTCGAACGTCTCCGGCAGGCGATCCGGTAGGAAGGCCTTCAGCACGCGCTCCAGGTTGAACTGCCCGACGCGGAAGCCGACTTCGGAGAGCCGCGTCGGCCTGAGGCTCCAGAGCCGGTTCATGATGCTGCTCGGATGGCCGATCGTGGCGAGCGTGTGCTCGCGGATTTCCCTGCCCGACATGCCGGCCGCCATGGCGGCGCCCAGGATGGCGCCGATCGAGGCGCCCGAGATCAGCACCGGGCGGATGCCGAGTTCGTCCAGCACTTCGATGACATGGATATGGGCGAGGCCCCGCGCGCCGCCGCCGCCAAGCGCGATGGCGACCGTCGGGCCGCCTGGCCGCGACACGTCCGCGGAAACGAGGGCATCGGTCATCGCGGCGGTCTCCTGCTCGCTTTTTGTTTCCGCCGCATTATCCGACGCCGAAGCGATGCCGCTTCGGCTGGAAATGCTCTACGGTTCAGCCGGACCGGTAGCGGTAGAAATGCATGCGCGTGTCGCCGAAGGTGCGGACTTCGAGAAGCTCGTAGCCATCGACGGCGGCAGGCTGAATATCGGCACGCTCCTCGAGGATGGCAAGGGCGCCATCGACGAGCCAGCCGCCGCGCGCCGCCGCATCGAGCGCCCGCTCGCCAAGCCCCTTGGCATAGGGCGGATCGGCGAAGAGAAAGTCGAACGGCTCCACCGTGCCGACGCTGCCGAGCGACGTCGCATCGCGCCGGAAAATCTTGGCGCGGCCGATGAGGCCCAGCGTTTCGATGTTGGAATGCAGGAGCCCCCTGCCCTCGACGCTCTGCTCGACGAAGAGAGCCGCCCGCGCACCGCGCGACATCGCCTCCAGGCCGACCGCGCCGGTGCCCGCGAAGAGATCGAGCACGCGCGTGCCGTCGAGCGCTTGCGGATAGGCATGCGACAGGATGTTGAACAGGCTTTCGCGCGTGCGGTCCGTCGTCGGACGAATGTCATCCGACTTCGGCGTCGCAAGCGCGCGGCCGCGAAACTCTCCGCCGACGATCCGCACGGGCGCTTACTTGCCCTTGCCGCGCGGACGGCTGCCACCGGCGGGCTTGCCGCCGGAGGGGCGTCCACCCCCCGGCTTGCCGCCGAAGGATTTGCCGCCGGACGGCTTTGCGCCGAAAGGCTTGCCGCCATCGCGACGCGGCGGGCGATCCGAGAAGGTGCGTTCACCCTCCGCGCGAGGTTTGCGGTCGTCACGGGCCGGACGGTCGCCGAAGGAGCGGTCGCCGCGTGGCGCGCGGTCACCGAAGTCGCGGGGGGCACGGTCGTCGCCGGCGCCGGAGCGCTTGCGGCCGAAGCCGCCGCGACCGCCGTCGTCACGATCCTGCTCGGAGGCGCGGATCCACTCGCCGTCCTCGTCGCGGGTCTTCAGCACGCGCGGCTTGTCGGCGCGGTCGTCGCCGGGGCGGCCACGGGCCGGTCCCTTGCGGTCGGGATCGAATTTCTTCGACGAGCGCGTCGGCGCGCCATCGGCCGTGCGGCCGTAGCGCTTGGTCTTCGGCGCACCTTCGGGCCGTTCGCGCGGCTCGCGCTTCACGCCTTCGGCGGTCTCCGCCTTCTTTTCGGCAACCGGACGGGCCCCGGGCGCCATCCAGACATTCGACTTGCGGGCGCGCCCGGCAGGCTCGCGCTTCGGCTTGCCGTCGAAACGATCGTCGGTGCGGTCGCGAGGGCCGCCGCGCGGCTTCTCGCCAAAGCGGTCGTCGCGCTTGGTGTCGAGGCGGGCGCGGGCCTTTTCGCGGCGGTCTTCCGGCTTGTCGCGGCGGCCGGCGGGCCTTTCGCCCCAGGCGGGCGGCGCGGCATCGCGGGTCTTGGCGGCCGGCTTCTCGTCCGCATCGTCGACCGCGTGGTCGAAGAGCGGCGCATCGAAATTCGCCTTGGCTTCCTCGATGAGGCGGGGGCCGAGCTGGTCGCGCAGCGTGCGGCCGCGGATCTCCTGGGCGTGGCCTTCCGGCAGTTCGCCGAGCTGGAACGGACCGTAGGAGATGCGGATCAGGCGGTTCACGTCGAGACCGAGCGCGCCGAGCACGTTCTTGATCTCGCGGTTCTTGCCTTCGCGAAGGCCCATGGTGATCCACACATTGGTGCCCTGCACCTTGTCGAGCGTCGCGTCGATCGCGCCATAGAGCACGCCGTCGACGGCGAGGCCGTCCTTCAGCTTGTCGAGGTCAGCCTGCTCGATCTTGCCGTGGGCGCGCACGCGGTAGCGGCGCAGCCAGCCGGTCGTCGGCAGCTCCAGCATGCGCGCGAGGCCGCCGTCATTGGTCAGTAGCAGCAGGCCTTCGGTGTTGATGTCGAGGCGGCCGATGGACATGACGCGCGGCAGGTCTTCGGGCAGGTTGTCGAAGACCGTCGGGCGGCCTTCCGGGTCGGCATTGGTGGTCACCAGGCCGGCCGGCTTGTGGTAGAGCCAGAGGCGCGTGCGCTCGATGCCGCGGATCGGCATGCCGTCGACCTCGATGCGGTCGGCGAAGGTGGCGTTGAGCACCGGCGTGTCCAGCACCTTGCCGTTCACGCTGACGCGGCCTTCCATGATCATGCGCTCGATATCGCGGCGCGAGGCGACGCCCGCACGGGCGAGCAGTTTGGAGATGCGCTCGGGCGCGAGGTCGGCGCTTGCCGAAGCGCTCGGCGCCGCCTTGGCAGGCTTCGCATCGCGGGCCGGCTTGGCGTCACGCGCGGGTTTTCCGGCGAAGGGTTTGCCGCCCGGTTTCTTGCCTGCCGGCTTGCCGGCGGCAAAGGATGGCTTGCCCTCGCCGGCCGATGCGGCGGCACGGGGCTTGCGGTCACGGCCCGCGGGCTTGTCACCCGGCCGTTTTGGCTTGTCTTTGAATGTCATTTGTGCTGCCTGCGTTTTGGCGTGTCCTATCAGGTCACACGCCCCGGGTTAAGAGGAATTCGTGCCGCTAATGACAAATCGCTTCATGGAGATCGCGCTGGCCGAGGCGCGTGCGGCGGGCGAGCGGGGCGAAGTGCCGGTCGGCGCCGTGCTGGTGCTCGACGGCGCGGTCGTGGCAAAGTCCGGCAATCGCACGCGGGCGGAGAGCGACATCACCGCCCATGCCGAGGTCGCCGTCATCCGCGAGGCGTCCCGCAGGCTCGGCCAGGAGCGCCTGACGGGTGCCGATCTCTACGTGACGCTCGAACCCTGCACGCTCTGCGCCGCCGCCATTTCCTTCGCCCGAATCCGAAGGCTCTATTACGGTGCGGAGGACCCGAAGGGCGGCGCGGTGGACAATGGCGTGCGCTTCTTTTCGCAGCCGACCTGCCACCACGCGCCGGATGTCTATTCCGGCATCGGCGGCCTGGAAGCGGCGGAAATCCTCAAGGATTTTTTCGCCGAACGGCGCTAGATTCTTGTTTCGCCGCATTATCCAACGCCGAAGCGTCGCTTCGGCTGGAAATGCTTTAGCCTTCAGCGAACTGTCTAAGCTTGTCGCCAGACAGCCGGTAGCGGATCCATTCGGACTGCGGCTCGGCGCCGATCGCGTCATAGACGCGGATCGCCGGGGTGTTCCAGTCGAGCACGCTCCATTCGAAACGGCCGCAGCCCTCTTCGATCGCGAGGCGCGCGAGATGGCGCAGCAGCATCTTTCCGACGCCGGCGCCGCGGTGATCGGGCGTCACATAGAGGTCTTCGAGATAGAGGCCGTTCTTCGCCTGCCAGGTGGAATAGGACATGAACCAGACGGCGAAACCGGCGGGCTCGCCCGCCTCCGTCTCGCAGATCACCGCACGGGTGACGGAGCTTTCGCCGAACAGCGAGGCGGCGATGGTCTCCTCGGTCGCCGCAACCTCGTGCAGCGCCTTTTCGTAATCGGCAAGTTCGCGGATGAAACGCAGGATGGTCGCGGCGTCGCTGACCGACGCCGGACGAATATTGTAAGCCGTCATCGGCCTAGAACGGCCACCAGGCGGAACCGCTCTGCTTGGCCGCCTTCGCTTCCTTCTTGCGTCGGCGCTCCTTGGTGCGCTCCGGCTCGCCGAGATCGGCCGAGGCCTCTTCCGGAAGGCGGCGATAATCGACCGGCGGGTCGCTCAGGTAACGGCGCTTGTCGGAATAGGCGCCCATCTGCAACCGGCGTGCGTCACGATAAGCGGCAGTCTGCTCGGCGGCGGAAAGCTTGCGGTTCGTGGTGTTCTGGGCTGCGAGCGGGGAACGGTAGTTGCCATCGTCGCTGTTGGCCGCAGCCTCGGTGCGCAGACGCTCGCGCATATCCTCGGGGCTTTCGATCCACTCCGGATTGTCCTTGCCGGCGACGGATTGCTGCGGCGTGGTCAGCGCGAGCTCATCCTTCGGCACCACGAGGCCGCCGCGCGGCTGGTAGCGGATGTTCTTCTTTTCCTTGTCGTCGGGCCGCAGCGTCACGGCATTGCCGATGTCGTCCACCAGCTGCTCGCCCGCGGTCTTGCCCGTGCCGTAGGTCGGCCCCATGCAGCCGGTCAGCAGGAGGCTTCCACCGAGGAGGCCGATCAAGCCGGTACGCAGCCGAATATTTCGCGTCATTCCCATGAATACCCTTCCAGCGGAGCCGGCGCCCAAAGCCCGAACACGGCAATAGATCGCCGTGCCATGGCGGAAAAATCCGACCATTTTCAGGCAGCAATACCGGATGAAGACCACAAGCGCAATTCACCCGGCATATCGACGGCCGGAAAGCCCCGGCCGTCAACAGTGCTATGCCTTACGCCGCGCGACGAAAACCGATCTCGCGCAGCGCCGCCGCGTCGCGGGCCGAGACGTCCGGATAGTCCGGATCGGCACCGACATCCGTGGTGATGCGCCAGGAGCGGGCGCATTTACGGCCTTCGGCAAGCTTCGGCTCGACGGAGACCTTTGCGACGTCCGGCAGACGAAAGGCATCGGCCGGGCCTTCGCCGGCAACCAGCGTGATGGCCGAGGTGATGCAGATCTCCGCAAAGTCCTGGCCTTCGAGTGCGGCGAGCAGTTCCGGATCGGCGATGGAGACGATCGGGGCGGCCTCCAGCGAGGCACCGATGCGCTTTTCGCGACGCTCGATCTCCAGCGCACCGGTGACGACCGAACGCACGGCGCGGATCTTCTCCCACTTGGCTTCGAGCGCGTCGTTGCGCCATTCGGCCGGCACCACCGGGAACTGTTCCAGATGCACCGAAACGGCATCCGGCTTCAGCGACAGCCAGGCTTCCTCCGTGGTGAAGGGCAGCATGGGCGCCAGCCAGGTGACGAGGCACTCGAACAGCTTGCGGATGACGCAGAGCGAGGCACGGCGCTTCAGCGACGACGGGGCGTCGCAGTAGAGCGCATCCTTGCGGACGTCGAAGTAGAAGGCCGAGAGCTCGACATTCGAAAAATCGATGAGCGAGCGGGCGATCTTCTTGAAATCGAAGGCGTCGTAGCCTTCACGCACGACGGCGTCGAGCTCCGACAGCCGGTGCAGGATCAGCTTTTCGAGCTCCGGCATGTCGGCAAGAGCGATCTCCTCGCCCGTATCGTGCGCCAGCGTGCCCAGCATCCAGCGCAGCGTGTTGCGCAGCTTGCGGTAGGCGTCGATGTTGGTCTGGATGATCGTCTTGCCGAGGCGCTGGTCTTCCCAGTAGTCGGTGGTCATCACCCAGAGGCGCAGGATATCGGCGCCCGATTCCTTCATCACATCCTGCGGCGAGACAACGTTGCCCTTCGACTTCGACATCTTCTCGCCCTTCTCGTCCATGGTGAAACCATGGGTGATGACGGCGTTGTAGGGCGCACGGCCACGGGTCGCTGCCGATTCCAGCAGCGAGGAATGGAACCAGCCGCGATGCTGGTCGGAGCCTTCCAGATAGACGTCGGCCGGCCACTTCAGGTCGGGACGGTCTTCCAGCGTGAAAGTGTGCGTCGAGCCCGAATCGAACCAGACGTCGAGGATGTCCATGACCTGCGTCCACTTGGCCGGGTCGTGGTCGTTGCCGAGGAAACGTTCCTTGGCGCCCTCGGCGAACCAGGCGTCCGCACCCTCCTGCTCGAAGGCGTCGAGGATGCGAGCGTTGACGGCCTCGTCTACGAGAACTTCGCCCTTCTCGTCGGCGAAGACGGCGATCGGGACGCCCCAGGCGCGCTGGCGCGACAATACCCAGTCCGGGCGGCCTTCGATCATCGCGCGCAGGCGGTTCTGGCCGGCGGCGGGCACGAAACGCGTGTCGTCGATGGCTTTGAGCGAACGCGAGCGCAGCGTGGTGCCGTCGCCGAGTTCCTTGTCCATATAGACGAACCATTGCGGCGTGTTGCGGAAGATGACCGGCTTCTTGGAGCGCCAGGAATGCGGATAGGAGTGCTTGATGCGGCCGCGGGCAAACAGGTTATTGGCGGCGATCAGCGCCTTGATGACGCGCTCGTTGGCATCGCCCTTCTTGCCGTTGTCGTCCATGACGCGCGCGCCATCGAAGCCGGGGGCGTCGGTGGTGTAGAAGCCGGCGTCGTCGACGGTGAAGGGGATCTTCGACGAGATGCCCCGCGCCTCAAGCGCGCGGGCCGCCGCCGTCCAGGCGTCAAAGTCCTCGCGGCCGTGGCCGGGTGCCGTGTGCACGAAGCCGGTGCCGGCATCGTCGGTGACGTGATCGCCATCGAGCAGCGGGACCTTGAAGTCGTAGCCGAGAGAAGCCAGCGGATGGGCGCAGACGACCGCCGCCAGCTCTTCCGGCGCAACGTCGCGGAGGAACTTGAAGGTGAGCTTTGCTTTCGCGGCCGCCTCATCCGCAAGACGCGTCGCGAAGATCAGCTTTTCACCCGGCTGCGGGCCGAAATCGTTCTGCGCGCTTTCCACTTCGTAGAGGCCATAGGGATAGCGCGACGAGAAGGCGATGCCGCGGTTGCCGGGGATCGTCCAGGGCGTGGTCGTCCAGATGACGACGGAATTGCCGAGCAGCTCGGCCGGACCTTCGGTCACCGGGAATTTTACCCAGATCGCATCGCTCTCGACATCGGCATATTCGACTTCGGCTTCGGCCAGCGCCGTGCGCTCGACGACCGACCACATGACGGGCTTGGAGCCGCGGTAGAGCTGGCCGCTGCGGGCGATCTTCAAAAGTTCGCCGGCGATGCGGGCTTCCGCGTGAAAATTCATCGTCGTGTAGGGGTTGTCGAAGTCGCCTTCGATGCCGAGGCGCTTGAACTCTTCCGCCTGGATCTTGATCCAGCCGGCGGCGAAGTCGCGGCATTCCTGGCGGAATTCGTTGACCGGAACCTCGTCCTTGTTCTTGCCCTTCTCGCGGTATTTTTCCTCGATCTTCCATTCGATCGGCAGGCCGTGGCAGTCCCAGCCGGGCACATAGTTGGAATCGAAGCCGCGCATCTGGAAGGAGCGGGTGATGACGTCCTTCAGGATCTTGTTCAGCGCGTGGCCGATATGGATGTTCCCGTTGGCATAGGGCGGGCCATCGTGCAGCACGAATTTCTCGCGGCCGGCGGCGGAGGCGCGCAGCTTTTTGTAGAGACCCATCTGCTGCCAGCGGGCCACCGTTTCCGGCTCCTTCGTCGGCAGGCCGGCGCGCATCGGGAAATCCGTCTGCGGCAGGTAGAGGGTGGGCGAATAATCGACTTTTTCGGGCGTATCGGTCATGGATATGGCTATCGTCTTTTTTCGCGCGCGTTTGCGCATGCGGGGATATTGTCAGGCTTCGACGGCGGGGGCGCTTTTCGAAAACGCCCAAAATCCCGGACCTTCCGGCCTCGCTCAGAGCGCGCGGAAGGCCGGGCCACTAATTCGCAGATCGATGGTCAGCCGGTTGAGCATCATGCGCGCGGTATTACGGCCTTTTCGTTGGTTTGAAAAGACGGGAGGAGCGGCAAAGCGGCCATGGAGCGCTGACAAAAACCACCAAACCTTTCCTTCGTCATCCTCGGGCTTGACCCGAGGATCCATAAGCCGTTGAAAAGAATGGATCCTCGGGTCTAGCCCGAGGATGACGGGGAGAGTGAGGCGAGGTTTGTCAACAAATTGCCGGCTCTAAAAGCGCCGTTCGCCTTCAAAAACAGAGACGCTGGTCGATCAAGCCAAGCGGCGTGACGCCGGACAGCAACGCCCGCGCCTCCTCCTCGTCGCGCTTCATCTGGATGACGAGCGGGTCGAGGCCGTCGAATTTCAGCTCGTCGCGCAGGTGGCCGAAGAAGGAGACGGCGGAGACTTCGCCGTAGAGATCGCCGGAGAAATCGAAGAGGAAGGTTTCGAGCAGCGGCGCGCCATTCGACGTGACCGTCGGGCGGCGGCCGTAGCTGGCCACACCATCATGCAGGCTGCCGTCGGGGCGGCGGAAGCGCACGGCATAGATGCCGTTGCGCAGTTCCACTTCCGGGGGGAGCTGCATGTTGGCTGTGGGATAGCCGAGCGTGCGGCCGAGCTTCTTGCCGTCGATGACCTCCGCCTCGACCGTATAGCGGTAGCCGAGCTGCCCGGCCGCCTCCACGACGGCGCCCTCGCCGAGCAGGGCACGGGTGAAGCTCGACGAGATGACCGAGCCGTTCTCGTCACGAAAGGCATCGACCAGCGTCACGCCGAAACCGTTGTCCTGGCCGGCGGCCATCAGGAAGGCCGGGCCGCCTTCCCTGCCCTTGCCGAAGTGGAAATCGAAACCGGTGACGACCTCGGAGCCATGCAGCCAGTCCAGCAGCACCGAGCGGGTGAAATCATGCGCCGACATTTCGGAAAAGCCGCGGTCGAACGGGTATTCGATGACGGCGGCAAAACCCATGCCTTCGAGGATACGGGCCTTCAGCGGCGCCGGCGTCAGGCGGAAGACCGGGCGCTCGGGCCGAAAGACCGTGCGGGGATGCGGCTCGAAGGTCAGCACCAATGCGGGAATGCCGCGGTCGTTCGCAAGGTCGAGGGCGCGTTGCAGCACGGCCTGGTGGCCGCGGTGCACGCCGTCGAAATTGCCGATGGCGATGACGCCGCCGCGCAGGTGTTCCGGCAGCGGCTGTTTCGTCTCGTTCCTGTGAAATACCGTCATGACGACCGTCTCCGTCACTGCAGCCGGGGCATCCACCATTTCGGGTGGGAACCTTCGCGCGTCAGGAAAGCCGCGAGCTTCGCCTCGTCGGTGCGGCCCGCTTCGACATATTCCTGCGCATGGATGCCGCCGGAAATATAGAGCACATCGAGGCCGAAGGCTTCCGCGCCGCGCACGTCCGTCGGCATGCCGTCGCCGATAGCGATGACGCGCGACAGGTCGAAGTCGCCGCGCACGTCCTTCGCCTCGGCGATCGACTTCTCGTAGATCGGCCGATGCGGCTTGCCGGCGATCAGCGTCGTGCAGCCGAGGTCCTCATAGAATTTCGCCAGCGCGCCGGCACATGGGATGAGCCGGTGGCCGCGCTCGACGACGAGGTCGGGATTGGCGCAGATGAAGGGCAGCTTTTTCGCGGCGAGCCTTTCCAGCTCCTCGCGATAGTCATCGACGGTTTCCGTCTCGTCGCTGCGCAGGCCCGCGCAGACCACGATGCCGGCCTCGTCCAGGCCGACGGTCTCGACGCCGAGGCCGTCGAGCAGCGGCAGGTCCTTTTCGGCGCCGATGAAATAGACCTTCTTCGGTCCTTCGGCGATCAGCGCGCGGGTGACGTCGCCGGAGGTGACGATGCGATCATAGGAATCGTCGGCGACGCCGAGGCCGCGGATCTGCACCTTGACGCCCGGATGCGGGCGCGGCGAATTGGTGATGAGCACGACGGTAAGGCCGGCGGCGCGCGCGGCGGCAAGCGCTTCCGAGGCATAGGAGAAGGCTTCGACGCCGTTGTGCAGGACGCCCCAGACGTCGCAGAGCACGACGTCATAGTGCGAAGCGATGTCGCGGAAGGATTGGATGCGTTCAGCCATCAGGTAGTCCTGTTCGAAATCGAGCCCGGCTGACATTGCAAAGCGAGGCCAAGAAAACAAGCCTCTCCACACAATTTTGCCCCATCAACAGGCAAACTGCCGGAAATTCATGGTCCTGACTTGATGGCATGCGAATTCGCTCCCATCTGCCGGCTGCGGTAACCATTCGGGGCAAAATAATTTCCGAACGTCATCCTTGACTCGAAAAGCCCCGGCGCCTATCTCCGGCTCGCTAGCACTCCTAAACGGTGAGTGCTAACATCCATCCATCGGGTCCACATCGGGATCCGCAATGTCATTCGATCGAGGGATAAGACAATGGCAAGCACCACCTTCCGCCCGCTTCACGATCGCGTCGTCGTACGTCGCGTCGAATCCGAAGCCAAGACCAAGGGCGGCATCATCATTCCGGACACCGCCAAGGAAAAGCCGCAGGAAGGCGAAATCGTCGCCGTCGGCTCGGGCGCCCGTGACGATTCCGGCAAGGTCGTTCCGCTGGACGTCAAGGCCGGCGACCGCGTTCTGTTCGGCAAGTGGTCGGGCACCGAAGTCAAGCTCGACGGCGAAGACCTTCTGATCATGAAGGAAGCCGACATCATGGGCATCATCGGCTGATTAGCCGGTAATCCTTTTCCAATTCAGCTGATATCTCTTCAGGAGTTCTCACAATGGCAGCCAAAGAAGTCAAATTCGGCCGCACCGCGCGCGAAAAGATGCTGCGTGGCGTCGACGTTCTCGCAGACGCAGTCAAGGTAACGCTCGGCCCGAAGGGTCGTAACGTCGTCATCGACAAGTCCTTCGGCGCTCCGCGCATCACCAAGGACGGCGTTTCCGTCGCCAAGGAAATCGAACTGGAAGACAAGTTCGAGAACATGGGCGCCCAGCTCGTTCGCGAAGTCGCGTCCAAGACCAACGACATCGCCGGCGACGGCACGACGACCGCAACCGTTCTGGCCCAGGCGATCGTTCGCGAAGGCCACAAGGCCGTTGCCGCCGGCATGAACCCGATGGACCTGAAGCGCGGCATCGATCTCGCCGTTGCCGAAGTCGTCAAGGATCTCCAGGCCAAGGCCAAGAAGATCAACACCTCGGAAGAAGTCGCCCAGGTCGGCACGATCTCCGCAAACGGCGACAAGCAGGTCGGTCTCGACATTGCCGAAGCCATGCAGAAGGTCGGCAACGAAGGCGTCATCACGGTTGAAGAAGCCAAGACCGCCGAAACCGAACTCGAAGTCGTCGAAGGCATGCAGTTCGACCGCGGCTACCTGTCGCCCTACTTCGTGACCAACCCGGAAAAGATGGTCGCCGACCTCGAAGACGCGTTCATTCTCCTGCACGAGAAGAAGCTCTCGAACCTCCAGGCGATGCTGCCGGTTCTCGAAGCCGTCGTCCAGACCGGCAAGCCGCTGGTCATCATCGCTGAAGACGTCGAAGGCGAAGCGCTTGCGACCCTCGTCGTCAACAAGCTGCGTGGCGGCCTCAAGATCGCTGCCGTCAAGGCTCCGGGCTTCGGCGACCGCCGCAAGGCCATGCTGGAAGACATCGCCATCCTGACGGGCGGCACGGTCATCTCCGAAGACCTCGGCATCAAGCTCGAAAACGTCACGCTCGACATGCTCGGCCGTTCGAAGAAGGTTTCGATCTCCAAGGAAAACACGACGATCGTCGACGGTGCCGGCCAGAAGGCTGAAATCGAAGGCCGCGTCGCGCAGATCAAGGCCCAGATCGAGGAAACCACCTCCGACTACGACCGCGAGAAGCTGCAGGAACGTCTTGCCAAGCTCGCTGGCGGCGTTGCCGTGATCCGCGTCGGCGGCTCGACGGAAGTCGAAGTCAAGGAAAAGAAGGACCGCATCGACGACGCCCTCAACGCGACGCGCGCTGCCGTTCAGGAAGGCATCGTACCGGGCGGCGGCGTTGCCCTGCTGCGCTCCTCCGTCAAGATCACCTCCAAGGGTGAAAACGACGACCAGGAAGCCGGCATCAACATCGTTCGCAAGGCGCTTCAGTCGCTGGTTCGCCAGATCGCCGAGAACGCCGGTGACGAAGCTTCGATCGTCGTGGGCAAGATCCTCGAGAAGAACGAAGACAACTACGGCTACAACGCCCAGACCGGCGAATACGGCGACCTGATCGCACTCGGCATCGTCGACCCGGTCAAGGTTGTCCGCACGGCTCTGCAGAACGCGGCTTCGGTTGCTTCGCTGCTGATCACGACGGAAGCCATGATCGCCGAACTGCCGAAGAAGGATGCACCGGGCGGCATGCCTGGCGGCATGGGCGGCATGGGTGGAATGGACATGATGTAAGACCTTCGGGTCTTATATCTGAGCCATCCGGTTCAGTTCGGAAAGGGCGGTCTTCGGGCCGCCCTTTTTGTTTTTCCGGCAAAGCGGCGCATTTCAAAGAGGTTGACCGGACTGTATCGTTTCCGTGAAAAGAATTTTTCCATTTGTACAATAATTCTCAAAAAGCCGTTGCTGGCATCAAAAAACCAATTATAAAGACGCCCCAAGTGGACTGTAAGATTCACCCGGGGTTCAGGTGCTGGTTTTCGACAGAAGCATGTCGAACGACCGCGCGGCCAGTCGTCCCTGAAATATCGATAGAACTGCCGGAAGACTTGAAAGAGGGGTCAGCGGCGGTTTTTGCGCGTACGTCCGACCCGATACATACAGGTGGATCCGGACGAAGTTCAGTACATGGGAAAGTGGTTCGGCGAACTTCAACGGTTCTCGCCGGCGCTCTCTTTTAGCGTGTCGCGTGCCCGAAACGGGGCGCGACATGTCGGCCAAATTCGAGCAACTGCCTGAGGTCGTAGGTGTTCAAGATAATCAAGACTGATCTCTCGTCGCCCTTTCTTCCGGGCTCGATGGGGTTCGATGAGACGGACAACGAACTGCTGACGCAATATTGCGTGACGGAGCGCTGGACCGGCGATCTTTCCAATGGCCTTTTCACGCTTGGCGACAAGGCGACGCAGGCCCATGGCCTGCCGCAGCGCGCCTGCGGGCTGCTGAACCTCATCCGCTGCTACGAGCCGCTCGACCGCACGCGCGTGCTCGAGCTCTTCGAGCAGGCGGCCTCCTCCTCGTCGTCCTTCTGCTTTTCGACGACGATCCATCTCGACGGCGCGCCGCGCCAGCCGGTGTTCTGCGTCGGCGAATCGACGGGTCTCGAGGAGAAATATGCCGGCACCATCATCGGCGTCTTCATCTTCCCCCGCTTCCAGATCGACCTCGCCGGCCGCCGTTTCAAGCGGCAATAGGCCGCCTCAGGCGGCCTTGCTGGCCTCATTGCCGGTGCGGATGTTTTCCACCGGCATCGGGCGACCGAGGAAATAGCCCTGCGCTTCGTCGCAGCCTTCGTCGAGCAGGATGGCGAGCTGGGCGCTCGTTTCCACGCCTTCTGCCAAGACCGGCACGCGCAACGTCTGGCCGAGCGCCAGGATGGCGCGGATGATGGCCTTGGCCTGCGGGCTTGCCTCCACCTCGCTCATGAAGCTGCGGTCGAGCTTGATCTTGTCGAAGGGGAAGGCGCGCAGCGTTTCCAGCGACGAATAACCGGTGCCGAAATCGTCGATGGCGATGGTGACGCCGAAGGCCTTGATGCGGCGCAGCGTCTGGAGCGCCCGCTCCTTGTCGGCGATGATGGTCGATTCGGTGATTTCAAGCTCCAGACGGCGGGCGTTGAGACCCGTTTCCAGGAGCACCCGGTGCACGAGGTCCGCGACGTCGGCGTTGCCGAGCTGGATCGGCGACAGGTTGACGGCGATCTTGTGGTCGTTGTCCCAGGTCGCGGCCTCGCGGCAGGCCTCGCGCAGCACCCATTCGCCGATCGGCAGGATGGCGCCGCATTCCTCGGCGATCGGGATGAATTCCGACGGCGGGATGGTGCCGCGCAGCGGATGGTGCCAGCGCAAGAGCACCTCGTAGCCGATCGTATCGCCGGAGGTGACGGCCTTCTGGACCTGATAGTGCAGTTGCAGTTCGTTGCGCTCCACGGCCTGCCAGAGGTCGTTGGCGATGAGGCGGCGGCTGCGGGCGGCCTCGTCCATCGAGACCTCGTAGAAGCAGACCGTCTGGGTCAAGGCGTCCTTGGCGCGGTACATGGCAAGGTCGGCATTGTTGATGAGCGCCTCGACCGTGTCGGCATCCTGCGGATAGATCGCGACGCCGAGGCTGGCGCCCGGCTTGATATCGTAGCCATCGATGCGGATTTCCGCGTTGAGGCAGGTTTCCAGCCGCTGGATGAAGTCGGTGAGTTCAGCCACGTCCTCGAAACGCTTGGCGGCGGCAAACTCGTCGCCGCCGAAGCGGGCGACCGTCTCGTCGGCCTCCAGGCAGGCCTGCATGCGCTTCGACAGCGTCATCAGCACTTCGTCGCCGGCCGCGTGGCCGCGCGTATCGTTGATTTCCTTGAACTTGTCGAGGTCGATGCCGATCGCCGCGACCTTGCCGCCGGAGCGGCGCGCAAAATCGAGGTCTGCTTCGAGGCGGCTGTTGAAGTTCGAGCGGTTCGGCAGACCGGTCAGGCTGTCATGGCGGGCGAGGAAGGAAATCTGCTCCTCGGAGCGCAGGCGCTCGGAAATATCCTCGTAGGTCGCGACCCAGGCGCCATCCGGCAGCGTGCGATAGCGCAGTTGCACCGAGGTGCCGCTCGGCAGCTTCTCGACGATCGCGCCGCCGTCATTGGCGAGGATCGCGGCGCGGCGGCGCGCATAGACGTCGCGGGCCTTCTGCTTGCGGACTTCCGGATCGGCAAACAGGTGCATGACGCCCTCGTCGACGATTTCGCGCAGCGTCATGCCGGGCGTGATGCGGCCTTCCGGAAAACCGAAGATCTCGCTGTAGCGCTTGTTGGCGATGAGCAGCCGCTCGTCCTTGTCGAACAGGCAGAGGCCTTGCGACATGTTTTCCAGCGCGAGGTCGAGGTTCTTCGTCACCGCGGCGAGGCGGTCGGCATCGGCCTTTTCCTTCGTCACGTCCTTGGTGATCTTGGCATAGCCGACGAGCACGCCGCTCGTATCGTAGATGGCATCGATCATGACATTCGCCCAGAAGCGATCGCCGTTCTTCTTGTAGCGCCAGCCCTCGCTCTCGTGTTTACCCTCCTCGCGCGCAATGCGGAGCGCGCGCTCGGGCAGGCCGGCTGCGCGGTCCTCCTCGCTAGAGAACTGCGAGAAATGCCGGCCGACGATCTCGTGCGCCTTGTAGCCCTTGTTGCGCTCGGCGCCCTCGTTCCAGTTGGCGACGCGGCCTTCCGGATCGAGCATGTAGATGGCGTAATCCTTGACGCCCTGGACGAGCATGGCGAACCGGCGCGTGCTTTCGCTGGCGGCAAGCTCCGACTGCCGCGCGAAGACGGCCGCCGTCAAGCCGCCGAAGAGCAGCGAGAAGGCGACGACGGCGATCAAGGGCACCATCAGGCTGGCGGAGATCAGCGTGTCGTCGCTGACGGGCATCAGGCCCGGCTCGATCGTCACCGCCGTCATCGCGGTGAAATGCAGCGAGACGACGCCGAGCGCCATCAGCATGGTGGCAATTGCCCGGCCCCGCGCACCGAGCCACGGGCGCATGCAGACGTCGAGCGCCAGCGCACCGAAGAGGCCGGCGCAGACGACGGAAGCCGCCACATAGCTCTTGTCCCAGAGGATACGGCCCGGCAGCTCCAGCGCCGACATGCCGATATAGTGCATGGAGGTTATGCCCGCGCCGAGCAGCAGGCCGCCCGCCACGACCGCGCCGCGACCCGGAATGTAGCTCGCCACCGCAAGCCCGATCGCCGTGACGACGATGGCGACGGCGAGCGACAGCAGCGTCGGCTCCATGGCGAAACCCATGACGACGCCGGGATCGTAGGCCAGCATGGCAATGAAATGGGTGGCCCAGATGCCGAAACCGCTCGACGCGCCGGCAGCACTCAGCCAGAGGATGCGCGCCCTGCCCTTCGAGACCTGCGCCCTCTGCGTCAGCGAGACCGCCACATAGCAGGACAGGAAACATATCAATGCCGCGAGCAGGACGAGACGGAGGTCGTGCTCGACGGCAATGCAGGTCAGAATACGGAGCATCAGGGACACCGGGGTGAGAGCGAAGTGGCCCCACTCAGCCGGAGAACCTTAAAAAATGCGTGAATTCAGAAAGCTTAATGCCGAACCACTATATTTCACATCAGTTCATGCTTAACAAAAGTCAAAACAGCACAACTGTTTCATTCAGCAACGAAAATCCGGCTCAACTTTCGGGCTGTATGCGCGCTCACAGCGTCAAGGCCTTGAGGTCCGTCGCCGGGTCTTCCAGCGCCGCCCGTTCGGGCGTACGGCCCATTTCGATCAGCTTCTTGCCCACCACATAGGCCTTGGCATCGTTAACCGCATCGACCGCAATCAGCCGGCCCTCGCGAAAATACCAGACGGAGACGCTGCCCTCGCGCTGGCCGGGGCGCACGAACGTCTCGTCGAAACCCATGCAGAAGCCGGCGATCTGCAACTTCACGTCATACTGGTCGGACCAGAACCACGGCCGCGGCACATAGGGCGCATCGCCGCCGGCGATGACGGCGGCGACGGCCTCGGCCTGGTCCACGGCGTTCTGTACGGATTCGAGCCGCACGCGATTGCCCTCGAAGGGCAGCACGGCGCAATCGCCCATGGCGAAGATCGCTGGGTCGGAGGTGCGGGCATGGGTATCGACGACGATGCCATTGGTGACTTCGAGGCCGGCATCACGGGCGAGCCCGTCATTTGCCGCAACGCCGATGCCGGCGATCACCACGTCGACGGGCAGCACGAAGCCGTCGGAGAGTTCCGCGCCGGTGACGCGGCCGTTTTCGCCCAACAGGCGGACGAGGCCGGTCTTTTCGCGCACGTCGACGCCGCGCGCCGTGTGGATCGCCTTGAGGATGGTAGCGGTCGCCGGCGAGGCGACGCGGGCGAGGATGCGGTCGGCCATCTCGATGACCGTGACGTGCAGCCCCCGACCCCGCGCAACGGCCGCAGCCTCCAGGCCGATATAACCGCCGCCGACGACGAGCGCGCGGCGGCCTTCCTGCATTTCGGCGCCGAGGCGGTCGGCATCGCGGTAGTCGCGCACCGTGAACACGCCGTCGAGGTCGCCGCCGATCTCTGCCGGCAAGCGGCGCGGGGTGGCGCCGGTGGCAAGCGCCAGACAGGCGTAGTGCAACGCCGAGCCGTCGCTGAGCGTCACGGTCCTGGCCGTGCGGTCGATGGCGGTGACCTCGGTCGACAGGCGGATTTCGACATTGTTGTCCGGATACCAGCTTTCCGGGCGGAACTTCAGGCGTTCGAGATCGGCCTCGCCGAGCAGGTATTTTTTCGAGAGCGGCGGTCGTTGGTAGGGGTGGCTCGCCTCGGCGGCGATGATCGTGATCGGCCGCTCGTCCTTGAGCGCGCGCAATTTGGCAACGAGGGCAAATGCGGCCTGACCGCCGCCCACAACAACCAGTCTTCCCGTCACGATGTTTCCGTCCCCGTCTTGGTTTTAACGAGAGGTAGCGCGCCGGGACCGGCGGCGTCAACTCATCGCCGCGCCGCCGGATTTTTCGTTTGCGTCAGACTTTTGCGGGAATATCGAAGCCCTTCCGCGCCGCCGGGCGGGCGGACGCGCGTTCAACCCAGTCCACGACGGCCGGGAAGCTCGCATAGTCGAGCGCCTCGCGGCCGCCATAGAAGATGTCCGCGCCGCGGATCCACGGATAGGTCGTGATGTCGGCGATGGTGTATTCGTCGCCCATGATCCACGGGCGATCCTTGAGGCGGTCTTCGAGCACCGAAAGCAGGCGCTTCGATTCGTCCCGGTAGCGCTCCGTCGGATAGGAATTGTTGGCGACCTTGTCGGCGGCGAATTTGTAGAAATGGCCGAACTGGCCGAACATCGGCCCGACGCCGCTCATCTGGAACATCACCCAGGAGAGCGTCTCATAGCGCAGCGCCGGATCGGCGGGGATCAGTTTTCCCGTCTTTTCCGCAAGATAGACCAGGATCGCGCCCGATTCGAAAAGGCCGATCGGCTTGCCGCCCGGGCCGTCCGGATCGATGATCGCCGGGATGCGGCCATTGGGATTGAGCGAGATGAATTCCGGCGACTTCACGCCCTCCGGCCCGAACTCGATGCGGTGCGGCTCATAGGCGAGGCCGAGTTCTTCCAGCGCGATCGACACCTTCACGCCATTCGGCGTCGGCAGCGAATAAAGCTGGATGATATCGGGGTTCTTGGCGGGCCACTTCTTGGTGATGGGGAAGGACGACAGATCTGCCATGGAGGACTCCTTGCGATGGGAGTTCATAGATAGGCAGGCTGTCGGGCGATGTCAGGGTGGAGCGCTGGAATTTTCCCGTTGGAGCAAGTGGTCGCCCCTCATCCCGCTGCCGCGACCTTCTCCCCGCAAGCGGGGCGAAGGGGGATGCTGCATCGGCTTCGTTCCAATTCAACCGTGCGTTCCGGCAAAGCGCTTCGGCCCGGTTCCTTCTCCCCGCTTGCGGACAGAAGGTGGCCGGCAGGCCGGATGAGGGGCAATTCTGCCCCCTCACAGCGCCTTGCGCACCGCCTCGATGATTTCCGCCACCACCGTGTCACCCTCATGCTCCGGCTTGCGGGCGCGCACCAGGCAGGCTTCGGACTTCAGGATCACGCCGTCCGAAAGGATCTTCAGGTGGTTGGCGTGAAGCGTCGAACCCGTCGAGGTAATATCGACGATGATGTCGGCCGAACCGGAGGCGGGGGCGCCTTCCGTGGCGCCGAGGCTTTCGACGATGCGGTAGAGCTGGATGCCGTGGTTGCCGGAGAAGAACTGCTGGGTCAGCCGCCAGTATTTCGTGGCGATGGTGAGCCTGCGGCGGTGGCGGGCGCGGAAATCGGCGGCGACGTCGCCGAGATCGGCCATGGTATCGACGTCGAGCCAGATTTCCGGCACGGCGACCACGACATCCGCATGGCCGAAGCCGAGGCGGGCGCAGAATTCGACGCGGGCATCCGCCTCCGCCAGTCCCTCGCGCACGAGATCCTCGCCGGTCACCCCGAAATCGACGGTGCCGTTGGCGATCTCGCGGGAGATTTCGGAGGCCGACAGAAAGGCGATTTCGATATCGTCGCGCCCTTCGACGCGGCCGCGATAGGAGCGGTCGTTGCCGACGGCGACGACGGAAAAGCCGGCGCGGGCGAGCACGGCGGAGGAATCCTCCTTCATACGGCCCTTGGAGGGCAGGCCGATGGTGATGGTCATGCGGCGGCTCCCTTCACGCTCGCGATCCGGTCGAGCCAGAGCGAGAAGCCGACCGCCGGAATGCGTTCCCTCGCGCCGAGCAGCGTCAGCAGCCGGTCGAAACGGCCGCCGCCGGCGAGCACCAGCGCGTCACCGTCCGGCGTGATCTCGAAGACGAGGCCGGTGTAATAATCGAGCGGGCGCCCGAAGGCGGCGCGATAGGTGATCGTCGTCGGATCGACGCCGATATCGCGCAGGGCTGCCACGCGGCTTTCGAAGCGGGCGAGTGCCTCGCCGAGCGAAAGGCCGGCCTTTTGCGCGAAGGCGGCGAGCGCCTGGGGGGCTTCCGCAAGGCTGAGTTCGAGGGCCAGGAATTCGCGCAGCAGCGCCAGCGTGCGGTCGTCGAGCCGGGTGTTGGCGAGCTCCATTTTTTCGCGCAGGCGCCTGGCGATATCGGCGGGGCTGCGGCTGGCATTGGTGGAATAGCCGGTCGCTTCCATGGTCTGGTCGATATGGGCGACCAGCGTCGCCTCGTCGTCGAGTTTTCCCAGAATGGCGAGGCGCTCGACCTCCGGGCCGAAGACGCCGGAGGGGGCCGGGTCGGACAGATCGGCCATCAGCTTCTGCAATTGCGCCTGGTTACCGAAGGCGTGCACCAGCCGCTTCTGCCAGCCCACCGGCAGGCCGCAGGCGGCGACGACCGCCTCGAACACCGACTGGTCGCCGAGCACGACCGAAAGGCCGACGCCCGGCAGGCGGTTGTTCAGGACGGAAAGCGCATCGCAGACGGCGCGCGCGTCGGCGCGGGCGACATCCTGTTCGCCGAGGTCTTCGATGCCGGCCTGGTAGAACTCGTTCGAGCCCTCGCGGCGCTGGCGGAAGACTTCACCGAGATAGGCGTAGCGCTTCGGCGTGCCGGTCGCGGTCTCGATGTGGCGGAGGCAGACGGGAATGGTGAATTCGGGGCGCAGGCACAGACTCTTGCCCGTCTCGCTCTCCGTCATGAAGATGCGCCGCCGCAGATCCTCGCCCGCCATGTCGAGGAAGGGTTCGGCCGGCTGGATGACCGGCGTATCGACGCGCTCCGTGCCGAGCTTTTCCAGATCGGCGATGAGGTCGGGCGCGAAAGCCGGGAGGTTGATCAGGGGCATGAGACTTTACCCCCCTCTGTCCTGCCGGACATCTCCCCCTCAAGGGGGGAGATCGACAAGACGCAGGACCATTGCCCAGATCGCGCCGTCCATGATGGGCAAAGCGGTGCTCCATCCAATCTCCCCCATTGAGGGGGAGATGTCCGGCAGGACAGCGGGGGGTGCGGCAGAAAAACGCCCATCGCCGTCAGCCAGCCCGTGCCCGGTCTTCGGCCTGCGCCGCAAGAATCTCGCGGACCCTTGCCACCAGTTCGCTCTCCGGCACGGAGACCTGCGCGACGCGGGCCTCGCGCCAGGAGGTGTTGTCCTCGATCTCGCCGGACAGGCGCTTGCCTTCGATCAGGTCCTTGATCTGCACGAGGCCTTCGGCACGCTCGTCGCCGCCCTGGATGATCGCGACGGGCGCGCCGCGGCGGTCGGCATATTTCAGCTGGTTGCCGAACTTCTTCCAGTTGCCCTGGTACATTTCGGCGCGGATGCCAGCGGCGCGCAGTTCCTGCGTGAAACGCTGGTAGCGGCCCATGCTGTCGATATCGCCGTCCATGACGGTGACGAGCACGGGAGCGACCACTTCATTCTGGCCGAGCTTGCCGAGGTTCTTCAGCGCCGTCATCAGGCGCGAGACGCCGATGGAGAAACCCGTCGCCGGCACCGGCTGGCCCATGAAGCGGGAAACGAGGCCATCATAACGACCACCGCCGCCGACCGACCCGAAGACGACCTTTTCGCCTTTTTCGTTGGTGACGGAGAACTGCAACTCGGCTTCGAAGACGGGGCCGGTGTAGTATTCAAGACCGCGCACCACGGAGGGGTCAATCTTGATACGGTCCGGGCCGTAGCCGGCCGACGTGATCAGGTGGCCGATCTGGTTCAACTCCTCGACGCCCTCGCCGCCGCGGGTGCTGCCCTCGACGAGTTTTGCGAGGTCATCGGCGCTTTCGGCATAGTCCTTGATGCCGACGAAGAAGAGAACCTTTTCAATCTGCTCCGCATCAAGGCCGGCACCCTTGGTAAAGTCGCCGGACTCGTCCTTGCGGCCTGCGCCCAGCAGCAGTTCCACACCCTCGGGGCCAAACTTGTCGAGCTTGTCGATCGCGCGCAGCACGTTGAGGCGGGCGCCCGCCTTGTCCTCGCCGCCGAGGCCGATGGCCTCCAGCACACCATCCAGAACCTTGCGGTTGTTCACCCGGATGACGTAGTCGCCGCGGGCGATGCCGAGGGCTTCCATCGTGTCGGCCATCATCATGCACATTTCGGCATCCGCCTGCACGCCGGCAGCGCCGACCGTATCGGCGTCGAACTGCATGAACTGGCGGAAGCGGCCCGGGCCGGGCTTCTCGTTGCGGAAGACGTAGCCGGCGCGGTAGGTGCGGTAGGGAAGCTGGATCTCGTTGAAGTTTTCCGCGACATGGCGGGCGAGCGGCGCCGTCAGGTCGTAGCGCAGCGACATCCACTGCTCGTCGTCGTCCTGCAGCGAGAAGACGCCCTCGTTCGGGCGGTCGCTGTCCGGCAGGAACTTTCCGAGCGCGTCGGTATATTCGAAAAGCGGCGTTTCCACCGGATCGAAGCCGTAATGCTCGTAGACCGCGCGGATCTTCGCGGTCATCTCGCCCACGGCGCGGATATCCGCGGCATCACGATCGACGAAGCCGCGCGGCAGGCGGGCTTTCAGCTTCTGCGGTTTTTTCTGCTTTTCGCTCATCGGGATACCCGAAATTCCTGTATTTCCGTTGCGGTTTCCCTAGCGGATTGGACGGGCAGCGGCAAGGGCGAGATCACGGCCAAGGTCAAGGCCGGCGCAGCAGCGTATCCCAGCTGTGCACGATGACGGCGGAGGCCGTCGGGGCTTCGGTGGCCGGAATGAGCACCGAATGGGTATCGCCGCGGATGATGCCGCGCATCTCCGACTGGAAGGTGAGCCGCTTCATCTGCACGGTGCCGTCGGGGATCGACGTCGTGGAGAGCGCGGTGCCGCCGTAGATCTCGATGCTGGCGATCTCGCGGGCATAGAGGCTGGCGACCAGCGCGCGGTCCTCCAGGCAATCGCGATAGTGGCCGGTGAGATAGCCGCGGATGCCGGTGCCGACGAGGCCAGGCATTTCCGGGCTCTCGCGATATTCCTGCTGCGAACCGCCGAGATAGCGGATGTCGCGGCCTTCCCAGAGGTTGCGGCTGTCGCGCGCCGCCAGGATCGCCTTCAGGAGGCGCCGTTCGGTCTGCGCATCGGCGCGGCGCAGGAAATCGACGATTGCGCCGGTCGCGCGCAGGTCGGGTGCTGCAATGCCGCGCTCCCAGCGCGAGACGGTGGTGGGGGAAAAGCCGAGTTTCCAGGCGATGTCGTCCTGGGTCAGCCCGACCTTGAGGCGATAGGCCCGGAGCTGGTCGACGAGGTCGTGGCCGGTGGTGAGGACGAAATGGGACAAATTCAACCCTGAGGAATGATGAAATTCAATTCCACGCCCTATGGTCGAATAAACGACCAGTCGCCTCGCTTTCGGCCGCCCCCGATGTCGGCTACCTTTGAGCTCAGCTAACTTCGGATAGCTGTACTTGGATCAGCGGGAACGTAAACCCGTACTTTTACCGATTGGCGACAGCCGAAAATGGCTGATAATCATGCGCCGCGACCGTGCCGGGCAGGGTGTGGGTCTAACGCTCTCGGACACCACCGAATGGCATTGAAATCGACAATGACATCCAACCGTCTTGCCTCCGTCGCGCAGTTCATCGGCATCGACCCCCGCGAGTTGGAAAATCTTTTCGTCTGCGAGGAATGGAGCGCGGAACTGGCGACCGGCCTCGTCTGGCTGGGGCCGCAGGCGGCAAGCCTGCATGGCACGCCCTGCAAGCCCTGCGGCATCATGGACCTCATCCATCTCTACGACCCGGCCGACTGGCAGAAGGTGCTTCAGGCACTGGAGGATGCGGCAACCGCCTCCACCACCTTCAGCTTCTCCACGACCATCCGGCCGGGGCCGCGGCTGCACCGGCCGGTCTTCTGTTTCGGCCAGTCGGAGACGGTCGACGGTTCCGACGGCACGATCCACGGCACCTTCGCCATCGCCCGGGTGTGCATGGAGACGCTGCGGGATCGGCGCGGCTGGCTGAACTGACCCTTTTCTTTTCCGCTTCGAGCGCCTATCTCTCGGGGTATGAGACAGATGCTCTTCGTCTTCGCCATTCTGGGCGCCATTCTTTCCGGCTGGGTGCCGGTGATCGCGGCGACGCTGAGTGCCGGGCAAACGGCCGGCATGCATGCCATGCACCAGATGGCCGGAGAGGACGGCGGCAGCGAGCACGGCAAGGCGAAACCCGCCGCCCATCCGCTTGCCTGTTCGGCCTGTTTCGCGATCGAGGCCGCGCGGCTGGAGCCGATGAACCGCGCGCTCGACATTTCCGCCCGCGTCTCGGCCGCCACGCCGCAGCTTGCCGGCCTCGCCCTTCCCCCGCTCGATCCGCCTCCCCGGTCCTGACCGACGCTTGACTGAACAACCGGGCGCCCGGCGCCCGGCCATCAACCGTTTTCAGAACTGGAAAAGACAATGAACGCAAAAACCCTGTTTTTCGGCGCAGCGCTGGCGCTCGCCTTCACCCTGCCCGCTTTCGCCCAGGAGGCCGACCACTCCGCCCATCAGGCCATGACGATGAGCGGCCCCAAGGGCGACCAGAGTGCGCCCAGCAAGGCCTTCGTCGAGGCCAATGCGAAAATGCATGCGGGAATGGACATCGAGTTCACCGGCAATGCCGATGTGGACTTCGTGCGCGGCATGATCGCCCATCATCAGGGCGCCATCGACATGGCGAAGATCGAGCTGGAATATGGCAAGGATGACGGGATGCGCAAGGTCGCCGAAGACATCATCACCGCCCAGGAAGGCGAGATCAAGATGATGCAGGAATGGCTGGCGCAGAACGCCCAGTAAACAAAGAAGACCAGGAGGCCCGCCGGCTGCCCGGCGGGCCTTCGGCAAGCCTATTCGCCGGCCGACTGCGACCGGTGTGCGGCCGAGGCCTCGACCAGCGAGGCCGCGATGACACGGGCCATCAGGAGGCTCGTTTCGCGAATTTCGGTGTTGCTGCCGTTGCGGGCCGACCGGATGAGGCGAAAACCTTCCCGGAGCATGATCTCCTGAGCCTTGTCGCAGGCCCAGACTTCAAGTGGAGATTCGTCGAATGCAGGTGCGTTTGGCGTCATGTGTCCCCTCATGCCAAATCATTCAGCACAAAGCGGCACGCCGCGAATACGCCCGCGCCCGTTGACCCCAGAACTACCTATGTATGATTGTGCCGCTTGATATCAAGCTACATGATTCGTTGTAGAATCAAAGATATATTTGTGACCGCAATACCCGAATTATGGCCTTTCAAGGTGTTTTCTCTCGGCTTCGACTTCAGCGCGGCAGAAACATCCCTCGATATGATCGTTGACGAGGCCCATGGCCTGCATGAAGGCATAGACGGTTGTGGGGCCGACGAAGGTCCAGCCGCGCTTCTTCAGGTCCTTCGACAGGCGCACGGAGGTCGGCGTCGTCGGATTGGCGGCGATCGTCTCCCAGTCCACCAGCGCGGGGCGTTCGTCCGGCCCCGGCTCGAAACTCCAGAAATAGCGGGCAAGCGTGCCGAACTCGTCGCGCAGCGCCTGGGCGCGCCGCGCATTGTTGATCGTCGAGACGATCTTGCCGCAATGGCGCACGATGCCGGTGTCGGCGAGGCACCGGGCGATATCCTCCTCGCCGAACGCCGCAACCTTGTCGAAATCGAAGCCGGCGAACGCGGCGCGGAAGGCCTCGCGCTTGCGCAGGATGGTGAGCCAGGACAGGCCCGACTGAAAGCCTTCGAGGCAGATCTTCTCGAAGAGGCGCAGGTCGCTGACGACCGGATGGCCCCATTCGCCATCATGGTAGCGGCGATAGTCCTCCAGATTGCCATGCCACGCACAACGCACGCGCCCGTCGTCGCCTTCCACAAGTCCCCGTGCCGTCATCGCCGTCTCCGTTGCCTTTTTGTTCCGGTTTACCACTCATCAACCACATTTGGAAAGCCGGCAATAACCCTACTCAAAGCTTTATCGGCATCGTGCATATCGAATGAACGGCCGTTTACCATTCGCTTCATCGGACAGTGCAAGCATTCTTCCCGAACCGGCGCCGCATCCTTCAATCGTGGCGGCGCATCCCGGCGACGATCAGTAGCGAGTACGTCCGATGTTGATACGAACCCTTCTTGCAGCGACCCTTTTGTGCACCACGACGGTGGCGCAGGCGAATGACCGGTACATGAGCCGCCCGCCGATCGTCATCAGCCCCGATCTCACCGCGCCCTGGGTGATGCAGCTTACCGGCGAGGGCGTGCAGCCCGCCGTCAACACGCGCCGTATCCTCCAGCGCCAGAAGGTGCAGCAGCGCCGCGTCATCCGCCGCGATGGCGCCGCCCGCGTCGAGCAGGCTTCGGTGACGACGCAGGCGAAAAACCCGGTCCGCTCGAAACTCGACCCGATGTACCTGCCGCAGGTCGTCTCCTACGAGAGCGAGCACAAGGCGGGCACCATCGTCATCGATACCAACAACCGCTTCCTCTATCTCGTGATGGGCGACGGCAAGGCGCGGCGCTATGGCGTCGGCGTCGGCAAGCCGGGCTTCGAATGGGCCGGCGCCCACAAGATCACCCGCAAGGCCGAATGGCCGAGCTGGACGCCGCCGAAGGAGATGGTCGCCCGCGAGGCGGAAAAGGGCCATTACCTGCCGGCCTTCATGGAGGGCGGCCCGGAAAACCCGCTCGGCTCGCGCGCCATGTATCTCGGCTCGACGCTCTACCGCATCCACGGCACCAATGCGCCCTGGACGATCGGCTACGCGGTGTCCTCCGGCTGCATCCGCATGCGCAACGAGGACGTCGTCGACCTCTACGAGCGCGTGAATGTCGGCACCAAGGTCATCGTGATCTGAAGCGAGCCGCCGTAAAGACAGACGCCGATCGAGCATCTCCGGTCGCCCTGCGGCCGGAGATCTTTGCTTTTATGGCAGCACTTCGTGCAACAACCCGAAGAAATCCGCCTTCACAATCGTCTTACTGCGCATAGGCCGACTTGAAATCGTTCAGGACTCGGCTAGCCTTTGGGAATTAAGGATTGAGAGGGAATACACCATGCGGAAATACGCATCGATCTTGCTGGCGGCCGCCGTCGCGGCCACGGCGATCATGCCGGCCACCTCGGCGGGCGCCTTCCCCGCTGCCCGTCAGGGCGGCCAGGTCGAGACCACGTCGAACATCACGCTCGTACAGCAGTACCAGAGCAAGAAGCAGGTCGCGGCGAAATTCAAGCGCACCAAGGTGCGCTTCGTCACCGATCAGCCGCGCGGCACCGTGATCGTCGATACCAACAACAAGTTCCTCTACTATGTAGAGGGCAACAACAAGGCGACGCGCTACGGCATCGGCGTCGGGCGCGACGGTTTCGGCTGGTCGGGCGTGGTGAAGGTCGGTCGCAAGGCCGAATGGCCGAGCTGGACCCCGCCGGCCGAAATGCGCCGCCGCGAGGCCAAGAAAGGCCGCATCCTGCCCGTCACCCAGGCCGGCGGCGAAGACAACCCGCTCGGTGCGCGCGCGCTCTATCTCTTCAAGGGCGGCCGCGACACGATCTTCCGCATCCACGGCACGAACCAGCCCTGGACGATCGGCCAGAACATGTCGTCCGGCTGTATCCGCATGATGAACAAGGACGTGGAGCATCTCTATGCCCGCGCCGACATCGGCACCAAGGTCGTCGTCGTCGGCCCCGGCAACCGCCAGGGCAGCGTGAGCTACAACGACCGCGGCGTCGATTTCTTCGGCAACCTGTTCGGCTTCGGCGGCTGATCTCGCCACCCCGATTGAACGTCTCGATGCCGGCCTCGCGCCGGCATCGTCGTTTTACCCGACCGAGCAGGAGACCTTGCCGGTGCGCTCGACGCTGTCGGCGTCCGCCCGGTTGAGGATCAGCTTGTAATCGCCGTCATAGGTGGTCTCGTCATCCGTCATCGTCGTCCTGACGATGATATCGACCGAGCCGAACGGCAGGTCGCCTTCGGTTTCCGCGTGGAGGAGAAGGCGAAGTTCACCATCGTAGAGCCAGTCGTGCGCCAGATGCGACGGGGTGAGCGTCACACGCTCCAGCCCCTTCGGCGCAAGTTTCTTCGGCAGTTCGAAAGCGCCGCGGAAATTCAGGAGGCCGCCGCCGATGCTGTAGCTGAAGCCGGCTTCGGCATCGAGCGTCAGGTTCTTGTCCTTCACCGAACAGCTGAAGCCGCCGGTGGCGAAGGCGGGCGAGGACAGGGCCGCAAGGGCGGCGAACGAAAGCAGGAAGCGGCGCATGGCGATCTCCGGACGGTTTGCACGCGCTGTTCTAACCATTTGCCGGACGATTGGCTGTTTCGCGCGTGACAGGATCAGGAAAGCATAGCCGGCTTCTTCCCGCCATAGGCCCAGTCGAGCAATTCCACCGTGTGCAGGATGGGGATCTGCGTGCCCGTCGCGATCTGCGTGATGCAGCCGATATTGCCGGTGGCGATGAGGTCGGGCTTCGTCGCCTCGATGTTCTTTACCTTGCGCGCCTTCAGCTTGGCGGAGATTTCCGACTGGAGGATATTGTAGGTGCCGGCCGAACCGCAGCACAGGTGCCCCTCCGCCGGATCGCGCACGACAAAGCCCGCCTTCTTCAGCAGCGTCTTCGGCGCCATGGTGATCTTCTGGCCGTGCTGCATGGAGCAGGCGGAATGATAGGCGACGGTCAGCCCCCGCGCCTCCTGCTGCGGAAGGTCGAGGGTCGACAGATATTCCGTGACGTCCTTGGCAAGCGCCGAGACGCGCGCCGCCTTGTCCGCATAGGCGGGGTCGAGGCGCAGCATGAAACCGTAGTCCTTGATCGTCGTGCCGCAGCCGGACGCGGTGATGATGATGGCGTCGAGCCCGCCCTTCTCGACCTCGCCGAGCCAGATATCGACATTGCGCCGGGCGGCCTCCAGCGCCTGCGCCTCGCGGCCCATATGGTGGACGAGCGAGCCGCAGCAGACTTCGCCCGCCGGTGCCACGACCTCGAAGCCGAGGCGGGTGAGCAGGCGGATCGTCGCCTCGTTGATTTCCGGCTTCAGCACCGGCTGGGCGCAGCCCGACAGGATCGCCACCCGGCCACGGCGCGGGCCAGTGGCTGGATGCGTACCGGGCTTGGCGCTGTCGGAGGCTTTTGGCAGGGTGCGTGGTGCCAGTTCCAGCATGGCGCCGAAGGGTTCCAGCACCTTGACGCGCTTGAGGAGGCCCGCGAAAGGCCGGCCGAGCGCGGCGGCCTTCAACGCCAGGCGGAAACGGCCCGGATAGGGCAGCACGGCGGCGAGCACGCTGCGCGTCAGGCGGTTCCAGAACGGGCGCTTGTAGGTCTCCTCGATATGCACGCGCGCGTGATCGACGAGATGCATGTAGTCGACACCGGAGGGACAGGTGGTGGCGCAGGCCAGGCACGAGAGGCAGCGGTCGATATGGGTCACCACCTCCGCATCCGCCGGGCGGCCGTTTTCCAGCATGTCCTTGATGAGGTAGATGCGGCCGCGCGGGCTGTCGAGTTCGTTGCCGAGCGTCACATAGGTGGGACAGGTGGCGGTGCAGAAGCCGCAATGCACGCATTTGCGGAGGATCTTCTCAGACGTCGCGACATGCGGGTCGGCCAGCTGCTCGGCTGTGAAATTGGTCTGCACGTCGATACTCCCTAGCGCAGCATGCCGTTTTTGCGGGCTGCGATGATGTAGTTCTTCTCGGCTTCGGTGACATGAGCCGCCGCCAGCGCCTGTTGTCCGGCCGGCGTGATCGTCAGCACGTTGTCGCGCCGCAGGGGATTGGCGGGCATGTAGCTGCCGTGGCGCGCCAGCTTGAGGTAGCCCTTCCTGATCAGGACGCGCATATCCGGCGTCAAAGGCGGCATCCCTCGCGCGCCGACGGTCGCCGAGGGGCCGGTGTCGCCGCACAGCCACCAGAGCAGCGCCATCTGGCGCCGCGCCGCGCCGAGCACGGCGAGCGGCGCAGCCGGCAGGCTTCCCCAAGCGGCCTTGTCCTCGCGCGCCTGCCTGACGCGCTCCTTCCATGTCCGCCTCTGCTGCCGCGCAATCGAATCGCCTGCCAGCCGTCCCATGGTCATGCTCCCTGTTTGCGGTCGATCAAAGGAGAGACGTAGAGGCCAGCCGGATCAAAGCTCGCCTTCACACGTGCCGAAAGCGCGGCAACCGCATCGGCCTGCGGCTCGAAGGTTTCCGTCGCGGCCATCACCTCCGGCCGCGCGCGCAGCAGCGTCGCATGTCCGCCGCCGATGGCCTTGACGTAGCGGCGCAGCAGCGCGGCCTCGGGGTCAGCTTCCATGCGCAGCCAGACGAGACCTCCCTGCCAGTCGTAATAGGCATCGACGCCGGTTTCGAGACGGAGTGCTGCGACCAGCTGGTGGCCGGCGGTGGGGGCGACGGAGACGCGCCAGAGCGGGCGCGGCGTGCCATCGGCATAGGGCGCGGCGTCGCGGATTTCGCGCCAGAGGCGGGCGGTGAGGTCGGCATCGAGGCGCGCGACGGAGCCGAAGCTCGCCATGGCGGCGGCAAGCTTTTCCGCGCGCACGGCGACGGAGGCGGCGAGGCCTTCTAGGCGCAGCACGGTTGCCGCCCCATCCGGCAGGACGCCGCCGGCGAAACGGCCGCGCACGCTTTCCGGCAGGTGGGCAGCACCCGAAACTTCCACCGACATCGACATGGCGGTCGCCATGGCCGCGACGGCTTCGGCATCGTTGAGGTTCGAGACAACGATGGTGACGGCGGTTTCCGGCACCGGCAGGACGCGGAAAGTGACTTCCGTCATCAGCGCCAGCGAGCCGTGCGAGCCGGCGAGCACCTTTGCGAGGTCGAGGCCGGTGACGTTCTTCATCACCCGGCCGCCGGCCTTCACCACCTCGCCCTTGCCGTTGACGAAGCGCACGCCGAGCAGGCTGTCGCGCGCGGCACCGGCCACGAAACGGCGCGGGCCGGAAGCATTGGTGGCGAAGACGCCGCCGATGGTGGGGATGCCGGAGGAGCCGAGCGCACCGCGCAGGTCGCAGGGCTCGAAGGCGAGCATCTGGCGGTTTTCGGTGAGCGCCGCCTCAACCACTTCCAGCGGCGTGCCGGCGCGGGCGGTCATGGTCATCTCGGCCGGGTTATAGGCGACGATGCCGGTGAGGCCGCGGGTCGAGAGGATGTCGGCGCCATCGGGTGCAGCGTTGAGGCCCCGCGTGCCGCCGCCACGGATGGCAAGCGACGACCGCGACAGGGCGGCGACCTGGACGAGGCGGGCGGCGGCCTCTTCGGAGAGCGGTTCGTGGATCGGCGTCATGCGGCGGGGCGCCCTTCGAGCGGGAAGACTTTTGACGGGTTGAGCAGCCATTGCGCATCGAAGGCGGCGCGCACGGCCATCTGCTGGTCGAGGTCGACTTCGGCATATTGATGGCGCATCAGGTCGCGTTTCTCGATGCCCACACCATGTTCTCCCGTGAGACACCCGCCGGCATCGACGCAGAGCCGCAGGATATCGTTGCCGGCGGCTTCGGCGCGCGCGGCATCCTCCGGGTCGTTGGCGTTGAACAGGATCAGCGGATGCATGTTGCCGTCACCGGCGTGGAAGACATTGGCGACGCGCAACCCGTATTTCGCGACGATCTCCGCCGTGCCGCGCAGCACATGCGGCAATTGCCCGAGCGGTACGGTGCCGTCCATGCAGATATAGTCGGCGATGCGGCCGGTGGCGCCGAAGGCGGATTTGCGGCCCTTCCAGATCAGCGCCGCTTCCGTCGCCGACTGGCTTTCCTTGACGACCTTCACGCCGTGGCGGCCGGCGATCTCGATGATGCTGGCGAGCATCGCGTCCATCTCCGCCTCGGAGCCCTCGACCTCGACGATCAGGAGCGCCTCGACATCCATCGGATAGCCGGCATGCGCGAAGGCTTCGCAGATCTCGATCGCCGGCTTGTCCATGAATTCGATGGCGACGGGGATGATGCCGGCGCCGATGACGTCGGCGACGCAGGCGCCCGCCTCCTCCGACGTGTCGAAGCCGAAAAGCACGGGGCGCGCGCCCTCGGGCTTGGCGATCAGCCGCACCGTCGCCTCGGTGACGATGCCGAGCTGGCCCTCGCCGCCGCAGACGAGACCGATGAGATCCAACCCGCCGGCATCCAGCCCCTTGCCGCCGAGATCGACGATCGTGCCGTCGATCAGCACGAGTTTCACGCCCAGCAGGTTGTTGGTGGTGACGCCGTATTTCAGACAGTGCGCACCGCCGGAATTCATGCCGATATTGCCGCCGATCGTGCAGGCGAGCTGCGAACTCGGATCGGGCGCGTAGAAATAACCGTCGGCGGAGACGGCGTCGGAAATGTTGAGATTGGTGACGCCGGCCTGCACGGTCGCCGTGCGGTTGGCGTAATCGACCTCCAGAATACGCGACATCTTGGAAAGGCCGATGACGACGGCATCCTCCTGCGGGATCGCGCCGCCGGAGAGCGAGGTGCCCGCACCGCGCGGCACGACGGGCACGCCGTAGCGGTTACAATATTTCAGCACGGCGGCGACCTGCGCCGTCGTTTCCGGGAGCGCAACGGCGAGCGGCAGGCGGCGATAGGAAACGAAGGCATCCGTCTCGAAGGGCACGAGCTCGCGCGGCTCATGCACGAGGCAGCCCGGCGGCAGCAGATCGAGCAGATCGGCGACGATCTCCCGGCGGCGGGCGATCACCGCCGGCCGCGGCTCCAGAAACCCGATCTGATCCATGCGTCACCCCCCTTCGCGTCAAGTGGTCTGTTTTCTTTACCACTTCCTATTGCAAGGCGCAAATGCTAAGCATTTTCTCCGCTTCGGCAACAATGGAATGCGATGGAATGACCAATCTCGGCGACCTCGAAATCTTCTCCCGCGTCATTGCCATGGGCAGCATGTCGGCCGCGGGACGGGCCTTGGGACTGTCGCCGGCCGTGGTCTCCAAGCGCGTGAAAAGACTGGAAGAACGCCTCGGCACAAGGCTCTTCCAGCGTACCACGCGGCAGATATCGCTCACCGAGGCCGGCCAAGGCTTTTATGACCGCATCGTCGGCATCCTCGCCGGCATCGAGGAGGCGGAGGCCTTCGTCTCCGGCCGCTCCGGCGCCGTGCGCGGCACGCTCCGCATTTCCGCGCCCACCTCCTTCGGCCGCATGCATATCGCGCCCAATCTCAGGGGCTTCATGGACACCTATCCGGAGCTCGTCGTCAACCTGATGCTGACCGACGATTTTTCCGACATCGTCGGCGGCGGGTTCGATCTCGCCATCCGCATCGGCGAATTGTCGGATTCCTCGCTGGTCGCCCGCAGGCTCGCCTCGGTCCGGCGCGTGCTCTGCGCCTCGCCGGATTACATCGCCCGCCACGGCATGCCGACCTCGCTGGAAGACCTTGCCAACCATATCTGCCTGCCGCCGCATACGCAGGATGTCTGGCGGCTGGAGGGGCCGGAGGGCAGCGTCAACTATCGCCCGCAGGGGCCGCTCTACACCAATTCGAGCGAAGTGGTGCGCGAGGCGGTGTTTTCGGGCCTGGGGGTCGCGTTGCGCTCCACCTGGGATGTCGGGCTGGCACTGAAGAACGGCGAGTTGAAGCAGGTGCTGCCGGACTATGAGGGCTCGCGCAATGTCGTGCTCTCGGCGGTCTATCCAAGCCGGCAGTTCCTGCCGGTCAAGGTGCGGCTGTTCATCGATTATCTCGCCGATCTCTACGGCCCCCTGCCCTATTGGGAACGCTGATCGGGTGTTTGGGAATCGCTAGTGTTTGTCCTCTTCGGCATGGCGTTGCCGGATGGCGCGCACGAGCAGCCACATGCCGACGATGACGAAGGGCACCGCGATGCCGGTCAGCGTTTCCGGTTTGACCGGCACGCCGAGCCCATGCGCCGCCTTCGCCACATAACCGAACAGGCCCACGACATAATAGGAGATCGCCGCGACTGACAGGCCTTCGACGGTCTGCTGCAGGCGGAGCTGCAATTTCGCGCGCCGGTCCATGGAGTTGAGCAGCGTCGTGTTGAGCTGTTCCAGCTCCACGTCGATCCAGCTCCTGAGCAGCGCTGTGGCGCGGGCGAGCTTGCGCGAGAGGTTCGCCTGCCGCTCCTCGACGGACTGGCAGGTGCGCATGGCGGGTGCAAGCCGGCGTTCCAGGAAGAAGCCGAGCGTTTCGTAACCGGGCACAGCGGTCTCCGCCAGCGTTCGGATGCGCTCCTGCACGATGCCGTAATAGGCGCGGCTGGCGCCGAAACGGTAGAGGCTGAGGGCGGCGTTGGCCTCCAGCTCGGCGGCAAGGCGGGTGATCTCGGTCAGCAGTTCGTCCGCCTTGTCGCGGGCGTGCTGCTTCATGGCATTGGTGATGCCGGTCAGCCCGTCCTCGATGCGGCGGATATCCGGCGAGAGCGACTGGGCGAGCGGCAGGCCCATCATGGCGAGCGTGCGATAGGTCTCGATATCGAGCAGGCGCTGCACGACCGCACCGCGCCCGGCCTCGTTCATGCCGCGGTCGATGACGAGGATCTGCGTCAGCCCGTCGCCGTTCTGGCGGAAGTCGGTTAGGATCATCGCCTGGCCGTTCTTGATCTCGCTGTAACAGAGGCTCGTCGGGTCGAAGGCGGCAATCGCCTCGCGGGTTTCCGGCGAATCGGGCCGGATTTCCAGCCGGATTCCGGAGATCAGCGTGCCGGGCGGCGAAAAGCTGTCGCCGAAGGGATGCACCGCCACCTCGGCGCCGAACTTGTCCGGCACCGGCCCGTCCCAGAAATAGGTCGAGAATTCCGTGTGCCGCTCCCAGCGCAGCGTGCCCTGCCCCCAGCTCAGCGCGTGGTGGCTGGAATCGCGCCCCGGCGGCGAGATGCCGCGCGAACGCGAAAGCTCCGCCATCACGGCATGATCGACCGCCGAGCCGCCCTCCGTCAGGAAGGCGAGCTGGAAGATGACGCGCGGCACCGGCACCAGCGCGTATGGTCTTGCGTGAATTTCCCCGAGCGCCTGCGCACGCGCGGTCGCCTGCGGAAAGGCGAAGCTGCCATTTGCCATGTCTGCACCGTCCCCTCATGTGCAACAGTTCTTTCTTAACAAATGTCAGGGGCCGAGAGATAGGACGCATTGACGCAGGTTGAAGAACTCAAGCGTTGCGCAATTCCGGACGGAAAACCGTTCCCACTTTTCCTGGAATTGCTGCAGACTGGACAAGATTGTTGACCAGTTTCCGGCCGCGTTGATACTATCGCGGCCGTGACCGACACCGCCTTCGACCTTTTCGCCCGCATCAGCCACAGCCGCACCGCCGACGAGGTCGTGCGGCAGATCGAGCTGTTGCTGCTCGAAGGCATCCTGCGCGACGGCGACCGGCTGCCCGGCGAGCGCGAGCTTTCCAAGCGCCTCGACGTGTCGCGGCCGATCCTGCGCGAGGCGCTGAAAGAGCTTGAGAACCGCGGGCTGCTCATCAGCCAGCACGGCGGCGGCACCTATGTGGCCGACATTATCGGCCAGGTCTTTTCGCGTCCCGTCGTCGATCTCATCGCCCGCCACCAGCGGGCGACGGAAGATTACATCGAGTATCGCCGCGAGCTCGAAGGCATCACCGCCGATCTCGCCGCCCGCCGCGCCACCGCCTACGACCGGCAGATGCTGACGCGCATCATGCAGGCGATGCGCGCGGCGCATGCGACCGGCTCCTTCGATGCCGAACTCGAGACGGATGTGGAATTGCACAACGCCATCGGCGAGGCGGCGCACAATATCGTGCTGCTGCATACGCTGCGCGCCTGCTACCGGCTGCTGGCGCAAGGGATCTTTTTCCACCGCCATCTCGTTTTCTCGTCCGAAGAGGCACGCGGCCAGTTGCTCGCCCAGCACGAGGCGATCTACGCGGCCATCATGGCGGGTGACGGAAATGCAGCAAGACATGCCGCCCAGGCGCATATGGACTATATTGCCGTCGCAATCCGTGACGCCGAACGCAGCGGCGAATGGCAGAGGATTTCACAGCTTCGCATGCAAAAGCGCGGCCATTCCCCACAAGCCTGACTTGCGCCGTAAATCTCGCGCAAGCATGATAGAATATACCGACTCGATAAGCCGTTCCCCATGAAAGGAATCAGGAAGACCTTGAACATTCTCGACCGCATTGTCAGCGACGTCCATCTCATGTTCCGTCGGCCCGTCCGGGAGCAATATGGCGCGTTGTGCTATCGCGTGAAGAAGAAGCGTTCGGGTGTCGAGGTTCTTCTCATCACCAGCCGGGACACCGGCCGCTGGGTCATTCCCAAGGGCTGGCCGATGGACGGCAAGAGTGCCGCCGCCGCGGCCGAACGCGAGGCCTGGGAAGAGGCCGGCGTGAAGGGCAGGATCAGCCAGGAGCCGATCGGCAGCTACCGCTACATGAAGGGCCTTCCCGAGGGGCTCAAGGTCGATTGCCGGGTGCGCGTCTTCCCGCTCGTCGTCGACGACATCTGCAAGAACTTTCCGGAAAAGGGCGAACGGCGCGCCGAATGGGTCGATTGCATCGAGGCGGCAAACCGCGTGCAGGAGCCGGGCCTGAAGAGCCTCCTCCTCGCCTTCGAGGAAAAGATGCTCGCCGAACTCGCGCCCAAGCCGAAAAACGGCACGACGGGCGCCTGATCCATCATTGTCATATTGCCGCCGATGCCTTGAAGCGATAGTGCGTCTGGGCAAAACGGAGCAGCTTGAATGGCCAATTCACAGGTCCAGCGGGGCAAGCCCACGCTGGACAAGGACCTCGAAAAATTCACCTTCACCGAACAGGCGACGCACTTCGTGCTGAAGTCCTGGACGGGTGTCGGCATTTCGCTGGTCTTCCTGCTGATCACCATGGCCGTCGCCGATAGTTTCGCCACCGGCACGCCGGGCGTGCTGGTGATTGCGGTTACCGCCGCGCTCGCCGCCTACATGGCCATGAACATCGGCGCAAACGATGTGACGAACAATGTGGGTGCGGCCGTCGGCGCGCGCGCCATGAGCATGGGCACGGCGCTTGTCATCGCCGCCATCTTCGAGATCGCCGGCGCGCTTCTCGCCGGCCAGGGCGTGGCCGCGACGGTCGCCTCCGGCATCGTCGACCCCGCCATCTTCCCGAGCCCCGAGGTTTTCGCCTGGGCGATGATGGCGGCGCTGGTCTCCGCAGCCCTCTGGATCAATATCGCGACGCTCGCCAACGCGCCGATCTCCACCACCCACGCCATCATCGGCGGCGTCATCGGCGCGGGTGCGGCGGCAACCGGCTTCCACAGCGTGCAATGGGACGCGATCGCCGTCATCGTCGTCAGCTGGACCGTCTCGCCGATCCTCGGCGGCGTCATCGCGGCGCTGTTCCTCTATTTCATCAAGGAATTCATCATCTACCGCGAGGACAAGATCGCCGCGGCCAAGACCTGGGTTCCCGTGCTCGTCGCCCTCATGGCCGGCGCCTTCGCCGCCTTCATCGCCAATGGCGGCACCAACGGCTTCTATCATGTGCCGATCGGCCGGGCGCTCGTCGTCGGCCTCGTCTTCGGCATCATCACCTATGCGGTGACGCGGCCGATCATCCGCCGCCATGCGGAAGGCCTCGACAACCGCAACCAGTCGCTGCGCACGCTCTTTCGCCTGCCGCTGATCTGTTCCGCAGCCCTGCTCTCCTTCGCCCATGGCGCCAACGACGTGTCGAACGCCGTCGGCCCGCTCTATGGCGTGGTGTCGGCGCTGCGCTCCGGCAGCGCGGGCGCCAACGGGCTGATCCCGCTCTGGGTGATGGTGATCGGCGCCTTCGGCATTTCGCTCGGCCTGCTGCTCTTCGGACCGCGCCTCATCCGCATCGTCGGCAGCGAGATCACCAAGCTCAATCCGATGCGCGCCTTCTGCGTGGCGCTCTCCTCCGCCGTCGCGGTGCTGACGGCCTCGGCCTTCGCCATTCCGGTTTCGTCCACCCATATCGCCGTCGGCGCGGTGTTCGGTGTCGGGCTGTTTCGCGAATGGTACACCCGCAACTCCCAGCGCCGCATCGACTACATCCGCAATCGCGGCAACGGCATCGCGCCGGAAGAACCGCCGGCGAACCTCGATGAGACGCGCCGGCGCTATCTCGTGCGCCGCTCGCATTTCATGACGATCGTCTCGGCCTGGATCGTGACGCTGCCCGTCTCGGCGATCCTCTCCGCGGTCGTCTTTCTCATCCTCAACGCGCTTTTCACCTGAGAAACCACCATGCGTGCCAATTACCGGATGCAACGTCTCTTCGTCGGCGACGCCCTTGCACAGGGGCAGGCCATCGAGGCGTCGAAGGAGCATTTTCACTATCTGAGCACCGTGCTGCGCATGGCGGACGGCGATGCCGTGCTGCTGTTCAACGGGCGCGACGGCGAGTGGCAGGCGACGCTTTCGCTGCCGACGCGCAAGCGCCTGCTGCTGACGCCGGTGGAACAGACCCGGCCGCAGCCCGCACCGTCCGATCTGCACTATCTCTTTGCGCCTCTCAAGGTCGGCCGGCTGGATTATCTCGTGCAGAAGGCCGTGGAAATGGGTGCGGGCGTGCTTCAGCCTGTCATGACGCAGCATGTGCAGGGCAAGATCACCAGCATGGAGCGGCTGGAGGCCAATGCCGTCGAGGCGGCGGAACAGTGCGGCATTCTGGCGATCCCCACCGTCGCCGCCCCGCGCAAGCTGGAGGACCTGCTTTCCGACTGGCCGCGCGAGCGCCGCATCATCTTCTGCGACGAGGGCCACGGCAGCCAGAACCCGTTGCCGGCGCTGCAAAAGATCAAGGAGCGCAAGCTCGCTTTGCTGGTCGGCCCGGAAGGCGGATTTTCCGACGAGGAGCGCAGGCTGCTGCGCAGCCTCGATTTCGTGACGCCCATTCCGCTCGGGCCGCGCATCCTGCGCGCCGACACCGCGGCCGTCGCGGCGATGGCCGTCATCCAGGCCGCGATCGGCGACTGGACCTAAATCAGGGCGAAAAGTCGAATGGGTTTTTTTGAATCTGCCTTGAAAGGAATTCGCTTGCACCGCATCTAATTCCGGTCCAAGCACCCTCCCATGCCCGCGGCTCCGCCGGGCGCATCCGTTCAGAAGAAGACGCCCATGGCCCGTGATACCACCGACCAGACGCCGGTCCGCTCCGTTGCAGACCTGGCCGAATACCTCGCCGACGGCAACAAGCCGAAGGAGAAGTTCCGTATCGGCACCGAGCATGAGAAATTCGTCTTCTTTACGGCCGACAACAGTCCCGTGCCCTATTCCGGCGAGGCCAGCATTTCGGCGCTGCTCAACGGCATGCAGGCCAAGACCGGCTGGGAGCCGATCATGGACGCCGGCAACATCATCGGCCTTGCCGAACCCACCGGCATGGGCGCGATCTCGCTGGAGCCCGGCGGCCAGTTCGAGCTGTCCGGCGCCCCACTCGAAAACCTGCACCAGACCTGCAAGGAATCGAACCAGCACCTGGCAACCTTGCGCGAGATCGCCGAGCCGCTCGGCATCCGCTTCCTCGGCATGGGCGGCAGCCCGAAATGGACATCCGCTGAAACCCCGCGCATGCCAAAGAGCCGCTACGACATCATGACCCGCTACATGCCGAAGGTCGGCAGCCAGGGTCTCGACATGATGTACCGCACCTGTACCATCCAGGTGAACCTCGACTTCTCCTCCGAAGTCGACATGCGCCGCAAGATGCAGGTATCGCTGAAGCTGCAATCGATGGCGACCGCCCTCTTCGCCTCCTCGCCCTTCACCGAGGGCAAGCCGAACGGCTTGCTCTCCTGGCGCGGCGATATCTGGCGCGACACGGACAACAACCGCGCCGGCCTCATCCCCTTCGCCTTCAAGCCGGATTTCGGCTTTATCGACTATGTGGAATGGGCGCTCGACGTGCCGATGTATTTCATCGTACGCGACGGCAAGTACCGCGACTGCACCGATATCACCTTCCGCCAGTTCATGGCCGGCGCGCTGAAGGGCGCGGTCGCCGACTGGGAGCCGAACCTCGGCGACTGGACGAACCACCTTTCCACGCTCTTCCCGGATGTGCGGCTGAAGCGCTTCCTCGAAATGCGCGGTGCGGACGGCGGCCCGTGGCGGCGCATCTGTGCGCTGCCGGCCTTCTGGGTCGGCCTGCTCTATGACGACGGCGCGCTCGACGCCGCCGAAGCGCTGACGCGCGACTGGACGGTCGAGGAAGTCCAGGCGTTGCGCGACACCGTGCCGGCGCAGGGCCTCCGGGCCGATTTCCGCGGCAAGCCGCTCTTCGACGTTGCGCGCGAAGTGGTGTCCATCTCCCGCCAGGGTCTGAAGGCCCGCGCCCGCCTCAATGGCGACGGCGTCGACGAGACGATTTTCCTCGCACCGCTCGACGAGGTGCTGGCGAAGAAGGCGACGCTCGCGGAAGACATGCTGGCGCTCTACAACGGCCGCTGGAACGGCTCGGTCGAGCCGGTCTTCACCGACTACCAGTACTGAGCCCTGCGCCCTGAAAAAGCGGTTTGCGCGGCCGAAATTCCCGTTATAGTGCAGTCACATGCCTGCTAACGGGAAGGGGTCCGCCCATGCTTTCGCTCTACGACATGATGATGCAGGCGCAGAACGGCAATGCCGTGGAGACCATGGCGCGGCAGTTCGGCCTGGCGCAGGAACAGGCGGCCAAGGCCGTCGCCGCGCTGATGCCGGCCTTTTCCGAGGGCTTCAAGCGCAACGCCGCCAATCCCTATGATCTCGCCGCCTTCATGCAGGCGCTGACGACCGGCGAGCATGCCAAGTATTTCGAGGACATGAGCAAGGCCTTCACGCCTCAGGGCATGGCCGAGGGCAACGGCATTCTCGGCCACCTCTTCGGCAACAAGGAGGTGTCGCGCGCCATCGCCGCGCAGGCCGCGCAGATGACCGGCATCGGCCAGGAAATCTACAAGCAGATGCTGCCGGCCATGGCGAGCACGCTGATGGGCGGCATCTTCAAGCAGTCCTTCGCGCCGTTCTTTCCGGGCGGCACGGCGCAGGCCAATCCCTTTGCCGACATGATGCAGCAATGGGCGGAGGCGACGGGTTTCGCCAAGAAGCCGACGCCGGCCAATCCCTTCGACAATCCCTTCACCCAGGCCGCGCAGGAATTCTTCGGCGGCGGCCAGAAGAAGGATGCAACGGCGGCCAACCCCTTCACCGACAATCCTTTCGCCAAGGCCTTCCAGGACATGATGGCGAACATGGGCGGGCAGCCGGCGGCAACCGCCAAGCCGAGCGAGCCGGCAGCCTCGCCGGCGGATTCGCTGACGAGCTTCGTCAACACGATGTTCGATGCCGGCCTCGACATGCAGAAGGATTACCAGCGCAACATCGAATCCATCTTCGAGACCATGCGCAACGGCGTGGGCCCGGACGGCGGCAAGAAGCCCTGACATTTCGGCGGGAAAATTGAAAAAGCCCGACGCGGACCTTGGGAGTCGCACGTCGGGCAAGCGGCAGGGTTATTGGCTCTCACCCTGCGGGGAAGTTTGGCGCCATGCCGGGAGGTAGGCCGGCGCCGAGGGAAATCAATCCATGCGACCATTGCGCAGGTGACGGCGGGCGCGCTCGCGCGCCGCGATCGTCAGGTGCAAGCCGGCATCGGAGAAGAACGAGGAGGTCATGACCTCCCGGACGTCGCTGCGGCGCAGCCCCATATCGAGGAGCTGGTGGTCGTCGAGTTCGCTCAACCGGTTGATCACGCGGCGATTCTGCCAGGCGCGAGCAAAGCTGTAGACGGCATTGCGGACACGGACGAGGACGCTCGGAGCCGGGCGGCGGTTCGCGAGAATATCGATTTCCAGTCTACGTTCGATCATGCGCATGGCATTTCTCCTTTCCGGCTCGGCGATCCATCGTCCTTCGATGGGGTTTCGCACGGCGCCTGTAATCATTCACCGCCGGCAGGGGCCGGGCGGCGGTTCAACTATCCGGTTTCAAGAAGAGCCGCTTGCCGGGAGGTCGTGGCGAAAGCGGCAGATCCTGCCAAGCGACTGATCGGCTACGGCGTCAATCGTTCAACAATTGCTTTTTCGCAGAAAGCCATTGATCAGTCCAACGAATGTTTCTAATGGTATCAATCAAACAATCTTATGGGTGTATCCATGTCCGCTCCCTTAGACATCGACCAGCTCCAGACCTTCGTCGCGATTGCCGATACGGGAAGCTTTACCCGCGCCGCCGAGCGGGTGTTCAAGACGCAGTCGGCCGTCTCCATGCAGATGCGGCGTCTCGAAGAGCGCATCGGCAAACAGCTCTTCATGAAGGACGGCCGCGGCAACCGCTTGACGGCGGAAGGCGACCGGCTGCTCAACTTCGCGCGCCGCATGCTGCGCCTCAACAACGAGGCCATCGCCGCCTTCGACGACAACCGCCTGGAAGGCACGCTGCGCATCGGCACGCCCGACGATTATGCCGACCGCTACATGCCCGAAATCATCATGCGGTTCGCCAAGACGCATCCGAATGTCGAACTTTACATCGTCTGCGAACCCTCGGTGGACCTTGCGGAGAAGATGGCGAAGGGCGAACTCGACATCGCGCTCGTCACCCACAATCCGCGCCAGCGCCAGTCGGACGTGGTACGCACCGAGCCGCTCTGCTGGGTCATGTCGGCCAACCATCCGCTGCAGGAAAACGCGCCGGTGCCGCTCGCCGTCGGCCGGCGTGACTGCCAGTGGCGGCAGATCGCCTGCGCGGCGCTCGATTCCGTCGGGCGCGATTACCAGGTCCTGTTCACCAGCTGGTCGTCGACCGTCGTCGCCGCCGCCGTCATGGCGGGCATGTCCGTTTCGGTGCTACCGGAATCGGCATTGCGCCCCGGCATGAAGGTGCTGACGCAGGCGGACGGTTTCCCGCCGCTCGCCCCCGTGCAGATCGGCATCATGCGGCGGCCGGGCCTGTCGCCGTCGCTTTCCAATGCCATCACCAGCCATATCACCGCCTGTCTCGACAACATCACGCCGCTTTCCGCCGCCGATGATCTGCCCGAAGCCGAGGTCAAGCTCTTCCCGCGCGTGCCGCGGGCGCGGCAGGGGAATATCCTGCCCGGATGGTGACACAGCTTCCCCTCGACGGCATTCCCGCAGGCAAGGCCGGGCCGTCGAAGGTGACGATACGGCTTGCCCGCGCCGACGAGATCGAGACGCTCCGCCAGATCGAACGCTCGGCCGCGCAGGCCTTTCGGCTGATCGAGGCCTTCTCGTGGCTTGCCGTCGGCGACGTGCAGAGCGCTGAGCGGCACGAGGCGATGATCGCGCAGGGAACGAACTTCGTGGCCGCGGCCGATGGCGACTATCCCGTCGGCTTTCTGAGCGCGGAGGTGGCCGATGGCGAGCTGCATATCGAAGAGATTTCCGTCGACCACCTGCACCAGGGTTTCGGCATCGGCCGCAAGCTGATCCGGCGCGCCATCGACGAGGCGGTCGCACGCGGCCTCGCCGCGGTGACGCTCACCACCTTCCGCACCATCCCCTGGAACTGCCCCTATTACGAGCGGCTCGGTTTCCGCACGCTCGACGAGGCGGATCTTTCGCCGCGCCTCGATCGCGTGCTCGCGCTCGAAGCCGAACACGGACTGGCCCGCGACACACGCTGCGCCATGCGGCTCACGATCACCGAATAAGCCCCAACAAAAAGCCCCGGTGCGTTGCCTCACCGGGGCTGCCGTTCCTCACGATGCGCGAGCGATCAGTCGTAGGTGGCTTCCTTGCCATCGAAATAGATGGTGCTGGCCTCGCAGATATTGATCGTCGTCTCGTCACCCTTGATGCTGGAGCCGTCCTCGGCTTCCCAGGTCACGTAGAATTCGATGTCGCAGGGGCCGTCGTAGTTGAACTCCATGTTCGCCGTCTCGTTGGCGCTGAGCTTGAAGTTCATCCAGTTGGCGCTCCATTCGCCACCCTCGCCGGTGTAGAAACCGTCGATGATGTAGCCGGAGTCGTTCTTGATATCGAATTTCATGCCGGCGGCGAAGGCGACCGGCGCAGAGATGAACAGCACCGCCGCTGCAAGCGCGGCGATCGATTTGGTGGCGATAAATTTCACGGGAATGATCCTGTTCGTGTGATGATGAAACCGCTCACCTGATGCTGCAATATTTTGCTTGGCCGCATGCGCGCGATGGTTCTGTTGCCCCTCAAAGAAACGGGGCCGGGCTCGCTGGAGCCTGGCCCCGTTTTCTCAAACGGATCAGTCATTTGCTTTATTCGGGGCGAGCAACCGTCACGCGAGATTCTTCTTCAGCAAGTCAGGTCAAGGCGAGCCAGGTGGCGAGCCAGATCCACAGCAGGCCGACGACGGCCAGGCCCGCGATGAACAGCGGCCGGCGGTAGCGGATGCGGTTGCTGGTGACATGCACATAGGCATGCGCATAACGCAGCGCCACGAACAGCCAGCCGCCCGCCACGGTCACCGGATTATCGGCATCGACGAGGTAGAGCAGGATGCTGACCGCGTAGAACAGCACGGGCAGCTCGAACTGGTTGGCAAGGCAGTTCTTGACGATGAGGCTTTCGGCCGGCTCCTCGCGGTTCTCGCGGAACTGCGCGACGCTCGCGCGCCCTTCCTTGACTGCGCCGACGCGGCGGAGCGACAGCAGCACATAGAGGCAGAAGACGAGCGCGACATGCGCGATCATCGGCCAGATCGTGGCTTCCGTGGGAGACATGAGGATCCTTCGGCTTGTCGTTTCGACCGATGAATAGGGGTTTCCGGCCGAAGCCTCAACCGGAAAGGGCCGTCCCGGCAAGCCGAAGGGGAAAGCCTGTTATTGCGGGGTGAGGACTTCCGTACCCGAACCGTCCTTTCCGCTGATCGTCCAGGCACCGTGCAGCGACCCGTCGCCCTGGACGTCATAGACGATGAGGCCGACGGCATCGTCGAGCACATAGCCGGCGGCGAAGGCATCGCCATAGAGCATGCAGATGCCGTTCGAGGTGGTGGAGCCCGTATGCCATTCGATCGAGCAGGTCGTCTCGCTCGTCAGCTCGATCGTCGCCGTGCCGTTATAGGCCGAGCCGTCGAGGTTGGTGCCTTCCACATTGTAGGTGCCGGCATTGACGGTCTGCGCGTGTGCAGGCGCGACCAGCGCAAGGCCCAGAAGGGCGCCAGCCAGTATCTTCTTCATGATGTCCCCCAGATGAAACCGGCGAGATTGCCGGTGCGCGATCCTAGCAGGAATCATGCATCCGTGAAGACGGAAATGCCCGGCAAGGCCGGGCATTTTCAGGCTTATCAGCAAGTGCCGAATGATCAGACGGCGCCCGGATAGTTCGGGCTTTCGCGGGTGATCGTCACGTCATGGGCGTGGCTTTCGCGAAGCCCCGCGCCGGAGATGCGCACGAAGGTCGCCTTCTCCTGATAGTCCTTGATGTCATGACCGCCGACATAGCCCATCGAGGCCTTGAGGCCGCCGGCGAGCTGGTGCAGCACGCCCGAGACCGGTCCCTTGTAGGGCACCTGGCCTTCGATGCCTTCCGGCACCAGCTTCAGCGTGTCGCGCACTTCCGCCTGGAAGTAGCGGTCTGCCGAGCCGCGCGCCATGGCGCCGACGGAGCCCATGCCGCGATAGGCCTTGAAGGAGCGGCCCTGGTAGAGAAACACCTCGCCCGGGCTTTCATCCGTGCCGGCGAGCAGCGAGCCGATCATGACGGCCGAAGAGCCGGCGGCGATCGCCTTCGCAAGGTCGCCGGAGAACTTGATGCCGCCATCGGCGATGACCGGAATGTCCTGGGCATGCGCCGCCTCGACCGAGGCCATGATGGCGGCGAGCTGCGGCACGCCGACGCCGGCGACGATGCGGGTGGTGCAGATCGAGCCCGGGCCGATGCCGACCTTGACGGCGTCGGCGCCGGCATCGATCAGCGCCTTGGTGCCGCTCGACGTCGCGACGTTGCCGGCCATGATGCGCACCGAGTTCGACAGTTTTTTCACGCGGCCGACGGCATCGAGGACGCGCTGCGAATGGCCGTGCGCGGTATCCACGACGATGAGGTCGACGCCGGCATCGATGAGGCGCTCGGCGCGCTCGAAACCGTCGTCGCCGACGGAGATGGCGGCGGCGGCGCGCAGGCGGCCCTGTGCATCCTTGGAGGCATTGGGATTGAGCTGCGACTTCTCGATGTCCTTGACCGTGATGAGGCCGACACAGCGGCCGTCGCCGTCGACGACCAGCAGCTTTTCGATGCGGTGCGAGTGCAGCAGGCGCTTGGCTTCCTGCTGGTCGACGCTTTCCTTCACCGTGACGAGGTTCTCACGGGTCATCAGTTCGTAGATCTTCTGGTTCGGATCGGAGGCGAAGCGCACGTCGCGGTTCGTGAGAATGCCGACGAGGCGGCCGGCCTTGCCGTTACCGCCGTTTTCGACGACCGGGATGCCGGAAATACCATGCGCCTTCATCAGCGACAGCGCATCGGCGAGCGTGGCATCGGGGCCGATCGTCACCGGATTGACGACCATGCCGCTTTCGAACTTCTTGACCTGGCGGACTTCCTCGGCCTGTTCGGCGGGCGTCAGGTTGCGGTGGATGACGCCGAGGCCGCCCGCCTGCGCCATGGCGATGGCGAGACGGCTTTCCGTCACCGTGTCCATGGCGGAGGAGAGGATCGGCAGGTTGAGATCGAAGTCGTGGGCGATGCGGGTCGCGATGTTCGTCTGGCCCGGCATGACCTCGGAGTGACCGGGCTGCAGGAGAACGTCGTCGAAGGTCAGAGCTTCGAGACCGGTTGCGGTTTCAATAATGCGCGCCATGGGCCAAGTTCCTTTAAGGGTAAAGCTTACGCACCAAGGGGAACATTGGGAGTTGTCCGCCTCGGTCGCTTGCAAGAAATTCTTGGAAGTTGGCGAGGGCTGGTAACACGTTCATGACGGGTTGGGAATAGCAAAAGCGGCCGAGTGACCCGCATTGCCGCGTTGACGAAATCTTAGCCGTGCCTGCTGCCGTTCTTTTAAATCTTCGCATGTATAACCGTTTTCGTGGCCAGGACAGAAAGGCCAACAACAAGAAACAACCAGAGAAAACGGGGAATAACAATGTCTGCACTGAAGAAGAGAGCACGCGCACTCGAAGACGAATTCGCCCACCAGCAGGAATTTCAGTTCAAGGCTCAGGCCCGCCGCAATGCTCTGATCGGCCTGTGGGCCGCCAATACCATGCGCCGTCCCGATGGTGAGCAATATTCCCGCGAGTTGGCCGTGGCCGACGTTACTGCACCGGACGGAGCCTTCAACCGTATTCGCGCGGACTTGCGCTCCGCGGGCGTCAACTGTCCCGACGAAGAATTGCGCGACCGCATGGTCGTGATGCTGAAGGATGTGGCCCGCGAGATGCGCGGCGGCTACTGAACGATTTTTTGACGAAACGGCCCGCCCATAATGAGGCGGGCCGTTTTTGATTCAAAAGCAATTCCAGCAAAAGTGTGAAGCGGTTTTGCGTTCGGAATTGCGAGAAATAAATCAGATATCGAACTGGTAGCTGACCGGCACGAAGCGATAGCCCTCGCCGGCCTTCTCGACGAAACCGGCGGCCGGGAATGGCATGTGGTAGCCGATGAAGGCGAGCTTGTCGGTGGCGATCATGTCGAACACCTTCTTGCGGGTTGCCGCCGCCTGCGCCTTGTCCATATCGAAACGCACTTCCCAATCCGGCCGCTGGAGCGACAGCACGTAGTGGTTCGCCGTATCCGCGGTGAGGATGATCGCCCTGCCCTCCGATTCGACGCGGAAGATCATATGGCCCGGCGAATGGCCGAAGGCATCGAGCCCGGTAATGCCCGGCACGACCGCGCCGCCATCCTCGATGAAGGTGAGCTTTTCGGCAAGCGGCTGCACCTTGGCAAGCACGCCCTGGTGGCCCTGCTCGGCCGGCGTGCCCATGCGCTCGGGATTGACCCAGAAATCATATTCCGTGCGGCCGGCGACATAGCGCGCATTCGGAAAGGCCGGCTTGCCGCCCTCCATCAACCCGCCGATATGGTCGCCATGCATGTGGGTGATCACCACGACGGAAACCTGGTCCGGCGTGTAGCCGGCATATTTCAAGCCTTCGAGCAGACGGCCCATGCCGGCCTCCCGGCCACCCTCGCCCATGCCCGTATCGAACAGCACGACTTCGCTGCCGGTATCGACGAGCGTCGGCGCGAAGCTGTTGACGAACTGGTCGGCCGGCAGGAAGTTTTCCGTCAGCAGCGCGCCCACGGCATCGGCCGACTGGTTGACGCCGAAGGTTTCGTTGGGCGCGCCGGAGGGGCGCATGCCGTCGCGCACGACGAGCACGCGGAAGCTGCCGAGCTTGAAGCTGCGTGTTTCGAGGGGGCTCACTCTCATATCGGTGGCGTCCGTATCCGATTGGGCAAAGGCCGCCGCAGGGTTCAGCACCAGCGGCGCGGCCAATGTGCTGACGCCGGCGGCCAGAAACAAGGCTCGGCGCGAGATTGTCGAAACGTCTCCCATGGACTTTCCTCTTTTTGTGAAAAGCTGTTCGTGAAACACCTGCATCGCCAGCTGTAGAGCACGGCATCGGCATGAAGATGACATGCGTCCATCTAGGGCGCTGTCACGATCCGGGCACGCCGTATCACGGCCTTGTGAAGGCAAGGGTTTGACAGAATACGACAAGGGGCGCAGAAGACGCTCGGGCCCGCGCGAGGGCCTTAAACCCGATTGCCTGATGAACCGTATCGTCCCCCTCATCCTCGCCGTCGCGCTCTTCATGGAGCAGATGGACTCCACCGTCATCTCCACGTCGCTGCCGGCGATCGCCGCGGATCTGGGAGTCGGGCCGATCACGCTCAAGCTCGCGCTCACCTCCTACATGGTGTCGCTCGCGACCTTCATTCCGCTCAGCGGCTGGATGGCCGACCGGTTCGGCGCCAAGCGCATCTTCCGCCTGGCGATTCTCGTCTTCGTCGGCGGCTCCATCCTCTGTGCCGTCGCCGACAGCCTCGTCGCCTTCGTCGTCTCGCGCTTCCTGCAGGGCATGGGTGGGGCGATGATGACACCCGTCGCCCGCCTCGTGCTGGTGCGCAGCACGTCGCGCTCCGAACTCGTCTCGGCCATGGCGCTGCTCACCATTCCGGCTCTCGTCGGCCCGCTCGCCGGCCCGCCGCTCGGCGGCTTCATCACCACCTATTTCTCCTGGCACTGGATCTTTCTCATCAACGTGCCGGTCGGCATCGTCGGCTATATCCTTTCCGGCATCTACCTCCCTGAAATCCGCGCCGCAGCCCCGCCGCCACTCGACTGGCTCGGCTTCTTCCTCAGCGCCGTCGCCGCGTCGGGCACGATGTTCGGCCTGTCGGTGGTCAGCTTGCCCGCGCTGCCGCCGATCATCGGCATCGTCTCGACCGTGGTGGGTCTTCTCTGCGGCGTGCTCTATGTGCGCCATGCGCGGCGCCATCCAGCCCCGCTGCTCGACCTCAAACTCTTCCGCGACAGCGCGTTTCGCGCGGCCTCCGTCGGCGGCACGCTGTTTCGCATCTCCGTCGGCGCCGTGCCCTTCCTGATGCCGCTGATGTTGCAGGTTGGCTTCGGCCTGTCGCCGTTCCAGTCCGGCCTCGTCACCTTCACCGGCGCCGTCGGCGCACTCACCACGAAATTCCTCGCCAAGCGCGTGCTGACCTTCGCCGGCTTCCGCACGACCCTGATCATCGCCTGCCTCTGCGGAACCGCGCTGACCTTCGTCAACGGCCTGTTCACGCCCGCGACACCCTTCTGGTTCATGGCCCTGGTGCTTCTCGTCGCGGGCTTTGCGCGCTCCTTCTTCTTCACCAGCGTGAACGCGCTCTCCTTCGCCGACATCCCGGACGAGGACGCCAGCAAGGCGACCTCGATGAGCGCCGTGCTCCAGCAGATCAGCCTCGCCATGGGCGTCGCGGTGGCCGGCGCGATCCTCGAAATCGAGACCTCGCTCACCGGCTCGCCGCTGGAGCTGCGCGATTTCCAGATCGCCTTCATGGTGATATCGGCGATCACGCTCACCGCCGTCATCCCCTTCATCGCCATGGCCAAGAATGCCGGCGCCACGGTCTCCGGCCATCGGCTGGAGGCAGAGGAAACGGCGGCGGTGAAGTAGGGTTTATTCCGGCTGTTCGCAGACGGCGGCGAGCTTGTTGCCGTCGTGGTCGCGGATGAAGGCCGCGTAGAAACTCGCATGGAACGGGCGTAGGCCCGGTGCGCCCTCATCGGTGCCGCCCTGCGCGAGGGCCGCGGCATGAAAGGCATCGACCGCCGCGCGGGTCGGGGCAACGAGCGCGATGGTCACGCCGTTGCCGAAGGTTGCCGGCTCGCGGTTGAACGGTTCGACGACCCAGAAGCGGGCACGCACGTCTTCGTCGGCCGCGTAGCCGATCTCGTCCGCCCCTTCCTTCTGCCTGCGATAGCCGATGAGCGGCAGGATGGCGTCATAGAAGCGGCCGGCGCGTTGCAGGTCGTTGGTGCCGACGGTCGTGTAGAGCAGCATCAGGCGTCCTCTTGCGTCTCGGCCGCCTCATCCCTCGCCTTGCGGCCTTTGAAGCCCTTGGCGAGCAGGAACATTTCCACCGATTCAGTGCGCGAGGCGCCGGGCTTCACATGGATGACCTGTTTGAAATTCTGTTTCAGCAGGTTGAGCAGATCACGCTCGGTGCCGCCCTGGAAGGTCTTTGCCAGGAAGTGCCCGCCCTCGGCCAGAACCTCGATCGCGAAGTGAGCTGCGACCTCACAGAGATGCATGGTGCGGATGTGGTCCGTCTGGCGATGGCCGGTCGTCGGCGCCGCCATGTCGGACATGACCAGATCCGGCGTACCGCCGACCGCCTCGATCAGCTTTTCCGGCGCGTCGGGCTCCAGAAAGTCCATATGGAGGATGCGCACGCCCGGAAGCGGGTCCACCTCCAGAAAGTCGATCGCCGCGACGCGCGGGTCGGCATCGGTCGAATCCGTCACCTTGGCGGCGATCTGCGACCAGCTGCCGGGGGCCGCACCCAAGTCGATGATACGCCTGGCGCCGGCGAGGATATGGTGCTTCTCGTCGATCTCCAGCAGCTTGAAGGCCGCGCGCGCGCGGTAGCCTTCGAGCTTGGCACGCTGCACATAGGGGTCGTTGATGTGGCGCTCGAGCCAGCGGCGGGACGACGCCTTGAGCTTGCCCTTCTTGACCTTCTGGCCGAGCTTGCGGCCGATGGGGGGCTTGGTCATGACGGCTGTCCTTCGGGCTTTGCCGGATTGCGGGGGCCGCCGCGGTGGTTGCGGCGGTGGCGGCCGCGGCGCCAGACGCCGTCATCGGCCATCATGTCGGTGAGCAGGCCCTCGCGCAGGCCGCGGTCGGCGACGCGCATGCGGCGCGACGGCCAGCGGTTGCGGATCGCCTCCAGAATGGCGCAGCCGGCAAGCACCAGATCCGCCCGGTCCGGGCCGATGCAGGGATTGGCCGCGCGGGCGGAGAAATCCCACGAGAGCAGCCGCGCCTGCATGGCCGTCACTTCGTCGTCCGACAGCCAGACGCCATCCACCCGGCGGCGATCATAGCGCGGCAGGTCGAGATGCACGCCGGCAAGCGTCGTCACCGTGCCCGACGTGCCGATGAGGTGGAAATCCTCCGGCGCGGGGCGCACGGCTTCACCCGGGCAGTCGAAATTCGCCAGCATGTTCTCGACTTCCGAGACCATGCCCGCAAAACTCTCGGGCGTCACGTCGCGCCCGCCATGGCGTTCGGAGAGCGTGACGACGCCGACCGGCAGCGAGGTCCAGTGCGTGATGTGATTGGCAAGCCGGCTGGAGCGGTTGTCGCCGATGCGGATGACCGCGATTTCGGAAGACCCGCCGCCGATGTCGAAGAGCACGACCGACTTCGCTTCCCGCCCGACGAGCGAGGAGCAGCCGGACACGGCCAGCCGTGCCTCAGTCTCGCGGTTGATGATCTCGAGATCGAGCCCGGTCTCTTCCAGCACCCGCTCCAGGAAGGCTTCGCCGTTCGTCGCCGCCCGGCAGGCTTCCGTGGCGATGAGGCGCGCACGGCGGATGTTGCGGTTCTTCAGCTTGGCGGCGCAGATCTTCAGCGCCTCGACGGAACGATCCATCGCCTCGTCGGACAGCCGGCCGCTCGCCGCCAGCCCCTCGCCGAGCCGCACGATGCGCGAAAAGGCATCGACGACGCGGAACTGGCCGGGCCGCGTCGGTTGGGCGATGAGCAGACGGCAATTGTTGGTGCCGAGGTCGAGCGCCGCATAAAGCGGCGCGTCGTAGACGTCGCGATCGGCCGGCCGCTGGGCCGCTGCGTCGCGCCGCGATTCCGGCGCATGGAAGGCGGGCCGTTCTCCGTTGACCGGCTCGGCGGCCGGGTGCACGACGGCCGCCTCGGCCACGAGCGGCACGGCGCGCGGCGCCTTCTTGCCACGGTTCTTGCGGCGGTTCCGGCGGCCTTCGGACTGGACCTGATCGGGAAGTTCCCGCTGGCCGACGGGCGCAAGCGGGCGCACGTTTTCGCTGCCGGCAGTTTTACTGCGTCGGCGGCGCTTGTTCCTGCGCGTGGAATCACCGGCCTCATTGGCCTTGGGGCGCTCAGCCGATCCGGACAAACCGGTCGCCTGGCCTGCGGACGGGGAAACGGCAGAGGGACTTGTTGCGCCCTTCTGTTTTCCCTTGCGACGGCGCGACCGCTTCGGACGCCCCGTATCTTCCGCATCTCGCGCCCCGGAAACGGACGGCTTCACGCCGCTGTCGGGGTCGTTCACGTTGCTGCCTATGGCGCCGCGCAAGCTGATAAAGCTGCAAGCAGGCGCTCTCTCGATCTTCGTTGGCGCGACATTACCAGTGCCCGGCCCGTTCGCCAAATTCTTTTTATGACGGACCGACGACACGTGCGGCCCCGAACCCGCCCAGGAAAGCCCGGCGACGATTTTCCCAAAAAAACCATTTGCATCTCCCCGCCGTTTGTTTATAAGCCCGCCTCACAGGCGCCGGCCCAGCCGGAACCGTTGCTGGGGAATAGTTCAACGGTAGAACGACGGACTCTGACTCCGTTAATCTTGGTTCGAATCCAGGTTCCCCAGCCAAACTTTTCCTTAATTATATCATTGGCTTAGGCCGGTACGCCGTCTCGCTTCTTGCCGCATCAGGCACTGCCACATGTTGCAGTTGGAGACGCTGCATTTCCAGCTATTCACGTCGGGCCACGGCGAATCCGTGCAACATGGCTTGCGACATGCTCCAAGGAGCATATCCTGCACGGATGGCGCATGCCGAAAATGGCAGCACTATTGTGTAGGAGCAGACATGACCATCGATGATGCCTTCCGTGATCAGATAATCAGTCACGCCGCTGCGGCTTCAAAGATGGACGAAATAGCAGGCTATCTGAGACGTGGACGCGAGCATGAGCACTTACCGCTTGTCAACTTGCAGGCGGCCTACGAGGCGGCGTTGCATGCGTGGGCAGCCGGGCCGCACTATGCCCCATCCGAGCAGTACCTGGATTTAAGCGCTGAATTTGAACTGCGCGGCCTTGAACCGGACTACGCCGGCTTAAAGAGCGACATGGATCTGCTCTCCTCCAAGATACAGACGCTCAAGGGGCGTGAAGATGCAGTCGACATCGTCGGTGGTAAAATTATTGATACCTATCTCCGGGATCAGAAGCATCGGAATTGAATGCTGGCGTTTCCAGGGTGGATGCGTTCATTTGCATTCATTGGGGTAGATGCCAGGTCGTCCGGCTGGGATGGGACATCTGCCAATGAAGATCAGGAAATAGGCAGCAGTTACCCCAAGGTATGTGCGTGATACACGCAAGGTGTGGTCATGATTCCATACCTTTGGGGTGCCTGAATGATGCAGGTGCCTTTGATCGGATCATCGTAAAAGAGACAGTTTCTGCCCCTTTTGCCGGGTCTCTTTCCCCCTACCCCGAGCCGCATCAGGGAATACCTTGGCTACCGCCATTGCCCGCCGCGACTACGACAGATGGCGCCGATGCGGCAGACGCATTCGAGTTTAGATTGATCCTCTGCGCTTCGATTTTGCGGAGGACTTTTCCGTCTGGCTGACGTCATTTCGGAGATGAAGAACGTCCGCGACCGACATGGGTGGGTCGCTCCAGTTTTCCTCATCCCGCGCGCCAATCTCCGCAGACAGTGGCTTATGAGACCTGCCGCTGTACGCTCGGGTCAAAGAGGCAATGTATTTCCCCTCTTTCGTCCCTTCACGTGCTGCACCCGTTCGCGCCAGGTCTTCGAATGACCCCACGTCAATTTTGTTGATTGGCCGGAGGCGATAATTCGGCCCATATCCGGTTCCTATTAGGCCGATGCTGATCGTGCACTCGCCCAGATCGCGGTGCAGTTCTTTGTGCCGGTCGAGAATTGCATCAAGATATTTCAGCGCGCCGCTCAACTGCTTTCGATTCCATAAGTCACGAAGCGTCACATTTCTCTCAAGCATCAAGTCCCCCCCTTTGAACGTGGCCGTTAACCGGACACGGTTGCCTCCAGCGTACACAATAAACATCGCATAGACGAGGCTTCTCCCGCGCACCTTCTATCCGCGTCTTGTTATTTAGCCAGCAGCGTGGCCGTTGCTGACTAGCAGCCGCCATAGTTCTTATTGCCACTGGCGGTAATGGTGTACGTCCCCCCGCGAGGTCCGACAAAGCACTGGCTGCTTGCTACAAAGCTGCGCGGCCGAGATTGGACCACCATGGGCTTCCGATGCCGGGCCACACTGGCTCGCAACACGTTGCCGAACTCGCAGGCGATTCCGTCTCCGTCACGGTCAAGTGCGTGACGATCGGAATATGGGCCGCCCTCTGCCAGGAAGAAGCGTTGGGCCCCTGCGGCTGATGCGAAGCTCGAACAGTCTCGATCTCCGGCGACGACGCTATTACGGATGTAGAACGATGACCCTATCAGGCCGCTTGTGTGGCGGCCGAGGTACTCGTCTCCAGACGAGGTTGCCCCCCGCATAGCCAGCTCAGCCTCAATGGCGAAAATCGCCGGGATCGACTGCGAGGTGGCAAGCTCACGCCAAAGGACATCGACAGGCACGGTTGACCGGTCCCTAAACGAGCCCTCGTGCTTTACCGCTGGTGGCGTGCTCGTGCACCCATATAGCGGTATGAGCACCGCGATTGCTCGCAGGCTCCCTTGTGTCGTACGCATTAATCAGCTCCCACCCGTCGAAGGCGACGATTGCCCATTGGCACGATAACGTCAAGTTGCATAATCAGCGACTACGTACCTTTCGCGGGGCCGGTCAGAGCATGGCGCCGCTTGGGCCACGCTTGTATGAAGCGGGCGGCTTTGCAATTTCCGTGAACACAATTTCTCGCTGTCCGCCCGAGGCCGTCCCGCGTGACTTTACCGTGACAACCCGAGCCGCAGATGGTGTTGGGCGGCACACACCTCCGACCGTGCCGATTGACTCCGGCGAAATAATTTACGTCAACTGTCTAGCAAGTATCACCGCGAGGTTGGGAGATGCTCGATATAACGGTTAACGTGTACGCATCAGGGGAGAAACGCCTCTTGGCGCTCGTCCCGATATTTAGCTGGCGCTTAGCGCGCGACAGCGACGCACCTCTTGGTGCCGATGAGATTATAACATTCGCTATGACCATCCTTCGAGATAGCCGGGGCTTTTCAGATACTGAGGTTAAATCGTTTGGTTACGAGGTGCACCGCCAGCGACCGCTTGAGGCACGCGAACAATCGGGCATTGAGATATCGAACAGCAGTCTCGACATCACAGAACGCGCTTAGTCAAGTTGCAGTGCATCCGGGGAGACGCATGAGCGAGACGAAATTTAAGATCGGAGACCGTGTGGTGTACGACACCCAGGTCATGACGGTTGTCGGGACCGATGAGGATTTGCTGACCTGTGTATGGCAGGGACCGCACGGAACCCGGCGTATGGACTACCGAGCGTCGGCGGTGAAGCTATTCGTAACGAAGAAACCTCTTTCGAAGCGGAGGCCTTGAAAGAAGAGTATCCTCGGCGGCTAAGGCCGAGGAACAACCGACCGGGTTCGCAGTTCGATAGTGCGGTAATGAGGGATAGGCTTGGCCGTTAGACTATCTCCGAGCTGAAGGAAATCGGCCCGGCGGCATGCCCCTGTGAGGGCCTCCGTTTCCGCGCGGCCCCGCCCCGTGCTAGATCCTCCAGCTTCAGGCAAGTTTCGCATGGAAAACGGCTTGCGGCCCGCCGCCTCATCGCGGATTCGCCGCCCATCGTTGCATGAAGCACCTTGGAGGTTACCTGTGGTCTATGAATGGGACCCCGTCCGCGCCGCGCGCGTGAGAAAGCTCAAGCTAGCGGCCCGCCTGGCGATTACGTTGTCCGTCTTTGCCGTACCTGCCGCATTCCTGGCTGCAACAATCCCCATTTAGCCGCGGAGGTTCGCTCTTAGCGCCAGGAATCCAAAAGATAAATTCCTTAGAAAAGAAAATCTGCCTCAACAAAGGACGCCTTATCGAAGTCCTTGAGCACAATTTTGATCCCGCTGCCCGCAGCGATCTGTACGTCGTCATTGACCTGCCGAACGTGATTGCTCATCAGGTCCTCAAAACTCGTAATCGACTTGACTCCTCGCAAGTTCAGTATGTCATCGCCGTTTCCGAAGTCGGTGACGACATCGCTGCCGGAACTTTTTCTAAAAACGAAGGTGTCGGCACCCTCACCGCCGGTTAGCTTGTCTCGTCCCTTGCCACCCTCAACCAGGTCGTCACCAGCGCCGCCGTCAACCGCGTCGTTTCCTCCGAAGCCAAACAACCTGTCCGCGCCGTCGCCTGCAAACATTTGATCGGCGAATTTCGTTCCGGAGATGGTTCCGCTTTCAGCCAAAATTAGCTCGAGAGCCGCTTTGGGGCTACCAGAAGAGATGGCGTCGTACATTGCCTCGGCAGAAGCCGAAAGTTCCGAGAGGTCGATGACGACTTTCCCCTGAATAACGACCTTGAGTGCCGTGATTTCGCCAGCGGCTACGTCAATAATTTCGCCGTTCTCGTCCAGAGCGACCTCCAGACCCGCCCCGTCGAATTCGATGAAGGTTTTCTTGCTTGAAAACACGACTAGATGATCGGCATCGGCCTCTATGTCCCGCACTTTCGCAAGTTTGTTGAAGCCGGTTTTAAGGCCGTTCATTTTGGCAAGGCTTGTCATAGGTTTCTCCGTCACCCAAATTCGACTCACGCTCTAGCACCACGCCATTTTACCGGCTGCTAAAGAGGTCGCTCAAGTCTTAACGAAGGCACGGCTGAGGTTGCGCAATGTCATGAACAGCGCCGCACGCTGCTACGCTTATTTACCCGCATCGCGGCGCTAGCTGATTGAGCAGGAGTGACCAATTTTCGGCCTCCGATTTTGGCATTTCCCACAGCAGATATAGCTTTTCACTCACATGTATTTCAGCCGGGCCTTCCGTCTTGGCATCGATCACATGCCAAGTGCCGTTCTGGTGTTGACCAAGATGAAAGCGGGATAGGCTTTCCATGATGGAAGCATACACCCGCTGTATTGGCTGTTGAAGGCCGCGGCACAAAACCTTTAGCGGTAGCCCGAGAACGGAGCGTTTGTGGGAAGAGAGGCAACGGGCTCTTGGAGATCTGGCGTATCCGGGTTCTCGACCCACGCCAGCCAGGCGTCAACTTCCTTCAGGTCTTTGCTGCGCACACATCCGCTTCGCAAGAGATCCCGACGGCGCAAGGCAATCTTTTCCGCTTCCTCAGCGTTCGGCCAGTGGCCTATCGCGTTCAAGACGGCCCGTGCTGCCCGAAGGGATATGCCCTCGGGGATCGGGAATTCGTGGAACCGGTCTTCTTGCGTTTCGATAACGTTGCGCACAGCTGACGTGCTGAGGCCGATTTCGGCTGCGATGGCGGGGATTGACATGCCCTGCCTCTTGAGCGCGACGATCCGATTGTTTCGTTCTATCTTTTCCATGGGCGCAAAATAGACAAACTGCGGCGCTGCGCAATTCCAGGATTCACGGGTCCTGCCATCGGCACCTACCGCGCGTTCGCGGCACGTTGGTGAAAAAACGGCACGATTTCGAAAGCCGTCTCGCGTTCCGCACTGCAATCTCCAATCCGCCTTCCCCAATATTGCAAGCAAGGAAGGCTCTGCGCAGACCCGCGCGGGCGTCGCCGCTGAATTTTGAAGTAGGAGGCGACGCTTGCAAGGCGCTGGGTTCGCCTACCTTGGGGCCTGGGTCACGCGTACACGATTTGCGCCGGTGAACTCGATACGCCTCGGATATTCTAAGCTGTCGAGAGTGTTGACGATCTGGCGCTCGGTGAAGCCAGCGGCAACGAGGGTCGGTCCGATGAGGTAGAGATCAATTGGAATGGCTGGGGTTGCGCCGGCAGCGACCAACTCGGCCATTACCGCGTCCTTGCAGGATTGAATGACAGGCTTGCTAGGGTTGTTCATCGCGCGCTCCCTGTTTGGTTGTGATGGATATTTAGGGCGATCACCGGGTCGAGCCAAGCTAGCGAAATTGACAGCTTGCAGGCCCCAAGCTACCGCCCTATCCTTCACTGATGGCTATCCGCGCGCCCCAACCGACAGAGCAAGCGGAAGACCGCTTCTTGCGATGCGAGGAAGCCCTCGAAGCCGAGTTTCAGGCGCTGGTCTGGAAAGCCGTCGCGGCAGAGTGGGATGAAGGCGAAGCCTGCGTAGCTATAGCCTCCTTGGCGGACCATCACATGGCGATGCATTTTGGAGAACAGACCAGCGCCGCAATAAGGAAGCTGAAGGGGTGAGGGGGAAGGTATGTGTGGGCGGTTCACGCAAATGATGTCATGGCGCGAACTCGTCGCGCTCTATCGGCTGACCGACAATATCAAGAGCCGAAACACGGAGGCGAGATACAATATCGCGCCGACGCAGACCGTCCCGTTCGTCCGCCTGGACGAGAACGGCGAACAGATCGTTGAGGATGGCCGCTGGTGGCTCGTGCCACACTGGGCAAAGGAAATGCCGAAGGCGGCCATGTTCAACGCCCGGATCGAGACCGTCGACACTTCGCCAGCCTTTCGAGACGCATTCAAGGGCCGCCGCTGCCTGATTCCAGCCGACGGCTTCTACGAATGGACCAAGGCGGACGACGGAGGGAAGGATCCGTGGCTTATCCAGATGCCTGGCGGCGCCCCCTACGCTTTTGCTGGGCTCTGGGCGCACAACAGCAAACTCGATGTCACAAGCTGCACCATCATCACGGCGCCGTCGATAGCGCCCATAAGCCAGATCCATGACCGCATGCCTGTCATTCTCGACCCAGGTGTGTTCGACGCTTGGCTAAGCCCTACCACGCCCGTGGAAAACCTCAAGGGCATGCTGCTGGGTCGGAATATCGACGCGGATGTGCGGATGCATCGCGTCGGCCGCGAGGTCAATAGTTCACGCTTCACCGGACAGCCGGCGCCGATTGTTAACTCCCTGTAGGGAACAATTCCGAGGCCGGGGAGTTACCCCAGCGCCAACCCCACTTCTGTTTCAGCACTCGCCCCGCTTCGCGCGGGGCATTTTCTTCCATGGTAACCCAGTTGAAGGCAATTTCGGACGTCGTCGCAGAACTGGTTCACGCCGCAAACATCGCGGGGAAGCTAACTGACTCCGAGAAACTCATGCTGCTGACCCGCGCCTACATCACCATTCAGGAGGGTGGCGAGGCGCTCGGTGATGTCGAGGCAGCCGCAGACTCTGATGTCGCGGTCAATATCATCACCTCGACTGGGATGGTCGCCCAACTGTCCAATGAGGAGTTCAAAACTCTGCTCCTTGAAGCGGCCGACCAGATCCGGGATATCAAAATCGCGTTGGATCGCAAGAGAGCCCGATTCTCGTCTCGGTAAAACGATCGAAAAAGCGAGCTAGTCGGAACTTATAGGCAAGGATGCCGTTGGAACATTGCGGTCAAGCAGTCTGCACTCCGTCATGGTCCCCAACCAGTTGACCGCGAATTACAGGCCGCTTCAGGAGAACTGAGGCGGCCTCTTTGTTTGTCCCAACCAGAATTTCACATTGTGAAACTCGGCCATCGTGACCGGATGAAAGCCAAGGAGCCCCCATATTCCAGGTCGGAACAACCGAGGCTTCGTCTTTGTTCGGGCTCTACCGGAATGGAGGTAACAATGACCGAAAAGAAAGCAGACCAAACCAGTGACGCGGCACGCACCGGTGACGACGCGGATAAGAACCGCGACGAACTTGTGAAGAAGGCAGAACAGGGCGTCAAGGACGCGGTCCGAAAAGATAAACGTAAGACCGAGGCGTCTCAGTCTTAGCTCGGCACGTAGGATAGCGTGTTCGATTAATTCCCGATGCGCGCGCCGTGGTCACGGCTGATGCCCACGTCGAGCCACGATCTGGTTGAGAAGAAGCGACCAGTTCTCAGCTTCATCCTTCGGCATCCCCCAAAGAAGATAGAATTTCCCTTCAATTTGAAGCTCAGCCGGGCCGCCCGTCTTGGCATCCATTACATGCCAAGTTCCGTTCTCGTGCCTGCCAAGATGAAAGCGAGATAAGCTTTCCATCGCTCCACCATACACCCGCCGCGCAGCCTATAGAAGGATGGCCCCCTCCACCGTTCGCCGTAGATCAGCATGACAAGCCTTCGGGCTGAGCGGCCCGGGACGCGCATGGAACAAATTGGGCTGATGGAACGACCCGCTCCTGTACGGGTTGGATCGGCCCGATTGATGTCGACCGTCTCGACGACGAGGGGCGCTCGATTGTCCAGGGGAGTTGCGATGCCGCCTGTCGTTATTGTGAAGGTCTACACCGGTGATCGCACCCTCTTGGCCGTTGTCCCGGTTAGATGCGAGGCTCTTGCATCGGAAAGCGACGAAGAGATAATCGCCCTTGTGCTAACACACCTGGTCGAGCAGAGGCGCGCGAGCAAGGCGGAGGCGAGCGCTTTCCTCTACCGAATAGAGCGCTAGAAGGTGCCGACAGGCGAATGGAACAAGGTTCGCTGTACGCGGCTCGGTACGAGCGGCCAAGCAAGGCTAGTTCCTCAGCCGATGGTCTTGCTGGTATCCCAGCCGCGGCCGCATCGGGGGTCGCTTAACGCTCGTCGGCGGCCCCTTTTCTCTTTACCGCGTCAGCCGCACCCGATTTCCGCCAGCATATTCGATCCGCTTGTCGTACACGAGGCTATCCAGCGCATTGACTATTTGCTGCTCTGTGAAGCCCGCCAGAACCAGCGTCGGCCCGATGAGGTAGAGATCGATCGGCTTGTCCAGGGTCGCGCCCATGGTGGCCAACTCTTTGAGGACGGCTTCCTTGCACCGCTGATGGTCGCTCTTGCCCTGTCCCGTCATCGCACGACCTCACCTTCTCAAGCGCTCGGTGTCGATGCGGTGACCCAATTGGGATCGTCAGCCGGGTCGGGGTCTTCGCCATAAGCGTCACGCTGGTTTCCGACCAAGCTTCGGAGCGCAGCGAATACCTCTCTTGGCGCCCAACCCGCAACGACGGCGTCATCGACCAGTTGCCTCATCGCGTCCTCCAGCGCCAGTTCGCATTCGAGTTGACGGTCGCCAAGCTCTGGGGGATTCTTGGGGGAATCTATCCGCGTCATGTCATCTCCGTGACAGCGACGTTCATGCGATCGATCACGTTGCGTCGATCCGGTGCCGCTCGCGCACAGAACCGGACGCGTGTTGGTTTGTTCCAGTTGCACCAGGCGAATATTGCACCTACGTCTGGACCACTTAGAGGGGTGTCGCATGACAAGTTTTGGGACCGGCCGCGGGATATATCAGCCAGAAGAGCTTGATGCCATGAAGGAGGTATTCGAGGAGATTGCTTCCGAGCCGTGGTTCAGCAAGTCGCCTGACGCGCGCAAATCGTTCGCAAAGTACCTGCTTGAGAACTTCCCAGATGGTTCGTACGAACCGATAAAGCACCGATCGGTGATAGAAGACGCGGCCAGAAAATATTTCTCAGGGGGGCCAGTGCCGCGGCGCTAGACCTGTACGCAGCCGCATTTGGTACGGTAACGCACCAAAAAACAGATTAGACTCTGTTGCCGGGTAGGCATAAGCTGTTGGTATCGATGGCCTACACTACGGGCGCCGTCGCTGTTTGCTACCAAGCTTTCGCCCAGGACAGGAAGGGGGCGGCTATGCAGTCGAGCTCCATCGATCTTTTCCAGGACGGCGACGAATGGGTTGTCGTGCTTACGGAAAACGGCATCCGGACAAGGACAGCTTTCTCGGTCAAAAGCCACGCGATGAACTGGCTTAACAGTCAGCGTATGCGTCTGGGCTTGCCGAAGGTGGTGGACACCGAACAGGAAGGGATCACTGATGAATGACAGGCTAAGACGCGCGCCGAACAAGTCGCTGTGGGGAAATCTTGACGAGAGTGCACGAGTTGCGCGCGAACATGCGGAAGCGGAGCGCGTCGCGCGGGACGAAAAGACACGTCGACTGCGCGAGCTTCGTCTATCTGTACCACATGAGGTTCCGGCCCACGCGGATCGACCAGAGTAGCTGAGCGGCGCCCCCTGCGCGTGACGGCGATGTGGAGGAACAAATCGCTTTCGTCTGCAGTTTAATCAGCGCCACTTCTTGTTCAGCTCCTCTGCCCCGCTTCCGCGCGGGGCACTTGAGGTGCAAAATGGAAACGGGAACGTGGAGAGATCCGATAACGTTTGTAACGCCGAAGGTCGGCCAATACCTGACCATATCGAACACGGCCGAGGCCGCGCGCGTCTTGCTGGACCATTGGCCCGTCGAACACGGCAAGGCACTGAAGCGAGCAAAGGCGGCATGCCTTGCTGTCCTTCACGGCGACGAAAATCCCGAAACTGCGCGCGAGGCCTTTCTCAAAGCCGCCGAAGAGGCGGGGGTGCTTGTCAGGCCCGACGACTCCAATTGAGCCAGGGGCGTTGCTATAGGCCCGCTCCAGCAGTGTGAGCGAGAGCGTCGCGGCATCGGAGTTTTGCTTGTTTTCTCCCCTGCTTTAGCAGGCGATCGAGGACCGCCGAAAGCTCCCTGTCGCAAGATGCCGGACGCCCCATTATTGCCCCATCCACGACTCCTCCCAGCCCCATATCGATGATACTTCGCTTACGCGGCTGAAGCCGCAGGTCCATGCATTGTCATCCTTGGTCTTGCGTAGACAATGAGCGTCACCTCGCGCTCGACAGCGAGCGCCGCATTCACGCCGCCTCGGCGGCCGACGCGACCAGCTCAAAATCCGGTCTGTTATGAGGAGACGGCAATGGCCAATCTGTTATCGATTATCCGTGCGCGTACGGGAGACGATCTATCCCCCGGTCAGATGCAGTGGCGTGCAGGAGTTGAGAAAGCGGACTTAAAAGGACACGAAGCAGGTAAGGATAGTCGAACGAAAGAAGATGATTGCCCGTACATTAAGACGCCTCATCGCGACGTATGGCTCCAGGCCTTTAGGAACGAGCGAGGTATCGACGACACGGCAGAAGCTTTGAATGAGTTTGGCGTGCCAGTTTGCGAGTGGATCGCAATGGATGAGTCTGACAGACAGCGCATCCGACTGCGAGGCTGGTATCGACGAATGAAAACGAACCCGGTGCTACATGCGCGGCACAAGGACCGTGAAGCAAATAACCGCGTACGTCTCAGAGAGCGCTGGAGAGAGAACCCTGAGCCCTTTCGTGCCAAGATGCGAGAAATCTACTGGGACGATGTGGAGGCCACAAGGGCGAAAGCGCGAGAAAAGTACCACAGAAACAGAGACAAAGAGTTGGCTCGCAAGCATCGCAATGCAATGGCAAGGAAGGCAAAGCGAGAAATTAGTCGATCGCCTGATGAGATATTCAAGATGATCGACAAGGCGGTTTCAAAATCTCTACCCGGCTTTGCACGAGACGAAGTTGTATCAACGATGTGCCTGGCGGTGCTCGAAGGAAAGTTGTTCATCGAAAATATTGGTAAAGAAGCGGCGGCATACCTACGGGCTTACAATCGCGAGTTCGATAACTTCAAGACGGCATCGCTTGATGCGCCTGTAAATGGTCGGGACGGAACTACTTTTCTTGACATGTTGGCAGACGACAGGGACGTCGATGATTACTAGCAGTTAGTGCCGAAGCAGAGCCGGGCGCGGCTCTCACGCGCCCGTTACGGTTCCGAGGGAACGAAACGACACGAAGGCTCATTCGCGCTTCAGGTTAAACGCATAGAGGTGCAGATTTGCAGAAGCGACATCGTATTTCCGCGGGCAGGCAGGTTTCGATCGCACTCGCAGTCACCATGATCGGCCTGTTGGTGCTGATGAACGTGGCTGTAGTCGCCGCAGCACTTCGGGGTTTCGGCTGAAACGGTGTCTGCCGAACTCTCGATCGAGGCACAGAATTTGCGACGTCATGACTCGACTCCTGCTTGAATAAATGCTTCCTTTTCCCGAAATGGGGGAGAGGGAGACATGGGGATGTCTTTGGGCCGGGGGCTATCAGCCGCCGTGTTATCGCTTGCGCTTAGCGCATGCACGACGACGAAATCAGAAATGAGCAAACATCCGCAAAAAGTGGGCCAAGCTGCTCTTTGCAGATCCTACGTCGAGAGCAAAGACGAGACACTTCGCTATCAAATCCACGTTGAGCTAGGCCGGCGCGGTATCGACCCAGCCACGTGCTTCCAAGTCGTCCAAAATCAAAATCAAGCTGCGGCAGCCCTTGTAGCCGTAGCACTCGTTGGCGGCGCCGTTGCGTACTGTGCCAATCACAATTGCGGCAGCGGCGGCGCTTATCGACCCGCTCCAGTTTATCGGGGAAACTGCCGTTATGACTGGCAATACGATGCCGTGGGAAATCGATGTGGAAGACGAAGCGCTTGGTCTCGCCCGGGCGGTTGGTAGTATAGCGCCTTAAGCAAAGGTTTCGTCAAAAGGCCTCCCCACCTTTGTTGATAGGGAGATAGTCGGCGGATGCCACTCGAATGATGGCCCCAAAGTATCCAATGCTAAAGAGCGAATTATCAAGCGTTTAAACGCGTTCCTGTATTGCCGCCGCCGTAGTCAAAGGCGCCGGCTCCTCAAGCCATATCGGCCGGGGAAAGCGGGTGGGAACCCGAGGGGGTTTGTCTTGAAAAAACTAGTGATGTTGGCGCTTGCCGCAGGTTTGTTCTCTGGCGGCAGCGTAGTCGCGCACGCGCAGACCGTTGGCGATTGGGTGCTTGGGAATTGGCAGGGCGCTGGTTATTGGTATCCAGGCGTTGTTTCCAAGATTGGCGGCGGTAAAATCACCATTCGCTACGACGACGGCGACAAAGAAACGGTCTCGATTGGCGACGTCCGACCCTACGACTGGATGATCGGAATGAAGGTCGAATGCAATTACAAGAATGCTGGTGAGTGGTATCCAGGCAAGATTGCCTCGCTGGCGGGTGAAAAAATCGGCATCGCTTATGATGATGGCGACAAGGAAACGACCCGTACAGGCCGCTGCCGCACAAACTAGCTTTCCAACAAGGGGCAGGTTTCGTGCCTGCCCCTCCGCGCTCTATCCGTTCGCTACAATTAGCGGGATGATAACTTTCTCGTCAAGCGCCAATTCCTCCCGCGAGATACGCCTCATTCGGCTCCCTTTCGTCGATCGCTTCGCGCTCTATATTGCCAAATACTGGGATGGCCTGCAGCTATTCCTGATCGACGGCCGCGTCGAGATCGACAATAACAGCGTTGAGCGAACTATCCGGCCGATTGCGCTGAACCGGAAGAACGCGCTCTTCGCGGGCCATGATGCCGGAGCAGAGAACTGGGCAATCATCGCTTCGCTGATCGAGACGTGCAAACTCAATGCTGTCGATCCCAGTGCGTACCTTACCCGCACGCTCACCGCGCTTGTAAATGGTCATAAGCAGCGTCAGGTCGCGCGCCTCCTGCCTTGGACTTAGGCGACTGACTAGACTTGCCCGTAAGCCGACGGGCGTCTGCGCCCTTCCCATTGGCTTGCCGCCGCTTCACCCTCTTCCACAACGTATCTGAGACGATACGCAGTTGCGGAATCTCTTGGACGATGTGCTGCTCTGGCGCGTTTAGCCGGGATACCCGGCGTTCGCTCACCGGGTTCTTTCGGTATGCGTGCAAATTCCGAGGCAATCCGCCCCCTGATTCCGAAATGATCTCGCCCCCCGGTTCCGAGAATTAGCCGCCCCCTTGTTCCGAGATGATGCCGCCCCCTTCGGAAGGGATGTGGCGTGGGTGTTCTGCCGGTGTGAAGTT
>NZ_DASYHH010000034.1:0-13764 GCF_035998705.1 Shinella sp. | reverse complement strand
GGGGAGAAGGTGGCCCGAAGGGTTAGGCGCAACTTGTTGCGCCGGGATGAGGGGGTGGCGCAGAGGGATCATGTCGATCTTTTGCGCCCGCGCCCTCCCCCTCATCCGCCTGCCGGCACCTTCTCCCCCCGGGGGAGAAGGGGACAAGTGGCGAGGGTTCCATTTCCCGCGGACTTGACCGCCTCACGCCCGCCCCTGCCCGCGTTCCAGCGCCTGCACCATCGGATAGATGCTAAAGGCCGAGCGTTCCGCCTTGTCGGTGAGGTCGCGCAGATAGCCGCCGGGCGAGCGGATGGCCTCGCCGCGTTCCAGCAGCGCGGCGATCACCACCGCGGCCGCCGCCTCCCCCATTGCGGCCTTCGCCTTGCGCCAGGCATCGGGCGAAATGCCCAGCATCGCGCGCACCAGATCCGCGGCCGCCACGAGGTCCGTCCAGTTTTTCACGCCGCTGCGCGCATAATCGGCGATCTGCGGGCAGAGCCGCATCAGCCTATCGAGACTGATCGCCATCTTCTGTTCGGGCGCCGCCTTCGCGGTATCGTCTTCTCGGCCATAGGGTTCAATAAGTTGGTCTGTGTTTGAATTCTGAATATGCTGCTCAGATTGAGGCTCACTGCCGCTCATTTCTTCGTCCGAAAGGCTTGAGAGATAAGCGTTTTCCACTTCTGCCCGAAGGCGCTGGAGGCCGTCGCGACGTATGACCAGTATGTCTGCGGCGGCACGGCGGCCAAGCCCCGCCACGAGATCGGCGAGCCGGGCTGCAAGACCGAGCCAGGCGCCCGCCCTGCCCTCTTCCAGCGCCGTGGCGATGATCTTGGCGATATCGCGCTGATGCAGCGTCACTTCGCTCCTCAGCGCCCGCTGGGCGCGATCCTCGGCGCGCGCGGTCTCGGCGGCCTGAAAAATCTCTCCGGCCTTCAGCGCCAGCGGTGCGAGGTCGAAGCCGAAGGCATCCTCCATGGCGCCCTTCTCGTCGCGCCGGCAGAAGCGCTTGCCGTTGGCGCTGTCGCGGCGAAAGATCAGGCCGGCCTCGACGAGCGCCGCCAGATGCCGCCTTATCGTCGCCGGGGCCATGCCGCGCGCGCGCAGCGAAAGTTCACGGTTGGACGGGAAGACGATGATCGGCGCCGTGCCGTCGAGCTCGCGCTCGTTGGCGAAGGAGACGAGCGCTTCCAGCACGCCGATCGTGCGGTCGCCGATGCCGAGGACGCCGCGCGCCTCCGTCACGGCGCGCATCAGCTGCCACTTGTCGGCACGCCCATTGTCATTGCCGCCGCCCCCGGCGCGCAGCTTTTCCTGCCGCTCCGCCGCCTCGCGCTGCCGCATGAAAAGGCGCGCACTCATCCGTCCGCCGCCGAAAGGCGTCGTTGCAATCTGCTCCATCATGGTCGGGTCCTCTTTTGAGAGGCAAGGAGGTCCCGTCAACGCCGCCGGTCAGGCAGGCGAAGTCCATTGTGCCGTGCGGCAGGCAATACCGACGGCGCTTGACTTTGACCCTTGGAAGTGATTCTCTCGAATTGCTACATAGAAGAGGGCTTCCGAAATGGTGACGTTTTGGGGGCCTTTTTTCTTGTCTCCGCGCTTCCTTCCGCTGGTTTCTCTGGGTGTTGCCGGCCGTTCACACGGCCGAATCAGTGTGTCTCGGGCTCAGCTTTTCCCCGCCATTTCGCCCTTCCGGGCAGCAAGAAAAGTCGAATAATCCTCTTCCAGCCGCGCCGTCAGCCGCGCGATGAAGGCCGGGTCGACATCCGGCGGGAACGCGATGCGCACCGCCCTGCCCTTGCGCTCCACCTTGGCGAGAAGCCCGCCATCGGCCCTGTGGATCTCCTCCACCGCCGGAGCCGCTTTCGGCGCACGATGCGTCAGCCGGTCGAACAGCTTCTGGAACCGCTCGTCGCTGCCGACCCGGCGAAACTGTTCGGACGCGACCTCGTCGGTCGCCTTCTCGATTTCCGCGCCGTTGCCGTTCTCGAAGATCGCACTGAGCGCCATCCAGCGCTCGCGTCCCGCCTTCGGCGCCGGGCCGATCTCGCGCACGAAACGGATCGGCACGCTGTCGGCCACCTGAAGCAGGCGCGACAGCTCGCTCTTCTGCACCGCGAGCGCATCGCCGACGAGCCGGCGCTCGAAGCCGCGCGCCACCAGCGCCTGGGCAAACAACGCGCGCTCGATGAAAGTCAGGTTGCGCCGCTCGGCATTCTCCTTGCCCTGCGCCAGCACCAGCTCTTCGTCGGACAACGCCCGCACGATCGCCTTGACCTTCTGGCCGAGGCGGCGGGCGGCCTTCAGGCGGCGATGGCCATAGGCGACCTGGTAGCGGCCCTCCCCTCCTCCGTCCGCGACGGGTGCCGGGCGAACGAGGATCGGCACCTGCTGGCCGCTGTCGCGCATGCTGTCGACCAGCGCCAGGAAATCCGGATCGTCGCGCTCCTCGTCGGAAAGCCGGTCGTTGACGAAGGACGCCTCGATGCGGTCGGTATCGAGCGCGACGATGCGCTCGCCCTCCTCCAGCGCCTGGCGCAGCGCGCGGGCCTCTTCGGCTTCCCGCGTGATGGAGGACAGCGTCAGCCCCATCGCCTTGACGGCGCCGGACGACGTGCGCCCCGGCTCGCCGGCTTGCGGCATCGATTTCGTCTCGGGCGCGGCCTCGCCGGCCGGCAGGATATCGCCGCCGAACAAGGCCTTGATGGAATTCTTGCGGTCGCGGCCGGTCATCATGCGCGTCCCCATGCGGTATGCAGCAGCTGTTCGATCTCGTTGTTGACGGCCTCCAACGAATCCATCGCCCGGTCATAGGTGCCGCGGGAAAAATTCTCGCGGCCGACCTCATAGAGCGTCTGCTTGGTGAGGCCGGCGTCCGAGACGGCGGTGGATTTCAGCATGGCCGAGGTCAGGACGCGGTTGCCGAACAGCGAGCGCAGGAAGCCGACGATCTGCGCCTGCGGCCCGTCATGCGGCTCGTAGCGGGTGACGAGGTAGCGCAAAAAGTCGAAATTGAGCTGGCCGCCCGCCTCGCGCACCACGCCGAGCAGGTCGGAGGTCATGAACAGGAACTGGCTCATCGAGGCGACGTCGAGCATCTGCGGATGCACGGTGACGATCACCGAGGTGGAGGCGCAGAGCGCCGACAGCGTCAGGTAGCCGAGCTGCGGCGGGCAATCGATCACCACCACGTCATAATCGTCGGCGACCGAGGCGAGCGCTGCCTGCACCCGCGTGAAGAACAGGCCATGCGCCTCGCCGGCCTTGCGCTCGGTCAGCGCGCGCGGCGTCGCATGTTCGAATTCCTGGAGCTCCAGATTGCCCGGCACCAGATCGAGATTGTGGAAATAGGTTTTCCGGATGATCGCCGAGAGGGGGCGCACCTCCGCGTCGTAACGGATCGCCCCGTAAATCGTGTCATTGCCGACGAGATCGAGTTCCGGCTGGTAGCCGAAGAGCGCCGAGAGCGAGGCCTGCGGATCGAGGTCGATGGCGAGCACCCGGTGGCCGGTCATCGCCAGGTGCTGGGCGAGATGCACGGAAGACGTCGTCTTGCCGGAGCCGCCCTTGAAATTGGTGACGGAGATGACCTGCAAATGTTCGCCGCGCGCGGGATCGCGCCATTTCACATAGGCGCGGGCCTTGGCGGCATTGCCCTTGGCGCGGGCCTGCTCGGCGAGGTGATGGCGCAGCGCATCGATATCGGCAAGCGAATACATGCGCCGCCCGCCGGGGCCGGTCGCAAGCTCAGGCCCCTCCCCCGCCAGCGAGATCTGCCTGAGATAACCGTCCGACACGCCGATCAGCCGCGCGGCTTCCCCAGAGGTGAAGCTGCGCAGCGTCTTCTGCGAGGTCGGCGGGAAGAGCCGGTCGCGCATCGCCTGGAGCTGTACGGAGAGCGCGTGCGCATCTTCCGCAATGGTCTCGTCGGCCGGGCGAAGCGGCACCTGTTCTCCCAACGCTGTCTCCGACGGCTTGGCCATCCGCAGTCTCCGTCCTTCTCAATCTTTGGCCCAACCCTTGGGCCGATCCCCCTGTCCCGTCATGATCGGGCGGATCGTCTCGCCTATAGTGTCTGCGATTCTCCACCCCGGGGATATGCGGGCACGGGAAAATCTACAGATGCTTTTGGCAGTTACGGCGAAAGTCACAATCTTCGCCCGGTTCCGTTAGGGACGGTGCGGCAGCTTGCGAGTCGCGTCAAGCGTTTTTTGGTTAACGAAATCTTAACGCCAGACCCGGCGCGAGACTGGAAAACCGGGCTTTTCGCGCTTGGATTCGCTAAAGTGCCCCTCATCCGCCTGCCGGCACCTTCTCCCCGCAAGCGGGGCGAAGGGATATGCCGCACGGTTTTCCCCAACCCTTGACCGATCGTGGGCCACGTCCCCTCTTCCCGCCTGCGGGGAGAGGGTTAGGGTGAGGGGCAAGCCACAGGCACGGCGTTGACACCTGTCAACATCGCCGACCCATCACGCGCATGAATCGATCGCCGCGGACCGATTCCGAAAAGTCGTTGGACGCGATTCTTTTCCCCGGCGAGACTCGTGTCATGGATGAGACGAGGTCAAGCCATTTCGAACGCCGCGATGCCACGCGCAACATGCAGCGCTTCTACCGCCTGACGGTGACGCGCGACCTGTTCGGCACGGCGCTGCTGGTACGCGAATGGGGCCGCATCGGCATCTTTTCCCGCGAGCGGGTGGAGGCGAAGCGGAGTGTCGCGGAGGCCTGGCGGGATGCGGAGCGGCTGGCGGTGCGGAAGTGCCGGCGGGGATATGTGCCGGTCGGGGATTGAGGCCCGGAGGCAGATGGCCAAGCCGGGCGGCCTCTCCTTTGACTTCGTTCCCTCTAGCCCCTCCTCCCTCTGGTCCCCTCCATCCTCTCCTCCTTCTTGTCCTATCCATCCTCGCCACCCTCTCCTCCGTCATCCTCGGGCTTGACCCGAGGATCCACGCATCACCGCAGGCCTTGAGGGGATGGCATGGATCCTCGGGTCAAGCCCGAGGATGACGTTGGTGGGTGGGTTATGTGGGTGATAGAGCAGCAACTACTGGGCCACGACGCCCTCCACCCGTTGACACCTGTCAACACCCCGTCAATGCGGCTGGCTGCGGTGGAAGAAGTGCAGGAACAGCTCCCGCTCGGTGGTGATGTCGAGTTTTTCGTAGATGCGGGCGCGGTGGTTCTTCACCGTGCCGGAGGCGATGCCGAGGCGGGCGGCGATGGTGGCGGTGGGGTGGCCGTTCAGCACCAGCTCGACGAGTTCCAGCTCGCGGGCGGACAGTTCCGGCCAGAGGGCAGCGGCGATGACCGGGCCGTTGGCCGGCACCGCGCCGGGGGCCGTGGGGGTAGCGCTGCGGCTGTAGGAGGGCTGGCGGGTTTTCGTGTCGAGCGCGTGCAGGGCGGCGAAGACGGAGAAGCGCTCGTTGAGCAGGTCCACGTCCGCATCGCGAAAGGGCTGGCGCGAGCGGTCGAGGAAGATGCCGAGGCACCAGTCGTCGCCGTCCTCCAGCAGCACGCCGATCTCGTCGCAGATTTCCGACTGGGCGAGAAACTCGGCGATGTAGCGGCCGCGTTTCATGCGGTCGCCGGCGAGGCTCTTCAGGGGCACGATGCCGGTGCGCCGCTCGCCGCGCCAATGGGCGTAGAAAGGGTCGAAGACATAGTAGGTTTCGAGATAACGCGCGACCATCGCTTCCGAATAGCCGCGGTGCTTGACGAATTCCGGCCGGCGGGTCGCCGAATAGCGCGTGACGGTGATGAGGTCGGGCGAGACGACCGCGCCGATCATGTCGATCAGCCGGTCGACGTGATCGTCCGTTCCCGTCGCGGCGATCGCGGCGGCGAGGGTCTGCCAAAACTCTGCGCGCATGCCCTGATCTAGCATCCCCCTGCCCCGCCGTCATTGTGCCTTTCGGCATATGGCGCCCCGCCCTTGCCCGAGCCTAGTCTTGCCCCATCGAAAGTCTCGGAGGGCAAGGACTTGGAAAACCCGATTGTGATCGGCATCGACGCGGGCGGCACCATGACCGACACGATCCTCGTCGATCGTCATGGACACTTCAAGATCGGCAAGGCGGCGACGACGCCGAAAGACGAGGCGGAGGGCTTTGTCGCCTCCTCGCTGGACGCGGCCGAGGCCTGGGGCATTTCGCTGGAAAGCCTGTTTTCCGGCGTCGACGTCGTGCTCTATTCCGGCACCGGCATGCTCAACACGCTGCTGTCGCGCACCGGCCGCAGGCTTGGCCTCATTACCACCAAGGGCATGGAGGACATGATCCTGATGGGTCGCGGGCTTCAGGCCTGGGCCGATTACTCCTATGCCGACCGGCTGCACGCCGTCACCCACCATCACCCCGATCCGCTGGTGCCGCGCCGGCGCACGCACGGCGTGACGGAGCGCATCGACCATTTCGGCGATGTCGTGCTGCCGCTTTACGATGCCGACGTGGTGAAGGCGGCGCAGGCCCTGATCAGGGACAAGGTCGATGCCATCTGCATCATGACGATCTTCTCCCATGTGAACCCGGTGCATGAAAAGCGCATCGCGGAGATCTGCCGCGAGGAGATCGAAAAGGCGGGCGCCGAAATCGCCGTCTATACCAGCCACGAGGTGCGTCCGGTCATCCGCGAGCAGTCGCGGCTGAACTCGGTGCTGATCGAGGCCTATGCGACGTCGCGCGGCCGCAAGCAGCTGCGCGGCATCGAGGATGCGTCGAAGAAATACGGCTTCAAATACGGCGTGCAGACGCTGCTCTCCTTCGGCGGGCTGACCTCGATCAACCACCCTCGCCTGCACGAGACGATGATCTCCGGCCCGATCGGCGGCATCCTGGGTGCTGCCTATATCGGCAAGCTGATCGGCAATGACTCGCTCATCTGCTCCGACATGGGCGGCACCTCCTTCGACATGGGCGTCATCTCGCGCGGCCAGACCCGCATCGAGAACGAGCCGCTGATGGACCGTTTCAAGCTGAACGTGCCGACGCTGCATCTCGATACGATCGGCGCGGGCGCCGGCATGATCCTGAAGGTCGACCCGCTGACCCGGAAAATCTCGCTCGGGCCGGAAAGTGCGGGCTCCGATCCGGGGCCGATCTGCTTCGACCGCGGCGGCACCGAGCCGACCATTGCGGATTGCGACGCCATCCTCGGCCGGCTCAATCCGGATTATTTCCTCGGCGGGAAGGTGAAGCTCCAGGTCGAGAAGGCGCGCGCCGCCTTCAAGGAAAAGTGCGCCGATCCGCTCGGCGTCGGCGTGGAGGAGGCGGCCGAAGGCATGATCGAGATGCTGGAGGCGGACGCCAACAATGCGCTGCGCCGCGTCATTTCCGGCCAGGGCATCCACCCGTCGGAATTCACGCTGCTCTCCTATGGCGGCTCCGGCCCGCTGCATCTCGCCGGCTGCTCCAAGGGCATCGGTTTCAAGGACATCATCACCTTCCAGTTCGCCGCCGGCTTCTCCGCCTTCGGCTGCACCACGGCGGATTACATGCGCCGCCACTCGGTCTCCACCCAGATCGACATTTCGGCGCGCGCCTCCGATGATGCGCTGGCGGCGTATGGCGCGCAGGTCACCAATGTGTGGAAGGACCTCGAAAGGGCGGCGGTCGATGAAATGCTGGCTGATGGCCATGCGCGCGAGAAGATCAGGACGGTGCCCTTCTTCATGGCGCGCTATACCGGCCAGCTCGAAGACGTCGAGGTCATCGCGCCGTTGCCAGCTGTCAACTCGGCAGACGACATGCGCGCCGTGCTCGCCCAGTTCGAGGAGGTCTATGCCAAGGCCAATCACCGCGTCTCGAAATATGGCGAGGCCGGCTTCTCGCTGATGGAGCTCGGCGTCATCGCCACCGCCGACAAGATCAAGCCGACGCTCATCCGCCGGCCGCTCGGCACCGCCAATCCGCAATCCGCCCACAAGGGCACGCGCGAGGCCTATATCGGCGGGCGCTGGCACAGGGCCAATCTCTACGAAATGGACCTGCTCGAACCCGGCCACGAGGTGACCGGCCCGGCCATCATCGAGCATCCGGCCACCACGCTCGTCGTGCATCCGAACGACCGGGTCTTCATCGATGCCTGGACGCTGCTTCACTATAGTCACGCCTGAGCGAGAGACCGAAACCATGCTGGACAGAACCGCAAATCCCCTACGCGAACGCCTCCTCGAATCCGAACGGCTGATGGAAGAAACCGGCTGCTACGACGGCATTACAGAGCTGACGCTGCGCCGGCAGGATCCGCTGAAATTCGAGACGCTGCACACCAAGCTGCGTGCCTATTGCGTCTCGGCGCGCGAAATGGCCCGGCGCATCTCGGCTTCGCCCGGCGTGCGCGAAGTCGGCGAAATGGTCGTCGCCATCTATACGCCGGAGGGCGACGCGATCGCGCTCTCCAACGGCATCATGGTGCATGTGCACACGATGAGCCGCTTCATCAAATGGATGATCAAGAACGGCTACGAGGAAAACCCCTGCATCCGCGACGGCGATATCTTTGCCAACAACGATGCCTTCATCGGTACCGTGCAGGTGCCTGACGTGATGGACGTCGTGCCGATCTTCTACGAGGGCACGCTGGTCGGCTGGGCGGGCGCGGTCTGCCACGAGCTGGAGGCCGGCGGCATCACGCCGGGCGGCGACGTGTGCCTGGCGCAGGAGCGCTTCACCGAAGGGCTGTTCGTCTGCGCGGAAAAGGTCGGCGAGAACGACGAGATCCGCCGCGACTACGTCATCCGCTGCGAGCGGAACCTGCGCATGCCGATCTACTGGGTGCTGGACGAAAAGGCCAAGGTCGCCGCCTGCATCGACATGCGCGAGAGCGTCAAGCAGCTGATCTCCGAGGTCGGGCTGGAATACTGGCAGCGGCTTGCCAAGGAATTCATCGAGGAGGGCAGGCGCGCCCAGCTCGCCCGCACCCGCCAGCTCACCGTGCCGGGCATCTATCGCGGCCACACCTTCTACGGCCACGTCACCGAGGGCAAGCCCGGCTTCCAGCCGCTCGGACCGCCGAACTGGCTCTACAACATCCCGATCGAGATGGAGATCAAGTCCGACGGCAAGATCCGCATGGATTTCGACGGCACCCAGCCCTGGGGCTACCACTCGATGAACTGCACGCCGGCCGGCATGGATGGCGGCATGTTCGTGACGCTGACCCAGCACATGAACTTCGAGGGCCTGGTCAATGACGGCGCCTGGATGGCGACCGAGATCAACATTCCGCACGGCACCTGGACCAACCCGGACAACGAGATGGCCGCCACCGCCACCTCCTGGGCGCTGCTGCTTCCCGCCTACGGCGTCTTCCAGCGGCTGCTGTCGCGCGGCTTCATCGCCCGCGGCTTCGTCGAAGAGGCCTTCGTCGGGCAGGTCAACTCGCCGATGATCGAGATGGGCGGCATGAGCCAGTACGGCACGCAGTTCGGCATGGCGCATTTCGAATGCGCCGCTGCCGGTTCCGGGGCGCTCGCCATCAAGGACGGGCTGGACACCGCCTATGTCGGCTGGAACCCGGAATCCGACATGGGCAATATCGAGATCTGGGAACAGAACATGCCGATGGTCTATATCGGCCGCTCGATCGTGCCCAATTCCGGCGGTGCCGGCAAATATCGCGGCGGCTGCGCCTTCGCCTCCACCTGGCTGATCAACAAGACGGAGCACCTGCGCCTCGTCACCTCGGAACATTCCTCGCGGGTCTTCGACAATGGCGGCCTCTGCGGCGGCTACCCGGCGCCGACCTGCGAAAAGCACCATGCGGTGCGCGGCTCGGATATCTTCGGAAAGGCGGCCAAGGGCGAGGCGCTGGCGCACACGCCGGGCACCGATCCGCTCGTCTCGGATTTCGAACGCCGCTACAAGGGCGAGCAGGTCTTCGAGGAGGGGCCTTACATCACCAGGCCGCACAAGTCCGGCGACATCTTCAGCCATGCCTATAATGGCGGCGGCGGCTTCGGCGACGTGCTGGAGCGCGATCCGGTGAAGACGGCCTGGGATGTGGAAAACGGCTTCCTCACCCGCGAGGCCGCCGAGCAGGTCTTCGGCATCATCCTCAAGGACGACGCGGAGGGCTATCCGCTGGCCGATATCGACGCCACCGTGGCGCGGCGCGCCGAGATGCGCAAGGCGCGTCTCGCCAGGGCCATTCCGGTCTCCGAATGGATCGCCAGGGAGGCGACGCGCGTGAAGAAACAGGACTTTGCGCTGGAGGTGACGCGCATGTATCGCAGCGCCATGCAGCTTTCGCCGAGATTCACCCGGGAATTCAAGGACTTCTGGGGTCTCGACGCCGATTTTGCCTTTGCCGGGGAGACGTGAGCCATGAGTGCCTATTCCAAGGAAACCATCCGCGAACTGGTCGACGGCACGCTGCCCTGGCCGCAGACTCGCCGTATCATGAGCGCCTACAAGGACGACGACCGTTTCGCCAAATATATCAGCGTGTTGCAGGATCGCGTGGGCTGGAAGGACCCGATCCTGCTGCCCGTCGGCGACCGGCTGTTCATCTGCGACAGCGCTGACGGGCGGGTGACGCGCTGCGAATGCGGCCATTCCTTCGGCGATTACCGCCGGAACTGGAAGCTCAACGCCGTGATCAGCGTGCGCAACACGCAAGAGAGCCTGCGCGAAATCTACCCCAATTCCGACCTGCCGGACCCGGAATGGATGGAGATCCGCGAATTCTTCTGCCCGCAATGCGCCCACCTGCACGAGGTGGAGGCGGCAGCGCCCGGCTATCCCATCGTGCATGACTTCCAGCCGGACCTCGAAGGCTTTTACCGGGACTGGCTGGGCACACCCTTGAAGGAGACGGCATGACGGAAAACCTGAAGGGCCGCAGCGCGGTCATCACCGGCGGGCTGACGGGGCAGGGGCTGGCGATCGCCGAGGCCCTTGCCGGGGCCGGCGCCCATGTCGCCGTCGGCTCCTTCGTGCGCGAGGCGGCGGGGCGGCAGGGCGACGCCGCCGCCTATCCGGACCCCGAAGAAATCGTCAGCGTGCGGGAACGACTGGCCCGGCATGGCACCAGGGTGCATGCCGGGCATCTCGACGTGCGCGACAGCGCGGCGATCGCCGATTTCGCCGCCGCTGCGGAGGCAGCCTGCGGGCCGGCAGATATCCTCGTCAATGCGGCCGGCACCACCGCCGAACAGCCGGTCATCGGCCATTCGGACGAGCTGTGGCTGAAGATCATCGACACCAACCTCAACGGCGCCTTCCGCATGATCCGGACCTATCTGCCGGGCATGATGACCCGCAAATGGGGGCGGGTGATCAATATCGGCTCGACGGCGGCCACCGTCGGCTGGAAGGACAACCCGGCCTATTGCGCCTCGAAATCCGGCCTGCTCGGCCTGACCCGCTGCGTGGCGCTGGAGGGCGCGCCGCATGGCGTGACGGCGGTGATGATCAGCCCGACCTGGGTGGAGACGGAGCTGATGCGCCGCAATGTCCAGCAGGTTCTCGACCGGGAGGGCGGGGGCCGCACGCTGGAGGACGCCATGGCGGACATCGCCCGGCAGAACCCGCAGAACCGCATCATCCAGCCGAGCGAAATAGCCGCCCTTGCCGTCTTCCTCTGCGGGGAGGGCGCCAGGGGCATCACCATGGAGAACATACAGATCTCGGGCGGCGCACTCTGGTGAGCCGCCTTTTTCGCGTTTGACGACCAAAACAACAAAGAAAGGGAACAGCAAATGCCAAGATATGTAATCGCAACGCTTGCCATGACTGCCGGACTGCTTTCGACCTTCACCACCGCACATGCGGCCGATCCGGAAAGCTGCAAGGCCGTGCGCTTCGCCGATGTCGGCTGGACCGACATCACCTCCACCACCGCCGTCGCCTCGGCGATCCTGCAGGCGCTGGGCTACGCGCCGGAGAGCAAGCTGCTCTCCATTCCCGTCACCTATACCAGCATGAAGAACAAGGACATCGACGTCTATCTCGGCGACTGGCAGCCGAGCATGGAGGCCGACCGAAAACCCTTCCTCGACGACAAGTCGATCGAGGTCTTCGGGCCGAACCTGACCGGCGCCAAATACACCTTCGCCGTGCCGAAATATGTCTCCGATGCCGGCGTCAAGGATTTCGCCGACCTGCAGAAATTCGCCGACAAATTCGGCAACAAGATCTACGGCATCGAGCCCGGCAACAACGGCAACCGCATGATCACCGAGATGATCGACAAGAAGGCCTTCGGCCTCGCCGACTGGGAGCTTATCGAAAGTTCGGAACAGGGCATGCTGGCGGAAGTCGGCCGGGCGATCGGCGAGAAACAGTGGATCGTCTTCCTCGGCTGGGCGCCGCACCCGATGAACTCGGTCTTCGAGATCGACTATCTCTCCGGCGGCGACGACTATTTCGGCCCCAACTACGGCGGCGCCGACATCTACACCAACATCCGCGCCGGCTACGCGCAGGAATGCCCCAATGTCGCGAAGTTCGTCACCAACCTGCGCTTCACGCTGCCGATGGAAAACGACATCATGGGCGCTATCCTGAACGACGGCAAGGACGCCGACACCGCCGCAACCGAATGGCTGAAGGCGCATCCCGACGCGGTGACGCCGTGGCTGGAGGGCGTGACGACGATCGACGGCAAGCCGGCGGAGGAGGCGGTTGGGGGGTTGCTGAATGGGTGATGTTGGGTAGGTGGGTGGCTTTTAGTTCGGTACAACCCGACAACACCCCCCTCTGCCCTGCCGGGCATCTCCCCCTCAAGGGGGGAGATCGGCTGGGGGCACGGGCATCGCTTCATCCGCAACGGCAGCGATAGGCGGGACCTAGCCGCGATTCAATCTCCCCCCTTGTGGGGGAGATGTCCGGCAGGACAGAGGGGGGTGCCCGGAATGCCGGCCTTGCCCTATGCCCACAATCGCGCTATATGACTACTATAGTCATATGAGGCAAACCACATGCGAGAAATCCAGCTAAAGGACGCCAAAGCAACGTTGTCCGCCGTCGTGGACCAGGCGGTGCGCGGCAACCCGGCGGTCATCACCCGGCATGGGCGGCGCCAAGCGGTGGTTTTATCCTATGAGGAATATGAAAAGCTGTCGCATGTGCCGAGTTTCGGGCAACTGCTCGCCGCCTTCCCGGGCGAGGCGGGTGACATTCCCGCCCGGTCCGGCAAGCCGCCGCGCGCCGTCGATCTCTGATGTATCTCGTCGATACCAATGTGATCTCCGCGCTGGCACCATCGAAGCGGGGCGGGAAGGGGGCGCTGGTCGACTGGTTGGACAGGGCGAGCCCCCTGCTCTTCCTCTCCGTCGTGACCGCGGCGGAGGTCGCCTCCGGCATCACCAAAGCGGAGCGCGAGGGCGCGACGAGCAAGGCGCGGGCGCTCAGGGACTGGTGGCAGGCGATCGAATATCTCTATGCGGACAAGCTGCTGGCCTTCGATCTCGCCTGCGCGCGCGAAGCCGGCCGCATGCTCGACCAGGCCCGCGCCCATGACCCCGGCTTCGAGGACATCGCGATTGCTGCCACGGCCGCGGTGCACGGCCTGACCGTGCTGACCCGCAACATCCGCCATTTCGAACCGCTCGGCGTGCCGGTGCTCGACCCGTTCAAGGCGCTGCCGCCTCTGCCGTGAGCAGGGTACGCTTATGGGGCAGTTCTCCCTTCTCCCCCGCGGGGAGAAGGTGGCCCGAAGGGTTAGGCGCAACTTGTTGCGCCGGGATGAGGGGGTGGCGCAGAGGGATCATGTCGATCTTTTGCGCCCGCGCCCTCCCCCTCATCCGCCTGCCGGCACCTTCTCCCCCCGGGGGAGAAG
>NZ_DASYHH010000021.1:0-235013 GCF_035998705.1 Shinella sp. | reverse complement strand
GTCAACTGTTCGGGTGAAAACGCGACAAGGGGCAGCGGACCGTGCTCGGACACGGTCTTCTGAAGACCTGGGATGACAATGGTACGCTGCCCACCGCTCCATCATAACAAATCAGGCGGCACGCACAGATAAGGATGACGGGGAGCGTGGGGTGGCATCCATCAGCGCCGGGCTAAAAACGGCGCTCTATGATCAACGGCGCTGAACGGTCCATCAGCCATATTGGTTTGCGGGTGAACCGTTGCTGCTCTATGGCTTCGCCATTGCAACATAGAGCAGACCCATGACCCCCGCCACGAAAGAAGAAATCCGCGACGCCTTCCGGCGTGGCATTGCGGTTGCGATCGCAGCCGCGCCGTTTGCCGTGCTGTTCGGCGCCGTCGCCGTCGACAACGGCCTGACGATCGCGGAAGCGGCGCTGATGAGCGCCACGCTCTATGCCGGGGCGAGCCAGCTCGTCGGCGTCGAGCTCTTCGACCACCACGTGGCGCCGTGGCTGGTCGTGCTGTCGATCTTCGCCGTCAATTTTCGCCATGTGCTCTATTCGGCCGCGATCGCCGCGCATATCCGGCATCTCACCTTCTGGCAGAAGGCGACGTCGTTGTTCCTGCTGACCGATCCGCAATTCGCCGAAGCCGAGCGGCGGGCCGATTCCGGCATCCGCGTCAGCTATGTCTGGTCCATGGTGCTCGGCCTCAGCGTCTATGTGCCCTGGCTCTGCCTCACCATCATCGGCGGCTTCCTCGGCAACCTGATCGGCGACCCCGAGGCGATCGGCATCGACGTCCTGCTGCCGATCTATTTCATGGGGCTCGTGCTCGGCTTCCGCAGCCGGGCGAACTGGCTGCCGGTGGTGCTCGCCTCGGGCGCGGGCTCGATCCTGGCGCTGCATTTCGTCGGTTCGCCCTGGCATGTCAGCCTCGGAGCGCTCGCCGGTATCCTCGTCGCGGCCGTGCTGCCGCTCGATGACAAGGAGCGTGCCGCGATCCTCGGCGAGACCGTGGAAGGGGAGGCGTGAACATGGGAACGTTCTTTCACACGCAGACGCTGCTGATCATCGCCGCCGGAGCCATCGCGACCTATCTCACGCGCATCGGCGGCTATGTCTTCATCACGCGCATGAAGCGCATCCCGCCGCGCGTCGAGGCGGCGCTGAATGCCGTTCCGGCGGCCGTGCTCACCACGCTGGTGGCGCCGGCTGCCGTAACGGGGGGACTCGACGTGAGCCTCACCCTGCTGGTCGCGCTGCTGGTGGGCCTGCGCCTCTCCGTCCTGCCGATGCTGGCGATCGGCTGGATCGTCGTCATGACTCTGCGTCACGTCATCGGCTGATCACCGCCGTCGCCTGTTCGAGCCAGCTTTTCGTCGCGTCATCCGACAAGAGCGGCAGGAGCTTTTCGCGCGTTTCGACGTGATAGGCGTTGAGCCAGTTGAGTTCCTCGTCCGTCAGCAGTGAGGACACGACGAGGCGGCGGTCGATCGGGCAGAAGGTCAGCGTCTCGAAGCCGAGCATGTCGAGATCGCCGCCCTCGACGGGGGCTGCCGGCAGGACATGGATCAGGTTCTCGATGCGGATGCCGAAGGCGCCGGGGCGATAGTAACCGGGCTCGTTCGAAAGGATCATGCCGGCAAGAAGCTCCTGCGTCGAAAGGCGCGAGATGCGCTGCGGCCCTTCATGTACGGAAAGGTAGGAGCCGACACCGTGGCCGGTGCCATGGGCGAAATCCGCGCCCGCCTTCCAGAGCGCGATGCGCGCCAGCGGATCGAGGTCGCAGCCGCGCGAGCCCTTCGGGAACCGCGCCGTGCTGATCGCGATCATGCCCTTCAGCACCAGCGTGAAGAAGCGCTTCTGCTCCTCCGGCACCGCGCCGATCGCCACCGTGCGGGTGATGTCCGTCGTGCCGTTGATATATTGTGCGCCGGAATCGACGAGGAACAGCGTGCCCGGCTCGAGGGTCGTGTCCGTTTCGGTCGTCACGCGATAGTGCATGATGGCGGCATGCGCGCCGGCACCGGCGATCGTGTCGAAGGAGACGTCCTTCAGCGGGTTCTGCTGGCGCTCGCCGACAGTGCGGCGCACCTCTTCCAGCTTCTTCGTGACGGTGATTTCGGTCTGCGAACCCGGCGTCGTGCTGTCCAGCCATGCCAGGAACTCGACCATGGCCGCACCGTCCTGCAGATGCGCACGGGCCGAGCCCTGAAGCTCGACGGCATTCTTGCAGGCGCGGGGCAGGCGGGCCGGATCGACCGCCTCGACCAGCGTGCCGCCCCTGGCGCGCACGATCTCGGCGAGCGCGAAGGGCGCCTGGTCGGGATCGATGAGGATGCGTTTTCCGTCCGCCGCCAGCGCTGCGATGCGCTCGTCGAACTGCGAGGGCGCCACGAGGTCGGCGAGTTGCGTGAGATAGGCCTCCTGCTCGATGCCGGTCTTGCGCTTGTCGAGGAAGAGCTGCGGGCGGCCCTCTGCCGGGATGATGGCGCGGGCGAGCGGATGCGGCGTGTGCGGCACGTCGCTACCGCGGATGTTGAAGATCCAGGCGATGGAGGAGGGGTCGGTGACGGCCAGCACGTCGGCGCCGGCCTTGGCGGTGGCTTCCGCCATCGTCACGAGTTTGTCGCGGGCGAGTTCACCGGCCTGGTCGATCGCCTGGATGGTGACGCGGCCGAGTGGTTCGGCCGGGCGGCCGGTCCAGGCCTTGTCGAGCGGATTGTGCGGCAGGAAGACGAGCGCGCCGCCGAGGCCGGCGAGTGCCTTTTCCAGCCGGCGCACCTCCGCACCGGTGTGCAGCCAGGGGTCGATGCCGAGCCGAAAACCCTTAGGCGCGTGGTTTTGCAGCCAGAGATGCGGCGGCTCGCCGACGAGGTCGCCGCCGGTGAAGACGCTGCCGTCCACCTGTTCGGCAAGCTGGGTGACGTAGCGGCCATCGACGAAGACGATGGCCTGGCCGCGCATGACGAGGGCGACGCCGGCCGAGCCGGTAAAACCCGTCAGCCAGGACAGACGCTCGGCCGAGGCCGGCACGTATTCGCCCTGGTATTCGTCGGCGCGGGGCACGAGGAAGCCGTCGATGCCGAGCGAGTCGAAGGAGGCGCGCAGCGCATCCGCGCGTTCGCGACCGTACTGGGGCGTGGAGGTGACGTCGAAACTCTGGAACATGGGGGACTTCCGGTAAGGCGATGAATCGTGCCGGCAATCTAGCCGATCGTCCTCTCGCGTCAAAGGCGGGAAAGGTACGGTCGAACGGCGTGGCCATGCCGTCCGTGGTTTGAAGAGGTCTTGAATTGGACTTATGCATCGTGCGCATGGCACCTATTCCACAAAGGCCCTGTCGCGATTTTCTGAATCGATTATAAGCGGCGCCAACGAAGCGAACTTAAAACGCGCTTCAAGCGAAACGAAGTGAAAGTCCCTCCAGTCCTTCGGTTCGCAAAAAGCTAGGTGTTCCGATCAGGCGTCTTGCCGGTCACTCCTCCTCCCTCCTCCGGGAAGGCGCTCGGAACACATAGGCCCGCTTGAGCGCTCCTCCTCCTCAAGCTCGCGGGCATGGCCGGTTCGCCGGTCCATAGGCGGTGCCTCTGGCACCGCCTTTTTCTTTTCTCCCGCCCCTTCAGCGACGATCGAGATGGATCGTCACCCAGCCTTCGCGCCAGATGGTGCGCACATGGCGCAGGCCGGCGCCGTTATAGGCGGCCAGCACCTTCCAGCGCTGCGCGGCGAGGATGCCCGACAGGATGACGTCGCCGCCCGGCGCAAGCTGGGCTGCAAGCTGCGGCGCCATGCGCATCAGCGGGCGGGCGAGGATGTTGGCGATGATCAGATCGAAGGGGCCGTGGCGACCGAAGGCGGTGGAATGAAAGCCCGGCGCGGTTTCCAGCGCGATGCCGGAGGCGATGCCGTTGAGGCGGACGTTTTCGCGCGCCACGCGGGTGGCGATCGGGTCGATGTCGGTGGCGAGCACCTGGACGGGGCCGAGCTTGCGCGCGGCGATCGCCAGCACGCCGCTGCCTGTCCCGAGGTCAAGCACGCGCCCGACTCTGCGCGAGCGCATCACGTCGGAGATGACTTCCAGGCAGCCCGCCGTGGTGCCGTGATGGCCGGTGCCGAAGGCCTGGCCGGCGTCGATCTCGATGGCGATCTCGCCGGCGCGCACCTTGCCGCGGTCATGCGAGCCGTGCACCACGAAGCGGGCGGCGCGCACGGGCTTCAACCCTTCCAGCGACTTGGCGATCCAGTCGATGTCCGGCAGTTCCTCGCGCTGGATTTCGGCATCGGGAAAATCGGCGGCGAGAAGGGCTGCGAAGCGTTCGTGGATGTCCGCCTCGTCCGGGCGGAACATGTAGACCGAGGCTTCCCAGATATCGTTCTTCTCGTCGATCTCCATCGTCGCAATGGCGTAGCCTTCGTCCTCGAAGGCGTCGGTCATCAGCGAGAGTGCGGCATCGGCCAGCTTCTCGGTGGTGGTGATGTAGAGGCGGATTTCGCTCACGGCCGGGGTCCCTGTTGTCAGGGCTCCGCCTAGCATGTCCGAAAGCCGAGGGCAAAGGCGGATCGCCCGCCGCGCCGCTTATCTCTTGATGAGATTGGCGAGTTTCTGTTCGGCGACGTCGGCATTCTCGCCGTAGGCAATGGTGCCGGTGAAGCGGCCGGTCGCGTCGAGCAGGAAGACAGACGCGGTATGGTCCATCGTATAGTCGCCGTCGGGCTTCTTCTCGTCGAGCGGCACCTTGCGATAGTAGACGCGGAAACCCTTGACCATTTCCAGCACCTTTTCCGGCGGGCCGGAAATGCCGGTGATGCGCTTGGAGACGTTGCCGACATACTGGCCGATCAGCTCCGGCGTATCGCGCTCGGGATCAACGGTGATGAAATAGGCCTGCATCTTCGAGCCGTCCGGATCGACCTTGGCAAGCCAGCCGTCCAGTTCGAACAGCGTGGTCGGGCAGACTTCCGGGCAATGGGTGAAGCCGAAGAACAGGGCGGTCGGCTTGCCGGTGAAGGCCTTTTCGCTGATCGGCTTGCCATCCTGCGCCAACAGCGTGAAGGGCACGCCGAACGGGCCGCCCGTGACCTCGTCCTTCTTGCCGGTCACTTCCAGCGTCAGCCAGCCGAGCAGGGCCGCGACGGCGGCGACGGCGATCCAGAGTACGAGGCGCAGGGTCTTCATGGCAGTTCTTCGGTCCTATGTCGGCAGGTGTTCGCCGGTGTCATAGTCCTTCGCCGGCGCCTGAGCAAAGGCGCCAATTGCCGCAACGGCAGAGGCTCGCGGGATTGTGATCAGAAGCACCAGGCCATGCCGGATTCGGCAAGGCTCAAGAAGATCGCCGTGCCGTGCTCCAGCCAGCCGGCAAAGGCGACGGTGGCGGCCATGACGCCGAGGCCGAGCGCGATCAGCGCGACGGGCAGGGCGGTATATCGGCGGGCGGCTCTGTGCATGCGCCGCAGTATAGCGTGAAACGGCAGGTTTTGGAACCGGGCGCCTTCGTGCAACGTGCGGTAATCCGGCGCGGGGTTTCTATCGAAATTTACTAAAATACAGGTTCCGGCCGTTTATCCTTAGCCATTGTTTAATCTCTCTTTGTCACGGTCCGGATACGCATACGGGCCGGAATCGGCCTATCGGGCATGATGTCCATCGACCGCGGGAGACGGCGAGGAGGCGTATTTCACCCAGGATCCAGAAGGGATGCCGCGGCGAGGGCCGGGCTCGATCGGGCGAACCGCATGATGTCTCATGAAAACACTGCCAAGGGCCGGACCCTTTCCGTCAGTTCCCGTCTTGCGACGCTCGGCGCCGCCGCGTTCCTCGGCTTCGGCGCGATGCTCGCGGCCGGCTGGTACGGCGGCACGACGATCCGCACGGCCTCCGAAGCCGCCGTCTCCATCCAGAACAATGTCGACCAAGTCCAGGCGATGCGCCTTGCCAATGTCGGTCTGGTGCTCGTCGCGATGGACAGCATCATCGACCGTGACGAGAAGGCCATCCAGCCGGCGCGGCTGGAAACGATTGCCGCATCCCTGAAGACGCTGAAGGACGGCTCGGAGGCGGCAAAGCGCCTTGCCACCGAACTCGGCAAGCCGGCGCTGCTCGATTCCTATGCCGGCGACCTGCAGCAGATCGAAACGGCGATCTCCGTCGATCTCAAGAAGATGATCGAGGAGGATGCGCCGATCGAAGCCTTCGCGGCGATCGACGACGCCATCGACAGCGGCGGCGAACGCATGACGACGGCGCTCGGCGCGCTGGCCGAGGAAGGCTCGGCGCTGCTCCAGGCGCGCGTCAACGATGCGCAGCATGCCTCGTCGACATCCATCCAGTACCAGATCGCCATCGGCCTTGTCGGCATGATCACGCTGCTCGGCCTGATCGTCTATCACGGCAACATGCTGCGCCGGGGCATCTTCGCCGTGCGCGACAGCATGCAGCGCATCCTTTCCGGCGACCTCAACACCGCCGTTGCCGCCACCGAACGGGGCGACGAGATCGGCGAGATGGCGCGCTCCGCGGAAACCTTCCGCCACGCCGCCGTCGAAAAGCGCGCGCTGGAACAGGCGAACGAAGAGACACGCGCGAAAATCGAGACCGAACGGCACGGCCGCGAGGCCGTCGCCCGCGACGACGAACAGCAGGTGAAGATGGCCGTCGAGGCGCTCGGCCGCGGCCTCAACCGGCTGTCGGACGGCGACCTGACGGTCATCCTCCTCGATCCCTTCCGGGCCGATCTCGAACAGCTTCGCGCCGACTTCAACAACACCGTCGAGCGCCTGCGCAACGTCATGGCCGAGGTGAAGGACAATACCGGCTCCATCCAGTCGAACAGCGGGCAGATGCGCGCTGCCGCCGACGACCTCGCGCGCCGGACCGAGCAGCAGGCCGCCTCGCTGGAGGAAACCTCCGCGGCGCTCGAAGAGATCATGACCACCGTTCGCACCGCGACGGCGCGAGCGGAAGAGGCCGGCCAGATGGTCGATTCGACCAAGGCGAGCGCGGTGGAATCCGAGCGTATCGTCGGCGACGCCATGGCCGCCATGCAGCGTATAGAAGGCGCTTCCAGCGAGATCGGCAAGATCATCAACGTCATCGACGAGATCGCCTTCCAGACCAACCTCCTGGCGCTCAACGCCGGCGTCGAGGCGGCGCGTGCGGGCGAGGCCGGCAAGGGCTTTGCGGTCGTGGCGCAGGAGGTGCGTGAACTCGCCCAGCGCGCGGCCGGTGCTGCCAAGGACATCAAGAGCCTCGTCACGCGCTCCTCGGACGAGGTGAAGACCGGCTCCCGCCTGGTGCAGGCGACCGGCGAATCGCTCGGCCGCATCGGCGGCGACGTGCTGCGCATCCACGAGCACATGAGCTCGATCGTCACTGCCGCGCGCGAGCAGACGAGCGGCCTCCAGGAAATCAACGTCGCCGTCACCCAGATGGACCAGGTGACGCAGCAGAACGCCGCCATGGTCGAGGAGACCAATGCGGCAAGCCATACGCTGGCCCAGGACGCGGAAAACCTCTCGCGCCTCGTCGGCCAGTTCCAGATCCGCGAGGGCGCACGCGCCTCCGTCGGTAGCCCGAGGGCGGTCTCCACCGCCTCCCGTCCCGCCCCGTCCCCGGCAAGAAACCTTGTCTCCAAGGTTGCCGGGGCATTCAGCAGCAGCGCAGCGTCCAGGGGCAACGCCCAGGCCGCCGCCGAGAACTGGGAAGAGTTCTGATCATGTCCAACGCCATCAAACAATCCGGCGCCTTTCTCGAAATCGTCTCCTTTCACTTAGGGGAGCAGGAATTCTGCATCGACATCATGGCCATCCGCGAAATCCGCGGCTGGGCACCGGTGACGCCGATGCCGCATACGCCGCCCTACGTGCTCGGCCTCATCAACCTGCGCGGCGCCGTTATCCCGGTCATCGACATGGCCTGCCGCCTCGGCATGAAGATGACGGAGCCGTCCGAGCGGTCCGCCATCATCGTCACCGACATTGCCGGCAAGCTGGTCGGCCTGCTGGTCGAGCAGGTCTCCGACATGATGACCATCAAGAGGGAAGACCTCCAGCCGGCACCGGAAATCATTCCGGAAGCCCAGCGCGCCTTCTGCCGCGGCATCGTGGCGCTGGAAAAGTCGATGGTCTGCTTCCTCAACCTCGACACCGTCATCGCCGACGAACTCGCCCAGGCCGCCTGATCGGGCCAGGGATAGAACTCGGGCCTTGTGCACCTGACCGGAAAACCGGTCGGGTGCTTTGCGCTATTTCGAAGTAACGTCCATCAATATTGCCTCATATTAACATTTTATAATGCACGATTTCGTGAAGATTTATTAGGAACCAAGCGAAGCTGTTGCCGTTTCCTCCATGCTTCCAAAGAGAAACATTGGAGAACCGTTATGAAGAAGACCGTTACTTTTGCCCTTGCTTCGCTGCTCGCCGTATCGCCGGTCGCAGGTATCGCCTATGCCCAGGATGCCACGGCGCCCATGACTTCCGACGGCATGTCGACAGGTTCCATCGCGGCCGACGGCGTGGACGTCGTGAAGATTTCTTCGCTCGAGGCCGACGACAGCCAGCGCGGCGAGGCCGAACGCCTGACGTTGAAGGCCAAGGATCCGTCCACCATGGAGAAGGTCCAGAGCGAGTTGCAGGGCGTGCCGGGCCTGGCCGACGCGCTGGCCTCCAAGAATGTCCAGCTTGAGAACGTCGTGGAAATCCAGACCTCTGCGACCGGCGGCAAGGTCGTCTACGTCAAGTAAATGACCGGCCACCGCGAAAAACGCCCCGGACCTTTCAGGTGCCGGGGCGTTTTTTTATGGTTTGCCGTTTTCCCAGGTGACCGTCTCGCCGTAGAGCGGCACGGTGGAGATCGACATTTTAGCCGATCCCTCGGTCAATTCGCGTGAATGGGCGAGGTAGATCAGCGTGTCGTTCTTCTTGTCGTAGATGCGCGTGACGATCAGCGACTTCCAGATCAGCGACAGGCCGGACTTGAAGACCTCTTCGCCCTCGCGGTCGAGTTCGATGTCGCCGATGGTGATCGGGCCGGTCTGCTGGCAGGAGATGGCGTTGTTCGACGGGTCCTCGAACCAGTTGCCCTTCTTCAGGCGGTCGATGACGGAACGGTCGAAATAGGTGACGTGGCAGGTGACGCCGGAGACCTCGGGATCGGTCACCGCATCGATATAGATGTCGTTGCCGATCCAGTCGACGCCGACCTTGCCGACGGTCTCTGCCGCTGCGGGCACGGTGGCGAGCGCGAGCAGGCCGGCGGCGATCACGGTGCGGGGGCGAAAAGAGGCGAAAATCTTGAGCGGCATCATGGGTCTCCTTGTTCCGCTAACACGTAAGGGACAAGCCGCCGCTTGCAAGATGGCGTCTCAGGATTTTGCAGCGGCGATGGTGGCGCGCACGGCGTCCTCGTCGGTCAGCGTCAGTTCGTATTCGCGGTCCTTCTCCGTGCCGCCCATGCCGACATGCGGATTGCGGAAGGTCATGCCGCTCGGCACGGTCGTCAGCGCAGCGAAGTGCAGTTCGGTCAGGCCGGTCTCGTCGCGGACCTTTTTGATGTTTTCCGCGTCGAGCGCACCGCAGCCCATGACGACGATGCGGCCGGCAGCCTGTTCATGGGCACTTTTCAGGATGGCGATGCCTTCCACGGCGGTATCGCGCTGGCCGGAGGTCAGCACGCGGTTCACGCCGCAGCGGATGAGGGCTTCCAGCGCCTCCCGGGCGTCCGCCGTCATGTCGAAGGCGCGGTGGCAGGTGACGGACATCGGGCGGGCGGCCGCGACCAGCGTTTTGGTGCGCGCCTCGTCGATCCGGCCGTCCGGCGTCAGGCAGCCGATGACTACGCCCGCGACACCTTCGTCGCGCAGCGCTTTGATGTCCTCCACCATCGTCTCGAATTCCGTGTGCGAATAGAGGAAATCGCCTCCGCGGGGGCGGATGATGACGTGGACGGGGATTTTTGCCGCCTTCACCGCGGCGCGGATGGTGGCGAGGCTCGGCGTCAGGCCGCCTTCGACCAGGCTCGCGCAGAGTTCCACCCGGTCGGCACCGGCGTCCTGCGCGGCGAGAAAACCGTCGATGCCTTCGACGCAGAGTTCGATGAGGGGCTTGGTCATGGCGTTCTTCCGCAGATTTCAGGTCAGGCTTCGCGCCAGACGGTTTTCAGGAGCCGCAGCCAGTTTTCCCGGCAGAGTTTGGCGAGGTCGTCCTCGCCGTAGCCGGCAGCGCGCAGCGCTTCGACGAGCGCCTGGTTGCCGCTGGCATCGCCGATGGCGGCGGGGATGGTCGCGCCGTCGAAATCCGAGCCGAGTGCCACGCAGTCGATGCCCATGCGCTCCACCATGTGGTCGATGTGGCGCACCATGTCGGAGATGGGCGTATCGGCGTTTTCGAGGCCGTCGGCGCGCAGCATGGTGGTGGCGTAGTTGAGGCCGGCAATGCCCTTGCGCTCGCGAATCGCGTCGAGCTGGCGGTCGGTGAGGTTGCGCGAGATCGGTGTCAGCGCATGCGCATTGGAATGGGTGGCGACGAGCGGCGCGGTGCTGGTGCGCTCGACGTCCCAAAAGCCCTGTTCGGTAATGTGGGCGAGGTCGATCATGATGCCGAGGCGGTCGCACGCCTTGACCAGCTCGAAGCCGGCCTCGGTGAGGCCGGGGCCGGTATCGGGCGAGGAGGGGAAGGCGAAGGGCACGCCGTGGCCGAACAGGTTGTGGCGGCTCCAGACGGGGCCGAGCGAACGCAGGCCCTTGGCATGGAAGGTTTCGAGGTTCGAGAGGTCCTCGGCAATCGGCTCGCAGCCCTCGATATGCAGGACGGCGGCGAAGCGGCCGCTGTCCATCGCTGCGCGGATGTCTCCCGTGGAGCGGCAGATCGCGAGGCCGTCGGCCTGCTCCAGCCTTGAGGCGATGTCCGTCATGTCGAGCGCGATCTTCAGCGCCTCGGCCTGCTCGCGCGGGCCGACCATGCGGACAGAGTAATGGCCGTTCTGGTCCACCTCGCGCGGCGGATAATCTTCGATCGGCGGGATGAACATGGCGCAGAAGCCGCCGGCAAGGCCGCCCTTCCTGGCGCGCGGGGCGTCGATATGGCCCTTGTCCGTGCCGCCGACGAATTCGGCGACCGGGTCGGCGCCCTTTTGCGCATTCTCCCACAGGCGCAGGAGAACATCGTTATGGCCGTCGAAGATCAGTTGCATGTGCCGCTCCAAAAAAGAAACGCATCCTGTCGGCTGGATAGAACCGATTCCGCCGATGCCTGCAAGGCGCCGGCGGTCGCGCTCAGGCGGCGAAGACCGGCGTGCCGGCAATCCAGGTGGAGACGACGTTGACGTCACCGTCGATGATGGCGAAGTCCGCGTCGTGGCCGTGGGTGAGGCGGCCCTTGCGGCCGGTCATGCCGATGGCTTCCGCCGGGTAGAGCGAGGCCATGCGCAACGCCTCCTCCAGGTCGATGCCGGCGTGGTCGCGCATGAAGCGGATGCAGGAGGCCATGTCGATATCGGCGCCGGCGAGCGTGCCGTCGGCAAGCGTAAGCCGCCCGCCCTCGCGAAAGATTTCGCGGCCGTTGAGGAAGAAGCTCGTCATGTCGGTGCCGATGGTCGACATGGCGTCGGTGACGAGGAAGATGCGGCCGGGACCGCGTTTCGCCCGCAATGCGACGCCGATCGAGGCGGGATCGACGTGGAAGCCGTCGGCGATCAGGCCGGCATTCAGGTGGCCGAGGTCGAGCGCGGCGCCGACCATGCCGGGCTCGCGGTGGCCGAGCGGGCTCATGGCGTTGAAGAGGTGGGTCATCATGCTGGCACCCGCCTCGACGGCGGCGGCCGCGGTCTTGTAGCCGCAGTCCGAATGGCCGAGGCTGACGGTGACGCCGGCGGTATGTAGCGCCGCGATCTGCTCGTTGCTGGCGTTTTCCGGCGCGAGCGTCATCAAGAGCGCTTCGAGGCTCTGGCGCGCCGCGATGGTGCGGTCGAGATCGGCCTGTTCCATCGGGCGGATCAGTTGCGGATCGTGCGCACCCTTGCGCGCGACGGAGAGATGCGGGCCTTCGAGATGCAGGCCGAGGAAGCCGGGCACGTTCGCCTTGCGGGCCGCGAGGCCGGCCTCGATGGTCCTGGCGGTGACCTCGCGGTTGTCGGTGATCAGCGTCGGCAGCAGCGCGGTCGTGCCGAAGCGGGCGTGCGCTGCGCAGATGGTGCGGATGCCTTCGAGGTCCGGGCGCTCGTTCAGGAGCACGCCGCCGCCGCCATTGACCTGGAGGTCGATGAAGCCGGGGACGAGCGACAGCCCGTCCATCGGCACGATGCGGGCATCGCTCGGCACCTCTCTCAGCGCGACGATGCCTGCGATCTTGCCGCCGTCGATCAACAACGTGCCGTGGTCGTGCCACCGATCGCCGTCGAAAATCCGGGCGCCGGTAATGGCGGTGAGCGCAGTCATCGGGTTTCCGTCACTTTCTTGAGGTTGACCGGCTTGTCGGGATCGAGGCCGCGGCCGCGCGACCAGGCTTCGATGAAGCCGTAGAACGGCACGATGAGGGCCAGCGCATCGGTGATCGGGTGGCCGGTCGCGACGAAGGGCAGTTTTCGCGCGCTCTTTGCAGCGGCGGCCGTCACGCCGGCATAGGCGCCGCGATCGGCGAGGCTGTCGGCCATGCCGGTGACGGAGGCTTCCGCCGCGTCGCGCGCCGCAAGCGCGATGACCGGGAAGGACGGGCCGACGAGGGCGACGGGACCGTGCACCACTTCGGCGGAGGAATAGGCCTCGGCGTGCATGCCGGAGGTCTCCTTGAACTTCAGCGCCGCCTCGCTGGCGATCGCCAGGCCCGGGCCGCGGCCGAGCACGTAGAGCGACTGGGCGTCCTTGAGGTCGCCGGCAAGCTCGCTCCAGTCGAGCGCCACGGCCTTGGCGAACTGTTCCGGCAGGTTCTTGACGGCGCGGTCGAGGTCCGTGTCGCCCGTCCAATCGGCGAGCACGGCAAGGCCTGCGACGATGGAGTTCACATAGGATTTCGTGGCGGCGACGCTGATTTCCGGGCCGGCCGAGAGGTCGAGCGAATGCAGGCAGGCGTCCGCCAGCGGCGAGGGCAGCGTGTTGGTGAGCGCAATGGAGATCGCGCCGCCCTTGGTAGCGCCTTGTGCCATCGCGACGATGTCCGGGCTCTTGCCGGACTGGGAGATGGCGATGGCGGCGCCGCCGCCGAGCTTCAGCTGGGCGCCGTAGATCGAGGCGAGCGACGGGCCGAGGGAGGCGACCGGGCGGCCGGCGGTGAGTTCGATCGCATATTTCAGGAAGAGGGCGGCGTGGTCGGACGAGCCGCGGGCGACGGTGACGAAGAACTGCGGGTCGCGTTCGCGCAACGCCTTGCCGGCGGCCGTGATGGCGTCGGCGGAATTGGCCAGCAGGCGGGCCGCCGCTTCCGGGATCTCGTTGATTTCTTTCCGCATGTTGGTCTGCATGGTATTCCCTTTGTCGGTTTGGACGCTCACGTCTCGGAGAGCGTCAGTTCGGCGACGAAATCGTAGGCGTCGCCGCGATAGATCGACCGGGTGAATTCGACGACCCGGCCGGAACGAAGATAGGAGACCCGCTCGATGGAAAGCCCCGCCGATCCGGCGGGCACGCCGAGCATGGCGGCATCGGGGTCCTTCATATTGTAGGCGGAGATGCGCTGCACCGCGCGCACCGGGCGGCAGCCGCGCTTTTCCAGCGCCGCATAGAGCGAACCCTGCACCTGCAACGGATCCGGCAGGAATTCGGCCGAAATGCAGGCGCGCTCGATGGCGAGCGGCATATCGTCCGCCACACGAAGGCGCCCGAGGCGGGCGACCAGCGCATCGGCGGGCAGGCCGAGCATCATCATCTCGTCGGGCGAGGGGTGGAACAGGCCGCGGTCGAGCCATTCGGCTTTCGTCGTCAGGCCGCGCCGGGCCATGTCCTCGGTAAAGGAGGTGAGGCGGGAGAGCGACTGCTGCACCTTGGCGACGGGTTTGGCGACGAAGGTGCCGGAGCCGTGGCGGCGCACCAGCAGGCCATCCTTGACGAGGTCGTCGACGGCCTTGCGCACCGTAACGCGGCTGACATTGGCGTGGTCGGCGAGGTCGCGTTCGGCCGGCAGCGCATCGCCATGGTTCAGCTTGCCGGAGGTGATGGCGTCTTCCAGCGTCTGGCGCAGTTTCAGGTAGAGCGGACCGGGCACGCCCGATTGCAGGCTTTCCGGGGTGAGGATCGCGGCAAGCGGCGTGCTCATGCGGCGGCTCCCGTTCGCTGTCTGTACCGGTTGGCGGCGAGCGCCACGGCGCCCGTCAGCGCATCCGCTTCGGCTTCCACCAGGATCGACCGGTGCCGCTCGGACAGCCATTCCGGATAGAGCGGTGCGAGGCCGCCGAGCAGGCAGAGGCGCGGCGCGCCGGCAAGCGCCATGATGGCGTCGAGGGAGGCGTTCACCGATGCGGCTCCTGCCTTGACGATGGCGATCGCCTGCGGGTCGCCCTGGCGCGCATGGTCGAAGACCAGAGGCGCGTAGCGGCCGAAATCACCGGGCTTGGAGAGGCGGGCGAATTCGACGATGCCGCGCGGATCGTGTTTGAACTCGTCCAGCACGGCCTCCGTGGCACCCGAGCGGGGAATAACGCCGTCATGGGCGAGCAGCGCTTCCTGCAACAGTGCATGGCCGACGCGCGCGCCGCCGCCGAGATCGCCGACGATAAAGCCCCAGCCGCCGATGTAGCGGACCACATTGTTCTTGCGCCCCATATAGATGGAGCCGGTGCCGAGGATCGCCACCGCGCCGTCCTCGTCGCCGATCGCGCCCTGGAGGGCGATCAGGCCGTCGGAATCGATGTCGGTGTGACGGAAGGGTAAGCGGTCGTGCACATAACGGGTGAGATCGCCGACATTGGTGCCGGCAAGGCCGAGAAAAGCGGAGGCGCCGGTGACGCCGGCTTCATCGAACCCGGCGTCGCGATAGGCGGCCTTGGCGGCTTCGGTGATGGAAATGATCGCATTGTTGGGGTCGGTCAGGATATTGGCCGCGCCGCTCTTGCCGCGGCCGAGAACGACGCCGTCGGGGCTCGCGACCGCCGCACGGCAACTCGTTCCTCCCCCGTCGATACCGAGAATGTAATCCGTCATGGGCACCTCCGAGGACAACGATACCAAAAAAATACCATTAACCAAGGGGTATGGTGGTATCGAAAATAAGCTTTCTTTCAAGTTATTGATTTAAAAATATAAAAATATTGAAGACCAAAAAAGTGGTCTCAAAAATTAATTTCCTATGGACAATTGGTATTTTTTTGGCATTAATTTCGATCAGAGGAGACGTGACGATGGCTGCAGGCAAGACTGAAGGCAGGCATGAGCAGGCGAGCGGATTGGATGAACTCCAGCCCGTCGACGTGCTGAGCGTGCTTGCGGATGGACAGAAGGCCGCGGCTGCCGTGGTCGATGCCGCGCTTGCCGATATCGCGGCTGCGGCGCGCCTTGCCGCCGATGCGATTCTGGCCGGCCGGCGCCTCGTCTATGTGGGCGCCGGCAGCTCCGGCCTGATGGCCATGGCCGATGCGCTCGAACTTCCCGGCACCTACGGCATTGCCCGCGACCGCATCGTCATCCTGCTGGCCGGAGGCGCTGCGAGCCTGGAAGATCTCGCCGGCGGTTATGAAGACGACCGTGATCTTGCCGTCAACGATGCCTCGGCTGCTTCGATTGGCGCTGGCGACTGCGTGGTCGCCGTTTCGGCAAGCGGCAGCACGCCCTATGCGCTGGCCATTGCCGATTATGCGCGGGAGAAGGGCGCGTCCGTCGTGGCGCTTGCCAACAATCCGGGTGCCGCCCTTTTCGAGGGTGCGGACGTTTCGATCCTGTTGCAGACGCCGCCGGAGGTGATTTCCGGCTCGACGCGCATGGGCGCGGGCACGGCCCAGAAGATCGCCTTCAACCTGTTTTCCACGCTGGTCGGCGTGCATCTCGGCCATGTGCATGATGGCCACATGGTCAATCTCAAGGCCGACAATATCAAACTGAAGGGGCGGGCCTGCCGCATCGTGTCCGACATTTCCGGTGTCGGGCTCGACGAGGCCGAACGCCTGCTTGCGCGCTCCGAAGGCTCGGTCAAGACGGCCGTCCTGCTTGCCGCGGGGGTAGAGGACGCCAGCGTCGCCGCGGCGGTGCTGGAGCGGTCGGGGCAAAGCCTCCGGCGCGCCCTCAAGGCTCTCGGATAAAACAGTCTCAAAACGCGCTGCGGCGCATAAAAGGGGAGAATGAAATGACACGCAACGCAATCAAGGGTCTGCTGCTCGCGACCAGCATCCTCGGCACGGCCGGGCTCGCGCAGGCGCAGGACGTGACGCTCACCATCGAAAGCTGGCGCAACGACGACCTGTCGATCTGGCAGGAAAAGATCATCCCGGCCTTCGAAGCGAAGAACCCCGGCATCAAGGTCGTCTTCTCGCCGACCGCGCCGACCGAATACAACGCCGCGCTGAACGCCAAGCTCGATGCCGGTTCGGCAGGCGACCTCATCACCTGCCGTCCGTTCGACGCCTCGCTCGAACTCTTCAACAAGGGCCACCTTGCCAGCCTGAACGACCTGCCGGGCATGGAGAACTTCTCCGACGTCGCCAAGTCCGCCTGGACGACGGACGATGGCGCGACGTCGTTCTGCGTGCCGATGGCCTCGGTCATCCACGGCTTCATCTACAACAAGGATGCCTTCGACCAGCTCGGCATCGCGGTTCCGACGACGGAAGCCGAGTTCTTCGCCGCCCTCGACAAGATCAAGGCCGACGGCAACTTCATTCCGCTCGCCATGGGCACGAAGGACCTCTGGGAAGCCGCGACCATGGGCTACCAGAACATCGGCCCGACCTACTGGAAGGGCGAGGAAGGCCGCAAGGCGCTGATCGCCGGTACGCAGAAGCTGACCGACGAAGGCTGGGTCGAGCCCTACCGCGTGCTGGCCAAGTGGAAGGATTATCTCGGCGACGGCTTCGAAGCCCAGACCTATCCGGACAGCCAGAACCTGTTCACGCTCGGCCGCGCTGCCATCTATCCGGCCGGCTCGTGGGAAATCGGCCTGTTCAACACCCAGGCACAGTTCAAGATGGGCGCCTTCCCGCCGCCGGTGAAAAATGCCGGCGACACCTGCTACATCTCCGACCACAACGACATCGGCGTCGGCCTCAATGTCAAGAGCGCGAATTCCGAAGCCGCCAAGAAGCTCCTGACCTTCATCGCGTCCCCCGAATTCGCCGACATCTATGCCAACTCGCTGCCGGGCTTCTTCAGCCTGAATTCGACAGCGGTGAAGATGGCCGATCCGCTTGCCCAGGAATTCGTCTCCTGGCGTGAAAAGTGCCAGCCGTCGATCCGCTCGACCTACCAGATCCTGTCGCGCGGCACGCCGAACCTCGAAAACGAGACCTGGACGGAATCCGCCAACGTCATCAACGGCACGGATACGCCGGAAGTGGCTGGCGAGAAGCTCCAGAAGGGCCTCGACAGCTGGTACAAGCCGGCCAAGTAAGCCTCAGTTTCGGCTGCTGAATTCTGCTTGAGGCGCAGGCGATGCCTGCGCTGGCCCTCTCCCCATAGATCCTGGGGGGAGGGATTTGAGGCAGTGCTGCTCGAAGCGACCGGCGCATGCCATATCCCTCTTCGTCCCGGTGGACAGAGGGTGCCGACGGGCAAATTCGGGGAGCGACCCCGGCACTATCGTGTATGCTGAAATTGTCATGTGCGGCACAACCGCCGCGCTCGGCGTCCGTGCATGCGGACGTCAACGAAAAAGAACCGGAGGGGCGAGCTGGGCCATGACCGACATACCTTCTTCCCATGATGCAACAGGGCTGATCAAGCGGCCGAAGCGCTGGCATATCGGCGTTTTCCTGCTGCCGGCCTTCATCGTCTATTCGGCGGTGATGATCCTGCCGCTCATCGAGACGCTGCGCCTCTCGCTGTTCAACACGGTGGACGGCCAGTCGACCTTCGTGGGGCTCGGCAACTTCAAGGTGCTGTTCGGCGACGAGCGCTGGTCGGAGAGTTTCTGGAATGCGCTGAAGAACAACGTTGTCTTCTTCATCATCCACATGCTGGTGCAGAACCCGATCGGGGTGGCGCTCGCCGCCATGCTGTCGATCCCGAAACTGCGCTTCGCGGCCTTCTACCGCACGGCGATCTTCCTGCCGACGCTTTTGTCCTTCGTCATCGTCGGCTTCATCTGGAAGCTGATCCTCTCGCCGATCTGGGGCGTGTCGCCCTACCTGATGGACCTCGTCGGGCTCAAGTCGTTCTTCGCGCCGTGGCTCGGAAGGCCGAACTCGGCGCTGGTCGCCGTGTCGCTGATCTCGGTCTGGCAATATGTCGGCATCCCGATGATGCTGATCTATGCGGCGCTGCTCAACATCCCCGAAGAGGTGATCGAGGCGGCTGAATGCGACGGCGTGACGGGCTGGAGCCAGTTCTGGAAGATCAAGCTGCCGCTGATCCTGCCCGCCATCGGCATCATCTCGATCCTCACCTTCGTCGGCAACTTCAACGCCTTCGACCTGGTCTATACCGTGCAGGGCGCGCTTGCCGGGCCTGACGGGGCGACGGACATCCTCGGCACGCTGCTCTACCGCACCTTCTTCGGGTTCCAGCTCCAGCTCGGCGACCGCTCGATGGGGGCGACGATCGCGACCGTCATGTTCCTCATCATCCTCGCCGGCGTCTCGCTGTATCTCTTCGTCATCCAGCGGCGCATCCGCCGCTACCAGTTCTGATCGGGAGGGCCGGACATGTCCAAGGCACGCCATTCGCTGACCCGTACCGGGCTCGTCCATCTGGCGCTGATCGGCTACGCGGTGATCTCCATCTTCCCCGTGTTCCTGACGATCATCAACTCGATGAAGGATCGCAACGCGATCTTCCGCAATCCGATGCAGGTGCCGACGCTGGAGACCTTCGACCTCGTGGGCTACACGACGGTGCTGGGGCAGGGTGATTTCGCGACCTACTTCCAGAACAGCTTCATCGTGACGGTGGCCTCCATCGCGCTCGTGCTGCTGTTCGGCGCCATGGCAGCCTTCGCGCTGTCGGAATACCGCTTCCGCGGCAACATGCTGATGGGGCTCTACCTCGCCATCGGCATCATGATCCCGATCCGCCTCGGCACGGTGGCGATCCTCCAGGGCATGGTGGCGACGGGGCTGGTCAACACGCTGACGGCACTGGTTCTCGTCTATACCGCGCAGGGCATTCCGCTTGCCGTCTTCATCCTGTCGGAGTTCATGCGGACCGTCTCCGACGACCTGAAGAATGCCGGGCGCATCGACGGGCTTTCGGAATATTCGATCTTCTTCCGCCTCGTCCTGCCGCTCGTCAGGCCCGCCATGGCGACGGTCGCGGTCTTCACGATGATCCCGATCTGGAACGACCTGTGGTTCCCGCTGATCCTGGCGCCGAGCGAGGCGACCAAGACGGTGACGCTCGGCTCGCAGATCTTCATCGGCCAGTTCGTCACCAACTGGAATGCGGTGCTCGCGGCGCTGTCGCTCGCGATCCTGCCCGTCCTCGTCCTCTATTTCATCTTCTCGCGGCAGCTGATCCGCGGCATCACCTCGGGAGCAGTCAAGTGAGTTCTGCCATTCGCGTTCTTTCCGCCGGCCTCGGCAATATGGGCCGCAGCCATGCGCTCGCCTATCATGAAAATCCGGGCTTCGAGATCGTCGGGCTGGTCAACCGCTCGAAGGTTCCGGTTCCGGCCGGCCTCGAAGGCTACGAGATCCTGCCGTCCTTCCATGAGGCGCTGACGGAGCTGAAGCCGGAACTCTGCTCGGTCAACACCTATTCGGACAGCCATGCCGAATATGCGATCGCAGCGATGGAAGCCGGCGCCCACGTCTTCGTCGAAAAGCCGCTGGCGACGACGACGGCGGATGCGGAGCGGGTCGTGGCCTGCGCCCGGGCGAACGGCCGCAAGCTGATCGTCGGTTACATCCTGCGCCATCATCCGTCCTGGATGCGGCTCATCGAGGAGGCCCGCAAGCTCGGCGGCCCCTATGTGTTCCGCATGAACCTGAACCAGCAGTCGAGCGGGCCGACCTGGGCGACCCACAAGGCGCTGATGCAGACGACGCCGCCGATCGTCGACTGCGGCGTGCACTATCTCGACGTGATGTGCCAGATCACCGATGCCAAACCCGTCGAGGTGCGCGGCATGGGGCTTCGCCTCTCCAACGAGATCGCGCCGGACATGTACAATTACGGCCATCTCCAGGTGTTTTTCGACGACGGTTCGCTCGGCTGGTACGAGGCGGGCTGGGGGCCGATGATCTCGGAGACGGCGTTCTTCGTGAAGGACGTCATGTCGCCGAACGGTTCTGTCTCGATCGTCATGGACCCGAACGCCAAGTCCGACGACATCGACACGCATACAAAGACGGCGGTCATCCGCCTGCACAATGCGGCCACCGGCCCGGACGGCAAGTTCCTGTCGCCGGACGAGGATCTGCGCATGGCGGGCGAGCCCGGTCACCAGGAACTCTGCGACCGCGAACAGGCCTTCGTGCTGAAGGCGATCCGTGAGGACATCGATCTCTCGCGCCACATGGACGATGCGGTGCAGTCGCTGAAAATCTGCCTTGCGGCCGATGAAAGTGTCAGAACCGGTCAACCGGTCAAGCTCTAGAGCATTTACGCCAAAAGCGAAAACGCTCTAACTCTTTGTTTTCACGCAATTCCGGACGCAAAATCGCTACGCACTTTTGCTGGAATTGCTTTAAGGGGATATCAGTGGGCTCTCTTCAACTTAAATCCGTGCGCAAGTCCTTCGGCAATGTCGATGTCATCAAGGGCATCGATCTCGACGTGCAGGATGGCGAATTCGTCATCTTCGTCGGCCCCTCCGGCTGCGGGAAATCGACGCTTCTGCGCATCATCGCCGGCCTCGAGGATGCCACCTCCGGCTCGATCAGCATCGACGGGACGGAAGTGGCGACCGTGCCGCCGGCCAAGCGCGGCATCGCCATGGTGTTCCAGTCCTACGCGCTCTATCCGCACCTGACGGTGAAGGACAATATGGGCCTCGGCCTCAAGCAGGCGGGCACGCCGAAGGCGGAGATCGAAAGCCGCGTCGACAAGGCGTCGAACATGCTGTCGCTCGAAAAATACCTGGCCCGCCGCCCGGCCGAACTGTCCGGCGGCCAGCGCCAGCGCGTCGCCATCGGCCGCGCCATCGTGCGTGAACCGAAGCTGTTCCTGTTCGACGAGCCGCTCTCCAACCTCGACGCGGCGCTGCGCGTCAACACGCGCCTTGAGATCGCGCGGTTGCACCGCGAACTGAAGGCCACCATGATCTACGTCACGCACGACCAGGTCGAGGCGATGACGCTGGCGGACAAGATCGTGGTGCTGGATGCCGGCGTCATCCAGCAGATCGGCTCGCCGATGGAACTCTACAACCGGCCGGCCAACCTCTTCGTCGCCGGTTTCATCGGGTCGCCGGCGATGAACTTCATCGATGCGGGTCGTCTCGGTATTGCGGATGCGAAGACCATCGGCATCCGGCCGGAGCACCTCGCCCTGTCGCGCGACAGCGGCGAGTGGCAGGCAAAAGCCGTGCATGTCGAACATCTTGGCGCCGATACGATCGTCTATCTCGAATCGGAGAAAGTGGGCTTCTTCACCGTCCGCCTGTTCGGGGAACATCACTATGCCGTTGATGATGTGGTCTTTGCCACGCCGGGCGCCGGCCAGCTGCATCGTTTCGATGCCAATGGCCAGGCGATACGTTGAGGCCCCTCATCACGATCCCGTGATGATGGAGGATTGCGGTCGATCGCGCCGTACTCTACGATTGTCAAACGTCAGAAACTAACATACAGCCTTGTTTGTATGTTGCGGTGCGGTGGTCTTGCGATCACCGCACCTTCACGTTTTCAGCACCCTGCCGCCATTCCGGCCGGCACTGCCTATGGAAGAACCCATGCGTTTCACGAAACCGATTTCGATTGTGACCTTTGGCGCCCTCATGATTCTCGCCGGCTGCCAGGAAGAACAGGCACAGCAGGGAGGCGCTGCATTTCCGCCGCCGCAGGTGGCCGTCGTCACCGTGAAGGCCGAGGACGTGCCGATCACCAACGACCTGCCGGGCCGCATTGCCGCGACCCGCACGGCGGAAGTCCGCCCGCGCGCGACCGGCATCGTCATCGAACGCATCTTCGAGCAGGGCTCGCAGGTCAAGGAAGGCGACGTGCTCTACCGCATCGACCCGGCCCCGTTTCAGGTGCAGGTCACCAGCGCCGAGGCGACGCTGCGCCGCGCCAAGGCCGTGCAGGCCCAGGCGAACAACACCGCCGCGCGCCAGGAGCAGTTGCGCAAGTCGAACGTCGCCTCCGCGCAGACCTATGACGACGCCGTCGCCCAGTTGGCGCAGGCGGATGCCGATGTCGCGATCGCCGAGGCGAGCCTGGCGACCGCAAAACTCAATCTCGAATATACCGACGTCAAGGCGCCGATCAGCGGCCGCATCGGCCGTGCGCTGATCACCGAGGGCGCGCTGGTTTCGGCCAACGGCACGGAAAACCTCGCGACGATCCAGCAGCTCGACCCGGTCTATGCCGACTTCACCCAGTCGGCGACGGACCTCATCCGGCTGCGCAAGGCGCTGCAGGACGGCGCGCTGATGGCCGACAACAATTCCGCCAAGGTCAACCTGGTGCTCGACGACGGCTCGGCCTATGCGCATCCGGGCAAGCTCTTGTTCTCCGAAGCCGCCGTCGACGAGACGACCGGCCAGGTGACGCTGCGCGGCGAATTCCCCAACCCGGACGGCGACCTGCTGCCGGGCATGTATGTGCGCGTGCAGATCGAGCAGGGCATCGAGAAGAACGCCGTCATCGTGCCGCAGCAGGCCGTGCAGCGCGATGCCTCGGGCAGCGCGCTCGTCTACGTCGTTTCCGCCGACAACAAGGCCGGCACCCGCAGCGTGCGCGTCGGCCGCGCCGCCGGCACGAACTGGGTCATCACCGACGGCCTGAAGAACGGCGAGAAGATCATCGTCGAGGGCTTCCAGAAGGTTCAGCCGGGCGGCGAAGTCGTGCCGGCCGAGTGGGACCCGAATGCGGTTGCAAGGGATTCGCAGCCGGCCGCAGAAGGTGAAGCCGCCAAGACCGGTGAAGCCGGCAAGGCGGAAGACGGCGCTGCAAAGACCGACGAGGCTGGCAAGGCGGAAAGTGGCGAGGATGCCGCCAAGACCGAGCCGGCGAAGTGAGGACCTGAACGATGCCCAGTTTTTTCATCGACAGGCCGATTTTCGCCTGGGTCGTCGCGATCTTCATCATGATCGCCGGCGCCATCTCCATCCCGCTTCTACCGATCGCGCAATATCCGGACGTCGCCCCGCCGCAGATCACGGTGTCGACGACCTATTCCGGCGCGTCCTCGCAGGATACCTACCAGAGCGTCACCAAGCTCATCGAGGATGAGCTGAACGGCGTCGAGGGCATGCTCTATTTCGAATCGACCTCGAGTGCCTCGGGTTCGGCCGAAATCAACATCACCTTCGCGCCCGGCACCGATCCGAGCCAGGCCTCGGTCGACGTGCAGAACCGCGTCAGCCGCGTCGAGCCGCGCCTGCCCGATTCCGTGCGCCGCCAGGGCGTGCAGGTCGAAGAAGCCGGTTCCGGCTTCCTGCTCATCGTTGCGCTGACCTCCACCGATGGCTCGATGGACGCCATCAGCCTCGGCGATTACGTCAACCGCAACGTCCTTGCCGAAATCCAGCGCGTGCCCGGCGTCGGCCGTGCGCAGCTTTTCGCCACGCAGCGCTCCATGCGCATCTGGCTCGATCCCGCCAAGATGCTCGGCCTCAACCTGACGGCCGCCGACGTCACCGCCGCCGTCGAGGCGCAGAACGCCCAGATCGCGGCCGGCAGCATCGGCGCGCAGCCGAACCCGATCACCCAGCAGATCGCGGCCCCCGTCAACATCAAGGGCCAGCTGACGACGCCGGAAGAGTTCGGCGCCATCGTGCTTCGCGCCAATGCGGACGGCTCCGCCGTGCGGCTTCGCGACGTCGCGCGCATCGAAATGGGCGGCGAGACCTATTCGTTCTCGACGCGCCTCAACGGCCAGCCGTCGGCCGCCGTCGCCGTGCAGCTTTCGCCGACCGGCAACGCCATGGCGACGTCGGAGGCGATCAAGGCCCGCATGGACGAGCTGGCGGAATTCTTCCCGCCGGGCATCGAATATTCGACGCCCTATGACACCTCGCCCTTCGTCAAGGTGTCGATCGAGAAGGTCCTGCACACGCTGCTCGAAGCCGTCGGCCTCGTCTTCCTCGTGATGTTCCTGTTCCTCCAGAACATCCGCTACACGATCATCCCGACGCTCGTCGTTCCAGTGGCGCTGCTCGGCACCTGTGCCGTCATGCTCGCCATGGGCTTCTCGATCAACGTGCTCACCATGTTCGCCATGGTGCTCGCCATCGGCATTCTCGTCGACGATGCGATCATCGTCGTGGAGAACGTCGAGCGCATCATGTCGGAGGAGGGCCTGCCGCCGAAGGAGGCGACCCGCAAGGCGATGAAGCAGATCACCGGCGCCGTCATCGGCATTACGCTGGTGCTCGCCTCGGTGTTCATCCCGATGGGCTTCTTCCCCGGTGCCGTCGGCGTCATCTACCAGCAGTTCTCGCTGACGATGGTCGTCTCGATCCTGTTCTCCGCCTTCCTCGCGCTCTCGCTGACGCCGGCGCTGGCGGGCAGTTTCCTCAAGCAGGTTCCCAAGGGGCACCATCAGGTCAAGCGTGGCTTCTTCGGCTGGTTCAACCGCGGCTTCGACAAGACGTCGCGCAAATATAGCGGCAGCGTCAGCTGGCTGATCCGCCGCACCGGCCGGTTCATGGTGATCTACCTCGCCATCCTCGCCGGCCTCGGCTACCTGTTCCTCAAGCTGCCGTCGTCGTTCCTGCCGGACGAAGACCAGGGCTTTGCCATCGTCATGATGCAGCTTCCCTCGGAAGCGACGGGCCACCGGACCGACGAAGTGCTGAGCCAGGTCGAGACGATCTTCGGCAAGGAGCCCGCGGTCGAGACGATCGTCGGCATCAACGGCTTCTCCTTCTTCGGTTCGGGGCAGAACGCGGGCCTCGCCTTCGTGACGCTGAAGGACTGGAGCGAGCGCGGGCCGGAGAATTCGGCGCAGGCGATTGCCGGGCGCGCCAGCATGGCGATGAGCCAGATCAAGGATGCGATCAGCTTCGCGCTGTCGCCGCCGCCGATCCAGGGTCTCGGCACGACGGGCGGCTTCTCGTTCCGTCTTCAGGACCGCGGCGGTCTCGGCCAGCAGGCGCTGTCGGCCGCAAGCGGCCAGCTGCTCGGTCTCGCAGCCGAGAGCAACGTGGTTGCGGGCGTGCGTGTCGAGGGCATGCCGGAGGCGGCCCAGGTCAATGTCGTCATCGACCGCGAGAAGGCCAACACCTTCGGCGTGACCTTCGCCGACATCAACTCGACGATCTCGACCAATCTCGGCTCGACCTATGTCAACGACTTCCCGAATGCCGGGCGCATGCAGCGCGTGACGGTCCAGGCGGACCAGAACGAACGCATGCAGGTGGCCGATCTCTTGAAGCTCAACGTGCGCAACTCCTCGGGCGGCATGGTGCCGATCTCGGCCTTTGCGACCGCGGAGTGGACGATGGCGCCGACGCAGACGGTCGGCTACAACGGCTACCCGTCCGTGCGCTTCAGCGGCGATACCAAGCCGGGCTTCTCGTCGGGTGATGCGATTGCCGAAATGCAGCGGCTTGCCGCCCAGTTACCGCCGGGCTTCGGCTACGAGTGGACGGGCCAGTCGTTGCAGGAAATCCAGTCGGGTTCGCAGGCGCCGATCCTCGTCGGCCTGTCGATCCTGCTGGTGTTCCTGTGCCTGGCCGCGCTCTATGAAAGCTGGTCGATCCCGTTTGCGGTCATCCTCGTCGTGCCGCTCGGCGTCATCGGCGCGGTCCTTGCGGTGACGTTGCGCGACATGTCGAACGATGTGTATTTCAAGGTGGGCCTGATCGCGATCATCGGCCTGTCGGCGAAGAACGCGATCCTGATCATCGAGTTCGCCAAGGAACTGATGGAGCAGGAGGGCAAGTCGCTGATCGATGCGACCATCGAGGCCTGCCACCTGCGCTTCCGCCCGATCCTGATGACCTCGCTTGCCTTCACGCTCGGCGTTCTGCCGCTCGCGATCGCCACGGGCGCAAGCTCGGGCAGCCAGCGCGCCATCGGCACCGGTGTGATGGGCGGCATGATCACCGCCACGGTGCTCGCCATCTTCTTCGTGCCGATCTTCTTCGTCTTCGTGATGAAGCTGTTCGGCTACGGCAAGAAGAAAAAAGAGGAGCCGGCTCCGGTCGCAAGCCCGGCGGAGTAGGCCGCCATGCGCCGGACCAAGGCAGAGGCCAAGGAAACCCGCCAGCAGATCCTGCTGGCGGCTGAAAAGGTCTTCTACGAAAAGGGTGTCGCCCACGCCTCCATGGAGGATGTGGCGCGCGCCGCGGGGGTCACCCGCGGCGCCATCTACTGGCACTTCGCCAACCGGGCGGACCTCGTGCTGGAACTCTACAATTCACTGCCCATGCCGCAGGAAGACCTCATCGCCCGCGAGCTGGAGGCGGAGAATGCCGATGTCTTCGGCGTGCTCGAAAGGGTGGGCCGGGAATGGCTCGAACTGCTCGCGACCGACGAGCACCGCCAGCGCATCCTTTCTATCCTGCTGCGATGCGATACCAGCGGCGAATTCGCCGCCATTTCCGAACGCCAGAACGACCTCGACGACGAGCACATGCAGGCGCTGGAAGCGGCCTTCGCCAAGGCGGAGGGCCAGGGGAAGCTCGACCGCGCCTGGACGCCACGCTCTGCTGCCTCCATGCTGCGCTGGGTCATCAAGGGCCTGTGCTCGGAATGGCTGCTGTTCGGCCGCCGGTTCGACATCGCCAGCGAAGGCAAGGACGCGCTTCACCGGCTGTTTGCGACCTATGCCTCGCACGCGCCGTCAGCGCGATAGGCCTCCAGCCGCTCGATCCAGTCGGCGCCGGTCTTCCAGCGCCGGAGCACCGAGACGGGATCCTCCGCATCGAGCCGCGAACAGATGCGGTAGATCTCAAGCACGTCCGGCGCCATGTCGCCGCGCTGGCAGAAATACATCGCCGCCGCATAACGCGCCCGCCCGGACCATTCGGCGCCGGGCGGTGTCGCGATGATCTCCCAGTTGCGGCGGGTTTCCTCGTCCACGTTATTTGAGGCCCGGCGGGGTCACCGTGCGGCGGGCGAGCTTCACGAAGGGCCGCGGTACGATCTTTGCCCGCTTCATCATCTTCTGGTACTTCAGTTCCCGCATCGCATAAATCTCGACCCAGAGGTCGTCCGTGAACTTCGAACCGTACGGCCGTTCGAGGCTGGCGATGGCGATGTTGCGCTTTGCCGTCGGCGACCAGATCGCGGCGGTGACGAGGCCGGCCTCGTGCTTCCGGCGATGATAGACGATGGCGTGCTCGGCGGGAATATTTCCTTCGATTTCAAGGCCGACGAGGATGTGTTTGAGAGTTTGATTCCGCCGCGCATCGAGGATCGCGCGCCGCCCGTTGAAGTTCGGCTTGTCCGGGTCGACCAACCACTCGAGGCCGATTTCGTCCGGCATGCGCACCCGGTGGGCACGCAGCGACCCCTCCGCCGTGACGAAGTCGCCGTTGGCGACGATGAAGCCGGCCTCGATGCGCGTCTGGTTCAGGGCGCCGTAGCCGATGGCGCGGATGGTGTGTTCCCGACCGGCAGTCCACAGGCGATCCCACAGCGAGAGCGCCTTGGCGCGGGGCACGAAGAGTTCGTAGCCGAGATCGCCGGTGAAGCCGGTGCGCGAGATCGTCACCGCGCCGTCCTCATGCGGGAAGGTGGCGATGTCGAAGGGTTTCAGCCTTTCCGTGCCGATGAAGCCGGCGTCGCGCAGCACCGCATGGCTTGTAGGCCCTTGCAGGGCGAGGCCGGCGATCTCCTCCGTCTCCTCGCGGATATCGACCGAAAAACCGATGGTGCTGTCGAGAAGCCAGGGCAGGTGGCGTTCCTGGCAGCAGAGGCGGAATTCCTGGTCGCCGAGGCGGAAGAGCGTGCCGTCGTCCAGCACATGGCCGTGGTCGTCGCACCAGGCGGTGTAATGCACGCGGTTGACGCCGAGTTTTCTGACATCGCGCAGCGTCAGGCGGTTGAGATAGCGTTCGGCATCCGTGCCAGCGATGCGGTATTTCACCATGGGCGAGATGTCGAAGAGGGCGGCGGTGGAGCGGATGGCGAAATATTCGAGTTCGCTGTCGAACAGCGAATGCGGCGCCTTGTAGCCCGCCCAGTTGTACCAGTCGTTGACTTCGCTCAGCGCCATCAGCCGGTCGTGGAACGGTGTTTCGAGGCGCGGGGCGAGGATATGGGCGCGCGCGGCGCGGCGCAGTTCGGCGGCCGATTTCGTCATGGCGTTCATGATGTCGCTCCCGAAAGGATGTGGCGCGCCGCGTTCCAGCCCGGCAGGCCGGAAATGCCGCCGCCCGGATGCGCGCCGGCGCTCGCAAGATAGAGCCCCTCGATCGGCGTCCTGTAGCCGGAGGCAGCGCTGGTCGGCCGGTTGATGAGCAACTGGTCGGCCTGCAACTCGCCGTGATGCCAGTGGCCGCCGGGCAGATTGTACTCCGCCTCGATATCGACCGGCGTCATCAGGCTGGCGGCGACGACGGATTTTTCGATGCCCGGCGCGTGACGCTTCAGCGTCTCCAGCATGATCTTCAGGAAAGCCGGCTTGCCGGTCTCCCAGCCTGCCTTGAGGCGATAGGGGGCGTATTGCACGAGGGCCGAGAGCGTGCAGCCGCCGGCGGGCGCCAGCGACGGATCGGTGAGGCTTGGAAGTGTGATCTCCATCACCGGATCGGGGGAGAACTCGCCGTATTTCGCCGGGTTGAACGCCCTCTCGACCTGCTGCATCGAGTGCACCAGCACGATGCGGCCATTGCGGGCGTCCGTCGGCAGGCCTTGGAAATCCGGGATGCGGTCGAGCGCGAGGTCCAGTTTCGCGACGTTGCCGTAGCTTCGCACATTCTTCACCGAGCGCACGAAGCCGGTGCCGCTTTCGGCGGGATCGACGAGGTTGAGGAAAGTCGTCTGCGGATGGATCGCCGAGACGACGATCGGGGCGGTGATCTCCGTGCCGTCGCGCGTGACGACGCCGTTCGCGCGGCCGCGATCGGCGAGGATGCGGCCGACGGGCGTACCGCAGCGGATGGTGACGCCGGCCTTTTCCGCCGCGCGCACGAAGGCGGGCGCGACGCTCGCCATGCCGCCTGACGGCACATATTGGCCGCCCGTCTTGCCGGCGACGTCGCCGGTCAGGCGATAGTAGAGGCCGAGCAGCGAGGTGGGGGAGCGGGGGCCGAGATGCACGCCGAGTGTGGCATCGAAGGCGACGAGGCCTTTCAGCCGGTCGTCGGTCAGATATTCATCCGCCACGTCGGCGACGTTCATCAGCAGCATGCGCAGGAAATCGCGGCCTTCGCTGCGGCCCTTGCGGATCAGCCCGAGGCCGGCGGCGGCGAAGGTGGCAAAATCGCCGAGCGCAATGGCGCCGATCTGCGGCGGCGGGCGGCGCAGGAAACGCTTCAGCACGCCGGCCTGGAAGGCGAGTTTTGTGCGCATGGCGGCGAAGGCGGCGGCTTCCTCTGAAGAGACGCCATCAATGCTTTCGCCATAGGCGCCCTTGAGCACGACAGCCTTGCCGGAGCCATCGAGCACCGTCGTCGGCAGCAGCGTCTCGCCGCCCGCAAGATCCAGGCCGATGTCGCGGGCGACTTCCGCGTCCAGCCGGTTGACGAGATGGGCGAGGCCGGCGGAGCGGAAGCCGGGGGCGAACGCACGGCCGCGCGTCGCGCCGCCCGGTTCGTTTGCGGCTTCCAGCACCAGCACCTTGCGGCCGCCCTTGGCGAGGCGGGTGGCGGCGGCGAGCCCGTTGTGGCCGGCGCCGATAACGATCGCATCAAATGACGTCATGGGCTTTGCTCATCTGTTCGGGGGTACGCTTCAGGTCGCGCAGGATTTCGGCGGCGGCGTTGCGCCCGGGCGCGCCCATCACCCCGCCGCCCGGATGGGTGGAGGAGCCGCACATGTAGAGGCCGGCGATGGGGCTGCGGTACTGGGCGTAACCCGGCACCGGCCGGTTGAAGAGAAGCTGGTCGAAGGTGAGTTCACCTTGAAAGATGTTGCCTTCCGTGAGGCCCACCTCGTTCTCGATTTCGCGCGGCGTGCGCACCTCCATATGGACGATGCGCTCGCGAAAACCCGGCGAATAGCTGGCGATCTGGCTGATGACGGTTTCGGCGAAAGCGTCGCGGTCGGCATCCGTCCAGTCGCGGCCCTCCACCTTCGGCGGGCAATATTGCACGAAACAGCTCATGAAATGTTTGCCGGGCGAGGCCATGGTCGGGTCGAGCGTCGTCGGGATGACCATGTCGAGGAAGGGATCGGCCGACCAGCGGCCATCCTTCCAGTCGTCATAGGCGCGTTCCATGCGCTCGATGGAATCGGTGAAATGCATGTCGCCGCGCATGCAGGAGGAGCCTTCCGGCAGCGCCGGGAATTCCGGCAGGCTGTCGAGCGCGATGTTCACCTTGCCCGACGAGCCGCGCATCTTGAAGTGTTTTACCCGGTGGACGAAGTCGCCCGGAAGCGATTCCTCGTCGACGAGCTTCAGGAAGGTGCGGTTCACGTCGGCATTGGAGACGACGAGATCGGCGCGCACCTCGTCGCCGTTGGCGAGCACGACGCCGGTCGTGCGCCCGCCACGGGTCAAGATCTTGGAGACCTCGGCATCGGTGCGGATGGTGCCGCCGACCGATTCGAAGGAACGGGCGAGCGCCTGCGTCACCGCGCCCATGCCGCCGCGGGCATAACCCCAGGCGCCGACCGAGCCGTCGACTTCGCCCATATAGTGATGGAGCAGCACATAGGCCGTGCCCGGCGACATGGGGCCGAGCGCGGTGCCGATGATGCCGGACAGCGCCAGATAGGCCTTGATGACGTCGGTTTCGAAATATTCGTCGAGATAGTCGGAGATCGACATGGTCCAGAAGCGCAGCGTCTCGGCCATTTCGTGCGGGCTGAACTCCCCGAATTTTTTGGCGAGATAGAGCAGCTCGGAAATGTCGCGCGGGCGAAAACTGAACGGGTCGGGTGCGGTGCGCATCAGAAGCGGCTGGATGAAGCGGCACTGGCGGGTGACGTCGCGGGCGTAGCGCTCATAGGCCTCGGCGTCGCGCCTGGAGTAGCGGGCGAATTCACGGCGATGGCTGTCGTGGTCGCGGTAGGAGGCGAGGTAGTCGCCGTCGCGCGTGAAGACCGCGCCGCCCTCGTAGGCGATGACCTGGAGGCCGTGTTTCGGCAGTTCGAGGTCGCGCATGATCTCCGGGCGGAAGAGGGAGCAGACGTAGGAGCAGTTGGAATAGAGGAAGCCGGGGGTGAGCTCCCGGCTTGTCGCCGCGCCGCCGACCCACCCATTCTTTTCCACGACGAGAACGTTGAGGCCGGAGCGCTGCAAATAGCAGGCCGTGACCAGCCCATTATGGCCGCCGCCAACGATCAGGGCATCGTACTTTTGCATTTTGATGTCTCCCTTGTTTCTAAAAGCTGCATCAAAAGCAAAACCTTGTCCAGTTATTCTGAATGATCATTCAGCAAGTATCTTGCAATCGCCTGATTATGCGCTAGAATTTCGACCCATGGACGAGCGCCGGTCAGCCGGTATCAGGGACCACGACAAGGGAATGCCATGACGGCAGTGGTTGAAGGCGATGCGGCAGGGGCGCCGGAATATGACGAGGCGGCGATCCGCTTCCTCGGCGTCCTTTGGGGAGAAGGATACCTGTCTCCCGGTGGACCAGAGGAAGTCGATCGCGTGATTGCGGGTGTCGACCTCAAGGGCAAACGCGTTCTCGATTTCGGTTGCGGCGCCGGCGGCATCACCTTGCATCTGGCAAAGACCTACGGGCCGGCGCAGATCGTCGGCTACGACGTGGAGCAGCCGGTCATCAAGCGGGCGAGGGCGGCGGCTGATGCCGCAGCGCTCTCCGCCGTCGCGCGGTTCGTGTCTAGCCCACCCGGCCGCCTGCCGTTCGACGACGGAGAGTTCGACATCGTCTTTTCCAAGGATGCGATGATCCACGTGCCGGACAAGGAGGCCCTCTTCGCCGAGCTTTTCCGCGTGCTGAAACCCGGCGGCAGGTTTGCCGCCTCCGACTGGCTGATCGGCCATGACGGTGAGCCGAGCGTGGACATGACCGACTATATTGCCGCCGAGGGGCTGCATTTCGGCATGGCCTCGCCGCGCCGCTATCTTGCGGCGATGGCGGCGGCGGGCTTCATCGATGCGACGGCCGAAAGCCGCAATGCCTGGTATCGCGAGGTGGCGCGCGGTGAGCTTGAACGCCTGAAGGGGCCGCTCTACGCAGCGGCGGTGGAGGCCGTGGGCGAAGCCCATGTCGCGAAGAATATCCGCACCTGGACGGCCATGCAGAAGGTTCTTGACAGCGGAGAGCATTGTCCCACTCATCTGCGCGGCAGCAAGCCGGCCGCGGGAGTGAACCCGTGACCGTGGTGCTCAGAAATCCCAGAGGCAAGGTGACGGTGAAGATGCGGGCAGGCGGGGCTGAACAGGGCTCGGGCGACGGCGAGAAGCGGGGACGCAAGGCTTCCAAGGAAACGAGGCGGCAGCAGCTCATCGAGGCGACGATCGATTCGCTCGCCAAGCGCGGTTATTCCGACACAACGCTCGCCGACGTGGCTGACGGCGCCGGCCTTTCCCGCGGCATCGTCAACTTCCATTTCGAGAGCAAGGAAAACCTGCTCATCGCGACGCTGCAATATATGTCGGAAGAGTATGGCGACCATTGGAATGCCGCGCTGGAAAAGGCCGGCCCAAGCGTTGCCAGCCGCCTGTGGGCCATCGTGCACGCGGATTTCGACCGCAAGATCTGCACCAAGCGCAAGCTTGCCGCCTGGTGCGCGTTCTGGGGCGAGGCGAAGTCGCGGCCGACCTATCAGGCGCTCTGCGGCGCGCGTGACGTCAAATACCAGGAAACGGTGATCTCGCTTTGCACCGAGCTGAGGGCCGAGGGCGGCTATGGCTATGAGCCGGAGCCGATGGCGCTGGCGCTCTGCGCCATGCTGGAAGGCCTGTGGCTGCGCCTGATGATGGGCGACGGCACGACGCGGGAAAAGGCGCTGGAGGCGGCAATCGCCTTCGTCGTGATCGCCTTCCCGAAACATCTCACGCTTCAAGGACCACAACCACAATAGGGAACCCGAAAACGGGGAAGGAGTACGGCATGAAGACTGCAAACAGGGCCAAGCGCACCACAATGGCGGCATTGGCCGCTCTCCTCGCCCTTACAACTGCGCTTCCCGCCGTCGCCGCCGATACGCTCACTGTTTTCGACTGGTCCGGCTACGAGGACCCGGCCTTCCACCCCGCCTATGTGGAAAAACATGGTGGTTCGCCGGATTTCTCGTTCTTCGGCGATGAGGAAGAGGCCTTCCAGAAGCTGCGTTCCGGCTTCAAGGCCGATATCGCGCATCCTTGCGCGCAGAGTATCGTGAAATGGCGCGAGGCCGGGCTGCTGGAGCCTCTCGACACGTCGAAACTCACGGCATGGAACGACATATTGCCGGCCTTCAAGGGCATGAAAAACCTCATGACGGCCGAGGACGGCACGGCCTGGTTCCTTCCCTTCGAATGGGGCAATACGGTGCTGACCTACCGTACGGATACAGTGAAGCCCGAGGAAGTCGCCTCGCTGAAGGCCTTTGCTGATCCGAAATTCAAGGACCGCGTGTCGATCGGCGACAATGTCGACGACGCCTATGCGCTGGCGGGCCTCGCCATCGGCCTCAAGGACCTGACGGCGATGACGGATGCGCAATTCCAGGAGGCGTCGGCCTTCCTGCGCGCGGTGCACCAGAACGTACGGCTCTATTGGACGGACAATACGGATCTCAGCCAGGCGATGGCCAGCGGCGAGGTCGATCTTGCCTGGGCGTGGAACGAGACGGCGACGACGCTGCAAGCCGAGGGCCAGCCGGTGGTGATCAAGAAGGATACGAAGGAAGGGCTTTCGACCTGGGTCTGCGGCTATTCACGGCTGAAGGACGGCGAAGGCAGCCCCGATCTCGCCTATGACTACCTCAACGCCGTCACCGATCCGGCCGTAGCCGCCTATATGGTGGAGAACTGGGGTTACGGCCATTCCAACGCCAAGGGCATGGCCGCGGTCGATCCGAAGATCCTTGCCGACAAGGGCTATGCGGATGTCGACTCCTTCGTCGCCAACACGCTCTTCCAGGCGCCGATCCCGACGGAGCTGCGCCAGAAGATGATCGCCGAATTCGAGAAGATCAAATCGGGGTATTGAGAAGAGGGGCGAATAGCGAATAGGGAGTAGCGAATAGTTTCTAGGCGCTACCTTCTATTCGCTATCGCTCAAACCCGTCGCACCGCTTCGTCTTCTGCCAAAAGCACGAACGCATCTGGATCATAGGCGAGGCGGATTTCTGCACCGATCGGCAGGTCGTCTGCGCCGTGATCGTTGGTCTCGACCATGGAGAGCGGCTGCTCCAGCCCGTCGACGCCGACGGTGAGATGGGTGACTTCGCCGAAATAGGCGCGGTTCTGAATGCGGCCGGCGAGTTCGTGCTGGGCGCGGTCGTCGTCCCACAGGAGGCGCAGGCGTTCCGGGCGGATGCCGACGGTGACGTGGCCGTTTGTGGCGCTAAAACCGTGCGGCTTGTCGAGGTTGACCGCGCCGAAGCGGGCGGCGTCAACCGAGACGGCATTGCCCTGTTCGCCGAGCACCTTCGCCTTCAAAAAGTTCATGCCGCCGAGGAAATCGGCGACTTTTCGCGTGCGCGGGCGCTGGTAGATTTCCTTCGGTGTCGCGATCTGGGCGATGCGGCCGCCGAACATCACGGCGATGCGGTCGGAGAGCGCCAGCGCCTCGTACTGGTCGTGCGTGACGAGGATGAAGGTGATGCCGACGGCCTTTTGCAGCGTGCGCAGCTCCACCTGCATTTCCTCGCGCAGCTTCTTGTCGAGGGCTGAGAGCGGCTCGTCGAGCAGCAATACTTTCGGACGCATGACGAGGGCGCGGGCGAGCGCCACGCGCTGGCGCTGGCCGCCGGACAATTCGTGCGCCTTGCGTTGGCCGAAGCCCGAGAGGCGGACCTGGTCGAGCGCGTCGCCGACACGTTTTTTCTCGTCTTCCGGCGAGAGTTTCAGCCGCTTCAGGCCGTAGGCGACGTTTTCGGCGACGTCGAGATGCGGGAAGATGGCGTAGTTCTGGAACACCATGTTGGTCGGCCGCTTGTTTGGCGGCAGGGCGAGCGACGGCGCGCCGTCGATGAAGATTTCGCCGGCCGTCGGCGTCTCGAAGCCGGCAATCGAGCGCAGCAGCGTGGTCTTGCCGCAGCCGGAGGGGCCGAGCAGCGAGAAGAACTCACCTTCGCCGATGGTCAGCGAGACGTCGTCGAGCGCCTTGTAGATGCCGTAGAACTTCGAGACGTTCTGGATCTCGATCATGGGACGGTCGGGCATTGCGCGCCTCCTAGGGCAGGATGAGCGCCAATTGCGTGCGGCGTTCGGCACGGCGGCGCAGGACTTCGGCAAGGGTGAGCATGAGGATCGAGGCGACGAGCATGATCGTGCCGAGCGCCAGCACGCCGGGCAGCTTGGCGGCGAAACGCAGCTGGCCCCAGATATAGACCGGCAGCGTCGGCGCGGTGCCGGACAGGAAGAAGGCGAGGATGAACTCGTCGAGCGAGATGGTGAAGGTAACGAGCAGGCTGGAGACGATGGCCGGTGCGACCACCGGCAGCGTGACGCGCCGGAAGGTGCCGATGGCGGTTTCGCCGAGATCGTAGGAGGCTTCTTCCAGGCTGCGGTCGAAGCCCTCGAAGCCGGAGACGAGCACCGACATGGCATAGGGCACGCAGAACACGGTCTGGCCGAGGATGATGGTGACGAGCGAAAGCTCGATGCCCATCGCGAGCACGATCATCAGGAGCGAGACCGCGACGATGATTTCCGGCAGGAAGAGCGGCGCCATGATGAGGCCGGCCGCCGCCCTCTGGCCGCGAAAGCGGTATCGCGTGATGGCGCGGGCCGCGCAGATGCCGAGCACCGTCGAGAGCAGCGCGACCGAGATGCCGACGACCAGACTGTTCCAGGCCGCTTCCATCATCACCGAATTGCCGGCGAGCGAGGCGTACCATTTGGTGGTGAAGCCGGCGAGCGGGAAGGTCGTCGTCGCCGCATTGTTGAAGGAGAAGACCGGCAGCAGCAGGATCGGCAGGTAGAGGAAGAGGAAATAGACCGCGACATAGACCGGCAGCCACGGAATGAAACGCAAGCGTTGCGTGAGGATTGTCATTTGATCCTCCGCACGGTGAATTTCAGCGCCAGCACGACGGCTGCGGCCGTCAGCGACACGAGGATCATGGTCGTTACGGAGAGGGCGGCACCCAGCGGCCAGTTCGCGCCCTTGCCGAACTGCGCCTGGATGGCGGTCGCGATCATCACGCCGTCCTTGCCGCCGACGAGGCGCGGCGTCACGTAGTCGCCGACGGTCGGTATCATCACGATCAGGAAGGCGGAGACGACGCCCGGCAGCGACAGCGGCAGGGTGATGCGGAAGAAGGCGCGGAGCCGACTGTCGCCGAGATCGCGTGCCGCCTCGATATAGGTGCGGTCGATCTTCTGCAGCGAGACGTAGATCGGCAAGATGGCGAAGGCGGCCCAGCTGTGCACCAGCGTGATGACGACGGCGTTGGAATTGTAGAGCAGCGAGGTCACCGGCTTGTCGATGAGGCCCATCGAGATAAGGCCGGTGTTCATGACGCCGCCATAGCCGAGGATGACCTTCCAGGACATGACGCGCAGCAGATAGCTCGTCCAGCAGGGTACGGTGATCAGGAAGAGCCAGAGGTTTTTGTGCACCCCGCCATGGAAGGAGATGAACCAGGCGATGGGGTAAGAGAAGACGACGGTGACGACGCTGACCGTCAGCGAGATCCACAGCGAGCGGATGAAGAGGTCGCGGTAGATCGGTTCGGTCAGCGCCTGGCGGTAGTTTTCCAGCGTGAAGGTGCGGTCGATGTCGAGATAGTTCTGGGTCCAGAAACTGTAGGCGATGACGATGAGGACGGGCAAGAAAAGCAGCGCCAGCGCATAGAGGAAGGTCGGCGAGATCATGGCGAGGCCGCGGGCCTCTTCGCTGCGTGTCCAGGCCCGGCGCCTTGCCGGGGCGGGCGTGTCAGCGATCCTGTCGAACGCCGCCGCCGTCATCGGGCAGGGCTCCGCTCGCGGCAACATTCATAGAGCGTGAGGCTTCCCATTCCCATATGTGCGCCTTTTCGGCTTGAGGAGTTTCCGTATCCGGCACTCTCGTGTTCCCTGAAGACAACATGCGCTCAAATCCCCGTTGAAATCAAGCCCCAGTTCTGCAATATTGATTGAACGAACATTCAATATGATTGGGAAACCTAAACTCTTTCATATTGTTGTATGCGATATCCTCTTGGTAAATAATCGATGGAGCGGGACATGGCGGCAATTCCGAAGACGGCGAACGAGGACCTGCGTGCTGGCGAGGCGGCGGGCGACGAGATCACCCGCCTTGCCGAGCGCCACCTGGTGCAGCCTTGGCCGATGTCGGGCTCGATCGGTGCCGAGGCACGCGGGCGAATCGAGTCGGGCGAGGGCATCTATGTGACGGATGCCAGCGGCAGAAAGCTGATCGACGGGCCTGCCGGCATGTGGTGCGTCAATGCCGGGCACCGCAACAAGGAATTGGCCGACGTCATGGCGTCGCAGGCCATGGAGCTATCCTACAATTCGCCCTGGTACACGACGAACACACCCTCTGCTGTGCTCTCTGCCCGACTCGCCGAGCACGCGCCCGACGGCGTCGACCACGTTTTCTACACGACGGGCGGTTCCTCGGCGGTGGAGACGGCGCTGCGCTTCATGCAGTTCGCCAACAATGTGAAGGGGCGGCCGGAGAAGAAGCTGATCGTCTCCCGGCAGGGCGGCTATCACGGTTCGACCTATCTCTCCGCCTCGCTCAACGGCCGGCCGCGCGACCACGACTGGATGGACAGCGCGTCGGATCTCGTCGTCAAACTCTCCTGCCCGGACCCGTTCCGCCGGCCGGAAGGCATTACGGAAGAGGCGTTCTGCGACTTCCTCGTTGAGGAATTCCGGCAGGTCATAGAAGAGAAGGGGGCCGAAACTATCGGCGCCTTCATTGCCGAGCCCGTCATGGCCTCTGGCGGCGTCATCGTGCCGCCCGCGGGATACCTCAAGCGCATGCACGCGCTTTGCCGGGCCAACGACATCCTCTTCATCGCCGACGAGGTAGTGACGGCCTTCGGGCGCCTCGGCCATGTCTTCGCGTCGAAGGATGTTTTCGATATCGAGCCGGACATGATCACCTTCGCCAAGGGCGTCACCTCCGGTTATTTCCCGCTCGGCGGCGTGATGATCGCAGGCCGGCTGTTCGAGGAGTTGCGCCGTTCGAACCATTCGGAGGCGATGTTTGCGCACGGGCTCACCTATTCCAGCCATCCGGTCGGCTGCGCCGTGGCGCTGAAGAACCTCGACATCCTGGAAGGCGGCCTTTTGGCGCATGCACGGGCGGTGTCGGATCATTTCCAGAAGAGCCTGAAGGCGCTGGAAGACCTGCCGCTGGTCGGCGAAGTGCGCGGTCTCGGCCTCATGGCCTGCGTCGAATGCGTCGCCGACCGGGTCAGCAACAATCCGCTGACGCTCGATCTCGAAGTGGGAAAACGCATCGACCGGCATTGCCAGGAACTCGGCCTTCTGGTGCGCCCGCTCATCAGCATGTGCGTGATGTCGCCGCCGCTCACCATCTCGACAGCGCAGATCGACGACATGGCTTCGATCCTGCGCCGCGGCATCGAACTCACCATGGACGACCTGACCCGCGAAGGGCTCTGGAAGGGCTGAGCCCTTCCGGACAAGACCCTGTTTGGACCGACATTCCCCGGTCCAAACGTTTGAGGCCCGCGAAAGCGGGCCTCTTTTTCATGTCGGTGGTTTAGCGGCTTTCGGCGAGGCCGGCATTGACCTCCGCCATCGCCGTCTCTTCCGGCGCCTCCTTCAGCGTCACCACCGGCAGCACCTTGCGAATGTGGTCGTGGTGGGTGCGCACGCCATATTCGAGGTCGGAGAGGTAGAAGCCGGCAAAGGCGTTCGAGGTCATCGCCTCGTTCGACCAGACGGTGAGCTGCACGTCCTCGGACTGCGTGTCGCGATCGATGCGGTAGGCGAGGTAGCGGGCGAGGCGCTGGGCGCGGTCCTCGTCGCGGTAGCGGTAGATGCCGCCGCGCAGCAACGTCCTGCCGACGCCGATGGGGAATTCCTGGTAGAACTGCATGGTCTCCGGCGTCACCGCGATGACGCAGTTCGGGAACAGGCCGAAATAGATCCAGGCCTTGCGCAGCCGTTCGGGAAGCCGCGGGTTGTCCTGCGATATCCTGACGTAGTTGCGCACGCTCCAGCGCCGGCCGGCATGGGGATTGTAGGTGGCGAAGGACCGGCAGAGGCCGTCGACGAAGGGCTCGTCGTAATAGGTCGAGCCATAGAGGTCCTGAAGGGCCGGGTGGGCCATGGCGACATGGTAGCCCTCGTTGTCGACGTCGCGCACGGACTTCCAGTTGACCGGACTTTCCTGCGTCCAGATACCGCCGGTGGGCACCATCTCCTCGGAACGGTAATGCGAAAGTTCGTCCTCGAAGGGCTTCATCAGCTCGGCGACGGAGGGCTGCGGGCCGGGCGCGAAGCGGATGAAGACGAAACCCATCCAGATCTCGCATTCGAGCGATTTCAGCGCGAACTCGTCCTTGTCGAGCGGCGGGAAACTGCGGGGGCGCGCGGCGCCGCGCAAGGTGCCGTCGAGATTGTAGACCCAGCCGTGGAAGGGACAGACAAGCGCGTTGCGGCACGTGCCCGTCTCGTCGGCGACGAGGCGCGAGCCGCGGTGGCGGCAGATATTGTGGAAGGCGCGCACGGTGCCGTCCTGCCCGCGCAGGATGAGCGCGCGCTCGCCGACGACGTCCATGGCAAGGTAGTTGCCGGGCTCGGGAATGTCGGAGACGTGGCAGGCGATCTGCCAGTGCTCGCGGAAAACATGCTGCTTCTCCAGCTCGAGAAGGGCGGGGCTGTGATAACACCAGCCCGGAAGTCCGCTCCTGTCCCAGTCGTTCGGAACGTTGATATCGCGGATCATCTCGTTCATGTCGCTCCCCTTATTTTGCTGAACGTTCATTCAATATAAGCACGATTTCCGTTTAAAAGGAATAGCTTGCGACGAGCTGTTGTTTTTGAATCAGGAAAAAGCCGGTCGCGGCGCGGCCGAGGAGGGGCGGATTTTCGGCTAAAACCACGTCGGTGCCGCAGCTTAACGGCAGATTTTCACGCGCGTTACCGGTCGAGTTCCGGGTAGTAGCGTTCCATGTAGCTGGGCCTGAGTTTCTCGCCGATCATGCAGTCGGCGCTCTGGCCGGCGGCGCGGATCACGCGGGCGGGCGGCTCGGCGCCGCTGACTTCGAGGATCAGCTTGCGGCGGATGGCGATGGCGAAATCCTCCGGCTCCTGCACCGGCAGCACGAAGGCGCCCGGGCCGCCGATGACGCAGTTCGAATAATAGTCGTCGAGCGAGCCGTAGGCGGCCGAGGGGCGGATCATGATGGCGAGGCCGTTGATGATAATGCCGAGCGCGGTGGCGGCATCGCGGGCCGGCGTCACGGGCGGTCCGAAATTGTTCGGGCCGTCGCCGGAGACATCGATGACGCGGCGCATGCCGGAATAGCCGTTTCCATCGAAGAGTTTCGCGCCGTAGACGATGGCGCCGGAGATCGACGTGCCGCGGCGCGTGGCGATCGGGCGGGCCTCCAGTTGGGCTGCAAAGGCGTTGGCGTCTTCCGGCCCGGAGATGATCTGCCAGGGCAGGTGGGAACTGTCGCGGATCGTGCCGGCCCATTCGAAATAGCTGATGGCGATGCGGCCGGTCAGGCCGTCGCGCACGGCATTGACGAAATCGGGATGTCTGAGCGCATCGACATAGCCGGCGCGCTGCACCTGCGCTTCCTCCAGGTCCATCGAGCCGGAGACGTCGACCGCAAGCACCAGCTCCACGTCGACCTCCTGGTCGGAGGCGGCGGCGATTTCGGCGCCGGCCGTCAGGCTCATCAGCAAGGCAAGCACTGTCAGCATGGCCATCACCTATGTGCATATCCCGGACGGCAAATGTATCACGAACCGCGCAAGGAAAGGACGGGCGCAGTTCAAATATCGGTGATGCCGGCGAATAGCCGCCGGCCCGCGACCGTCAGATTGCTGTTCCGGCGATTTTCGGACGCCGGGAACGGGACTTGCCTTCGGGCGGAGAAAGCAGATCGAGATGGGCTTCAAGGATATTTTCAGCACGCTTCGCAACAGGATGTTCGGCCGGGCGGAGCGCGCGCCGGCGGAGCCGCTTTCGCCGCAGGAGCTGCTGGTCCGCGACTACGATCTCTATCTCGTCGACCTCTATGACGAGCTCCCGGACCTCGTTCCGCAGCGCGACGCCATGCGGATCGCCTGGGGCAACGGCGATTTCGAGGCCTACCAGCGCGCCTTCGAGGCCGCACGGGCCGGCGGCGTGATCGCTCAAAGCGGCCGGCCGCATTATTCCCTGGTGAAGGACTGGTTCTTCGAACCCTTCCTGGAGCTGCCGGACGAGGAGGCGCCGGCGCATGAGGAGATGCTCAAGCCGTTCCGGGCGTTCTTCCAGCGCAGCCCGTCGCCGTTTTCCGCCGCCACCTATGCCGATGCACTGCGCGTAACCGCCTTCGCGCGGCGCGGCACCGCCTATGGACGCTTCGTGCGGCCGGAGCAGTGGAAGAGCTACGAGGAGCTTTTGAAGGAAGCGGACGAGGTGCTCGACAGCCATCCGGACCCGGAGAATTTCAGCTGGCGGATGAGCGACTACCGCCGCGCGGCGAACGAGGGCAGTTTCGACATCTTCAAGGCGCGTTTCGAGCGGGCCTGGCTGCTCGACCGCTACAATGTCGATCTCTGCCGGGCGCATGCCCGCATGATCATGCCGCGCTGGCTCGGCCGCGACGCGCAGGACCTCGAAAACTTCGCCCGGCGGGCGGTGGAGCTGACCCGGGAGTGCTTCGGCCTCGGCTTCTATGCGCTGATCCAGCAGGCGAACACCGATGTCGGCGATCACGAGCTTGCCGATACGCTCTGCGATCCGGCCCTCGTCAAGCAGGGCTTCGAAGACCTGCTTGCCCGCTTCCCGGCACCGAGCGTGATGAACCTTTACGCCGACATGCTCGAATGGATGGGGGATACCGAGGCGCTTGCCGATCTTCTGGAGACCCGCTTTCGGGTGATGGTGCCGCAGATCTGGTATGGCGAGACGCGGGGCGAGAAGATTTCCTACATCTTCGATACGCTGCTGGAAGCCGCGGACGTGCTGGAACAGCGCCGCGCCCGCAAACGCGCTTGAACACTCAAAGCGCCATCAGCTCGTGGATCGCCATGCGCTTGTAGGCCTCGACCAGACGGTCGCCCTCCGCCCGCGCGACCGAGACGGAAAGGCGCATGGTCGCCTCACCGAGATGCATGACGAGAAGAGCGGTCGCCTCGATCTTTTGCGGATCGGCCTGAGGCCGCAGCGCCGTCAGCCGGGCGGCGAGCAGCGCGCCGTTGCGCCGGCTTTCCTCGACCTCCATGGCCCGCAACGCCCCATCCGCCTGCACCGCCGACCAGATGTCGCGGATGACGGGTTCGGCGAGGAAGATCGCGTAGTAGGTATCGATCAGGCTGGCGAAGGCGGTGCCGAGTTCGTCCATGCTTTCGACCGTGGCGAGGCCTTCGGCGATGCAGGCGCGGCTATCCTCGTTGCAGCGTTCGGCGAGCGCATGCACGACGGCGCTCTTGTCGGGAAAATACTGGTAGAGCGAGCCGATCGAGATGCCCGTGCGCTGGGCGAGCTCGCTCATGCGCAGCGCGTCGCTCCCCGTTTCGGCGATCATCTCCGTCGCATTGGCAAGGATGGCGTCCACCCGCTCGCGGCTGCGTTTCTGGGTCGGCGCGCGACGCATCTGCGTTTCGCTCGGCTCTCGTTCCACCGTCTGCTCCAAAGGCTCGCATAATCGCGCTTGACAAATACGAGGATTCCTCACATTTTGCAAACATGAGTGATGCTCACATTTTGGAGGGCGGAGACATGACGAACAAGCGCATTCTGCTTCTGGGTGGCGAAGGCAAGACGGGGCGGCCGATCGCCGAAAGATTGCGGGAGAAGGGTTATGCGGTGCGGGTCGCCTCGCGCTCGGCGGACATCCCGTTCGACTGGCGCGATGCGTCCGGCTGGCCGGCGGTGCTGGCGGATGTGGATGCGCTCTACATCGCCTATCAGCCGGACCTCGCGGTGCCGGGCTCGGACGACGATATCCGCCGGCTTTCCCGCCTTGCCGCCGAGGCCGGCGTCCAGCGCATCGTGCTGCTTTCCGGCCGCGGCGAGGATGCGGCGGAGGCGAGCGAGGCGGCGATGAAGGAAGCGGGCATCCCGTGGACCGTGCTGCGCGGCAGCTGGTTCTTCCAGAATTTCAGCGAAGGCCTGTTTGCCGAACAGATACTGGCGGGCGAGCTGGTGCTGCCCTCCAGCACGGTCCGCGAGCCCTTCGTCGATACGCGCGACATTGCCGACATGGCGGTGGCGGCGCTGACGGAGGAGGGGCATGCCGGCAGGACCTATGAACTGACCGGCTCGCGGCTGATGACCTTTCGTGAGGCACTGGCGGAATTTTCCGCGGCGGGCGGGCGCGCGGTCGCCTATACGCCGGTCACCGTCGCGGCCTATGCCGGCATCCTGCGGGAGGCGGGCGTTGCGGAGGATGTCATCTGGCTCGTCACCTACCTGTTCGGCTCGGTGCTCGACGGGCGGAACGAATCTCTGAGGACCGATGTCGAGCAGGTGCTCGGCCGCCCGCCGCGCGATTTTGCCGATTTCGCCCGCGACGTCGCGGCAACCGGTTTCTGGAGGACCTGATCATGGCAAGCGTTTTCCCTATCCTGACCTTTTTCGCCATCCTTGCGGCAGCGCTCAATGCCGGCCTGTTCTTCATCTTTTCCGTCTGCATCATGGCCGCCTTCGCGCGCCTGACGCCGGCGGAAGGGGCGGCGGCGATGAACGCCATCAATGTCGTTATCCTGAACCCCTGGTTTGCCACGGCCTTCTTCGGCGCGGCGGTTTTGTCGCTCGCACTCGTCATCATCGGCTTCCTGCAGGGCGGGGCCGGCGGGCTCATGGCCTTGGCTGGCGGCGTGGTCTTCCTCGTTGCGGTCATCGGCGTGACGATGGTCTTCAACGTGCCGCTCAACGATGCGCTCGCCGCGGCCCCCGCCGGCAGCCCGGAACAGGCGGCCCTCTGGCAGCGCTATCTCGACGTCTGGACGCCATGGAACCATGTGCGCACGCTCGGCTCGCTCGCCGCCGTCGGGCTTTTCGCGCTCGCCTTCCGGCAGGGTGTGCCGCTCGGCTGAGGCCGGGCTGGCGCTCGCCCCCTCGGCCTGCTAGCTCTTGCATCAGAGACCGCCGGAGCCGACCTTGCAGGACATTACCGACCTTTCCGCCCTTGCCCTTTCCGCCGCCATCGCCGAGCGCAGGCTCGACTGCCGAAGCGTCATGGCGGCCTACCTTTCCCGCATCGCGGCGATCAATCCGCGCATCAACGCCATCGTCAGCCTCCGCCCGACGGAAGAGCTGCTGGCCGAGGCGGACGAGGCCGACCGGGCGCTCGCGGCGGGAGAGTATCGCGGCTGGCTGCATGGCCTGCCCTTCGCGGTGAAGGATCTGTCCGAGGCGAAGGGCATCCTCTGCTCCTTCGGCTCAAAGAACTACGCGGATTTCGTGCCGGACTATGACGACATCCATGTCGAGCGCATCCGGGCGGCCGGGGCCATCGTGATCGGCAAGACCAACGCGCCGGAAATGGGCCTCGGCTCGCACAGCTACAATCCGGTCTTCGGTGTCACGCGCAACCCTTACGATACGGGCAAGAGCGCTGGCGGTTCTTCCGGCGGTGCGGCGGCGGCGCTTGCGGCGCGGATGCTGCCGGTGGCCGACGGCAGCGACATGATGGGCTCGCTGCGCAATCCCGCCGGTTTCAACAATGTCGTCGGCTTCCGCCCGTCCTTCGGCCGCGTGCCCTCGCTCGGCAACGAGCTTTTCCTCGGCCAGCTCGCCGTCAACGGGCCGATGGGGCGCAGCGTCGCCGATGTCGCGGCCCTTCTCGCGACGCAGGCGGGGCACGATCCGCGCGATCCGCTGTCGCTGGTCGACGAGGACCTCTCGCTGGACGGGAGCCGCGATCTCTCCGGCGCCCGGATAGGCTGGCTCGGCGATTTCGGCGGTTACCTGCCGTTCGAGCCGGGCGTGCTGGAGCTTTGCCGCGGGACGCTCGACGTCTTTCGCCGGCTCGGCTGCACGGTGGAAGAGGTCGCGCCGGGCTTCGACATGGCGCGGCTGTGGCAGACCTGGCGCACGCTGCGCCATTTCCTCGTCGCCGGCGGGCAGGCTGCCGACTACGATGATCCGGCGCGGCGCGCGAACATGAAGCCGGAGATGATCTGGGAGATCGAGAACGGCCGCGGGCTTTCGGCGACCGAGGTCTATGCGGCGTCGCTCGGCCGCAGCGACTGGCATCGCTACGTCTCGGGCCTCTTCGAAACCTACGATTTCCTCGTCCTGCCCTCGGCCCAGGTTTTTCCGTTCGATGCCGAGCTGGACTGGCCGAAAGCGATCGACGGGCGGGCGATGGACACCTATCACCGCTGGATGGAGGTGGTCATCGGCCCGACGCTCGCCGGCCTTCCCGTCGCCGCCATGCCGGCCGGTTTCGGGGCAAACGGCCTGCCTGCGGGCATCCAGATCATCGGCCGCGCGCGGGCCGATCGCGACGTGCTGGCGGCCGCCGCGGCCTATGAAAAGGCCACCGACTGGCTCGCCCGGCCTCCCCGGTTCTAGCGATACGGACGGTAAGGACACGCCATCGCCGCATTCTCGTGAGAGGCAGCCTTGCCGGGCGGTGAGGACACCCCGGCGGATTCCTTCAAAAACGTGAGGCGCCGTAAAGGAATTGCTTACCATATTTCGTCATTCTTTGCTCGTTCGGCAGAGTTCCGGGACGCGTGGTCCCGATGCCCGCCGCCAGCGTAAAGGCCCTCGGACTGTCTGTTCCGCGGCCGCGTCGAGTAACGAGTATCGGGTAACGAGTATCATGGCGTCTGTGTACAGTTCCGCGCGTTCCGCGTCGAAATCCCGTCGGGGCCGTTCCGCGGGCATCCTTCTCAGCACATTGCTTGCCTGCGGCGTCATCGCCGGGTCCGCCTGGGCCGTCGTCTCGACGCTCGGCGCCATGCACGAGGCGGCAACGTCGCTTTCCGACGGCAAGAAGGCCATTGCCGGCACGCTCCACATCAAGACCGCGGCAAAAGAAAAGGCCGCCGACCGGGTGGTGAAGATCGCGAAATTCTCGCGGCTCTCGCAGCCCTCGGAAAGCGAGCTTCGCCAGAAGCAGCTGACCGCCGAGGCGATCCAGGTGGCGCACCAGCGCAAGATCTCGGTCCAGCTCGCCTCCGCCGTGAAGCGTGAAAAGGCGAAGGCGGCGTTGATCGAGGCGGCCTATGCCCGCGCCGAGCGCTCCGTCGAACAGGAAAAGGCGATCACCGGCCAGCCGGCCATGGTGACCGCGCTCGTCGAAGACACGTCTGCGCGCAAGGACATCCAGCCCTTCGGCCTCGTCATGCAGAAGCCGCAGACGGAAGAGGACAACATCCTCAGCCAGATCCCGCTGCCGGAAGCCAAGCCCGCGCTCGAGACGGTCGCCATCGAAAAGCCGGTGGTGGAAGAAAAGCCGGTCGCGCGCAACAAGCGCGAAACGGCGAAGGACAAGGACAAGGACAAGGAAGAGATCGCCTACGCCAAGCCCGAGCGCTCGCTGTTCGGCGACCTGTTCAAGGGCAAGGGCGGCAGCAGCAATGGCACGGGCTGGCTCGGCAAGGGCACGCGGGTCGCGATCTACGACGTCTCCAACGCAACGGTCTACATGCCCGACGGCACGAAGCTTCGCGCCCATTCCGGCATCGGCAAGATGCGCGACAATCCGCGCTACGAGCATGTCAAGATGAACGGGCCGACGCCGGCCGGCATCTACCGCCTGAAGATGCGCGAGCGGCGCTTCCACGGCGTAGAGGCGATCCGCATGACCTCGATCGACGGGCGTGACCCGAAGAACCGCACGGGCCTCTTGACGCATACCAACCTCCTGCGCAACCAGAAGGGCTCGCACGGCTGCGTCGCCTTCCAGAACTACGAGCCGTTCCTCAACGCCTTCAAGCGCGGGCATATCACCATGATGGTCGTGGTGCCGGAATTGCCCTCGTCGCGCACCCAGCTTGCCGCGCTCTACCGTAAGGCCGGCGCCTGACATCTTTCGCGTGAACCCTGAAACCGGCGCCCTTGGTGCCGGTTTTTTGCATTTTTCGGCCGGGCGCGGAGATTTCCTCCAAATGTTGTGAGCAATAACCATTTGGTTTAGCAAATGCTAAGAATTTCGGGTCAAATTTAACCAACTTCTTTTGATGGCTAGGTTTGCCTAGGCCACATCGACGTGGGGACCCAGACGTGACTGCCTTCGATTTCGGATTGAATTCCCGCTCCGTGCTTGCCGCGATGAACCGCTCCCAGGCGATCATCGAATTCGACATGACCGGCAGGATTCTGCACGCCAACGAGAATTTCCTGCAGGCCGTCGGCTATGAGCTTTCGGAGGTCGTCGGCCAGCATCACCGCATCTTCGTCGATCCGGCGGAGGCGGCATCCCCCGAATACGCGGCGTTCTGGGCGCGGCTTGCCGAGGGGCATTTCGACCAGCGCCAGTACAAGCGCGTCGCCAAGGGCGGCCGCGAGATCTGGATCGAGGCGTCCTACAATCCCGTCTTCCGCGGCAGGAAGCCCTATAAGGTGGTGAAGTTCGCCACCGACATCACGGCCATGAAGCGCAAAGCCATGGAGGACGAGGGCAAGCTCTCCGCGCTGAGCCGGGCGCAGGCGATCATCGAATTCACGCCGAAGGGCGACATCCTCGGCGCCAACGAGAATTTTCTCGCCACGCTCGGCTACGACCTCTCCGAGATCGTCGGGCGCCATCACGCGATGTTCTGCGCGCCCGAATATGTGGCAAGTGCCGCCTACAAGGAGTTTTGGGCGCGGCTTGCCGAAGGCAAGTTCGTCTCCGACCAGTTCACCCGCATCGCCAAGGGCGGCGGCAAGATCCACATCCAGGCGTCCTACAACCCCATCCTCGATGCCAGTGGCAAGGTGTTCAAGGTGGTGAAATTCGCGACGGACGTGACGGAGCGCGTGCGGGCGATCGAGGAGATCGGCGCGGGTCTCGGCCGGCTTGCCGAATGCAACATCCGCGTCACGATCGACCGCCAGTTCATCGGCGAGTTCGAATCGCTGCGCCGCGATTTCAACGGCTCGATCGGCGCCTTCCAGGAAACCCTGTCGAAGGTGCTGGACCAGACGCAGATCCTCAACCGCAGCGGCCAGGAGATGCGCATGGGGGCGGAGGAGCTTTCGGAGCGCACCCGCCAGCAGGCGGTGGCGCTCGAGGAGACCGCGGCTGCGCTGACGCAGATGACCGTCGCCGTGCGCTCCTCCACTGATCGCACGCGGGAGACCCGCAAGCTCGTCCAGGATGCGCGCGCCTCCGCCAACACGTCCGCCAATGTCGTGCAGGACACGGTCAGCGCCATGCAGCGCATCGAATCCGCGTCGAGCGAAATCGGCCAGATCATCGGCGTGATCGACGAGATCGCCTTCCAGACCAACCTGCTCGCGCTCAACGCCGGGGTCGAAGCGGCGCGCGCGGGCGACGCGGGCAGGGGCTTTGCGGTCGTTGCGCAGGAAGTGCGCGAGCTTGCCCAGCGCTCGGCCAAGGCCGCCCGCGAGATCAAGACGCTGATCACCAATTCCAGCAGCGAGGTGCGCGAAGGCGTGCGGCTTGTCGGCGAGACCGGCCGGGCGCTCAAGGAGATCGGCAATTTCGTCGAAGAGATCGACCACAATGTCGATGCGATCGCGACCTCCGCCGCCGAACAGGCAAATGGTCTCGAAGAGATCAGCGCGGCGGTGACCGATGTCGACCGCATCACGCAGGACAATGCGGCGATGGTGGAGCGCACGACCTCGACCAGCCAGACGCTTGCCGAGGGCGCGACGACGCTGACGGAACTGGTGAACCGCTTCCAGCTCAACCGCCGCGACCATCAGCGCGACCAGGACCGCGAAATCTGGACGCCGGCGCAACGCGCGGCACGCCTCGGCCATATGCGGAAGGCATCCTGATTTTTGGAAAGCGGGGCCGTTCGGCGGCCCCGTCAGATCTGTTCGACGAAACCGTCCAGCACGCGTTTCTGTCCGGCACGGTCGAAATCGATCGTCAGCTTGTTGCCCTCGATCGCCGCGACATTGCCGTTGCCGAATTTCAGGTGGAAGACCCGGTCGCCGACGGAGAATTTCGACGGTTCGCTCGTGGTCGATTTCGCCACCAGTTCGCCATCGATCATACGCGAGCGCGGGCCGCTCTCGCCATAACCGATGCGCTCGACCGCGTGGCCGGAGCGTGAGCCCCAGTTGTCGCGCGTGGCTTCCGTGCGGTTCGCCTGGGCGCGGCGCCAGCCGGGCGTCGAATAGGCATTCTGGAACGGCTCCTGCTTGTCGAAGCGCGACTGGCCGTAGCCGCCGCGGCCGTAACCGCCATAGGACTGTTCCACCTCGGCCACTTCCACATGCGCTTCCGGCAGTTCGTCGAGGAAGCGGGAGGGGAGCGTCGATTGCCAGAGGCCGTGGATGCGGCGGTTCGAGACGAACCAGATGTGGCAACGGCGCTTGGCGCGCGTGATGCCGACATAGGCGAGGCGGCGTTCTTCCTCGAGACCCGAGCGGCCACCCTCGTCGAGCGCGCGCTGGTGCGGGAACAGGCCTTCCTCCCAGCCGGGCAGGAAGACGGTCTCGAATTCGAGGCCCTTGGCCGAGTGCAGCGTCATGATCGAGACGGCGTCGAGCTCCGCGTTCTGCTCGGCATCCATGACGAGCGAGACGTGGTCGAGGAAGCCGCGCATGGACTCGAACGCTTCCATCGAGCGGATCAGTTCCTTGAGGTTGTCGAGGCGCCCCGGGCCTTCCGCCGATTTGTCCGCCTGCCACATGGCTGTATAGCCGCTCTCGTCGAGGATCTGCTCGGCAAGCTCGGTGTGCGGCATGGTCTCCAAGAGCGTCTGCCAGCGGCGGAAATCGGTGACGACGTCGAACAGCGCCTTGCGCGCCTTCGGCTTCAATTCGTCGGTCTCGATGATGTCGGATGCGGCGGCGAGCATCGGGATGTCGCGGGCGCGCGCATAATCATGCAGGTTGCGGATCGTCGTGTCGCCGAGGCCGCGCTTCGGCGTGTTGACGATGCGCTCGAAGGCGAGGTCGTCGGCGGGCTGGCTGACCAGGCGGAAATAGGCCATGGCATCGCGGATTTCGAGCCGCTCGTAGAACCGCGGGCCGCCGATGACGCGGTAGTTGATGCCGAGCGTGACGAAACGATCTTCGAATTCACGCATCTGGAAGGAGGCGCGCACCAGGATCGCCATGTCGTTGAGCTTGTGTTTCTGGCGCTGGAGCTGCTCGATCTCCTCGCCGACGGCGCGCGCCTCTTCTTCCGAATCCCAGGCCGCATGCACGACGACCTTGTCGTCCTCGGGATCGTGCCGGTCGGTGAAGAGCGTCTTGCCGAGCCGGTCCTCGTTATGCGCAATGAGGTGGCCGGCAGCGCCGAGGATATGGGCGGTCGAGCGGTAGTTGCGCTCCAGCTTGACGACGCGGGCGCCCGGAAAATCCTTCTCAAAGCGGAGAATGTTGTCCACCTCCGCGCCGCGCCAGCCGTAGATCGACTGGTCGTCGTCGCCGACGCAGCAGACATTCTGCGGCGTGCCCTTCGGGCGCTGGGCGAGCAGGCGCAGCCACATATACTGGGCGGTGTTGGTGTCCTGATACTCGTCGACGAGGATGTAGCGGAATTTCTGGTGGTATTCGGCCAGCACGTCCGGATTGGCGCGGAACATCCGGATCGGGTGCAGCAGCAGGTCGCCGAAATCGCAGGCGTTCAGCGTCTTCAGGCGGTTCTGGTAGGCGATGTAGAGTTCGCGGCCCTTGCCATTGGCGAAAGCGCGGGCGTCGCCCTCCGGGATCTGTGCCGGGTCGAGGCCCTTGTTCTTCCAGCCGTCGATCATGCCGGCGAACTGCTTTGCCGGCCAGCGCTTGTCGTCGATGCCCTCGGCCTGGATGATCTGCTTGATCAGCCGCACGACGTCGTCGGTGTCGAGGATGGAGAAATCGGAGCGCAGGCCGACCAGTTCGGCATGGCGGCGCAGCAGCTTCACGCCGATCGAGTGGAAGGTGCCGAGCCAGGGCATGCCTTCGACGGCGCCGCCGACGAGGAGGCCGATGCGTTCCTTCATCTCGCGCGCGGCCTTGTTGGTGAAGGTCACGGCCAGCATCTGGCTGGGGAAGGCGCGGCCGGTCGCGAGGATATGGGCGATGCGGGTGGTCAAGACGCGCGTCTTGCCGGTGCCGGCGCCGGCGAGCACCAGCAGGGGGCCGTCGAGCGTTTCCACCGCCTCGCGCTGTTCCGGATTGAGGCCGGAGAGGTAGTCCGGCGCGCGACCGAGGTCTCTCGCGGCCATCGCACGCGCGGCGATGCCACCAGCCGGCTTTTCCTTTGGCGCGGCGGGCTTTTCGGAAAGCTGCGGGTCCTCATCGAAGAAGGGAATGTCGTCGTAACCGCTGATCATGCGGTTCAATGTAGTGATTCGGGCTCGAAAGACCAGATTTCCGTTCTGCTTTTATTCCACGGGGAAAAACATTGACCAGAAGATTGTGGAAAGCCGCGCCGTTCAGGGCGTCGCGCGGTCCGCATCGAAGACGGCGTCCACGGGCAGCTGGAGGGCGGTGGCGAGCTGGTTGGTCTTGCCGGCGAGCGAGACGATGGCGAGCAGCTCGGCATATTGCGCGTCCGTCATGCCCTTGGCCTTGGCGGCGGCGGTGTGGGAGTGGACGCAATAGCTGCATCCGTTCGTCACCGAGACGGCGATGTAGAGCATTTCCTTGACCAGCGGATCGAGCGTCGAGGGTGTCGCCATCACCGCCTTCACCTCCGCCCAGGTGCGCTCCAGCAGCGCCGGGTCGAAGGCGAGGTAGCGCCACATATTGTTGACGAAGTCGGATTTGCGGGTGGCGCGGATGTCGTCGAACACCGCTTTGACGCGCGGATCGGCTTCGATGTCTTCGGCTGGCTTGACGGTGCTCATGGGTTCCTCCGGAAGAAAGGGCCGGCGGGCAGGCCGCCGGCCGATGGGGTCAGGCCAGCGCGAACACGCGGGCAGGGCCGCCCGTTCCGCCGCGCACTTTTGGCGCGCCGACGATGAGGGTCGCGCCCTTGGCCGGAAGCTGGTCCAGATTGGCTGCCGCTTCAAGCCCCCAATGGCCGGAGGCAAGCCAGGCATAGTGCGTCGCGAAATCGGGCGAGATGCCGTAGTCGAGCGACAGCGTATCGACGGCGATGCCGGCGGCGCTGGAGTTTTCGGCGAGATACTGCACGGCTTCGACGTGGAAGCCCGGGAAATGCATCTTGCCCTCGGCGTCGGCATTGCGGAACTTGTCGGTGCCGAGATGTTTGTCCCAGCCGGACAGCAGCGCCACGCAGGCCTTTTCCGGCAGGTCGCCATTGGCGGCGATCCAGGCCTTGATGTCGTCCGGCGTCAGCTGCGCATCGGCATTCGCCGCCGCCTTCTCGCGGATATCGATGATGGCGAGCGGCACGACGAGGTCCGAGACCGGGATTTCGGCGACCGATTTGCCGTCCTCGGAAAAGTGCAGCGGCGCATCGACATGGGTGCCGGTGTGCTCGTTCACTCGCAGCTCGAAGAGATTGAACTTGTGTTCCTTGTAGTTGAATTTCTGCTCACGCCAGAACTGCTGCTGCCCGAAGAAAGTCGGAAACTCCTCGTAGAGTTCGTGGGTGAGGTCCGTTGCCTTGCTCGGCGCCTGGGCAAGTGCGAGGCTCAGCGCGCCGGAACTGGCTGCCGCAACCGTTGCGGCGCCCGCAGCGGCGGCACGGAAAAAGCTTCTCCTCGAAAGCATGCGGTTCTTGACGGTATCGATGACGCAGGCGTCGCACATGGTTCTTCCCCCTGTCGGTTAATGCGTTGATGAAACAATGCTGAAATAAGGCTCGGCCATACTGGCGCAAGAAAGCTATCACACGCGCCGGATCGGTCCAGCCACGCGCATGCTCGGATAGGGCTGGCAGAGGAAGATTTCTCCACGTTTTCTTACATTTCGGTAACAGTACGGACCGCCAATCTTACATTTCGGTAATGATCGTATTCTTTCATTGCCCGTTCATTTCCAAAGCGGGATACTTGCCTTATGTCGCAATGCAGCAGGTGACGGTTCGCTTCCATCGGAGAAAGATTGCATGCGGGTTTGGAAACAGCTCCTCTTGAGCCTCGGGATCATTTCGGCCGGGGTCTTGCTCTGGGGTCGCTTCGTGCCCGGGGCGAACGGCATGCTGGCGGCCGCGGGCCTGCCCGGCACGCTCGTCGCCGCAATCGCGCCGGCCGGCGAAGGCGAGGCTGAGGGCGGCCGCCGCGGCGGTTTCGGCGGCGGCCCGGTGCTCGTCGCCACCAAGCCCGTGGCCATGTCCGTCGTCAACGACCGGCTGAACGCCATCGGCGACGGCGAGGCGATCCGCACCGTCACGGTAACGCCCTATGCGACCGGCAACCTCACCGAAGTGCTCGTCGAATCCGGCGACCGGGTCGAGCAGGGCCAGGTGATCGCCCGTCTCGACAGTGACGAGCAGCGCATCGCCGCCGACCAGGCGCGCGTGGCGCGCGAAAGCGCGGAGCAGAAGCTGAAGCGCGTCCAGAGCATCAAGTCCTCCATGAGCATCGCCGAGTTGCAGGATGCGGAGACCGCGCTGAAGGCGGCGGAACTGGTGCTGCAGAATGCCGAGCTGACGCTGCGCCGCCGTGACATCACCGCGCCCTATGGCGGCGTGGTCGGCATCATTTCCGTCAATGCCGGCGACTACGTCACCACCTCCTCGGCGATCGCCCGCATCGACGACCGCTCGGAAATCCTCGTCGACTTCTGGGTGCCGGAGCGGTTCGCGACCAGCATACGCGTCGGCGGCGACGTCTCGGCGACCGCGGTGGCGCGGGCGGGCGAAACCTTCGAGGGCAAGGTGCAGGCGATCGACAACCGCATCGACCAGGAGAGCCGGACGCTGCGCGTGCGCGCCCGCATCGAAAATCCCGAGGACCTGTTGCGCGCCGGCATGTCCTTCCAGGTGACCATGCACTTTGCCGGCGATCTCTATCCGAGCGTCGATCCGCTTTCCGTGCAGTGGAGCGCCGACGGCTCCTTCGTCTGGCGCGTCAAGGGCGAGAAGGTCGAGCGCGTTCCGATCCGCATCGTCCAGCGCAATCCGGACAAGGTTCTCATCAAGGCCGAGATCGCCGAGGGCGACCAGATCGTCACCGAAGGCGTGCAGACGCTGCGGCCGGGCGGCGCGGTGCGCACGGCCGAGCGGGACGGCCAGGTGACGTCCTCCGTGACGGAGGGCTCGTAATGTCGGGAGAGGGGAACGGCCTCAACGACTCCGGCAAGGCGGGTTTTACCGCCCTTTTCATTCGCCGGCCGATCTTCGCTCTCGTCCTCAATACCTTGATCATCCTCGCCGGCCTTGCCGCCTTCAATGGCGTGGAAATCCGCGAACTGCCGTCGGTCGACCAGCCGGTCATCAGCGTGTCGACGGAATTCGAGGGTGCTTCGCCCGAGACGGTCGACCGGGAAGTCACCGATGTCATCGAGGGCGGCGTCTCGCGCGTCCAGGGCATCAAGGACATTTCCTCGCAGTCGTCCTTCGGCCGCAGCCGCGTCACGCTGCAATTTTCCGATACGACGGACGTCAACCAGGCGGCGAACGACGTGCGCGACGCGCTCGGCCGCGTGACGAACCAGTTGCCGGACGGCGCCGACGAACCGCGCGTCGTCAAGGCGGATGCCGACAGCCAGCCGATCATGCGGCTTGCGCTGACCTCCGATACGCTGTCGCTCGAAGACCTGACGCTGCTGGCCGAAAACGAGATCACCGACCGGCTGGCCTCCGTCGAGGGGGTCGCCGACGTGGTGGTCTACGGCGACCAGGAAAAGATCTTTCGCGTCGATGTCGACCAGTCGAAGCTTGCGGCGCGCGGCCTGACGGTCGCGGACCTGCGCAATGCGCTGGCGACGGCCGCCTTCGACGTGCCGGCCGGCTCGCTGAAGAGCCGGAGCCAGGACATCACGGTGCGTGCCACCGCGGACCTGACGACGCCGGCCGATTTCGAAAACCTGATGCTGAAGAACCGCGTGCGCCTCGGCGACGTCTCCATGGTGACGATGGGGCCGGACGAGGGGCAGACGGCGCTACGCTCCAACGGCCGGCAGGGCATCGGTCTCGGCATCGTGCGCCAGGCGCAATCCAACACGCTCGATATTTCCGAGGGCGTGAAGCAGATGGTGGCGCAGTTCGGCAACATCCTGCCGGAAGGCACCGAGATCAAGATCACCAGCGACGACGCCGTCTTCATCGATGGCGCGATCCACGAGGTGGAGATCGCGCTCGTCGTCGCCGTCGTCATCGTGACGCTCGTCATCTACCTTTTCCTGCTCGACTGGCGCGCGACGCTCATCCCGACGATCAGCATGCCGATCGCACTGATCGGCACGATCGCCGCCATCTACATGGCCGGCTTCTCCGTCAACATCCTGACGCTGCTCGCGATCGTTCTGGCGACGGGCCTCGTGGTGGACGACGCGATCGTGGTGCTGGAGAACATCGTGCGTCGCCGCGCGGAAGGCCTGAAACCGCGCGCCGCCGCCATCATCGGCACGCTGGAAGTGTTCTTCGCCGTCATCGCCACGACCGCGACGCTCGCCGCCGTCTTCATCCCGCTCTCCTTCCTGCCCGGCCAGGCGGGGCGGCTGTTCCGCGAATTCGGCTTCGTGCTGGCCTTCGCGGTGCTGCTGTCCTCCTTCGTCGCGCTGACGCTCTGCCCGATGCTCGCCTCGCGCCTGCTGACCAAGGAGATGAAGCACGAGCATACCGGCGTTCTCGCCCGCATCGGCAGCGCCTGCGCGCGCTTCTACCGCTCGACGCTGAGCGCCTGCCTCGGCGCGCCGTTCATCGTCTTCGTCGTGGCGCTGCTCTTTACCGCCGCGGGCGCCACCTCGTTCTTCACCATCAAATCCGAACTGACGCCGAGCGAAGACCGGTCGATGGTCATGCTGCGCGTGAACGCGCCGCAGGGCGTGTCGCTGGAATATGCGCAGGACCAGATGAAGCTGATCGAGAACAAGCTTCGGCCGCTCTACGACAAGGGTGAGATCGTCAACATCTTCTCCATTTCGGGGCAGGGCGGTTCCACCAACAGCGGCTTCATGGTGCTCACGCTCGCCCCCTGGGACGAGCGCGACCGCACGCAGCAGCAAATCGTGCAGGACATCAACGGCGCGGTCGGTTCCGTGCCCTCGGTGCGCGCTTTCGCCATGCAGCCGAACAGCCTTGGCATCCGCGGCGCCGGCAACGGCCTGCAGGTGGCGCTCGTCGGCAACGACTATACCAAGCTCGGCAATGCGGCGGCGGAACTCGTGCGCAAGATCGAGGATAGCGGCCGCTTCCAGAACGTGCGGCTGAACTACGAGGCCAACCAGGCCCAGCTTTCGGTGACCGTCGACCGGGAGCGCGCCGCCGACCTCGGCATCGACATTACCGGGCTTTCGGCCGCCTTGCAGGCCATGCTGGAGGGCACGAGCGTCGTCGATATCTATGTGGAAGGCCAAGCCTATCCCGTAAAGCTCTCCTCGACGACGCAGCCGATCAACGATCCGACGGATCTGGAGAACATCTTCCTCAAGACCGGCGACGGCAAGATCGTGCCGATGTCCTCCATCGCCTCGCTGGAGGAACGCGCGGTCGCGCCCCAGCTGTCGCGCGAGCAGCAGTTGCGCGCCGTCTCGCTTTCGGCCGGTCTCAAGGATGGCCTCGCACTCGGTGACGCGCTGTCGATGGTGCAGGACATGGCCGAGCCGCTGCTGCCGGAGGGCTCGCGCCTGATGCCGATGGCGGAAGCCGCTACGCTCCAGGAAAATTCGAGCGGCCTGTTCGTCACCTTCGGTTTTGCCATCGCCATCATCTTCCTGGTGCTTGCCGCGCAGTTCGAGAGTTTCGTCAGCGCCGTGATCATCATGGTGACGGTGCCGCTGGGCCTTGCCTGCGCCGTCTTCGCGATGATCCTGACGGGCACGACGCTCAACATCTACAGCCAGATCGGGCTCGTGCTGCTCGTGGGCATCATGGCGAAGAACGGCATCCTGATCGTCGAATTCGCCAACCAGCTGCGCGACCGTGGCCAGGATGTGCGCAGCGCCATCGAGGACGCCGCCAATATCCGCCTGCGCCCGGTGCTGATGACGATGATCGCCACCGTCGTCGGCGCGGTGCCGCTGGTGCTGGCAAGCGGGGCGGGTGCGGAAGCGCGCATCTCGCTCGGCTGGGTGCTGGTCGGCGGTCTCGGCCTTGCGACGGTCGTCACCCTCTACCTGACGCCCGTCGCCTATCTGGCGATCGCCCGCTATACGAGCCCGCATGCGGACGAGGAAAAGCGCCTTGCCGCGGAACTTGCCCATGCCGATGCGCTCGCCAAGGCCGGCGACGGTGCGCTGCCGCAGGCGGCGGAGTGAGCCTCTGCGGCCATGACCTGATATTGCGGCTGGACAGCCGCGCGCCAATTTGCTGAGTAAACCCGCACAGGCAGTGAGGGGGAAACGATGGCATTGACGGATATCAGGAGCGGCACGCGCAACGAGGCGGGCATCACCGAGGCGCTGGCACGGCTCGCCGATCGCTTCGGCGCGCGGTTCCATAACGGACAGGCGATCCGCGCCCAGCATGCGCACACCACCACCTATATTCCCGCCCAGCTTCCCGACGGTGTCGTCTTCGTCGAGACCGCCGAGGAGGTGAAGGCGGTCGTCGCCATCTGCGCCGAATTGAAAGTGCCGGTCATCCCCTTCGGCACGGGCTCCTCGCTGGAAGGGCAGGTCAATGCGCCGAACGGCGGCATTTCCATCGATTTCAACAATATGAAGCGCGTGCTCGAAGTGAATGCCGAGGATCTCGACTGCACCGTCGAGCCCGGTATCACCCGCGAGGAGCTGAACACCTATCTGCGCGATACCGGCCTGTTCTTCCCGATCGATCCCGGCGCGAACGCCTCGATCGGCGGCATGGCCTCGACGCGCGCTTCCGGCACGAATGCCGTGCGCTACGGCACGATGAAGGACAATGTGCTGGCCGTCACCGTCGTCACCGCGACCGGCGAGGAAATCCGCACCGCGCGTCGTGCGCGAAAATCCTCGGCCGGCTACGATCTCACGCGCCTCTTCGTCGGCGCCGAGGGCACGCTCGGCGTGCTGACCTCGATCACGCTGCGCCTCCAGGGCATTCCCGCGGTCATTGCCGGCGGCATCTGCGGTTTTCCGACGCTGAAGGACGCCTGCGACGCCGTGATCATGACGATCCAGCTCGGTATTCCGGTCGCGCGCATCGAACTCGTCAACACGCTCCAGATCAAGGCCTGCAACGCCTATTCGGGCCTGACGCTGCCGGAGCAGCCGACGCTCTTCGTCGAGTTCCACGGCAATGCGGAAAGCGTGCGCCTGCAATCGGAAGAATTCGGCGCGATCGCGGCGGATTGCGGTGGGGGTGAATTCCAGTGGACGGCCGATGCCGGTGAACGCGCGAAATTGTGGAAGGCCCGGCACGACGTCTATTGGGCGGCCAAGGGGCTTCGGCCCGGCTATGCCGTCATCGCGACGGATGTCTGCGTGCCGATCTCGCGGCTGGCCGATTGCGTGGCGGACACCGAGGCCGACATCGAGGAACACGGCCTGCTGGCGCCGATCGTCGGCCATGCGGGCGACGGCAATTTCCACGTCAGCATCGTCTTCGACGACAAGGACCCGGCGCATGTCGAGCAGGTGGAGGCCTTCGTCGGCCGGCTCAATGCGCGCGCACTCGCCATGGACGGCACCTGCACGGGCGAACACGGCATCGGGCAGGGCAAGCAGGCCTTCCTGCCGGGCGAACTCGGAGGGTCGGTGCTACTGATGCAGCAGATCAAGCGGGCGCTCGATCCGGACAACATTCTGAACCCGGGCAAGATTTTTTCGACCCTCTAGCGGAAGTTCGCGTTATCCTGTGCGAATGAAGGAATTTCGAGGCATGCGGCGTGCTTTCTAGGATCATGCTCTTCGTTGGCGGCCTGGTGGTCGTGGCGCTCTTTGCAGCGCTGCTGGCGCCAGTCTTCGTCGACTGGACGAGTTTCCGCCAGGATTTCGAGCGCGAGGCGAGCCGCATCATGGGCCGTACCGTGGTCGTGCATGGCAGCGTCGATGCACGGCTGATCCCGTTTCCCTCCGTGACGCTCAACGACGTGCGCGTCGGCTCGCCTGAGGACGGACGGCCGCTGGTCGAGGTCGCGCGATTCTCCATGGATGCGGAGTTGGCACCGTTTCTCTCCGGCGAGGCGCTGATCTTCGACATGCGCATCGAGGAGCCGAAGGCCCGCATCAAGCTCTTCCAGGACGGCACCCTGGATTGGGCGCGCGGCCGCAAGTCCGATATCCCCGCCCGCACCGTCATCCTGGAAAACGTCGCGATCACCGGCGGCGAGATCGAGTTCGTCGACGAGCAGACCGGCCGCACGCGCCATGTCACCGGCCTCGACGCGCAGGTCACCGCGAAGTCGCTCGGCGGCCCGTGGCGCATCGACGGGCGTGCGGCGCTCGACGGGGAAAGCGGCGCCTTCCAGCTGGCGAGCGGGCAGGTGGAGAACGGCGCGCTGTCGTTGCGCGCCCGCATCGTGCCCGACAGGCTCACTTTTACCGCCGATCTCGACGGCGCCTTGAAGGTCGTCGATTTCCGCCCGCTCTACGACGGCAATTTCACCGTTTCGGAAAAGCCGCGCGCGAAGGGCGAGGGGCCGGCCGATCCGATCCGCATCGCCGGCAAGTTCGAGCTTTCCAACGAGCGCATCCGTGTTCCGGAATACCGCCTGGAGGCCGGGCCGGCCGCCGATCCCTACGTGGTGACCGGCGAGGCGACGCTCGATACGGGCCGAAAGCCCGAATTCCTCCTGATCGCCGATGGCCAGCAGATCGACGTCAACCGCATCGGCAACAGCGGCGAGACCGGCAAGACCGGCCGAAACCCGCAGATGTCGGCCCGCCAGCGGCTTCAGGCGCTGCTGGCGATTGCCGCAGATATCCCCGTTCCGCAGGTGCCGGGCCGGGCGAGCCTGTTCCTGCCGGCCGTTGTGGTCGGCGACACGACGGTGCGCGAAATTCGCCTCGACGTGAAGCCGGATGGCGATGGCTGGCGGATCGACCGGGCGGATGCGATCCTGCCCGGCCGCACCGCGCTCGAAGCCAAGGGGCGGTTATTGCTGCGGGAAAACCGCGGCTTCGTCGGCGACCTGCTGATCGCCTCCAACCAGCCCTCGGGGCTTGCGACCTGGCTTGCCGGCTCGGTGGATCCGGAAATCCGCAAGCTGCGGACCGCCGGTTTTTCGGCGCAAGTGAACCTGGCCGACGAGTTGCAGCGCTTCGAAAATCTCGAAATCGCCATCGGCGGCGCCTCGCTGACGGGGCGGCTGGAGCGGGAATCCCGCTCGAACGAGGCGCCCGCGCTGTCGCTGGAGCTGCGCGGCAACGAGGTGCAGCTGGATTCGCTTCGCGCGCTGGTCGGCCTCGTCGCCGGAGATGCGTCGCTCACCACCGTGCTGGATCATTCCATCGCGCTCGACCTCAAGGCGGATCGGTTCCTGGCCTTCGGCGAGACTGCCGCGGATGTGAATGCCACGCTTTCCGTGAAGGATGGTCTCCTGACGCTGAGCCGCTTCAACGTTGCGTCCCTCGAGGGGGCGACCCTTTCGGCAAGCGGCACGCTCGGCGGTTCGCTTCTGGCGCCGAGCGCGGGGCTCGACATCCGGCTCAAGGCGGGGGCGATGGAACCGGTCGCGGCCCTTCTCGCGCGGCATCTGCCGGCCCATCCGTTGCTGACGCGCTTCGTCGCCAATGCCGGCTACTATGACAATGCCGATCTCGCGCTTCGCGCCGCGGTCTCCGGCGAGGGCGGTGGCCCTGCGACGATCACGCTGTCCGGGCCCGTCAACGAGGGCCGGGTCGAGTTCAAGCTTTCCACCAACACGCCAGCCGATCTGCTGCGCGGCCGCAATTTCGAGCTCGACGGCAGCATCTTCAACCCGCAATCCGTCGTGCTCGCCGGACAGGTCGGCCTTGACCCGCTGCCCTTCGACGCGGACCCGGACGGCAGCGTCACCTTCCGCGTGAACCAGCCCGAAGAGGGCGCGGCGACCGTGTCGGCGGCGTTCAATGCCGGCAGCACGTCGGTCTCCGCCAAGGGCAGCGCCGCGCTTTCCGCCGAGGATTTTCTTGCCGGCACGCTCGCGATTTCGGCCAAGAGCGACGATATCGAGCCCTATCTGATGATGAACGGCATCGCCGTTCCGCAGGCGGGCGCCGGCCTGCCGCTGACGGCTCAGGCATCGGTTGCGACCGATGCGCAGGCGATCGCGATCACCGAGATAGACGGCGAGGCCGACCGCAACGCCTTTTCCGGCAACCTGACGCTCGATCGCACGGCCGCCACGCTGAAGGGCGCCGGCGCGCTGCGCTTCGATACGGTGGATTTCGCTTTCCTGGCGGAAGCCATTGCCGGCTCGGTGAGCGATGTCCTCGAAGGCGGGCTCAACGCCGCGCCGCTGGTGCAGCCGCTCCAGGATGCCGCCGATGTTTCCGTGGCGCTCGAGGCCGGAACGTTCTGGCCGGGACTTTATGGCGCGGTCGAGGGGTTCAAGGCGAACCTCGTCTGGAAGGGCGGCGAACTGACCTTGACCGACATGGCCGGCGACTGGCTCGGCGGCAAGCTCTCCGGCCGCGTCAAGGTCGCCAACGCCGAGGAGAACGGCCTGTTCGAGGCGCGCACGGAACTTGCCGGCGTCGATCTGTCGAAGATCGTCTGGGCCGGGCCGCAAGGGGCGGCGGCCACCGGCAAGGCGGATGTGACGCTCGCCGTCGATGCTTCCGGCAAGAGCGTGCGCGCCATGGTCGAGGGCGCCAGCGGCTCGGGCGAGGTGCGGGTGTCCGATCTTGTCCTGCGCGGGCTCGATACCGGTGCGCTGCCGTCGCTTCTTGCCGAGGCGGATCGCATCGAGGGTGACATCACGCCGGCGCGCGTGGCCGGTTTTGCGTCGGGCGCCATCCTGAAGGGCGAGGCGGCGCTGGGGGCGGTGCGCATTCCCTTCGCGCTCGCCGGTGGCAAGCTGCGTGTCCAGAGCGTTGCGGCCGAGGATGGTAAGGCGCGGCTTTCGGGCGACGCGGATATCGATCTCGCCGGCGACATGATGACGGGGCGCCTTTCCGTCACCTACGAGGCGGGTGAGGATGCATTGGCCGGCGCCGAGCCGGAGGTGGCGCTCGCCTATCGCGGCCTCGTCGAGGCGCCGGGCTTCGAACTCGACGTGCAGCCGCTTGCCAACTACCTGTCGCTGCGCCGCTTCGAGACCGAGCGCCGGCGGGTGGAGACCTTGCAGGCCAACGTGCTCGAAAAGCAGCGCCTGCGGCGCGAGGCGGCGCTCTATCGTTCGCGGGCGGATGCGCGGGCAGCGCTTGCGGAAGCGATGCGCCTTCAGATCGAGGAAGAAACGCGGCGGCGTACCGAGGCGCGCGAACGCGCCGAGAAGGAGCGCTCCGCCAGGGAGGCCGCCGAAGAGGCCGAGCGCACGCGCCGCAAGGCCGCGAACGACGCCCGCCTGCTGCTGGAGGCGCAGGAGGAGGCCCGTCGCCTGGCCGAGCAGCGGGCAGCCGCCGAGGCGCGCAAGGCGGAAGACGAGGCGGCGCGCCGGCGCCTGCCGGTCAATCCGGAAGAGGGCGTCGAGCGCGGTGGCGAACTGCCGCCGCTCGACGGCGGGCAGAGCCTGAACTTCGACACGCTGCCGGGCGTCAACTGAGACCGGCGTCGCCGGCCTTTTCCTTCAGCCATTGCAGCACATGAAGGCGCAGCGCCGAGGAGAGATTGCCGTCGACGCCACGGGCGTCGTCGATCTCGCGGATCAGCGCCGCGACGGCCATGCCGCGCGCGTCGGCAATACCGCGCAACTCGTCGTGAAAGGCCGGCTCGAGCGAGAAGCTCGTGCGGTGGCCGTGCAGGGTGGTGGAATATTTGCGGATCATGCCCATCCTTACGCAGTGAATCAGGCGATTGGCAGATCGAATCCGGTTTTCCCGGCAAGCGTTTGAAATCTTAGTCCTTATCGCCGTCGGGCCGCTCGAGGCGGCCCTGATCCAGCGACTTTTCCGCCTTGTCGTTCAATGCGCGTGTCAGCGTCTTCTCCGCCTTCGTGCGACCGAAGGTGGCGCGGTTCTGCTCGGCCTGCTTCTCCTTGTCGGAGCGGGCCTTCTGCTTGCGGAACTGGCGGAGATTGACGACGTCGCCGCTCATCGCGACAACTCAGTTCTTCTTGCGGAAGGAATCGAGCGAGACGACGGAACCGCCGCCCTTGTTGTCGTCCCCGCCGGTCGGCGGTGTCGGCTCTTCCGTGGTGGTTTCCACGGCCTTTTCCGCGGTGGCCGGATAGGCGGTGATCTCGGCGGAGTGCTCTTCCTCCTCCTCGACGGCCGGCACGTCGAATTCCAGCTCGAAGCTGACGGACGGGTCATAGAAGCCGCGGATGGCGTTGAACGGAATGACGAGCTTTTCCGGCGTATCGGAGAAGGAGAGGCCGATCTCGAACAGGCTCTCGGTGACCTTCAGGTCCCAGAACTGGTGCTGGACGACGATGGTCATCTGCTCGGCATATTTCGCCTTGAGGTGCTGCGAGATGCGCACGCCGGGGGCGTTGGTCAGGAAGGTGATGAAAAAATGGTGCTCGCCGGGCAAATGGCCTGTGACCGCAACTTCGGACAGGACCTTGCGAATGACGCTGCGCAGCGCGTCCTGGGCGAGAATGTCGTAACGAATGTGGTCTTGCGCCATCAGTTCCTGTCTTTCTTCCAGCCTTTGTCATCAGGCATTGCAACGCGTTCTCATATCTTGCGATACGAGTCATCTGGCACAGCTATAGACCATTTCAAGGGATTGGAGAAGGTGAAGGCTTCTGTTGCCAGGTGCCTTCGGACCCCGCCTAAGAGTGCGACCCCTTAGGACTTTGAGTGAAGTGTCACACCGCGATTAAGCAGCGAGACGAGCTTCCGCATAGTTGTCGTTTGCAACTACAAGTTTAGCCCGATAACGGTGGTACAATGCCGAGCAAAAAGTCGATCTTTACGCCCTTGTCGATCCTATTTCGCCCCCATCAAAAGCCGGTCGGTCGCGCATGACCGGTTTTTGGTGGAGGCGCCGGGTACCGCCCCCGGGTCCAATGGGTTTATTACACCGCTCGTTTATTGCCGTAGCTGCCGAAGCAGCACCCCGTATATAGGCGCTCTCATCTCCCAAGAAAAGGGTTTTGTGACAGGATATTTGGAAGGTTGGCCGGGCGGCGACCGTTCGTTGTGGCTCGCCCGCCGGGCCGGCCTATCCGGATCTCACTACCGGAAATTTCTTCAGAAAGGACGACGATGCCACCCTGGGGCGAGGGCGGGCAATACGTAGCGTTGCAGAGCGGGCGCTCGATAGCGCTTGACTTGTCATTCCGGCGTGAAAAACATGGGGTCTGGCAGGATCGCCATGATGGCGGCGGCCACGTGACCGGAGAGGAGACCCCATGACCGACTATCTCGCAGACGTCCGTAAGTATGACAGTGGTGCGGACGAGGCCATCGTCAAGAAGATCGTAAGCCATCTCGGCATCGCGCTTCGCAACCGCGATTCCTCGCTGGTCTCCTGCTCCGACCCCGAAGAGCTGAACCGCGTCAAGGAAAAGTGGTGCGCCAAGAAGTTCGGCATTACCGGGGACGCCGCCGACAAGGCCGTGGAGGCCGTCTGCAAGGCCATGGCCGACGACCGTACGAAATCGCGCGTCACCTTCTACTATCTCACCGCCAAGGAACTCGGAACGCTCGGCGCGCTGGCTTAAGGAAAACCGGGAAAATCCGTTTTCGCCCTATGGCCGCCGCCGCTCTCGCTTTAGTATCTCACGCTGGACAACGAATCGGCGGCGCCCATGCAGCAATATCTCGATCTTCTCGCCCATGTGATGGAAAACGGCAGCGACCGGCCGGACCGGACGGGCACCGGCACGCGCGGCGTCTTCGGCCACCAGATGCGCTTCGACCTTTCCGAAGGCTTTCCGGTGCTGACCACCAAGAAGCTGCACCTGCGTTCCATCATCCATGAACTGCTGTGGTTCCTGAAGGGCGACACCAACATCGCCTACCTGCACGAAAACGGCGTCACCATCTGGGACGAATGGGCCGACGAGAACGGCGAACTCGGCCCGGTCTACGGTTACCAGTGGCGCTCCTGGCCGACCTATGACGGCAGGCATCTCGACCAGATCGTCGCCGTGCTCGACGGCATCAAGCGCAACCCGACTTCGCGCCGCCACATCGTCTCGGCCTGGAACCCGGCGCTCGTCGACGAAATGGCGCTGCCGCCCTGCCATTGCCTGTTCCAGTTCTATGTGGCGGACGGCAAGCTCTCCTGCCAGCTCTACCAGCGCTCCGCGGATATCTTCCTCGGCGTGCCCTTCAACATCGCCTCCTATGCGCTGCTGACCATGATGGTGGCGCAGGTGAGCGGATTGCAACCGGGCGATTTCGTGCACACGCTGGGCGACGCGCATATCTATGCCAACCATTTCGAACAGGCCCGCACGCAATTGACGCGCCGGCCGAAACCCTTGCCATTCATGAAGCTCAATCCGGACGTGAAGGACCTTTTCTCCTTCAAATTCGAGGACTTCACCCTGATCGGCTACGAAGCCGATTCAACCATCAAGGCGCCCATCGCCGTCTGATTTCAGGAAGCCGCATGACCGAAGCCAAGATCGTTCTCGTCGTGGCCGTCGCGAAAAACGGCGTCATCGGCCGTGACGGCGACCTGCCGTGGCGCCTGCCGTCGGACCTGAAACGCTTCAAGCAGCTGACGCTCGGCAAGCCGGTGCTGATGGGCCGCAAGACCTGGGATTCGATCGGCAGGCCGCTGCCGGGCCGACCGAATATCGTCGTCACCCGCGATGCCACGTTCTCCGCTCCCGGAGCGCAGGTCGTCGCCTCGCTCGACGAAGGACTGGCGGCAGCGCGGCGCGCGGCAAAAGACCTGGGCGTCGACGAAATCTGCGTCATCGGTGGCGGGCAGATCTATGCGCAGGTTTTCGACCGGGCGGATGTGCTGCATGTCACCCATGTCGAGGCGGATGTGGAGGGTGATACGCGCTTTCCCGAGATCGATCCGGCAGCGTTCGAGAAGGTCGTCGAAGAGCCTATCCCGCAGGGCGAGAAGGACAGCCACGCCATGCGCTTCGTCACCTGGCGCCGCAAGACGGCTGCGTAAACCATAAATCGTGCCGATCACGAACTATTTTGCCGCACAAACCCGCAAGGTCACGCGGATTTGTTGAAAGGTGCCGGAGGGATACCTATAACGGGTTCACCTTGCGTAGCGCGGCGAAACATTCCGCGAGATGCGGCCTGGAGCAGTTCCGGCAAAAGCGCCAAGCGGTTTTGCGTCCGGAACTGCGCATAAACAAGAAATGGAGTGTTTTCGTGTTTCGGAGAAATGCGGAGATGCTTCCATGGGGATTTGAGAGAAAGAGGTATTGATGCCCTGGAGTAATCAGAACGGCGGCGGCGGCCCTTGGGGCGGCGGCGGCGGCGGTGGCGGAAACAATCAAGGGCCATGGGGGCAGGGACCAAACCGTCCCCGCGGCGGCGGAGGCGGCAATGGCGGCCCGCCGGACCTTGAGGACATCATCCGGCGCGGCCAGGACCGGTTGAAGAACGTCATGCCGGGCGGCATCAATGGCGGCGCGGTCGTCATCGCGCTGCTGCTCGTCGGCGTCTTCTGGCTGATGAACTCCATCTATACCGTCCAGCCGGACGAGCGCGGCGTGGAACTGCGCTTCGGCAAGCCGAAGCAGGAAATCTCCATGCCCGGCCTGCACTTCCATCTCTGGCCGCTCGAAACCGTCGAACTCGTCAAGATCACCGAGCAGCAGCAGAATATCGGCCGCCGCACGGCAGCCACGGGCTCGGATGCGTCCGGCCTGATGCTGACCGGCGACCAGAACATCGTCAACGTCCAGTTCTCGGTGCTCTATTCGGTCACGGATCCGGAAGCCTACCTCTTCAACCTCGAATATCCGGCAGAGACGCTGCAGCAGGTTTCCGAAAGCGCCATGCGCGAAGTTGTCGGCCGCCGTCCCGCCCAGGACATTTTCCGCGACAACCGCCAGGCGATTGCGGAAGGCGTGAAGACGACGATCCAGGCGACCATGGATGCCTATGGCGCCGGCCTCTCGATCAACACCGTCGCGATCGAAGATGCGGCCCCGCCGCGCGAAGTGGCCGACGCCTTCGACGAAGTGCAGCGCGCCGAGCAGGACGAAGACCGTTTCCTCGAAGAAGCCAACCAATATGCTAACCAGAAGCTCGGCCTTGCTCGTGGTCAGTCGGCGCAGCTGCGTGAAGAAGCTGCCGCCTACAAGGACCGCGTCGTCAAGGAAGCGGAAGGTGAAGCGGCACGCTTCCTCTCGGTCTACGAACAGTACAAGCTGGCCCCCGACGTGACCCGCAAACGTCTCTTCCTCGAAACGATGGAAGGCGTGATGAAGAACTCCAAGAAGGTCATCATCGACGAGAAGCAGGGTGGACAGGGCGTCGTTCCCTTCCTGCCGCTGAACGAACTCGGCCGCGGTACGACCCAGCAGCAGCAGAGCACGGGAGGCACTCAGTAATGGGCAACCGTATACCCACCATTCTGATCGCCGTCGGCGTTCTCCTGTTCATCGCCTATTCGTCGGTCTTCGTCGTCAACGAGCGCCAGCAGGCGATCGTCATCCGCTTCGGCGAGATCCAGGACGTCAAGACCGAACCGGGCCTCTACTTCAAGCTGCCCTTCGGCTTCATGGATGCCGACAGCGTGCAGTATATCCAGGACCAGGCGCTGCGCTTCGACCTCGACGACATCCGCGTCCAGGTTTCGGGCGGCAAGTTCTACGAGGTCGATGCCTTCGTGGTCTACAAGATCACCGATGCCCGCCGCTTCCGCGAAGCCGTCTCGGGTGACCGGGAATCGGCCGAATCGCGGCTGCGCACCCGTCTCGATGCGGCACTTCGCCGGGTCTACGGTCTGCGCGGCTTCGAATCCGCGCTCTCGGAAGAGCGTGCTTCGATGATGCGCGAGGTTCGCGGCGAGCTGACGAACGACGCCTCGAACCTGGGTCTCACGATCTCGGACGTGCGTATCCGTCGCACGGACCTCACGCAGGAAGTCTCGCAGCAGACCTTCGAGCGCATGAAGGCCGAGCGTCTTGCCGAAGCCGAGCTCATCCGCGCCCGCGGTAACGAGGCCGGCCAGCGCCGCCGCGCCATCGCGGATCGCCAGGTCGTCGAGTTCATCGCCGCAGCACAGCGTGATTCGGAAATCCTGCGAGGCGAGGGCGAAGGCGAGCGCAACCGCGTCTTCGGCGAAGCCTTCTCGCAGGATCCGGCCTTCTTCGACTTCTACCGGTCGATGAGCGCCTATGCTGCGTCCATGACGTCGTCCGACACAACGCTGGTGCTGTCGCCGCAGTCGGAATTCTTCCGCTACTTCGAGGATGCGGCAGGCACGACGCCCGCCACCTCGGGTGCAGCGACCGGAACGACGAACGGTACGGCAACGACGCCGACGACGGCAAACTGACGCCGTGGCCGATTTCCTGACGGGAATCGCCTTCTTCATGATCATCGAGGGGCTGGTGTACGCACTGGCCCCTTCGGTTTTGAAGCGCATGGCGGAAATGCTGCCGCAGATTCCGGAAAGCCAGCTGCGCGTCTCGGGCCTCGTTGCCGTGGCGCTCGGCGTGGTCATGGTCTGGTTCATTCGGGGCGGGTGAACAGGACCGCTTGCAGCCGCCCGCGAAGACGGGCAAGACTTCACATCAAATTCAACGCGGCGGACTGATTTTCGCCGTATCCGCGGCAAACACTCGCCACGATGCCCAGGACAAGAGGATGCCGAACATGGCTTTGAAGATGAGGTCCAGCGCAGCGCAAACGGCACTCGCGCTCGCGATGAGTTTTTCGCTGATCGCGGGGGGACCGTTTGCCGCGCCGGCGCTGGCACAGGTGAAGCCGGCGGCAGGGCCGGATTCGGTTGCCGATCTTGCCGAAAGCCTGCTTGACGCGGTGGTGAACATTTCCACCTCGCAGAACGTCAAGAGCGACGACAAGGCGCCCGTTCCGCAGGTGCCGGAAGGCTCGCCCTTCCAGGATTTCTTCGACGAATTCTTCAAGGGCGAAGGCGGCGAGGGCGGCAACCAGGGGCAGACGGTCAATTCGCTCGGCTCCGGCTTCGTCATCGATCCCTCGGGCTTCATCGCCACGAACAACCACGTCATCGAGGGCGCGGACGATATCGAGGTGAATTTCGCCAACGGTTCCAAGCTGAAGGCGAAGCTCGTCGGCACCGACCCGAAGACCGACCTCGCGCTCTTGAAGGTCGAGCCGAAAGCGCCGCTGAAGGCGGTGCCCTTCGGCGATTCCCGCACCATGCGCATCGGCGACTGGGTCATGGCGATCGGCAACCCGTTCGGGCTTGGCGGCTCGGTGACGGTCGGCATCATTTCCGCGCGCGGGCGCAACATCAATGCCGGCCCCTACGACAACTTCATCCAGACGGACGCCGCGATCAACCGCGGCAATTCCGGCGGTCCGCTGTTCAACATGAAGGGCGAGGTCATCGGCATCAACACGGCGATCATCTCGCCGTCGGGCGGCTCGATCGGCATCGGCTTCTCCGTGCCGACGGAGCTTGCGCAGAACATCTTCACGCAGCTTCGCGATTTCGGCGAGACGCGGCGCGGCTGGCTCGGCGTGCGCATCCAGCCGGTCACCGACGACATTGCCGAAAGCCTCAGCATGGCCGAGGCGAAGGGCGCGCTCGTTGCCGGCATCATCAAGGGCGGCCCGGTCGACAACGGTTCGATCGAGACCGGCGACGTCATCATCCGCTTCGACGGTAAGGAGGTCGACGAGATGCGTGACCTGCCGCGCGTCGTGGCCGAAAGCCCGGTCGGCAAGGCCGTCGACGTCGTGCTCTTGCGCGACGGCAAGGAAATGACAGTCAAGGTCACCCTCGGCCGCCTCGAGGACGGCGAGAAGGAGGCCGGCGACGACGCGGTGACCCAGGAGGACACCCCGACCGAAGACGGCACGACGCCGCAGACCGGCGAACAGGTGCAGCCCAGCAAGGCCGACACGGTCCTCGGCATGGGCATCAGCGACCTCGACGAGCAGGCGCGCAAGACCTTCGAGATCGTCGAAAGCGTCAAGGGCGTCGTGATCACCGAAGTGACGCCCGAATCGGCCGCCGCCGAGCGCGGCATCGTGCCGGGCGACGTGATCGTCGAGGTCGGTCAGGAAGCCGTGACGACCGCCGAAGAGGTGAAGACCCGCGTCGCCAAGCTGAAAACGGAAGACCGGCGCAACGCGCTCCTGATGATCGCCAACCGCACCGGCGCGCTGCGCTACATCACCGTGCGCATCGACTAGAGGTGAGTCCGTTCAGGGACTTGCTGGCACACGTCACCAAGGCGACTCATGCCGACGGCATAGGGGCACCGATACCCCCCTCTGCCCTGCCGGGCATCTCCCCCTCAAGGGGGGAGATTGGATGGAGCAGCGTCTCGCCCATCTTTGACGCTTCAATTTGAGCAATGCCCGCGCCTCTTGCCGATCTCCCCCCTTGAGGGGGAGATGCCCGGCAGGGCAGAGGGGGGTGCGGCAGAGGGAAATCGTCAAAATCAATAACGGCTGGCATCATGCCGTTGGAGCGATGCTTCAGCGGCCTTTTTTTGCTCACGCCGTCACGAAATCCGACTTGCGATATCCCTGGAGATAGAGCAGTGCCGTGAGGTCGCCGTGGTCGATGCGGATCTTTGCTTCCGCCGCGACGGCCGGTTTGGCGTGCAAAGCGACGCCGGCGCCGGAGAGGTGCAGCATGCCGAGATCGTTGGCGCCGTCGCCGACGGCCATCGCCTCTTCCGGTGAAATGCCGAGGCGTTCGGAAATCTCGATGAGGGCGTCCACCTTGGCCTGCTTGCCGAGGATCGGTTCGGCCACTTCGCCAGTGAGCTTGCCGTCGGCATCGATGAGCAGGTTGGCGCGGTTCTCGTCGAAGCCGAGCATGGCGGCGATGCGGCTCGTGAACACGGTGAAACCGCCGGAGACGAGGGCGGTGTAAAAGCCCCTGGCCTTCATCGTCGCGATCAGTTCGCGCCCGCCGGGCGTGAGCGTGATGCGCTTCTCGATGACCTCGTCGATGACGGAGACGGGCAAGCCCTTCAGCAGCGCGACACGTTCGCGAAGGGCAGGCTCGAAGGCGATCTCGCCGTTCATGGCGCGCGCGGTGATGGTGGCGACCCGCTCCTTGAGGCCGACTTCGGCGGCAAGCTCGTCGATGCATTCCTGACCGATCATGGTGGAATCCATGTCGGCGATCAGCAGCTTCTTGCGCCGCGTCTCCGCGTCCTGAATGGCGAGATCGATCGGCGTGTTGCCGATCGCCACGAGAATCGTATCGCGCGCGGCCGCGATATCGCTGCCGTCGCGCAGTGCGATGTCGCAGGCGATGCCGTCGGCGAGCCAGTAGAGGCCGGAGGCCTTGACCTGATCGGCGGCCTTTTCGGCGAGCGCTGGGGTCAGGACAGGATTTGACGGATTGGCGACAAGCGTGGCAACGAAAGCCATGATGAGAAACCTTGATCGAAAGCAGGACGCGATCCTGATAACCGGCCCGACGGCAAGCGGCAAGTCCGCGCTCGCCGTGCGGCTGGCGCGCGAGCACGGTGGCGTGGTGGTCAATGCCGACAGCATGCAGGTCTACGACACGCTGAACATCCTCACGGCCCGGCCGCAGCCGGAAGATATGGGCGGCATCGACCATCGCCTCTACGGCCATGTGCCGGCGGGTGCGGCCTATTCCACCGGCGACTGGCAGCGCGAGGCGACGGGCCTCGTGGCGGAGCTCAGGGCACGCGGCAAGCTGCCGGTCTTCGTCGGCGGCACGGGCCTTTATTTTCGCGCGCTGACGGGCGGGCTGGCGGATATGCCCGTCATTCCCGACGATGTTCGCGAGCGGGTTCGCGGGAGGCTCGCCGCTGAAGGGGCAGAAGCCCTGCACCGGGACCTCACGGAGCGCGACCCGCAGACGGCCGCCCGCCTGAAACCGGGCGACGGCCAGCGCATCCTGCGCGCGCTGGAGGTGCTGGAGGCGACGGGGCGGTCGATTTCGACGTTCCAGGCGGCGGCGGGGCCGGCGGTGATCGATCCGGAGCGGGCGGAAAAGATCGTCGTGCTGCCCGACCGCGCGGTGCTTGCCGGCCGCATCAACCGACGGTTCGCCGCGATGCTGAGATCCGGCGCGGTGGAGGAGGTGAAGGCGCTGCTGGCACTCGGTCTTTCGCCCGCCATGCCCGTCATGAAGGCGATCGGCGTGCCGCAGATCGCGGCGATGCTGGCAGGCGAGATGAGCGAGGCCGAGGTCATCGAACGCGGCGCGGCGGCGACCCGGCAATATGCCAAGCGCCAGATGACCTGGTTCCGCAACCAGCTCGACGATGGCTGGCAGCGGATCGATCCGCTATCCTCTAGCGCCTGATCAGGCTGCTCAACGGTTTCTTCAGAAGCTGCTCACGGATCGAAGATCCTTCGCGTCGGTGCTCCTGCTGCTCGCCGAAGGCCGGGGCGGGGCGCGCTGGCTGGCGGTAGGGATCGGCGGCCGGGCGCGGGGGCTCGGAGGTGAGCTCGCGGCGGATCGTTTCGAAACGCTCCTGCGTCGACGGTTCGTAGGCGCTTTGGGCGCCGGGCAGCATGTCCGGGCGGTAGGGTTCCGGTGCGGGCGCCGTTGCCGGTCGTGCTGCTGCCGCCTGGAGCGTGTCGATATAATCTTCCTCGTCCTCGTAGGGCGCATCCTCGTAGCCGGTCGGAAGCGTCCCTTGGGATTGCGAGGCGAGGTAGGAATTCTGGAAGCCCGAAATATCCGGCCCGGAGATCGCGCGCATGCGCGACACGATCGAGCGCAGGTCGACGCTCTGCGGCGTTTCGTCGGTGACCTTGACGCCGGTGCCGTTGGTCTTCGGCAGGCGGTCCGCCTCGACGCGCGTGAAGCGCATGCGCATCGGCACCGCGACGGCCTCGCCGAACGCGATCGCCTCGCCATTGCCGATCGAGGAGATGAAGCTCGTCGTGGAGGAGGAGGAGTTCGGGATCGCCGAGCGGATGATCTCCTGGTCATGCTCGTTGGCAAGACGCATGGCGAAGATCGTCGAGCACTGCGAGAGGATGGTCGGGTCCAGTTCGCCGGGACGCTGGGTGATGATGCCGAGCGAGACGCCGTATTTGCGGCCTTCCTTGGCGATGCGGGCGATCGCCTGGCGCGTCGGCGTGAAGCCGAGCTTGGGATCGGCCGGCACGTAGCGGTGCGCCTCTTCGCACACCACCAGCATATGCACGCCGCCATTGCTCCACAGGCCGATTTCGAAGGCCATGCGGCAGAGCACCGAGGCGACGGAATTGACCACTTCCGACGGGATGCCGGCGAGCTGGAAGGTCGTCACCGGCTTGCCTTCGCCGGGAATGCGGAAGATGCGGGCGATCGTGTCGAGGATCGTGTCGGTGATCGTGTTCGAGGAGAACATGAAATGGTAGCGCGGGTCGTTGATCGCCGACATGATCTTGACTTTTAGCGAGCGCAGATGCGGTTTTTCAGCACGACCCTCCAGCCGGCCGATGCGCTCGTCGACGAGCGCCAGCAGGTCGGCGATGCGGAAGGGCACGGGCGTGTCTGCCGTCACCGAGCTCTTTTCGGTCGCGCGGCGCATCAGGCCGTTTTCGCTCGTGCCGCGGAAGGCGCGTTTGGCTTCCGGGATCAGGTCGCGGAGAATATCCATCTCCTCCGCCACCGGCGGGCGGCCGCGGAAGACGACTTCGGCGAATTCCTCCAGCCGGAACAGCCAGAAGGGCAGGTCGAGCGTGTCCGTATCGATGACGACGGCGAGGTCGCCGAAGGCGGAGGCGAATTCGTTGTGCGGGTCGAGGATCAGCACGCGCAGGCGCGGATCGGCCTGGATCGCCTTGTGCAGCAGCAGCGTGACGGAGGTGGACTTGCCGACGCCGGTCGTGCCGACGATGGCGAAATGCTTCTCCAGCATGGAGGGCACGTGGATCGTCGCGTCGAGGGTCTCGTCCTGCGTCAGCTTGCCGATCGTGCAGACGTCGTTCTTGCCGGTGTCGTAGACCTTGGCGAGGTCGGAGGCGCGGATGCGGTGGGCGATCGCGCCGAGATGGGGATAGTCCGTGATGCCGGCGGAAAAGGTCTCGCGCCCGTCCGCGCTGACATTCACCTCGCCGAGCAGCTCGACCTCGATGCGGAAGACCGTGTCGTGGTTTTCCACCCAGCTCTGCTGGTCGGTGGACATGGAGTAGACCAGCGCCACGAGGCGGTTGCGGCCGACGGAGATGGAGATGAGGCGGCCAACCGCCCAGAGTTCCGTCAGCGCCGTCTGGCCGCCTTCGGCGAGAGCGCTGATCGTGGCGCGGGACCCGTTGCAGGCGACGATGCGCCCCAGCAGACGGTTGCCCACCATGCCATCCCGGCGCTCCTGCTCGCCGGCGACGATCGAATTCTGGAAATCACTGTTCAGCAATCACGGCACTCCTTGCCATCAAACAGCGACCTTATCGGCTGCCGCTTAATAAGACGTTTCGGCGTGATGCATCTATTGGTTGTATTTTCCCGGATATGCGAGAATCCGTGCCGTTTCGAAACAGATGGAAAGGGCGTTGACGTGCGTGGACTTTGTGGCTAACACTTCGCCCCATGAAAAATCTGACGGCAAACATTCTTGTGGTGGGAACGCGCATGGGCAGGATGGTGTAACCATCCGGCGAAAGCACCCATGCGCGGTAAGCAGGCTCCTCCAAGGGGCCTTTTTTTATGCCCAGAAATTCGATAATCACCCCGAAATACGAATAGAGACGGACGGGAATCCGATGAGCGGAACAGAAAACCAGATGACGGGCGCCGAAATTGTCTTGCAGGCGCTGCGGGACAACGGCGTAGAACATATTTTCGGCTATCCGGGCGGTGCCGTCCTGCCGATCTATGACGAGATCTTCCAGCAGGACGACATCGAGCACATCCTCGTGCGCCACGAGCAGGGCGCCGGCCACATGGCCGAAGGTTATGCCCGCTCTACCGGCAAGGTCGGCGTCATGCTCGTCACCTCCGGCCCGGGCGCCACCAATGCCGTCACGCCCTTGCAGGACGCGCTGATGGATTCGATCCCGCTCGTCTGCCTCACCGGCCAGGTCCCGACCACGCTCATCGGCTCGGATGCCTTCCAGGAATGCGACACGGTAGGCATCACGCGCCCCTGCACCAAGCACAACTGGCTGGTCAAGGACGTGAACGATCTCGCCCGCATCATCCATGAGGCCTTCCGTGTCGCCCAGTCCGGCCGTCCGGGCCCGGTCGTCGTCGATATCCCGAAGGACGTGCAGTTTGCGACCGGCACCTATACGCCGCCGTCTGCTGCCCCGATCCAGAAGAGCTACCAGCCGAAATTGCAGGGCGATGCCCGCCAGATCGAGGCGGCCATCCACCTGATGAAGACGGCGCGCCGGCCGGTCATCTATTCCGGCGGCGGCGTCGTCAATTCCGGTCCCGAGGCCTCGCGGCTGCTGCGCGAGCTGGTCGAGATCACCGGCTTCCCGATCACCTCGACGCTGATGGGCCTCGGCGCCTATCCGCATTCCGGCAAGAACTGGCTGGGCATGCTCGGCATGCACGGTTCCTACGAGGCGAACATGGCGATGCATGATTGCGACGTCATGGTCTGCATCGGCGCGCGCTTCGACGACCGCATCACCGGCCGCCTGAACGCCTTTTCGCCGAACTCGAAGAAGATCCACATCGATATCGACCCGTCCTCGATCAACAAGAACGTCCGCGTCGACATTCCGATCCTCGGCGATGTCGGCAATGTGCTCGAGGACATGGTTCGTCTGTGGCGCGCCGGTGCGAAGGACTATGACAAGTCGGTCCAGGCCGACTGGTGGACGTCGATCGCCAAGTGGCGGGCGCGCAATTCCTTTGCCTACAAGCACAGCAACGACGTCATCATGCCGCAATACGCGATCCAGCGGCTCTACGAGCTGACCAAGGACCGCGACACCTACATCACGACGGAAGTCGGCCAGCACCAGATGTGGGCGGCGCAGTTCTACGGCTTCGAGCAGCCGAACCGCTGGATGACCTCGGGCGGCCTCGGCACGATGGGCTACGGCTTCCCGGCGGCGATCGGCGTGCAGGTGGCACACCGCGACAGCCTCGTCATCGACATTGCGGGCGACGCCTCGATCCAAATGTGCATTCAGGAAATGAGCTGTGCCGTCCAGTATAACCTGCCGGTCAAGATCTTCATCCTGAACAACCAGTATATGGGCATGGTGCGCCAGTGGCAGCAGCTCCTGCACGGCAACCGCCTGTCGAATTCCTACACGGAAGCGATGCCGGACTTCGTCAAGCTCGCGGAAGCCTATGGCGGCGTCGGCATTTCCTGCGACAAGCCGGGCGATCTCGACGGCGCGATCCAGGAGATGATCGACGTGAAGCGTCCGGTCATCTTCGATTGCCGCGTGGCGAACCTCGCCAACTGCTTCCCGATGATCCCGTCCGGCAAGGCGCATAACGAAATGCTGCTGCCCGACGAGGCCACGGACGAAGCGGTCGCCAACGCGATCGACGCCAAGGGCCGCCAGCTCGTTTGATGAAGAGGAGAGCAATTCCAGCAAAAGTGTGAAGCGGTTTTGCGTCCGGAATTGCGTGAGGAAAGATTATGAACGCACACCTTCAGCCCACGGGCTCCGCCTATTTCATCGCCAAGGAAACCCAGGTCGCGGAGAGCCACACGCTCTCCGTGCTCGTCGACAACGAGCCGGGCGTGCTTGCGCGCGTCATCGGCCTGTTTTCCGGCCGCGGCTACAATATCGAAAGCCTCACGGTCTCCGAGACCGAGCATGAGTCGCACCTGTCGCGCATCACCATCGTGACGCGCGGCACGCCGGGCGTGCTGGAACAGATCAAGTCGCAGCTCGAGCGCATCGTGCCCGTGCACCGGGTCGTCGATCTCACCGTTCGCGCCAAGATCATGGGGCAGGAGCGGCCGATCGAGCGCGAAGTGGCGCTGGTCAAGGTCACCGGTTCCGGCGAGATGCGGGCGGAAACGCTGCGCCTGGCCGATGCCTTCCACGCCAAGGTGGTCGATGCGACGGTCGATCACTTCATCTTCGAGATCACCGGCAAATCCTCCAAGGTCGACCAGTTCGTGGCCGTCATGAAGCCGCTCGGCCTCTCCGAAGTCTGCCGCACCGGCATCGCGGCGATGAACCGCGGCCCGCAGGGCATGTAGTCAGAAACGCACACTGATGCACGCAACAAGGGCCTTCCGAAACGGGGAGGCCCTTTTTTTGTCGGGTGGCCGTCAGATCATCTCCAGCGGCCGCTTGCGGGTCGGCGGCGGGAAGGCTTCGTTGAGGAGGCGGAGATCCTCCGAGGTCAGGCGGATCTCCGAGGCGCGGAAGTTTTCGCGCACGCGCTCCGGCGAGCCGGATTTCGGGATGGCGATGACGCCCGGCTTCGTCAGCAGGAAGGCGAGCGCCACCTGGGCGGAGCTCGCATGGTGGATGCGGCCGATTTCCTCCAGCACCGGATGGCCGACCAGGCGGCCCTCGTCGAGCGGTGAATAGGCCATGATCGGCACGCCCTGCACCTGGCTCCAGCGCAACAGATCATATTCGATGCCGCGGCGGGCGAGGTTGTAGAGCACCTGGTTGGCGAGCGGACGCGCCGGCTCCGCCACGTCGAGCAGTTCCACCATGTCGTCCTGGTCGAAGTTGGAGACACCCCAGGCGCCGATCTTGCCTTGCGCCTTCAGCGTCTCGAAGGCTTCCACGGTCTCGGCAAGCGGATGGTTGCCGCGCCAGTGCAGGAGATAAAGCTCGATATGGTCGGTGCCGAGGCGCTTCAGGCTCGCCTCGCAGGCGGCGATCGTGCCGGTGCGGCTGGCATTGTGCGGCAGCACCTTGCTGACGACGAAGACCCCGTCGCGGCGGCCCCTGATCGCCTCGCCGACCACCGTCTCCGCGCCGCCGTCGGCATACATTTCCGCCGTGTCGATCAGCGTCATGCCGAGGTCGAGCCCGGCGCGCAGGCTTGCGGCCTCCTCGGCCGGGGACGACCCGCTCTCGCCCATGTGCCATGTGCCGAGGCCGAGCGCCGGCACCTGCCGTCCGCCGGGGAAGGTGACTGCGGGAAGTTCCGCTTTCATGTGTCTCTCCGTTCAGGCGCCATGCATCGATACGAATTGTATGCATGACAAGAATTGGCTGGTCGTCGCAAAGAGATGGACTATCAATCGCAAAAAACAACCGGAATATGCGAGAACCTGCATGCCGATCGAAATCTTTCTGGCGCTGCTGGTCTTCGCCTTCACCACCTCCATCACCCCCGGCCCGAACAACATGATGCTCTTCGCCTCGGGCGTGAACTTCGGTTTCGTGCGCACCATCCCGCATATGTGCGGCATCGGCGTCGGTTTCCTCGTGCTGCTGCTCGCCGTCGGTTTCGGGCTCGGCGCGCTGCTGGAGGCCGTGCCGCTGGTCTATACGGTGCTGAAATTCGCGGGCGGCGCCTATCTCCTGTGGATCGCCGGGAAGATCGCCATGTCGCGCACGCTTTCCGAAGGCAAGGCGGGGGCACGGCCGATGAGCTTTCTCCAGGCCGCCGCCTTCCAGTGGGTGAACCCCAAGGCCTGGGTCATGGCTGTTTCCGCCATGGCGACCTGTACCAATGCGGCGAACTATACGCTGAGCGTGCTCATCGTCGGCGTCGCCTTCGCGCTGGTCAATTTCCCGAGCGTTTCCACCTGGGCCGGCTTCGGCTCGGCGCTGCGCCAGTGGCTGTCGGATCCCGTTCGTCTCAAGTGGTTCAACATTACGATGGCGCTGCTGCTTGTCGCCAGCCTCTGGCCGATGCTGCGCTAGAGGCGTATGAAGGACAAGCCGGAGGGACCGCCTTGTCTCATGACCATGACGACCACCATCACCACGACAACCATTTTTCGCCGATGGAGGCGCGCGTGCGCGCGCTCGAAACCATCCTGACGCAGAAGGGGCTGATCGATCCGCAGGCGATCGACGCCATCGTCGAGACCTACGAGACGAAGATCGGGCCGCGCAACGGCGCCCGCGTCGTCGCCAAGGCCTGGGCGGAGCCGGATTTCGCCGACTGGCTGCGGCGGGACGCGACGGAGGCGATCGCCAGCCTCAGCTATACCGGCCGCCAGGGCGAACACATGCGGGCCGTGTTCAACGATGCGCAGACGCACAACCTCGTCGTCTGCACGCTCTGCTCCTGTTATCCCTGGTCCGTGCTCGGCCTGCCGCCGGTCTGGTACAAGGCGCCGGCCTATCGTTCGCGCGCGGTCATCGATCCGCGCGGCGTGCTGGAGGAGTTCGGCGTAACGCTTTCGCCGGACAAGAAAATCCGCGTCTGGGATTCGACGGCGGAACTGCGCTACCTCGTCATTCCCGAGCGGCCCGCGGGCACGGAAGGGCTCGACCAGGCAGCACTTGCCGATCTCGTGACGCGGGACGCCATGATCGGCACCGGGCTCGCGCTTGCGCCGGAGGCAAGGCCATGAACGGGCCGCACGATCTCGGCGGCCAGCACGGAATGGGGCCGGTCGCGCCCGAGCACAACGAGCCGTACTTTCACGCCGAATGGGAGCGGCAGGCGCTTGGCGTGACGATCTCCTGCGGCGCCTTCGGCGCCTGGACGCTCGATGAAAGCCGCCATGCGCGCGAAAACATCCCGCCCGCCACCTATCTTTCCGCGAGCTATTACGAGATCTGGATCCGCGCGCTAGAAGTGCTGCTTCAGCGCCATGGTTTCGTCAGTGCGGCGGAACTGGCGGAGGGGCGGATGCTGGAAAAGGGGGCGGCGCCGAAGCGCGTGCTGAAGGCCGACATGGTGGCGGCCGTCCTGGCGAAGGGCGGGCCGTGCGACCGTCCGCTCGAGACCGTGCCACGCTTTGCCGCCGGCGACCGCGTGCGCACCCGCAACTTCAATCCGACCACGCATACCCGCCTGCCGCGCTATGCGCGCGACAAGGTCGGCGTGGTCGAGACCGTACAGGGCTCCTTCGTCTTTCCGGACGACAACGCGCACGGCCGGGGCGAAAACCCGCAATGGGTCTATACCGTCGTCTTCGACGGCGGGGAAATCTGGGGCGAGGGGGCGGCACCCGGCCTTACCGTTTCGATCGATGCCTGGGAGAGCTATCTTGAGCCGGTGTGAGACGCCGGCCGATTCTCCCGGCCTGCCGAAGTCCGCCGAGGGCGATCCGGTTTTTGCAGAACCCTGGCAGGCTCAGGCCTTTGCCATGACGGTGCGCCTGCACGAGCAGGGCATGTTCACCTGGGCGGAGTGGGCGGCGGCGCTGTCGCGCGAGGTGCATCGTCCCGGTCGCGCCGACGATGGCCGCGATTATTTCGATTGCTGGGTCGCCGCCCTTTCGTCGCTCGTTTCGGAGCGCGGCGTGGCGAGCGAAGCCGAGCAGGATGCGCTGTCCCACCGCTGGGAGCGCGCCGCCGAGGCGACGCCGCATGGCAAGCCGATCCTGCTGGAGAATGCGCCGGATTAAGCCCGGTCGGCGACGAAGCGGGCGAGCCACGGCCCGATCAGCGTGACGAGAATCAGCCGCGCCGTCTGCAGCGTCATGACGAAGGCGATGTCGACATTGCTCGATGCCGCGATGACGGCAATCGAGTCGAGCCCGCCGGGGCTGGTCGAGAGATAGGCGGTGAGCGGGTCGACGCCGAGCACGAGGATCAGCAGGCCGGCGAGCAGGCCGGAAAAGCCGATCAGCGCGAGGATGGAGACGACGGTCGGCAGCAGCGCTCGGCGCGCATGGATGAGGATGGCGCGGGTGAAGCCGAGGCCGATGTTCCAGCCGAGCAGGGTGAAGGCGATGACGAGCAGCCATTGCGGCAGCAGGTACGTCACCGTGCCGGAGGAATTCAGCACCGAGGCGATGGCGAAGGGCACCAGGAAGGCGCCGGCCGGGATGCGCAACCGCTGGGCGGCGAGGCCGGCCAGGATACCGATCGCCAGCATGGCGGCCAGCGGCGGCATCGGCACCGGCTCGAACCAGGCATGCGGCGGCACCACCGCGCCGTCATGGCCGCCGAAATGGGCGACGAGCGTCGCGACGCTCGCGACGAAGACGACGCGCAGATATTGCATGAAGGCGACGAGGCGCGCATCCGCGCCATAGGCTTCCGCCATCATCAGCATGGTGGAGGCGGCACCGGGGGACGAACCCCAGATCGCCGTCGTGCCGGGCAGGAGGCCGGTGCGGGCGATCATCCAGCCGGAGAACGTGCTGACGCTGATGACCGAGAGCACGACGAAGAGCATCAGCAGCCAGTTTTCCGCAAACGTTCCGACGAAATCCTGCGACACCATGGTGGCGATCATCAGCGCCAGCACGACCTGCACGAAAAAGAAGAAGATGCGCGGCAGGCGGATCGTGCCGCCGGCAAGCGCCAGGACGATGCCGGCGAGCATCGGCCCCATCAGGAGGGCGGCGGGAAAACCGGCGATCTCGAGCGGAACGGTGGTCACGATCGAAAGACAGGCGACGAGGCTCCATTGCAGCCATGCCGGCAACCGGCCGGCGCCGCTCGGCGCTTTCGTTTCGTCATTCGGATTTCGGGAGGCGGGCAAATCATCGCTCCGGAAGGTTCGCGTCTCCATACAGGCAAGCGCGCGCGGCGAACAGGGTCAAATCAGGGGGTAGGCCAATCCTTGGGCACTCTTGTGAACTCAGCGTCCCGCCCCTTGCTTCGTAGGCGCGAATCCTGCCAAGTCCGGGCATGGAATTTGCACCCCAACAGGATGAAGCGCTGAACGCCGTCGCACGATGGCTGAAGGAAAGGCGCGCGCCGCTGTTCCGGCTGTTCGGTTATGCCGGCACGGGCAAGACGACACTGGCGCGCCACTTTGCCGAAAATGTCGATGGCGAGGTGCTGTTTGCAGCCTTCACCGGCAAGGCGGCGCAGGTGCTGCGCTCCAAGGGCGCTAAAAATGCCCGCACGATCCATTCGCTGATCTATCGTTCGCGCGGCGAGGAAGAGGTGTCGGACGAGGAGACGGGGAAAACCTCGATCTCGCCGATGTTTACCATCAATCGCCAGAGCCCGGTCGCCAAGGCAGCGCTCGTCGTCGTCGATGAATGCTCGATGGTCGACGAGGCGCTCGGCAAGGACCTGATGAGCTTCGGCACGCCGATCCTCGTGCTCGGCGATCCCGGCCAGCTGCCGCCCGTTTCCGGCGGTGGCTATTTCACCAATCAGGAGCCGGATTATCTGCTGACGGATATTCATCGGCAGGCGCGCGACAACCCGATCCTTCATCTTGCCATGCAGATCCGCGAGGGCGGCGACATCGACTATGGCGATTATGGTGCGGCGCGCGTGATTGGCCGCAATGAGGTCGACCAGTCGCTGGTGCTCGATGCCGACCAGGTGCTCGTCGGCACCAACAAGACGCGCCGGCGCTACAATCAGCGGCTCCGCGAACTCAAGGGGTTTACGACCGACTATCCGCAATCCGGCGACAAGCTGGTGTGCCTGCGCAACGACCCGGCCAAGGGCCTGCTCAATGGCTCGCTATGGCAGGTGATGAGCTCGTCCAAGGAAACGGTGAAGCCCGGCATCAACCTGATGATCCGGCCGGAAGACGACGACATGGATCGCGGGGCTGCGAAGATCAAGCTGCTGAAGGCCGCCTTCGAGAATGTCACCGAGGAAATTCCCTGGACCACGCGCAAGCGCTACGACGACTTTGATTTCGGCTATGCGCTGACCGTGCACAAGGCGCAGGGCTCGCAGTGGAACAATGTCGTGCTGTTCGATGAAAGTTACGCTTTCCGCGACACGCGCGAACGCTGGCTCTACACCGCCATCACGCGCGCCGCGGAAACGCTTACCATCGTGCGGTAGCCAGGATCCCGTACGACGGACCGCCCATCAGGGGGCGGATAGAAGGGCCGGTCGTCATGTCCGGCCCATGACGTCGGCCTCAGTGGCCGACGATGCCGAGCATGACCGCCTTGGCGACGGCCTGGAAACGGTTGTTGCTGTTGAACTTGGCGATGATGCTCTTTTCCATCACCTGCACTTCGCCGGGCTCGATTTCGAGCGCGCGGGCAATGCGGCTCGTCGGATAGCCTTCCGCCATCAGGGTGAGGCAACGCAGTTCCGCCGGCGCCAGGCTGGAGGAGGGCGTGTTGTCGTTGGTCTCGTTCTCGTGGGCGGCGCTGAAATCAAGCAGCTCGTTGATCTGCTGCATCTGCCGGCGGATCGTCGATTGTTGTGCCGCGAGTTCGCGTTTGCGGGCGGCCATGGCGTTGCGGAAGACGCCGTCGGCCTCCTCCTGGTTTTCGACCGCCGAGAGGTGATCCAGCAATTCCTGGATCACGGCGACGGGCATGCCCGTCTCGCGGCAGGTGTTGACCACCGCCATCTGCTGGATTTCCTCCGGGCCGTAGACCCGCATCGGGCCGACACGGGCCGCCGTCAGCAGGCCCTTTTCCTCGTAGAAGTGCAGCGTGCGGTGGGTCACGCCGAAGGCGTTCGCCATGTCGGCGATGGCAAGCCGCCCTTCAGGCAGATTTTCCGGCAAGGGTGCGACGGGCAGGAAACGAATGGATTTGCGCGCGGCGGTCCGGCTGTCGGCCTTCTTCGACTCATTGGTCATCATGAAAGCGGCCCGCAAAAAGAAATCTGCTCATGTGTTTAACCCCCGGTCGCCGGCAAAATCCTCTTCCCCGTGAAGTCTGGATCAGAGCCGGCGGACAATGCCCACCAGTTCCATCGGCTGTGCCGTCCAATGGAACTGTATACGATCGCGCAAAGGTTCTCGATCCGTTTCGCGACGCGATTGTGCAAGGATCCTGAACCCGAGCGGCACACATTACCAATCCGCCCATCATCGTAAAATAAACCCAAGGCTTGGTCGTGCCTATCGTTATATCTAGGGATGTATTTCCTGGTGGCGCCGGCGCGTGGGCTGCAAGAAAAAGGCAAGCGCCTACCGCGTCAGGGTAAACCCGGTTCCGTCCGGAATCGGCGCTTCGGCAAGGGCTGCGGCGGGTTGCACGCTACAGGCGGCCGGCTGGCCGAGCGATGGCGTGCCGCGCGGCGGGCTCCGCTCGCTATGCGCAAGACATTCCATGGTGCCGCTTGCCGTGCCCGTGCGCAGCGCGTGGCGATAGAGCGGCCCGGTTGCCGACAGGGTGCGGGCGACGAAATTGACGGCCTCGTAGGCGATGCCCGCTTTGCTGCGCAGCTGCTCTGGCGAGAAATACCGCGCATAGATCGTATCGCCGGATTGTTCGTGGATCAGCCGGGCGTAGATGCCGCGGCCATCCGGGCGGTTCTCGATGCGGATCGTGTAGGAGAGCGGATGCGTTTCGCCCGCCTCGCGCTTGTCGATGAGGTGCACGGTCCTGTGGTAACCGGCGGAGCCGGCAATGGCGTGCGCGAACGCACTGCATCCGCCGCCGGATGGCCAGCATTGCACGATGTGCAGGCTCGGCAGCGCCTGGGCGCGGCCGGCAAGCCGGTTCTGCACCGAAAGCACGAGCTGCGCCTTGGCGATCGCCGCATTGGTGGTTTCCGGATAGACGGAGGGCGCCAGGAAAAACAGCGGCAGCAACGACAGCAGGGCGAGCGGCGAGGAGACCGGTGCCGGCAGCCACGAGCGGCGCGGTGCGGGCTTCTGGCGCACCGGGCGCGGGGTGGCTGCCAAGGGCTCGGGTGTTTCCGGCACGTCCTCGATGATGCTGTATTCGGGAACGTAGCTGCCGACCGGCACGCGGATGCGCAGGTGATCCGAAGCGCCTTCCGTCTCGTAATAGTGTTCGAGCAGCTTCCTGAGCTTGCCGGCCTGGACGCGGACCAGCGGATCGTTGCCGGCATCGAAGCCGGCCGACCGGCCGAAGACGTCGATGCCGATGCTGTAGCCCTTCAACTGGGCCGCCTTGCCGGAAAGTTCGTTCTCGACGATGTAGGAGAGGAACGAGCGCAACCGCTCGGAACGGGCGAACGTATCGCTGGCGATGACAGCATGCAGCGCGCGCCGTACGAGATCGCACGCCGGCCTGTCGGTCCCGCTCATGGTAACACCATAGAGGAGGCCATCGTTGCTGCCTGGTTTCCTTCCTGTCCCGTGTCGAGGCGCCGAAGCGCGCATCCCCAAAATTCTAGGGGAGTTTACCGGTGATTCTTGATGAACGGCAAGGGGTGAGGCGGCCCCTCCCGGCCAAATCGCCCGCTGCCCCGGTTTTCACGGCTCTTGGGGCGATTGCCCTTGTGGAAACAACAGGCTAGACCTGTGTCCTGCAACAGGAGCCCGCGTCGTCATGCCTGCGAAACTGTCGGTCAATCTCAACGCCATCGCCATGCTGCGCAACCGCCGGGACCTGCCCTGGCCGAGCGTCACCGGCCTTGGCCGGATCGCCCTTCAGGCGGGTGCGAGCGGCCTCACCGTGCATCCACGGCCGGACCAGCGCCATGTGCGCTTTGCCGACCTCGCGCCGATCCGCAACCTCATCGACAGCGAATTTACCGGCACGGAGTTCAACATCGAGGGCTTTCCGGAAGAGGGCTTCATGCGCCTCGTCGAGGAGCATCGTCCCGAGCAGGTGACGCTGGTGCCGGACGATCCGTCGCAGGCGACGTCCGACCACGGCTGGGATTTTCGCCGGAGCCACAATCTTCTCGGCAATATCGTCGGCCGGCTGAAGAAGCTCGGCCTTCGCGTGTCGGTCTTTGCCGATGGTGCGCCTGACCGCGAGGCGCTGACGATCGCAAGAGAGGTCGGGGCCGACCGGATCGAGCTTTATACCGGCCCCTATGGCGGCTGCTACGATGATCCGGCGCAAGCCCAGCGCATCGCCGACCTGCTGGGCGAGACGGCGGATATCGCCTTCGATCTCGGCCTCGACGTCAATGCCGGCCATGACCTGACCATTGCCAACCTGCCGATGCTGGTGGCGCGCATTCCGCGCCTCGCCGAAGTGTCGATCGGCCACGGCCTGACCGCCGATGCGCTGGAATTTGGCATGGCGGAATCGGTACGGCGCTTCTGCCGCGCCTGCGGCCAGGACGTCTGACGGTAGTGCGGCGCCCTTGGGGAGCGCCGCACCGCAAATTCATCAGCCGAGAAATGCTGCCTTGCTGGCGGCGACGAAGTCCTCGAACGCGGTCAGCGGACGGCCGGACAGCGTTTCGGCATCGCTCGTGACCATCGCGATCTTGCCCTCGCGCGTGTTGGCGTCGAAGGAGACGATCGTCGGGATGAACGCTTCCGGCAGGCCGGCGCCCTTGAGGCCCTCGGCAAGCTGGGCATCCGTCACATGCACCACGTTGAGCGGCTTGCCGGTCGCCGCGGAAACGATGGCGGCGATTTCATCGGCCGTGTGGGTCTTCGTGCCGGTCAGCGTGTAGGTCCTGCTCTCGTCGCCAGCCTTCAGCACGGCGCCGGCGAGGGCGGCGGCGGTGTCGTCGCGGGTGATGTGGGCGATCCTGCCTTTACCGGTGGCGGTGTACCAGGAGCCGGTGGCGAGCGCGTGCGGCAGCGACATGAAGAGGTTTTCGGCATACCAGCCGTCGCGCAGGATCGTGTAGGGGATGCCGGTCGCCTTGATGGCCTGTTCGGTGCCGAGATGATCGGGCGCGAAGGTGACGAGCGAATCCTCCGGCTGCGGCATGGAGGTGTAGAGGATGTGTTTTGCGCCGGCCTTCTTAGCGGCGGCGACCGCGGCCTTGTGCTGGGCGAGGCGGCGGCCCGGCTTGTCGAGCGCGTCCGTCGAGATGATCAGCACCTTGCCGGCGCCGGCAAAAGCGGCGTCGAGCGAGGCCTCATCGTCGAAATCCGCCACGCGGACCGTGACGCCCTTGGCGGCATAGGCCTCCAGTTTGGCGGTGTCGCGCGTCGCGGCGATGATATCGGCCGGCGCGACCTGGCCGGAGGCGATGAGCTTGTCGAGGACGAGGCGGCCGAGCTGGCCGGAGGCGCCGGTAACGAGAATTGTGTCGGTCATGTCTATGGCCTTTCTGGCAGGGTTGGCGGAGAGGCGCCTTCGGTTCCTGCTGAGTGTTGGTCTCTTATTGAGACTTGCTCTTATCTGGTGATCTGGTAGACGCTGTAAAGGAGGCAGTTTTTTCTGCTGTGGTTACCTGGAGGGAACCTTCTATGAACAAGATCGTCGAGCGCGCCGAGGGCGAACGCGTCATGCTGATCGACGGCGTCGCCATGTCAATGGATGATTGTCCGGTGCGCGACGTGCTGGACAGCGTCGGCGGCAAGTGGACCTCGCTGATGATCCTCGGCCTCGCCGACGGGCCGCGCCGCTTCTCGCAGCTTCGCCGCCTCATTCCAGACATTTCGCAACGCATGCTGACCCAGACGCTGCGCGACCTGCAGCGCGACGGTTACCTGACGCGCACCGTCTATCCCACCCAGCCGCCGAGCGTCGAATATGCGCTGACGCCGCTCGGCCACTCCTTCCTTGCGCTTCTGCGCTCCCTCGTGCAGTGGTCTACGGAGAACCACGGCGCGATCCGGGCTGCACGCCTGGTCTATGACGCGGCGAAGGACTGACATACCGGGGAAGGCGGCATGAAGCGACTGGATATCGGCATTGCCGGCGCGGGGCCTGCGGGGCTCGCGGCCGCGCTCTTTCTGGCGCGCGCCGGCCACCGGGTGGAACTCATCGAGCGCTTCGACCAGCCGTCGCCGGTCGGCTCCGGCCTGCTGATGCAGCCGACCGGGCTCACCGTGCTCGACGCCCTTGGCCTGTCGTCGGCCATCCATACGCTGGGCAACCGCATCGACCGGCTGCACGGCGCGGATGCGCGCAGCGGTCGAACCGTGCTCGACGTGCGCTACGATGCGCTTTCCGGCGGCCGTTATGGTCTCGCCGTGCACCGGGCGGCGCTGTTTTCCGTGCTGCATGACGCGGTGGTGGCCGAAGGGCTGCCCATCCGCACGGGCATCACGCTGGCCAAGGCCGAGACCCGCCAGTCCCGCACCGCGCTGCACGATCCGGATGGCGAGATCGTCGGCGATTACGACCTGGTGATCGATGCGACCGGCGCGCGCTCGCAACTCGTCGCGGCCTCCATCGTCTCGCCGCATATCCGGGAGCTGCCCTGGGGCGCCTTTTGGGCGACGCTCGATTGCGACGGTATTGCGCATGACGCGCGCGCACTTGCCCAAAGGTATGACGCCGCGAAGGTGATGATCGGCGTGCTGCCGGTCGGCCGGGCGCATGCGGGCGGGGGCCGCAAGGCCGCCTTTTTCTGGAGCCTCAAGACGGCGGAGGCGGAAACGGTGAGACAGGCGGGGCTGGAGCGCTGGAAGGCCGGCATCCGCGGCCATTGGCCGGAAACGGCGCCCTTCCTCGACCAGATCACGGATTGGGACCAGCTGACGCTCGCCCGCTACGCCCACCGCACCACGCTGCCGCCCTATGCGGACGGCATCGTCTTCATCGGCGACAGCGCCCATTCGACGAGCCCGCAGCTCGGGCAGGGGGCGAACATGGCGTTGCTCGACGCGGCCGCATTGGCGCATGCCCTGTCGTCGGCGGCGTCGCTGGAGGAGGGGCTGGCGGCCTATGCGGCCGCCCGGCGCAACCATGTGCGGCTGTTCCAGCTGCTTTCCTATGTTTTCACGCCGTTCTACCAGTCGGATTCGCAGGCGATCGCTTGGCTGCGCGACCGGCTGGTCGCGACCGTCGCGAAAATACCGCCGGCGCCGCAGATCCTGGCGGCGATCGTCTCCGGTACGCTGACCGACCCGTTCGCACGGGCCGGGTTGGAAGAATGCCGCTGGCAGGAGAAGGCGCTGCGCGAGGCCTGAACGGCCTCAAGCCGCCTTGCTGGCGACGATGGCGCCGAGCGCGAAATCGACGGCCGCCCTGGCATGGATCGCGGTCGAATCGAAGCCCGGCAGCGGCAGGGTTTTTGGATCGAGCAGCAAGCAGATTTCCGTGCAGCCGAGGATGACGCAATCCGCGCCCTGTCCGCGCGCTGCCTCGATCAGGGCGAGCACGCGCTCGCGGGAATTTTCGAGCACCTTGCCCTGGCAGAGCTCGTCGAAGATAACGTCGTGGATCAGCGTGCGGCCGGCGTCATCCGGCACCATCACGTCGAGGCCGGCCTCTTTCATGCGGTCTGCGTAAAAACCGTGTTCCATCGTGTAGCGCGTGGCGAGCAGCAGCGGGCGGCGCTTGCCGGCCGCGAAAATTTCGCGCGCGGTCTCGTCGATGATGTTGAGGAGCGGCGCCTTGACGGCGGCCTGAACCGCATCGGCGACGAGGTGCATGGTATTGGTGCAGATCAGCACGCAGTCCGCGCCGGCCTTTTCGAGGCCCGCGGCAACCGCGCCGAGGCGCTCGCCGGCGGCATCCCAGCGGCCCGCCTTCTGAAGGTCGACGATCGACTGGAAATCCACCGAATGCACCAGCACGTCCGCCGAATGCAGGCCGCCCAGCCGCGCGCGCACCGCCTCGTTAATCATGCGGTAATAGACCGCCGTGCTCTCAAAGCTCATGCCGCCGATAAGGCCGATCGTCTTCATGCTCGTCTCCCGCTGGTGATGTCCATGACGATCAGAATGCCGCGCCCTCCGCGGCGATTGTTCGCAAAGTTTCGACTGATTTGGTGGAGCGGCGATAATTTGTGTTGCCAAATGACACCTTGGCGCGCTTTCTTTGCTGCATCGGAGAGATATGCGGAGAATCTCGGCGTGCTGGATGAGCGGGACCGGAAATTGCTGGCGCTGTTGCAGGAGGATGCGGGCGCGCCCGTCGCCGTGCTGGCGGAGAAGGTGAACCTGTCGCTCTCGGCCTGCGCGCGCCGCATCCAGCGGCTGGAGGAGAGCGGGCATATCGTGGGGCGGGTCGCCCTGCTCGACCGCGACAAGATGGGCGTGCCGACGACGGTTTTCGCGCTGATCAAGACGGCGCATCACAGCGACGACTGGATCGCGTTGTTTTCCCGGGCGATCGCCGACATTCCCGAGGTCGTCGAGGCGCACCGGCTGACGGGCAATTACGACTATATCCTGAAAATCGTGCTGCCGCGCGTCGAGCATTACGACGTGGTCTACAAGCGCATCGTGCGCAAGGTCGAGCTCTTCGACGTTTCCGCCTCGATCTCGATGGAGGTGCTGAAGAGCGGATCGCGCCTGCCGGTGGATCACGCCGAATAGCAGGCATAAAAAAGGCCGGTCTGAACCGGCCTCTTTCATTTCAGTGCCGTGGCGGTGATCAGGCTGCGGTCAGCTGATCGGCCGACATCTTGCCGGACTTGCGGTCGCGGACCAGCTCGAAGCTGACCTTCTGACCTTCGTCCAGGCCCGTGAGGCCGGCGCGCTGAACGGCGGAGATGTGGACGAAAACGTCCGGCTCACCGCTGTCCTGCTGAATGAAGCCGTAGCCCTTGGTCGTGTTGAACCACTTTACGGTACCAGTTGCCATGACGAAACCTTTCTAAGCCGTCAAATCAATCTTCGGTCGCCGAATTGGCAACCATGGGAGGTCGAATTTGAAGGGTAGGTTCGTACTGCAGGCAGGAACGCCTGCAAATGCAGAAGTCAACGTTCAAATCTCGATGCGGGAGAAATAAGTGCTTCGACGCGCCGGGTCAAGACGGGAGCGCGTCGGCTTTTGTCCTTGGTCAGTCCGGCGGTGAGAGGGCCGGATCGTTCGCGCATTTCGCGATCGGCAGCTGGCGGAAGGAATGGATGGCGAGGATGCGGCCGTCGGCGTCGTCGGTGTCGACGCTCATGCAGGCGCAGGCGTAGCCGTAGTTGCCGTTGGTGCGCACATAGTCGCCGGCAGAAATGTCCGGGAGGATGTCGATGCCGTCAGGCTCCTCGCCGCCGCCCTGCGTCATCAATGTCCAGCTTCCGTCGGCATCGTTCAGCCACCAGTTCGCCGGCGTGGGATTGTGCAGCCAGCCGCAGCGGTTTTCGGCGGCTTGCGCGCCCGTCCCGGCAAGAACAAAGAGAAGGGCACCCAGAACCAGTCTTTTCATCGCCATATCCTCACTTCACCATCTTCTTGCAGTGAAACATGTCGCCGCTCGCCTCCGACGCCCAGTCCATCTCGCTGTCGGTGATGTTGGCAAGGCCGATGCGGTAGTCGTCGGCGAAGGTCAGCGTATAGGCGCCGCCGTCCTTTTCGCTCTTGACGATCGGCATGGGGCCTTCGCCGGAGTCATAAGTCTCTGCGGTGAAGCTGAAGGTCGCGACCTCGCAATTCCAGGTGCCGACATAGGGCGGCTCCTCGGCGGCGAGTGCGGGCAGGGCGGAGAGGAGGAGGGCGGCAGCGGCGAGGCGAAACATGGCGGGAATCCGTCGCAGGAGGGCAGGCACTCCCATAACGGGTGGTGCCTGTTCCTTATTCCGGTATTGCCATGCATGAGAAGAAAAAGTCCCGTTTTTAACGGGACTTTTCCGGGATCAGGCAGGACGCCGCTTGTCGACGCGATGATGGTCGAGGAAGGCGGCGATGGCAGCCTCGCCGTAGAGGCGACGCTGTTCGACGAGGGCCACGGCGAGGCGGGCGGCATCGCCGAAGGTGACGATGTCGGCGCCGACGGCTGCCGGGTTGCGGGCGAGGGTATCGGCCACGATATCCGCCATGGTGCGCGGCAGGATATCGGTGCATGCGCGCATGCTGTCGAAGACGATGCCGATGGGAACGATCTGGTCTTCGTAGATCACCATCGGTTCGGCGCGTTCGTCTTCCCAGGCGTCAAAGGCTTCCAGGGCGTCGCCGAACACTTGCTGCAGAGTGATGGGAGCATGTCCTTCGTGAAGGTCTGGCAGGAAATTCAACATTTTCTGTCTCCTTGGCGTAAGGGCGTTTCGCTTCGTACTCCTGATACTCAGGCCTCGATGCCGGCAGGGCCGCGCTTGTCCAGAACGGCCTGCTGCACCGCAGGTCTCACAAATCTTAACAATCGGAAACGTCTTGGGAAGCGAAAAATTTTGTGCGAGCCATGGTCCTTGCACGATTTAAAAGGACTTCTGTTTCAAATCAGCGACATAGCGGAATAAAAATTTCTTCATCGTTGTGCATTGCAGCGATTATTGCGTGGTGCAGCAGGCCCAGAAAGCAGGATTCGACCCTGCAAATCACCCGCTTTCCCTCCCTTGCGAGAAGTGTGTTGACCGCGTCGGCGGAGATCGCTAGAAGATGCCGAACCGTACGGTACGGTACGCAGGAATTCGACAGGGGATCATCGTGCATTTCGTGGAGCAGGGCAGAGCGGGCGCAGCCGCCGCGGGACTGACGGAACGTCAGGGCGCGGTGCTGGAGCGTGCGCTCGGCCTGCTGGTCGAGGGCGGCGAACGGGCGCTGACGACGGCGGGTGTCGCGCGCGCGGCGAACTGTTCGAAGGAAAGCCTCTACAAGTGGTTCGGCGACCGCGACGGGCTGATCTCGGCGATGATCACCTACCAGGCGGGCAAGGTGCGCACGGTCGAGGCGAGCGCCGGTGCGCTGACGGCCGAGACGCTGCGCAAACATCTCTTCGCCTTTGCCTGCGACCTGATCGACGTGCTTTCGGGCGATGTGTCTCTCGCGCTGAACCGCCTCGCCATCGGCCAGGCGAGCCGCGAGGGCGCCGGACTTGGCCGCCTGCTGCAGGAGCGCGGCCGCCGGCAGATCGGCAAACGCGCCGCAGCGCTGCTGGAAGCCGGCCGCAAGGCGAAGCTGCTTGCATTCGACAAGGCGGACGAGGCATACGGCACGCTCTACGGGCTGATCGTTTCCGACATGCATCTGAGGATGCTGCTCGGAGAAGACGCCGCAGCGCTCAAAAAGGAATTCTCGCCGCGCGCGGAGAAGGCGGTGGACGCCTTCCTGACGCTTCACGGCGTGAAAGGGTAACGCCGGCAGGGCAGCCTCCGGTTCAAGTGAAACAGACAGCAAGGGAAGGAAACATCAATGCGCGTCTATTACGATCGTGATGCCGATCTCAATCTCATCAAGGCGAAGAACGTCGTCATCGTCGGCTACGGCTCGCAGGGCCGTGCCCACGCCCTCAACCTCAAGGATTCCGGCGCCAAGAACGTCGTCATCGCTCTGAAGGCCGGTTCGCCGACCATCAAGAAGGCCGAAGCCGACGGCTTCAAGGTCATGACCGTTGCTGACGCCGCCAAGTGGGGCGACCTCCTGATGATGGCGACGCCGGACGAACTCCAGGCCGACATCTACAAGGCCGACATCGCCGGCAACATCCGCGACGGCGCTGCCATCGCGTTTGCACACGGCCTCAACATCCATTTCGGCCTCATCGAGCCGAAGTCCTCGGTCGACATCGTCATGATCGCGCCGAAGGGTCCGGGCCACACGGTTCGCGGCGAATACCAGAAGGGCGGCGGCGTTCCCTGCCTCGTTGCCGTTCACCAGAACGCCTCGGGCAACGCGCTCGACCTCGCGCTCTCCTACGCCTGCGGCGTCGGCGGCGGCCGTTCGGGTATCATCGAGACCAACTTCAAGGAAGAGTGCGAAACCGACCTCTTCGGCGAACAGGTCGTCCTGTGCGGCGGTCTCGTCGAACTGATCCGTGCCGGTTTCGAAACGCTGGTCGAAGGCGGCTACGCGCCGGAAATGGCCTATTTCGAGTGCCTGCACGAAGTGAAGCTGATCGTCGATCTGATCTATGAAGGCGGCATCGCCAACATGAACTACTCGATCTCGAACACGGCCGAGTGGGGCGAATACGTCACCGGCCCGCGCATCATCACGGACGAAACCAAGGCCGAGATGAAGCGCGTCCTCAAGGACATCCAGACCGGCAAGTTCACCACCGAGTGGATGCAGGAATGGAAGGCCGGCGGCGCCCGCTTCAAGGGCATCCGTCGCAACAACGACTCGCACCAGATCGAAGAAGTCGGTGCGAAGCTGCGCGGCATGATGCCGTGGATCGGCAAGAACAAGCTGGTCGATAAGGCTGTCAACTAAGCGCATCTGTCCTTTCAGGCGTTAAGGCCGGGCGGTTTTCCGCCCGGCTTTTTCATTTAAGATGAATTGAAATAATGCAGTGCATCCTTCTGCCACACTGCGGTGCAGCAAGTAATAAACTTGCGCAAAGCGCCGAACGGGAACAAAATACATCAGTGTTTCGTTCCGCTATCAGGAGGATGGTGCGATGGCCACGATTATCCAATACTTCGCCTGGTTCGATCTTTTTATCCTGGTTAGTATAGGTGGGCTCGTACTGCTCAGCCTTTACAGCGACCGGGCGACCTGAGCGCGTCCGGCGCCTGAAACGGCCGCTTGAGCGTGCGCGCTCCGGCGAGATCAAATCCGCACGAAACCTCGGTTGCGTGCGCGTCTCTTCTTGGTGCGAATATTTAGGTCAGCATTATTGACATAAAAACGGCGCCGTGATGAGGTGCGTTCAAACAACAGACCGAGGAAACCCCTATGTTCAAATGGGAACAGGCCTTCGCGACGCGTGCGTCGCGCATGAAGGCGTCCGAAATCCGTGAGCTGCTGAAACTGCTCGAGCGGCCCGACATCATCTCCTTTGCCGGCGGCATCCCGGATCCGGCGCTGTTCCCGAAGGAAGCCTTTTCAGCCGCCTATACGGACGTGCTTTCGGGCGAGGGGGCCTCGGCCGGCCTGCAATATTCCGTCAGCGAGGGCTACAAGCCGCTGCGCGACTGGCTCGCCGGCGAGATGGGCAAGCTCGGCATTCCCTGTTCGGCCGACAATGTCTTCATCGTCTCCGGCTCGCAGCAGGGCCTCGACTATCTCGGAAAGCTCTTCCTGTCGCCGAACGATACGGCGCTCGTCACCTGGCCGACCTATCTCGGCGCGCTCCAGGCCTTCAACGCCTATGAGCCGACCTATGACCGGCTGAACCTTTCCGGCAACCGCACGCCGGATGCCTATCGCGCGACGGCGGCGGACGCGGGCGGGCGGGTGAAATTCGCTTATCTCTCCGCCGACTTCGCCAACCCGACCGGCGAAACGGTCGATCGTGCTGGCCGCGAAAAGCTGCTGGCGCTCGCCGAAGAGCTGGATATCCCCATCATCGAGGATGCCGCCTATCAGTCGCTGCGCTATGACGGCGAGGCGGTGCCGCCGATCCTGGCGCTGGAAATCGCCGCCAAGGGCAATATCGACGCCGCCCGCACCATCTATTGCGGCAGCTTCTCCAAGACGTTGGCCCCGGGCCTGCGCGTCGGCTACATCGTCGCGGCAGCCCCCGTCATCCGCAAGCTCGTCTTGATGAAGCAGGCGGCCGACCTGCATTCCTCGACCATCAACCAGATGGCGATCGCCCATGTGGCCGAGCGCGGTTTCGACGCGCAGGTCGAAAAGATCCGCGCCGCCTATAGCGTGCGCCGCGATGCGATGCTGGCGGCCCTTCAGAAATACATGCCGGAAGGCGTCAGCTGGACGAAGCCCGAGGGCGGCATGTTCGTCTGGGTCACGCTGCCGGCCGGCATGGATGGCGCCGCACTGCTCGCCCGCTCCATCGAGACCGAAAAGGTCGCCTTCGTGCCCGGCCAGGCGTTCCACGCCGATGGCAGCGGCGCCAACACGCTGCGCCTCAGCTTCTCCTGCGCCGACGCCGCGACGATCGAGGAAGGCCTCTCCCGCCTCGGCCGCCTGCTCGGCAAGGAACGCCTTGCGGCCTGATTGGTGTATTGGCTGGCCCCTCACCCTAACCCTCTCCCCGCAAGCGGGGAGAGGGGACTTGCCCTGTGAACGATCATTGGTTGAGGAAGCCGGAGCGGCATATCCCTTCTCCCCGCTTGCGGGGAGAAGGTGGCGGCAGCCGGATGAGGGGCCAATTCGCCTATTCGGCGAGGCACGCCACAGCCGCCTCGAAGACCAGGTCCGGCAGCACTTCGAACGTATAGGGCGCGTGCACGCGCTCCCATTTCTGGTGATAGTCGCGGCCCCACGGGCCGATATTGACCGTCGGGAACGACAGCAGGCCATCCGGCGCAACATCGGTGAAGGCTGTTGATGGGGTGTTGGTGGCGAGCAAGCCGGTCTCGCCGGCTTCCGGCCGGTGGCCGAAGAAGCTCATGTCGGAAATGCCGGCAAAAATCTGCCTGAACTTGATCGACGTGTCATGTCGCGCGGCGGCCTCGGCCATCACGCGCTGTAGCCGCGCCTGCATCCGCCGTCCGGCCTCGGCCTGCGCCAGATGCACCAGCGGATAGTGCAGGCTGCCGAAGCCGATGATCACGGCCGGGCCTTCGATGCCCGCCGCGGTCGCTGCCGCGGCCACGATCTCGCGGCTGACTTTCAAGGGATCCGTGCCGTCCGAAAGCGAGCGGTCGAGCGCCTCCAGCCGCGCAAGGGCCGCGGTATCGAGCCGTGCGAGCAGTTCCGCGTAGGTCAGCACCGTGCCCCGCGTCGTCGTCGCCGCGCGATTGCGATAGCGGGCTTCGTGGGTTGCCTGCGTGTCGAGCGCCGTTTGCAGCGCGCCTGCGACGATGGCGCGGAAATCGCCGAGGATCGTGCTGGCGCTGCGGCTGTGCGTCAGCCAGTTGAAGGAGAGCCAGACGCGGTCCGGCGTCGTCACGTCGTAGCCGTCGCGGATGTCGCGCGCCTCCAGGCAGACGGGCGGAGGGGAGCGCTCGCCGAAGGCTTCGTCGCTGAGTTCGGGCACCGTATCCATGGCGCGGGTGATCTCGGCGCTGATGCGGTGGGCGCTGGTGCCGTTGAACGGATAACCGGCATGGGTCGGCCGGCCGATGACGAAGGCGAAGGGCGCGAATTTGCCGATCGAGCCGAGATAGATCGCGCGACCTTCCTCGCCGTCGCGTTCGCAGCTCGACGCATCGAGATTGATGCCGCCGACAATGTCGAGGTCGAAGCGGCGGGCGATCTCCGGCAGCGCATTGCGCAGGCTCCGCATGCCGCGCGAGCGGTTCTCCTCGTCCGGCGTCGCGACGAAGAGGAGGTTGCCCTTCGGCGCCTCCAGCCCGGCAAAACGCTCCAAAACGGTAATGCTGGCGGCGAGGCCGCTCTTCATATCGAGCAGGCCGCGCCCGGCGATGAAATCGCCGCTTTCGAAATCGTTCTGCGCCTTCGCTTCCGCGGCGTTCAGCGGCCGGCTGTGCAGTTCCTTCAGCAGCGCCTCCGTCAGCGGCTCCGGATCGCAGGCGAGCGGCGCGAGCGTGCCGTAATTGGCGATGGAGACCGTGTCGAAATGCCCGGCGAGCACGATCGTCCTGCGTCCACTGCCGCGCACCAGCGCCACGACGTTCTGCGTCATCGGTTCGCCATGGCTGTCCACGGTGAAAAGCTGGTCGGGGTGCTGCCGGAAATAGGGTGTGTCGGCCAGATGCGCCCGGAGCTTTTCGGAGAAGGTCGCCTCGTCCGGTGAGCCCGTCACGCTCGGCCAGCGGGTCATCAGCAGGGAGAGTTCGCGGGCACGTCGAGCGGAGATTTCATTCGTGGGAGACATGGGGCCTGCCGAAAGCGGTTGCGTTGAAGGAAGCGCAAGGCTAGCCAAGGATGACGGCAAGCGAAACGGCATTCTTTTGGGAAAATTGCGGGACAAATTGCCGTTTCGCCATCGAAAACTGACACTTCGGCAAAACCATGGACACGGTCGACCGGAAACTTCTCGCCCTCCTGCGCAAGGACGGCCGCGCCTCGCTCTCCGCCCTTGCGGCGGAGCTGAAAGTCTCGCGCGGTACGGTGCAGAACCGCATCGAGCGCCTGACGCGCGACGGCGTCATCGCCGGTTTTTCCGTGCGCGTGACGGAGGCCGACGACCCGCATGCCGTGCGCGCCATCACGATGATCGAGATCACCGGCCAGAAGACGCTCGCCGCCATCCAGACCCTGCGCGGCATTCCGGAAGTGCGGGCACTGCACACGACGAACGGCGCTTGGGATCTCGTCGCGGAAATCCACACGGAAAACCTCGTGGAGTTCGAGCGGGTGCTGCGCGGCATCCGCGCCATGGATGGCGTCTCGAAATCGGAGACGAGCCTGCTTCTCACGACGCTCTAAGTCTTTTGATTTGCGCATACGCCTTTCTTCAAATCGTTCCGATTTGAAGGGACATGCGCTAAGGCATCACGATATCGATTTCCTCGCCCGTCGAGGAATAGGTAATACGGCCGCCCTTCCAGCCGTCGGGGCCTTCCAGCCGGATTTCCAGAGTCACCTTGCCATCCGGCGAGGGCACCATGAAGCTGCCGTCGGGCGACATCAGCTGGCCGATCGAGAAAGTGTAGCGCGAGAGCACCATTTCGGAGCCGACTTGTAGCCGCGAGAACGTCCGCGCCGTCAGTTCGTTGAGTTTTGCCGCTGAGAAGAAGGCGATGTCGCTCATGCGGAAAAGCCGCTCCGGCCGGAATTCCCAATCCCAGGGCATCATCATGCTCGACGCCGTGACGCCGCGGTCGTTGACATTGTAGTCGCGCATGGTGCCCGGCGTATCCGGCACCTCGGCGAGGATACTCATCGAATCCCTGCTGACGGTGATTTCGGCAAAGCGCGCGTTCGTGCCGAATTGTTCGGCTATCACGCCGAGCGTCTTCTCGGTCATGTCTGGATCGAGCCAGTTGCGCTTCGGCTTGCGGGCATCCGGCAGGTTGGCGACACGCACCGTGCCGTCCGTCGTCACTTCCACGGTTCCGCTGGCGGTAAACAGCGTCATTTCCCCCGGCTCGCCGAGATCCGTGAAATGCACCACCCAGCGCAGTTCCGGTTTGCCCGGTCCGTCGGTCGAGAGCTTCAGCATCATGTAGCTCATCGTCGACTTGTCGTTCTGCCAGGCTTCCTTCGCCTTGTCGCGGATCATGGCAAGCCGCGACAGGTCGACATCGGCGAGCGAAAAGCCGGGCAGGGCCGAGGTGCCGGGGAACATCGGCGAGGTGATGGGCGAGCGCGAGACGCCGGAAATGTCCCAGGAATAACCCACCGTGGTTTCCGCCATGCTGGGGTGATCGGCCTTCACCTGCACGGATTTCGGATAGACCGTCAAATCGCGGATGACCGGCTTGCTGCCGATGACGGATGTCAGGCTTTCCAGCGCCTGCTCCTTCGGCCAGTCGTCGTCCTTGAAGAAATCCATCGCGCGGGCGCGGGCGGTGTTGGAAAGGTCGCCGCCGATGATCGTGCCCTCCGCATCCGCATAGACGGTGGCGCTTTCGCGCGGCGAGGCGACGTAGATCGCCCAGCGGATCGCGCCGTAGGAGGGCGTCGGCAACAGGTTCACACGCTTGGATATCTCGATCGACTGCACCGTGCCGCCGCCCTCCAGCCTGGCATAGCCGATGGCGCGGGTCGCGACCTGGTCGACTTTTGCCAGCGGGATCGCATCCAGCGGGAACAGGCCGCTCGCAATATCGGACACCATGGCCGGCGCGGGCCGGGCCGCGGGGCCGCTGACGATCTCGGATTCGAAGAGGAAAAGGCGTGTCGCCTGCCGCACCCGCCATTCGTCCACATCGCCGGTGCCGGCGCCGCGCACAATGAGGTTCACTTCCTTCTCGGTGATCCGGATCGTGTGTGCCTCCGGCGTCCTGCCGAGCGCTTCGCTGACGCGCCCCGCGGCGCGGGCGGCTTCGCCCGGCCCGGTGAGGTAGCTTTCGGCGGCGCTGGCGGGCGGGCATGCGAAGACGATCAAGGCGAGCCATGTCGCCAGGAACATCCGCCATCCGCAGGATAAAAACCCCATGAGCGATCCTCCGTCCGCATCGGGATGCGCATCATCCGTGCTGGGTAACGGCATGGCAAGCCGGTTTATTCCGGCGCGGGCGGCGGGCATGGCGAAAAGGCGCTTTCCATTGCCGGTCAGCCGGTTACACTCCGCCTGCCCATACGCATTCCTGCCGAAAGTGCCCCATGTCGCTGCGCCTCGCCACGTTCAACATCGAAAACCTCATGACCCGTTTCGACTTCACGGGCTTTCGCAACCAGGTTCGCCAGGATCGCGTGCTGCGCCTCTTCGACATCCGCAACGAGGCGGAATACCAGCGGCTGGAGGAGGCGCGCGCCATCGCGCACACCGACGACGCCCGCCAGCATTCCGCACTCGCCATCGCGGATGCCGATGCCGATATCCTCTGCCTGCAGGAAACCGACAACATGGCGGCGCTGCAGGCCTTCGAATATGGCTACCTCTTCCGCATGGTCGGCAACGGGTACCGCCAAAAGTACCTGATCGAGGGCAATGACAGCCGCGGCATCGACGTCTCGGTGCTGATGCGCGAGGAGACCCGCGACGGCCAGCGCATCGAATGCATCGATATCCGCAGCCATGCCGCCGTCACCTATCGCGATTTCGATCTCTTCACGGCGGATCTCGGCCAGGGCCACAAGCCGGACGACCGGGTCTTCAAGCGCGATTGTCTGGAGATGGATCTGCGCATCGGCGGCCGTCCGCTGACGCTCTATGTCGTGCATTTCAAGTCGATGGGGCCGGGGCGCGAGGGCATGGACGGCCGCCAGTCGACCATGCCGGTGCGCACCGCCGAGACGCGCGCGGTGCGCCGGATCATCGAGAACCGCTTTGGCGTCGGAAACACGGCAAACAAGGCCTTCGCCATCTGCGGCGATATGAACGACTACCAGGAAAAGCTGGCGATCGAGGGCGACCGCCGAACGGGCTATCGTTTCGTGCCGCAGAAGGAGGCGGTGAGCGCGCTCGACGTGTTCAGCGCGGGTGGCTTTGCGGTCAACCCGGTGCTGCGCCGGCCGGTCGATGATCGCTGGACGCTTTACCACAGCCGCGGGCCGGAGGAGCGCCATCTCTGCCAGCTCGACTATATCTGGCTGTCGCCCTCGCTTGCCGAGCGCAACGCCCACCACGTGCCGGAGATCATTCGCGCCGGCCAGCCATTTCGCACGCTCTTTCCGCCGGGGCAGGAGGTGGAGCGTTATCCGCGCGTCGGCTGGGACCGGCCGAAGGCCTCCGACCATTGCCCCGTCGTGATGAGCCTCGATCTGTGAGCGTTGACGGTTTGATTTCCGCTTGCCCGCGGCGGATCGCTCGGGCAGGTTTAGGCAAAAGCTGAATACGGAGAAGACCTTGTCCCGTCGCTATGCCATCTATGACGTCTTCACCGACACGCGGCTCGCCGGCAATCCGCTGGCCGTCGTCTTCGATGCCGATGGTCTCGACGACGGCACGATGCAGCGCATCGCCCGCGAGTTCAACCTCTCCGAAACGGTCTTCGTGAAGCGGCCGGAAAACCCGGCGCACACCGCGCGCCTGCGCATCTTCACGCCGGGCCGCGAACTGCCCTTCGCCGGCCACCCGACGGTGGGGGCGGCGATTGCGATCGCGGAAGCCGCCGAGGACGCCGCCACGCAGCCGCGCGACCTGGTGAGCATGCTGGAAGAGAATGTCGGCCCGGTGCGCTGTGCGGTGAAGCTCGGCGTGCGCGAGGCGGCCTTTGCCGAATTCGACGTGCCGCGCAAATCGGCGCGCCTGGAGGCGACCTTCGACCGGCAGGCGCTGGCCGATGCCTTTAGCCTGAAACCCGGTCAGGTCGGCTTCGAGAACCACGTGCCCTCGTTGTGGAGCGCCGGCGTCGCCTTCGTGATGATCCCGGTGCATGACGTTGCGGCGGCCGCCGCGGTGGAGTTCGACGCGACGCTCTGGGAGCGCTGCGCGCCCTTCGCCGAGGGCCGGCTCGCCTCCGCCTATCTCTATTGCCGCGGCGGCGTGAACCACAATGCGCGCTTCCACACCCGGATGTTTGCGCCCGACATGGGTATTTCCGAGGACCCCGCGACGGGTGCTGCGGTTGCGGCGCTGTCCGGCGCCATCCATTTCTTCGACAAGCTGGTGGATGGTCACCATCCTTTCCTGATCGAGCAGGGCGTCGAAATGGGCCGCCCGTCCTCGATCCACCTGCATCTCGATATTTCGGGCGGCGCGATTGCCAGGGCGCGCATCGGCGGACAGGCCGTGCGGCTTGCCGCCGGAATGCTGGATTTGTGACGGTTATTTTGCGCTGCAAAAGAAATTCGCCCCGGAAAGCATCTTTTTTCGGGGCGGGTATAGACAAGCCCGGAGAACGCCATTATACGCCCCTCCAGACCGCACAAACGGTCTTGTGGGTGATTAGCTCAGTTGGTAGAGCAGCTGACTCTTAATCAGCGGGTCCACGGTTCGAGCCCGTGATCACCCACCAAATCCTTCCTAAATTCCGCTGATTATACAAAGACTTGATGGTCGACGCCAAGCGGCGTCGCCGGGGCGCCGAGGCCGTTTCCCCGTCAGGTTTTCAGGACGCTGAAGCTTGCGGCCAGCCATAGCAGCTTGCACAGGAGGTGCAGCGCCTGGTCCTGGGCAAAGCTGATCTTTCCCTTCGTTTTGCCTTCGTCGATCACGGCATGCAGCACCCACTCGGCAAGCGCGAGGGCGGGGCTTTTTGTGATGAGCAGCACCATGGTGGCGTGGATGCCGGCATGCGCGATCAGGTGATAGACGCGCAGCGGCCCCTCGATCTTCGCCTTCACCAGAAAGTCCGGTTGCAAGGGATAGTCGGCGAGCCAGTGCGCGCCGCACAACAAAAGCCCCATCGTCAGAATGTCATGGATCATCGAATGAACGGTGCCGGTTGCGCGTTATCGTCATGCCGCCGGAGGCTGGGATCCATGCAAACGGCGGGGCGAACCGCTGTTCTATTAAATCAACCGTAACGGGCTGTTCCCTGGGGAACAGCCGCGCTAGCTTTTTGTTTTTCCGCATTGTCCGACGCCGAAGCGATGCCGCTTCGGCTGGAAATGCTTTAGAGTAAAAAATCACCCTTGCTAAGCGCCAGCTTGCCGTCCAGTTCCAGGCGGAAGTCGGCCGCCTTGTCGCCGTCGATGTCGCCCTCGACCACGGTGATGGCCTTGCCGCTGCTTGTTGTCGTGTACCAGCGCAGGTCGCCGGCATCGCCCGTGAAGGCTTTCGCCTTGGCGAGAAGGGTGAAGGTATGCCCGGTCTCGGGTCCGTTGGCGTCGATGGCGGAGAGGTCGATCCGGTCGCGGCCGGGCTCGAAATCCGTGATACGGTCGCGCTTGCCGACGGCAAGCCCGATGTCGGCGGCGCTGCGGAAGACGAAGGTGTCGGCGCCGCTGCCGCCGGTCAGGATATCGGCGCCGCTGCCGCCGTCGAGCCAGTCGTTGCCCGCGCCGCCGTTGAGCCTGTCCTTGCCGGCGAGGCCGACGAGCGCGTCGTTGCCGCGCCCGCCGGACAGCGTGTTGGCGTGGGACGAGCCGATGAGCAGGTCCGCGTCGTTCTTGGTCGAATCATGGGCCGTGCCGTCGCCGGAGAGGGTTCGCATGGTGGCGGAGGCGATCTGGAGTTCCTCCAGCGCCATGCCCTTGGCGATACCATAGGCGGCCTTCAGGCGGGCGATGGCCGGGGCATATTCCTGAAAGATCGCGTCGATGCCGGCAAAACCCTTGATGCGACCGGCGGCGTCGGCGTCGAAGCGGCTTTCGTAGGACAGGATCTTTTCCCGGTGCGCGGTGTACATCAGGCCGGCATCGAGCGCTTCCGTCGTCGTCGCCGTGCCCTCCCTGGCGAAGAGCTTGAACTGTTCGGCTTCCACATAACGCCGGTTGGCGATGCCCGCATGGCCGCTGCCGTTGGAATTGTAGCGGATCTCGTACCAGGCTTCCGCCCGGTCGCCGTCGAGGATCGCGGCCTTCAGCTTCGGGCCGAGCAGCGAGGGCGCGTTATAGGCCATGCTGAACAGCACGGCGCGTTCCGTCGAGTTCGGGATGCCGGAGAGCCATTTGTCGATGACCGCCTCGTAGCGCGGCGATATGGCGGTGAGGGCGGCCTGGATTTGCGTGTCGGAGGTGAAGCCGAAGGTTTTGGGCACGCCCGGGTCGCGCGTGGCGTTCCAGTCGGCCATCACCTTGTCGAGCCGGCTGTTGAGCAGCGCGGTCTCGCCCTCGGCGTAGCTGTCATCGATGACCGTCTTCAGGCGCGCTTGCAGCGTCGCGTTCCAGCCGCTGCCGGCGATCGCCTTCAGCACGGGTTCGAGATTGTAGCGCAGGTTGAAGCCGATGCCGATCGTCGGCGCGGGGTCGGCCGCGGTGTCGAGATAGGCGCGCCGGGTCGAGCCCTCCAGGTTGAGCAGCAGGTCGAAACCGGTCTTGCGATAGGCCGACGTCGATAGTCCGGTGAATTTCAGCATGGCATGTCCCTCGATCACCGAGAGCCTAGCGCAGGCGGGGTAAAGCTTTGCTAACGTCCCCCCTTGCAACCGGGTCGCACCCCGCCATATTGCGGCTCAGACGAATGGAGGGAGCGGCATGAGCGACGACAGGATCAGGACACCGGAAGAAGTCGTCGCCTATTGGTGCGAGACGCTGAGCCCCAAGGACTGGTGGCAGCCGACGCCGGAGCTCGATTCCGGCATCCGCAGACAGTTCGCGGCGACGCATTTCGTCCTGTCGCAGGACGTCACGCCGGAATGGCGCACAAGCCCCGAGGCGCGGCTTGCGGCGATCATCGTGCTCGACCAGTTGCCCCGCAACATGTACCGCGCGTCGCCCCTGGCCTTCGCCACGGACTGGATCGCGCGGCGCGAGGCGCGCCTGGCGCTCGACGCGGGTGCCGACAAGCTGGTCGATTACGGCCGGCGCCACTTCTTCTACATGCCGCTCGAACACTCCGAGGATCTTGCCGACCAGGACCTTTCGGTCGCGCTTTTCGAGGCGCATGGCGACGAATTGTATCTCGGCTATGCCGAGCGGCATCGTGACGTCATCGTCGACTACGGCCGCTTCCCGCATCGCAATGTCTTTCTCGGCCGGGTTTCGACGCCGAAAGAGCAGGCCTATCTCGCGGAACCGGGCGCCGGATTCTAGCCGGGCGGCCATACCGGTTTAAAATGGCCGCATTCATGGCTAGAAGGGGTGCGCAATCGCATGTTTGCGATGCGTCGTCGTCTGTCTCTGTTCAACGAGGATGGCCTGTTGCCGCTCTTCCGCCTTCTGCCCGTCCTTCTGGTTCTTCTTCTCGTCGCGGCCCCGCCCGTCCGGGCGCAGACGGCGGCCGTGCCGGCCACTGCCGACGTCACCCAGCTCGAACAGGCCAACAGTGATCTCGACCGCGCCAGCGGCCAGCTCAATGCCATCCGCGAGCGCGTGGAGCGCGACAAGGACGACGATGCACGCCTCGTCGAGCTGAAGGTCGATGCGGAGGCGCTGAACCGGACGATCCTGTCCATTTCGGTCGCGACACGGCCGCGGCTGGAAGCGATCAAGGCGCGCCAGACGGAACTCGGCGATCCGCCGGCGGAAGGGGCGCCCGCCGAAGCCGCCGCCGTCGTCGAAGAGCGCAAGAAGCTTGCCACGGAGCGAAACGAAATCAACGCGCTGACGGGGGAGGCGGAAAACCTCTCGATCGAGGCGACGAAGCTCTCCAACCGCATCACGGAAATCCGCCGCCGGCTCTTCAGCGATGCCATCCTGAAGCGCACGGAGATCAACACGGAGCTCTTCACCGAGGCCTCCGGCGCGCTTGTCGAAGAGACGCAGACGCTCAACCGCACGGTGGCGGCCTGGCTGCAATTCGTCTGGAAGTTCAAGCGCATGCAGCTTCTGGGTGCCGTCGGGCTGTCGCTGCTGGCGGCCCTCGTGCTGCACATGGGCAGCTACCGTCTCTTCGCGCCCTTCATCACGCGCGGCGTGCAGGAGGCGAAGCCGCATTATATCACGCGCCTTTCCGTCGCCTTCTGGTCGACGATCCTGCCGACCGTCGCCGCGGCGGCCTTTGCCGGCGCCAGCTATTTCTTCCTCGACACGTTCAACGTCCTGCGTGCCGACATCGCGCCGATCGTCTCGATAGCGCTTGCCGTGATGGTGGCGATCTATTTCGTCGCGCAGCTTGCCAATGCGGTGCTTTCACCCGCGGACGGGCACTGGCGGCTGGTGCGGGTGTCCAATCGCGGCGCGCAGCTTCTGTGGCTGCTGATCTTCAGCATGGTGATCGTCAACGGCGCCGACTATTTCCTCGGCACGATCAGCGAGGTGCTGGGCTCGCCGGTGGTGCTGACGGTGGTGAAGAGCTTCTTCGCCTCGATCATCATCGGCGCGCTGCTCGTCGTCACGGCCTTCATCCGGCCGGTGCTGCGCCAGGGTGAAAAGCCGGATAGCCAGGGCCGTCCCTGGCCGCGCTCGGTGTTCGTCCTGCTAATCCTGACGGGGCTTGGCCTCGTCTTCTCCTCCGTGCTCGGTTATGTCGGCATGGCGCGGTTCATCGCCACGCAGATCGTCGTCACCGGCGCCGTCGTGGTGACCATGTATATCGGCTTCCTTTCCGGCCGCGCCGTGTCGGCGACGAATGCATTCGCGGAAACCGCGATCGGCAAGCGGCTGGAGGAGCGTTTCGGGCTTGGCCAGGTGGCGCTCGACCAGGTCGGGCTTGCGGCGGGGCTCGGCGTCTACCTGCTGATCTTCGTCTGCTTCGTGCCGCTGATCCTGCTGCAATGGGGTTTCCAGGTCGCCGATATCGAATCCTGGGCCTACCGCATCTTCACCGAGATCCGCATCGGCAGCATCACCATCTCGCTCGTCGGTATCCTCGCGGGCATCCTGCTGTTTGTCGCCGGCCTCGTCATCACGCGCTGGTTCCAGAAGTGGGTGGACGGCAACGTGCTGGCGAGAAGCCAGGTGGATGCCGGCGTGCGCAATTCCGTGCGCACGGCGGTCGGTTACGCGGGCGTGGCGCTTGCCGGCCTCGTCGGCATATCGGCGGCGGGCATCAACCTGTCCAGCCTTGCGCTTGTCGCCGGTGCCCTCTCGCTCGGTATCGGTTTCGGCCTCCAGAACATCGTGTCGAATTTCGTCTCGGGCCTTATCCTGCTGGCCGAGCGTCCGTTCAAGGTGGGCGACTGGGTGGTGGCCGGCACGACGGAAGGCTTCGTGCGCCGCATCTCGGTGCGCGCCACCGAGATCGAGACCTTCCAGCGCCAGACGGTGATCGTGCCGAATTCGCTGCTGATCAACGGCCAGGTCGGCAACTGGACGCACCGCAACAAGCTCGGCCGCGTCGACATGGCGATCAGCGTGCATGGCGGCAACGACCCGCGCAAGGTGCAGGAGATGCTGGTCGAGGTCGTGCGCGGGCAGCAGGGCCTGTTGCGCAATCCCGAGCCGATGGTCGTCTTCCTGGCCTTTTCGGCCTCGTCGCTGGATTTCGAGATCCGCGCCTTCCTCGCCGATATCCTGAACGGCACGACTGTGAAGTCGGAACTGAGGGCCGCCATCCTCGAGCGGTTCCGCCAGGACGAAATCGCCATCGGCGGCCCGGCGGCGGCGGAAGTGCCGGTCAAGATTTCGCCGGAAGGGGCGGAGCTTATCTCGGCCCTTCTCGACCAGGCGACGGAAAAGCTGCGCCCGCCAAGCACCAGCCGGCGGCGCAAACCGGCCGACGAGGCGCCCGAGACAGACCCCGCCGCCTGATTTCCGGCACATGAACGCCGCATTCACGCTCCATTCAGCCGTCCCCGCATAAAACGTGATGCAAATCCGAACGAGGAACGATAGTGTTCCTCTGGGCTTGTAAAACAGGGGCGGCGCGCACGCGCCGGGCGAAGATGAAGCGAATGATCATGATGCTGCTGGTGTCGGTCGCGATGTCCGCTCCGGCCATGGCCGCCTCCGTGACCAACAAGGACGGCGATACCCAGGTTCTCGTCATCGTTGAGGACGGCAGCCGCATGGAGGTCGCGCTGGAGCCCGGTTCCACCGAGACGATCTGCCCGTCCGGCTGCTTCGTCACCCTGCCGAACGGCGACCGGATGGCGCTGAACGGCGGCGAGGAAGTCGAGATCCAGGGCGGCGCTGCTTCGGTCAAGTAAGTTTTATCGAGGTTTTGTGGCGGCGCGGTAAAACAACCGCGCCGTTGTTCTTATGTCGCTTTTTCATGCCTTCTAAATTTAACGCTTTCGCAAAGGGTTGTAGTTACCCATTAATGTGGGGAAACATCCATTTAACGAAGGCAGATCATGGCGTTCATCGGCATTTCCGGAATGCAGTATTCCGGCGCGTCTCTCTCGCATCACCGTATTCTTGTTGCCGAGGATTCGAACGTCTTCACCTCCATGATCTCGAAGCGGCTGAAAGAGCTTTTCGACCTCGATGTCGAGATATGCCGGAGTTTCGAAGAGCTGGAACTTGCCTATGACAAGTCCACCGACAGGATCACGCTCGCGATCTCCAACATCAATCTGCCGGGCGCCGAGAATGGCGAGGCGCTGAACTATCTGGTCGACCTCAGCATACCGACGATCGTCTTCACCGGAACCTTCCAGCAGAAGACGCGCGACCAGTTGCTCTCCAAGGAAATCGTCGATTACATCCTGAAGGACAACATCTTTGCGGTCGATATGCTGGCGGAATCGGTCTGCCGCTTCCTGACCAACCACCAGCATCACGTCCTGATCGTCGACGACAGTGCGACGGCCCGCGCTTTGCTCACGACCCGCCTGAAGCGCTACAATTTTCGCGTCAGCGTCGCGGACAACGGCAGGAGCGCGCTCGAACTCCTGAAGGCGAACCCCGATATCGCCCTGATGATCACCGACTATAACATGCCCGATATCGACGGTTTCGAATTGACGCGGCGCATCCGCGGCACGATCGGATCGCACCAGTTGCGCATCATCGGCGTCTCGTCCTCGACGGACCGGCTGCTGTCGGCGCGCTTCCTCAAGGCGGGCGGCAACGACTTCATCATGCGGCCGTTCATCGACGAGGAGTTCTACTGCCGCGTTAACCAGAACCTCGACACGCTGACCCAGATCAGGACGGCGCAGCGGCGGCTTTCTGCCTGACTTTCCAACGATTTTCATGATCCGCCCGGTTATGTCCCTCACGTTACGTGAGATATTTCTCGGCGGGTTAACCACTTGGTAAAACCGGTGGTTTGTAATGCGGGCCAGACGGGAACATTATCGAGGGTACTGGACGACGTGGGAGTGGATACCAATCCGCAACGAGGGCCTGCATTTCTGCGCCATTCCGGCCAGCAGGTTTTGCTTGTGGAAGACTCGCGCATGTTCTCCACCGCGCTGAAGTACCGGCTGGAGAAGGAACTCGGTCTCGGCGTCACCCATTGTTCCAGCATGGCGGCGGTGCGGGCCATCTTCCAGGCCGACGCGCCGGAATTCGCGCTCGCCGTTCTCGACCTCAACCTGCCGGATGCGCCCAACTGCGAGGCGCTCGACTATGTGATCTCCAGGGGCATCGCGCCGCTGGTCTTCACCGGTTCGTTCAGCGATGCCACCCGCGACCAGATCCTCGCCAAGAACGTGCTCGACTATGTCGTCAAGGACAATCCGGCGGCGATCCAGCAACTCGTGCTCGCCGTCGACCGCATCCTGACGAGCGGCAAGACCCAGGTGCTCGTCGTCGATTCGGACCCGGAAAGCCTTCAGCACCAGGTGAGCCTGATCGCCAAGCAGCGTTTCCAGGTCATCGCCGTCGAAAGCGGTGCTGCGGCCCTCGATGCGCTCGATACGCAGGGCGGCATCGACATGGTGGTCTGTGACCTGGACCTCTCCGACATGGACGGTTTTGCGCTGCTCGACGAAATCCGCCAGCGCCACGGCGACGATGCGGTGCGTGTCGTCGGCCTTTCGACCTCGGAAGACCGCATGGTCGCGGCCCGTTTTCTTCGCGCCGGCGGCGATGAATATATCCAGAAACCCTTCCTCGTCGAAGAGTTCAACAGCCGCATCTTCCACGTCGCGGCGATCCAGAAGCGTGTGCAGTCGCTGCACCGCATCGCGGCGCGCGACTATCTCACCGACATCTACAACCGCCGCTACTTTTTCGAGGCCGGCCCGCGGCTCGTCGACCAGGCGGTGCGCCGTGGCGACCCCATGTCGATCGCCATCCTCGACATCGACCATTTCAAGCGGTTGAACGACACCTACGGCCATGAGGTCGGCGACGTCGTGCTGAAGGCCATATCCCGCCGCCTGAAACACCGGGTCAGCGACCGGCATCTGCTTGCGCGCCTCGGCGGCGAGGAGTTCGGCATCATCTTCAACGGCCTTTCGCTGGACCAGGCGCTCGACTACTGCGAGCGGCTGCGCTCGGAGCTCGCCGCCCAGCCGATCGACGCGGACGGCGAGGCGCTGACGGTCACCGTTTCCGTCGGCCTTGCGGTCATTGCCGGCCGGGAAACCTTCGACAATTACCTGAACGCCGCCGACCAGTTCCTCTACATGGCCAAACATGCCGGCCGGAACCGCGTCTTCTCCGAGCTGTCGCTGATGAGCGCGCTCGCGAGTTAAAAAAATCCCCGCCACAAGGACGGGGATGCTTCATTTCTCTCAGAATTCGATCAGCGCGCGATGGCCGAAAGCGTCAGCTTGCGTTCTGCGCGCTCCTGCTGGGGCGAGCGGTTGTAGAGTTCGCGGTAGCACTTGGAGAAGTGTGAGGCCGAGACGAAGCCGCAGGCGACGGCCACTTCCACCACCGGCATGGAGGACTGGACGAGCAGGTGGCGCGCCCGGTCGAGCCGGATTTCGAGATAGTAGCGGGCCGGCGAGCGGCCCATTTCCTGACGGAACAGCCGCTCGATCTGGCGGCGCGACAGGTCGGCGCCGTCAGCGATCTCCAGCAGCGACAGCGGCTCGGAGAGGTTGCCTTCCATCAGTTCGATGATCGACAGCACTTTTGCGTTCTGCACGCCGAGGCGCGCGCGCAGCGGCAGGCGCTGGCGGTCATGCGGCCCGCGCACGCGGTCGGTCAGCGCCTGTTCGCAGACGCGGTTGACGAGGTTCTCGCCGAAATCCTGGTCGATCAGGTTCAGCATCATGTCGAGTGAGGCGGTGCCGCCGGCGCAGGTATAGATGTTGCTGTCGATCTCGTAGAGATCGGCATAGACGTCGGCCTGCGGGAAGGCTTCGGCAAAACCGGGGAGGTTCTCCCAGTGGATGGCGCAGCGTTTGCCGGAGAGCAGGCCCGCCTGGGCGAGCACATGGGCGCCGGTACAGAGCGAGCCGACCGCGATGCCGCGGTTATAGACCTCGCGCAGCCAGGCATTGACCGACTTGTTGGAGAAATCCTCGACATAGATGCCGGAACAGACGAGCACCATGGAGGGGCGGTTCTCGCCGCCGAGATATTTGCGCTCGTCGGCAAGCGAGGAGTTCACCTCGATGCCGATGCCGCTGGAGGAGAGGACTTGCTGGCCGTCCGTCGAGGAGAGGCGCCAGGTATAGGCCTCGTAACCGAGCATGCGGTTGGCGATGCGGAGCGTCTCGATCGCCGCCGAGAAGGGCAGCATGGAGAAGTTGGGCACGAGGAAGAAAACGAGGGAGCGCTTCTTGACGTTCTGCTTGTTCATCGGAGTGTCCATGCTGGGGGCGGAATGTCGCAATGGTCGCAGGGAGAGCGGCGGCGGTGCTAGCATTTTTGCGACACTGAAAAGGACGGTTACGACTGAAACAGGCCGCGCATCACTGGAATGTCAGTGCCTCCCGGCGGAATTATGACCTTTCCTTCGCACTTGCACATTTGCGACCCGCCCAAAAGCGTTGTCCGATTGCGACAGGCCGTTTCGACGGCATGAAATCCGGCCGTTCCGGTTTGACAAGCGGGCGCACTCCGGCCACATACGATCGCGGATTTGTGAGGGATTGATCGATGCTGCCAGACGGATATTCGGATGTACCGGCGGGAAAACTTGCCGCCGTGGTGACCTGCCTCGAAATGCGGGCGCCGCCCGCTGGGCGTGCGGATCCCGAGCAGCCCGGCATCACGCTCGACCGCGTCGCCACACCCGATCTCGCCTGGTATCGCGACCTTTATGCCCGTATCGGGACGGAATGGCTCTGGGCCTCGCGTCTCGCCATGGCGGATGCCGATCTCGTCGCGGTTCTCCATCATCCCGATGTCGAGGTCTATGGCGTGATGAAGGACGGCCGGGCCGAGGGGCTGCTGGAGCTCGATTTTCGCGAGGAGGGGGTCTGTGAGCTCGCCTTCTTCGGCCTGACGCCGGCGACGATCGGCGGGGGCACGGGCCGCTGGCTGATGAACCGCGCGATCGCGCGCGCCTGGTCGCGGGAGGCGTTGCAGCGCTTCTGGGTGCACACCTGCACGCTCGATTCGCCGCAGGCGCTGAACTTCTACATCCGCTCGGGCTTCACGCCGGTGAAGCGCCAGGTCGAGGTCTTCGACGATCCGCGGCTGGCGGGCATCCTGCCGGAGACGGCGGCATCGCTGGTACCGATCATCCGGGCAAAATGAAAACCGCCGGAGAGACTTTTGAGGGTCAGCTCCGGCGGTTATTGGCGTCGTCTTCTTTCGGCGGTGCGCCGCAACAGTCATCCGTCATCGCGTGGTCTTCGAACGGAAGCCGATGTCCTTGCGCAGGTCGTAGGACATGCTTTCCAGTTCGCGTTCTGCGCGGTGACGCTGCCAGGCGGAGACGATGCGTTCGGCGATGTGGCGAACGGTATAAGACAGACTGCCGGAGTGACGGACGCCTGATGCGCGCCGTACCGGGCGATGTTCCAATGCAAGTGCCATTTCAGGGTCCTTTCGAGCTTGGGAGGTTTCGAAAGGTCGCGACCTTGATCGTGACTATGTCGGAACCTCATGCATCAATCCAACGAATATATTTGATTGGATCAATCAGCCTTCTTCATGATTGCGGATGGCATGGCGACATCCGGCCAGTTGATGTCCTGCTTGAGGTATTCAGGCAGTTCGTTCAGTTCGGCGGCGGTGTGCCGGGCGACGCTGCGGCGGCGCCGCGTCTCGATGACCTCGCCCACGAAGCGCCGTATTGCGTAGTAAAATCCGTTTCCACGGGCGACAACGGCCAGATCGGCGCCGTTTGCATATGATTTTTCGATTTTCATGGCGTTTTTCCTTTCGTTCTTCGTTCTGATAGGTTGACTATCCGCCCATCTCGGTTTTCAATCAAACGAAATGAAGTGACGTTATGCTTCAGAAATACTGATCCTTGGAGGCAAGCATGAACCTGCTGATGCGCCAGACGCTCCCCCTCTTGGAGCTCGATATTCTCAAAACCTTCGTGGCGATCGCCGAGACCGGCAATTTCACGACCGCCGCCGAGACGGTGCACCGCACGCCGTCCGCCGTCTCCATGCAGATCAAGAAGCTGGAGGAACTGCTCGGCTGCTCGCTGTTCCGGCGCGACGCGCGCTCGGTGGTGCTGACGCATCACGGCGAGGTGCTGCTCTCCTATGCGCGCCGCCTGATCGCGCTCAGCAACGAGGCGGTGTCGCGCTTCATGATGCCGGAGATGAACGGCGTCGTGCGGCTCGGCGCGCCCGACGACGTCGGCGAACTCATCCTGCCGGAAGTGCTGAAACGTTTTGCCGAGACCTATCCGTCGATCGCGGTCAATGTGTCGATCGAGACGAGCAGCCGCCTGCGCCGGGCCGTCGCCGAGCGTCGGCTCGATCTCGCGATCTTCAATGCGACGGACGGCACGATCCCGATCCCGGGCGAAATCCTCCTGAAGGAACAGCTCGTCTGGGCCGGCAAGAGCTGCGGCAACGCGCATCTGAAGAACCCGCTGCCGGTCTCCGTCTGGGAAGAGGGCTGCATCTGGCGGGAGCGGGCGCTGGAAGAACTGAGCCGTTCGGGCCGCGATTTCCGCGTTGCCTATTTCTGCGCCCACCATATGGGCCAGCGCGCCGCCATCCGCGCCGATCTTGCCGTGGCACCGCTGGCGCGTTTCCTCGTCGGCGACGACATGGTGGCGCTCAGCCAGAAGGACGGCCTGCCGGATCTCGGCCATTACCTGATCGGCCTCGTCGTCAACGAGGAGGCCGATACGCCGGCGCAGGCCGTGGCGGACTATATCCGCGCCGCCTTCGCCCGTATCGAGCGCCGGCCGATGGAAATTCTGCAGGTCGCCTGCTGATCGTTTGAAGGCCGGGCATCAGCCCGGCCTTTCCATTTTATTCGTAGGTATAGGACGCGCACATGTCCGCGTCGCTCTGCGGCACGTCCTGCGTCGAGAAGACGGCCACCGTCGTCGTGTCGGCATCGCCCCAGGAGGCGACATAGGTGACGGGCTCGCCGCACAGGCGGTTGCCGTTCAGCAGCACCGGATCCTTCGGCTCGGAAACGCTGTAGACCGAGCCGTTCACCGTCTCTCCGCCCACCACGAACGTATCGCCGACGAGCTCGTCGAACACGATCTGCTTGCCGTTTTCGAAGGTGATGCCGAAGTCGTCGAACTCGATGTCGCCGGTGATCGACATGGCCGTGTTGCTGACCGCCGCATAGGTGTCGGCGAGGGCGGGCGCTGCGGCGCCAAGCGAAAGCGCGCAGGCGAAAAACAGGGTGCGGGTCATCAAAACATCTTTCACGTCAGTAGCGGCGGCAGCTGAGCGTTCGGTCGCTTTCGGAGGAGGAGAAATCCAGCGTATCCGCCGTGATCGCGGAGAGGTAGATATAGACCTCGTCCGACAGGAAGAGCGAGTAGGACCCGTCCGTTCCCTCCTGCACTTCCTGCACGTTAAAGCTCTCATCCCCGATGCTGTAGACCGTCGAGGTGAAGACGAAGGGCGCGCCGTCGCATTCCCATTCGCCGGTAAAGGGATAGTCCTCCTGGGCGCGCGCCGGCAGGCAGCTCGCGGCAAGGAGGAGGCTGACGGCGACGAGGCGGGCGAGCGTCATGGATGAACTTTCGTGAGGTGGCGGGAGGTCAAGCGGTCGATATTCCATCAACGGGCGAGACCCTCGCCCTATTCTCCCAGAATGCCGATAAACCGCCGAAAACAAAACGGATTTTTTGGGTGATGGTTTACGGGCATCGCGGTTTGGAATGACGCGGCACCCCCCTCTGCCCGGCAGGGCAGAGGGGGGTAAGTGCTGCACGGAGAAGAAAGTGCCGACCGCCTGCTACTCGCGGCCGCGCCGCCTGCGGCGTCCGCCACCGTCGCCACCGCCATCGTCGGCAGGCGCCTTGCGCTCCGGCAGGGTGACGACCTTGGCGAGTTCCGGGAAGGCGTCGATCTTGTTCGGCAGCGCCATGGCGTTGACGAAGAGTTGCTGGAAATTCGGCTCCAGCGCGGTCTCGATCTTCTCGATGCGGTTGACCTCCTGCTCGATCTCGCGGCGGTGGTCGCGGTTGAGCAGCGCCATCAGCGCGCCGGTGCCCGCCGCATTGCCGACCGCCTTCACCTCGTTGAGGTCGCAATCCGGGATGAGGCCGAGCACCATGGCGTATTTCGGATCGATGAAGGAGCCGAAGGCGCCGGCGAAGCGGATCGTGTCGACATGGTCGACGCCCTGCTTTTCCATCAAGAGCTTGATGCCGGCATAGAGCGCGGACTTGGCGAGCTGGATGGCGCGGATATCGTTCTGCGTCACCGTGATGCGCTGCTCGCCGTCATGCAGCAGGTAGGAGAAGGTGCGGCCGGTTTGCAGGATGCGCGGCGTCCTTGCCGCCATCATTCCATCGACCACGCCATCCTCGGAAATGAGGCCGGAGAGATACATCTCGGCCACGACCTCGATGATCGCCGAGCCGCAGATGCCGGTGACGCCGACACTGGCGGCGGCTTCGGCAAAGCCTTCCTCGTCCGACCATTTGTCGACGCCGATGACGCGGAATTTCGGCTCCAACGTTTCGGGGTCGATGCGCACGCGCTCGATGGCGCCGGGCGCGGCGCGCTGGCCGGAGGAGATTTCAGCGCCTTCGAAGGCCGGGCCGGTCGGCGAGGAGGCGGCAACGACGCGGCTCCGGTTGCCGAGCACGATTTCCGCATTGGTGCCGACGTCGACGAGCAGCATCATGCGATCCTGCCGGTAGGGGCCTTCCGCCAGCGTCGCGCCCGCCGCATCCGCGCCGACATGGCCGGCGATGCAGGGCAGTGTATAAAGCCGGGCGCCGCGGTTGACGTCGATCTCCAGCTCATGCGCCCAATATTGCAGCGCGCCGGAGACCGCGAGCGCAAAGGGCGCCTGGCCGAGTTCCGTCGGGTCGATGCCGAGGAACAGGTGATGCATGATGGGGTTTGCGACAAAAACCATGTCGAGGATGTCGTGCCGGTCGACCTCGCCCTCGGCGCAGACCTTGCCGATCAGGCCGTTGACGGCCTCGCGCACGGCCTTGGTCATGGCTTCGCGGCCATCCGGGTTCATCATCACGTAAGAGACGCGGCTCATCAGGTCTTCGCCGAAGCGGATCTGCGGGTTCGACGTGCCGGAGGAGGCGACGATGCGGCCGGAGAGCAGCGAGACGAGATGCATGGCTATGGTCGTCGAGCCGATATCGCAGGCGACGCCGTAGGCCTCGTTCTTGAGGCCCGGCCACAGGCCGACGATGAAGGGGCGCGAACTGTCCATGTCGCGGTGGATGGCGGCGGTGACGCCCCAGTTGCCCTTGCGCAGGATCGACTGCACCTGCGGAATAAGGTGCGGCGCGATCAGCAGGTCCTTCCAGCCCCAGTCCTTCTCCAGCATGACCTTGAGCCGGTCGAGGTCGCCGAGCGGCTTGTGCATGTCGGGCTCGTCCACCTCGACATAACACAGCTGGATGGCGGCGTTGCGCTCGATGACGCGGTCGCTTGCGGCCTTGCGCACGACCTGCGCGTTGATGACGGTATCCTGCGGCACGTCTACGACGAGGTCGCCGAGGATGAGGGCGGAACAGGAGAGGCGGCGGCCGTCCGGCAGGCCGCGGATCTTCTCGTAGCGCTCTTCCTTCGGGCCTTTTTCGGAAATGTGGTCGAGCGAGGAGACGATCTTGTGCTTGGCGAAGTTGCCTTCCTGCACCTCGATCTGACAGCGCCCGCAGGTCGCGCGCCCGCCGCACACACTCTCGACATAGACGCCGAGTTTGCGCGCAGCGTCGAGCACGGGCGTGCCGACCGGGAAACGGCCGCGTTTTCCCGAGGGCATGAAGAGGACCAGCGGTTCTTTTGCCGAAGCTTCGGTCATGTTGGTCTCGCTCTCACCGTCAATGCGCATCGATCGTACTTTCCTGTGGGCCGAAACCGCCCGTCAGCCTTTCCTGGTAGCAAGGCGCTTGACGTTGCGCCGCACGCGCTTGCCATAGGGTTTTATCGCGGCCTCGGAGACGGCGCGGGCCGTGGCAGAGGGTGACGCCGCCGTCATCATGGCCTTGGCAACAGCAAGATTGGCCGCCACGACGCTCTCCGCCGCGGCAGCCATCTTTTCGGTGACCATTTTGGTCATTTCCGCGGTGTTCTGCCTCGAGCCCGTCAGCGCCGCCATCTGCATCTCATGGCAGCGCATGGCGATGACGAGGGGCGCCTGCAGCCAGAGGCTGAAGGCATCGCGAGAAAACTGCCGCCCGCCCGCCATGTTATTCTGGTGCCGCGCTGCTGCCGGTGCGCCCTGCGCGGCCGCCGCGACGACCACCGCCGCCGGCGCCGGAAGACGGTGCGGCTGCGGCCACATGGCCGCCCTCGGCCGGCTTGTGATCGCGGTAGGTCATGATCCAGTTCGAGCAATTCGCGTCCGTACCGTTCAAGACGTTGGCGGCGCGCACGGCTTCCATTTCCTGCGGGCGGCAGGGGTTCATGATGGCGGACGTCATGCCGGCGCCGATGACCATCGGGATGAAGCCGGCATTGATGCCGTGGCGGTGCGGCAGGCCGAAGGAGATGTTGGAAAGGCCGCAGGTCGTGTTGACCTTCAGCTCGTTGCGCAGGCGATAGAGCAGCGCGAAGACCTGGCGGCCGGCATCGCCCAGCGCGCCGATCGGCATGACAAGCGGATCGACGACGATGTCGTGCGGCTTGATGCCGTGGTCCATGGCGCGCTCGACGATCTTCTTGGCGACGGCAAAGCGCACGTCCGGGTCCATCGAAATGCCGGTCTCGTCGTTCGAGATCGCGACGACCGGCACGTCGTATTTCTTGACGAGCGGCAGGATGGCCTCGAGCTTTTCTTCCTCGCCGGTCACCGAGTTGACCAGCGGCCGGCCCTTGGCGACCTTGAGTGCCGCCTCGATGGCCGCGGTGACGGAGCTGTCGATCGACAGCGGCACGTCGACGAGCCCCTGCACGATCTCCATCGTCTTGACGAGCAGGCCCGGCTCGGTTTCGTTCGGGTTGACCGATGTAACGCCCGCATTGACGTCGAGCATCGTCGCACCGGCGGCGACCTGTTCCAGCGCGTCCTTGATGACCGTGTCGAAATTGCCTTCGATCATCTCGGCGGCGAGCTTCTTGCGGCCGGTCGGGTTGATGCGTTCGCCGATGACGCAGAAGGGCTGGTCGAAACCGATGATGATTTCGCGGGTGGCCGAGGCGACGATGGTGCGTGTCATTTAAGGTCCTCTGGGGCGGGGCGCCGGGTTTGATCTAGCGCGCGATTTCCGGTGTTGCAATGCGGCTCGGCGGACGAAGCGGCGATCTCCATCATAGCTTTTCGTCCGGTCAATGGGGGTGGTGGGAGGCGATTTCCGCCATCTGCTGCTGGTTCTGTTCGACGCCTTCGCGGGTCCTCTCGATGCGCTCGGCCACCATCTGGTCGACCGGGTTCGGCTCGCGCTTCCAGGGTTGGCGACCCTTCAGCACGCCGGAATCATGCACGATCTCTGCGACATATTCTTCCTGGCGGTAGGCCATGACGTGCACGCCGGAAACGCCCTCGATCTCCTTCACCTCGTTGATGATGTCGATGCAGAGCTGCTTGCCTTCCTTCTTCTGGTCCTGCGCGCCTTCGAGCCGCGAGACGATGGAGTCCGGAATATGGATGCCGGGCACGTTGGAGCGGATCCACTTGGCCGTCTTGGCCGACGCCATCGGGCCGACGCCGACGAGGATGAAGCACTTTTCATGCAGGCCGAGGTCGCGCACCTTCTTCATGTATTCCCGGAACATCGGCACGTCGAAGCAATACTGGCTCTGGACGAACTGCGCGCCCGCCTCGATCTTCTTGCCAAGGCGGTAGGGGCGGAAATCGTAGGGCGGAGCGAAGGGATTGATCGCGGCACCCAGGAAGACCTTCGGCGGCGTCGTCAGCTTGCGGCCGGACAGGAATTTTCCGTTGTCGCGCATGATGCGCACGGTTTCGAGCAGCGACATGCAATCGAGGTCGAAGACGGGCTTGGCCCCCGGCTGGTCGCCGGCCTGCACGCCGTCGCCGGTCAGGCACATCATATTGGTGACGCCCATGGCGGCGCCGCCGAGAACGTCGCCTTGGATGGCGATGCGGTTCTTGTCGCGGCAGGCGATCTGCATGATCGGCGCATAGCCCATGCGGGTCAACAGCGCGCAGATGCCGACGGAGGACATGTGGCAGTTGGCGCCCGACGCATCGACCGCGTTGATGCCGTCGACCCAGCCGTCGAAGATCGCGGCGCGCTCATAGACGTCTTCCGGGTTGGCGCTGTCGGGCGGGTTGAGTTCGGTCGTGACCGCGAACTCGCCGCGGCGCAGCACGCGCTCCAGCCGGCCGAGCGAGGAGTGGCCGGGCAGCGGATCGAGCGGCAGGTGGGGGCCGAGCGGGTTTTCGTCGATATGCGCCATGGATCAGGCGTCCTTTCCGGCTGCGGCAGCGGCTTCCTTGGCGGCAGCGGCTTCGGCGGTGACGCGCAGCCACGACGAGGTCTCGCGCAGCGACTGGTTCACCGGCTTCTGCACGTTCATGATGGCATTCCCCTTCACCATGTTCTGCGAGCCCTTCCACGCCTGGACCCAGACGCAGGGCATATCCGGCTCCACTTCGCAATTGCCATTGGCGCGAACGCCGCCGCAGGGGCCGTTGCGAAGCTGCTTGGGACAGTTCATCGGGCAGGACATGCCCGTGGACGACAGCGCGCACTGGCCGCACATGCGACAGTCGAAGAGGAAACCCTTCACATGTTTTTCGACGAAGGTGATCGGACGCTCGACGCGCTGGTAGCCGAAGAGTTTCCACACGGGGTGCAGCAGGAGGAAGAGGTCCGCGAAGCGATGGTAGAACCATTCCAGGAAGCGGGAATTGCGCACGGCCCACAGGCGCACCGTGTATTTGCGCCGCGCGCGGCGGCTCGGCGAGACGCCGGCCGGCGTGAAGGCGCCGGTGGCAGCCTTCTTGGCGGGAGCCGCATTGCCGGGTTTGGCATCAGGCATTGTCTCGCCCTCCGGCCTTGACGAGGGCGACAAGGCGCTCGCGGTCATAGGCTTCCTCGAATTCGGCCGCGGCCTTGTCGGCTTCCGCCTCCAGGTCGTCGGAAACGGACACCGGATCGGCCTTGCGCCATTCGGCGAGGTAATCGTCCGTCTCGGCCGCACCCGTGCGCATGGCGCACATGTCGATCGCCTCGGTGAAGCGCAGCGACAGTTCGCGCTTGGCCGTCGCGCGGCCCTTCTTGATGATGACCTGGGCGGGGATGTCGCGCCAGTAGACGATGATGCGGTCTGCCATGTCGAAATTCTCCCGGAGCGTTTCCGTGTTTTCTCGAAAATGCTCTTTCTCTGCTCTGGTTCTGACAATGCGGTCTGGCCGCGTCGCGGGCTTCTTTCGCCACGACTGCCCCATGCTCAAAAACGACGTCGGATTCGACTGGCGAGAGGTTTTACCAGATGCCGCGGGTCACGCCGTTCCAGAGCCAGGTCCAGATCGGCGGATGATACCATTGCCGCGAGGGTGCCGCTATTTTCAAAGGCTTGAGCTCACCAGTAACCGCATCGTGCAATGCCTGCACGACGATGCCTGTGGAGGCGGCGGTCTGGAGCAGCGGATAGGTGTGCATCGTGTCGCGTTTGGAAGGTTTCGTCCGCTGCTGGTAGAGCACGTCGCCGGTGTCTACGCCGGGGTCGACAAGGTGCACGGTTGCGCCGAAATTCGCCTCGTCGGACTGGATGCGCGACCAGTAGCCGCCCTGCAGGCCGCGATATTGCGGGTTGATGCCGGCATGGAAATTGAGGACGTGGCAGGCAATGGCGGAGAGCGTCTGCGCCTTCATCATGCGGCAGCTGACGAGCAGCAGTGCCGCCGGCTTGATGTCGCCGACGGCTTTCAAGAGTTCCGGGCTGTTGGCGGACGGAACCATGATGCGGCGGATTCGCGAGTCTGTAGCCGTGCTTACGCCGAACGCTTCAACGATTTCCTGAGCGCGGGCGGTGGTGAAGCGCTTGCCGAACTTGGAGACCATCATGGTGGCGAGCTGGCCGAGCGCCTGCACCCAGCCGAGTTTTTTCGCACGCCGGCGAATGAAGAGCTTTTTCGATTCGGGCTGTTCCTCGATCACCACGAGGTTCGGGAAGGCGGCCTTCACGGCATTGACGACGATTTCCGGGTTGGGGCCGGGCTGGATCAGCATCGCCACCGTTTCCGTCCGTGTTTCGCGTTCCGTCATGCCCAAGCCTCGCCTTCGTTTGGGCTGGCATCATGGGTGCGAGGGCTTAGGAAGCGGTAACCGTGGCAGCGGATTTGCCCGGCACGGCTAAGGATTGGTTAGCGGGCGCGCAACAGCTCGCCGCTGAGGTCGCCATAGCCGGTAAAGCGGTATTCGTAGGCGAGGCCGAGATAGTCGGCGGCCTCCTGCGCCTTCTTCTGCAAGCCTTCGTCTTCCACCTGCGAGAGATAGACGAGCTTGGTGTAATTGCCGAAATACATGTCCTTCAGCTGCGGATAGCGGTCCAGCCCGAGCGGCTCGATGACGAAGGCGCGGAACTGGCGGGCGAGGAAGTCCGTCAGGAAGAAGGCGGTGACGTCGTCCTCCGTCGCCGCGAAGGCCTCGTTGCCCGCGAAGAAGGAATAACAGTGCGGTCCGGCGATGCGCTCGACGCCGAGCCTTTCGCAGACCTTGTCGAGCAGGCCGCCGGTGCCGCAATCGGCGTAACCGACGAAGACGCGCTCGAAACCGGCCGTGCGCGCTTCTTCGATGGCCTTTTCGACGCCGGGGGCGATCTTTTCGGGGTGGGCATGCCAGATGGCGGGCAGACAGAGAAGGTCGATATGGTCGAGCCCGTTGGCATCGCGGATGGCCAGAACCTCGCGCGCGATGGCGCCGCAGGCGATCACGCGAACCTTTTCCGCTTTCGTGCGTTCATCGCTCGGACTTCCGAGCTGAAGTTCTACGTCAACCGCATCCATCTAGAGGGACTCCGACCATGACTGGGACACACCTGACCCGCATCAGCATCGTTCTCGCCGCACTCCTGGCACTCAGCGCCTGCGGCAACACCATTCGCGGCATGGGACGGGATACGGCCAATGCCGTGGATGCGACGCAGGCCGCCGGCAACGACATCGACAACGCCGCAAACTAAAGGTCGTAAGCGCATGGCGCCGATTCAAGACCGGCGCCATCGCAATTCGCGTTTCAGGCGCCAGCCAGCATGTTGTGCTTGCGCTTCATGAATTCCTTTGCCGTTTCGACCGCCACGGCCGCGTCGCGGCAATAGGCGTCCGCACCGACGGCCTTGCCGAATTCCTCGTTGAGCGGCGCGCCGCCGACGAGAACGACATAGTCGTCGCGCAGGCCCTTTTCCTTCATCGTGTCGATGACGACCTTCATATAGGGCATGGTGGTGGTCAAGAGCGCCGACATGCCGAGGATGTCCGGCTGTTCGCGTTCGATGGCTTCGAGGTAGTTTTCGACCGGGTTGTTGATGCCGAGGTCGACGACGTCGAAGCCTGCGCCTTCCATCATCATGCCGACGAGGTTCTTGCCGATGTCGTGGATATCGCCCTTGACCGTGCCGATGACGACCTTGCCCTGCTTCGGCGCGCCGGTTGCGGCCAGCAGCGGACGCAGGATCGCCATGCCGGCCTTCATGGCATTGGCCGAAAGCAGCACTTCGGGAACGAAAAGAATGCCGTCGCGGAAATCGACGCCGACGATGCGCATGCCTTCGACGAGGGCCTGGGTCAAGACGTCGTAGGGCGCCCAGCCGCGTTCGAGCAGGATGTTCGTGCCCTCTTCGATTTCCTCCTTCAGGCCGTCGTAGAGGTCGTCGTGCATCTGCTGCACGAGCTCTTCATCGGAGAGATCGGCGAGAATGATTTCGTCGTCAGCCATGGTGTTTCCTCGTCTCCAGTGGCACTGCGGGCAGCAGGCTCGTCGAACAAGGAATAACCTTCCTGTCGCGCGAACCTGATTTTGAAAGCGACGTCGCATACAGCGAAAAGCGACCCGCCGAACTCTTGTTCCACCCATAGCCCGCAAAGCCGTGAATTGACAGCGCAAACAAGCGAATGGCGCTACGATGGCCGTCGCATTCCCGCTATAGTCCGCGCCGAGCCGGTATCCAGCGTGCGCCACGGCTTGGCGCATTGAGAACCGTCCCGCCCCGGCGGCTTGCTAGCATAGGAAAAGAGGCGTCGCGATGCGCCGCGATAACAAGGAAAGACGGATCATGAGCGAGGAAATCCAGCAGGTGGCAGGCGAGGGCGCAAGCGAGGGCGGTGGCCGCCGTTCGCGTGGTGAGGGACGTGGTGCCGCCGCGCGGCGTGCATCGCGCACGGGGGGCGGTCCGGGCCCGTCGCTGCCCTACATCACCCGCAAGATCAAGGAATACGAGGTCCTCGACGAAGAAGGCCTTCAGCTCATCGAGAACAATGCCGACCGCGTGCTGGAAGAGATCGGCATCGAGTTCCGCGAAGATCCCGAAGCGCTTGCGCTCTGGAAGGAAGCCGGCGCCGATGTGCGCGGCGAGCGCGTGCATTTTCCCAAGGGGCTCTGCCGCGACCTCTTGAAGACCGCGCCGAACACCTTCACCTGGCATGCCCGCAATCCCGAGCGCAATGTGCAGATCGGCGGCAAGGCCACCGTCTTCGCGCCGGTCTACGGCCCGCCCTTCGTGCGCGACCTCGAAGGCGTCAGACGTTACGCGACGATCGAGGATTTCCGCAACTTCGTGAAACTCGCCTATATGGCGCCGTCGATGCATTCCTCCGGCGGCACGGTCTGCGAGCCGGTCGACGTGCCGGTGAACAAGCGCCACCTCGACATGATCTACAGCCACATCAAATATTCCGACAAGCCGTTCATGGGCTCGGTCACCGCACCCGAGCGCGCGGAAGACACGATCGCCATGGCCAAGCTCGTCTTCGGCGAAGAGTTCGTCGAGAACAATTGCGTGACGCTGAACCTCATCAACGCCAACTCGCCGATGGTTTTCGACGAGACCATGGTGGGCGCGCTGAAGGTCTATGCGCGCCATAACCAGGCCTGCGTCGTTTCGCCGTTCATCCTGTCGGGCGCCATGAGCCCGGTCACGGTTGCCGGCACGCTGACGCAGATCCTTGCGGAAGTTTTGGCCGGTGCCTCCTTCACCCAGCTCATCCGCAAGGGTGCGCCGGTGCTGTTCGGCACGTTTGCCGCGTCGATCTCCATGCAGTCGGGCGCGCCGACCTTCGGTTCGCCGGAGCCGTCGCTGGTGTCCTATGGTGCGGCCCAGCTTGCCCGCCGCCTCGGCATTCCGTTCCGCACCGGCGGCTCGCTCTGCGGCTCCAAGGTTCCGGATGCGCAGGCGGCGCACGAATCGGCCAACACCATCAATATGACGCTGCTCGCCGGCACGAATTTCGTGCTGCATGCCGCCGGTTGGCTCGAAGGCGGCCTCGTGTCGTCCTACGAAAAATTCATGATCGACCAGGACCAGCTCGGCATGATGCAGAAGCTTGCCGAGGGCGTCGACCTTTCCGAAAACGCGCAGGCGCTCGATGCCATCCGCGAAGTCGGCCCCGGTAGCCACTATCTCGGCTGCGCCCACACCCAGGCCAACTTCCAGACCGCCTTCTACCGCTCGCCGCTCGCCGACAACAACTCGTTCGAGCAGTGGGAAATCGAAGGCCAGAAGCGCATCGAGGAGCGCGCCAACGCGCTTTGCCGCACCTGGCTGGAAAGCTACGAGGCGCCCTATCTCGACCCGTCGATCGACGATGCGCTGCTCGCTTACGTCGCAAGCCGCAAGAACTCGATGCCGGACGCCTTCACCTGAAAGGGTCCCGATCGCGCCAGGGAGCAAGGCGGAGCGACGCGGGTGGCCGACATGATCCAGAAGGAAGTCTGGCGCCCGCATTATGAACTCAAGGGGGACGTGACCAAGTGAGGGCGCGTCGCCCCGATCTCGACAGCATCCGTGCGGCGCTTGCGCCGCACGGTCTTTTTTTGCGCGGTGCCGTGAATTTCGGCGAAGGCGAGGCGGCTCCGGCACTGGCGGATGGTCGCCCCGCCGCCAGCGTCGTGCTCGTCGGCAATATCGGCAGCTCGATCTGGTCGGCCTTTTCGCGCTGGCGGGAGGAGCAGCCAGACCGTGGCGGCGACGACCCGCTCGACACCTGGTCCAAAGCGGCCCTGCGAACCGTGGCCGCATCGGCTGGCGCCACCACCTGGTTTCCCTCCGATCCGCCCTGGCAACCTTTCCAGCAATGGGCCATGCGTGCGGAAAGCCTGAAGGCCTCGCCGCTCGGCATCCTGATCCACCCCGTCTACGGCCTCTGGCACGGCTATCGCGGTGCTCTCGGTTTTGCGGAGCCGGTGGAGGATGCGGCGCCACCTAGCGAGCCGCATCCCTGCGACCACTGTCCGGACAAGCCGTGCCTCACCACCTGTCCCGCGGGCGCCGTGCGGTCGGATGCCTTCGATGTGCCGGCGTGCCGAGGCCATTTGCGCTCACTGGGGGGGCCGGGCGGCTGCATGGCCTCCGGCTGTCTCGCCCGCGCCGCCTGTCCCGTCGGCGCCGGCTACCGCTATGAGGATGCCCAGCTTCGTTTCCACATGGCGGCGCTGTCGCTTTGAGCTTTCGCTGCTAAATTCGCCGCATTGCCATCCGAGCCAGGAGTTCATGCGCGCCCATCTGTTTCTCTTCACCCTGTTTGCCGTCCTTCTTCTGCGGAGCACCGCCATGGCCGAAGCGCCGAAATGCGCCGAGATCGAACATCTCTCCGGCCGCTACACCGTCTGCACCTTCGATCCGGCGACGGAGACGATCCGCCTCTACGGCGCGGCAACGCTCGGCAAGGACGGCGCGCGCTACGACCAGCTCAACACGCATCTCTTGCGCAACCGGCAGCACATGAGTTTCGCCATGAACGGCGGCATGTATCATGCGGACTATGGACCGGTCGGGTTGCTGGTGGAGCATGGCCGGCAAGTGGGCGCGCTGAACCGGGGCGATGCCTTCGGAAATTTCTTCCTGAAGCCGAACGGCGTGTTCTGGGTGGGCGATGGCAAGGCCGGGGTGATGGAAACGGAAGCCTATGCGAAGGCCGGGCTTTCGCCGCAGGAGGCGACGCAATCCGGGCCGATGCTGGTGGTGGATGGACAAATCCATCCGAAATTCTTGGCCGACGGCACGAGCTTCCAGATCCGCAACGGCGTCGGCATCCTGCCGGACGGGCGCGTCGCCTTTGCGATCTCCAACAGTCCTGTGCGCTTCCACGATTTTGCGACGCTGTTTCGCGACCGGCTGCACTGCCGGAATGCGCTCTTCCTCGATGGCAGCATTTCCAGCCTCTATTCCCCGGAAATCCGGCGTCACGATCGCAAGGCCGTCATGGGGACGATCATCGCCGTCGTAAAAAATCTGCCCGGTTGAGAAAAAAACGTGCGCCTCCACCCAAGGATTGCCGCCCGACGGACGTCGTAGGGAATAGTGCACTGCAATCGGGATGGACCCGTGGAAACAGAACTCGTCGAAAAGGCGGCCTTGGGCGACAGGCAGGCTTTTGCCGCGCTTGTCGAAAGCCGCTATGATTTCATCCATGCCGTCGCCTGGCGATGGTGCGGCGACCGGCAGGATGCCGAGGACGTGGCGCAGGAGGTGTGCATCCGTCTCGCCGCGGCGATCCGCGGTTTCAAGGGCGCCAGCCGGCTCAGTACCTGGCTCTATACCGTGACGCTCAACGCGGCGCGTGACCAGATGCGCAAGCGCCGGCGGGCCGAATGGCGCGACGCCGCCTATCTGCGCGAACAGGCGGTGCTGGACAGCCGGCCCGACGATGATGGCAGCGAGGAGTTGTGGCACGCCGTGCGCCAGCTTCCCGACAAGCAGCGTGATGCCGTGCTGCTGATCTACGGCGAAGGCCTGAGCCATGCGGCGGCAGCCGACGTGCTGGGCTGCGCCGAAACGACGATTTCCTGGCATGTGCACGAGGCCCGCAAGCGCCTGAAGGTGCTTTTGCGCGATGCGGCCGCGTGACGGAAGGATAGACGATGACCGATCTCGACCTCGACAAACTCGCCCGCCGCACACCGCCGGCTCCCGATGCGGATGCCCGCGCCCGTGCGTTCGCCTCCGCCATGCAGGCTTTCGACGGTGCGGAAAAAAATTCGGACCTCGCCCAAGGATCGACCGGCGGCGGGCGTCGAAGCTCCATGTTCAACCGGATATGGAGCCCTATCATGAACCGCAGACTTCTCGCCGGCTCGGCGCTTGCCACGCTTCTCGTCGTGCCAGTCGCCGGCCTCGTGACCTATGAAATGGTGCGCAACGGCACCGTGGCGCTGACATCAGAGACGGAGATCGCGGCAAAGCCGACCGATCAGGATCTTCGCCTCCGCAAGCCCACGACGGGCAGGGATGAGTTCTCCGCCGATGAAATTGCCAATCTTGTAAACCGTCCCAAGAGAGAAGCGGACGCGACGGCAAAATCGCAATCCTCCGCAGAAGCAGATGCGCGCGCGACCGCCGCCGACAGTGCTCAGTCCACGAACACGCTGGCCGTCGAGCCCGCGCCGCTTGCCGAAAGCAGCGAAGAAGAGGCGGTCGCAGCGGCGCCCGATTCCTATATGCTCGGCGGTGCCGCCACGACGCAGGCCCTGACGCGTAGCGTCGTGCAGCCTTCCGCCACGGCGGATGCCATGCCGACGCCCGTGGAAGACCGCGAGCGTTTCGCCTCCGCCGATGCGAACCCGGTGAAGAGCGTTGCGACCGATCCTGTGTCGACCTTCTCGGCGGATGTCGACACGGCGTCCTATTCCTACGTTCGCGGTGCGCTGCTCGGCGGCAGCCTGCCGGAGCAGGATTCCGTGCGCGTCGAGGAGATGGTCAACTACTTCCCCTATGACTGGAAGGGGCCGGAGACGGCGGACAAGGCGTTCAACGCCACCGTCACCGTCATGCCGACGCCGTGGAACAAGGACACGCAGCTTCTGCATGTCGGCATCAAGGGCTTCGAGACGGCGGCGACGGCGCAGCCTTCCGCCAACCTCGTCTTCCTCATCGACGTGTCCGGCTCGATGGACGAGGCCGACAAGCTGCCGCTGCTGAAGAGCGCCTTCCGCCTGCTCGTCGGCAAGCTGAAGGATACCGACACGGTGTCGATCGTCACCTATGCCGGCAATGCCGGCGTGGTGCTGGAGCCGACGGAGGCGAAGGAGCGCGACAAGATCCTGTCGGCCATCGACAATCTCCAGCCAGGCGGCTCGACGGCCGGCGCGGAAGGCATCGAGGCGGCCTATGCGCTGGCCAGGAAGGCCTTCAAGACGGATGGCGTCAACCGCGTCATGCTGGCGACGGATGGCGACTTCAATGTCGGGCCGGCGAGCGACGAGGACCTGAAGCGCATCATCGAGGCGCGTCGCAAGAGCGGCATCTTCCTCTCGGTGCTGGGCTTCGGCCGCGGCAACTACAATGACGGCATGATGCAGACGCTGGCGCAGAACGGCAACGGCACGGCCGCCTATATCGATACGCTCGCCGAGGCCCAGAAGACGCTGGTGGAGGAGGCGGGGTCCTCGCTCTTCCCGATCGCCAAGGACGTCAAGTTCCAGATCGAGTTCAACCAGGCGCGCATCGCCGAATACCGCCTCATCGGCTACGAGACCCGGGTGCTCAACCGCGAGGATTTCAACAACGACAAGGTGGATGCCGGCGATATCGGCTCCGGTCACCGGGTGACGGCGATCTACGAGGTGACGCCGAAGGGCAGCCCCGCCGTGCTGAACGATGCGCTGCGCTACGGCAAGGAGCAGGCGGCAGCGACACCGGCATCCGACGGCGGCGAACTTGCCTTCCTGAAGATGCGCTGGAAGAAGCCGGACAGCGACACGAGCGAACTCGTCACCATGCCGGTGACGGACGCCAATGCGGTCGCCGACATGAATGCGGCTTCCACGGACGTTCGCTTCTCCGTCGCCGTCGCCGCTTTCGGGCAGAAGCTGAAGGGTGTCTCCGCTCTTCAGGATTACGCCTACGGCTCGATCCTCGGCCTCGCGCAGGCCGCCAAGGGCGAGGATCCCTTCGGCTACCGGGCGGAATTCCTGAAGCTCGTGCAGCTCGCCGGCGGTCTTTCGGGGGAGAAGGCGCAGTAAAGCCTTTTCCGCTCCTACAATGGGGAGTGGCTGCTATCAGTCCCTCCGGTCACGCCCCGTGTCGCTTCGGCCCTTCCCCCCGCGGGGAGGGCCGATCGATTCGGCCTCATGCAGCGTCAGCCCGACATCGCGTAGCAAATGCTCGTCCTTGCGCGCCATGATCAGCCGCAAGGAATCCCGTTGCGCCCGGACCTGGCGGTAATTGTCGGCCCATGTTTTCAGTCCCTTGACCAGCGCCCGAAAGATATTCATCGCCTTCGCCCTTCCATTTTCCGGAGAGAGCCAAGCAAAGCGCTAGACATTTCACAAACGAATAGCGATTATGGCTGGCATCAGAAAAAGCGATGGCGCCATGTATCCACCCCTCGAAAGCGATCTGCTCAGAATTTTCGTTGCCGTGGCGCAGGCCGGCAATGTCACCCATGCGGCCGAGAGGCTCGGACGCACGCAATCCGCCGTCAGCATGCAGATACGCAAGCTGGAGGATTCGGTCGGCGCGACGCTTTTCGAGCGGGGCCCGCGCGGTGTCGCGCTTTCGCTGGAGGGCAAGCGGCTTCTGCCTTATGCGCGGCGCATCGTCGGTCTGGTCGACGAGACGACGGCGGCCATGCGCACGGCGCCGCTCGACGGGCCGGTGCGGGTCGGCATCCCGGAAGAGTACAACCAGACCGTCCTGCCCAATGCGCTCGCCGCCTTCGCCGAAATCCATCCGGGTACCGAGGTGACGGTGTTTTGCGGCTACACGGAACAGCAGATGGAGGCTTTGGAGGCCGACGAAATTGACCTCGCCGTCATCTTCGACTGGTGCGAAGGCACGTCCGGCGAGATCCTGGCAATCGATCCCACCGTCTGGGTGGCCTCCGTCGCGCACAAGCGCCATCTCGAACGCCCCGTGCCCGTCGCCGTCTACTGGCAATCAAACTGGTGCCGGGATTTTGCGTTGCGTTCGCTGGAGCAACATACGATCCCGTATCGCATCGCCTATACGTGCGATACCAGAGGGGGCTTGTGCTCGGCCGTTGCAAGCGGCCTCGCGATCGCGCCGCTCTCGCGCAGCAATATCCCGCCGGGCGCGCGCGAACTCACCGGCGCCGATGGCTTTCCGTCGATCGATTCCTCGCGTGTCGTGCTGAAGCGCAATCCGCGGCGCGGCGGGCCGGCGATCGACGGCATGGCGGACATGCTGCGCAAATCTTTCGGCCCGGTCGCGGCCGCGGCGAATCAGGCTTTCGGGTAAGCCCGTTCCAGGCCGCCGGAGCGGGTCAGCCCCGCGCGGAAGGCGGCATAGGTGGCGTGCTGGCTGGAACGGGCGGTTTCCGTCAGCCGCACTTGCAGGCGCGCCGGGGCAACGGTTCCAAGCCATTCGCCGAGCTTTTCCAGCTTAAGCGTGTTGAGGAAACGCGCGGTGGCGGCGTGGTCAAGATGCAACGCCAGCCCCTCCAGCAGGTTCTCGTCCTGCTTGGCGTTTTCCATCAGCAGGCGAAGATAGGCCTGGTCGGCCTCGCCGAGGCCCGCAAGCTTGTCGGCCACGGTCTGCCGGTCCGGAAAGGCTGCAAGGTCCGCGCTCATCGTCATCCCCCAGAGAATCGTGTCGCCTCTGGATAGGCCGCCGAAAAACCGGTCGCAAGCCTGCGGGGTAAGTTTGGATGAAAAATCCAATATTGACAAAATATCCATGATCGGATTGTTTGCCGCCATGTTCGACTCATCAAACGCCGATACGCTGCTTCGCCAGCACAGTGCCACGGCCGCGGCCATCTCGACCCTGTTCTATCCGCATGCCGAAATCGTGCTGCACGATCTCGAAACGGGCCTGATCGCCGGGATCTGGAATGCCTTTTCCGGCCGCAAGGCGGGCGTGGAATCGCTCGTCGAGGAGGCGCTGGAAGGGGCGGGGGAAGCGGGCGTCTACGGTCCCTATGAAAAGACCGGCGAGGACGGGCGGCGGTTGAAATCGGTGACGGCCGTGCTGAAGGACGATCACGGCCAGGCGATCGGCCTTCTCTGCATCAACATGGACGTCTCGCATTTCGACGCGGCTTCGAAACTGCTGGCGGCTTTTTCCGGGGTGGTGGCGCCACGCCCGCCCTCGCTTTTTGCCGGCGACTGGCGGGAGGAGATCAACACGGCGCTGCACGACTGGCTGCGCAGCCGCGGCCTGGCGCTAACGGCGCTCAAGAAGGGCGACCGGGTGGCGCTCGTCGGGGCCCTCGACAGCCGCGGCCTGTTCCAGACGCGCAACGCCGTCGATCACCTGGCCTCCCTTATCGGCACCTCGCGCGCCTCGATCTACAATTATCTCGCCGATGCCCGGCGCAGCCAGAAGGACAGGACATCGTGACCACGCTGCCGGATTTCCGCCTCGAAACCCATTTTTCGCGCTGGGAGTTCAAGGCGCGCCACCACATGACGGCGAGCGACGCCGAGACGATGACCATGTCCGACCTGCTGGCTCTGGCCGGCCCGGAAGACCTGGAGACATGGGAGCGCGTCTCGCTCGGCTATACCGAGACCTGGGGTGCGCCGGCGCTGCGCGAAACGATCGCCACCACCTATGACACGCTTTCCGGTGCCGATATCCTGACCTTCGCCGGGGCGGAGGAGGGGCTTTATTGCGCCATGCTGGCTTTGCTTTCGCCGGGCGACCACGCCATCGTCACCGTGCCGAACTACCAGTCGATGGAGACCATGCCGGTGACCATCACCGGCAATGTCACGGGTGTGGCGCTGCGGCCGGAAAACCGCTGGCAGCTCGATCTCGACGAGGTGCGCGCGGCACTCCGGCCCGAAACCAGGCTCATTGCTGTCAATTTCCCGAACAACCCGACAGGCACCATTGCCGACCAGGATATTTTCCGCGGCCTCGCCGAACTCTGCGCCGAACGCGGCATCCATCTCTTCTCCGACGAAGTCTATTGCGGGCTGGAGATCGATGGGGCCAAACGCCTGCCGCAGGCGGCGGACCTGTTCGACAAGGGCATTTCGCTCAACGTGATGTCGAAGGCCTATGGCCTGCCGGGCCTGCGCATCGGCTGGATCGCCTGCCGCGACCACGCGCTGCTGTCGCGCATGGAGAAGATGAAACACTACCTTTCCATCTGCAATGCGCGGCCTTCCGAAGTACTGGCCGGCATCGCCATCAAGGCGCGCGAGACGATCTTCGCCCGCAACCGCGTGCTCTGCGCGGAAAACATGGCAAAGCTCGGTGGTTTCTTCGCGGATTTTCCGCATCTTTACGAATGGGCCGCGCCGGATGGCGGCTGCGTCGCGTTTCCGCGGTATCTCGGCAAGGACGGCGTGGAAGAGCATTGCCGGCGGCTGGTGGAGGAAAGGGGCGTGCTGCTTCTGCCCTCCACCCTTTATGTCTCCGACCTCCTGCCCGTACCGATGGACCGCTTTCGCGTCGGCGTCGGGCGGCGCAACATCGATGCCGGGCTCGACGCGTGGCGGGCGTTCTTGTCGGGGGCTTGAGCGCGTCAGTTACCGCAGGGTAAGCTTCGCCACAGCCGAATGGAGACAGGGATTGGCCACAAAAGCAGGTTTTCTCTCATCCGCTATTGTTTTGCTCGCGCTCTTGGCATCGCTCTCATCTGCGTCATCCAAGGAGTTTAAGCAATGCGGCGTCGGGCGCCATGTGCCGGTGCTACGGGTTGTCGACAAGGTGCTTGGAAAGGATCCTTCCGGCCAAGTCTACGCAGATGTCTGGGTGATAATGAATACGGATTCTGCCTTCGTCCGGGATATGAAGGTGCGGCCCGATGCGGTGACGCAATTCAACGGCACGCTCCAATTTGCATTGCCCGACGAGGGAGGCGCTCACGGTGTCGGAATATCGCTTTCAAACCAGTCGATTACCGCTACGGTCCCCACAAAACTCCGCATCGCGGTAAAGCACAGAGCTTATCGAGAGAGGCTCCTGGCGATTCCGGCCAAACAGCTGGAGGCGTGGGTATGTCATCGATCTTTCACCTACGACGACGGAACCAGCATCATTATGAATTAATGGGTTTTCCCTCGCCAATTGCTGTGCTCCTGGGAGCAGGTTCCTTCTTCAGAATGTCGGTCGCTTTATGATCAGCGTCGACGCCGTCGATCAGCAGCACGTCGCCCACCGAATTCAGCGTGCGTAGCGGCAGGATCGCGCGGTAGGCCTCGGAGGTGTACCAGCCTTCAGCGTCCTTGCGCGTCGGGAACGACAGCATGATCACGTCGCCGGCGAAGCTGCCTTCGAGCACGCGTTTGTTGCCGTCGCCATGGATCACGAACTTGCCACCGAAGGGCGCCATGGTGGCGTCGATCCCCTCCAGATAGGCGACGATCTGCGGACCCATCGTGACATTGTGCAGGTGGGCGAGAGCGTAGGTGGTCATCGGGTTTCTCCTGTGAACGGGTTTAGTTGACAGGCAATCTAGGCAGTCGGGTGCGGCGGATCGATTACCTTTCAGGTAATGCCAAGGCCTACGCGCAAGAAAAAGCCGCCCGCGGCGTTGGCCGGGGCGGCTTGTGATATCGCGCTAGTGAGCAATTAGCCGCGGCGGCGGCTGCTGCGTTCGCGGGCCGGCTGGGCGGCGCTTTCGTCGGCGGTCTTGTTGCGCAGCGGGCCGATCCGCTCGATGATCGTTTCAAGCGCCGGGCGTTCGCGCGGCTCGTGCGCGTCGAGCGCCACCCGCATGGCGGCGAGGTGCTCGCAGGACGTGCCGCAGCAACCGCCGATGATGCGGGCGCCGGCATCGCGGGCAAGCCGCGCATATTCGGCCATCAGCGGCGGCGTGCCGGAATAATAGATTTCCGAGCCGCGAAATTCCGGAATGCCGCAATTGCCCTTGACGACGACGGTCGCCGACGGGTCGGCGCCGGTCATGTCGAGCAGCGAGGAGAGGATGTCGGAGGCGCCGACGCCGCAATTGGCGCCGACCGCGAGCGGGCCTTCGCCGATATCGCCGGCAACGCCGTGGATGTCCTTCGGGTGAAGGCCCATCATGGTCTTGCCGGCGGTGTCGAACGAACCGGTATAGACGAAAGGCATACCGACCTTGGCCGCACCTTCGGCCGCGGCGCGAATCTCTTCCGGCGACGACATGGTCTCGATCCAGGCGACATCGGCGCCGCCGGCCTTCAGGCCCTCGATCTGTTCGACGAAGGCGGCGACGGCGTCGTCATAGGTCATCGCGCCGAGCGGCACGAGCAATTCCCCCGTCGGGCCGACGGAGCCGGCGACGATGACCTTGCGATCGGCCTTGTCGGCGACGGCGCGGGCGATCTCGGCGGCCTTCCTGTTGAGGTCGAAGACGCGGTCCTGCGCGTGGTGCAGTTTCAGGCGATGACGCGTGCCGCCAAACGTGTTGGTGAGGATGATGTCCGCGCCGGCATCGACGAAGTCCTGGTGGAGCTTGGTGATGTTTTCCGGCTTGGCCTCGTTCCAAAGCTCAGGCGCTTCCCCGGCTTCGAGGCCCATGGCGAAGAGCGAGGTCCCGGTTGCGCCATCGGCAAGCAGGAAGGGCTTTTCGGCAAGAAGCTCGGCAAGCGGGTTCGTCGCGGTCATCGGCATATCCTTCTGTTTGTCGCATCATATAAAGATTTCTTTATGTGATTGCAATCGTGTCGACGGCAAAAGAAAAGAGCGCCCGCGAGGGCGCTCAAAAAAACAATACCTCACCTCGTCATGGTCGGGCTTGACCCGACCATCCATCCACCGGCACGCTGCGGACGTGGATCCTCGGGTCAAGCCCGAGGATGACGGAGGAGAGGCGTGCTTCAGGCCGCCTTCGCCTCGTGGCTCGTCGGCGTCACCATGCTGGAGATGATGGCGCTGAGGCTGAGGGCGCCGATCGGCTTGCCGGTTTCGTCGACGACATGGGCGAGCGTCTGGTTGACGGCGGTCATGGCGCGGGCCGCGACTTCCAGCACGGTTCCCTTGACGATCGGCATGCCTTCCGGGTTGCCGGATAGCGGTGCCATGATCGTCTCGACATTCACCACGCGGCCGCGGTTCACTTCCTTGACGAAGGCGGTGATGTATTCGTCGGCCGGGTTCAGCACGATTTCCTGGCCGGTGCCCTGCTGCACGACCAGACCATCGCGCAGGATGGCGATCTTGTCGCCGAGGCGCAGCGCCTCGTCGAGATCGTGCGTGATGAAGACGACGGTCTTCTTGAGTTCCTTCTGGAGATCGAGAAGCACGGTCTGCATGTCGACGCGGATCAGCGGGTCGAGCGCCGAATAGGCTTCGTCCATCAGCAGGATGTCGGCATCGTTGGTCAGCGCCCGGGCAAGGCCGACGCGCTGCTGCATGCCGCCCGAAAGCTGGTTCGGGTAGTGGTTCTCGAAGCCGGCAAGGCCGACGCGCTCGATCCACTGCTTTGCCCGTTTTTCACGGTCGGCAGCGCCGACGCCCTGGATTTCCAAGCCGTAGACGGTGTTTTCCAGAACGGTGCGGTGCGGCAGCAGCGCGAACTTCTGGAACACCATCGCCGTCTTGTGGCGGCGGAATTCGCGAAGATCGTTCTCGCTCATCTTGCAGACGTCGACGCCGTCGTAGAGCACTTCGCCCGCGGTCGGGTCGATCAGCCGGTTGATGTGGCGGATCAGGGTCGACTTGCCGGAGCCCGACAGGCCCATCACCACCATGATGCCGCCCGCCGGCATGGAGATGTTGATGTCGCGCAGGCCCAGCACATGGCCGTATTTCTGGTTCAGTTCGGCCTTGCCCATGCCGTTCTTGACGGCATCGACATGGTCGCCGCCGCGGGGTCCGAAGATCTTGTAGAGATTGCGGACCTCGATTGCATGACTAACCATGAATTACCTCCGAATGCTTCTGCAGCCGTCTGCCATAGGCCTGGCTCGTACGGTCGAAAATGATGGCGATGGCCACGAGCGCGAACCCGTTGAGGAACCCGACCGTGAAGAACTGGTTGTTGATGGCCTGCAGCACGTTCTTGCCGAGACCGCCCACACCGACCATCGAGGCGACGACCACCATGGCGAGCGACATCATGATGGTCTGGTTGATGCCGGCCATGATGGTGGGAAGGGCGAGCGGCATCTGCACGTTCTTGAGCTTCTGCCAACCGGAGGAGCCGAAGGCATCCGCCGCCTCCAGAACCTCCTTGTCGACGAGCCTGATGCCCAGGTTTGTAAGGCGGATCATCGGCGGCACGGCGTAGATGACGACCGCGATCAGCCCGGGCACCTTGCCGATGCCGAAGATCATGACGACGGGGATGAGATAGACGAAGCTCGGCATCGTCTGCATCACGTCGAGCACCGGGTTGACGAAGGACTGCACCCGGTCGGAGCGCGCCATGACGATGCCGATCGGTATGCCGACGATGATCGCGATCATCGTACAGACCGTCACCATGGCGAGCGTCACCATCGTGTCGTTCCACAGGCCGAGAAGGCCGATGGCAAGCATCGAGAGCGCGGTGCCGATGGTAATCTTCATGTTTCGGCTGCCGTAATAGACGATCGCCACCATGATGATCAGGATGATCGGCCAGGGTGAGCTGACGAACAGCCGTTCGAGATAGTTCAGGAACAACTGCAATGGCTGCACCATTGCATCGATAATGTTCACATATTCTCTGACGAGGCCCTTGAAGCCGTCGTCGATGACTTTTCGTGCCGCGCGGACGCTGGCGTCACTGAAGGCCGGAAACTTGCATAGAAAGCCTGGCAAAAATTCGCATATGCCTGCCATCCTTTTCCCCTCTTCTACCGGAAGTTATTGTCCCGCATCGCAATGAAACGAGTTTGCAATTGCGAACGGGACGGTGCGCACAGGGATATTCTTGTTCTGGTTCCCGGCTTGCAGTCCGTCTTCGCACGAACTGCCGCTTGATACTGTGCTGTTTGCGACCTCTGCAGTTTCTTGGGCGGGCGTCAGGCAAAAAGCCAGCGTCCTCGTTCAGGTCGCGAAAGGCCGGCAGCCGGGGAGGGCTGCCGGCGATGGTGCGTCAGAGAGCGGCCTTGACCTTCTCCGCGACGTCCGGGGCGACCCACTTGGTCCACATGTCCGGATAGTTTTCGAGGAAGTACTTCGCAGCATCCTCGTTCGTGCCCTGGTTGTCGGTCATCCAGGCGAGAACCTTGCCGACCGTGCCGTTGTCCCACTGGCGGGTCTTCATATAGTCCATCGCGACGCCGGCCTTTTCGGAGAAGGACTTGGTCACGACGGTGAAGACGTCCGAGGTCGGGTAGGAGTTGACCTTCGGATCGGGGCAGTCCGGAACCGCCGTGCAGGCATCCCAGTCGGCCTTGTTGTGTTCGACGCCGAAGGAGAGGCGCGTCATCTCGTACTTGCCGAGGATGGCGGTCGGTGCCCAGTAGTAGCCGAGCCAGCCGGCCTTCTTTTCGAAGGCGTTGGCGATCGAGCCGTCGAGGCCGGCCGCCGAGCCCGTGTCGACCAGTTCGAAGCCGTCGGCATCGGCGTTCAGCGCCTTGTAGAGGTTGGCGGTCGACACCTGGCAGTTCCAGCCCGACGGGCAATTGTGCACGGCGCCCTTCGAGGCGTCTTCCGGCGCCGGGAAGAGGTCCGGATGCTTCAGCGCGTCCTGAACGGTCTTGATGTCCGGATGGGCGTCGGCAAAGAATTTCGGAATCCACCAGCCTTCGACGCCGCCTTCCGAGAGAAGGGGAGCGAGCTGGATCAGCCGGCCTTCGCCGATGGCCGCGTCGAGCGGTGTGCGCACGGCATTCACCCACATTTCGGGTGCGACGTCCGGCTCGCCCTTTTCGTTCATCGAGGTGAAGGTCGGCATGGTGTCGCCGGTCACCAGCGTGACCGTGCAGCCGTAGCCGTTTTCGAGGATGAGCTTGTCGACATGCGCGGCAACGCCGGCAGACGCCCAGTTCATTTCGGCGATCGAGACTTCACCGCAATCGGCCGCCTGTGCGGCACCGGCAAAGCCGTAGAGGCCGGCAGCGAGGATAGTGGAAGCAAGGAGCTTCTTCATGAGTTTTAAGACCTCCCAGTCTTGGATGCAGCGATCAACCCGGAAGGCAGCGCAGGCTACTGCGTTGTCCCGTCTGCCCGAAAGTTTTACGGCAGCCATGGAGGTTCGATGCCAGGTGAGGCGAGCCAAATCCCCCTGCTGCAACGACGTCGAGCTTTTTTCTGGTCCGCCGGCGGAACCCTGTCACCGGCGTCGTATCCTCGTCCGTCACAGGGGTAGCCTACGGGTTCTCATTGAGAAATCAACCTCCTGCGCGTCCGTCCGCTGCCGGTTGCGGCCCGGCGGGCGGGCAAGATGCTGAAAAACCGGCAACCCTGTGGTGGAAAAAATGAGCGTTTGCTCGCATCGGGGCAAATGTCCGCGGGGTCGATTGCCCGGTTGCGCGCGATGGTCGTTGGATGCGGACATATCCTGTCCCGTATGCGCCGCTTTGAGCTTGCAAAAAATATTTTGCGATTTTTCAAAAAAAGTCGCGATTCATCTTTGCTTAAGCTCCCGATAACGGTCCGGTAAGGATGTGCCGCTATTGCTTTGGACATGGCGGGGGACACCGCCGTCCGCTCCGGAAAGGTCTAGCGTACCGGAGTGCCTTGGCTCCGATGCGTATTTGTCGGAAGCCGCCATGCGTATCTGGCAAGCCGTGCATCACTTAACGGGATGCACGGCTTTCGCCGTTCTGGCGGCACGTTCAAAAAGCAAAAATCCATAAAAAACGCCGCCTCCCGGAGAGAGGCGACGTTCCATGCGAGCGGACCTGACGTCGCGCTCGAAACAATCAGCCGACGGAGCGCGTGCGGATGAAGCCAAGCGGACCGAGTGGCGCGTCCATGACGACGTTGCGCACGCGGGACTGGCTCCGGGGGGCTTCGCCGTTCCAGGCGATCTGTACGAAATTCGGCTTGCTGAAGATGAACAGCATGGTCTTTGTCCTTGAAACCCGAAGCCACTCGCCTCGGCTGTGTGATGACGTGGATATAGGCATGTCCGGGGCGAAAGTCACGATCGTTCACGGCGCAAAATGTCGCAGAATGAACAGCAGATCTGCCATGCTCGAATTGCATGGCGTTCTGTTGCGCAATTGCATCTGCCGTCGCTCCGGAATTGCGGTAAGTCAGGGCTTTTCGGCGACGGAGCGGAATGCTAGGGGGGAGGCATGACAAGAACGATCATGCTGCAGGGAACCGGCTCCGATGTCGGAAAAACGGTATTGGTGGCGGGGCTCTGCCGCATCGCCGCAAACCGCGGCCTCAGGGTGCGCCCGTTCAAGCCGCAGAACATGTCGAACAACGCCGCCGTTTCCGCCGATGGCGGCGAGATCGGCCGGGCGCAATGGCTGCAATCGCTCGCGGCCCGCGTCCCGTCCTCCGTGCACATGAACCCGGTGCTGCTGAAGCCGCAATCCGACGTCGGCAGTCAGATCATCGTGCAGGGAAAAGTGTTCGGGCAGGCGAAGGGGCGGGACTATCAGGCGCTGAAGCCGAAGCTGATGGATGCGGTGCTGGAAAGTTTCGGGATCGTCTCGGACGGTGCCGATCTCGTCGTCGTCGAAGGCGCGGGCTCGCCGGCGGAAATCAACCTCCGGGCCGGCGACATCGCCAATATGGGCTTTGCGACGCGCGCCAATGTGCCGGTCGTGCTCGTCGGCGATATCGATCGCGGCGGCGTCATCGCCTCGCTGGTCGGCACGCACGCCATATTGCCGGCGGAAGACCGGCGCATGGTGACCGGCTATCTCATCAACAAGTTCCGCGGCGACGTGACGCTGTTCGACGACGGGATTACCGAGATCGGCCGCTTCACCGGCTGGCCCTGTTTCGGCGTCGTGCCGTGGCTGAAGGACGCTGCGCGCCTGCCGGCCGAGGATTCGGTCGTGCTGGAGCGGCTCGCCAAGGGCGGCGGCGGGGCCCTGAAGGTGGCCGTGCCGGTGCTGCCCCGCATTGCCAATTTCGACGATCTCGATCCGCTGAAGGCCGAGCCGCAGGTCGATCTCGTCTTCGTGCGGCCGGGCGAGCGTTTTCCGGCCGATGCCGGGCTCGTCGTGCTGCCCGGTTCGAAATCCACCATTTCCGACCTCGGCGATTTCCGCGCCGCCGGCTGGGACAGGGACCTCGCCATGCATATGCGCCGCGGCGGCCGCGTCATCGGCATCTGCGGCGGCTACCAGATGCTGGGTCACCGCGTCACCGATCCGCTCGGCATCGAGGGCAGCGAGCGCGAGGTCCAAGGCCTCGGGCTGCTGGCGGTCGAAACGGAAATGGCGCCGGAAAAGACCGTGCGCAACAGCACGGCCCGCTCGCTGCAATATGATGTGCCGCTGGAGGGCTACGAAATCCACCTCGGCCGCACCACCGGGCCGGATGCGCTGCGTCCCGCCGTCAGCATCGACGGGCGGGCGGATGGCGCGGTCTCGCCGGATGGCCGGGTGACGGGCACCTATCTGCACGGTCTGCTGTCGAGCGACGCCTACCGGGCGCGGCTGCTCGCCGACTTCGGCATCGAGGGCGGCGGCTTCGATTATCGGGCAGGCGTCGATGCGGCCCTGGACGGTGTCGCGGCGGAGCTGGAGGCCGTTCTCGACCCGGCCTGGCTCGACCGCCTTTTAGGCAGCGCTGATTAAATCGCGCGCCTGAAACGTTCAGCCATCGGGTTCCTGTGACGACCGGCCTGTCGCACCAAAGTTGCGCCAGAATTCGGTGCGAGGACAGATGGAAATCCGCCCGGTCGCCGGGCGCAGCGCCTTCGAAAGGGTGAGACGACTATGGGTTCTGGACCTCTCGCACGATCCGTTCTGGTAAGGATCGGCCTTGCAAGCCTCGTCGGGCTGACGCTCGCAGGCCAGCCGGCAATCGCCTTCGCCCAGGCCACCACCGGCAAGGAAACCGGAAGTGCCGGAAAACGCTGGGAAGAGGAGTTTTCGCTCTGGCAGAAGGTTTCCGCCGGCAGCGACCTCACGCAGTACGAAACCTATCTGAAGCAATATCCGAACGGCACTTTCGCCTCGATGGCGCGCCTGCGCATCGCCGAATTGCAGGCCGCCGCCAAGGTGAAGCAGACGACCGGCACCTCCACCGAGCAGGCCGAGGCGGACGCCAAGGCCAAGGCGGAACAGGCGGCCGCTGCCGAAAAGGCCAAGGCGGAAGAGCAGGCGGCTGCGGAAAAGGCCAAGGCCGAGGAAGAGGCCCGGAAGACCGCGGAAGCCGAGAAGGCGAAGGCTGAAGAGGAAGCGCAGAAGGCTGCCGAGGCTGAGAAAGCCAGGGCGGAGGCCGAGACGGCGCGTCTGAAGGCCGAGGCCGACGCGAAGAAGGCTGAAGAGGAAGCGCAGAAGGCGGCGGAGGCCGAAAAGGCCAAGGCTGATGCGGAAGCAGCGCGCCTGAAGGCGGAAGCCGAGGCGAAGAAGGCGGAAGAAGAAACCGCCGCCCGTGCGCTGGCCGCAGAAAAGGCCGCCGCCGAGGAGAAGGCAAAGGCGGAAGCCGCGGCCGCGGAAAAAGCCCGCACCGAAGAGGCCGCCCGCCTGAAGGCGGAAGCGGAACAGAAGGAAGCGGCTGCGCGCAAGCTGGCCGATGAAAAGGCTGCCGAGGCCGAGCGCCTGAAGGCGGAGGCCCAGGCGGCTGCGGACAAGGCGAAGGCGGAAGAGACGGCGCGCCTGAAGGCCGAAGCCGAACGCCAGAAGGCCGAAGAGGCCGCGGCCGCGCAGAAGGCGCGGGCCGAAGAGGAAGCCGCCGCCCGCCGCGAGGCCGAAGCCAAGCGCATCGAGACCGAGAAGGCCGCCGCCGAAGAAAAGGCGCGCATCCAGGAAGAAGCCGCCGCCGCGCGCAAGCTTGCGGAAGAAAAGGCTGCCGAAGTGGAGAAGCTGAAGGCCGAGGCCGCGAGGGCTGCGGCGGACGCCGAGGCCAAGGCAGCCGAAGCCGCGCGCCTTGCGGAAGAAGCGGAAAAACGCGCCGAAGAGGCTGCGGCAGCCGAAAAGCAGGCCGACACGGGTGAGGCCGCGACGGCCACCCGCGAAGCCGAAACGCAGGATGCCGAGCGGAAGGACCGCGGCCTTGCCATCGAACAGGCTGCCGATGCCAGGAAGCGCGAGGAAGACACGTTCGAAAAGGCCGTGCTCGGCGGCACGCGGGAATCGTTCCAGGCCTATCTCGACGAATATCCGAATGGTCGTTTCGTCGGGGATGCCCGCGAACGGCTCGCAGCCCTTGCCGATACCAGGCGCGAAGAGGCCGTGAAACCGAAGCAGGAAACCGAGACGGCCATCATCGACACCGAGCGCCAGGCCGTCGAGCAGCGGCCGGTCGTCGATCCCCGCGAGGCCTATATGGACCGTTCGGTTCGCGTGCAGGCGCAACGCTTTCTGAGCGCGCTCGGCTATAACACCTATGGCGTGGACGGCGTCTTCGGCCCGCGCACCCGCTCGGCGATCGCCGCCTGGCAGGGCTCTTCCGGCTATCGCGCCGACGGCTACCTGTCGCGTCCGCAATACCGCGCGCTGCGGCAGGCCGCGCAATATGCCGAGGCCCGGCAGAACCGCCAGCGCCGCTACCAGCGGGACTACGACGTGCTCGAAGGCCCGGTCGACGGGTACTACGAAGAGCGCGATTATCGTGGCGACAGCTACTACAACGATGGCGGCGGTCTGGTGATCATTCCGGGCTACTGAGATGCCAACGGCGGTTTCAGCACAGGCGATGCCGCTGCCGATCGATTGACTTGCGCGGCGTGGAAGCATAATCATCCGCAGTATTGGATGGTTCCCGGATCCGGAAACGGATCGGGGAGTAAATGGGAATGTGACGCGGCGGACCCAAATAGGGCGCTGCAATCACGGCCGACCCCGCGACTGTAGAGTGGCGAGGGACGTTCATCCGGAAAGCAGGATCCGGTGTGGGAGGAAGCAATGGTGCTTCAGGCCGCGCCGGGGAGAGCCAGCCGGAAAAGCCACTGGGTGGCATCGCGATAAGCCGGGGCCGGACGCCTCTCAGTCTACGAATCGTCCACCCTTTTGCGATGCGTCTGCCCGGGAAGGTGAGAATGTTCCGCAGGCGTTGAAAAACGCCCGACGCCGCGAGCCAGGAGACCTGCCAGCCGATGAGGGCATTTCGCCCGACCTGGGGAGGGGCTTCCCCAACGCCTGCACGGAGGTTGTCATGGCTGTTTCTTCAACGTCTTCTGTTACCCTTTCCGCAAACGACCGCCTTGTTGCCGGCGTTTTCGCGCTTCTGATCGGTGCTTTCCTCGTTTTCGGCGCGGGCCTGGCGAATTCGGCCGTGCTGCACGACACGGCGCACGACACCCGTCACTCCTACGGCTTTCCCTGCCACTAAGGAGTTTTTGACATGATCGTCCGTTATCTCCTGGCCGCCCTGGTGGCCGGGCTGTTCTCCGGCGTGCTGATGACAGCCGCCCAGGAGGCGCGAGTCGTGCCGCTCATTCTCCATGCAGAGGAATTCGAGGGCGGCGGGGAAACCGCGCCGGCCACCGAAGGCACCACGCCCTCCACCGATGGCGCCACCCAGACGCAGGAGCATTCGTCGCTTGGCGCCGTCCTTCTGAACGTGGCTTCGTCCTTGTCGCCGATCTCCGTTGCCTATGCCCATGAGGGCGAAGAGCACGAGGAGGGCGGCATCATGTTCGGCATGAGCCGGTTCTCCGGCACGCTGCTCGCAAACCTGGTGACCGGCTCGGGCTTCGCCCTGCTGCTCGCCGGCTTCAGCCTCGTTTCCGGCCACCCGATCACGGTGGCGAACGGTGCGCTGTGGGGGGCTGCCGGCTGGCTTGCCGTGCACATGCTGCCGGCCATCGGCCTGCCGCCGGAACTTCCGGGCTTCCCGGCCGCCGATCTCGGCGATCGTCAGGTCTGGTGGGTTGCGACCATCGTGCTTTCGGCGGCCGGGCTCTATCTGCTCTTCCTCAAGGACGGGATCGTCGCCAAGATCGCCGGCATCGTGCTGATTGCGGCGCCGCAGGTCTACGGCGCGCCGCAGCCAAGCGACATTTCCAGCAATGTTCCCGCCGTTCTCGGCGCGGAGTTCGCCGTCGCGGCGCTCGCCACGACGCTGTTCTTCTGGATCGTGCTCGGCCTCTCGCTGGGTTTTGCCAACGAGAAGATCGCCAAGGCCACATGACAACGACATCGCCCGGAGCCGTCCTGGTTCTGGGCGGTGCGCGTTCCGGAAAATCCGCTTTTGCCGAAAGGCTGGTCGCCGAGACCGGCCTTTCGCGTCATTACATCGCCACCGGCCGGGCATGGGACGACGAGATGCGCCAGCGCATCGCCAAACACCGCGAGGATCGCGGCGAGGGCTGGCAGACCCATGAGGAGCCGCTTGCGCTCGCCACGCGCATCAGGGATGTGGCACGCGAGGACCGGGCGGTGCTCGTCGATTGCCTGACGCTGTGGGTGACCAACCTGATGCTGGAGGAACGCGACATGGCCGCCGAATTCGCCGGTCTCGCGGAAGCGATCAAGGCGGCGCCGGGCCGGCTGGTCTTCGTCTCCAACGAGGTCGGCCTCGGCATCGTGCCGGAAAACCGCATGGCGCGCGAATTCCGCGACCATGCCGGGCGGCTGCACCAGCAGATCGCCGCCCTCGTGCCAGAAGTCTATTTCGTCGCGGCCGGATTGCCGCTGAAAATGAAGGGTTGAGCCTATGCTGCAACAGAAAATCCCCGCCACCGTCATCACCGGCTTCCTTGGTGCGGGCAAGACGACGCTGATCCGCAACCTGCTCCAGAATGCCGGCGGAAAACGCATCGCGCTCATCATCAACGAGTTCGGCGATCTCGGCGTCGATGGCGACGTGCTGAAGGGCTGCGGCGCGGAAGCCTGCACCGAGGACGACATTATCGAGCTCACCAACGGCTGCATCTGCTGCACCGTCGCCGACGATTTCATCCCCACCATGTCGAAGCTGCTGGAGCGCGAGAACCGCCCGGACCACATCGTCATCGAAACGTCCGGCCTTGCGCTGCCGCAGCCGCTCGTCGCCGCCTTCAACTGGCCGGAGATCAAGACGCAGGTGACGGTCGACGGCGTCGTCACCGTGGTGGACAGCGCCGCTGTCGCCGCCGGCCGCTTTGCCGACGACCATGACAAGGTGGATGCGCTGCGCGTTGAGGACGACAACCTCGACCACGAGAGCCCGCTCGAAGAACTGTTCGAGGACCAGCTCACGGCCGCCGACCTCATCATTCTCAACAAGACCGACCTGATCGACGCGGCCGGTCTCCAGATCGTGCGCGACGAGGTCGCATCCCGCACCGTTCGCAAGCCGGCGATGATCGAGGCGAAGAACGGCGACGTCGCCGCCGCCGTGCTGCTCGGCCTCGGCGTCGGCACGGAAGACGACATTGCCAACCGCAAGTCGCATCACGAGCTGGAGCACGAGAACGGCGAGGAGCACGACCACGACGAGTTCGACAGTTTCGTCGTCGAGCTTCCCGCCATTGCCGAGCCGGCTGCCTTCCTCAAGCGCCTCAAGGGCGTGATCGCCGAACACGACGTGCTGCGCCTCAAGGGTTTTGCAGACGTGCCCGGCAAGCCGCTGCGCCTGCTCGTCCAGGCCGTCGGCAGCCGCATCGACAGCTATTTCGAGCGCGCCTGGACCCCGGGCGAAAACCGCAGCACCCGCTTCGTCGTCATCGGCCTGCACGACATGGACGAAGCGGCCGTGCGCGCCGCCATCGCCGCGGCGGTGTGATTTCGGCATGAGGATGCGGCAGTCCCTCTCTTCGGCGCTTCGGGCGCGGTTTGCCGCGCCGGTGGATCCTCGGGTCAAGCCCGAGGATGACGGTGGGGAGGGGTGGCTGTCGGTCTATCGCGGGGCTTGCTTTGGCAGGCGGCGGTTTTCTTGCGGGGTGATTTTAGGTGCTCCGCAGCTACCACACCCTCCGTCATCCTCGGGCTTGACCCGAGGATCCACCGTCACGGCACGCTGGCAACCGGGAGGCGCCGCATGCACCTCCTGCTAGCCCAGAAGGGAACCATCGCCGACGGCAAGGAGGCGATCGACCTTGGCCAGACGCCGGGCGACATTCTCTTCCTCTCCGCCGCCGACACCGAACTCGCCGCGATCGCCGCCGCCCATCGCGGGCGGGATACGCAAACGCGGCTGCGCCTCGCCAGCCTCGCGACGCTCTCGCATCCGATGTCGGTCGATACCTATATCGATCGCACGGCGCGCCACGCCAGGCTCATCGTCATCCGCGCGCTCGGCGGCGCCAGCTATTTCCGCTATGTGCTCGAAGCCTTGCTGGCGACGGCGGTCGCCAACGGAATCACGTTTGTGGCACTGCCCGGCGACGACCGGCCGGACGACGGCCTCGTGCCGTTCAACCGCGTCGATGGCGAAGACCGCCAGCGTCTTTGGGCCTATCTGAACGAGGGCGGGGCGGACAATGCCGAGCGCTTCCTCGCCTATGCCGACGCCCTGGTCTTTGGCGGTGAGAAGCCCGATGCCGCGACACCGCTGGAAAAGGCCGGCATCTGGTGGCCGGGGCGGGGTGTCGTGGATATCGGGACGTGGCGCGAGGTATCCAAAGGGGTTGTGGTCCCGGAGGGACTCGAACCCCCGACCGCCGCAATCTCCTTCTACCGTGCCTACGTCCAGAGCGGTGAGACACGCCCCGTCGAAATGCTGATCGAGGCGCTTGCGGCCGAGGGGGTGCGCGCCTTGCCGCTCTTCGTCTCCAGCCTCAAGGAGCCGGCCTCCATCGAGACCGTGCGGGCGGCCTTCGCCGAAATCCGGCCGGAGGTCGTGCTGAATGCCACGAGCTTCGCCGTCTCCGCCCCCGGCGCCGGGCGCAAGCCGACGGTGCTCGACGAGACCGGTGCGCCGGTGCTGCAAGCCATCTTCTCCGGCTCGTCGCGGGCGGCCTGGGAGGCGTCGGGGCAGGGGCTGACGGCGCGGGATCTCGGCATGAACGTGTCGCTGCCGGAGGTGGACGGCCGCGTGCTCAGCCGCGCCGTCTCCTTCAAGGCGGCCGCGCGCTATGACGAGCGCGTCGAGACCAATATCGTCAGCCTCGATCCCGTGGAGGACCGCATCCGTTTCGTGGCGCGGCTTGCCGCCGGCTGGGCGCGGCTCAGGCGTGCGAAACCGGCCGAGCGGCGCATCGCCATCGTCATGGCCAACTATCCGAACCGCGACGGCCGCCTCGGCAATGGCGTCGGGCTCGATACGCCCGCCGGCACGATGGAAGTGCTGCGCGCCATGGCGGCGGAAGGGTATGCGATCGCCGATCTGCCGGCCGATGGCGACGCGCTGATCGCGCACCTGATGGCCGGGCCGACCAATGCCGCCAGCGACGGCCGGGAAATCCGCGAAACGCTTTCGGTGAATCATTACAAGGCGTTCTTCTGCTCTCTTCCCAAGCAGATTCAGGATGAGATGACGGACCGCTGGGGCATGCCGGAAGACGATTCCTTCGTCACCGGTGACGTCTTCGCCCTGCCGCTTGCCCGCTTCGGCGAGACGCTGGTCGGCATCCAGCCGGCGCGCGGCTACAATATCGATCCGAAGGACACGTATCATTCGCCGGATCTCGTGCCGCCGCATGGGTACCTCGCCTTCTACGCGTTCCTCCGCCGGCACTATGGTGCGCATGCCGTCGTGCATATGGGCAAACACGGCAATCTCGAATGGTTGCCGGGCAAGGCGCTGGCGCTGTCGGAAAGCTGCTATCCGGAAGCGGTGCTCGGCCCCATGCCGCATCTCTATCCCTTCATCGTCAACGATCCGGGCGAGGGCACGCAGGCCAAGCGCCGCTCCGCCGCCGTCATCATCGACCACCTGACGCCGCCGCTCACCCGCGCCGAGACCTATGGTCCGCTGAAGGACCTCGAAGCGCTGGTCGACGAATATTACGAGGCGTCGGGCGGTGATCCGCGGCGCATCAGGCTGCTGACGAAGCAGATCCTCGACCTCGTGCGCGACATCGGCCTCGACCAGGACGCTGGCATCGCCCGTTCGGACGGCGAGGAGGCGGCGCTGCAAAAGCTCGACGCCTATCTCTGCGATCTCAAGGAAATGCAGATCCGCGACGGCCTGCACGTCTTCGGTGTTTCGCCGACGGGACGTCTCCTCACCGACCTGACGGTGGCGCTCGCCCGCGTGCCGCGAGGCCTCGGCGAGGGTGGTGAGGCGAGCCTGCAACGGGCGATCGCGGCGGATGCGTTTGCGATACCCCCCTCTGCCCTGCCGGGCGTCTCCCCCTCAAGGGGGGAGATCGAAGGAGGAGAGATTTCGTCCTTCTCTCAAACGGAAGCGATAAGCGCAGGTGTTGCCGGGGAAGTCGGCGCCCACTCCTTGCCGATCTCCCCCCTTGAGGGGGAGATGCCCGGCAGGGCAGAGGGGGGTGCCCCACGTCACACCTTCGACCCGCTAGACTGCATCCCCTCCGACCCGTGGACCGGCCCGCGCCCGCAAAGCCTCGAAGCCCAGTCCGACGCTCCATGGCGCAGCAAGGGCGATACGGTGGAGCGCATCGAGCTGCTCGCCGCAAAGCTCGTGGACGGCACGCTTGCCTGCCCGGAGGATTGGCACGCCACCCGCGCCGTTCTCGACACGATCGAAAGCACCATCGGCCCCGCCATTGCCGCCTGCGGCGCGGCGGAGATCACGGCGCTCATGCGCGGCCTCGACGGCCGCTTCATCGAGCCCGGTCCCTCCGGTGCACCGACGCGCGGGCGGCCGGACGTGCTGCCGACGGGGCGCAATTTCTACTCCGTCGACAGCCGCGCCGTGCCGACGCCGGCGGCCTGGGAGCTTGGCAAAAAATCCGCCGAACTGCTGGTCACCCGCTATGCGCAGGACCATGGCGAATGGCCGACGGCCTTCGGCATCACCGCCTGGGGCACCTCCAACATGCGCACGGGCGGCGACGACATCGCGCAGGCCATGGCGCTGATCGGCGTGAAGCCGACCTGGGACATGGCCTCGCGCCGCGTCACCGGCTTCGAGATCATCCCGCCCGCCATGCTGCGCCATCCGCGCGTCGACGTGACACTGCGCATTTCCGGCTTCTTCCGGGATGCCTTCCCGGAGCAGATCGCGCTGTTCGACCGGGCCGTACGCGCCGTGGGGGCGCTCGAAGAGGACGATGCGGACAATCCGATTGCCGCTCGCATGCGCAGCGAGGCTGCAACGCTGGCCGCAAAGGGCGCGTCGGAAGCCGAGGCAATGAAACAGGCGGGTTTCCGCATTTTTGGCGCGAAATCCGGTGGTTATGGCGCCGGGCTACAGACGATGATCGACGAGGGCCTTTGGACGGAGCGGGGCGATCTAGCGGAAGCCTGGCTCGCTTGGGGCGCGCACGCCTATGACGGGACAAGCGACGGCGTGCCGATGCGCGAGCGGCTGGAGGCGCGCATGACGAGCCTGCAAGCCGTCGTGCAGAACCAGGACAGTCGCGAGCACGACCTGCTGGACAGCGACGAATATTACCAGTTCGAGGGCGGCATGGCCGCCGCCGCCGAGCACCTCTCCGGCAGGCAGCCCGTGATCTACCACAACGACCTGTCGCGGCCGGAAAAGCCGGTGGTGCGCACGCTGGAAGACGAGATCGGCCGTGTCGTGCGTGCCCGCGTGGTCAATCCGAAATGGATCGACGGCGTCATGCGCCATGGCTACAAGGGTGCCTTCGAGATCGCCGCGACGGTCGATTTCATGTTCGCCTTCGCCGCCACGACGGGTGCCGTGAAGGACCATCATTTCGAGGCCGCCTACCAGGCCTATATGCTCGACGAGCGGGTGCGCGATTTCCTGCTGGAGAAGAACCCGGCGGCGCTCGCCGAGATGGCTGCGCGCTTCGCCGAGGCGATCGACCGGCGGCTCTGGACACCGCGCTCGAATTCGGCGCGCTATGATCTCGACAGGATCGGAAAGAGGAGAGCATCGTGATGAACCTTACCGGCCGTTGCCTTTGCCGGTCTTTGGCGTTCGACGTGACCGGCGATATTCTTCGCACCGGGCATTGTCACTGCGAGAGCTGCCGGCGCGCCACCTCCTCGCCGGTGACGACATTTTTCTGCGTCGCGACCGCTGATGTGGCGTTTCGCGGCGACACGCTTCGTCACTATGCATCCTCGCCCGGCGTCAGCCGTGGCTTCTGCAACGGGTGCGGTTCTCCGATGAGCTTCGAGACCGAGGGACGACCGGGCGAGATTGACCTCTATGTCGCCTCGCTCGAGGACGCCACGGGCGTCGAGATCACCCAGCACTGGTATTGGAACGAGCGTGTCTACTGGCTTCATTGCGAGGATGACCTGCCGAAACGGGAAGACTGACATGACCGAGAACCACGACGAAACCGCCGGCATGAGCGAAGCCGAACTTGCCCGCCACTCGGAAAAGATGGCGAAGAAGAAGCACGCGCGTGAAAAGATCATGGCGACGAAGACGGACGAGAAGGGGCTCGTCATCGTCCATACCGGCAAGGGCAAGGGCAAGTCGACCGCCGGCTTCGGCATGATCTTCCGCCATATCGCGCACAAGAAGCCCTGCGCCATCGTGCAGTTCATCAAGGGCGCCTGGGCGACCGGCGAGCGTGATCTGATCGAGGCGCATTTTTCCGACATCTGCCAGTTCTACACGCTCGGCGAAGGCTTTACCTGGGAGACGCAGGACCGCGCCCGCGACATCGCGATGGCGGAAAAGGCGTGGGAAAAGGCGAAGGAACTGATCCGCGACGAGCGTAACTCCATGGTGCTGCTCGACGAGATCAACATCGCGTTGCGCTACGACTATATCGACGTCAAGGACGTGATCGCGTTCCTGCAGGCCGAAAAGCCGCATATGACCCATGTGGTGCTGACCGGCCGCAACGCCAAGGAAGAGCTGATCGAGATCGCCGACCTTGCGACCGAGATGGAGCTTTTGAAGCACCCCTTCCGCTCGGGCATCAAGGCGCAGCAGGGCGTCGAGTACTAAAAAACCTACCAGCCGAGCCAGACGCGGACCGGATGGCTCGGATCGGCCATCAGCCGGGTGGCGAGCGCCATGCAGGTGATGACGAGGAGGGGCTTTATGACCCTCGCGCCGACCTTCATCGCCACGCGCGAGCCGACCTGCGCGCCGAGGAACTGGCCGGCGCCCATCACCAGGCCGACCTTCCACAGCACGACGCCGTAGAACAGGAAGACGGCGAAGGCGCCGGCATTCGAGCCGAAGTTCAGGAGTTTCGTATGCGCGGTCGCCTTCAGCACGCCGAAGCCGGCGAGCGTCACGAAGGCCAGCATGAAGAACGAGCCGGTGCCCGGGCCGAAGACGCCGTCATAGAAGCCGATCAGCGGCACGATGGTGACGGTGAAGAGGAAGACGCCCATGCGGCGGTGTTTGTCGACATCGCCGATATTCGGCTTCAGCCCGAAATAGATGGCGATCGCCACCAGCAGAAAGGGCAGCGCCGCCTTCAGCACGTCGCCGGGAACGATGGTGGCGAGCAGCGCGCCGAAGACGGCGCCGAACGCCGAAATGGCCGCCATCGGCAATTGTTCGCCGAGCCGCACATGGCCGGCGCGGGCATAGGCGAGCGTCGCCGAGCCGGAGCCGAACAGCGATTGCAGCTTGTTCGTGCCGAGCGATTCGAGCGGCGGAATGCCGGCGATCAGCATGGCGGGAATGGTGATCATGCCGCCGCCGCCCGCAATGGAATCGATGAAGCCGGCGAGGAAGGCGGCAAGGAACAGGAAGAGCAGGATCTGGAGGGTGATGTCGGCCAAGGGGGGGTGCTCGAAGCGCGGGAAGGAGAGGCGTGGCCGGTCTTCTGTCAGAGTGCGCGGCAAAAGCAAGGCCTCACCTCGGCAAACCTCTTGTGCGTTGCGCGCAACGCGGATCAAACAGGCTGGCTGCTCGTGTGTAGAGTGGGCTCGCGAAAGAGAGGCGACATGGACGGATCAATGAACGCTTGGGTGACCGAGGCGGCCGAAGAGCTGGGGTTCGCCGCCGGGCTGGAGCGGAAACTGCTGGCTGGAATCGAGTCGGGGCTGATCCGTGATGTGCATGCCGTGTTGATCAGCCGTCGCGGCAAGCTGGTGCTGGAGCACTACCGCGCGGCGCCGGACGAGAGCTGGGGCATGCCGCTCGGCACCGTCGCCTTCGATGCCGGCACGCTGCATGACCTGCGCTCGGTGACGAAGAGCGTCGTCGGCCTGCTTTATGGCATCGCGCTCGATCGCGGTCTCGTTCCGCCGCCGGAGGCACCGCTGCTTGCCCAGTTTCCGGAATATCCTGACCTTGCGGCCGATCCGGCGCGTGCCGGCCTGACGATCGATCATGCACTGACCATGACGCTCGGGCTCGACTGGGACGAATACCGCTCCTATGCCGATCCGTTGAACAGCGAAATCGCGATGGAAAACGCGCCGGACCGCTATCGTTTCGTGTTGGCGCAACCGGTTCTGCATGCGCCCGGCACGCGCTGGGTCTATTCGGGTGGCGCGACGGCGCTGGTGGGCGCGGTGATCGAACGTGGAACGGGTCTGAGGATCGAGGATTTTGCCCGCGATGCGCTGTTTGCCCCGCTCGGCATCTCGCATTTCGAGTGGATGAGCGGGCGGGACGGTGTTGCGTCCCCCGCATCCGGCCTTCGCCTGCGGCCGGGGGATCTGCTGCGGATCGGCCAGATGGTGCTGGACCATGGCCTCGCCGGCGGCCGGCAGATCGTCTCGCAAGGCTGGATCGAGACATCATGTGCCCGGGTCGTCTCGACCGATGACGGGCTCGGTTATGGCCGCTTCTGGTTCACGGACGCGGCCTTCGTGCCGGCCTTCGGTGAGGTGCGGCCCTGGGTGGCCGGCTTCGGCAATGGCGGCCAGCGGCTGTGGCTGATGCCGGATGCGGAACTCGCCTGCGTCATTTTCTCCGGCAATTACAACGCGCCGGACGCCTGGGTGTCGCCGACGCGCATCTGGCGGGAGATCGTGCTCGCCAACCTGCAAACCATCTGAGGCGTGCCGCATCCGGCATCGTCGCTGCCGCAATCCGGTTTGACCGGTCTTGCGCCCTCCGGTACTAAGGAGGGTGCGACGGTGCCCGCCTGGCGGGCCGAGCGGTGTCCGGTGCGGCCGACCAAGACGGGGCTTCATCCGGAACTGTCGGAGACGGCATGGCCGGGCCCTTTCGCGTGGAATTTTGCGAGAGACCGCCAATGCGCCAAGAGGCCACATCAGGGGACGCCGGACGACGATCGCTCGTGCTCGGCCTCGGCTGCGAACGCGGCACGTCCCCCGCCGAACTCATCGATCTTGCCATGTCGGTCGTCGTGCGCCCCTCGGACGTCGTCTTTGTTGCGACGCTGGATGTGCGCGCCGACGAGCCGGCCATGCATGCCGTCGCGCGGCATTTTTCGGCCCGCCTCGTGACCTTCCCGGCGGCACGCCTTGAGGCGGAGACGCCGCGACTTGCCAATCCGTCGGCGGTCGTCTTCGCCCATACGGGCTGCCATGGTGTTGCCGAGGCGGCGGCGCTGGCGCAGGCCGGGGCAGGCGGCAGGCTGATCGTCGAGAAGACGAAGTCGGCGCATGCGACCGTGGCGATCGCGGAATCTTTCCAATCGTTTACGGGGGATTCTTCTTTAAGTGATTCCGTCTCCTCCTCCCTTGATTCAAGCCGGGACCACGCCTGATGCAGACCCTGTTTTCCGCCCTTCCGTCGATGGAAAAAGGCAGCGTCTGGCTCGTCGGCGCCGGGCCGGGCGATCCGGGCCTGCTGACGCTGCATGCCGCCAATGCGCTTCAGCAGGCGGATGTCATCGTGCATGATGCGCTGGTCAATGCCGAGTGCCTGTCGCTGGCGCGCGCCGGCGCCGTGCTGGAATTCGCCGGAAAACGCGGGGGCAAACCCTCGCACAAGCAGCGGGACATTTCGCTGCGGCTTGTCGAACTGGCGCGCGCCGGCCACCGCGTGCTGCGGCTGAAGGGCGGCGATCCCTTCGTCTTCGGGCGCGGCGGCGAGGAGGCGCTGACGCTGGTCGAACATGGCATACCCTTCCGCATCGTGCCGGGCATCACGGCCGGCATCGGCGGGCTTGCCTATGCCGGCATCCCGGTCACCCACCGGGAGGTCAACCACGCCGTCACCTTCCTGACGGGCCACGATTCCTCCGGCCTCGTGCCGGACCGCATCAACTGGGAAGGCATCGCCAAGGGCTCCCCCGTCATCGTCATGTATATGGCGATGAAACATATCGGCCAGATCGCCGCCAACCTGATCGCCGGAGGGCGCTCACCGGACGAGCCGGTCGCCTTCGTCTGCAATGCCGCGACCGCCGAACAGCAGGTGCTGGAAACGACGCTTGCCCGCGCCGAGAAGGATGTCGCCGCCGCCGGCATCGAGCCGCCCGCCATCGTCGTCGTCGGCGAGGTCGTGCGGCTGCGGCCCTCGCTCGACTGGCTCGGCGCCCTGACGGCGGGCCGCACGTTGGCGCCCGATCCGTTTCGCTCGCACGAGATGAAGGACCAGGCATGAGCGGATTGCTCATCGCCGCGCCCGCGTCCGGCTCCGGCAAGACGACGGTGACGCTGGGGCTGGCGCGCGCGCTGGCCGATGCCGGCCTTAGCCTCGTCTCCGGCAAGGCGGGGCCGGACTATATCGACCCGGCCTTCCACGCCGCCGCCAGCCGCAAGCCCTGCCTCAACTACGATCCCTGGGCGATGCGCCCGGCGCTCATCCGCGACAATGCCGCGACGCAGGCCGGCGCGGGGGATTTCCTGCTCATCGAGGCGATGATGGGCCTCTTCGACGGGGCCGCCGACGGCACGGGCGCACCGGCGGATCTTGCCGCGACGCTCGGCCTGCCGGTCGTGCTCGTCGTCGATTGCAGCCGCCTGTCCCAGTCGGTCGCGGCCATGGTGCTGGGCTACCGGGATTTCCGCCGCGATATCCAGGTTGCCGGCGTCATCCTCAACAAGGTCGGCAGCATCAGGCACGAGGCGATGCTGCGCGGCGCGCTGGAGGCAAGCGGCATCGAGATTTTCGGCGTGCTGGAGCGGGATCCGGCGCTCGCCCTGCCGGAGCGCCATCTCGGCCTCGTGCAGGCGGGCGAGCATGGCCGGCTGGAAAGTTTTATCGCGCATGCGGCGGATGTGGTGAAGCGCTGCTGCGACCTCGACCGGCTGGTTTCGGTGGCCTCAACACGGACCCCGCCGGCGCCGGCGCCGTCCGTCTCGCGCCTGCCGCCGCTCGGCCAGCACATCGCCATCGCCCAGGATGTCGCTTTCGCCTTCTCCTACGAGCACCTGCTGATCGGCTGGCGCGGGGCCGGTGCAAGCCTCTCCTTCTTCTCGCCGCTGGCCGATGAGGCGCCGGGCGCTGGTGCCGATGCGATCTATCTGCCCGGCGGCTATCCGGAACTGCATGGGGCCGCTCTTGCCAATGCCGGCCATTTCCGCCTAGGCATGCATTCGGCGGCGCGCCGGGGGGCGCGTATCTATGGCGAATGCGGGGGGTATATGGTTCTGGGGGAGGCTCTGGTTGCGGCGGATGGCTCCCGCCACGAGATGCTCGGCCTGCTGCCGCTCGTCACCAGCTTTGCCGAACGTCGCCGCCATCTCGGCTATCGCCGCGTCATGCCGCTTGAGGGCAGCGGCTTTGCCGCGCCGATGACGGCGCACGAATTCCACTATTCGACGGTCGTGCACGAAGGAGAAGCGGAGCGCCTCTTTACCGTGACGGATGCGATGGGCGACGACCTCGGCGAGGCCGGGCTACGGCGCGGCGGCGTCGGCGGCTCCTACATGCACCTGATCGACCTCGCGCCGGAGGCCGCATGACCGCGCCGCGCATCGTGCATGGCGGCGGCATTGCCGCGGCGGCCGCGCGTTACGGCGGCCGGCCGGAGGACTGGCTCGACCTTTCCACCGGCATCAACCCTAATCCCGCTATTCTCCCCGAAGTGGACATCACCGCCTGGCACCGCCTGCCGGATCGCCACCGGCAGGACGAAACCCGCGCCGCCGCCGCCCGCTTTTACGGCACGCCCAATGCGCTGCCGCTCCCGGTTGCCGGTACGCAATCCGTCATCCAGCTTCTGCCGCGTCTCGTCGCCGCCGGCCGTCGCGCCGCCGTGTTCTCGCCGACCTATGGCGAATATGCCCGCGTGCTCGGCAATGCCGGCGTGCCGGTGGATCGCGTCGCCAGCCCCGCTGAGGTGACGGGCGCGCATGGCCTCGTCATCGTCGTCAACCCGAACAATCCGGACGGCCGTCTGTTTTCGCGCGAGACGCTGCTCGACCTGCATGCCCGCGTCGCGGGCGAGGGCGGCCTGCTGGTCGTCGACGAGGCCTTCGGCGACATGCGCCCGGAAAGCTGCATCGCGCCGTATGCCGGCGATGGCCGGCCGGGGCTTCTCGTCTTTCGCTCCTTCGGCAAGTTTTTCGGCCTCGCGGGCCTGCGCCTCGGCTTCGTGATCGGCGAGACGGCGGTGGTCGAGCGTATCGAGGACGGGCTCGGCCCCTGGGCCGTCTCCGGCCCGGCGCTCACCATCGCGACCCGTCTGATGGGGTCCGACACCGCCGCCATCGGCCGCTCCATCGCGGCGCGCAAGGCGGCGCTCGATGCGGTGCTGACCGGCGCGGGCCTCGCGGTCGTCGGAGGCACGGGCCTCTTCTCGCTGGTGGAGCATGCGGATGCCGCAACCCTCCACGAAGCGCTGTGCCTCCGCCATACCCTTGTCAGGCCGTTCGACTACAATCCGCACTGGCTGCGCTTCGGTCTGACACCGGATGCCGCAGGGGATGTCCGGCTTGCAGCGGCGCTGGCGGAGGGGATGGCCGGCCGATGACGGAGACGCTTTTCCTGCTGTTCTTCGCCCTCGTGCTGGATCGCCTCGTCGGCGATCCGGACAAGATCTGGCGGCGCGTGCCGCATCCGGTCGTGCTGTTCGGCCGGGCGATCGGGCTGATGGACAAGCTCTTCAACGGAAAACGCCTCTCTGCCGATACCAAGCGTTTCAATGGCGCTGTCGGGATTGCCGTGCTGATTGCGGCAAGCGTCTTCCTCGGCGTCCTCGTGCACCGGCTTCTCGGCCCCCTCGGGCTCGTCGGCGCCGTCGTCGAGATCGTCGTCGTTGCGATCTTCCTCGCCCAGAAGAGCCTCTACGACCACGTGCGGGCCGTCTCGAGTGGCCTCAAGCGTGGCGGCCTCGACGGTGGGCGCCAGGCGGTGTCGATGATCGTCGGGCGCGATCCGGCGACGCTCGACGAACCGGCGGTCTGCCGGGCGGGCATCGAGAGCCTTGCGGAGAATTTTTCCGACGGCGTCGTGGCGCCGGCCCTGTGGTATGCGCTGTTCGGCCTGCCCGGCCTCTTCGCCTACAAGATGCTGAACACGGCCGATTCGATGATCGGCCACAAGAACGCGAAATATCTCGATTTCGGCTGGGCCTCCGCCCGGCTGGACGACCTTGCCAACTGGCCGGCCGCACGCCTGTCGATCGCCTTCATCGCCGCCGGCGCCTGGCTGCACAAAAGCCGGGCGGCGCCGCGGGCGGCCATCGGCACGGCGCTGCGCGACAGCGGCCTGCATCGCTCGCCGAATTCCGGCTGGCCGGAAGCCGCCATGGCCGGGGCGCTCGGCATCGGCCTTGCCGGCCCGCGCATCTACGGCGGCACGCGCGTCGACGAGCCGATGATGAATGCGAGCGGCCGCACCGTGGTGACGATCGCGGATATCGATCTGTCCTTGCGGATATTTTCCGCAGCCTGTGCTGCTCTTGCGGCTGTTGTATTGCTGGCGGCGCTTCTTTCCGCTCTGCTTTGAGCGACCGGGCCGCACTTCACTAAAATTTTACAGCTTAACTTCGTTTTCTTTTCGCCACCCCCGTCAATATTGCGGAAGGCTGAAACGTCTATATTCTGTCTCGCTGTGAGACATGGCGTTCAAGCCATGCCAATCGTTTCGAGGGGAAGTCATGCGTAAGTTATTTGCGACCGCAGTCGCATTCCTTCTTGTACTGTTTCAAACCCAGACCGCACTTGCCGCCAACATTACCGCGCAGATCAGCCTTTCTTCGCAAACCATGACCGTTACTCAGAACGGCGTCGTAAAACACCGTTGGCGCGTCTCCACCGGCCGCAAGGGCTATGGCACGCCGACCGGTGCCTGGAGCGCGAAATGGGCGTCGCGCAACCATCGTTCGCGCAAGTACAACAATGCGCCCATGCCCTTCGCGATCTTCTTCAAGGGGGGATATGCGGTGCACGCGACCTACGAGACCAAGCGCCTCGGCAGGCCGGCCTCGCATGGCTGCGTGCGGCTTTCGCCGGACAATGCGGCGACGTTCTACCAGATGGCGAACCGCAGCGGGCTTTCCAACACGCGCATCGTCATCACGCGCTGACGCGCGCGTCGGCCTCAGTCGTTGCCGGCGTGGCGCATCAGCCGGTCCATGTCGGGAACCGTGACGTGGCGGTTGTTCTCGATGCGGATGACGTTTTCCTTGCGCAGCTTGGTGAACTGGCGGCTGACGGTCTCGATCGTCAGCCCGAGGAAATCGGCGATATCGGCGCGCGACAGCGGCAGGTCGAACGAGGACATGTCGAGGCTTTCCGGGTCGATATGGGTGGCAATGAGATAAAGGAAGCTCGCGACCTTCTCCTGCGCCGACTTGCGGCCGAGCGTCAGCATCCAGTCGCGCGCCTCGTCCAGCTCCTTCAGCGCCTGCTGGTGCAGCCGGTGCTCCAGCTCCGGCGTTCTCTTGACCAGTCGGTCGAGCACGTTGCGCGGGAAATTGCAGATCTCGCTTTCGGTCGCCGCTTCCGCCGAGATCGCGCTTTCGGCAAGGAACGGCCGGCCGAGGAAATCGGGCGCGAACTGCAGGCCGACGATCTGCTGGCGGCCATCCGCCATCACCTTCGTCAGCTTCACCACGCCGCGCATGATGTTGGAATAGTTCACCACCGTCTCGCCCTGGCCGATCACTTCGGCGCCGCTGTCCAGCCGGTGGCGGGAGGAATGTTTGTTGAGCTCGGTCAGCTGCTCGGCCGTCAGCACGCCGCATACGCCGCCATGGCGCGCCTCGCAGGCGCGGCAGACAAGGGGGATATCGGAATTATGGATATCTTGGCGGCGAATTTCCATATCGGCTTCCTTTCGCCTTGCGGCGCATATGGCGGTGCTACCGCACGCAGACAGGAACATAAAGCGTGCCGCCTCGCGGCAAAATGGCGCTTCCTGACTATTGTCAAATCCTAGCCGAGTCATTCCGGCTTTCACTTGATCAAAATCAAATGGCGGCCGCCATTTCGGGTTTATTTGCCTTGGCGAGCAAGGAGATGACCATGCAGGATGCCCTCGTAGAACGCCTTTCGTCGCCAGTGCCGCGCTATACAAGCTATCCGACCGCGCCGCATTTCAACGATAGTATCGGTACGCAGGTCTATGCGGACTGGCTCGACCTGCTCGGGCGGGACAATCGGCTGTCGCTCTATGCGCACATTCCCTATTGCGACCGGCTCTGCTGGTTCTGCGCCTGCCACACCAAGCAGACGCTGCGCTACGAGCCGGTCGAGGCCTACCTGAAGGGGCTCCACGCCGAAATCGCCGCGGTCGGTGGCCGGGTTTCGCGGGATGCACCCGTTACCGCGCTGCATTTCGGTGGCGGCTCGCCGACACTGCTGCGGCCGGAGGACATGGTCGCGCTCAAGGCCTGTCTGGCGCAAAACTTCGCCTTCGTGAGCGATGCGGACATCTCCGTCGAGATGGACCCGAACGATCTCGACGAGGCCCGCCACGACGCACTTGCCGAAATCGGGATGACGCGCGCCAGCCTCGGCATCCAGGATTTCGATCCAAAAGTGCAGAAAGCGATCAACCGCATCCAGACCTTCGAACAGACGCGCGGCGTGGTGGAGGCGGCGCGGGGGCGGGGCGTGCGCTCGGTCAATTGCGACGTTCTTTACGGGTTGCCGTACCAGACGATGGAAACGCTGGCGGAAACCGTGCGCGCGGTCATCTCGCTGGCGCCGGACCGCATCGCGCTCTTCGGCTATGCCCATGTGCCGTGGATGAAGAAGCACCAGACGATGATCGACGAGGCGAGCTTGCCTGGCGTCGTTGCCCGTTTCCACCAGATGACGATGGCGGCGGAGATGTTGATGGCGGCGGGCTACGAGGCGATCGGCATCGACCATTTCGCGCTTCCCGCCGACCGGCTCGCCGTTGCGGCCCGGCAAGGCACGCTGCGGCGCAATTTCCAGGGTTATACCGATGACCAGGCGGATGCGCTGATCGGGCTTGGCGCCTCCTCCATCGGCCAGCTGCCGCAGGGCTATATCCAGAACATGCCGGCGACGGGCGAATATCTGCGCCGGGTGGAGGAGGGTGGTCTAGCGGCCGTGCGGGGCTATGCACTGACCGAAGAGGACCGCGCCCGCGCCTGGGTGATCGAACGCGTCATGTGCGATTTCGGCTTCTCCTTTGCGGACCTGCCGCCGGCGTTTCGCCGCACCATCCGCGCCGAAGCGTCCGGCTTTGCGGCCGCCGACAGGGACGGCCTCTGCCGCATCGAGGAGGACCGCTTTCTCCTGACCGCGACCGGCCGGCCCTTCGCCCGTACGGTCGCCGCCATTTTCGACGCGCACCTCGCCAGCGGCCGTGGCCGGCACTCCACTGCGGTCTGACCGTCGGTTGTGGCATGCTGTTTGCGCAACACAGCATCGCCGACTGCGCAGGGCCCTCATCAAACCCCATTGGCAATTGCGTCGGTTTTCCCTATAGGATCGCGCGACCAAAGATTCATGAGGTATGGGCGTGACTGCTACATTCGACAAGGTTGCCGACATCATTGCTGAGACGAGCGAGATCGATCGCGAGACGATCACGCCTGACAGCCACACGATCGACGATCTCGGCATCGACAGCCTGGACTTCCTCGACATCGTCTTCGCGATCGACAAGGAATTCGGCATCAAGATTCCGCTGGAACAGTGGACGCAGGAAGTCAACGAAGGCAAGGTCGCGACGGAAGAGTATTTCGTCCTGAAGAACCTCTGCGCCAAGATCGACGAACTTCGGGCCGCCAAGGCTTGAGGTTACGGCGCCCGCCTCGGCGGGATTGACCGGACGATCCCGGTGCCTTTGGCTCGCGGCCTGCCGACTTCGGCAGGCCTTTCGATTTCCGGACCTTGCCGGAGGTGATACCCCGATGCTGCTCGAATATTTCCAGATGATCGATCGCGTGGAAGCCGTCGACGGCGCGCGCCGCAGGCTTACCGCCCGCTCGGTCGTGCCCGCGCAAAGCCCCGTCTTCGAGGGCCATTTCCCCGGTATGCCGCTCGTTCCGGGCGTGCTGCTCATCGAGACGATGGCGCAGGCTTCCGGCTTCCTCGTGCTGGCGGCCACCGATTTTGCGGCCATGCCCTTCCTGATGACCGTCGACGGCGCCAAGATGCGCACCTTCGTCGAGCCGGACGCCGTGCTCGACATCGAGGCGGTGCTGGAGCATGACGGGTCGGGTTATGCGGTGACCAAGGCGAAGATAACGTCTGCCGGCAAGAAGGTCTGCGACGCGCAGCTGAAGCTGCGCACCGTGCCGTTCGCCGAGGTGCCGCTCGGCGATATCGTGCGCAAGCGCGCGGGCGAGGTGGGTTTGTTCGAGGCGCTCGAAGCGTCTGCGGAAGGAAAGTGAGCATGGCGAACAACGATGTGGTGATCACCGGCGTCGGCATCGTCACCTGTCAGGGTGTCGGGGCCGAGGCGCATGTGGCGATCCTCGGTGCCGCGACGGCGCCGGACCTGAAGATCGAGACGGAACGTTTCGCGCCCTATCCGGTGCATCCGATGCCGGAGATCGACTGGAACCAGCAGATCCCCAAGCGCGGCGACCAGCGCCAGATGGAGAACTGGCAGCGCCTCGGCGTCTTCACCGCCGGCCTCGCGCTCGACGATGCCGGCTTCAAGGACGATGCGGAGGCCTGCGGCACGATGGACATGATCGTCGCGGCCGGCGGTGGCGAACGCGACATCGCGGTCGATTCGCTGATCGTCGACGAGGGCCTGAAGCGCAACGACCGCGAGCGGCTGCTCAACGAGAAGCTGACCACCGAGCTTCGCCCGACGCTGTTCCTCGCCCAGCTTTCCAACCTGCTCGCCGGCAATATTTCCATCGTGCACAAGGTCACCGGCTCCTCGCGCACCTTCATGGGCGAGGAGGCGGCCGGCATCAGCGCCGTCGAGACCGCCTTCCACCGCATCCGCTCCGGCCAGTCGACGCATACGCTCGTCGGCAGCGCTCTCGTCGCCGAGCGGCAGGACGTCATCCTGCTCTATGAGGCCATCGGCGCGCATGCGACCGGCGGCTGGGCGCCGCTCTGGTCGCGCGACGAGGATGCCGGCGGCGGCATCATCACCGGCACGGCGGCGGCCTTCCTGATGCTCGAATCCCGGGCGCATGCAGAGGCCCGCAACGCGCGCATCTATGCGACGATCGATGCCATCGGCGGCGACCGCGGTTCGCGCGACGAGGGGCGGCTGGAAGCCCGCCTCGACCGGCTCGCCGAAGGGGCAACGGCCGGCGCCGACACCCTTATCCTTTCCGGCGCCTCCGGCCAGCATGACCCGACGGCACGGGAAAGGGCCTGGCTCGACCAACGCTTTCCCGGCAGCCCGGTGCGCGGCTTCAGCGCCGTCACGGGCCAGGCGCTCGAAGCGCAGTTTCCGCTTGGGCTGGCACTTGCCGCGCTGACGCTCGGCGCCGGTCTCGAGGTCGCTCCGTTCGATGCGGCGGCCGAGGCGGCCATGAGTGCGCCCGCGCGCGCCGCGGTCGTGACCACGGTCGGTCATTCGCGCGGCGAGGGCGTCGCAATTCTTGTCGCAGAGAAGTGAGGTTACGGCCATGACGAAAGCCGCTTACAGGGATCATCTCGGTCGCCCGATCGTCGCCATTACCGGCATGGGCGTCATCACCTCGCTCGGACAGGGGCTCAAGGACAACTGGGCGGCGCTGACCGGCGGCGTCTCGGGCATCCACGGCATCACGCGTTTTCCGGTCGAAGGGCTCAACACCCGTATTTCCGGCACCGTTGATTTTATAGACCTTCCCGTCGAAAACCCGGTCGAGCGTTCCTTCGCCTATGCCCGCGAGACGACGGACGAGGCTTTGGCGCAGGCCGGCCTGTCCGGCGATTTCGGCGGCCCGCTCTTCCTCGCCGCTCCGCCGATCGAGCCGGACTGGAGCGACCGCTTCGCGCTCGCCGACCGCGCCCCGCCCTCGCAGCGTCCGGGCGATGCCTATGACCGCTTCCTCTCCGTGCTGCGCGGAAAGCCCGAGCCTGCGCTGCACGAGGCCTGGGCTTTCGGCGCGATTTCCGAGCGCCTTGCCGATCGTTTTGGCACGCGCGGGCTGCCGGTCACGCTCTCCACGGCTTGCGCCTCCGGCGCTACGGCCATCCAGCTCGGCGTCGAGGCGATCCGCCAGGGCCGTACCGACCGCGCGCTGACCGTCGGCACCGATGGCTCGGTGACGGCCGAGGCCCTCATCCGCTTCGCACTGCTTTCCGCGCTGTCGACGCAGAACGACCCGCCGACCAGGGCCTCAAAGCCCTTCAGCAAGGATCGCGACGGTTTCGTCATTGCCGAGGGTGCGGCGACGCTCGTGCTGGAATCGCTGGAATCGGCGATTGCCCGTGGCGCCAAAGTGCTCGGCATCCTCAAGGGCTGCGGCGAGAAGGCCGACCATTTCCACCGCACGCGCTCCTCGCCGGATGGCGGCCCGGCGATTGCGACGATCCGCGCGGCGCTGGAAGATGCCGGAATCGACGAGAGCGGCATCGGCTATATCAATGCGCATGGCACCTCGACGCCGGAAAACGACAAGATGGAATATCTCTCCATGTCGACCGTCTTCGGCGACAAGCTTGCGGGCATTCCGGTCTCGTCCAACAAGTCGATGATCGGCCATACGCTGACGGCGGCGGGTGCCGTCGAGGCGGTGTTCTCCATCCAGACCATGCTGACCGGCACGCTGCCGCCGACCATCAACTACACGAACCCCGACCCGGCGATCGTGCTCGACGTCGTGCCGAACGTGAAGCGCGATGCGCGCGTCACCGCGGTTCTCTCCAACTCCTTCGGCTTTGGCGGCCAGAACGCCAGCCTCGTCATGACGGCCGAACCGGCCTAGACACCTGTCGAGTTCGAGACGAGGTGTTTTTTACCGTCATCCTCGGGCTTGTCCCGAGGATCTACCGACGCTACGCAATGACCGCTGGCAGATGCTCGGGACAAGCCCGAGCATGACGATGGTCTAAGTGGAAGAAAGAGCGAAATATCATGCGTGCCCTGCAGCTTCTCGACGACCGCAAACTCGAACTGACCGATATTCCGGAACCGGACGCACCCGGTCCCGGCGAGGTCACGTTGCGGGTCAAAGCCGTGGCGCTCAACCATATCGACGTCTGGGGCTGGCGCGGCATGGCCTTCGCCAAGCGCAAGATGCCGCTGGTCATCGGCGCGGAAGCGGCCGGCGTCGTCGAGACGCTTGGCCCCGGCGTCTCCAGCGTGCTGCCCGGCCAGCTCGTCTCGATTTATGGCGCGCGGACCTGCGGGCTTTGCAAGCCCTGCCGCGAAGGCCGCGACAATCTCTGCGAACATGTCGGCGGCGTGCATGGCTTCCACCTCGATGGTTTCGCGCAGGAGAAGGTGAACCTTCCCGCCCGCCTGCTCGTGCCGGCACCGCCCGGCGTGGATGCGGTCGCGGCCGCCCTTGCCCCCGTCACCTTCGGCACCGTCGAGCACATGCTATTCGACAATGCCAAGCTCGAGCCGGGCGAGACGATCCTCGTGCATGCCGGCGGCTCCGGCATCGGCTCCGCCGCCATCCAGCTCGCCAAGAAGATCGGTTGCACCGTCATCACCACCGTCGGCTCGAACGACAAGATCGAACGGGCCAAGGCGCTCGGCGCCGATCACGTCATCAACTACCGCGAAGACCGGTTTGAAGGCGTCGTGCGCAAGCTGACGAAGAAGAAGGGCGTCGACGTCGTCTTCGAACATGTCGGCAAGGATACCTGGGCGGGCTCGATGCTCTGCATGAAGCGCGGTGGGCGTCTGGTCACCTGCGGCTCCACCTCCGGCATCTCGACCGACATGAACCTGATGATGCTGTTCCAGCAGCAATTGAAGCTGCTCGGCTCCTTCGGCTGCCGCATGGAGAACATGGCGAATGCCATGCAGAAGATGGCGCGCGGCCTCGTGTACCCGGTCATCGACACGGAAATCACCTTCGACGGTATCGCAACCGCTTTGGAACGCATGGAATCGCGCCAGATTTTCGGCAAGATCGTCCTGAGGCTGGACTGACCCGGTGCGGATGGTCGTCACACGCCTGGTTCTGGCGGCAAGGAACACCAAGCAATGGCTGGTGGCGCAGTTCGCCTTCGGCCTGCTCAACCTCCTGAAGCTGCTGCCGGCGGATGGCGCCATCAACTTCGCCGACCGCTTCGCGCGCTGGATCGGCCCGAAGACGAGCCGCCACAAACTGACGCTCACCAACCTGCGCAATGCCTTCCCGGAGAAGTCGGATGCCGAAATCGAGGCGATCGCGCTCGATGCCTGGGGCAATATGGGCCGGCTTGCCGCCGAATATGTCTTCCTCGACCGGCTGTTCGACTTCGATCCCGCGCGCCCGACGCCCGGACGTATCGAGGTCTCCGGCATTCCGCTCTTCGTGGATCTGCGCGACAATCCGCGGCCCTTCATCGTCTTCACCGCGCATACCGGCAATTTCGAGCTGCTGCCGGTGGCGGGGGCGGCCTTCGGGCTCGACGTGACGGTGCTCTTCCGGCCGCCGAACAACCCCTATGTCGCGGAAAAGGTGTTCGAATTCCGCCGCGCGCGCATGGGCCACCTGGTGCCGTCCCATGCCGGTTCCTCCTTTACGCTCGCCCGCAAGCTGGATTCCGGCGGCCCGGTCGGCGTGCTGGTCGATCAGAAGTTCAACAAGGGGCTGCACACCAAATTCTTCGGCCGCGACGTGCAGACCAACCCGCTGCTCGCAAAACTCGTGCGCCAGTTCGACTGCGAGGTCTATCCCGCCCGCTGCATCCGCCTGCCCGGCAACCGCTATCGCCTGGAACTGGAACCGGCGATGACGGTGCCCCGCAAGGAGAACGGCGCCGTCGATGTCGATGCGACCGCGCAGATGCTGAACGACAAGGTGGAGCAGTGGGTGCGGGAATATCCCGGTCAATGGTTGTGGTACCACGACCGGTGGAATATCAAGCGCAGCCTTATTACTTGACTGCTCACGATTTCTTTCTTTGTATTCTAAATCTGAACGTATTCATTATTCCAGATTATACGACTTTGGGCTAATTAAGGGTTTGACATCCCTCCATACGCTGTTACCATTTTGCTAATTGAAGCGCTTTGGACGGCATATTTTCGGGAGGAAATATCGAAACCATATCCCCTTTCCAGAAGGTTTAAGTAGTGTAGTTATGAAATTGCTGTAGAGTTCAGCAATTCAGGGAGCAAGAATTGAAAGCTCTTGTAGAGTTGTTCTGGTTTAAGTATTCGCAACTCCAGCATGCCGTGAAGGTCGGAAACGAAAGGCTCGTTTCCATGCTGGACAGAGAAATCGAGCCGGCCCTGGCGGCCGTTTTGCAGAGGGAGGCCCGCGACGTCTCCGAACTCCGCTTCCAGTTCCAATTCGTGGTGGACCTCCTGCGCGAGGAATCGGAAGACAGGGCCTGCGTGCTCCGGCAGGCGCATAGTTTCAAGCTCTTGCTGGATCGTTATTTCGGCACCGACGAGGCCGCGCAGCCCTTCCGCGTGGACATGCCGGAGGTCGCGCGCCCTGTCGCCACGCCGCGCGTGGTGGAGGACGGTCTGTTGAACGAGGCGATCCTCGACAGCCTGCCGGATCGCGTGGCCGTCATCACGACGGATTATCGTTATCTCTATTCAAACCCGCTCAATGCCGAGCGTTTCAGCGAGAAGCCCATCGACCTCGTGGGGCGCCATATCGTGGAATTCATCGGCATGCAGCGTTTCGAGAGCCGCGTGAAGAAGCATCTGGACCGGTGTTTTGCGGGCGAGGTGGTGGAATATGACTACATGTCGCCGCGCCGGAGCAATTCCATCACCCGCTGCCGCATGACGCCCTGCATGTCGGCCGCCGGAAATGTGCTCGGCGCCATCCTCGTGCTCCAGGAAACGCTGGACGCGCGCGGGCCGATCGCGGCCTGAGCTACGATGCGAGCCCGGTGCCGCGCAGCATGAACTGCTGTTCGAAGGCGATGTGGCGCCGGATCGATTCAAAGAAGCCGCGGAGCATGTAGCCCGCGGCTTCCGCGTTGACGGTGCCGTCGCCGCTGCCGAGCCGCGTCAGCGTGTCGGTCAGCTCCTCCGCGAAACATTCGTCCTCGACATGTTCGAACTTCAGCCGCGCGATGGCGCCGGCCAGTTCCCCGTCATGGGCGCGCAGGCTTTCCAGCAGCGGAAACAGCGCCTCCTCTTCATAACGATGCACGCCATTGACCAGCGGAATCAGGGATTTCGCCGCATAGATGCATTTCTGCCGGTTGATGTTTGCCGGCAGGCTGTCGGCGATTTCCTCCAGCGCCGTGCAGAGCGTCAACTGGGCGTGATGGGCCTTCTTCAGCCAGTCCAGCGAAACCGTGTCCGTCGGGCGGTCCGAAAGCAGCCGGGCGATATCTGCATAGTCCGTCATCTCGTGCTTCCTCGTTTGGGAAGGGCCGCGGCGCCGTGCGACGCGCGGCTGCGTCAACCTGTCCCTTTGATGCCGCCGGCTTCCGTCCGCTGCCTTGATCCATGTCAAGGATGCTCGCCTGCGCATCTGCGAAGCCTCGATCGAGCGCAAGGGCCTGCTCCGCGAGGGAGCCGGCTTGAGCGGGAAATTGACCGGTTGGGGGATGCCAACGATGAAATTCATGACGGAAACGATCGTGCTGGCCGTGGGCGCGTTCATCGCGCTGCTCGGCGCGGCCTTTGCCGAGGACAGGCTCTTCGAGGCCCATATGTGGGTTCTCTTCTTCGTGTTGCTCGCCAGCACGCTCTTCATGGTGCGGCGCATTTCCTTTGCGCCCGCCGTCGCCGCCACGTCGCATTCGGATGACGACGGCTATTTCGACGAGGTCGTCAAGTACGGCGTCATCGCGACGGTGTTCTGGGGCATCGTCGGCTTCCTGGTCGGCGTCGTCGTGGCGCTGCAACTGGCCTTTCCCGATCTCACCATCGAGCCCTGGCTCAATTTCGGCCGCGTTCGCCCGCTGCACACCTCGGCGGTTGTCTTCGCCTTCTGCGGCAATGCGCTGATCGCGACGTCCTTCTACGTCGTGCAGCGCACCTCGCGCGTCCGGCTTTTCGGCGGCAATCTCGGCTGGTTCGTGTTCTGGGGCTACCAGCTCTTCATCGTCATGGCCGCCACCGGCTATCTGCTCGGCATCACGCAGGGCAGGGAATATGCCGAGCCGGAATGGTACGTGGACATCTGGCTCACCGTCGTCTGGGTCGCCTATCTCGTTGCGTTCCTCGGCACGATCATCAAGCGCAAGGAACCGCATATCTACGTGGCGAACTGGTTCTTCCTGTCGTTCATCGTGACGATCGCCATGCTGCACATCGTCAACAACCTGGCCATCCCCGTCTCGTTCCTCGGCGTGAAGAGCTACTCGGCCTTCTCCGGCGTGCAGGATGCTTTGACGCAATGGTGGTACGGCCACAATGCCGTGGGCTTCTTCCTAACCGCCGGCTTCCTCGGCATGATGTACTACTTCATCCCGAAGCAGGTGAACCGCCCGGTCTATTCCTACCGGCTGTCGATCATCCACTTCTGGGCGCTGATCTTCATGTATATCTGGGCCGGCCCGCACCACCTGCACTATACGGCGCTGCCCGACTGGGCGCAGACGCTCGGCATGGTCTTCTCGATCATGCTCTGGATGCCCTCGTGGGGCGGCATGATCAACGGCCTGATGACGCTGGCGGGCGCCTGGGACAAGATCCGCACCGACCCGATCGTGCGCATGATGGTCATGGCCGTCGCCTTCTACGGCATGGCGACCTTCGAAGGCCCGATGATGTCGATCAAGTCGGTCAACTCGCTCAGCCACTACACGGACTGGACGATCGGCCACGTGCATTCCGGCGCCCTCGGCTGGAACGGCCTCATCACCTTCGGCGCGATCTACTTCCTCGTTCCGAAACTGTGGAATCGTGAACGGCTCTACTCGATCCGCATGGTCAACTGGCACTTCTGGCTCGCCACCCTCGGCATCGTGGTCTACGCCGCCGTCATGTGGGTCGCCGGCATCCAGCAGGGCCTGATGTGGCGCGAATACGACGAGCAGGGTTTCCTCGTCTACTCGTTCGCCGAAACGGTCGCGGCCATGCTTCCCTACTACGTGCTGCGCGCCGTCGGCGGTGGGCTGTTCCTCCTGGGTGCGCTCATCATGGCCTGGAACGTGACCATGACAATCCTCGGCTACCAGCGTGACGAGGCCCCGATCCCGGGGGCTGCGCCCGCGCTTCAGCCGGCCGAATAGGAGGGACCCGATGTCCATTCTTGATAAACACGCCATCCTCGAACGCAACGCGACGCTTCTCCTCGTCGGCTCGCTCCTCGTGGTCACCATCGGCGGCATCGTTGAGATCGCGCCGCTCTTCTACCTGGAAAACACCATCGAGAAGGTGGAGGGCATGCGACCTTACTCGCCGCTGGAGCTCGCCGGGCGCGACATCTACGTCCGCGAAGGCTGCTATGTCTGTCATAGCCAGATGATCCGGCCGTTCCGCGACGAGGTGGAGCGCTACGGGCATTATTCGCTTGCCGCGGAATCGATGTACGACCACCCGTTCCAGTGGGGCTCGAAGCGTACCGGGCCGGACCTCGCCCGCGTCGGCGACCGCTACTCGAACGAGTGGCATGTCCAGCACCTGATCGAGCCGCGCTCGGTCGTGCCGGAATCGGTGATGCCGAGCTACGCCTTCCTCAAGGAGACGCCGCTCGAGGTGAAGACCATCTCCATGCACCTCTCGGCAAACCGCGCCGTCGGCGTGCCCTATACGGACGAGATGCTCGAAAACGCCGAGGCCGACATGAAGGCGCAGGCCGACCCGAATGCCGATACCTCCGGCATCGAGGCCCGCTATCCGAAGGCCAAGTTCGGCGATTTCGACGGCGATCCCAGGAAGCTCACCGAAATGGATGCGCTTGTCGCCTATCTGCAAATGCTCGGCACGCTGGTGGATTTCTCCACCTATGACGATGCCAGCGGCTACCGCTGAGGAGGCCCCCCTATGGAAACCTATACCGCCATGCGCCACTTCGCCGACAGCTGGGGGCTTCTCGGCATGACGCTGTTCTTCCTCGCCGTCGTCGTCTTCACCCTTCGCCCCGGCGCCCGCAAGGCCGCCGAGCGGGCCGCCGAAATCCCCCTCAAGGAGGACTGATCATGGCCGAGAAACACATTGACGACATCTCGGGCGTCGAAACCACCGGTCACGAATGGGACGGCATCCGCGAACTCAACAACCCGATGCCGCGCTGGTGGGTCTGGACATTCTACGCGACAATCCTCTGGGCGATCGGCTACACGATCGCCTTCCCGGCCTGGCCGCTGATCTCCGACACGACCAAGGGCATGCTCGGCTGGTCGAGCCGCGGCACGATCGCGACGGACCTTGCCGGCGCCAGGCAAGCCCAGGCCGGTTTTGTCGACCGGATCGCCAAATCCTCGCTTCAGGAGATCATGGCCGACCCGCAGCTCTCGCAATTCGCGATTGCCGGCGGCGCCTCGGCCTTCAAGGTCAACTGTGCTCAGTGCCACGGTTCGGGTGCTGCCGGTGCCGCCGGCTTCCCGAACCTCAACGACGACGACTGGGTCTGGGGCGGCACGGTGGACGCCATCTACCAGACGATCGCCCACGGCATCCGGCATCCCGGCGACGACGAGACCCGCATCTCGGAAATGCCGGCCTATGGCGACATCCTCCAGCCCGATGAGATCAAGCAGGTCGCGGCCTATGTCGTCAGCCTGACGGGTACCCCATCGGATGCGAGCCACATCGCGCCCGGCAAGCAGATTTTCGCCGATAACTGCGCCGCCTGCCACGGCGACGACGCGAAGGGCAACCGCGAGATGGGCGCCCCCGACCTTGCCGACGCCATCTGGCTGAAGGGCGAGGGCGAGGCCGCCATCGCCGCGCAGGTCAAGTCGCCGAAACACGGCGTCATGCCCGCCTGGCTGCCCCGCTTGGGAGACCCGGCGGTCAAGCAGCTCGCCGTCTTCGTGCATTCGCTCGGCGGCGGCGAGTAAGCGCCGCGCGTTCCGAACGGCAAGGCCGCGGGTTTGCGCGGCCCCAGACTGCCGACAAAGTCCGCCAACCTCTCTTCCGTCATGCTCGGGCCTGTCCCGAGCATCTGCAACGTCTTGATTTTTTTGAGATGTCGGCAGATCCTCGGGACAGGCCCGAGGATGACGGGAGAGTGTGACGGGAGGTTTTTCAACAAACCGAGGCCGCGGGTTTGCGCGGCCTTCGCCTTTTACGGCGCTCACGCGACGACCGTGTTCCGGCCTGCCGATTTTGCCCGGTAGAGATTGCGGTCGGATGCGGCGAGCGCCTCCACCGGATCGAAACGCGGCGCGCAATGGAAGGCGCCGATGCTGATGCCGAGCGCGATCCGTATTCCCTCCTGCGATCGCAGGTCGACGGCTTCCACCGCCTCGCGGATCGCCTGCGAACGATCGAGCATGCGCTCCGGCGAGGCCGCGTGCAGGAAGACGGCGAATTCCTCGCCGCCGAGCCGGCCGACCAGATCGTCTTCCGCGACCAGCCGGGACAGCAGGGTGCCGATGCGGCAGAGCGCCTCGTCGCCGGCCGCGTGGCCGAAGCGGTCGTTGACCGACTTGAAGTGATCCACATCGAGAAAGAGCAGGCCGCCATGCGCGCCGGCGCGGCTGCGTTCATCGAGCGCTGCCATGAAGGTTGCGCGGGTGAAGACGCCGGTCAGGGCATCACGCTGCGCCTGGTATTGCAGGCGGGCATAGGCGTCGGCCAATTCGTCCTTGGCCTGCGCCAGCGCGGCGTTCGCCGAGCGTACCTTTTCCGCCAGGTAGAAATGCACCAGCGAGGCCGGGATGGAGATGGCGATCGGGCAGACGATCGTCATGACGAGGCCGGCGCCCGCCACCTTGCCGCCCATCATGGGAACGAAGGCGAAGCTGATCATCAGCGATGCCAGCGTGGAGAGCACCCCCACCGCCAATGCCTTGCCCAGGATTTTGTACATAACGAGCCCGCGCCAATTGTTGATCGCGGGCTTGTCACTAGGAGCGTCTGATTGAAAAAGCCTGAATTGCTTCGATAAAAGTCTTCCGGCGATCACATTGACGCAACGGAAGGCATTCTAGCGGTCGGACCAGACCGCAAGCTCGTAGCCGTCCGGATCGGTGAACTGGAAACGCCGGCCGCCCGGAAAGTCGAAGATCGGCTTGACGATCGTCCCGCCCGCCTTTTCCACGCGGCCGAAGATGGCTTCCAGATCGTCCGCGAAGAGGATGACGAGCGGCCCGCCAACTGCATTGACCGGCGCGGTCGTCGTGAAGCCGCCGGTGAGGCGACCGTCCTGGAATTCGCAATATTGCGGGCCGTAGTCGGTGAAGGTCCAGCCGAAGGCATCGCCGTAGAAAGCCTTGCTCCTGGCGATATCCGCGACGTTGAATTCGATATAGTCGATCTTGCGATCCGCGCCTCTGCTGCTCATCGCGGTGTCTCCTCCTGTTCCATCAGTTTTGCGAGCGCCTCGAGGTCGCGCGTCACATGTGCCGCGTCCGACGCGAAGGCCGCATCGTCCATATCCGGCTGCCGCAGCAGTGTGAACATGACTTCGCATCCATCGCCATTCGGCACGATGCGCAGCGCGTTCTCCACCACCAGCCCGCTCGGTAGCGTTACCGTGTGGTCCACCACGCCAAAATCGTTCGGCGGCGCAAAGCGCACGCGGACATTGCCGATCGGGCCGCCATCGGCGATCCAGTCCTCGCCGTCGCGCGTCAGGCCGGAGGCGAGGCCGGACGCCCAGAGCGGCATGTTTTCCGGCTTGGCGGCAAAGGCATAGACCGCGCGCCAGTCGCGCTGGATGGTCCGGTGGATGATGCGGGCGGGCATGGTCATCGGTTGTCTCCTTCGGTGCGAACCATACGCGATCGGCAAGCGAAGTCTTTAACGAAACGGACAGTCAACCGCGCATCTGCCGCAGGATTTCGCCCGGCGTCAGGCTGGGCAGCGCCAGCACTGCGGCAACCCGCCACGCCGTGCCCTGCCGCAAACTTGACTTACATCAACGATGGCCGGGTTTGTTGGCGTCATTGTGGTGGCACAACGACAGGTGCCGCAGAAGCCATGCAACAGACTACCACCACGATCTACAATTCCGTCGAGCGCCATGACGCCGAACCCGTCAATTCGGCGAAGGTTCGCAAGCCGCTTTACGAGAAGCGCAAGAAGATCTTCCCGAAGCGCGCGGAGGGGCGGTTCCGGCAGTTCAAATGGCTGGTCATGCTGGTGACGCTCGGCATCTACTACCTGACGCCGTGGATCCGCTGGGACCGCGGCCCGCATGCGCCGGACCAGGCCGTGCTCGTCGATCTCGCCGGCCGCCGCTTCTACGTCTTCTTCATCGAGATCTGGCCGCAGGAGTTCTTCTTCGTGGCGGGCCTGCTCGTCATGGCGGGCTTCGGGCTCTTCCTCGTCACCTCCGCCGTCGGACGCGCCTGGTGCGGTTATGCCTGTCCGCAGACCGTCTGGGTCGACCTTTTCCTTGTGGTGGAACGGGCGATCGAGGGCGATCGCAATGCGCGCATCAAGCTCGATGCCGGGCCGTGGACGCTGGACAAGGTGTGGAAGCGCGTCAGCAAACACGCCATCTGGCTGGTGATCGCGGTCGCGACCGGCGGCGCGTGGATCTTCTATTTCGCCGATGCGCCGACCCTGCTCGTCGATTTCGCGACGCTTCGGGCGCCGCCGGTTGCCTACATGACGGTCGCCATCCTGACGGCCACCACCTATGTCTTCGGCGGGCTGATGCGCGAGCAGGTCTGCACCTATATGTGTCCCTGGCCGCGCATTCAGGCGGCAATGCTCGATGAAAGCTCGCTGGTCGTCACCTACAACGACTGGCGCGGCGAGCCGCGCACGCGCCACACGAAAAAGGCGGCGGCTGCCGGCGAGAGCGTCGGCGATTGCGTGGATTGCAACGCCTGCGTCGTCGTCTGTCCCATGGGCATCGACATCCGCGACGGCCAGCAGATGGAATGCATCACCTGCGCGCTCTGCATCGATGCCTGCGACAACGTGATGGACAAGCTCGGCCGGGAGCGCGGCCTGATCGCCTATGCCACGCTGTCGGATTATTCGAGCAACATGGCGCTCGCCACCGCAGGCGGCACGACGGCAATCGATCCCAGGCGCGTGCGGGACGCTAGAGGGCGTTTCAGCGACAAGATCCGCCATTTCGACTGGCGCATCATCTTTCGCCCGCGCACGCTTGTCTATTTCGGTGTGTGGTCGCTGGCCGGGCTCGCGCTCGTCTTCGCACTGCTGTCGCGCGACCGGCTGGATCTCAACGTCATCCACGACCGCAATCCGCAATTCGTGCTCGAATCGGACGGCTCGGTGCGCAACGGCTATGCCGTGAAGCTGCTCAACATGATCCCCGAGCCGCGCGTCATCACCGTGTCGATCGAGGGCATGCCGGGCGCCACCATGAAGGTCGCGGGCCACGACAGCGCCGATAGCAGGAGCGTCGATATCCCCGCCGATCCGGACAAGGTCACGGCGGTCCGCGTGTTTGTGACGCTGCCGAAGGATCGCCTCGCGGAGGCGGCCGACGGTTTCCGCATCATCGCCGAGGACCGGCAGGGCCACGAACGCGACGTCTATTCCGCCAATTTCAACACGCCGGGAGCGAAATGATGGCTACGCAACACAAACAAGATTTCGTCTTTACCGGCTGGCACATGCTCGGCGTCATGGTGCTGTTCTTCGGCACGATCATCACCGTCAACCTGATCATGGCCTGGAACGCCTCGCACAGCTGGAGTGGCCTTGTCGTGCCGAACACCTATGTCGCCAGCCAGCAGTTCAACGGCAAGGTGGCGGAAGCCGAGGCGCTTGCGGCCAGCGGCATCGAGGGCAGCCTGACGATCGAGGGCAACCGCATCACCTACACGGTCGTCGATGCGAAGGGCGGGGCGATCGTCGCCGACGACGTCCTGGCCGTGTTCAAGCGGCCGGTGGACGAACGCAAGGACTTTTCCGTCGATCTCCAGCCGGCCGGGCAGGGGCTTTTCGTGGCGGAATACGCCGTGCCGGCGGGCCAGTGGATCGTCGATATCAGCACGAAGCGGGACGGGGCGAAGGTTTTCCACCAGACGATCCGCACCGTTGCTGGCGGGGGCGTGCAATGAGCTGCTGCGCACCCGGCACGGAAGGCGCCGTCGAGGCGGCGCGCGCGGCTTTGCCCTCCTCGGAGGAACTGATGCTCGCCAGCCGCCCGGTCGGCGAGGGGCTGCGCCAGAGCGATCTCAGCGTGCCCGGCGTGTTCTGCGGCGCATGCATCTCGACCATCGAGGGCGCGCTGAACGCGCTGCCGGAAGTGGAGCGGGCGCGCGTGAACCTGTCCACGCGCCGCGTCTCCGTGGTCTGGAAAGAGGCGGTCGAGGGGCGGCGGACCGATCCGCAGGCGATCGCCGCCGCGATCGAGGCCACCGGCTATGATGCGCATCTCTTCTCGCTGGCCGCCGAGGGCGACGACCACCTGCGCAACCAGCTGATCCGCGCCGTCGCCGTCGCCGGTTTCGCCGCGACGAACATCATGCTGCTCTCGGTCTCCGTCTGGTCGGGCGCGGAGGCCGCGACGCGCGACCTGTTCCACTGGATTTCCGCTTTCATCGCCGGCCCGACGCTGATCTATGCCGGCCGCTTCTTCTACCAGTCGGCGTGGAAGGCGCTCTGCCACGGCCGCACCAACATGGACGTGCCGATCGCGCTCGCCATCACGCTCTCCTATGTGGTCTCGCTGTGGGAGACGCTGCACAGCGCGGAACATGCCTGGTTCGATGCGACGGTGAGCCTGCTGTTCTTCCTGCTCATCGGCCGCACGCTCGACCATGTCATGCGCGACCGTGCCCGTTCGGCGATCACCGGGCTTGCCCGCCTCTCGCCGCGTGGCGCCATGGTGGTGCGGGCGGATGGCACGCGCGACTATCGGCCGGTCGAGGAGATCGCCATCGGCGAACATCTTTCTATCGCAGCCGGCGAACGCATCCCCGTCGATTGCCGCGTGCTGTCCGGCGCCAGCGATGTCGACCGCTCGATCGTCAACGGCGAGAGCGATCCGCTCGCCGCCACGCCCGGCACGCGGCTCGAAGCCGGCGCGATGAATCTCACGGGCTCGCTGCTGGTCGAGGTCGTCGCTACGGCGCGCAATTCGTTCCTGTCGGAGGTCATCGGCCTGATGGAGGCCGCCGAAGGGGGCAGGGCGCGTTATCGCCGCATCGCGGATCGCGCGGCGCAGATCTATTCGCCGGCGGTGCATCTGCTGGCGTTCACCGCCTTCCTCGGCTGGGGCCTTTACGATGGTGATTGGAAACACGCCATGCTCGTCGCCATTGCCGTGCTGATCATCACCTGCCCCTGCGCGCTCGGCCTTGCCGTGCCCGTCGTGCAGGTCGTCGCGGCGGGGCGGCTCTTTGCCGGCGGCGTCATGGTGAAGGACGGTTCGGCCATGGAGCGGCTTGCCGAAATCGACACCGCCGTCTTCGACAAGACCGGCACGCTGACGCTCGGCAAGCCGCGCCTCGTCGATCGCGATAGGGTCACCCGCGGCCATCTGGCGCTTGCCGCAGCACTCGCCGCCCATTCGCGCCATCCGCTCTCGGTGGCGCTTGCGGGCGCCAATGCCGGTCCGATGCCGGTCATAGATGCGGTGGCGGAGATTGCCGGCGGCGGTCTCGAAGCCGCAACACCGCAGGGCCTGCTCCGTCTCGGCAACCGCGCCTTCGCTTGCGGCAAGGCGGTGACGGGCACGGAGGACCATGGGCTGTCCGAGGTCGTGCTGTCGCGCGACGGCGTGGAGCTAGAAACCTTCCGCTTCGAGGATTCTTTGCGCGCCGGTTCCACGGAAACCATTCAGACCCTGAAGCAGGACGGAATCGAGATGGCAATCCTCTCCGGCGACCGTGCGCCCGCCGTCGCCCGCATTGCCGGCCTGCTCGGCATCGGCCGCTGGCGTTCAGCCCTCTCGCCGCGGGAAAAGACGCAGGCCGTCGCCGAACGCGCGGCCGATGGCCATCGTGTGCTGATGGTCGGCGATGGCATCAACGATGCGCCGGCGCTGGCCGCCGCCCATGTCTCCATGGCGCCGGCTACGGCGGCGGATGCCGGCCGGCAGGCGGCGGATTTCGTCTTCCTGCATGAAAGCCTCGAAGCCGTGCCCTTCGCTTTGGAGACCGCCCGCCGCGCCGGTCGCCTGATCCGGCAGAACTTCGCGCTCGCCGTCGGCTACAATGTCATCGCCGTGCCGGTCGCGATTCTCGGCCACGCCACGCCGCTGATCGCCGCCATCGCCATGTCCACGTCGTCGATCATCGTGGTGCTCAACTCGCTGCGGCTGCGCGGAACGATGCCGGCTTTCGCGGCGCGCGCGGCCGGCGAGGCGCGCCCGGCCGAGCCCATGGTGCAAGCCGCATGAACACGCTGGTCTTCCTCATTCCCATCGCGCTTTTCCTCGGTGGGCTCGGCCTTGCCGCCTTTCTCTGGTCGCTGAAAAGTGGCCAGTACGATGACGTGGAGGGCGCCGCGTGGCGTGTTCTCGACGACGGCGACGACAAGCCTGCGGGCTAGTTTCAACTGGTTCTAAAAGCGTTGCTTCACCAAACATTTGCTTGTCGTAAATCGATTTGAATGCCAAAACACGTCGGCTGGAGCGGAGCTCCAAACTCTCTTTCTGCGCGGCGTTTCCGGCTGGGTCCGGACCAATCCCACGCCGCGCCATCCTACGGAGGTATGAACGTGGCACAGGCGGAAATCGGGCTTATCGGTCTCGGTGTGATGGGGTCGAACCTCGCGCTCAACATTGCCGAAAAAGGCAACAAGATCGCGGTTTTCAACCGCACGGTGGCGCGCACGAAGGAATTCTACGAAGAGGCCGGCGATCTCCAGGGGCAGATCGTGCCCTGCGACACGATCGAGGAATTCGTCGCCGCCATTCGCCCGCCGCGGCCGATCATCATCATGATCCAGGCCGGTGCTGCGGTCGACCAGCAGATGGACCTGCTGCGCCCCTATCTCGAAAACAACGACATCATGATCGATGCCGGCAACGCGAACTTCCGCGATACGATGCGCCGCTTCGATGCGCTGAAGGATTCCGGCCTGACCTTCATCGGCATGGGCGTTTCCGGCGGTGAAGAGGGTGCCCGCCACGGCCCCTCCATCATGGTCGGCGGCACGGAGGATTCGTGGAAGCGCGTCGAGAAGGTGCTGACCTCGATTGCCGCCAAGTACAATGACGACCCGTGCGTCGCCTGGCTCGGCGAGAACGGTGCCGGCCACTTCGTCAAGACCATCCACAACGGCATCGAATATGCCGATATGCAGATGATCGCCGAAATCTACGGCATCCTGCGCGATGGCCTGAAGATGAGTGCCGCCGAAATCGCCGACGTCTTCGCCGCGTGGAACAAGGGGCGCCTCGAATCCTATCTCATCGAGATTTCGGCGACGGTGCTCGCCGCCAAGGACCCGATCGGCGGCGGCCCGATGGTCGACATGATCCTCGACAAGGCCGGCCAGAAGGGCACCGGCAAGTGGTCCGCCATCGAGGCGCAGAACATGGGCGTGCCGGCAACCGGCATCGAGGCCGCCGTCGCCGCCCGCTCCATCTCGTCCTTCAAGGCCGAGCGTGAAGCCGCCGAGAAGATTCTCGGCCTGCCGGATGTTCCCGCACTCAAGGTTGCCGACAAGGCCGCCTTCATCAAGGACCTCGAAAGCGCGCTGCTCGCCGGCAAGATCGGCGCCTATGCGCAGGGCTTCGCCGTCATGGCAGCCGCCTCCAAGGAATACAACTGGAACCTGCCGATGCCGACGATTGCCAAAATCTGGCGCGCCGGCTGCATCATCCGCTCGCAGTTCCTCGACGAGATCACCAGCGCCTTCACCAAGGCGCCGGATGCCGCCAACCTGATCGTCACCCCGGCCTTCGCGACGATGGTCAAGGACACCGACGGGGCTCTGCGCCGCGTCGTCTCCGCCGCCGCCCTTCATGGCCTGCCGGCGCCCGCACTTGCTTCGGCCCTCGGCTATTTCGACAGCTACCGCCGCGGCCGCGGCACGGCCAACGTCATCCAGGCCCAGCGCGACTTCTTCGGCGCCCACGGCTTCGACCGCCTCGACGGCGCGGACAGCCACCACGGCCCGTGGGGCTCCGGCCTCAACGGCTGATTTCGGTCCCGCTCAACAAGAAACCGCCCGCGAAGCATTTTTTGCGGGCGGTTTTTCTTTGGGCCCCACAAGGGTTTGAACCCGGCCCATCATCTTTATGCCTATGAAGCTAAATGATTGCGTGGCAAATAGAGGTTGTGTAGAAAATATAGAAATAAACTGAGAGACCTTCATGTTCCCAGAATTTCAGTCTTTTCTCGCCAGCCGTCGTCAAGAGATCGCTCACAACGAGCAGGGGGAATTCAGAGAGACCTCGGAGCCGGATACGTCTCTGGCAAGCGCCAAGATCATGGAACAGCTCGGCATCGCCCGGCAACCCGGTATCACCGCGCATGACCAGCTTAGCAAATGGCTGCTCGCGGCCAGCCAGGCAGAGCGCGAGGAGGCGGGTCTCGGGTTGCAAATTCCCGAGGCACCGGTCCATTTCATACCGGGTCGGTATAATATCTACTACGACTTCAAGAATACCGACATCGCGCTTGATGAATTGCAGAAGGCAGGCGTCGATATCAAGGGCACGCTGCTCGACTTCGGGTGCAGTTCGGGCCGCAATCTCGCGGTGCTTCAGAAAGCGTTTGGCGAGCAGTTGGACCTGTTCGGTGTCGACCCCGCCACGGCGTCCATCGAATGGGTCAACAAGCATATTCCCGGCGTCGTCGCGAAGGTGAGCCAGCAAGAGCCGCCGCTGCCCTTTGATGACGATATGTTCGATCTCATCATTGCGAAGAGCATTTGGACGCACTTTTCGGAGGCAGCCGGCAAACGATGGTTTTCCGAGATGCGGCGCGTGTTGAAAAAGGGCGGTCATTTCCTCTTTTCGGTGCACGGTCCGCACGATATCGCATCACGCATAATCAAGAATATACCGCTACCCAAATACGAGCTTTTCGCTGGCCATCAGAAGTGGACCCGAGACACGTTCCTGCTTGATCTTGTGGCGACCTATGCGCGCGACGGCTTCTATTTTCAGCCATTCAAGCAGGTCGGCAATCAAGGCGATCTGAAATTGATCGAGGATGCCGTTACAGAAGATTGGGGCCTCACCTTCATCTCGCCAGACTATCTGCGTTCCATGCTGCCCGATGACATTTCGATCGTACAGCGCTCAATCGGCCGCACCGGGAATCGGCATGATGTCTACATTGTGAGGCGCGACTAGAGTATGTCTGGTTCAGACTGAACCAGACATACTCTCGTTTCCTTTGTTTTCGTTTGCCTTTTCGGGAAAACCGGGTCCCACTTTTCCCTGACAAACTCTAAGCGCCCCTCACTCGATGGGGATCGGATAGCTCAGCGTCTGGAGCTCTGCCGGCGGCTTGCCTTCGATGCGGGCGATCACGGCTTTTGCCAGTTCCCGGCCGGCGAGGCGGATGTCCTCGCGCATGGTCACGACCTCGGGCCGCAGCCATTGCAGCAGCATCTGCGATTCCTTCGAGACGAGGTCGATGTCGTGGCCCAACCGGCGGCCGCTTGCCTCGAGGGCCGCGACGAGCGCCACTGCGCCGGAGCCGCTGCCCGAAACGATGCCGTCCGGCGCGTCGGGGCCGCTTAGCAGCGCCTCGGCGGCATTGCGGATATCGACGAGGCTGGCATCGAGGTTGACCTGGCTGAACGGCAGCGCCGTGGCGCCGAAATCGCGAATGCCTTTTTCGAAGCCGGCGCGCATGTGCAGGTAGAAGGTCAGGTAGGGCGGCGGTTGCAGCAGCACGAGGCGCGTGCGTCCGCGCTCCACGAGTTTTCGCACGGCCTCGTAGGCGAAACGTTCGTTGTCGAAGTCGTGATAGGGATGGGCGAGGCCCATTTCCGTTCGGCCATGGGTGACGAAGGGAAAGTTTCGCTCCATCATCAGCGCGACGCGCGGGTCCTTCGGCTCGGTGCGTGAAATGATCACGCCGTCCGCGGCTCCCGTCTCCAGCACGTAGCGCACGGGGTCGAGCGCATTGCCCTGCGCGCGGTAGGGCGTCACCACGAGATGGTATTGCGTCGTGGCGAGGATTTCCGAGATGCCGATGACCATCGGGCTCGACAGGCCCATGATCTCTTCTTCCAGGCTGAGGATCAGGCTGATGACATTGGTCTTGCCGGTGCGAAGCCGCACACCCGCGCGGTTCGGCTGGTAGCCGATCTGGCGCGCGACGAGGCGCACGCGCTCCTTCGTCTCGGCGCTGATGTCCGACGCATCCTTGAGGGCGCGCGACACGGTGGTGATGCCGAGGCCGGTCATGAAGGCGATCGTCTTCAGCGTCGGCCGTTCGTTCGGTGCCGGAAGCGCTGTCGCCTGGCCCTCGCTCATCGTCTGTCCATCCCCCGCCTGCCACGCCTGTGCGCCAAGTGGGCCGGTTATACATTTTTTAACCCGGCCCGCCACTCCCTAGTGGTGGCGCCTTAAAACTGTAACGATACAGGTCGTTTGTCGAGCGGAAATTTCGCAAAATGCAGCGACAGCCCGTGCCTGAGCGCGCGTTGCACCGCAAAGCTATAATTTATGCGACTGCGAAATACTGGTTTTCGTGCAAAGCTGTTTTTCAGAGATAAATGTAGCTAATTCAGCTGGATATGGAAAATCCAGTCAAGGGGTAGCGATAGAAAGCATCGCCCTACAATGCCTGAAAAACCATCTCCGGGACGAAAGTTCGATTTTGTGATCGCTGCCCGGTTGCGCGATGAAATCGATTGAGTTACGTTTTTACTGCAACGTTTCAGTGAGGGAGGAAACTCATGAAAATTCGCTCTATGGCTGCTATCTTGGCAGCGACCGTGGTCCTGCCGTTCGCCGCAGCCAATGCGACCGATCTGGAAGTGACCCATTGGTGGACGTCCGGCGGGGAGGCCGCGGCGGTCGCCGAATTCGCAAAGGCCTTCGACGCCACGGGCAACAAGTGGATCGACGGTGCCATTGCCGGCGCCGGCGGCACGGCCCGCCCGATCATGGTGAGTCGCATCACCGGCGGCGACCCGATGGCGGCAACCCAGTTCAACCACGGCCGCCAGGCCGAGGAGCTGGTGGAAGCCGGCCTGATGCGCGACCTGACCGATGTCGCGACGCGCGAGAACTGGAAGGACATCATCAAGCCGGCGGGCCTGCTCGACAGCTGCACCATCGACGGCAAGATCTATTGCGTGCCCGTCAACATTCATTCCTGGCAGTGGCTGTGGCTTTCCAACGGGGCTTTCGAAACGGCGGGTGTCGCGGTTCCGAAGAACTGGGACGAGTTCGTCGCGGCAGCGCCCGCGCTGGAAAAGGCCGGTATCGTTCCGCTCGCCGTCGGCGGCCAGCCGTGGCAGGCCTCCGGTGCCTTCGATGTGCTGATGCTGGCGCTTGGCGGCAAGGACACGTTCTACAAGGTCTACAAGGACAAGGACGCCGAGGTGGCGGCCGGTGCTGACGTCGGCAAGATCTTCAAGGCCGCCGACGATGCGCGCCGCATGTCCAAGGGCACGAATGTGCAGGACTGGAACCAGGCGACCAACATGGTCATCACCGGCAAGGCCGGCGGCCAGATCATGGGCGACTGGGCGCAAGGCGAATTCGCGCTCGCCGGCAAGGTTGCCGGCAAGGATTACACCTGCCTTCCGGGTCTCGGCGTGAACGAGATGATCGCCACGGGTGGCGATGCCTTCTATTTCCCGGTCCTTGCAGACGAGGAGAAGTCGAAGGCGCAGGAGGTTCTCGCCTCCACGCTGGTCAGCCCGGCGGCGCAGGTCGCCTTCAACCTGAAGAAGGGCTCGCTGCCGGTGCGCGGCGACGTCGACCTCACTGCTGCCAACGATTGCATGAAGAAGGGCCTCGACATCCTTGCCAAGGGCAATGTGGTCGAGTGGGTCGACCAGTTGCTTTCGGCCGACAGCCAGAAGCAGAAGGAAGACCTGTTCTCCGAATTCTTCGCCAATGCGTCGATGACGCCGGAAGACGCCCAGAAGCGTTTCGCCGACATCATCGCTTCGGCGGATTGACCAGGGTCTCGTGACGCCGGCGCCTGACCTGGCCGAGCAGGCCGGGACAGGCGCCGTTCACCCCTGATCCAAGACCAAGGAGGAGTGACCCATGACGGGCCAGGTACACACCGGTCGCCCCAGCAGACTGCTGCGCAATCTCAATGCCAAGATTGCCTCCCTTCCCATGATGTTCACCGCCGTCGTCATCTTTCTCGGCGGCACGGTCTGGACGGTCGTCTATTCGTTCACCAATTCGAAACTGCTGCCGCGGGCGAAATTCGTCGGCTTCGACCAGTATGAACGCCTGTGGGACGCGCCGCGCTGGCTCATGTCGATCCAGAACCTGGCGATCTACGGCGTCTTCACGCTCATTTTCAGTCTGGTGATGGGCTTTTTACTCGCCGCGCTGATGGATCAGAAGATCCGCTTCGAAAACACATTCCGCACGATCTTCCTCTATCCCTTCGCGCTGTCCTTCATCGTCACCGGCCTCGTCTGGCAATGGATTCTGAACCCGGAATTCGGCGTGCAGTCGGTCGTCCGCTCGCTCGGCTGGACGAGCTTCACCTTCGACCCGCTCTACAATACGCAGATCGTCATCTACGGCGTGCTGATTGCCGGCCTCTGGCAGGGCACGGGGCTCGTCATGTGCCTGCTGCTCGCGGGCCTTCGCGGCATCGACGAGGATATCTGGAAGGCCTCGCGCGTCGATGGCATCCCGATGTGGAAGACCTATCTCTTCATCGTCATTCCCATGATGCGCCCCGTCTTCATCACCACGCTGGTCATCATCGCCAGCGGCATCGTCAAGGTCTACGACCTCGTGGTGGCGCAGACGAGCGGCGGTCCCGGTATCTCGTCGGAAGTGCCGGCAAAATACGTCTACGACTACATGTTCCAGGCGCAGAACCTGGGGCAGGGCTTTGCCGCCTCCACCATGATGCTCGTCACGGTCGCCATCATCATCGTGCCCTGGGCCTATCTCGAATTCGGAGGGCGCAAGCGTGTCTGACACCATCACCCTCAAGACGGCCTCTGCCGCCGCAACGAAAACCGGCGCGGAGCCCTGGGGCGCCAGACCCCGCCGCGTGCTCTCCGGCCGCAATATCATGCTCTACGGCACGCTCACCATCGCGGCGCTCTATTACCTGCTGCCGCTTTACGTGATGGTCGTCACGTCGATGAAGGGCATGCCGGAAATCCGCCTCGGCAACATCTTCTCGCCGCCGCTGGAAATCACTTTCGAGCCCTGGGCCAAGGCCTGGGCGAGCGCCTGCACCGGCCTCAACTGTGACGGCCTGTCACGCGGCTTCTGGAATTCGGTGCGCATCACCGTGCCCTCGACGCTGATCTCGATCCTCGTCGCCTCGGTCAATGGCTATGCGCTCGCCAACTGGAAATTCAGGGGCGCGGATATCTTCTTCACGATCCTCATCGTCGGCGCCTTCATTCCCTATCAGGTGATGATCTACCCGATCGTCATCGTGCTGCGCGAAATGGGCATCTACGGCACGCTCACCGGCCTCGTCATCGTGCACACCATCTTCGGCATGCCGATCCTGACGCTGCTCTTCCGCAACTACTTCTCGTCGCTGCCGGAAGAGCTGTTCAAGGCGGCGCGCATCGATGGCGCCGGGTTCTGGCAGATCTATTTCCGCATCATGCTGCCCATGTCGCTGCCGATCTTCGTCGTCGCGATGATCCTGCAGATCACCGGCATCTGGAACGACTTCCTGTTCGGCGTCGTGTTCACCCGGCCGGAATATTACCCGATGACCGTGCAGCTCAACAACATCGTCAACTCAGTCCAGGGGGTGAAGGAATACAACGTCAACATGGCCGCAACGCTGCTCACCGGCGCGGTTCCGCTCATCGTTTATTTTGTGTCGGGACGGCTCTTCGTCCGCGGCATCGCCGCCGGCGCAGTCAAGGGTTAAGCCATGCAGAAATCAGTCTCCATCAAGGACCTGTCTTTGAGTTTTGGCGCGGTCAACGTGCTGGAAAACCTCAATCTCGACATCGGTGACGGCGAATTCCTCGTGCTGCTCGGCTCGTCCGGCTGCGGGAAATCGACCCTGCTCAACTGCATTGCCGGCCTGCTGGAGCCGACCGGCGGGCAGATCTTCATCAAGAACAAGAACGTCACCTGGGAGGAACCGAAGGACCGCGGCATCGGCATGGTGTTCCAGTCCTATGCGCTCTATCCGCAGATGACGGTGGAAAAGAACCTCTCCTTCGGCCTCCAGGTCGCCAAGATGGCGAAGCCGGAGATCGAAAAGCGCATCGCCCGCGCCGCCGAAATCCTCCAGATCGGCCCGTTACTCAAGCGCAAGCCCTCGGAGCTTTCCGGCGGCCAGCGCCAGCGCGTGGCGATCGGGCGTGCCTTAGTGCGAGATGTCGACGTCTTCCTGTTCGACGAGCCGCTTTCCAACCTCGATGCCAAGCTTCGTTCGGAGCTGCGTGTCGAGATCAAGCGGCTGCACCAGTCGCTGAAGAACACGATGATCTACGTCACCCACGACCAGATCGAGGCGCTGACGCTCGCCGACCGCATCGCCATCATGAAGAGCGGCGTCATCCAGCAGCTCGCCGATCCGAACACGATCTACAATGAGCCGAAGAACATGTTCGTCGCCGGCTTCATCGGCTCGCCGTCGATGAACTTTCTGCGCGGCGAGATCGCCGAGCGGGGCGGCAGGCCGGTGTTCCTGGTGAACGGCGTCGATGTCTCGCTCGATGGCTACAAGGCGGGCGAACCGCTCCGGCCGGGCCGCAAGGTCGTGCTCGGCGTGCGGCCGGAGCATGTGAAGGTCAACGAGGATGCTGCCGGTATAGAAACCCATCAGGCGACGGTGGACATCGAGGAACCGATGGGCGCCGACAACCTGCTCTGGCTGAAACATGCCGGTCACACGATGTCCGTCCGCGTCGGCGGGGCGCGGCGTTTTGCACCAGGCACGGCGGTGACGTTGTCCTTCGACATGGGGCTCGCCTCGCTGTTCGATGCGGGGACGGAGGAGCGGATCTAGGATGGTCCGGATTGCGGCTACCCCCCTCTGCCCTGCCGGGCATCTCCCCCTCAAGGGGGGAGATCGGTAAGGCGCATAGGCATCGCTACAAAGGCAACCGTAGAGTTCTGCAAGACGTTGCAACGATTCAATCTCCCCCCTTGAGGGGGAGATGGCCGGCAGGCCAGAGGGGGGTAGATCCCCCGCACATCGCAAGCCAGAGACACAGACATGACCCAGACATCCACCATAACTGCCATCGACCTCTCGGGCATCTGGACCGTCACCAGCACCGACGCGGAAAAGGCGGCCCCAATGCGTGTCCCCGGCGACGTGCACAGCGCGCTTCTCGCCGCAGGCGTCATCCGTGATCCCTATGCCGGGCGCAACGAGCGCGACGCGCAGTGGGTGGCGGAAAAGGACTGGGTGATCGAGCGCACGTTCGAGGTCGCGCCGGAAATGCTAGAGGGCGGCTGGTATCTCGATATCGGCAGCATCGACACGGTCGCTTCCGTCTATGTCAACGGCGTGCTGGTGCAGGACACCGACAACTGCTTCCGCCGCTATCGGCCGGATGTCACGGACGCCCTGAAGGCCGGCGAGAACAGGCTGAAGGTGCTCATCCATTCGAGCGTCGCCACCGGTGCCGCCCGGCAGGCGGAACAGCCGTTCTTCATTCCCTGGTCGACCGGCAATTCGCCGATCCCGAACGGCAACATGCTGCGCAAGCCGCAGAGCCATTTCGGCTGGGACTGGAACATCGCGATCGCGCCGCTCGGCATCTACGGCGAGATTGTTTTGCGCAAGCTGGAGGTCGCGCGCATCGAGCATCTCACGACGCGGCAGTTCCACCATGCGGGTGGCGCCGTCGATCTCTACGTGACCGCGACGTTCCATGCCGAGGAGCCGGGCATCCTGCCGGTGCATTTCGCGCTCGGCGAGGAGCGTGTCCGCCTCGATATCGGTATCGGCGCCGGCGAGACGCAGCTCACCCACATGTTCCGCATTGAGAAGCCGGCGCTCTGGTGGCCGGCGGGGCATGGCGAGCAGGTGATTTATGCGGTGCGCGTCGAGACGGCGACCGAAACCGTCGTGCGCCGCGTCGGCCTGCGGCAGGTCGAGCTGCTCACCGACAAGGACGAGGCCGGCAGCCGCTTTGCGCTGAAGGTCAACGGCCGCGAGATTTTTTGCCGCGGCGCCAACTGGATCCCCGCCGATGCTTTGCCCTCGCGCATCACGCCCGCCGGCGTGCGCGACCTCTTACAATCCGCCGTCGATGCAAACATGAACATGCTGCGCGTCTGGGGCGGCGGGTTCTACGAGCCGGACTGGTTCTACGACCTTTGCGACGAAATGGGCCTGATGGTCTGGCAGGATTTCATGTTCGCCTGCAATCTCTATCCCTCGACCGTCGATTTTCTCGACAATGTCGCCGCCGAGGTGGACTATCAGGTCAGGCGTCTCGCCTCGCACCCCTCCATCGTGCTGTGGTGCGGCGACAACGAACTGGTCGGCGCTTTGACGTGGTTCGAGGCAAGCCGCGAGAACCGCGACCGTTACCTCGTCTCCTATGACCGCCTCAACCGCACCATCGAAGTGGCGATGAAGAAGGCCGCACCCGGCGCGATCTGGTGGCCGTCGAGCCCGGCGTCGGGCTATCTCGACTTCGGCGATGCCTGGCATGCCGACGGTTCCGGCGACATGCACTATTGGTCCGTCTGGCACGAGAACAAGTCGTTCGACAATTACCGCACCGTGCGCCCGCGCTTCTGCTCGGAATTCGGCTTCCAGTCCTACACCTCCATGCCGGTCATGAAGACCTTCGCGGACGCCAAGGACATGAACATCGCCTCGCCGGTGATGGAGAGCCACCAGAAGAATGCCGGCGGCAACGAGCGCATTGCCGGCACCATGTTCCGCTATTTCCGCTTCCCGAAGGATTTCGCGAGCTTCGTCTATCTGAGCCAGATCCAGCAGGGCCTCGCCATCCGCACCGCCGTCGAATACTGGCGCTCGCTGAAACCCCATTGCATGGGCACGCTCTACTGGCAGCTCAACGACACCTGGCCGGTCGCCTCCTGGTCGAGTCTCGATTACGGCGGTAACTGGAAGGCCATGCATTATATGGTGCGCCGCTTCTTCCAGCCCGTCGCGGTCGCCGCGATCCCGTCCAGGGACGGCGAGACCATCGGCTTTTCCGTCGTCAACGACACCGCGGAGCCGGTAACGGTGACGCTCGACACCTGGCTCGTCTCGCTGACGGGCCAGCGCCGGCCCTATCGCAGCACGGAAGGCGCATGCGGGCCGGACAAGGCAGAAATGCTGTTCTCCGTCTTCGCCGCCGACCTGCCGGAAGACACGCTGCTCTTCTGGTCCTTTACGGCCTCGAACGGCATGACGGGCGAGGGGCATCACGTCGCGGTCAACTACAAGGCGCTCGATCTCGAAGCCTCCCGCCTGACGCTCGAGGTGTCGCCGCGCGACGACGGCCGCTTCGCCGTCACCGCATCGGCAACCGGCCTCGCGCTGCACGTCATGATCGAGGCGGACGTCGCCGGCCGCTGGTCCGACAATGCCTTCGACCTCACGGCCGGCGGGCAGAAGACCGTGATCTTCACCCCGGCGACAAGCGGTGCAGTTCCGCAGTTCCATTGGCTCGATCTTCATTCCTGCCAGACCCATCACGCATAATACGAGGAGACATTCATGCAGACGGTCAGCTTCCAGCTCTACAGCGCCCGCAATTTCCAGCCTTTCGCCGAGGTGTTCCGCATTCTCGGCGATGCCGGCTACAAGGAAGTCGAGGGCTACAGCGCCCTCTATGCCGAGCTCGACGATGCGGCGATCCAGCGGGTGAAGGCCGATCTCGACCGCAACGGCCTCACCATGCCCACCGCTCACTTCAGCCTCGACATGCTGGAGGCGGAGCCCGACCGGGTGCTCGCGATCTGCCGCACGCTCGGCATCGAGGCGGTCTATTGCCCCTATCTCCTGCCGGAGCACCGTCCGACGGACGCCGCCGGCTGGCGCGCGCTCGGCGAACGCCTGCAGAAGGCCGGCGAGCCGATCCGCAAGGCGGGGCTTACCTTCGGCTGGCACAACCACGATTTCGAGTTCTTCGCGCTCGAAGACGGCACCGTGCCGCAGGATCACCTCTTTGCCGGCGGGCCGGACCTCACCTGGGAGGCGGATATCGCCTGGATCCTCCGCGGCGGTGCCGATCCCTTCGCCTGGATCCAGAAATACGGCGACCGCATCACCGCCGTGCACGTCAAGGACATCGCGCCGAAGGGCGAGAATGCCGACGAGGACGGCTGGGCGGATGTCGGCCACGGCACCGTTGCCTGGGCCGATCTCGCCAAGGCGCTCGCCGGCACGCCGGTCCAGCATTTCATCGTCGAGCATGACAATCCGAAGGATCTTACCCGGCTTGCCACCCGCTCGATCGCCACCATCAAGGCATTCTGAGGACTGAGCCCATGACACAGGAATACGGAGTCGGCATCATCGGCTGCGGCAACATTTCGGGCGCCTATTTCAAGCTGATCCCGACCTTCAGGAACCTGAAGCTCGTCGCCTGCGCCGACATCAACCCGGCCGCGTCGAAGGCGCGCTCGGAGGAATTCGGCGTGCTGGCGCAGGAGATCGACGCGCTCCTCGCCAATCCCGCCGTCGACGTCGTCGTCAACCTGACGGTGCCGGAGGCGCATTATCCGGTGTCGAAGAAGGTGCTGGAAGCCGGCAAACATGTCTATTCGGAAAAGCCCTTCGTGCTGTCGCTCGAACAGGGCGAGGATCTGCGCCGCATTGCAGACGCCAAGGGTCTGAAGGTCGGCTCGGCGCCGGATACCTATCTCGGTGGCTCGCACCAGTTCGTGCGGCACCTGATCGATAGCGGGCGCGTCGGAAAGATCATGTCCGGCACGGCGCATGTGCTCGGGCCGGGCATGGAGAGCTGGCATCCGAACCCGGACTTCTTCTTCGCGCCGGGCGGCGGGCCGATCCTCGACATGGGGCCGTATTACGTCAACAATCTCGTCAACCTCGTCGGGCCGGTGAAGCGCGTTGTGGCGCTCGCCAACAGGGCGCGCGAGGAACGCACCATCAGCAATGGTCCGCGCCTCGGCGAAAAGGTGCCGGTGGTCGTCGCCACCAACATCCACGCCATCCTGGAATTCGTCAGCGGGGCGCAGATCTCGCTGATGTCGAGCTGGGACGTCTGGGCGCATCGCCACCAGAACATGGAGCTCTACGGCACCGACGGCGCCGTCTTCGTGCCGGACCCGAATTTCTTCGGCGGCACGGTGGAAGTGGCGGGCAACGACCGGGAGCCGAAGGAAGTGGAGGTCTGGGACCATCCGCTGACTGCCCAGAACTACCAGTTCGACTGGGGCACACAGGCCAACTACCGCGGCATCGGCCTTGCCGACATGATGGAGGCGGTGACGACCGGTCGCGACTACCGCTGCTCGCTCGACCGCTCGCTGCACACGATCGACGTGCTGACGGCGATCCTGCGCTCGGCCGACGAGGGCAGGGCGGTGGATATCGTCACGACCTGCACGCAGCCGGAGGCGCTGGGCATCGAGGAGGCGCGGGCGTTGCTTCGGTAGACGGAGGTTTTTTGTCCATCCCGCTTGCTCCCATCGATCTCCCCCCTTGAGGGGGAGATGTCGCGAAGCGACAGAGGGGGGTGGCGACGGCGCGGCATAGTTGGCACCGGCTGTTTTTGCCGAAACGGTACCCCCCTCTGCCCTGCCGGGCATCTCCCCCTCAAGGGGGGAGATCGGAAGGCCGCACCGTCTGGGGGAAATGGGGACCTTGCCTCTTGTGAATGCGCCCCGGCCAAGGGTACGACACACATCTCAATTCAAGCAAAGGAACGTAACCATGGCCTGGCAGCCTGCGGACAACCGCTACGATACGATGACCTATAACCGTGTCGGGCGCTCCGGCCTGAAGCTGCCGGCGATTTCGCTCGGGCTGTGGCACAATTTCGGCGACGACACGCCGCATGACCGCAAGGTCGACATGTGCCGCACGGCCTTCGACCTCGGCATCAGCCATTTCGATCTCGCCAACAATTACGGCCCGCCGGGAGGCACCGCGGAAACAGCTTTCGGTGAGATTCTCCGCACCGACTTCGCGCATCTGCGCGACGAGCTGATCATCTCTTCCAAGGCCGGTTACAATATGTGGCCGGGTCCCTATGGCGAGTGGGGCAGCCGCAAATACCTGATCGCGTCCTGCGACCAGAGCCTGAAGCGCATGGGCCTCGACTATGTCGACATTTTTTACTCCCACCGCTTCGATCCCGATACGCCGCTGGAGGAGACCTGCGGCGCGCTCGATCATATCGTGCGCTCCGGCCGCGCGCTTTACGTCGGCATCTCCTCCTACAATTCGCAGCGCACCCGCGAGGCGGCGGCGATCCTGAAGGCGCTCGGAACGCCCTGCATCATCCACCAGCCGAGCTATTCCATGCTCAACCGCTGGGTCGAGGAGGATGGTCTCGTCGACACGCTGGAAGAGCTCGGCATCGGCTCGATCGTCTTCTCGCCGCTGGCGCAGGGCATGCTGACGACGAAATATCTCGGCGGCATTCCGGGCGACAGCCGGGCGGCGCTGAACCATTTCCTCAAGAAGGATTTCATCCGTCCCGAGATCATCGACAATATCCGCAAGCTGAACGCGATCGCCGAGCGGCGTGGCCAGACGCTGGCGCAGATGGCGCTTGCCTGGGTGCTGCGCGGCGGGCGCATCACCTCGGCGCTGATCGGCGCCAGCCGCGCGTCGCAGATCGTCGATTGCGTCAAGGCGCTGGAAAAGCCGGATTTTTCGGCCGAGGAGCTGGCCGAGATCGACGTCCATGCCAAGGGCGCAGACGTCAATCTCTGGGGCAGCGCAGCCTGATCAACCGGCCTGCCGTACCCAGAGCGGGAACGGGTCCGGCAGGTTCGCCCAGCGCGCCGGCTCGAATGTCTCGGCCTCGACGAGACAGGCATCGAGCCTGCGGCGGATTGCGGCTTCGTCCATCGGATCGGCGCCGATGAAGACGAGTTCCTGCCGGCGGTCGCCCCAGACCGGATCGCTGGCGCGGGCGATGCCCTCGCGCGCCGCCTGGTCCTGCGGCCAATGCTGTTGCGGCACGGCGGCCCACCAGAGGCCGAGGCGGCCGCTCTTCACCAGGGCGCCGGCCTGGCTCATCTCGCCGACATGGTGCGGGCGGGTCGCCAGCCAGAAAAAACCCTTGGCGCGGATGACGCCGGGCCAGCTTTCATCGAGGAAGGTTTGGAAGCGGGCCGGGTGGAACGGTTGTTTCGCGCGGTAGACGAAGGAGCGGATGCCGTATTCTTCGGTCTCCGGCACATGGTCCTTGAAACCGTGCAGTTCCTTGAACCAGAGCGGATGTTCGCTCGCCTTCTCGAAATCGAAGCGGCCGGTGCCGAGAATGTCGGTGAGCTCGACGCGACCGAAATCCGTTTCGATCACGCGGGCCGATGAATTGAGGCCGCCGACGATCTGGCGGGCGGCGAGCAGGGTGTCGAGCTTTGCCGCCCCGGCCTTGTTGAGCACGACGACGTCGGCGAATTCGATCTGCTCGACCAGCAGTTCCACCAGCGTGCGCGTGTCGCCTTCGCCGGCCGTCTCGCCGCGCTCTGCCAGAAAGTCCTGCGAGCTATAGTCGTTCAGCAGGTTTACGGAATCGACCACCGTCACCATCGTGTCGAGCCGCGCGACGTCGGACAGGCTTTGGCCGTTTTCGTCGCGGAAATCGAAGGTGGTGGCGACGGGCAGGGGTTCGGAAATGCCGCTCGATTCGATCAGCAGGTAGTCGAAGCGGTTCATCTCGGCGAGGCGGCGCACCTCGGCCAGCAGGTCGTCGCGCAGTGTGCAACAGATGCAGCCATTGCTCATCTCGACGAGCTGTTCGCCCGTGCGCGATAGGTTCGCCCCGCCATCGCGGATGAGGGCCGCGTCGATATTGACCTCGCTCATGTCATTGACGATGACCGCGACACGCAGGCCGCTGCGGTTGGTGAGCACATGGTTGAGAAGCGTCGTCTTGCCGGCGCCGAGGAAGCCGGAAAGCACGGTGACGGGGAGGCGGTTGTCCATGCGATTTGCCTTTTTGTGTTATACTATTACATCTGGTGCGCTGAAAAAGGCGGGGTGATCCCGCCTGGGTTCGATCTGCTATTGGGAGGCCCTGTTTTACCTCCCCCTTGAGGGGGGAGGTCGCCGCGCAGCGGCGGGTGGGGGTGATCTGCATCCGCACCGGCGCTTGTGGAGATGCGGCGTCACCCCACCCCGGAGCTTCGCTCCGACCCTCCCCCTCAAGGGGAGGGTGGCCTTCGGCCCGCCTTTTCTCAGCTAGCCCGGCCGAGGCAATCGCGCAGCGACGTGGCGATGCTCCTCATCAGGGTGAAATAGAGGTCCGGGCCGGGCTCCAGGGTCGCGGCTTCCGGGTCGAGCGTGCCGGATTTTGCCGGCGTGCCTTCGATCACCACGTTGACGAGCTTCGGCTCGAACTGCGGTTCGGCGAAGACGCAGGTGGCGCCCAGCGTCTTCACCTTGTCGCGGATCTGCGTCAGGCGCTCGGCGCCGGGCAGGGTTTCCGGGCTGACGGTGATGGAGCCGGCGGCGTGCACGCCGTAGTGATGTTCGAAATACTGGTAGGCGTCGTGGAAGACGATGAAGGGCTTGTCCTTTACCGGCGCCACCGTCTCGGCAACTTCCTTGTCGAGGGCGGCGAGCTTGTCGTTCAGGCTCGCGAGGTTCGCCTTGTAGGCCTCGGCATTGGCCGGGTCCTTGTCGGAAAGCACCTTTGCCGTCTCTGCGGCGATGGCGCGGGCATTGTCCGGGCTCAGCCAGAGATGCATGTCGAATTCGCCATGTTCATGGCCCTCGTGTCCGGCTTCCTCGCCATGCGCGTGTGCCTCTTCGGCCTCCTTGCCATGGTCGTGGCCTTCGGCGGCATGCTCGTGGCCTTCCTCGCCCTCGTGTTCATGCGCCTCGAACGGCCCGCCCTCGCGGAAATGCAGCTTTTCGAGACCCGGTGCATCGTCCAGTTCGACGACGGTCGCCTTGCTGCCGAGCGCTTCCAGCGGCTTTTCCAGGAAGGCCTCCAGCCCGTGACCGACCCAGAAGACCACGTCCGCATCCTGCAAAGCCGCCGCATTGGAGGGCTTTAGCGAATAGGTGTGCGGCGAGGCGGCGCCTTCGACGATCAGATCCGGCTCGCCGACGCCCTGCATGATCGCAGCGACGAGCGAATGGATCGGCTTGATCGACACGACGACGTTCGGCACCTCCGCCCGCGCGGCAAGGGGGCCGGCGGCGAGAAGCGCGGTGGAGAGAAAGAGGGCGCGAACGGCCTTTTGCATGGGGATCTCCGTCTTGATTGTGAACGTAATGTTATTACATCAATTGCGTTATGCTATAACGTGTGCCATATCCGGTGGCAACAGGCCTTTCGGAAAAAAGTGATGCTGCAGACCCCAACCAAGATCGTCCCGCCGCTCGTCTCGCTTGGCAGTGTCGGCGTGCGCCGCCAGGGCCGCTGGCTCGTGCGCGGCGTGGAGTTTTCCGTGGCTCCCGGCGAGATCGTCACGCTGATCGGCCCGAACGGCTCCGGCAAGTCGACGACCGCCAAGGCGGCGATCGGCGTGCTGAAGGCCGACGAGGGCAGGGTGGAGCGCAGGGCCGGCCTCAAGGTCGGCTATGTGCCGCAGAAGCTTGCCATCGACTGGACCATGCCGCTCACCGTCGACCGGCTGATGACGCTGACCTCGCCGCTGAAGGGCGCCGAGATCGATGCCGCGCTCACGGCCACCGGCATCCGCCATCTTGCGCGCGCCGAGGTGCAGCATCTCTCTGGCGGCGAGTTCCAGCGCGCGCTGCTTGCCCGCGCGATCGCCCGCAAGCCGGACTTGCTGGTGCTCGACGAGCCGGTGCAGGGCGTCGACTTTTCCGGCGAGATCGCCCTCTACGACCTCATCAAGACGATCCGCAACACGACCGGCTGCGGCATCCTGCTGATCTCGCACGACCTGCATGTCGTGATGGCCGAGACGGATACCGTCATCTGCCTGAACGGCCATGTCTGTTGCCGGGGCACGCCGGAGGCCGTCAGCCAGAGCCCGGAATATCTCCGCCTCTTCGGCGCGCGTGCCAGCCAGACGCTCGCCTTCTACAATCACGATCACGACCATACGCACCTGCCGGACGGCCGCGTGCAGCATGCCGACGGCTCGATCACCGATGATTGCCGGCCGGGCGACGGTCATCACACGCAAATCGTGCCGAGCGGCAAGGCGGGGCCGATGCGCATCGTGCACACGCACGGGCCGAACTGCGGCTGCGGCCATGATCACGGCCCGGCGCCTTCTGGCCAGGCCGGGGAGGCCCGTGATGCTTGACGACTTTTTTGTACGCGCGCTCGTTGCCGGCGTGGGGCTTGCCGTCACCGCCGGGCCGCTCGGCTGTTTCGTCGTGTGGCGGCGCATGGCCTATTTCGGCGATACGATGGCGCACTCGGCGCTGCTCGGCGTGGCACTGTCGCTGCTGATGGATTTCAACCTGCTGATCAGCGTCTTCCTCGTTGCGGCGGCCGTGTCGCTGCTGATGCTGCTGTTGCAGAAGCGCGGCACGCTCTCCACCGATGCGCTGCTCGGCATCCTGTCGCACGCGACGCTGGCGATCGGCCTCGTCATGGTGTCGTTCATGACCTGGGTGCGCATCGACCTCGTCGGCTTCCTGTTCGGCGATATCCTTGCCGTGACGCGGGCCGACGTCGACCTCGTCTGGGGCGGCGGCATCCTCGTCCTCTTCGCCATCGTCTGGATATGGCGCCCGCTGATCGCCTCCACGGTGAACCCGGAACTGGCGGAGGCCGAGGGCCTGCAGCCGGAACGGGCGCGGCTCGCCTTCATGCTGCTGATGGCGCTCGTCATCGCCATTGCCATGAAGATCGTCGGCATCCTGCTGATCACCTCGCTGCTGATCATCCCGGCCGCCACCGCCCGGCGCTTTTCCACCAGCCCGGAAATCATGGCCGTGCTCGCATCCGTCATCGGCGCGCTTGCCGTCGTCGGTGGGCTGTTCGGCTCCTTGAAATTCGATACGCCCTCCGGTCCCTCGATCGTGGTGGCAGCGCTCGGCCTCTTCGTCCTGAGCCTGCTGACCAAGCCGAGGACGGGCACAACCCACCAGCCGGCCATGGGCCAGGGAGGTCAGGCATGACCACGCAACACATGACCACACAGCAACTGACGCGCAACCAGGGCCTGGTCTTCGACGTGCTCTCGCATTCCGGCAACCCGCTCAGCGCCTATTCGATCCTCGACAAGCTGCGCGACAGCGGTTTTCGCGCGCCCTTGCAGGTCTATCGCGCGCTCGACAAGCTCTTGGAATTCGGTCTCGTGCATCGCCTCGAAAGCATCAATGCCTTCGTCGCCTGCGCGCATCCGGAAGACGGCTGCCACGCCCACGGCCTCACCGCGTTCACGATCTGCGAGACCTGCGGCAAGGTCGACGAATTCCACGACCATGTGATCGAGGACCGGCTGAAGGGGTTCGCCAAGGACCGCAACTTCAAGACCGGCAAGACGACGATCGAGATCCGCGGCACCTGCGCCGGTTGCGCGTGAGGGTCAGCCGGTCTTCTGGCTGAAAATGGCTTCGATGGCGCGGGTGGTCGAAGGGCCGAACTGGCCGTCGAGCTCGCCGGAATAAACGCCCGCATCACTCAGGCGGCGCTGGAGTTCCTTGCGGAAAGCCAGCGACCAGGCCTGGCTGTTCTCTTTCATCTGCCGCAGCGATTCCTTGTGGCCGAAACGCAGTGCGGTCTCCAGCCAGCGTGCCGATTCCTTCGGGTCGGATTGCTTGACGCGGCCGTCGAGCAGTGCGGCGATATTGTGGGCGCCGTAGCTGTTTCCGGCGTCGGCTGCCTTGCGATACCAAAGCAACGCCTCCTCCCGATCCTTCTTCACCGTCCGCCCGTCCTCGTGGAAGGTGCCGATATTGTTCATTGCCTGCGCGTCGCCTGCCGCGGCCGCCTTCTGGTACCATTGCATGGCCTCGACTTCGTTCTTCTTGACGCCGCGTGCGCGCTCCAGCGCCCAGCCGACATTCGTCATCGAAGAGGCGAAACCCTTATCAGCGGCCTTTTTGTACCAGACGAAGGCTTCCTTCGGGTCCGTCTTCACGCCCAATCCGAGATCGTAGCAATCACCGACATTCTGCATGGCCACGGGAATGCCGGCATCGGCCGATTTGCGATACCATTCGAGGGCGGTTGCGAGGTTTTCCTCGACGCCTTTGCCGTTGCGGTAGAACAAGCCGACACTGTTCATTGCAAGACCGTTTCCCAGATCCGCCGCCTTCCGGAACCAGCGCAGAGCCTCGGCATAGTCCTGCTTCGTGCCCTCGCCATTTTCGTAGAGGATCGCGAGGTTGCGCATCGCCTGGTCATTGCCGAGATCGGCGGACTTGCGATATTCCGGGAGTGCTTCCTCGAAGCGGCCGGCATGATCGAGCGAACGGGCGAGCTGGTATGAGAAGCGCTTTTCCGCGGGGTTTTGGCGTATCGCCTCCTGGCAGGCCGGTATGGCGCGGGCGACGTCGATCTCGTAGAAATCGACGCCTTTCACCGATGTCAGCTTGAACGGATCGTTTTCGGCACTCGCCAGTCGGTCGCATTCCGTTTCGCCGGTGGCCTCGCGCAGGCTTGCGACGGGGGCGAGTTCGCTTATGCGCTGCCGCGCGATGGTCGCGAAGGCGCAGGTCGAAAACAGACGGAGATGGTCTTCGAACATCGCCGCAGTCTTGCTCTCGCGAATTTCGGCCCAGTGCGCTGCCGCATCCCGGCAGGGATCGTTGTGGCCGACGGTTGACGAGGCCTCCGGCGCCAGGCCTTCGCCGAGCATGACCGTCTCGAACAGCGAGCCCGTCTTGAACGGGCGCTGCTTGCCGCCCGTCGCCTCGTGCACATCCTTGGCGACGGCCCTCAGCGCCGCCTCGACCTCAAGGCCCGGCGTCACGAGGTGGCGGGTCAGCGCCGTGGCATAGGGGCTGGTCGTGCCTTCGCCATCGAGCGCCACGTCGCCCGGCGCAGTCGCGTAGCCGATCAGCATGTTGCTGTCGGCACTGTCGATCCGCGCCAGGCCGCGGGTGGGAATGCCACGGGTCGCAAGCCGTTTCATCGACGTGAGGAAAGGGTTGTCGCGGCACGCATCGAGCAGCACCAGCTTCAGTTTCGTCGCACCGGCCAGCGCGTGCAGGAGGTCGTCGAGGAGGATCGTCTCGTATTTCACGTCGCGATCGGAGGCGAGCTTGGCATCGACGGGAATGAGGAAATTGTCGCCGCTCACTTCGATGCCGTGGCCGGAATAGTAGATCAATCCGATGTCGGCACCCGCGACCATCGCCTCGAAGCGGGCCAGCGCGTCGGACATCGCGGCACGCCCCGCATTCTCGATCACCATCACCTCGAAGCCGGCGCCCTCCAGCGTCGCCGTCATGGCCTTGATGTCGTTTGGCGGGTTGCGCAGTTCCGTCGCCGGCGCAGAATAGGCGGCATTGCCGATCAACAGCGCGGCCTTGCGCTCGGCAAGTGCGGGTTGGCAGACCAGCACGGCAAAAAACACAACGGCAAGACGAAGCAGCATGGTCCCCTCACGCAGCCTTCATGGCGCGGGGAAACTATGCCTCAGCCGCGGCGCGAGGGAAAGTTTCACAACTGGAAATTTCAGGCCCGATTTCGCTATCAGCCGATCGGCTTCAGCCCCTTCCTGAAGCGCTGCCAGTTGCGCACATAGCTGTCGGCGGAGCGCTTCAGGCCGGCGAGCGCCGCCTCGTCCAGCGTGCGGATCGCCTTGGCGGGCGCGCCGACGATCAGCGAATTGTCCGGAAAGACCTTGCCCTCCGTCACCAGCGCATTGGCGCCGACGAGGCAGTTGTTGCCGATCACCGCGCCGTTCAGCACGGTCGCCCCCATGCCGATCAGTGAATTGTCGCCGATGGTGCAGCCGTGGATGATGGCGGCGTGGCCGATCGTGCAGCCTTCGCCGATCGTCACCGGCTTGCCGGGATCGGTGTGCACGACGACGCCCTCCTGGATGTTCGAGCGCGCGCCCACCGTGATCGGTTCGTTGTCGCCGCGCAGCGTCGCGCCGAACCAGATGCCGACATCTTCGCCGAGGATGACCCTGCCGATGACATTGGCATCCGGCGCCACCCAATAGCGGTCGTCCGCGGGCAGCGTCGGCTTGTCGTCGTCCAGGGCATAGAGCGGCATCGGCATTCTCCTCCAAGATGATTCCCGGCGATACTGCACCCGCCCGGCCGCGCAGGGAAAGGGCCGAGGGTGGTTTTTCCGTCGCGTTTGGAGTATGAGCCCGGCCATGACAGAAAGAGCGAACGCCAGCACGATGTACCACCAGGCCGTCAGCACGGGGACGAAGATTTTCGCCACGGCGCCGATGATCGACTGGAGCGATCGTCGCTATCGCGTCTTCGCCCGGCAGATGACGAAGAACGCGCTGCTCTTCACCGAGATGATCGTCGCCGACGCGATCCTGCGCGGCAATCGCGAGCGGCTGCTCGGTTTCGATGCAGAAGAGCATCCCGTCGCCCTCCAGCTCGGCGGCAATGATCCGCAAAAGCTCGCCGAGGCGGCGCGGATCGGCGAGGGCTTCGGTTATGCCGAGATCAACCTCAATGTCGGCTGTCCCTCGGACCGGGTGCAATCCGGCACGTTCGGCGCCTGCCTGATGCGCGAGCCGCAGCTCGTCGCCGATTGCGTGGGGGCGATGAAGGCGGCGGTGTCGATCCCCGTCACCGTAAAATGCCGCATCGGCGTCGACGACCAAGACCCGGAGGTGGCGCTGCGCGAGCTGGTGTCGCGCATCAAGGACGCCGGCACGGACGCCGTCTGGGTCCATGCGCGCAAAGCCTGGCTGCAGGGCCTTTCGCCGAAGGAGAACCGCGATATCCCGCCGCTCGACTACGGTCTCGTGCGCCGGCTGAAGGCGGAAAATCCTCACCTTTTCATCGGGCTCAACGGCGGGCTTCACACATTGAATCAGGCTGTCGAGGAGATGCAGGGCCTTGATGGCGTCATGCTCGGCCGCGCCGCCTATCAGGACAGCGGCGTGCTCGTGGGCGTGGACGCGATCTTCCCGCATCCGCTGTCGCCGGAAGGCCATCGGCCCTCGGAGACGATTGCCAGCCCGCAGGATTTGCCGGCGGAATACTGGGAAGCCGTGCGCGACGCGATGATGGCCTATGCCGCGCGTGTCGTGGCGGATGGCGGGCGGGTGGCGCATGTGACGCGCCACATGGTCGGCCTGTTCCAGGGCTTTCCGGGCGTGCGGCGCTACCGGCAGATCCTTTCCACCGATGCGACGAAGCCGGGGGCGGGACCGGAGGTGATTTCGGCGGCCTTTGCCGCGGTTCTCGACGCGCGCACCACGACGGCCGCGGCGGCGGAATAGCGCTTTCTGTGCATCGCCGCAGCGCCACCACAATTTCGTCCCCTCGGGGTCGGAAACTTCCTGCCGCTTCGCCCTTGATGGCCGAGGGATGCGGGACTAGGACAGACGACGTAATGCTAAGAGACGGACAGGTGGCCGCGTGATCGATCCCTACGCCATGCTCGGTATAGAGCGCGATGCCGACGACAATGCGGTCAAGACCGCCTATCGCAGGGCCGCCAAGGGCGTGCATCCCGATTCGGGCGGCGATGCCGACCAGTTTTCCCGCCTCCAGGCCTGCTACGACCTGCTGCGCGATCCCGTGCGCCGCAAGGTTTTCGACGATACCGGCTTCGACCCGCTCCTCGCCGATCCGCGCGACCTGAAGGGCCTGATGCTGCTGGAGCCGCTGGTCAACGACGTCATCCTCGACGAGCGCGAGCCCGGCAGCTTCGATCCGCTGGCCGCCATGCGGCGCAAGCTTTCCGACGATATCGTCAAGAGCCGGTTCCATATCCTTGAGCTCGAGCGCCACCGCAACCGCGTGCGCCAGCATATCGACCGGCTCGGCCGCAAGGCGGGCACGGATTTTCTCGGCTCCATGCTGCGCGCCCGCTCGCAGTCGATCGCCGAGGCGATCCGCAATGCTGAGAGCCAGATCGCCGCCATCGAGCAGGCCTATGCCATGCTGGAAGGCTATTCCTACGAGCTCGCGACCGCCGTCGAGGTCCTCAAGGGGGAGGCGGCCGAGTAGCGCGATCGGGATCGGAACGGCGGTTGCGGCCGGCCATTCACCCGCAATCCGGGCCAAAAAAATTCGATGCCTATCTCCCTGATTAAACGAGGGATTATCAAATATTTTCCGTGCTTTGCCCGGCTAAATGGATAGAATTCCCTTGCGAAAGGCAGAAGAAAAGCCTACATCCCATAAATCGAACTTTGCTTGTGACCTTTGTCTCTCGCCTCTTGGCACGGTCAGATCTCCTCTCATCGTCGATTTACATGCGACTCTTTCGTCGCTTTCTCCAACGATTGAAAGGATATCGTTATGAATTCTGGCACCGTGAAGTGGTTCAACAGCACCAAGGGTTTTGGCTTTATCGCTCCGGATGATGGCGCCAACGACGTGTTCGTTCATATCTCCGCCGTCGAACGTGCGGGCATGCGCTCGCTCGCCGAAGGCCAGAAGGTGAGCTTCGACATCGTTCAGGACCGCAAGTCGGGCAAGAGCTCGGCCGACAACCTGCGCGCCGCATAAGAATTGTCGTTCCTCTTGGCTGACCACGGATGTACCGGCAGTCGAGACGTCGAGCGACAGGAAGAGGTCGGGGTAATGCCCGGCCTTTTTGTTTCGAACGCGCGCAGTTGATCACGTTCAAGGATCGTGTGCGTCTCGGCAACGAGACGTTCGAGCGCCGGATCGTTGCGAGCGACATCGATACGGTTGAAATAAGCAGTGGTGGCAGTGTCTCCGTTTCCTCCAAGGGAGGCGAACCCTGGCTCAAGCCATCCGGCATTCGCATCAACAAATAATCAACAGCGGCGGCCGCACGGCCGCGATGAAAGGATATGTTTTGCAGGTACTCGTCCGGGACAACAACATCGAGCAGGCCATCCGCGTTCTGAAGAAAAAGCTGCAGCGCGAAGGCGTTTTCCGCGAAATGAAGGCCCGCAGCGCCTATGAAAAGCCGTCTGAAAAGCGCGCACGCGAAAAGGCCGAAGCTGTTCGGCGCGCCCGCAAGCTCGCCCGCAAGAAGGCCCAGCGCGAAGGCCTCATCCCTGGTCCGAAGCGCAAGCCGCTCCCGGGTCCGGGCCGCGTTGCCGGTTGATCGGCACGACGCCACGACGGCGGCAGAGGAGCACGCGATGACAGCGACCCGACAGCAGTTTTTCAAGCCGACGAAGGTCAGCGCTGCGACGAAGGCTGCGGAAACCGATTCCGCCGCCAAGACCATCGTGGCCCAGGAAGCCGCCGCTCGCGACAAGAAGACGGAAAAGTTGCGGGCGATGCGCATCGCCCAGGAAGCGGCCCAACCCGCGCCCCTGCCGACGACCAAGAAGCGCAAGTAGCACACCCCGTCGAACAGGCTTCGCCCCTCTACGACGTGCATCGGACAAGCAGCCCGGCCCAACAGCCGGGCTCTTGCCGTTTTTGGGTTGGAAAGGCTAGCGGCGGCCGCTGCCCCGTTTCATCATATTCGGCCGTTCCTGTAGTGCGGCATGGCAGAATAACCTTTCAAGCGCCAAGAAAAAGACCGCGAATTAGTCCGGCGTCCCGACCCTCTCCTCGTATCGCCGGAAGCCACTATTTTCCGCAGGCCTATATCTAACACGCAGATAACGTCAGTTCCCATATCCAAGCGCTACCCTGTCGTTACTGCAACACTTTTTTGGTGCATATGTAGCGCGGTGAAGGGCTGGCGTATTACCGATTAAGGTTGATTACAATTTCTCGAACGATTAATCCGATATTTAAAGCTTTCTGCAACGTTGGGTCTGTTTTCCACTGCTATAAGCCAACTTCAACATGTAGTATCGGGTTTTGGAATATGCACATCAAGCCGAGTGACATCGCTAATTCCGTAAAAAAAGTATCTAAACTAAATTACGAAAAATATCTTCGATCCATGGTCATAACAGCTCGAGCATTCACGACAGAAGAATTGCGGCTGGATTTTCCTGTTACTGCGGTAATTGGTACAAATGGTGGAGGAAAATCGACGGTTTTGGGTTCCGCCGCCCTCGCCTACAAATCTGTTAAGCCGAGGACTTTTTTTCCAAAATCAAATGTTGGCGACAATTCAATGTCAAATTGGAGAATTGATTTTGTAATACTTGATAGATCTATTAATTCAAAGTCCACTTTCAATAAAAATGCGCACTTCACATCAAGCAAGTGGCGACGAGACGAGGCTGTTAATCGTAATGTTATATTCTTCCCGATTCAGCGCACGGTTCCGGCCGCCGAGCAGACACGCTACAAGAAATATATAGGAATATATAAAGCGAAGTCGGCTATAATATCGGATCTTGACGATGATACAAAGCAGTATGCCGGTGCAATACTTGGCCGTGATCTATCAGGTTATAAAATAGCGAGGAAGGATAAAAAGGACAAAGATTCAATTTTTCTGGGTGAGTCGAATAAAAAGGATTACTCTCAATTTCATTTTGGGGCTGGGGAAGCCTCTGTGATTGAAATGGTTTCGAAGATTGTATCTGCGCCAAAGAATTCTCTCATTCTCATAGAAGAGCTGGAGAATGGCCTTCATCCAATTGCTGTTCGTAATATGACGAGGTTTCTGGTAAAAGTCGCAAATGAGAATAACCATCAGGTGATATTCTCTACGCATTCTGAGGACGCGATTATCGATCTACCGCCTGAAGCTATTTGGGCCTGCATAGAGGGTAAAGCTATTCAGGGGAAATTAAATATAGAAAGTTTGCGGGCAATTGTTGGCTCTGTGGAAAAGTCACAAGTAATATTTGCTGAGGATGAATTTGCCGTAGACTTCACCACCGAAATAATAAGACAGAGCCTACCATCGGCGCTAAATACGTTAGAAATTCACAAGGCTGGCGGATATCCATATGTTTGCCAAGTCGCTCAATATCATAACAACAATCCCGCTATTAAGAGCACGGCTTACGCTGTTGTTGACGGTGACCAGGGGAACGTCGAAGATCCGGATTCCAACGTATATTGCTTACCAAATGGTATTCCAGAAAAAATTGTATTCGATTTTGTTTCGGAAAATATGGACGGCCTCCTTGGGGTTATGCAGCAGCGTTGTCAATGTACTCAGATATCTCATGATGAAATCAAAAAAAGAGTGTTAAAAGTAGGAAATATGTCGCTTGATCCGCACGACATATTTTCACAGCTTGCCTTAGAACTTGATTTTTCTTCGGAGATTGTTATACGGAGAGCGTTCATTTCTATATACGTCCAGCAAAATAAAGGCCTAATGGCGCCGCTTGTAAGTAAGATAAAAGATTCAATTAATTAAAATATGGAATATCGCCGAGTGCTCCTGTCAAAGGGGCGCTCGGTGGTGAGCCATTATTGTAATTCATAAATGAACTCTTCAATGCCTTAAGGTCAAAGCCCACTCTCTGGAAGTTGGGATTCAGCGCCCCGGCCGCCCCGTTTTCCCCTTTGTCCGCCCCTTGCGCTTCTCCTCACCCGGATCCTCATAACTCCCCGCACCGATCTTCCCACGACGAACCGGCTTGGCGTCCTCCGCGCTGGCGGCGCGTTCCGGCTGGCCTTCGAGCAAGGGGCCGGTGCGTTTCTTGCTGGCGAGGGTTTCGTCCGGGCGGGCGGGGGTGCTGCCGGCGATGGGTTTTTCGGTGCGGCCGACGGTCATTTCGTCGAGGCTGTTCTTGCGGAACAGCGACTTGCCGGCGGGTTCGGCGATGTCGCGGCCCATCTGGTCCAGGTCGGGCTTGCGGAAGAGGGGGCGTTCGGTGTCGGTGCCCGGGCCCATGTCGTCGAGCGAGGGTTTTTGGAAGAGGCTGCCGGCGGCGGGGGCCTTGGTTTTGGATGCCCGGGGCGAACCGGATGACGGGGACGCGGTTTTCGCCCCGCCTTTTTCCTGGGCCTTGGCCTCTTCCCGCGCCATCGGGTCGTCCATGACCGCGAGTTCGGCGGCCTTGAGGCGCTTGATCTCGTCGCGCAGGCGGGCTGCCTTTTCGAAGTCGAGATCGGCGGCGGCGTCGCGCATGGCTTTTTCCAGCGCGTTGAGATGGGTCTGGAGGTTGTTGCCGACGAGGTTGCCGCCATCCGCAAACCCCTTGCCGGCGACGCCGGAAATGTCGGCGCGCACGTGGTCGCGCTCGTAGACCGAGTCGAGGATGTCGGAAATCCTGGCCTTCACCGATTCCGGGGTGATGCCATGGGCCTCATTGTAGGCGACCTGCTTTTGGCGGCGGCGGGTCGTTTCCTCCATGGCGCGCTGCATGGAGCCGGTGATCTGGTCGGCATAGAGGATGACCTTGCCGTCGACGTTGCGCGCGGCGCGGCCGATGGTCTGGACGAGGGAGGTTTCGGAGCGCAAAAAGCCTTCCTTGTCGGCGTCGAGGATGGCGACGAAGCCGCATTCCGGGATGTCGAGGCCCTCGCGCAGCAGGTTGATGCCGACCAGCACGTCGAAAGCGCCGAGCCGCAGGTCGCGGATGATCTCGATGCGCTCCAGCGTGTCGATGTCCGAGTGCATGTAGCGCACGCGAACCCCCTGCTCGTGCAGGTATTCGGTGAGGTCTTCGGCCATGCGCTTGGTGAGCACCGTGACGAGGGTGCGGTAGCCGGCCTGGGCGGTCTCGCGGATTTCGCCCAGCACGTCGTCCACCTGGCTTTTCGCCGGGCGAACCTCGACCGGGGGATCGATCAGGCCGGTCGGGCGGATGACCTGTTCGGCGAAGACGCCACCGGCCGCTTCCATCTCCCAGCCGCCCGGCGTGGCGGATACGGCGATCGTGTCGGGGCGCATGGCGTCCCATTCCTCGAAGCGCAGCGGGCGGTTGTCCATGCAGGAGGGCAGGCGGAAGCCGTATTCGGCCAGCGTCGCCTTGCGGCGGAAGTCGCCCCGGTACATGCCGCCGATCTGCGGGACCGTGACGTGGCTTTCGTCGATGAAGATCAGGGCGTTGTCGGGGATATATTCGAAGAGAGTCGGCGGCGGCTCGCCGGGCTTGCGGCCCGTGAGATAGCGCGAATAGTTCTCGATGCCGGCGCAGGAGCCCGTGGCCTCCAGCATCTCGATATCGTAGCGCGTGCGCTGTTCGAGGCGCTGCGCTTCCAGCAGGCGGCCGGCCTTTTCCAGCTCGACCAGGCGGTGCTTCAGCTCCTCCTTGATCGCCTTGATGGCGCCGTTCAGCGTCGGGCGCGGGGTGACGTAGTGTGAGTTGGCGTAGATCTTGACCGATTTCAGGTCGCCGGTCTTCTGGCCGGTCAGCGGGTCGAACTCGGTGATCGCGTCGATCTCGTCGCCGAACATCGAGATGCGCCAGGCGGCATCCTCGAGGTGGGCCGGGAAGATTTCGATCGTGTCGCCGCGGACGCGAAAAGAGCCGCGCTGGAAATCCATCTCGCGGCGCTTGTATTGCTGGGCGACGAGGTCGGCGAGGAGCTGGCGCTGGTCGAGCCGGTCGCCGACCTGCATCTGGAAGGTCATCGCCGTATAGGTCTCGACCGAGCCGATACCGTAGATGCAGGAGACCGAGGCGACGATGATGCAGTCGTCGCGCTCGATCAGCGAGCGGGTGGCCGAGTGGCGCATGCGGTCGATCTGCTCGTTGATCGAGGATTCCTTCTCGATGAACGTATCCGAGCGCGGCACATAGGCTTCCGGCTGGTAATAATCGTAGTAGGAGACGAAATATTCGACCGCGTTTTCCGGGAAGAAATTCTTGAACTCGGAATAGAGCTGGGCGGCCAGCGTCTTGTTCGGCGCCAGGATGACCGCCGGGCGCTGCGTCGCCTCGATCACCTTGGCCATGGTGAAGGTCTTGCCCGAGCCCGTGACGCCGAGCAGCACCTGGTTGCGCTCGCCAGACGACAGGCCCTCGACGAGGTCCTTGATGGCGGTCGGCTGGTCGCCGGCGGGCTGGTATTCGCTGATCATGCGGATGGGGATGCCGCCTTCCGACTTTTCTGGCCGGGCCGGGCGGTGCGGCGTCCACATCTTGCCGTCCTTGAACAGCGGATTGCCGCTCTCGATGAGGGCCGAGAGCGCTTCCACCGTCGCGGTGACGGCCGTGCCGGCATTGGAGGAGACGGCGTCTTCCAGCGAGGTGTCCATGCCGGAGACCGGGTTGAGGCCGGCGGCGGCGCGGGTCTTCGGATCGGACGAGCCGCCGATCGACACGCCGCGGGCGGTTTTGGAGACCGTGACGTTTTCCGTATGGCGGCGGGCGGCGTTCTCCACCGTCTTGCGGTGTTTGCCGGCCTTGGAGGCGACCTCGCGCCGGCTCTCGATGCTCGCGGCCTCCGCCTCGGCTTCGAGCTGCTTCACCCAGTCGGAGACGCTGCCGGAGATCGGCGCGCCTTCGAAGTCAGATTGCGGGGCTTCCTCGAAACCGGGGTTCGAGGGCGAGGATTTTTTCGGGGATCTGGCCATGCGGGGAATATGGAGAGAGTCATCCGGAAAGAAAAGAGGGCATGAGTACAAAAGGGAAACGAATTTGCGGCCGCCCCCGCGCGTTATCCTCGAAGGTTGGCGGGGGCGATCATGGACAGGGTGGATGAGGCGGCACTGATGCCGAAGGAAGTGGCGCTGGAGGACCTGCACGCCGCGGTGGCGGCCTACAACGCCTCGCGGGGCGGGGTGACCCATCACATGTACATTCGCGTGGTGCTGATTTTCGGCGGCTTCCTGGTGTTTGCGGGCTTTGCCGGCTATCTGGCCATCGTGGAGATCAAGTCGGATGTCGCCGGCATCGTGCTCGGGCTGCTGTTCGTGGCGGGCGGCTTCGTCTGGCGCTTTGCCGTCGCACCGGCCAGGGAATTCCAGCAAAACCTGCGGGACCGTATGCTGCCGATCGTGTTCGGCTTTGTCGACCAGGTGCAGTATGTGCACGGCGCGACGCCGCATTTCCTGGCCGGCATGCCGGAAAAGGATTTCGTCAGGCGCAGCCGCAGCGAACATGGCGATATGATCGCGGGAAAACATGACGGGCTCGCCTTCACGCTGTCGGAGACGGAGTTGAGCACCGGCAGCGGCAAGAGCCGGGAGACGACGTTCAAGGGCGTGATCTTCCACTTCGAGCGCGAGGAGGCGTTTCCCGGCCTGCTGCTGGCGGCGCGCAAGCCGAACGCGGTGCATCGCTTCATGCGGGACCTGTTCGGCGGCACCGCGCTCACGCTCGTCACGAGCGACAACCCGGAGGTGGACGCATCGCACGAATTCCGCACCGACCGGCCGGACGCCGCCACGCCCCTCGTGCAGGGCACGCTTGCCAAGGCGCTGGATTATCTTGCGACCGAGTGGCGCGACGACGTGGTGCGCATCGCCCTCGACCAGAGGCAATGTTACCTGCTGGTGCCGACGAAGAAGGATTTTTTCGAGTTACCGTCCGTGGACACGCCCATCGACTTCGACCGGCATATAAGGCCGATGATCCGCGACCTCGTCCTGTTGCTGGCAACGGCGCAACTGGTGCGCAGGATCGGGTAGGCAAACGAAACGCCGGTGGGTGCCGGCGCTTCGCGTCAGTCCCGGGAGGATGGTTAGAGGATGAAGTCGCCCTTGTAGAGATTGCCGAATGCTTCGACTTCCAGGATGAAGTCGGCTTTCTTGTCACCGTTGATGTCGCCCATGACCAGCTTCGTGTAGTGGCCGTTGCTGAGTTCGGTTCCCGTCCACGTCAGTTCGCCCTTCTTGCCGCTGAAGGCGGCGCCTTCCTTGGCGACCCAGGTGAAGGCATCGTTCTTCTTGGTGCCGGCGATGGCGTCGATGGCGGAAAAGTCGATCTTGTCGCGACCGTCGAAGCTGTCGGCCTTGAATTGTTCGATGACGTCGCGGCGGCCTTCGGCTCTGCCGATTTCAGCGGCGCTCTTGAAGACGAAGCGGTCACCGCTGCCGCCGCCCCACAACCTGTCCACACCGGCGCCGCCGGTTATGACATCGCGGCCGGCGCCGCCGTGGATGTCGTCGTTGCCCTTTCCGCCGTTGATGGTGTTCTTGAAGTCGCCTCCATAGATGGCGTCGTTGCCGGTGCCGCCGTCGATAATGTTGTGGGCGCGATCGTTACCGAAGATCTGGTCGTTTCCGCCGTAGCCATAGATCTTGTAGACGGAATCGCTGTTCAGCGGATCTGCGAGGAGGAAGTTGTTCTTGTTGTCGCCTTTTAACGTAGCCATGCAATGTCTCCGGTATCGTGAAATAGACGGTGGTCCTGCGACCAGCCGGTTCGCATCAATGGTCGCGCGCGTCATAATCTGTGAAGCATGGGCGCGATGAAGCGGCTTTGGGGGCAGGCAAACGGCTGCTCTTTCGACGAACCGCCATTTTTCGTCGCCGAACGGCACTCGACAACCTCAAAGGGAAAACGGATTATCGATGGGATGACCATCGCGCCGAGCCTTCCCTATATCTCCCGCACCGAGCGCAGCGATTCGGACCTGCAACGGGCGACCGTGCGGTTCGGCGGGCTCTATCTCGTTGCGGCCTTCCTGAGTTCCAGCCTGCTCTGGGGCCTGGCGGGCACGGACCCGATCGAATCGGCGATCGGCAAGGTTTTCCTGCTTGCCGCGGCCGCGCTGCTGGCGGCGTTGCTGACGGCCCTGTTGATCCGGCTTCAGGCGCTCGCCTTGCCGGCCAAGGCGGCGCTGTGCTTCGTGCTGTCGCTCGTGGGCGGCGTGCTCTATTGCCTCGTCGATTATGTCATCTACATCGTCTGCGTCTATCCGGAGCCGGCCATCTGGGACAACCAGACCGCCGCCTATGTGATGATCCACGGGACGTCGCTGTTCTTCGGCTGGAGCTGCCTGTTCCTCGCGCTCTCCTACAGTTTCGAGCTGCGCGACCGCGAGCGGCGGCTGGCGCAGATGCGTGAGGAGGCGATGGCGGCGCAGATGCGGGCGTTGCGCTACCAGCTCAACCCGCATTTCCTGTTCAACACGCTCAATTCCATGGCGGGGCTGATCGAGGAGGGCGAGCGCGACGACGCGCGCGACATGGTGCTGTCGCTGTCGGCCTATCTGCGCACGACGCTGGCGCTCGATCCCTTGCAGGACCTGCTGCTGGAGGAGGAGATCGCGCTGCAGGCCGGTTATCTCGCCATCGAGCGGCGGCGCTTTTCCGATCGCATGCGGGTGGAGATCGACGTGCCGGAGGCGCTGCGCGAGGTGCTGGTGCCGAGCCTCATCCTCCAGCCGCTGGTGGAAAATGCCGTCAAGCACGGTGCGGGCCGCAAGACGGGCAGCGTGGCGATCGTCATCCGCGCCACGGCGCAAGCGGGCGCACTGCGGCTCGTCGTCGAGAACGACATGGCGGGCGGCGATCCGCTGCCGGGCAGCGAGAGCTTCGGCATCGGTTTGAAGAATGTCGGTGAGCGGCTGTCGCGGCGTTTTCCGGGCACGAGCAGCCTGGATTACGGCCGCACCGATGACGGCCGCTTCCGTGTCACGTTGACAATGCCCTTCAGGACCGCATGACCGAAATTTCCGTTCTTATCATCGACGACGAACCCATCGCGCGGCGCCGCATGGCCCGCATGCTTGCGACGATCGACGGCGTGATCCATGCCGGCGAGGCGGGCGACGTGCCGCAGGCGATCGCGCAGATCGCGGCGCTTTCGCCGGATGTGCTGCTGCTCGACATCCAGATGCCCGGCGGCAGCGGCTTCGACGTGCTGGAGCAGATGGCGCCGCAGACGCCGCTGCCGATCTTCGTCACCGCCTTCGACCATCACGCCATCCGCGCCTTCGAATGCAACGCCGTGGACTACCTGACCAAGCCGGTGACGCCGGAGCGGCTGCGCCAGGCGCTCGGCCGGGCGCAGGCGGCGATCGCGGCGCGCGAGAACCGGGACACGGTAGAGGAGCTGCGCGAAACCGTGGCGGCGCTTCGCAAGGCGCTGCGCGAACAATCCGCGCGGCCGACGCAGTTCTGGGTGAAATCGCGGCGCGAGACGATCCGCATTCCGGCGGAAAAGGTCACGCGCTTCCAGGCGGATGGCGACTATGTGCAACTGCATGCCGAGCAGGGCACCTTCCTCTACAACGAGAGCCTTGCCGGGCTGGAACGGCGGCTGCCAGCCGAGGATTTTCTGCGCGTCAGCCGCAGCGCGATCGTGCGGCGGGACCAGGTGACGCGGGTGAAGCGCGGGCCGCTCGGCGTGCTGCATGTGGTGCTGCGCGATGACAGCGAGGTCAAGGTCGGCCGCACCTATCTGCGCGTGGTGCGCGACGGCCTGATCCAGGAGTGAGGCCGCGGTTCAGGCGGCGCTGGTAAGAATATCGCGCAGATGATCGGCGACGTGCTGCACGGCGCGATCCTTGTCCCGGCGGCGATGCCAGGCGAGGTGCAGCGGAAAACCGGGCACGGGAATGGGCGGCGGCGCGAGGTGGAAACGGCTAGCCGCATTCGCCGGCAGGCAATGGCGCGGCATCATGACGATCAGGTCGCTCTCCTCCAGCAGCGGCGGCACCATCAGGAAGCTCGGGACGACGATGCCGACGCGGCGGAATTTTCCCAGCGCCGCGAGCTGGTCGTCGAGCCCGCTGCGCGTTTCGCCACGGCCGGAGACGATGATGTGCGGATAGTCGAGCCAGCGCTCGAGGCAGAAGCCGGTCGCGGCGGGATGATCGTTCCGCATCGTCACGACATAGTCTTCGTCGAGCAGCGTTTCGCAGTGGAAGGCGGTCTCGTCGAGGCTCGGGAAGACCGAGACGGCGATGTCGCTTGCGCCGCGCGCCAGCGATTCGAGCGCCGCCGGCGCGCCGTGCCAGGGCTGGATGACGATGTCGATGCCGGGGGCGGAGCGGGCGAGCGCCCGGTGCAGCGGGCCGGTGATGAGGATGCCGGGATGGTCCGCCGTGACGACGCGCACGCATTGCCGGATTTCGTGCAGCGGCTCTTCCGGCGCATCGACGACGGCGGCGATGCCGACGAGCAGGTTCTTCAACGGATCGCGCAGCGCCTCCGCCTTCGGCGTCAACCGCATGCCGCCCTTGCCGCGCTCCAGCAGGGGATCGCCGAAAAGGTGGCGGCAGCGCTCCAGCGCGCTGGAGGTCGCCGGCTGCGAGAGGTTCAGCTTGGCGGCGGCGCGCGAAACATGCGCCTCGTCGAGCAGCGCGTCGAGCACGACGAGAAGGTTGAGGTCGATCGATCTTAAATTCATGGCGTCGATAATAGCATATACAAATCATCCATTGGAATGATTTCTTCACGCGCGGCATTCTGTGGGCGTCAACACAGGAGATGCCGCCATGAGCAAGACACTGATCCTTCTTTTCCACCCCGATCTCGGCCGCTCGCGCGCCAATGCCGCGCTTGCCGGCGCGGCGCTGCGCCTGCCAGGCGTCGAGGTCATCGACCTCTATTCGCTCTACCCGGATGGCGCGATCGATGCCGACCAGGAAGTGGCCCGGCTGCTTTCGGCCGACCGTATCGTCTTCCAGTTCCCGATCCAGTGGTATTCCACCCCGCCACTGCTGAAGGCCTGGCAGGATGCCGTGCTGACCCGGATGTACTACATGGCCTACGAGACCGAAGGCCGTCTGATGGAAGGCAAGCCGCTGCTCGTGGTCGCGACGGCCGGCAATGTGCCGGAAGCCTATGCCCCGACCGGTGCCAACAAGTTCACCATGGCCGAATTGCTGCGTCCGCTGGAGGCGACGGCGCACCGCTGCGGCCTGCCGTGGCAGCCGCCGCACCTGATCTATCGGGCGGACAAGCTCGACGACCTGTCGCTGCGCAAAGCGGGGCTGCAATATATGGCGCGGCTCGAAGAATGGCGCATGGCGAGCGAACCGCAGGAGGATCGCAGCCGTTATCTTGTGGAAGCCTGGGGGTGACGACGATTTCTGCGCCCCTACGGCGCGCCGGCCGTGCTGCGGCCGAAGCGCATGGCATGCTCGTCCAGCCAACGGGGGATTTCCGCGGCCGGCATGGGCCGGGCGAAATAATAGCCCTGGGCGTGGCGGCAGCCGAGCATGCGCAGCACCTCGGCTTCCTCTTCCTCCTCCACGCCTTCCACCACGATATCGATGGAGAGTGCGCGGCCGATGCCGATGAGGGCGGCGATCAGCGCCTGGTTCTCGCGGCTCGTGGTGATGCCCTTGACGAAGCTGCGGTCGATCTTCAACCGGTCGATATGCAGGCTGACGAGATAGGCGAGCGAGGAATGGCCCATGCCGAAATCGTCGACCGCGAGGCGGAAGCCGGCGGCCTCCAGCCGGGCGAGCTCGGCGCCGGCCGCCTGGGTGTCGAGCGTCGCCTCCTCGGTGATCTCGATTTCCATCAGCGACGGGGAGATTTCGTGCTCGCTGGCGATGGCGATCAGCAGGCGCGACAGCGTGTCGCCGGAGAATTCGCGCGGCGAGACGTTCACCGCCACGGCGGCCTCCGGCAGGCCGAGGCGGGGCAGGATGCGCAGCAGCTCGGCGGCGCGCGTCGCGACATATCCGGTCAGCGCCGGTGAAATATGCAGCGCATGGGCGGCACGCACGATATCCGGCGGGCTGACCGGGCCGAGCTCGGGATGCGCCCAGCGCAGCAGCGCCTCGAAACCGGTGACGCGGCCATTGGCGAGCTCTACCTGCGGCTGGAAGACGACCAGCAACTGCCGGGCCTCGATCGCCTCGGCAAGCGTCGCCTCGATGAGGCGCTGCCGCTCTATGCGCGCCTTCAGCACCGGATTGAACAGGCCGAGCCGGCGGCGCCCGCCTTCCTTGGCGGCGTAGAGCGCGATGTCGGCGCTGGCAAAAAGATCGTCGGCCGTTTCGCCGTGTTGCGGATGGAGCGCCAGCCCGGCGCTGGCGCCGACGGTGACCGGCCGGTCGTGGATGTTAATTGGATCGCCGGCGAGGCGCACGATATCCTCGCCGATCTCCCGGCCGCGCATTTCGGCTCCCTCGCCCTCGATGATGACGGCGAATTCGTCGCCGCCGAGGCGCACCACCGTGTCGGTCGGATAGGTGAGGCCGGCAAGCCGGTCGGCGATCTCGACGAGCACGGCGTCGCCTGCGCCATGGCCCATCGTGTCGTTGATCGCCTTGAAACGGTCGAGGTCGACGACGAGAAGCGCCAGCGTGCCCGGCGGGACGGTGCTGTCGAGCAGGCCGCGCAGGCGCTGGTTGAAGAGGGCGCGGTTGCCGAGGCCGGTCAAAGGGTCGCGGTTCGCGAGCGAAGAGAGCTGGTGGTAGGACTGGCGGATTTCCGCATTGGCATCCGACAGGGAGGAGGCGAGCGCCACGGCCTTCAGCCGGTCGATCTGGCTGCGGATGAAGCCCGCTTCGCTGAGCTGGCTGGCGCGCACCATCATCACCGCGAGCAGCAGGGCATCGGCGGCGATGACGAGAGCTTCCGTCGTGCCGGAGATCAGCAGCGAGATGAAGGCGGAGACGAGCGGCGGGCCGGCAAAACACAGCGCCGTGCGGGAATAGGCCGTGCTCTGCATCAGCGATCCCGCGCAGATGCCGCCGATGATGAAGATGAGATAGGGATTGAGCCCGTTCGCCCCGTGCACGGCCCCGATGAAGGGCGGCAGGCTCCAGGCGATGCCGCCGCCAAGCGCGCCGAGCGATAGCACCTTCAGCGCCCGCTGCGGCCGTTCGACCGCGCAGTTCAACCGCTTGACGATGCGCACGGCGACATAACGCGCGAGGTTGATCGCCAGCACGGCGGCGAGCCAGAGCAGGATTTCGAGGCTCGGCCCGTCGAGCCAAAGCACCGTGGCCGTCGTTGCGGCGAGAAAGCTGTTGGCGGACAAGGACAGCACGATGCTGTCCAGCACGGACAGGGCCTGTGCGGACATGATCTGGCGTCTTGTCGGTTCATCCACCGGCATCATCCGGGTCGCATCCGTCATTTGGGCTCCCGGCCACGAGGAATTGCCGTCCGAACGGCTCGGGCGGATGGTGTGGTGGTGGGCATAAGATTGTCTTAACGGGGGATCGCGAGAATCCATGGGCTTGACGGCGGCGGCGGCTCGGCTATGTCGATCGCAGATCTCCCTCTGTTTCAGGATTCGTCCATGCCCTTCAGCCTCACCCCCGCGGCCGTCTGGCCGATCGTGCTGCTCTGCCTCTCCAACGTCTTCATGACCTTCGCCTGGTACGGGCACCTGAAGTTCAAGTCCTCGCCGCTGTTCATCGCGATCCTTGCAAGCTGGGGCATCGCCTTCTTCGAATATTGCCTGGCAGTGCCGGCGAACCGCTTCGGCTCCGCGGTCTACTCCGCCGCACAGTTGAAGACGATGCAGGAGGTGATTACGCTGGTCGTCTTCGCGGGCTTCTCGGTGTTCTGGTTGAAGGAAAGCCTCACCTGGAACCACGCCGTCGGGTTCGTGCTGATCGCAGCCGGTGCTGCCTTCGTCTTCAAGGGGTAGTGCGCGACCCCGAAAATAGTCGCAATCTGTTCCAAGCATGAGGACGGATCGAATGAGGCTCGCGTGACGACTTTTGCGACAACGGCGTCGATACGTTTCGGCTACGGCAGGCGACCGGGCGAGGCGCCGCCGGAAAGTGTCGACGCGCTGATCCGCCAGGTCGAGCGCGGGGTCGGCGAGACCTGTCTTTTCCCCTTCGAGGGCATTGCCGGACGGCGCGCGCACTTTCCCGCCTACCGGGAGGTCCAGCAGGCCTATAATATGGCGCGCGACGCCAACACGCTGGTGACGGTCGGCGAGAAGATCGTCAATCCCTACAACATCGTCATGGCCAACGCCTTCCGGCGCGACCAGCATCTGAAAGTCCGCCAGGCGGTCTTTTCGCCGAACGGTTTTTTCGAGCGCCTTGCCGCTTTCTGGTGCGATCATTTCGCGATCGATGCGCGCAAGGGCGGCGCCCTGCGCATTCTCGCAGGCTTGCACGAGGCGGAGGCCATCAGGCCGAACCTCGCTGGACCGTTTTCCGGCCTGCTGAAGGCCGCCGTGCTGCATCCGGCCATGCTCACCTATCTCGACCAGACCCGCTCCATCGGGCCGAATTCGCCGATCGGCCTGAAGTCGGGGCGGGGGCTCAACGAAAACCTGGCGCGCGAACTCATCGAGCTGCACACGATGGGGGCAGGGAGCGGCTACGACCAGAAGGACGTCCGCTCGGCGGCCTATGTGCTGACGGGGCTCTGGTTCCGGGCGCCGGCCTACGAGACCGCTTTTCGCGTGCGGTCCGCCGAACCCGGCACCTACCGCGTTCTTGGCAAGACGTATGGCGGGCGGGCGCGGCAGATCGAGCAGGTCTACGACCTCCTCGACGGGCTCGCCGAGCGGGAGGAGACCCGGCGGCACATCTGCCGCAAGCTCGTCGTGCATTTCATCGCCGACGACCCGCCGCAGCCGGTTGTGAACGCGATGGTGAAGGCCTGGATGAGGAATGACGGGCGATTGATCGATGTCTACCGGGCGATGCTGGAGCATCCGCTGAGTTTCGAGCAGCTCGGCCGGAAAGCGCGGCAGCCGTTCGATTTCGTCGTTGCGGCGCTCCGGGCGCTGAACGTGCCCGCGGAGGCGCTTGGACCCGGCGAGGGCGCGAAGAAGGCAGGCGTGCGGCCCATCGTGGATAGCGCGGCGCTCTCCGATGTGGCCATGATGACGGCGGACGGCAAGCCGGCGCTGGGTGTCAATCCGCTTTCCGTCGGCATTATCGACCGGCTCGGGCAGCCGATCTGGTCGGCGCCGAGCCCGGCAGGCTGGGAGGAAAAGCTTTCCGCCTGGATCACCGCCAGCCAGCTGACCGAGCGCATCGCCTGGGCGCGCCGGCTCGTCGCGCGTTTCGGCGAGGTCCACGATCCGCGCGTCCTGCTGGAAGCGACCATGGCGGATGCGGCGCGGGCGGATACGATCGAGACGGTTTCGCGCGCACCAAGCCGCGCGGTGGGGCTGGCGATGGTGCTGGCCTCTCCCGAATTCAACCGGCGTTAGGAGGAGCGCGATGACGAGCGACATCAACCGCCGCGCTTTCCTTTCGGGCGCCTGCTGCCTGGCGGCGTCGCCGCTGGTGACCCCCGTCAGCTTCGCCGCCATGCCCGGCGAAAACCGGCTGGTGACGATCGTGCTGCGCGGTGCGATGGACGGGCTGGCGCTGGTGCAGCCCTATGGCGACCCGGCGCTGCGGCTTTTGCGGCCCAAGCTGGCGCTGACGCCGGAGGATGGCCTTCTCGACCTCGACGGCTTCTTCGGCCTGCATTCCGCTGCGGCCGACCTGATGCCGCTGTGGAAGGCCGGAGAACTCGGTTTCGTGCATGCCACCTCGACGCCCTATCGTGCCGGCCGCAGCCATTTCGACGGGCAGGACATGCTGGAAAGCGGTGGCGCCGCCGTGAAGGACGAGCGCACGGGCTGGCTCAACCGCGCCATTGCCAGCATCCCCCGCGCGGCCGACCGCCGGGCGATCGACGTTACCACCACCGCCGAGCTCATCCTTTCGGGCGAAAACCCGGTCGATGTCTGGTCGACGCGCGCCGATCTTGCGCTTGCCGAGGACGAGCAGGCCTTTTTCGTGCGGCTCTACCGCAACGACCCGGCCTTCGCGGCGGCGATGCGGGAGGCGGCGGAGACGGACATGCTGTCGGATGTCGTGCACGGCACGGACAAGACGCGCAATGCCGGCATCCAGTCCGTCGCAAAACTGACCGCCGGCATGCTCTCGGCCGACCACCGCATTGCCAGTTTTTCCATCAACGGGTGGGACACGCATCTCGGCCAGGCGCGGACCTTCAAGCGACCGGTCAAGGACCTCACCGCCGCGATCACGACGCTGAAGGCGAACCTGTCTCCGGCGATGTGGCGCAGGACCGCGATCCTCGCGATCACCGAATTCGGGCGGACGGCGCGCGAAAACGGTTCCGAGGGCACGGACCACGGCACGGGTGGCGTCGCCATCCTGGCCGGCGGCGCGGTCGCGGGCGGCAAGGTCTATCGGAACTGGCCGTCGCTCTCGGATAGCGACCTGCTCGACGGACGCGACCTCAAGCCGACGCTGGACCTGCGGCAACTCGCAGCCGCCATGCTGCGCCAGCAGTTCGGCATTTCCGCACGCGACCTCGAAACCGCGGTCTTTCCAGGCCTGTCGTTCGACACGTCCGCGGCCTATCTGCGCGGATAATCACTCCAGCACGTCGAACGCGCGGAAAATCCAGCTGAGCTGATAGATGATGCCGAGGCTGACGAAGGCCGTGTGGAAGGTGCGGCTGCGCGTTCCGGCGGCGATGAGGCAGAGCGCGATGAAGGTGATGTTGCGGATCGGGTATTCGTAGCCGAACGAGCCGAAATAGGCTTTTCCCTTCAGTGCCGTATCGAGCAGGTCGACGGCGAAGACCAGGGCCAGCACGCCGAAGAACCATTTGCGGCGGGAATAGAAATAGTCCTCGTAGCCGGCATAGTCGTCGAGCGTCGTGGGAAACAGCAGCACGGCCAGCATGAAGAACAGGCAGCAATAGCTGATCAGGAAGAGATAGACGCCGAAGCCGATCGTCGTCAGCGCCTGCAGGCGGAATTCCCACCACCAGAAATGCAGGAGGAAGATCAACAGGAAGCCGGCCCAGGCGAGGTGGACGGGGTAGACCTTCATCTTGCCGGGATGCTGGATGAAGAGGGCGACGCCCGTCAATATGCGGGCGAGGCTGAGGCTCACCACCATGCCGATGACGACGCGCACATGGCTGAAGATGGCGGGATCCGGGGTCGTGTGCTCCATGCTCAGCCTCCGGACCGTGTTTATTCGACGGGAACGGGTGTCGGATGGCCGTCCTTGTCGAGCGCCACCATGACGAAGGTGGCGCCCGTCACCTTTTCCAGCGTCGTGGTGAGGTAGCGCTGTGCCCAGGCCTCGACAGACAGTGTGATGGACGTGCGGCCGACGCGGGCGATATCCGTATAGATGCTGAGCGTGTCGCCGATCTTCACCGGCAGGTCGAAGGCCATTTCCTTGACGGCGGCGGTGACGACGCGGCCCTGCGCGCGTTCGGCGGCGCGGATGCCGGAGGCCAGGTCCATCTGCGCCATGACCCAGCCGCCGAAAATATCGCCCGCGGCATTGGCGTCGCCCGGCATGGCGAGCGTGCGAAGGGTGAGCTGTCCGTTCGGCGTCAAGGTCATCGCGTCTTCTCCACTTTCCTCCGGTCTAGCCGAATGCGCGCCCGCGAGAAAGAGGGGGGCATGCATCGCCGCAGAGCGCGCGAAGCACATTTTCGAGTATGTTCAGACTCTAAAAATTGATGATTGTAATTTTAGATGATTTTAAAGGGTTTCCCGGACTTTCGGCATAGGGAGCATTGCGCCCGCAAATGTCGAGGAGACCACGGTGAAGAATTTTAGAATATCGACGCGTCTGTCATTGCTCGTCGGCCTTGCGCTGACCATCTTCGCCGCCGCACTCGTCTACAGTCTCTATCACTATCAGGATGCGATGGTCGTCGAGCGCAAGTCGAAGCTTGCCGCGATGGACGAAAGCATGCTGACGCTGTTCAAACATTACCACGAACTTGAAACCGCCGGCACGCTGACCCGCGAAGAAGCGCAGACCCGGGCGAAGGACGCGGTGCGCGCGCTTCGCTACGAGGACAGCGGCTATTTCTGGATCAACGACATGAACGCCGTGATCGTCATGCACCCGATCAAGCCGGCGCTAGACGGCACGGACCAGACCGGTATGGCCGATCCGACGGGCAAGCACATCTTCACCGAATTCGTGAAGGCCGTGAAGTCGAGCCCGACCGGCCAGGATTTCGTCGACTATTACTGGCCGAAGCCGGGCTTCGAGGAGCCGGTGCTGAAATATTCGCATGTCGCGGGCTTTGCGCCCTGGGGCTGGATCGTCGGCACCGGCGTCTATGCGGACGACCTTGCCGCCATGTTCCGCCGCAACGCGATCGAGACGGCGATGATCCTCGGCATCGGCGGTCTCGTCATCATGCTTGCGGCCTATGGCATCGTGAAGAGCGTGACCGGTCCCATCCTGCGCCTCAAGGCCTCCATGCAGGCGATTGCCGAAGAGGATGTGTCCGGCGACGTGCCGGAAACCGACCGCAAGGATGAAATCGGCGAGATGGCGACGGTCGTCTCCGTTCTCCGCCAGTCGGTTGCCGAACGCGCGCAACTGCGGGTTCGCGAGGGCGAGCAGCAGGTTCGCCTCGACGAGGAGCGCAGCGAGGGCGAGCGCCGCCAGCGCCAGGTGAGCCAGAGCCAGGCGGATGCCATGCATGTCGTCGGCGGCGCGCTGGAACGCCTTGCCAATGGAGACCTAACCGTCTCCATCGGCGCGATCGCGCCGGAATATGCGAAACTGCGCGACGACTTCAACCGCGCCGTCGATGCGCTGTCCAGCGTCATCAACGCCATCGCGCATTCCACCGAGATCGTGCATGGCAGCGCCGGCGGCATCGCGGAAGCGGCCAACAACCTCTCGCACCGCACCGAACAACAGGCGGCTTCGCTGGAGGAAACCGCGGCCGCGCTCGACGAAATCACCGCGACGGTGCGCAACGCCTCGGAGCGTGCTGCGGAAGCCAGCCGCATGGTGGCCGAGACCAAGCAGTCGACCGGCCGCTCCGGCACGATCGTGCGTGACGCCGTCGCCGCGATGAGCCGCATCGAGGACGCCTCCAGCCGCATCAGCCAGATCATCGGCGTGATCGACGAGATCGCCTTCCAGACCAACCTCCTGGCGCTGAACGCCGGTGTCGAGGCGGCTCGTGCGGGCGAGGCGGGTCGCGGTTTCGCGGTCGTGGCGCAGGAGGTGCGTGAGCTTGCCCAGCGCTCGGCCAATGCCGCGAAGGAGATCAAGGGTCTCATCAGCAACTCGGCCACGGAAGTCGGCACCGGCGTGGCGCTGGTGCGCTCGACGGGCGATGCGCTGACCGAGATCGAGGTGCTCGTCAACAAGGTAAACGACCAGGTGACGTCGATTGCGACCGCCGCCCGCGAGCAGGCGACCGGCCTTGCCGAGGTCAATACGGCGGTCAACCAGATGGACCAGATGACCCAGCAGAATGCCGCGATGGTGGAAGAAACCAACGCCGCCGGCCAGACGCTGACTCGGGAAAGCGAGCAGTTGAAGATGCTGCTTGGAAACTTCCAGCTGAACCCGGCTGGAGCGGCCGCCCCGCGGCGCCGCGCTGCATAAACAAAAGACGATCTCCGGACGACCTTGCCCCGGCGCCACAAGCGCCGGGGTTTTTCGTTGCACACGTTAATCTCGCGGGTCGGCCGACAACGGGTCCTTTACCCTGTTGCGACAAAATTGTCTGGAAATGCAGGTGGATCGGCCTGCGCGTCCGGTTTGAGGCCCTGTCGTCCGGAATGCGGACAAAAGCGGCCTGCACCATCACCGGACAAAGGTGTGCGCAACCGGGACCTCGCGATGGGCGAGGCGGCTGCCAGGCGGAAGTGACAATGGGTATTGCGTTTGTATCTCGTCTCCGCAGACCGCTTGGCCTGCTTCTCATCCCGGCCATGCTTGCCGCCTGTTCGGGCGGCCTAACGCCGCCCGACGATATCGACGGTGCCGGCGTCAGCGCGATCAGGCCGAGTGACAGTTCCAGCCGCCGCCCGTCCCGCGAGATGGGCGATACCGGCGGCGACGTCTCCTCCTATCCGTCTGGCGATCTGGGCGGGGTCGATACGGCCATGCCGGAGCCCATGGCGGAGAAGAAGCGCCTGCCGATGATCGACAGCGACGAGGCGATGGGCATCAACGAGCCCGTGCGGGCCTCCTCGGGTTTCCTGACTGTGCCGGAAGACGGCGTGAACATGGATGCCGGGCTCGGCGTCGAGCGTGTCGAGGGGCTGGCGGAATCGCAGGCGAACGAGATCGCCGAGGGCAATGCCACGCAGGTCGTCGTCGATGGCGTCGGCACCGATACGCCGCAGCAGATCGGCCAGCCGGAAACGCTGCCGATGTCGGAGGCGGGCATGGAGCTCGGCACGCCGGCCGACAGCGGCAACTATGTGCGCGTGCCGGCCAAGGGCTCGACGCGCCGCATGCCTGCCGTGGAAGAGGAGCAGCAGGTCGCTTTCCTGCCGCGGCTGAACAATCCCATGCAGATCCCGGAAACCATGGGCGGCATGCCGGCCTCGGAAAAGGCCTGCCGGCAACGCCTGCAAAAGCTCGGCGTGAAGTTCCGGGACGTGCCGCGCATCTCGAAGGGACGGTCCTGCGGCATCGCGTGGCCGGTGGAATTGTCGGGGCTTTCCGGCGGCATCCAGATCAAGCCGGCGGCGAACGTCAATTGCCAGATCACCGAGGCCTTTGCGCGCTGGGTGAAGCAGGAACTCGTTCCGTCGTCGCGCACGCGCTACCTCTCGGGCGTCGCGGCCATCCACCAGATGTCGTCCTATTCCTGCCGCACGATGAATTCGCAGCGCGGTGCCGCCATGTCGGAACATTCCAAGGGCAACGCCATCGACGTCGGCAAGATCGTGCTGAAGAACGGCAAGGCGATCGCCATCGAGAAGAAGGGCTTCTTCGCCTTCCGCGAGAAAGGGCTGCTGAAATCGGTGCGCAGCGACAGCTGCAAATATTTCTCCACCGTGCTCGGCCCGGGCAGCGACCGCTACCACAAGGACCACTTCCACTTCGACCTACGGGCCCGCAAATCCGGCTACCGGCATTGCAGCCTCTGATTCCGGCTGGTCAATTTCCTCGGCAAGCACGACGAGGTTCTTGTCGGGGTCCCGCAGGCGGATCAGCTTGACGTAGCTGGCGGCCTCCACGTCGCCCGGTGATAGACCGGCGCCGTCCAGCCGCTCCCGTTCCGCCTCCAGTTCGCCCATGATCAGGGTGAGGGTGCCGTGGCCGGCATCCTCGGCATTCTGGAAGAGCTGGAAACCGGCCGTATCCTGATGGTGCCATTCGGCGAGCCCCTCCATCGGACGCGCATCCGGTCCGCGGTTGAAGATGGCCGAAAACCAGCGGATGCTCTCGTCGAGATCCGAACAGCTCAGATGGGCATAGACCTTGCGCAATGTCATCGTCTCATCTCCCGAGGTGGTTGGCCCTGTAGGACGAAATGGGTGCGGCGCGGACAAGTTCCCGAAGACCCCCTGCCGATGGCGGGCGGACAAAAAAAGACCGGCGGGGCGCCGGTCGAAAAGGGGCGGCAGCACGCTTGGAGGGCGCCTGCCTGGAACGTCACATTCCATCACCCGCGCCGGTGCGTCGGCGAGGATGCATGCGGGGGCTTCCGCGGGGGAAGCGGGCGGATGGGGACCGCCGATGGGCTCCCTCAGGGTCGGGAGCAAGGCCGCTGCCGGGGGCAGTGGAGACGTTGGGGTGAGCGGGGTGCAGGATCGTCCCCGTCGGCCTCGCGCTGACGATGGTTGAAATGGGTCACGGTTTGATGACAGTCGGGCACCCGTCCCAAGAGAAATTCTCGCCTGCCGCCGCCCATCGCCGATCTCGTCCCGTTTGCGCTGGCGCCGCTTGCCGCGCGTCCTCGCCAGCATCTATGGCTGAGCGACTTTTTTGCGCTGCACGGGTGAAACTTGGCAGGAGACACGCCATATAGGGTGTCCTTCCGCATGAATTTCCTCCATTCCGGACCATCCCATGGCGCCCATCGTTTCCATTCGCAATCTCACCAAGAGCTACGCATCGGGCTTCAAGGCGCTGAAAGGCGTCGATCTCGATATCGAGGAGGGCGAGATTCTCGCGCTGCTCGGGCCGAACGGCGCCGGCAAGACGACGATGATCTCGATCATCTGCGGCATCGTCACGCCGAGCGGCGGCAGCGTCACCGTCGCCGGCCACGACATCCTGCGCGACTACCGCCAGACCCGCTCGATCATCGGCCTCGTGCCGCAGGAGCTGACGCTCGACGCCTTCGAGACGGTGTGGAACACCGTCGCCTTCTCGCGCGGCCTGCACGGCTGCGCGCCGGACCCGGCGCTGATCGAGCGCATCCTGCGCGAGCTCTCGCTCTTCGACAAGAAGGACACGATGCTGCGTCACCTCTCCGGCGGCATGCGGCGGCGCGTGCTGATCGCCAAGGCGCTGTCCTACGAGCCGAAGGTGTTGTTTCTCGACGAGCCGACGGCAGGCGTGGACGTCAACCTGCGCAAGGTCATGTGGCAACTCGTCGAGCGGCTGCGCGCCGCCGGCGTCACCATCATCCTGACGACGCATTATATCGAGGAGGCGGAAGAGATCGCCGACCGCATCGGCGTCATCAACCATGGGGAAATCCTGCTGGTCGAGGACAAGAAGGCGCTGATGGCGAAGCTCGGGCGCAAGCAGCTGACGGTAGAGCTTGCCGAACCGGTCGGCGCCATTCCCGATACGCTCTCGCCCTTCGGGCTGGCGCTCGGCGAGGCCGGCACGCGGCTCACCTATGAATTCAACGCATCCGGCGAGCGCACGGGCATTTCCTCGCTGCTCTCCGCGCTGTCGCAGGCGGGCCTCCGGGTCAAGGACATCTCCACCGAGCAGAGTTCGCTGGAAGACATTTTCGTGGAACTGGTGGGGACAAGCAAATGAACTTCGAGGCGATCAAATCCATCTATGCCTTCGAGATGGCGCGCACGCGCCGCACGCTTTTGCAGAGTGTCGTCTCGCCGGTCATCACCACCTCGCTCTATTTCATCGTCTTCGGTGCCGCGATCGGCTCGCGCATGCAGGAGGTGGAGGGCGTGCCCTACGGCGCCTTCATCGCGCCCGGCCTCATCATGCTGACGCTCTTGAACCAATGTATCGGCAACGGCTCCTTCGGCATCTATTTCCCGAAATTCACCGGTACGATCTACGAGATCCTCTCGGCGCCCGTCTCGATGATCGAGATCGTCATCGGCTATGTCGGGGCGGCGGCGACCAAGGGGCTGATCGTCGGCACGATCATCCTCATCACCGCCTCGCTCTTCGTCGATATCTCGATCAAACACCCCCTGGTGATGATCCTGTTCTTCGTGCTCACCGCCGTCAGCTTCAGCCTGTTCGGCTTCATGATCGGCATCTGGGCGAAGGATTTCGAGCAGCTGAACCTGTTCCCGATGCTGATCGTGCCGCCGCTCGTCTTCCTCGGCGGCAGCTTTTACTCGATCAACATGCTGCCTCCCTTCTGGCAGACCGTCAGCCACTTCAACCCGGTGCTCTACCTCGTCTCCGGCTTCCGATGGAGTTTTTACGAGATCGCCGACGTCAACCCGGTCGTCAGCCTCGTCACGGTGCTGGGCTTCCTGGTCGTCTGCCTGGGGATCACGGCGTGGATCTTCAAGACGGGCTACAAGCTGAAGAACTAATCCTTCAGCCGCAGTTCGTCGCGCGCGATCTCGATCGAGCCCAGCGTTTCCAGGAAACTCATGCCGAGCAGGCTCTGGTCGAGGCGGCCCTGTTCGGTGACCATGCCGCGGATGGTGCCGCGCCGGATCGGACCGATCGCGACCTCGCGCAAGGTGACCGGGGCGGCGAGCGCGCGGCCGTTGGCGGTGGAGACGTCGATCGAGAAGACCAGGTTGTCCGGATTGATGCCGAGGCGCATGGCATCCTCGTAGGACAGCACGACGGAGCTTGCGCCGGTATCCACCATCATGCGCAGCGGCGTGCCGTCGATCGACACGTCGGCCTCGAAATGGCCGGAGACGCCCTTGTGGATGACAAGAATCTGTTCGCCGCTGGCGCTTGTCGTCAGGATGGCGCGGCCGGGGATGAGGCCGGCGGTGAGGCGGCTGCCGAATTCCTGCAGGTCGAAGCGGTAGAGATAGCCGGCGACGAGCACGAGGATGATCAAAAGCCAGATGCCGGCCTGGCGCACGCTTTCGCCGATCTGCCGCCGGCCGGCCAGAATGCCCGCCGCCATCATCGTGGCGATGGCCGACAGCGTGACGAGGCGGCCGAAGTCGTTGTTGTCCATGCCCATCGTGCGGCCGCTGTCATGGTTGAGAATCAGGAAGGCGAGGCCGACGGCGAGGATGGCGAGAAGGAAATAGAACCTCATGCGTCGCCGCGCTCCCTGGCCATGCGGGTGCGGCGCGTCTCGCGCCGGGGTTTGCGTTCGACGGTGGCAAGCCGCGCCGGCAGCGCCGCCATGATGGCGCGCCGCTCCTCAGCGCTATAGAGCGTCCAGGCGCCGATCTCGTCACGCGTGCGGCCGCAGCCGAAACAGTAGCCGGTCACCATATCGATCGAACAGACGAGAATGCAGGGCGATTCCATCGCGTCTCCGGGTGTTTGCCCCTCCTATATCGGTGGGTCAGAGCGTGAGGGCAAGAGCGAAGAGCACTGACATTTCCGCGAGCTGCTCGGTCGCGCCGATCGTGTCGCCCGTATGTCCGCCGATCTTGCGCATGGCGATGCGGTTGAAGAGGAGAACGGCGGCAGCAGCGGCAATGAGCGTGAGGACGAGCGAAAGCAGCGTGCCGTGCGGCAGGAGCAGCAAGGCGGCGAGCAGGATGCCGCTGACGAGCGCCATCGTCGTCGCGCCCTTGTCCGGCTCGCCGACCGAGGCGGCGACGCCGTCGCGGCGGGCGGGCGGCAGCAGAGCCCAGTGCCAGACCATGGCGGTGCGGCTGGCGGCGGCCACGGCAAGCAGCACCATGCCCAGGCCGGAGGGTGTGAGCACGGCGGCAAGGGCCGCGATCGCGGCGGCGCGCAGCCCGAAAGAGAGCACGAGGGCCACGGCGCCGTAGGAGCCGACGCGGCTGTCCTTCATGATGGCCAGCGCGCTTTCCCGGTCCCGCCCGCCGCCGATGCCGTCCGTGCTGTCGGAAAGCCCGTCCTCGTGCAGCGCGCCGGTGACGAGCACCTGGAGCGCCAGCGTGGCGAAGGCGAGAAGCAGCGGCGGGGCGTCGATCGCCGACAGGACGGCAGCAAGTGCGGCGGAGGGCAGCACGACCAGCAGGCCGGCGAGGGGGAAGGCCCGCACCGCGCGCGACAGCCGCCCGTCATGGCCGGCAAAATGGCGCTGCGGCACCGGCACGCGCGACAGGAAGGCGACCGAGCGAGCCGTGTCGTCGATGAAATCCCGGATATCCACGTCGAAGAGCCCCTCCCGGCAAAAGGGCGACGCAAGCCGCCGCAAATGCGGTTGTCGGATTCGCGCCCTGCCTCTATTAGGAGACACGAAACCCGCCTTTGAAAGCCCAAAGCAAGGAATTCCCCAAGATGAGTGCCAGCGGCCTGCCGTTCGATGATTTTCGTGATTTGCTGCGCAATCTGCCCGGTCCCGATTCGGCAGCGCTCGTGGCTGCGCGTGAACGCGACAAGCAGCTCACCAAGCCGCCGGGCGCGCTCGGCCGGATGGAGGAAATCGCCTTCTGGCTCGCTGCCTGGACCGGCCGCCCGCCGGCCGTGACGCGCCCGCTCGTCGCGATCTTCGCCGGCAATCACGGTGTCACCAAACAGGGCATCACGCCCTATCCGTCCTCGGTGACGGCGCAGATGGTGGAGAACTTTGCGGCCGGCGGTGCGGCGATCAACCAGATCTGCGTCGCCTACGATCTCGGCCTGAAGGTTTTCGACCTGGCGCTGGATTACCCGACCGCCGACATCACGGAAGAGGCAGCGCTTTCCGAGCGCGACTGCGCCGCCACCATGGCTTTCGGCATGGAGGCGGTTGCCGGCGGCACGGACCTCATCTGCATCGGCGAGATGGGCATCGGCAACACGACGATCGCCGCCGCGATCAACCTCGCGCTCTATGGCGGCACGGCGGAAGAGTGGGTCGGCCCCGGCACGGGCTCGGAAGGCGAGGTACTGCAGCGCAAGGTCGCGGCCGTCAAGAAGGCCGTCGACCTGCATCGTGCGCATCTGTCCGACCCGCTCGAAGTGCTGCGCCGCCTCGGTGGGCGCGAGATCGCGGCGATGGCGGGTGCCATCCTCGCCGCCCGCATGCAGAAGATCCCGGTCATCCTCGACGGCTATGTCGCGACCGCCGCAGGGGCCATTCTGCGCGCCGCCAATCCGTCGGCGCTCGACCATTGCCTGATCGGCCACGTTTCGGCCGAGCCCGGCCACCTGAAGTCGATCGAGAAGCTCGGCAAGACGCCGCTGCTGGCGCTCGGCATGCGGCTCGGCGAAGGCACGGGCGCGGCGCTTGCCGCCGGCATCGTCAAGGCGGCGGCGGCCTGCCATTCCGGCATGGCGACCTTCGTTCAGGCGGGCGTCAGCAACCGTACCTAGAGCCATTTCCAGCAAAAGTGTGAAGCGGTTTTGCGTTCGGAAATGCGATAAAACAAAGCTTTAGAGCGCGGTCGGCAAAAAGCCCCAAATGGTATGAATGAGACCCGGGGCATTCCCGTCATACGGGCATGCTTTATGGGCGCGGCAGAATCAGGATGTTGGAATGGGTCAGGCACCAATCGAGAAGAAGACGGGCTTCAGCCATCTCATCGCGGCGGCGACCTATTCCGCAGGCGGCGCGCGGCGGCTGCTCGGCGAATCCGCCTTCCGGCACGAGCTGATCGCCTTCGGCGTCGCCATGGTGCTCTTCACCGTGGTCGGTGCCTCGTTCTTCCAATATGTCGCCATGGCGATCCTCTTCCTGCTGATGGTCGCCTTCGAGGCGCTCAACACGGCCATCGAGGAGATCGTCGACCGGGTCTCGCCGGAAATTTCGGAAATGGGCAAACATTCGAAGGACCTCGGTTCCTTCGCCGTCTTCTGCCTGATCATCTCGAATGCCATCTACGCCGTCTACGTCGTCGCCTCCAAGTTCATCTGAACTTAGTCATCCGCACTCAGGCGAAGCTCTTCTTGCGCGGTGCGACGGCCTGGGTTTCGGTGACGGCGGGCAGGCTCTGGAGCACGCGTTTTGCCGGCAGGATGGCGATGGCCTCGGTGCCCTCGCGCAGCTTCGACTTGAGGATGAACTCGCCATTGTGCTTGGCGAGGATGGCCTGGACGATGGGCAGGCCGAGGCCGGTGCCCTGTTCGGCGCTCTTGATGGCGATGGAGCCCTGGCCGAAGGCCGAAAGCACGACCGGGATTTCCTCCTCCGGAATGCCGGGGCCGTTGTCCTTGATCGAGACATATTGGCCGCCACCGGCCGTCCAGCCCGCCTTGACGAGGATCTCGCCGCCCTGGGACGTGAATTTCACCGCATTCGACAGGAGGTTCAGGATGACCTGGCGCAACGCCTTCTCGTCCGCCCAGACCGCCGGCATGCCACCCTCGACCTGCTCGGCAATGGTGATGTTCTTGGCGCGGGCGCGCAGCTGCACCATGCCGATGCAATCCTCGGCGATGTCCACGAGATAGACGGAATCCTCCGACAGGTCATATTTGCCGGCCTCGATGCGCGACAGGTCGAGGATCTCGTTGATGAGGTTCAACAGGTGCTGGCCGGAACGGTGGATATCGGACGTATATTCCTTGTAGACCGGGTTGTTGAGCGGCCCCAGCACTTCCGTGAACATGACTTCGGAAAAGCCGAGGATGGCGTTGAGCGGCGTGCGCAGCTCGTGCGACATGGATGCGAGAAAGCGGGATTTCGCGAGGTTGGCTTCCTCCGCCCGACGGCGGGCCTCGTCCGACATGGATTTTGCCACTTCCAGCTCGGCGATCAGATCGTCCTTCTCCGATTGCGAGGAGAGAAGCTGCGCGCTCGTGTGGCGCAGGCGATGCGTCATGAAGACGAGGAACATCATGGCAGCGGCGATGATCGCGGTCATGCCGACCGTTGCGGGATCCGGTCGCAGCAGGGCGGAAATCGACAGGGCGCCGACCGTCGGCAGGAAGGCGTAGAGCACGGCATGCCGCAGCATCAAGGTGCTGATGGCGGTGACGGCGAGCGCCACGAGCAGGGAGGAGCCCTTGTAGAAATCGAAGGTGACGCCCGAGCACTGGCCGCAGGTCTGCAACGCGAAGGCGGCCCAGGTGAGGCCCATGAAGACCTGGGCGGTGAGGAAGATCTGCTGCCAGCGGCGCGTGTTGTCGGTGGTGATTTCCTGTTTGCGGGCGCGGCGCGCCACGATCATGCCGAGTGCATGGACGCTGAGCGCCAGGATCGCCCAGGCGATCAGGCCGATTTCCTGCGTGAGATAGATGCCGCCGGCCGCGATCAGCACCACGACGACGGGCACGGCGAGCGCGCTCTGTGCGGCGGAGGCGATGTGGAGTTGCAGCATCTCGCGCTCGAAGCCGGGCGCCAGCCCCGTCGCCGTCTGCAACCGCTCGCGAGTCGTGCGCACAGCCCGCGAGACAGCCTTGTTTCGGTGGCTGCGCGACTTGTCGACGATGATCTTGTCGGTCGAGGTACTGACGCCGGTACTCATCACACTTGCAACTGTTACGGACAGCGTTGAATTCTAGGGTCGAATCCTTAAGAAGATGCTGCCGCGCATAAACCATTTGCGAACCATTCCGGCATTTTCCGTAACGTGAACCGGGCTTCGCGCCGCCATATGACGAAACGTCAGGACTCTAGGACAGGAACGGGGTTGCATGGGACTTACGAGGCGCGCGCGCGACGTCGGCGTGGCGATGGCGATACTGGCGCTGACGGCGCTTGTCGTGGTCCGCGTGAGCGGCGAAACCGGCGAGACGATCACCGGCGCCGCACGCGCGGCGGACGGCGACACGCTGACGCTCGACGGCCACCGCATCCGCCTCGTCGGCATCGACACGCCGGAACTGACGCAGGTCTGCAAGCGCGACGGTGCCGACTGGCGCTGCGGCGTTGCCGCGCGCTCGCGGCTTGCCGAGCTGTTGCGCGGCGGAACCATCACCTGCCGCACCGAGGGCACCGACAAGTACAACCGGTGGCTCGCGCGCTGCGAGACGCCGGAAGGGGACCTCGGCCGACGCATGGTGCGGGAGGGGCTGGCGGTCGCCTATGGCGGTTATGAGGAGGAAGAACGGTTCGCCCGGGCCGAGCGCAAGGGACTGTGGGGCGCCGAGTTCGACATGCCGCAGCAATGGCGCCGGACGCACGGCCGGCCGCAGGAGGATGCGCATGATGCGGAACCCGGCGTGCTCGGCGGCATTCTGGGCACATTGGGGCTGCTTTGAACGGACGACGCGATGAATGATGCAGGACCTGTCGGCGAGATTGCCGCGCTGCGTGCGGCGATTGCGGCCTGTCGGCTCTGTCGCGATGCGCCGGCCAAGGGGCCGGCCCATCGCCTGCCGCACGAGCCGCGGCCGGTCGCCGTCATTTCCGAGACCGCCCGTATCCTGATCGCCGGCCAGGCGCCGGGGCTTCGGGTGCATGGCAGCGGCCTGCCGTTCAACGACGCCTCGGGCGACCGGCTGCGCACCTGGCTCGGCGTGACGCGCGAGGACTTTTACGATCCGGCAAAATTCGCCATCGTGCCGATGGGCTTCTGTTTTCCCGGTTACGACGCTGAAGGCAGCGACCTGCCGCCGCGGCGCGAATGCGCGCCGCTCTGGCGCGCCCGGGTGATCGCCGCCATGCCGCAGGTCGAGCTGGTGCTGGCGATCGGCCAATATGCGCAAGCCTGGCATCTCGGCGCTGCGAAGGCCGCCAGCATGACCGAGACGGTGCGCGACTGGCGGCGCCATCTCGGCCGCAACGAGGGGCCGGCGGTTCTGCCGCTGCCGCATCCGAGCTGGCGCAATACCGGCTGGCTGAAGCGCAATCCCTGGTTTGAGCAAGAGATTCTTCCGGAGTTGCGAAAGCGGGTGAAAACTCTTACGGAATGAAATGCATTTCTTTCATTTTGCCGCTATCACGGTATATGAGGGAATTAAATTTCGTTAGGGGAAGTCGATGGATCGTCTGGACCGCAAAATCCTGCGCCTTTTGCAGGAAGATTCCACACTGGCAGTGGCGGACCTCGCCAAGAAGGTGGGTCTCTCGACGACGCCGTGCTGGCGGCGCATCCAGAAGATGGAAGAGGACGGCGTGATCCGCAAGCGCGTCGCGCTGCTCGATCCGATCAAGATCAACACCAAGGTCACGGTCTTCGTCTCGATCCGCACCAATTCGCATTCGACGGAATGGCTGAAGCGCTTTTCCGAGGTGATCGTCGAATTCCCGGAAGTCGTCGAGTTCTATCGCATGAGCGGCGAGGTGGATTACCTGCTGCGCGTCGTCGTGCCGGATATCGGCGCCTACGATGCCTTCTACAAGCGCATGATCGCGCGCATCGAGATCCGCGACGTCTCCTCCGCCTTCGCGATGGAGCAGATCAAGTATACGACCGAGATGCCGCTCGACTACATGGCCGTCGACAACCAGAAGAGCGGCGAAGAGTAAAGCGCCTACATCTCCGGCCGCCTGAAGGTCACCGAGACCGACTTCCAGGTGTCGTAGGGTGCGAGCTTTTCGAGGCCCGTGAACGGCGCGCAGCGCACGACCGCGCGCACGGCGCTCGCCACGAAGGTTTTCGTCGCCGGATCGCCGGCGACGGGGCCGTCGACCTTGGGCGAGCCATCGAGCTCGCCCGCTTCCGTCAGTGTGAAAGCCACCCGGACCGCTTCGACATGGGCGGGAAGGTCCGCCGGGACGTTCCAGCATTGCGCGATCTTCTGGTGCAGCGCGGTGGCGAGCGCCAGCGCGGCGCTATCGTCCGCCCGGGCTGGTGCTGCGAGGCCCGCCAGGGCCGCGACGGCGAGCAGGGCGCGGCGGGACACCACGTTTCTTCTTCTCCAACCGGGCGAGCAGGGACGACGTGTCCCAGCGGTTGCCGCCCATGTCCTGCACGTCGCCGTAGAACTGGTCGATGAGGGCGGAGACGGGGAGCTTGGCGCCGTTGAGGCGGGCTTCGGACAGCACGATGCCGAGGTCCTTGCGCATCCAGTCGATGGCGAAGCCGAAATCATATTTTCCGGCGATCATCGTCTTGTGGCGGTTGTCCATCTGCCAGGAGCCGGCGGCACCCTTGGAGATGACCTCGATGACCTTCTCCATGTCGAGCCCGGCCTGCTTGCCGAAATGAATACCTTCGGCAAGGCCCTGCACGACGCCGGCGACGCAGATCTGGTTGACCATCTTGGCCAACTGGCCGGCACCGGCCGGACCCATCAGGCCGACCATGCGGGCATAGGCGTCGATAACGGGCTTCGCCTTGTCGAAGGTCGCTTCCTCGCCGCCGCACATGACGGTGAGCACGCCGTTTTCCGCACCGGCCTGGCCGCCGGAAACCGGGGCATCGATGAAGCGCAGACCCTTGGCCCGCGTGGCGGCGTCGAGTTCACGGGCGACCTCGGCCGAGGCGGTGGTGTTGTCGATGAGGATGGCGCCCGGCTTCATGCCGTCGAGCACACCGTCCTTGGCCGTCGTGACGGAGCGCAGGTCGTCGTCATTGCCGACGCAGGTGAAGACGAAATCGGCATCCTTCGCGGCCTCGGCCGGTGTCGGGAAGGCCTTGCCGCCGAATTCGGCGGCCCATTTTTCCGCCTTGGCAAAGGTGCGGTTGTAGACCGCCACCTCATGCCCACCCTTGACCTTGAGGTGGCCTGCCATGGGGTAGCCCATGACGCCGAGACCGATGAATGCAACCTTTGCCATGCGATAATCTCCTGGAATCTTTGGCAGGAGGTGTAGCGGATCATCGATTTCGGCGAAAGGGTTTCTCGTCGGTGTGGCGGCGGATCCTCGGGTCAAGCCCACAGGTGTCCGGTTTAAATTCAGGCCCATTCGAGCACCATCTGGCTGGTGTCTTGCGGCGGGTCTGGTGGTGGCTTCAGCAGGCGGTCTGTTCGGCGGCGATGCATGAGGTTTGCGCGTATG
>NZ_DASYHH010000024.1:0-142493 GCF_035998705.1 Shinella sp. | reverse complement strand
AGACGCTATTGTGATGCCGCACGGGGTTGCTCCTCTATCGTGTCCGAGATCGTCGCCAAACGCTCGAATACGAGTAGAATCAACACCGTGCACCTTGTCCATTGAATTTAAACCGGACACCAGTGGGCTTGACCCGAGGATGACGTGGAGGGTGTGGCGAGGCTCGCCGCACAGCAAAGGGCGGCACAGTGGCCGCCCCTTTTTTATCAGTCCCACTCAGGCACCCATGGCAGCAATCCCGGCTTGATGATGCGGTAGCCGGTGGCGTGGAGGGTGTCGATGCGGGCCATGTCGACGGAGGAGAGGGTGAAATCCATGATCTCGAAATTCGCCCTTATGTTTACCGGCTTGGTCGACATGGTGTTGAGCGGAACGCCCTTCTGGAGGATCCAGCGCAGCACGACCTGCGCGGCCGACTTGCCGTAACCTTCGCCGATCTCGGCGAACAGCCCGTGCTTGAAGACTTCGCCCCGCGCCACCGAGGCATAGGAGGAGAGCGGAATGCCCGTCTCCGTGGCGGCGGCGAGGAGGTTGTTCTGGTCGAGCAGCGGGTGGAACTCCACCTGGTTGGTGACGAGCGGCACGTCAACGGCCGCTTTCGCCTCCCGCATCATGCGCGCCGTATAGTTCGACACGCCGATCGCGCCCGCAAGGCCCTTGTCATGAGCCTCCTGCAACAGGCGCAAAGACGGGGCGACGTCGCCGTCCGCCGGCGGCCAGTGCAGCAGCAGCACATCGGCGCGGTCGAGTTTCAGCGCCGCGAGGCTCGCCTCCACCGAGGGGATGAATTTCTCCGCGCTGTAATTGTCCGGATGCACCTTGGTGGTGATGCAGAGCTCGGCGCGGGCGACGCCGCCGGCGGCAAGCGCCGCCCCGGTCTCGGCCTCGTTGCCATACATCTGCGCCGTATCGAACGCCCGGTAGCCGGCTTCGAGGGCCGCGTCCACGGCGGCGCGCAGGTCGTCGCCCTTCAGCGGATAGGTGCCGAAACCGCGCTGAAAGCTCTTCTGGAAATAGATGTTCATGCCTCCTCCTTGGCTGGTCGATGCGCCGGCGTTGCAGACGCGAAAATCTTGCTTGCCCGATTGCTCCGGCCGTGATTAATGTATAACTAGTTAGTTACTTAATGCAATGGAGATCGGAGGATTCGGCCATGAAGAAGGTGAAGACGGCGGAGGAGGCGGCCAGGCTCGTCAAGGATGGCGCGGTCGTCGCCGTCAATTCTTCCTCGGGCCTGTGCTGCCCGGATGCCGTGCTGAAAGCGCTCGGCGAACGCTTCGATCGCGAGGGCCATCCGCGCGGGCTGACCTCCGTCCACCCGATCGCGGCCGGCGATTTCTTCGGCACCAGAGGCGTCGACCACATCGCCAAGCCCGGCATGCTGGAAAAGATCATCGGCGGCTCCTACCCCTCCGGGCCGAGCAATGCCGAGCCGCCGCTCATCTGGCAGATGATCCTGAAAGAAGAACTCGCCGCCTGGAACGTGCCCTCCGGCATCGTCTTCGACATGCTGCGCGAGGGGGCCGCCAAGCGGCCGGGCGTGCTGACCAAGGTCGGCATGGAAACCTTCGTCGATCCCGACCAGGACGGCTGCGCGATGAATGCCAGCGCGCGGGCCGCACCCCTCGTCAAGCGCGTCGAATTTGCCGGCGAGGACTGGCTGCATTTCCCGGCCATCCGCCCCGATGTCGCGATCATCCGCGCCACCACGGCCGATGAGAAGGGCAACCTCACCTTCGAGCAGGAGGGCGCGACGCTCGGTGCCATGGAGATGGCGCTTGCCGCCCGCAATTCCGGCGGCCTCGTCATCGCGCAGGTCAAGCGCGTGGCGGCGAGCGGCACCTTGCGGCCGCATGACGTGCGCGTGCCGGGCATTCTCGTCGACGTCATCGTCGAGGCGCCGGAGCAGTTGCAGACGACGGCGACGCCCTATGATCCGGCGATTTCCGGCGAGCTTTTCCGGCCGCTCGACACCTTCCGCCTGCCGGCGCTCGATGTCGGCAAGGTCATTGCGCGGCGCGTGGCGCAGGAGCTCAGGCAAGACTGGGCGGTCAATATCGGCTTCGGCATTTCGGCCAATGTGCCACGCATCCTCATCGAGGAAGGCCATCACGGCAAGATCACCTGGGTGATCGAGCAGGGCGCCGTCGGCGGCGTGCCGCTGCTCGATTTCAAGTTCGGCTGCGCCTCCAATGCGGAGGCCTTCGTCGCCTCGCCGCACCAGTTCTGTTACTTCCAGGCCGGCGCCTTCGATTGTTCGCTGCTGTCCTTCCTGGAAATCGACGCCGAGGGATCGGTCAATGTCAGCCGGCTTGCGGCGACGCCGCATCGCACCGCCGGCGCCGGCGGCTTCGTCGACATCACCGCGCGGGCGAAAAAGATCGTCTTTTCCGGCAATTTCAATGCGGGCGCGAAAATGCGCATCGAGGATGGCCGGCTGGTCGTCGACAAAGAAGGCCGCATCGCCAAGATCGTGCCGAAGGTCGACCAGGTCAGTTTTTCCGGCAAACGCGCCCGCGCGCAGGGGCAGGACATCACCTATGTCACCGAGCGTTGCGTGATCCGGCTTGAGGCGGACGGGCTGGTCGTCACCGAAATCGCGCCCGGCCTCGATCTCCAGCGCGACGTGCTCGATCAGGCCGCCACGCCGCTCAGGGTCTCCGAGACGCTAAAGACCATGGACGACGCGCTGTTCCGCGCCGAAACCATGGGCCTCGCGCTGTGAGCGACCCACGCATCGACCTCGCCGTCGAGGACCGCATCGCCCGGCTGACGCTGCGCCGCCCGGAAAAGCTGAACGCCATCGACGCCGAAATGGTCGACGCGCTTTTGCAGGCCTGCCGGGATATCGAGCGGTCGGATGCGCGCGTCGCCATTCTGACCGGCGAGGGCGCACGCTCCTTCTCGGCGGGCGGCGATATCGCGGCTTGGAGCAATCTCGATGCGGAGGCCTTTTCGCGGCGCTGGCTGCGCGACGGGCACGATGCCTTCGATGCGCTGGCGCGCCTCACCGTGCCGCTGATCGCCGTGCTGAACGGGCATGCGCTCGGTGGCGGGCTGGAGTTGGCCGCCTGCGCCGACCTTCGCATCGCGGAAGCCCATGTAAAGATCGGCCAGCCGGAACCCGGCCTCGGCATCATTCCCGGCTGGTCCGGCACACAGCGCGCGTCGCGACGTTTCGGCTCGTCGCTGGTGCGCCGCATGGCGCTGTTCGGCGAGGTCTTTCCGGCGCAAGAGGCGCTGGCCCTCGGGCTGGTCGACCAGGTTGTGCAAACGGGCGAAGGCCCGGCCGCGGCAGAAGCCGCCGCCCAGCGCGTGCTGAAACGCGCGCCGCGCGCCACCGAGGTGACGAAAATGCTGATCAACGCCGCAGAGGGCGAAGAGAATGCCCGCGTCGTCGAGGCGCTGGCGGGCGCCGCGGCCGCGGCATCGGCTGACCTCGCGGAGGGCCTTGCCGCCTATCGCGAGAAACGACCGCCGGCGTTTTAGCCCGACCATTCAAGATTTTCGCGACAGCCTGCCTGCATGCTGTCGCACCAAACCTCTCCTCCGTCATGCTCGGGCTTGACCCGAGCATCCACGCCGCGGGTGAGGGTGGATCCTCGGGTCGAGCCCGAGGATGACGGCAGGGGGGAGGAGGGCTTTTTCACCGCCAAGCAGCGGTGACGATCGGGCTCAGGCCGGCACAGGCGCGTCCTCGCGCAAAAGGCCCTTGTGCTTCAGATCCGCCCAGAACTCACCGGGGATCGGGTGCGAGAACCAGGCGAGGTTCTGGTCCAGTTGCTCCACCGTGCGCGTACCCGCCATGAAGGACGGCACGGCCGGGTGGGCGACAACGAACTGCAGGGCGGCAGCGGCCAGCGGTACGCCATGTTCGGCGCAGACGGCCTCGATCTTGGCGACTTTTTCCAGGATTTCGCGCGGCGCCGGGGCATAATTGTATTTGGCGCCTTCCTTCGCGCCGGTGGCAAGGATGCCGGAGTTGAAACCGCCGCCCACCACGACGGCAGCGCCGCGTTCCTCGCAGAGCGGCAGGAAGGCATCGAGCGCTTCCTGTTCCAGCAGCGTATAGCGGCCGGCCAGCAGGAAGCAGTCGAAGTCGCGGCGCTTCAGCGCCTCGTGGCAGACCTGCCATTCATTGACGCCGACGCCAATCGCCTTCACCACCTTTTCCGAGCGCAGCTTTTCCAGCGCCCGCCAGGCGCCATCCATCGCCTGCTCGAAGACCTCCGGCTGCGCATCGCCGCGCGTGAAAACGTCGATGTCGTGGATGAAGCACATCTCCATGCGCTCCAGCCCCAGCCGTTGCAGGCTGTCCTCGAAGGCGCGCATCGTGCCGTCGTAGCTATAGTCGAAATGCATGGTGAAGGGCGCGGCGTTCTTCCAGGGCGCGAAATCGATCGTGTCGCGCCGGGCCGGGCGCAGCAGGCGGCCGACCTTCGAGGCGAGCACGAAATCGTCACGCTCCTTCCAGCGCAGCGCGTGGCCGGTGCGCAGCTCCGCAAGGCCGTGGCCGTACATCGGGGCGGTATCGAAGAAGCGCACGCCGGCATCCCAGGCGCGTTCGAACATGGAAGCGGCCGTCGCCTCGTCGATCTCGTTGAAAATGTTGCCGAGGGGGGCGGTGCCGAAGCCGAAGGTCGTGACCTCGATATCCGTGCGGCCGAATTTTCGCTTGTCGCTCGCGTGCATACTTATCCTCCATAAGTAACCGTATGGTGAATAATAACCACCGGCCAACCCACTGTGCAAGCAGCTTTGTAGCCGCGCGGAAATTTTTCCGGCTTGACGTCGTGCATCCGCCGCATGTATGTAACCAGATAGTTACTAGAAGCGAGACGAAGCCGATGTATCTCACGGAAACGCAGGAGCAGGTGCGCGACATGGCGCGCGCCTTCGCCGATGAAATGATCCGCCCTCTGGCCGAGGAACTGGACCGCGAGGAGAGTTTCCCCGCCGCCCTCTATGACGAGATGGCCAAGCTCGGCCTGTTCGGCATCGGCGTGCCGGAGGCGCTCGGCGGCCCGGGCTTCGATACGCTGACCTATGCGCTGGTGATGGAGGAGCTGAGCCGCGGCTACGCCTCCGTCGCCGACCAGTGCGGCCTGATCGAACTCATCTCGACCCTGCTCGTGCGCCACGGCACGGAGCGCCAGCAGGCGCTGCTGCCCGATATTCTCGGCATGCGCGCCAAGGTCGCCTATTGCATCACCGAGCCGGAAGCGGGCACCGATGTCTCGGGCATCCGCACGACGGCCGTGCGCGACGGCGACGGCTGGCGGCTCGATGGCGGCAAGATCTGGATCCACAATGCGCCGGTCGCCGATTACGGCTTCGTGCTGGCGCGCACCGACAAGGAGGCCGGCAACCGCGGCATGTCGATCTTCATCGTCGACCTGCATGCGGCGGGCGTCGAGCGCGGCCCGAAGGAACACAAGATGGGCCAGCGCGCCAGCCAGGTCGGCGCGCTCAATTTCGCCGATGTGCGCCTTTCCGCCGATGCCCTGCTCGGCACGGAAGGCCGCGGTTTCCACATGATGATGTCGGTGCTCGACAAGGGCCGCGTCGGCATCGCCTCGCTTGCCGTCGGCATCGGCCAGGCCGGGCTCGAGGCCGCGCTCGACTATGCCGGCACGCGAAAACAGTTCGGCAAGGCGATTTCCGATTTCCAGGGCGTACAATGGCTGCTCGCCGACATGGCGAAGGATATCGAGGCCGCACGCCTGCTCGTGCATTCCGCCGCCGCGAAGATCGATTCCGGCGCGGACGCGACCAAGGCCTGCTCGATCGCCAAATGTTTTGCCGGCGACATGGCCGTGCAGCGCACCGCCGATGCCGTGCAGGTCTTCGGCGGCTCGGGCTACATCCGCGGCTTCGAGGTCGAGCGGCTCTACCGCGACGCCAAGATCACACAGATCTACGAGGGCACCAACCAGATCCAGCGCATGATCATCGCGCGCGAACTCTTGAAGAAGGGGGCGCGGGCATGAGTGCCCGGCCGGTCGCGCTCGTCACCGGCTCGTCGCGCGGCATCGGGCTGGCGGTGGCCGAGGCGCTCGCGGGCCAGGGTTTTGCCATCGCGGTCAACGGCCCTGCCGAGGACGCGGAACTGTCGGCAGCGGTTTCGCGGATTGCAGCGCTCGGCGTGCCAGTTGTGGCCGCGCCGTTCGACGTAACCGGTATAGCTGGCCACGAAGCCGCACTCGACGCCATCGAAGAAAAGCTCGGGACCCTCACCACGCTGGTCAACAATGCCGGCGTCGGCGTGCTCCAGCGTGGCGACATGATGGACGTGTCGGAAGAGAGCTGGGATCGCTGCTTTTCCGTCAACGCCAAGGCGCTGTTCTTCCTGAGCCAGGCCTTCGCCCGCCGCCTGCTGGCGCGCAAGCGGCCGCCGCTCTTCCATTCGATCGTCAACATCACCTCGTCGAATGCCGTCGCGGTGGCCGAGCAGCGCTCGGAATATTGCGCCTCCAAGGCCGCGGCCGCCATGGTGTCCAAGGCGCTTGCCGTACGGCTCGGGCGCGAGGAAATCGCCGTCTATGACGTGCAGCCCGGCCTCATCGCCACCGAGATGACAGCGCCGGTGATCGATGCCTATCGCGAACGGGCGGAGCAGGGCCTGACGCTCTTTCCCCGCGTCGGCCAGCCCGACGATATCGGAACGCTGGTCGCCTCGCTTGCGTCGGGGCGGCTTCCCTACACCACCGGCCTCACCATCCCGGCGGATGCCGGCATGCTCGTCCCGCGCTTCTGAGGGTTTTTTGATGAACATCGCGCTTCCCGATACCGCCGGCCGCCTTTCGGATTACACGCTGACGGGCCAGCCGATCGCCGCGGCCAAACTCGGCAAAAACCCGGCCCGCACCGTCTATTCCGCCGCCCATGTGGTGGCCGATCCGTTCACCGCCAACGATCCCTCCGGCCGCGCGACGGTCGATTGGGAAAAGACCATGGAATTCCGCCGCTACCTCGCCGGCCTCGGGCTCGGCATTGCGGAGGCGATGGACACCGCGCAGCGCGGCATGGGCCTCGACTGGCCGGGCGCGCTGGAGCTCATCCGCCGCACGCGCGAAGAACTGCCGGACGCGCTGGTCGCCAATGGCTGCGGCACGGACCATCTCGACCCCGCGACGGTGACCAGCCTCGACGCCGTGCGCCGCGCCTATCTGGAACAGGCGGAAGCCATCCAGAAGCTCGGCGGACGCATCATCCTGATGGCCTCGCGCGCTTTGGTGCGCGTTGCCAGGGGGCCGGAGGACTATGTCAAGATCTATTCGGACGTGCTGTCGGCCTGCGACGAGCCGGTGATCCTGCACTGGCTCGGCGACATATTCGATCCGCAGCTTGCCGGCTACTGGGGCAGCGCGGATTTCGACCCCGCCATGCAGACGGCGCTTGCCGTCATCGGCGAAAACACGGCCAAGGTGGACGGCATAAAAATCTCGCTCCTCGACAAGGAGAAGGAAATCCGCATGCGCCGGCGCCTGCCGGCGGGCGTGAAAATGTATACGGGCGACGACTTCAACTATCCCGAACTGATCGAGGGCGACGAGGAGGGCTTTTCCCATGCCCTGCTCGGCATCTTCGATCCGCTGGCACCCGCCGCGGCTTACGCGGTGGAGCGGCTGGGCGAGGGCGACAAGGCCGGCTTCCGTGCGACGCTCGATCCGACCGTGCCGCTCGCCCGGCTGATCTTTCGCGCGCCCACGCAATATTACAAGACGGGCGTCGTCTTCCTCGCCTGGCTCAATGGTTTCCAGGACCATTTCATCATGCTGAACGGCGCGCAGGCCATGCGGCCGCTGCCCTATTTCGTCGACCTCTTCCGCCATGCCGACCAATGCGGCCTGCTGCGCGATCCGGAGCTTGCCGTGGAGCGCATGAAGAAGCTGCTGGCACTCTACGGGGCCTAGGCGATGCGGGATTTTTCCAGCGATCATTCGGCGCTCGCGCTCAACACCGCGAGCCTCGGGCACAATCTGGAAGGCCATGGCGCGGGCTGGTCGCCGGAGCGGGTGATCGATGCCTGTGCGGCGCGCGGTTTTGGCGCCATCGTCTTCTGGCGGCGGGAAATCGGGTCGCGGGCCGTGGAGATCGGAGAACGGGCGCGGGCGGCGGGTCTTTCCGTCGCGGGGCTTTGCCGCACGCCGTTTCTGGTCGGCACGGAGGCGGTGGACAGGGTCGCGGTGATCGATGAGGCCAAGGCTTCCATCGACATGGCGGCGGCGCTTGGGGCCGAGGTGCTGACGATCGTGGTCGGCGGCGTGCATCCGGGCACGAAGGGCACGGCGGAAAGCCTGAAGATCGTCGCCGACCGGGTCGCCGCGATCGCGCCCTATGCGGCGGAGCGTGGCGTCCGGCTGGCGCTCGAACCGCTCAACCCGGTCTATGCCGGCAACCGCTCGTGCCTCACCACGGTGCGCGATGCCGTCGATCTCTGCGACACGGTCGGCGCGCCGAACCTCGGCATCGCCGTCGATGTCTACCATGTCTGGTGGGACACCGACCTCGACGCCCAGTTGCAGCGCGCGGGAAAGGACCGGATTTTCGGCTACCACCTCTGCGACTGGCTCGCCGACACGCGCGACGTGCTGCTCGACCGCGGCATGATGGGCGATGGCGTGGCCGACCTCAAGGCGATCCGCGCCAGCGTCGAGGGCGCGGGTTATGCGGGGCCGTGCGAGGTCGAAATCTTTTCCGCGAACACCTGGTGGAAACGGGACCCCGGCGGGGTCCTCGATGTGATGGTCGAGCGTTTTCGCACGCTCTGCTGACGATTTAGGAGATTCTTGATGAAACTGCTGGTGCCCATCAAGCGGGTCGTTGATTACAACGTCAAAATTCGCGTGAAGGCGGATGGCTCGGGTGTCGAGCTAGCGAATGTGAAGATGTCGATGAACCCGTTCGACGAGATTTCGGTCGAGGAGGCGCTCAGGCTGAAGGAAGCCGGCAAAGCGTCGGAAGTGGTCGTCGTGTCGATCGGACCGGCCAAGGCCGAAGAGACGCTGCGCACCGCGCTTGCCATGGGCGCCGACCGCGCCGTGCTGGTCGAGACGGAGGATGCCGTCGAGCCGCTCGCCGTGGCGAAGATTCTCAAGGGCGTCGCCGAAGCCGAGGCTCCCGGCCTGATCATCGTCGGCAAGCAGGCGATCGACGACGATTCGAACCAGACCGGCCAGATGCTGTCCGCCCTGCTCGGCTGGGCGCAGGCGACGTTTGCCTCCAAGGTCGAGATCGGCGACGGTTCGGCCCAGGTCACCCGCGAAGTCGACGGCGGCCTCCAGACCATCGACGTCAAGCTACCCGCAGTGGTCACGACGGACCTGCGCCTCAACGAGCCGCGTTATGCCTCGCTGCCCAACATCATGAAGGCGAAGAAGAAGCCGCTCGACAAGAAGACGCCATCCGACTTCGGCGTCGACACGAGCCCGCGTCTCAAGGTGCTGAAGACCGAGGAACCGTCCGGCCGCAAGGCAGGCGTCAAGGTGAAGTCGGTCGCCGAACTCGTCGACAAGCTGAAAAACGAAGCCGGCGTGCTTTGATCGGGAAGAATTGAGGAGATTACGAACATGGCCATTCTTCTTCTGGCAGATCACGACAACGCCCACCTTTCCGACCAGACGGCAAAGGCGCTGACGGCGGCAGGCAAGATCGGTTCCGACGTGCATGTGCTCGTCGCGGGTGCCGGTGCCAAGGCGGCGGCCGAACAGGCTGCAAAGCTTTCCGGCGTTTCGAAGGTCCTCGTCGCCGAGGATGCAACCCTTGCCAACAACCTGGCGGAACCGCTGGCAGCGCTCATCGTGTCGCTGGCCGGCAGCTATGAGGCGATCGTCTCTGCCGCGACCTCCGTCGGCAAGAACGTTCTGCCGCGTGTCGCAGCGCTGCTCGATGTCGCGCAGGTCTCGGAAATCATCGAGGTCGTCTCCGCCGACACGTTCAAGCGTCCGATCTATGCCGGCAATGCCATCCAGACGGTACAGTCGACGGATGCCAAGAAAGTGATCACGGTGCGCACGGCGTCCTTCGCCGCAGCAGCCGAAGGCGGCAGCGCATCGATCGAGAGCGTCTCGGCCGCAGCGAACCCCGGCCTCTCGACCCACGTCAAGGACGCGCTGTCCTCGTCGGATCGTCCGGAGCTGACGTCCGCCAAGATCATCATCTCGGGCGGTCGTGCGCTTGGCTCGTCCGAAAAGTTCCAGGAAGTCATCCTTCCGGTTGCCGACAAGCTCGGTGCGGCCGTTGGTGCATCGCGCGCTGCGGTCGATGCGGGCTATGCGCCGAACGACTGGCAGGTGGGGCAGACGGGCAAGGTGGTTGCGCCGCAGCTCTATATCGCCTGCGGCATTTCCGGTGCGATTCAGCATCTTGCCGGCATGAAGGATTCCAAGGTGATCGTCGCGATCAACAAGGACGAGGAGGCGCCGATCTTCCAGGTCGCCGACTACGGGCTTGTGGCGGATATTTTCGAAGCCTTGCCGGAATTCGAAAAAGCCATCGGCACGCGTTGACGTCGCAGGCGCTTACCCCTCGTCGCGAAAGCTCGCGGCGGCGGGGGGTGGGGGGCTGGTGTGGAACCGGGCGCCCTTCAGCCAGAGTTTCAGCGCTTCCCAGTGGATGCCGGCCATCACCTTCAGCGTCATGAAGGGGAAGCGCAGCAGGTATCGGGCGAGGTTCGGGCCGGTCAGCGCCATGGCGTCGCCGTTGAAGGTGGCGGCAAGCAGCGGCTCGCTGCCGGCGGTCTCGTGGATGCGCAGCCGCACCGTCTTTCCCGGCGGCAGGATGCGGAAATGATAACGCATGCCCATCCCGATGAACGGCGAGACGTGGAAGATTTTCGTGCGCGTCTGGCGGATGCCGGCGGGGCTCGCCTCGCCGGGCAGCACGGGCGCGACATAGCTGTGGCGCTCGCCAAACGTGTTGCGCACCGCATAGATGATCGCAAGCAGCTCGCCCGCCGCGTCATAGGCGAAATAGGTCGAGATCGGGTTGAAGACATAGCCGAACATGCGCGGATAGGCGAGCAGCAGGATGCGCGCCGCCGGGACCTCCACCCCCGCCTGCGCCAGCAGCCGATCGGCGAAGCCGCGCAGCGTCTCGCCGTCCGCCTCGACATGGTCGCTCTCGCGAAACGACAGCAGCCCCGGCCGGTTGACGGCGAGCAGGCGGGACAGGCGGCCGAGTTCGCCGAGCCGGTCGACATCCACCAGCAGCGCGAAGACCGAATAGCTGAAACGATGGCCGAAGGGTTTCAGCCGCTGGTGCATCACCTTGCCGGGATAGAGCGTGCCGGCCGCCACGGGCGGCGGGCCGTTCTCCTCGACGCTGGTGATGCGTTCAGTCTTCATTGCGCCGATTTCCAGCGCACGTTGCGGCAGAGCACGCCGCCGAGAATACAGCCGCGCGTCAGAAGCGCGCCGTCGGAGACCTGCACGGTGATGGAATAGGTGCGGTCGCGTTTCTTGTCATAGGCCGACCCGGACAGCGTATCGGCGGATTTCGGCTTCAGCGACATGACCAGCACGTCGCCGGCCGCTTCGCCCTTGCTGGTATCGCCGATCCACAGGTTGGTGGCGCAGATATCGTTGCCGCAGGGCGCGATGCGCACGCGCGCATTGCCGTCGTCACGTAGCCACACACCGCTCGGATCGGCGGATTGCTGCGCCCCGGCAGCGGCGGCGGTCAACAGCAACAGGGCAACGGTTGCGAAAGTCGGCGTCTTCATCGCGTCATTCTCCTCGCTTTCCTGCACATACGCAGGGCGCGGCCCATCGGTTCACTCGCGGAGTGATCCGGCGCGTGCGGTGCGGCGTAGACATGATGAACCCCACGGAAAGCACCCCATGAAGACCCTGATCATCGCCTATTTCGCGGCCGGCCTCGTCTTTCTCATCGTGGATGCGATCTGGCTGAGCACGATGGCCGATGTGCTCTACCGCCCGTTGCTCGCCGACAAGCTGGAAACGCAGTTCAAGCTGGTGCCGGCGATCTGCTTCTATGTGATCTATATCGCCGGCATCGTCTTCTTCGCGGTGATACCGGCGCTGGAAGGCGGCGGGCTGCCCAAGGCGGCGCTCAACGGCGCGGTGCTCGGCCTCGTCGCTTACGCCACCTACGACCTCACCAACCAGGCAACCCTCAAGGACTGGCCGCTTGCCGTGACGCTCGCCGACTTACCTTGGGGCGCCTTCGTCACCGCGGTCGGCGCCTCAGCCGGATATCTGGTCGCCAGCCGGTTCGACTGATCCTTCCGCTTCCGCCAGCCTGTTGGAGAAGAGGAGCGCGACGAAGGCGGTCAGCATGCCGGCGCTCACCACGTTGAGCCGCGCCAGCGCTGCATATTGCTCCGCGCTGTAGGCGGCCATGGACGGGCCATAGCTGTCGTTCAGCAGGAAGGCGACGAAGGCGAGACCCGCCAGCGCCAGGCCGTAGATGCGCTCCTTCGGGCGAAACAGCAGAAGGGCGATCATCGCGCAGGGCAGCAGGAAGATCTCGACGGCCGATTGGGTGCCGAAAAGCCAGGCGCATTGCACCGTATTGCCGATGCCGGCGAGCGGCAGCAGCGCCCTTCCGGCGATCGTGTTCCTGCGCGCCACCGCCGGGACCGCGAGGAAGAACGGCGTCGAGAGGAAGGTGAACCAGCCGGGCGTGATATCCCCGCCGACCAGCCAATGGAGATAAAGCGGATAGAACGGCTGGTTGGAGGCGACGATGAGCGCGATGAGGTTTGCCGCCGCCACCCGCCCGTCCGGATGGTGGGCATAGGCGCTGATGGCGCGGAGCCACCTCATTGGGCGGCGGGGCGTAGCAGGTAATGGCTGACGCCCCATTCCTCGCCGTTCGCATGGCCGAAGAGCCCGGCCGTCGCCAGGAAGAACAGCCGCCAGCGGCGCATCCACCGGATGGCGTCGGCGCCGTAGGTATCGGCAAAGATCGCGCGGATCGCCGCGCGGTTGGCGTCGAAATTCTTCAGCCAGTCGAGCGCGGTGCGCTCATAGTGCCGGCCGTTCCAGCGCCAGTCCTTTTCCACGGTAAAACTGTCGGAAAATTCCCGCACCAGTCCGTGGCTCGGCATGACGCCGCCGGTGAAGAAATGCTGGGCGATCCAGTCCGCCTTGTCCGCATGGTCGAAACGGTAGGCGCTGGCGCGATGCGAGAAGACATGCAGGAACAGCCGCCCCTCCGGCCGCAGCCACAAGCGGGCGCGCGACAGCAGGCTCCGCCAGTTGGAAATGTGCTCGAACATCTCCACCGAGACGATGCGGTCGAACGTTTTGCCCGGCTGGAAGCCGTTCATGTCGGCCGTTATCACCGTGAGGTTGGTCAGGCGGCGGCGCGTGGCTTCGCCCTCGATAAAGAGCCGCTGCGAGGCGGAATTCGAGACGGAAACGATACGCGAGGCCGGGTAACGCTCGGCCATGAACAGCGACAGCGAGCCCCAGCCGCAGCCGAGCTCCAGCACGTCCTGTCCGTCTTCCAGCCTGGCATGGGCGCAGGTCTCGTCCAGCGCGGCGATCTCGGCCTCGGCAAGCGTCGTCTCGGCGGTCGGGTAGAGGCAGGAGGAATATTTGCGGCGGGGGCCGAGCGCCAGCGCGAAAAAATCCTGCGGCAGTTCATAATGTTGCTCGTTCGCCGCATCGGTGTGCACGGCAATCGGAAAGGCCTCCATGCCGCGCGCGAAATCCCGGTCCGCCACGCCGCCGCCCGCAAGCACGCGGCTGGTGCGGCCGACGAGGCGGTCGATGCCGAAGCGCAGCGCACTGTCGGGAAGCGGCAGGCGCTCGGCGGCGGCAATCGCGGTGACGGCGAGGTTCATGACGGTCTCTCCTTGGTGTTGAAGCCGGGCCAGAAGGCGTTCACGCGCCTGGCATAGGCGGCGAAGGCGACCCCGCGCGAGCGCAGCATATGCGCTTCGAGCGGCGGGATGCCCGAGACATGGACCAGCAGCCAATACATGAAGGCCGGTCCGGCAACGGCCGCCCAGCCCCAGGGCCATGTGCCGGCCGGGCCGATGGCGACGACGGCGTAACCCGTCCAGCCGAGCCACTGGAAGAAGTAGTTGGGGTGGCGGGAGAGGCCCCAGAGCCCCGCATCGCAGACCTTGCCCCGGTTGGCAGGGTCGCCGCGAAAGCGCGCGAGCTGCACATCCGCCAGGCCTTCGCCGATCACCGCCGCGATGAGGATGGCGATGCCGGCGACGTCGCTCCAGCGCAGGCCGGGTGCCGGATTGCGGGCGGCGAGGAAGATGGTCGCGGCGAGCAGCATCGCGGCGGCGGCCTGGATCTGGAGGAAGAGCCACAGGCGGCGTTTCCAGCCGTCGCCCCATTCCTGCTTCAGCCGCGCATAACGCGGGTCTTCGCCGCCGTGGAGCGTGCGCAGCACGATGTGAAAGCCGAGCCGGCACGACCACAAAATGGCGATGAGGGCGACGACGAGGCGGCGCTGGACATCGCCCTCCCAGCCGGCGACCGGCGAGAGCGCCACGGCAACGCCCGCGGCGCCGACCAGGAACGACCAGATCGCATCGACCCAGCCGGAACTGGCGCCGCGCACCACGGCAAGCCAGGCGCCCGTCATGGCGAGCGAGAGGGCGACGGCGAGCAAGAGAAACAGGGCCGCCGGCGCCATGGCTCAGATCCCGAAGATCGGTTGCAGCATGCGGCCGATGAAGCCCTTGAAGCGCATCTGGCCCTCCATCGCCGCAAGGCAGATACAGTCGCCGCCCCGGTCGACGATCGGCTGGTGCTCGACGTCCTCGTCCATCTCCGCCATGTCCCCCGGCCCGAACGTGCCGAACCGGTCGCTGAACGCGCCGGCCACGACATAGGTGAATTCCGTGCCGGCGTGGCCGTGATCGGGCAGCGCCCGGCCGGGGCCGATCTTCAGCAGGATCAGGTTGGCATCGGGATCGTGCGGCACGCCGACGCGGCTCATGCGCATGCCGGGGCCGATCCAGCGCCAGCGCCCGATGTCGCAGCCGCCCAGCGCATCCGGCAGGCGCACGCCCTCGATCTCGACGGGCTTGCGCGATTGCGGCCTCGGTGCCGGCCCTTCCTCCGCGTCGATCATCGCCAGCACGTCGTTGAAGGCGGTTTCCGAGAGTGCCGTCGGCTCGATCTCGTCGAGCAGCGCGCCGCCGACGGCTTCGTAGGTTGCGACGCGGGCGCGGCAGGCGGGGCAGGCCGCAAGATGCGCTTCGACGACGATCGCAGGACCCGCGGCCAGCGTGCCGGCGGCGTAGCGCATCAGGGTCTCGTCGGTGGCATGGTGGTGTTTCGAGCTCATGTTTCGTCTTCCAGCAGCGCGCGCAGGCGGTTCATCGCCAGGCGTGTTCTAGATTTCACCGTGCCGAGCGGAATGCCCAGCTCGCCGGCGATTTCGGTCTGCGATTTCTCGCTGAAATAGGACAGGCGGATGATCGTCTGCTGCTCCGCCGACAGCGTGGTAAGCGCGCGGCGCACCCGCTCGTCGCGCTCGGCGCCAAGCACCCCGTCCTCGATCGACGGCGGCGCGTCGTCGCCATCGACCGGCAGCGTCGCCGGATTGCGCAGCCGGCGCAGGTGGTCGATGCGCAGGTTGCGGGCGATGGTGAAGATCCAGGTCGCCACGCCCGCGCGCTCCGGGTCGAAATAGGAGGCCTTGCGCCAGACGTTCAGCATCGTCTCCTGCACCAGATCCTCCGCCACGCCCGACGAAATCGCCGAGCGCAGGAAGAAGGTCTTCAGGCGCGGCCCGAAATGGCGGAACAGCGCGGCGAAGGCCTGCCGGTCGCGATCATCGGCAACCGCCGCAAGCAGGCTTGCCAGCGCCTCCGGCGTCGGCGCGCGGGGGTCTGCGGCATTCACGACGGCACGCCGCCGGCCGGTGGACGGAGCCGGCCTTTCCTGCGTGTCGATCTCGTTCGAAGCGTCATACATGCATCCTTCTACGCGGCGGGCCTCGGGCCGGATCATCTCAACGCAACGCGGCTTGAAGAATGATCCGGCCCGGCACCGTTTTCGTAGAACCTACAGAAAGTCCACCACCAAATCGACAGCCCCCAAAAGGATCGCGATGCGACATGTTTCCCAATCCGACCGACCTCTGCGGATCGCCGTCGTCGGCACGGGCATCGGCGGCCTTTCGGCGGCCTGGCTCCTGTCGCAGCGCCACGAGGTCACGGTGTTCGAGGCGGAGGCGCGCATCGGCGGCCATTGCCATACGGTGGAAGCCGGGCAGGCGGCGGTGGATACCGGCTTCATCGTCTATAACGAGCGCACCTATCCCAACCTGACGGCGCTGTTTTCCCATCTCGACGTGCCGACAAAAGCCTCCGACATGTCCTTCGCCGTCTCCATGGACGACGGCGTGCTGGAATATTCCGGCACCAACCTCGTCGGCCTGTTCGCGCAGGGCAGCAATCTGGCGAGCCCACGCTTCTGGTCGATGCTGCGCGATGTCGTGCGCTTCTACCGCGAGGCGCCAGCGAGCGTGCGCGCCCTCGATCCCTCGGCAAGCCTCGACGATTACCTCAACAGCGCCGGCTTCGGCACGGCCTTCCGCGAGGACCATCTCTATCCGATGGCGGCCGCGATCTGGTCGACGCCGGCCTTGGAAATCGGCAACTACCCGGCCGTCTCCTTCGTGCGCTTCTGCGAGAACCACGGCCTGCTGAAATTCTTCCGCCGGCCGATCTGGCGCACCGTCGAGGGCGGCAGCCGCGCCTATGTGGACAAGCTCATCGCCCCCTTCCGCCACCGCATCCGCACCAGCGCGCCCGTCACCGCCATCCGCCGGGTCAATGGCGCGGTGGAAATCTCGACGCCGGGGGCGGAGCCGGAATGGTTCGACCATGTGGTGATCGCCGCCCATGCGGACCAGGCGCTGGCGCTCCTGACCGACCGGTCCCAGCGGGAAAACGATCTGCTCGGCGCCTTCTCCTACGGCCTCAACGAAACCGTGCTGCACAGCGACGAGACGCTGATGCCGCGCCGCCGCCGGGTCTGGTCGAGCTGGAACTATCTGGCGCAATCCGCCCGCGACGGCAGCACGCGCCGCAAACCCTGCGTCACCTACTGGATGAACCGCCTGCAGGGCGTGACGGCCGATCGCGCGCTCTTCGTGACGCTGAGCCCGCTGCATGCGCCGGCGGAGGAGACGGTGGTCTGGCGCGGCGTCTACCAGCACCCGCTGTTCAACGCCGCCACGCTCGCCGCGCAAAAGGAACTCTGGTCGTTGCAGGGCCAGTCGAACACCTGGTTCTGCGGCTCCTATTTCGGCTCCGGTTTCCATGAGGATGCCATCCAGGCCGGGCTTGCGGTGGGCGAAAGCCTCGGCGGCACCACCCGGCCCTGGACGGTGGCGGGCGAGTCCGACCGCATCTTCCGGACCTTGCAACAGGTCTAGCAAGACCGTTGCTCCGCGTGCGCGGTGCGGGCATTCTCCGGAAAACCCATCAGGAGCATGCCCATGATCGTCCAGGCCTGCATCAATGGCGCGCGGCCGAGCGCCTTCCACCCGCGGTTGCCGCTCGATATCGAGGCCATGGTGCGCGACAGCCTGCTCGCCATCGCGGCCGGTGCCGCCGAACTCCACGTCCATCCCCGCGCGGATGGCCGCGAGTCGCTTGCCGCCGTCGACGAGACCGTGCTTTCGCTCCGCCGCGCCTGCCCCGGCACGTTCATCGGCGTGTCGACGGGTGCCTGGATCGAAGGCGACGAGGCGGAGACGCGCCGCCTGATCGCCGGATGGCGCGAACTGCCCGACTACGCCTCGGTGAACCTTTCCGAGCCGGATGCGCCCGCCGTCATGGCGCTTCTGCGCGAGAAGGGCGTCGGCATCGAGGCGGGGCTTGCCAGCGTCGCCGATGCCGAACGGCTGCTGTCGTTGACGGACCATGACCGCGTGCTGCGCATCCTCATCGAGATCGACGAGCAGGACCTTGCGCGCGCGATGGCGGTCGCCGATGGTGTCGCCACGACGCTCGCAAGCGCCGGCCTGCGGCGGCCCGTCCTGCTGCATGGCAGCGACGCCACGGTGTGGCCCTTCGTCGAGAAAGCCCGCGAGCGCCGCTGGTCGACGCGGGTGGGGCTGGAGGACGGCAAACACCTGCCGGACAGAACCGTTGCCGAGGGCAATGCGGACCTGGTCGGCGCCGCGGTCGCCATTTTCCGGGCGGCTCCGTCCGCCGCTTAAAAAAACCGGCTGCCGTCGGGAACACTGTGGGACGCCTTCGCATTCCAACGTCGGAATTAGAGCATATTCACATGACGACGACCACCCTTCACGACGACGACCGCTGGCTTTCTCCCGTCTTCGTGCGGATCGGTTATGGCGCGGCGGAAGCCGTCCGCACCCCGAATGACGCGATGGGCTACCTGCATTTCCGCTGGCCGGCGCACCGGGGGCGGGCGTTCGACAATGCCCGCACGCTCTGTGCCGGCGCCGTGGAGCAAAACCACGCCTGCGAAGGCGCGCGCGAGGCCTTCATCCGCGCCTGCATCGAAGCGCAGATCCTCGATTAGGCCATGGACAAGGACGCTCCCCACGATCTCGACCGTTTCAAGCTGGCGCAGGCGCCGGTGTTCGAAATGGTGCTGCGGGAACTTCGCGACGGCTGCAAGCAGACGCACTGGATGTGGTTCGTCTTCCCGCAGATGCGCGGGCTCGGCCGCTCTCCCGCCGCCCGACATTTCGGCATCGTCTCGCTTGGCGAGGCGCAGGCCTATCTCGCCGACCCGGTGCTGTCCGAGCGGCTGCGGCTTGCGACGGAGGCCGTGCTTGCGATCAAGGGCCGCTCGCTGCTGGCGATTTTCGGCTCTCCCGACGACCAGAAGTTCCGCTCCTCGATGACCCTGTTCGAGGTGGCATCGGGCAAGGACCCCCTCTTCACCGAGGCCTTGCAGACCTGTTGCAACGGCGTGCGCGATGCGCAGACGCTGGCGCTGCTGAATGCGTGAGGCTCAGCGCCGCGCCATCAGCTTGGCCTGCAACACCACCACGACCAGCAGGAAGGCGCCGCGGATGACGGATTGCCAATAGGCCGACAGCGAGATCCAGCCGAGGCCGTTTTCGAAGTTCAGGATGTTGAACACCATGGCGAGCAGCAGCGCGCCGGCAAGCGTGGCGCCGACCGAGCCGGAGCCGCCGGTGAGCAGCGTGCCGCCCACGACCACCGAGGCGATGGCGAACAGTTCCCAGCCCACGCCCTCCGTCGGCTGGCCGGCGCCGAACTGCGAGGCGAGGATGACGCCGGCCAGACCGGCGAGCGTGCCGGAAGCGAGGTAGACTGCGGCCAGCGTGCGCTCGACCTTGAGGCCCATCAGCCCCGCCGTCGCCTCGCCGTCGCCGATCGCCAGGATGTGGCGGCCGACCGGCAGCTTTTCCAGCACCAGCCAGCCGAGGATGTAGGCGGCAAGCGCGATCCAGGCGGGGATGGGGAAACCCAGGAAATCGTCCTGGCCGATGATGGTGAAGCCGCTGTCATAGGAGACGGAAACCGACTGGTTGTCGGCGAGCAGCAGGCCCGTGCCATAGGCCGCGAGCATGGTCGCGAGCGTGGCGATGAAGGGCTGGATGCGCATTTTCGTGATGATGAAGCCATTGAGCGCGCCCACGGCCAGACCCGCCGCCATGCCGCCAAGAAGGCCTGCCGCCCAGTGATAGGGCGAGAAGAGTGCCGCCACCACGCTCGCCATCGCCGCCGTGCCGCCGACGGAAAGGTCTATGCCGCCGGTGATGATGACGAAGGCCATGCCGAGCGCGATCAGCGCGAACATGGAATTGTAGCGCAGGAAAGAGAGGATGTTGAACGGCGACAGGAAGTTGTCGTAGCGCAGCGCGCCGAAGAGGATGAGGCCGAAAAGTGCGGCGATGACGCCGAGCCGGGCGAGATCGCCGGAGGATTTGATCGCGAAGGGGCGGAGGATGGTCTGCATGGTGGCTGTCCCCTCAATGCCTGTCGGCGCGCTGCTGGATGAAGACGGCGAGCACGATCAGCCCCGCCTTGACGATGAGCGCCGCCGCATCCGGCACGCCGTTGGCCAGCAGCGTGTAGCGCACGAGCTGGATGACGAAGGCGCCGAGCACCGTGCCGACGATATTGGCCCGCCCGCCCGAAAGCAGCGTACCGCCGACGGCGACGGCGGCGATGGCATCGAGCTCCATGCCGAGGCCGACGAGGTTGGCGTCGCTTGCGGAATTGCGCGCCACCACGACGAGGCCGGCAATGCCGGCAAGCGCGCCGCTCACCATGTAGACGAAGAGTTTGACGCGCTTGACCGGGATGCCGGTGAGCCGCGCCGCCTTCTCGTTGCCGCCGACCGCGATGATCTGGCGGCCGATGACGGTGTAGCGGATCATCGCGAAGGCGAGGGCGGCGATGAGGACCATCAGCACGACCTGCGCCGGCACGCCGGCGATGCGGCCCATGGCGATGAACTGGAAACCCTCGTTCTTGAAGACCTGGAGGTTGCCGTTGGTCATGACCTGCGCGATGCCGCGCCCCGCGATGAACAGCACGAGGGTGGCGATGATCGGCTGGATTGAAAAGCGCGTGACGAGCAGCCCGTTGAACAGGCCGAACAGGCCGGCGACCACGATGGGGATGATGAGGGCGAGCGTGACGGCGACCGCCATGTTCTCGACCGCCCAGAACTGGCCCATGAAGATCATCGGCGCCAAGGCGCCGGCAATCGCCATCAGCGAGCCGACGGACAGGTCGATACCGCCGGTGGCGATGACCAGCGTCATGCCGGTCGCGACGATGACGATGGTGGCGACCTGGGTGAGGTTCACGTTCAGCGTCTGCCACGACAGGAAGTTCGGCGTGATGGCGACATTGACGGCGATCAGCGCCAGAAAGGCGACGAGCGTGCCGTAGCGGCTCGCCAGCGTGAAGAGCCGGCTGCCGGAGGAGAGCGCGCCGGTCGGCTGCGGGGCGGGGGTTTCGATCGTCGTCATATCAATTCACCTTCAGGGGCCACCTGATGGGCCATGGCGGCAAGCAGCGCCGCCTCGCTCAAATCCTTGCGCGGCAGGGTCTTCACCGACGTGCCATCGCTGAGCACGGTCACGCGGTCGGCGGCGGCCAGCAATTCTTCGAGTTCGGAGGAAATCATCAGCACGCTCAGCCCCTCATCGGCGAGGCTGCGCAAAAGCTTGAGGATTTCCGATTTCGCGCCGATGTCGATACCGCGCGTCGGTTCGTCGACGATCAGCACGCGCGGGTCGGTCGCCAGCCACCGGGCGAGCAGCACCTTCTGCTGGTTGCCGCCGGAAAGCTCCTTGATCGGCTGGTCGGGCGAGGCGCATTTGACGCCGAGCGCGCGGATATAGCGGGTGACGATCTCGTCCTGCCGCGCGCGGTCGACGATGCCGGCCTTCTTCAGCCTTGGTAGCAGCGCCAGCGTCATGTTCTCGCGGATGCTCATGTCCGGCACGATGCCGTCGATCTTGCGGTCTTCGGAGACGAGCCCGATACCATCCGCAATCGCATCAGCCGGCTCGCGGTAAGTGCGCTCGCTGCCCGCCAGGCGCATCGTGCCGCGCTCCATCCTGTCGGCGCCGAAGATGAGGCGCGCCGTCTCCGTGCGGCCGGAGCCGAGCAGGCCGGCAAGGCCCGAAATCTCGCCCTCGCGCACTGTCAGGCTGACATCGCGCACCCGCACGCCGGCACCGGCATTCGCCACGTCGAGGCGGACGGGCCGCTCGGGTTTCTCCTCGCCCGGCGCTATCGCCTGGAAGGCGGCAAGCTCCTTGCCCAGCATGTGGCGCACCAGCGCCATCTTCGGCATGTCGGCCATCGGGCTTTTCGCCACCGTCTGGCCGTCCCGCATGATCGTCACGCGGTCGCAGATTTCGTAAAGCTCGTCCAGCCGGTGGCCGATGAAGATCACCGCGACACCGGAGCGTTTCAGCGTGCGGATCGTCTCGAAGAGGACGGCGACCTCGCGCTCGTCCAATGAGGAGGTCGGCTCGTCCATGATGACGAGGCGGGCGTTCTGCGTTACGGCGCGGGCGATCGCCACCATCTGGCGGGTCGCCGCATCGAAATGCGCGACGGGCCGGTCGACGTCGATTGTCAGGTTGAAGGTCTTCAGCACGGCCTCGGCACCGCGGCGCATGGCGCTCTGGTCGATCAGACCGAAGCGTCTGGGCTCACGCGACAGATAGATGTTTTCCGCCACGGAGCGCTGCGGCGCGAGGTTGATTTCCTGGTAGATGGTCGCGATACCGGCGGCCTGGGCTTCGGCCGGCATGGTGAAATCGACCTCCCTGCCGTCGAAGGCGATCGTGCCCTCGTCGCGGCGATAGACGCCGGTGAGGATCTTGATCAGCGTCGATTTTCCGGCACCGTTCTGGCCGACCAGCGCCATCACCTCCGCCGGCTCGACCTCCAGCGAAGCGGCTTTCAGCGCCGCGACACCGGCGAAAGCCTTGGAAATGCCCTGCATGGACAGAAGCATGGACGTCCTCCTCTATCCGCCCTCCGGGACGGGCCACACAAGCTACACCGGAACGGACCGCAGGTCAGGCCCGTTCAAAAAACGGCCGAGACGGTTTTGCCGCCCCGGCCGCAAAGTGCTTGGGAGATGGTATCAGTAGGCGTCGGCAAGTTCCGCGGCGGCGTTGGAGGCGTCGTAGAACTTGTCTTCGTTGACGAGCGCCGGGTCGATCGCCTCACCCTTGGCATAGCGCAGCATCGTTTCGAACGCCTTCGGCCCGAAGCGCGGGTTGCATTCGACGACGGCGGCGATCTTGCCGTCAACCACGGCCTGAACGGCTTCCTTGCCGCCGTCGATCGACAGCACCAGCACGTCCTTGCCCGGCACCTTGCCGGCCGCTTCGAGTGCTGCGATCGCACCCATCGCCATCTCGTCGTTGTGGGCGTAGATGATATCGGCATCCGGATGCGCCTGGAGCAGGGATTCCGCCACCTGGCGGCCCTTGTCGCGGGCGAAGTCGCCGGTCTGCGAGGCGACGATCTCGAAGCCGCCGGCCGCCTTGATCGCCTCGTCAAAGCCCTTCTTGCGGTCGTTGGCCGGCGAAGAGCCGGTCGTGCCTTCCAGTTCGATGATCTTCGTCTTGCCGTTGGCGTTCTTCACCAGCCATTCGGCAATGCGCTGTCCTTCCAGCACAAAATCGGAACCGATGAAGGTCAGATAATCCTCGCCGGCCTTGGCGAGCGACGGATCGACAGAGCGGTCGAGCAGGATCACCGGAATGCCGGCCTTCTTGGCGGCCATGACGGCGGGGATCAGCGGCTTTTCCTCGCGCGGCGCGAGGAAGATGACGTCGACGCCCTGGGCGATCATCGAGTTGACGTCGGCCACCTGCTTGGCGGCCGAGCCGGCGGCATCCGTATAGACCAGCTGGAAACCGAGCTTTTCGGCCTCCGCCTTCATGCTGTTGGTCTGCGCGATGCGCCAGGGATTGTTGGATTCGGTCTGCGCGAAGCCGACCTTGTATTTGTCCTTCTGCGCCAGCTTCGGCACTTCGGCAATCGCGACGCCGGCCACGGCGAGCGCGCCGACGGCCGTGGCCGCAAGCATGAAAATGCGACGGGAAATCATGGTCATGAGCGGGTTCTCCTCCCAGATATTTGGCCGGTGCTCCTCTACCGGACGTGAGCATTTTGTGCTTCACATGTCTAAATCTTGCGCTAATAATATTAGCAGTCAAGAGCCAAAATTATGAGCAATTGCAAAAAATTCGTGTGCAGTGCAATGCACGCCGAGGGTTGAGGAACGACGCATGGCGAGGGGTAACGGGCGAAATTCGGACAAGGAAGGCGGCGGACGGCCGACCATGACGGACATAGCGCGCATTGCCGGCGTGTCGCAGTCGAGCGTTTCCCTGGTGCTGAACGAGATGTCCGGCTCGCGCATTTCGCCGGAAACGCAGCAGAAGGTGCGCGAGGCTGCTCATAAAATCGGTTATAAATTACCGGCGACCCGCGGCCCGGTGGCGACAGCCCCCGCGGTCGAGAAGGATACGATCGCCTTCATCGTCGACGAGATCTCGACCAGCCCGCATCCCGTCGTCAGCCTGGACGGCATCCGCGACCATGCTTTCGAGCAGGGGCTGCTGGTCTCGGCCCATGCCACGCGCTCGAACCCGGACCTCGAGCGCGCAGTGCTGCGCTCGGTATTGCGCGACCCGTCGATCGCCGGCGTCATCTATGCGACGATCTTCACCCGCAAGGTCAGCGTGCCGCCGGAGCTGAAGACCATCCCGACCGTGCTGCTCAACTGCTATTGCGAGCCGCGCCAGCATGTGGCGATCGTTCCGGGCGAGGTGGCGGGCGGTTTTGCGGCGACGGCCCATCTCACCGCGCTCGGCCACAAGCGCATCGGCTTCATCAACGGCGAAACCTGGATGGACGCCGCGATGGACCGGCTGAAGGGCTACAAGCAGGCGCTCGCCACCGCCGACATCGCCTTCGACGAGAGCCTGGTGCGCGACGGCGACTGGCTGCCTTTGCGCGGCTACGAGGCCGGCCTCGACCTGCTGTCCATGGACAATCCGCCCACCGCCATCTTCTGCGGCAACGACCTGATGGCGATCGGCATGATGGAGGCGGCGCAGGAAAAGGGTCTGCGCGTGCCGCAGGATCTCTCCGTCATGGGCTATGACGACCAGGAACTGGCGCGCTACACCCATCCGCCGCTCTCGACGCTGGTGCTGCCGAACTACGAGATGGGCCAGAAGGCGGCCGAGATCCTCATCGACATGGCGATCCACGGCAAGCACATGCGGCCGATGACCATCAAGGTCGACGGGCCGCTCGTCGTGCGCGAGACGACGGCGCAACTCGCCGGCGCCAAAGGGTGCTGACCCTACTCGTGCAGGATGTGGGCGGCCTTCACGGCGGCCGAGGCGCGGTTCTCGACGCCGAGCTTCACATAGATCTGTTCGAGATGCTTGGTCACCGTGCGGGCGCTGAGGCCGAGGATCTCGCCGATATCCCGGTTCGACTTGCCCTTGGCGATCCACAGCAGCACCTCGGATTCGCGCTGGGTCAGCGAAAAATGCTGGCGCAGGATTTCCTCGTCCGACAGCCGGTTTTCCGCGGTCAGGCGGAAGAGATATTCGTCGGCCCCGATCGCCCCCAGGAAGGAAAGCTGCAGGCTCGCCTGTCCCGCCTGGTGGATGGCGAAATTGTTGTCGCGCGCGGTGCTGCGCGTCTTCATCCAGCCGCGGATGTGCATGGAGACGGCATCGAGCCCGTCGTCGCTGCCGGTCGCGGCATTCACTAGACGCGTCGCCTGTGGCGTCGACCAGCGGATCTTTCCCTCGCCGCTCACCGCCAGCAGATGTCGCCCCGCCGCATCCAGCGCCACGCGCGCGCTTTGCGCCGAGCGCGCATTGGTGAGGTGAACGCGGATGCGGGCGCGCAACTCGTCGATGTTGATCGGCTTGGTCAGGTAGTCGACGCCGCCGGCTTCCAGCGCGCGCACGACATGTTCTGTCTCGGTGAGCCCCGTCATGAAGACGACCGGCACCGGGCTTGCCGCCGGATTGGCCTTGAGCTTCAGGCAGGTGTCGAACCCGTCCATGCCGGGCATCACCGCGTCGAGCAGGATGATATCGGGCGTGATGCGGTCGACGATGTTGAGCGCGGAGGCGCCCGACGTGGCGATCAGCACGGAAAAGCCGCTCTGTTCAAGCGCCTCCGTCAGGAAGCCGAGTGCTTCGGGGGAATCGTCGACGATGAGGACGATGTCGCGCGGGGTGGCCGTTTCAGTCACGGGCGGCGTCCTTTGTGGGATCCATGGTCTTCAGGAAGGCGTCGTAGCCGGAAAGATCGAACACCTGCACATAGGCGCGCACCGCCTCGGCGAAGGGCTGGTGCTCGGGCAGGCGGGCGATCTCGGCAAGTTTCGCCTCGATGCCCCGCACATAGCCGATCTCGCCGAGCTGGATCAATTCCTGCACATGGTTTTGTGCGGGAACGATTATGCTGCCCTGTGCCGGCTCCGCCGCCTTCGCCTCGCCGTGATAGGTCCATTCGAGACCCATATGCAGCGCGAGCTTGTCGGTGAGCTGGCGCAGGTCGAAGGGCTTTGCCAGCGTGTCGTTATGGCCCGTATGGGCGGAGGCCGAGCCGTCGCCGATATTGGCCGACAGCATGATGATCGGCCCGGGCTGGCCGAGCGCGCGCAGCCGCTCCACCAGCGCCCAGCCGTTCATGCCCGGCATGGAAATGTCGATGAGGAAGAGATCCGGCTTCAGGCTCTCGACGAGCGCCAGCGCATCCGCGCCGCTTCGCGCGTTCAGCACGGTGAAATCGAGCGGCCGCAGCACCTCTTCCATCAGGTTGCGGTGGTCGGCATTGTCGTCGACGACGAGGATGGTGCGCCGCGGGCCGCTGTAACCCTTGATGTGCAGCACCTTCGGCGCCGTCGGGCGATCGACCGCCGAGAGCATCAGGCGCACCTTGAACTCCGTGCCCCTGTCGCGTTCGCTCTTCACCGAAATCTCGCCGCCCAGCGTCTGCGTCAGGAGCCGCGTGATGGTGAGGCCGAGGCCGAGGCCGGGCATGCCGTGTTCTGTATCGCCGCGCTGGAACGGCTCGAAGATGCGCGGCAGGTCCTTTTCGAGAATGCCACGGCCGCTATCGGCCACCGTGAAGGTCGCGACCTGGTTGCGATAGGCGACGTCGAGGCGGATTTCGCCGCTATCGGTGAATTTCAGCGCATTCGAGATGAGGTTGACGAGGATCTGGCGCAGGCGTTTTTCATCGGTTCGCACATAGGACGGCAGGTTTTTCGGACGGGTATGGGCGAAAGCGACACCCTTGGCCTGCGCCTGCGGGCGGAACATCTCCAGGATCTGGTCGAGGAAATCGTCGATGTTGATCTCGTTCGAATAGACCTGCAACTTGCCCGCCTCGATCTTGGAAATGTCGAGCAGCCCGTCGATGAGGCCGGAGAGGTGATCGGCGCTGCGCTTGATCACGCGGATCGCGCCCTGCCGCTGCGGCGGGATGCTCTCGTCGCGTTCCAGCACCTGCGCATAGCCGAGCACGGCATTCAGCGGCGTGCGCAATTCATGGCTGAGGCCGACGACATAGCGGCTCTTGGCGCGGTTGGCGGCTTCGGCCGTTTCCTTCGCCTGCTGGAGGGCGGCGTCGGTCTTCTTGTGGGCGGCGATTTCCTTCAGGAGGAGGGTGGTCTGGCGCGAGGATTCCTCCTCGGCAACCACCCGGCTGTCATGCGCCAGCACGTAGAACCACGAGACGACGCCCGCCACCACGGCGAAGACGAAGAACACGATGGCGATGGTGCGCTCCACCACGGTGGCCGTTTCCGGCGAGCCGGTGCCGACCTGGTGGGCGATCATCGCGAGGATGATGCCCATGCCGGTGATCGAGAGCGCGGCCGCGATGCCGTAGCGGCCAAGCCGCGTGCCGAGCGCGGTCGTCACCGCTTCGGGCAGGATGGATTTCGCCACGCCCGCCACCTGCGCATTGAACCGCGCCTTCGGCTTGCACAGGTCGTGGCAGCGGCTGTCGAGCGAACAGCAGAGCGAGCAGATCGGCGCGGCATAGGCCGGGCACCAGGCCATGTCCTCCGGCTCGAACGGGTGTTCGCAGATCGAGCAGGTGATGGTGCTGAGCTGCGCCCAGCTCTTCCTCGGCTTGCGCGCCAGGTAATATTTGCCGCCCGTCGCCCAGGCGATCGCCGGCGAGGCGATGAAGGCGACGACGGCGGCGATATAGGGCGCGAGCGAGGCGGGGATTTCGCCGAAGGTGCCGAAATGCGCCATGAGGGCGACGATCGCCGACAGCGTCATGGCGCCGAGGCCAACCGGGTTGATGTCGTAGAGATGGGCGCGCTTGAACTCGATGCCTTCAGGCGACAGGCCGAGCGGCTTGTTGACGAAGAGGTCCGCCGAAATGGTGCAGAGCCAGGCCATGGCGACGATGGAGAAGACGCCGAGCGTTTCCTCCAAGAGCTTGTAGATGCCGAGTTCCATCAAGAGCAGCGCGATCGCCACGTTGAACACCAGCCAGACGACGCGGCCGGGATGGCTGTGCGTCAGGCGCGAGAAGAAGTTCGACCAGGCGAGCGAGCCGGCATAGGCGTTCATCACGTTGATCTTGAGCTGCGAGACCACCACGAAGGCGACCATCAGCAGCAGCGCCGCCGCATCCCACGGCAGCATGTAGCCGAAGGCGGTGTAATACATCTGCGAAGGATCGGCCGCCCGCGTCGACGGCACGCCGGCCGAGAGCGCCAGCACGACGAGGAAGGAGCCGGCGATCAGTTTTGGCGCGCCCACAATGACCCAACCGGAACCCGCAAGAAACACGGCGATGCGATGGTGCAGCTTCTTCTGCCCGTCCGGCGGCAGGAAGCGCAGGAAATCCACCTGCTCGCCGATCTGCGCCATCAGCGCGAAGATGACAGCCGAGGCCGCGCCGAACTCCACCAGATTGAACGGCGCATAGGTGCCGGGTGGGCCGGAGGCGTGGTGCAGGCCGGAATAGGCGAGCCACTGCCCGACCTTCTCCCAGTCCGCAAAGGCGATGAAGACGAAGGGCAGGATGTTGAGCACGATCCAGAACGGCTGCGTGACGAGCTGGAAGCGCGAGATGAGCTGCACGCCATGCGTCACCAGCGGGATCACCACCACCGACGAGATGATGTAGCCGATCCACAGCGGGATGCCGAGCGCCAGCTCCAGCGCGCCGGACATGATGGACGCCTCGATGGCGAAGAGGATGAAGGTGAAGCTCGCATAGATCAGCGAGGTCAGCGTCGAGCCGATATAGCCGAAGCTCGCGCCGCGCGTGAGAAGGTCGATATCGACGCCGTGGCGGATGGCATAGCGGCTGATCGGCAGGCCGACGACGAGGATCATCAGGCTCGCCACCACGATGGCGACGATGGCGTTGGTCGTGCCGTAGGACATGGTGATCGCGCCGCCGATGGCTTCCAGCGCCAGGAAGGAGATCGCGCCGATGGCGGTCTGCGAGATGCGATCGGAGGAAAAGCGGCGCGCGCTCTTGGCGGTGAAACGCAGCGCATAGTCTTCCAGCGTCTGGTTCGCGACCCAACGGTTATACTCGCGGCGGATCGGTATGATGCGCTGGCGTGCGGCCATGTTTTGCTGTCGTTCTCACGTGTTGTTTTGGGCTTCCCCCTCCCTCCACGTCATCCTCGGGCTTGACCCGAGGATCCATGCCGCGGGTGCCGTGTGGATCCTCGGGTCAAGCCCGAGGATGACGGAGGAGAGGGAGGGAGCCCCGACCCATAGGCCTTCGTAACACAGATACAGCGCCCCTGAAATTGGTGCAGCGCCGCAAAACTTCCCGCTTCCCCCCGGCAACTACGTAGAATGACGTATGTGCAGCGCAGCATCCCCGGCGGATAGTTTCTTAAGCAACGGTTAAACAGCTTCCGCTCCCGTTGCGGTCAAAAAGAACGAGAGGGGTTCCGACAATGTCCATCAAGGCGCGCGCCACCGGCGCATTGCTTGCTGCAATTCTTTCGACAACCGCCTTCCACGGCGCTTTCGCGGCCGACGACACGATTAAGGTCGGCATCCTGCATTCGCTTTCCGGCACCATGGCGATTTCCGAGACGACGCTCAAGGACGCCATGCTGATGCTCATCGAGGAGCAGAACAAGAAGGGCGGCCTTCTCGGCAAGCAGCTCGAGGCCGTCGTCGTCGATCCGGCCTCCGACTGGCCGCTCTTCGCCGAAAAGGCGCGTGAGCTCGTCTCGGTCAACAAGGTCTCGGCCGTGTTCGGCTGCTGGACCTCGGTATCGCGCAAGTCGGTGCTCCCGGTCTTCGAAGAGCTGAATTCCATCCTCTTCTACCCCGTGCAGTACGAGGGCGAGGAAAGCCAGCGCAACGTCTTCTACACGGGTGCCGCGCCGAACCAGCAGGCAATCCCGGCCGTCGATTACCTCGCCGAGAACGAAGGCGTCGAACGCTGGGTTCTGGCCGGCACGGACTATGTCTATCCGCGCACGACCAACAAGATTTTGGAAGCCTACCTGATCTCCAAGGGCGTGAAGCCCGAGGACATCATGATCAACTACACGCCGTTCGGTCACTCGGATTGGCAGACGATCGTCTCCGACATCAAGAAGTTCGGCTCGGCCGGCAAGAAGACGGCCGTCGTCTCCACCATCAACGGTGACGCCAACGTTCCCTTCTACAAGGAACTCGGCAACCAGGGCGTCAAGGCGGAAGACATTCCGGTCGTCGCCTTCTCGGTCGGCGAGGAAGAACTCGCCGGTCTCGACACCGCGCCGCTCGTCGGGCATCTCGCCGCCTGGAACTACTTCCAGTCCGTCGACAACCCGGCCAATGCCGAGTTCATCAAGACGTGGAAGGCCTTCACCAAGAACGACAAGCGCGTCACCAACGACCCGATGGAAGCCCATTATATCGGCTTTGCCATGTGGCTGAAGGCGGTGGAAAAGGCCGGCACGACCGATACCGACGCCGTGCTCGACGCGATGATCGGCGTCTCCGTGCCGAACCTCTCGGGCGGCTATTCCACCATGATGCCGAACCACCACATCACAAAGCCCGTGCTGATCGGCGAAATCCAGGCCGACGGCCAGTTCGAGACCGTCTGGCAGACCTCCGGCCTCGTGGTCGGCGACGAATGGTCGGACTTCCTGCCCGACTCCAAGGACCTGATCGCCGATTGGCGCAAGCCCATGGAATGCGGCAACTTCAACGTCGTCACCGGCAAGTGCGGCGGCAAGGGCTCCTGATTGGATGGCTTGAGGGGAGGGGTGTGAAGCCCACCCTTCGGGCCACCTTCCAGCCGGTGCGTGGTTTGCCCCTCACCCTAACCCTCTCCCCGCAAGCGGGGAGAGGGGACGTGCCCCGCAAACGGGCGCGGATTGGGGAAGCGGTACGACATGTTCCCTTCTCCCCGTTTGCGGGGAGAAGGTGCCGGCAGGCGGATGAGGGGCCTGCCGACCAACCACCATCCCGCCGCATCGGGATGGCCACATCACCCAACGCTTCGAGGCCATGCGATGCACACGCGGCTCATCCATCGTTTCCTGCAATGCCTGCTCGTCGCCGTCTGCGTGGTGGTAAGCCTGCTCGCCACCGACCTGCACGCGGCAGACGACCTGCGCAGCATGGTCAACGCGCTCGGCAGCGGCAATTTCCAGCAGAACCAGAAACAGGTCGAAGCGCTGGCCAAGACCGGCGATCCGAAGATCGTACCCGCGCTCGAAGCGCTTTCCGAGGGCGATCTCTACCTGCGCAAGGCCGATGGCATCGTGTTCATCGTCAAGCCGGCCGGCGCCAATTTCAAGATCATCGATGCCCTGACGGGCGACGAGGCCGGCGAGGAAGCCAAGGCGGCGCTCGAAAAGGTCAAGGTCAACAACGGGCTGCGCCGGGTGATCCGCGCCGCGCTCAGCGGCCTCACCCTGATGAGCCCGGACGTGAATGTGCGTCTTCAGGCCGCCAGCACGATCCTGCGCACGCCGTCGGCCGATGCGCTCGAAGGTCTCGATGCCGCAATCGCCGCCGAGACGAGCGACAGCGTCAAGACGGTGCTCGCCCAGGCCCGCGCCGCCTCCGTGCTGATTTCCGATCGTCCGGTGGAAGAGAAAAAGGCCGCGGTGGCGACCGTCGTCGAGACCGGCGGGCGGGATTCGCTGTCCCTGCTGTCCGGCGCGCTGTCCTCCGCCGACGAAAGCCTGCGCCCCGATATCGAGGCCGGCATCCAGAAGATCGAGGACCAGCTGGCAATCTGGGCCGCCGGCCAGAACATCTGGTACGGCCTGTCGCTCGGCTCCGTGCTGCTGCTGGCCGCGATCGGCCTTGCCATCACCTTCGGCGTGATGGGCATCATCAACATGGCACACGGCGAGATGGTCATGCTCGGCGCCTACACGACCTTCGTCGTGCAGCAGGTCATCCGGGATTCCTATCCGGACGCCTTCGCCTGGTCGCTGGCGATCGCGCTGCCGCTCGCCTTCCTCGTCACCGGCGCCGTCGGGCTCGTCATGGAGCGCGGCATCATCCGCTTCCTCTATGGAAGGCCGCTCGAAACGCTGCTCGCCACCTGGGGCGTCTCGCTGATCCTCCAGCAGGCTGTGCGTTCGATCTTCGGCCCGACGAACCAGGAGGTCGGCAATCCCTCCTGGATGTCCGGCGCCTTCGAACTCGGCGGGCTGACGATCACCTGGAACCGCCTGTGGATCATCGTCTTCTCGCTCGCCGTCTTCGCCTTCCTGCTCTTCCTCCTCAAGAAGACCCCCATGGGCCTGCAGATGCGCGCCGTCACGCAGAACCGCCGCATGGCCTCCTCCATGGGCATCCGCACGCCCTGGGTCGATGCGCTGACCTTTGCGCTCGGCTCCGGCATCGCGGGCATTGCCGGCGTCGCGCTCAGCCAGATCGACAACGTCTCGCCGAACCTCGGCCAGGGCTACATCATCGACAGCTTCATGGTCGTGGTCTTCGGCGGCGTCGGCAATCTCTGGGGCACGCTGGTCGGCGCCTTCACGCTCGGCATCCTCAACAAGTTCCTGGAGCCCTATGCCGGCGCGGTGCTGGGTAAAATCCTCGTGCTCGTGCTGATCATCCTCTTCATCCAGAAGCGGCCGCGCGGGCTCTTCGCACTCAAAGGCAGGGCGGTGGAAGCATGATCACCTCGTTTCTCGCGAAAGCCCTCGGGCGCAACATCGTCATCACCGTCGCGATCCTGCTGGCGCTTGCCGCCGTCATCCCGGCGCTGAACCTCATGACCGCGCCGGACCATCCGCTGCATGTGCCCACCTACATCGTCTCGCTGTTCGGCAAATACCTCACCTATGCGCTGCTGGCGCTGGCGCTCGATCTCGTCTGGGGCTTCTGCGGCATCCTCTCGCTCGGCCACGCCGCCTTCTTCGCGCTCGGCGGTTATGCCATGGGCATGTACCTGATGCGCCAGATCGGCGCGCGTGGCTCCTACGGCAATCCGCTGCTGCCGGACTTCATGGTCTTCCTCAACTGGAAAGAGCTGCCCTGGTTCTGGCAAGGCTTCGACATGTTCTGGTTCGCCGCGCTGATGGCGATCCTCGTGCCCGGCCTGCTCGCCTTCGTCTTCGGCTGGTTCGCCTTCCGCTCGCGCGTCAACGGCGTCTATCTCTCGATCATCACCCAGGCGATGACCTTCGCCCTGCTGCTCGCCTTCTTCCGCAACGACATGGGTTTCGGCGGCAATAACGGCCTCACCGATTTCAAGGACATCCTGGGCTTCAACATCCAGTCGAACGGCACGCGCTCGGCGCTCTTCGCGGCGTCGGCCATCGCACTCGCCCTCTCGCTGGTCATCACCTCGGGCATCGTGCGCTCCAAATACGGAAAGATCCTCGTCGGCGTCCGTGATGCCGAGAGCCGCACCCGCTTCCTCGGCTACCGCGTCGAGCACATGAAGCTCTTCGCCTTCGTGGTCTCCGCCATGATGGCGGGTGTCGCCGGCGCGCTCTATGTGCCGCAGGTCGGCATCATCAATCCGGGCGAATTCGATCCGGCCAATTCCATCGAGGTCGTCATCTGGACGGCGGTCGGCGGGCGCGGCACGCTGATCGGGCCGATCGTCGGCGCCATCCTCGTCAATGGCGGCAAAAGCATCTTCACCGCCGCCTTCCCGGAATTCTGGCTCTTCGCGCTCGGCGGCCTCTTCGTGTTCGTCACGCTGTTCCTGCCCAAGGGCATCGTCGGCACCGCGCGGCAGTTTGTCGAGCGGCGCAAGGACTATCGCAAGGCGAAGGCCGATGAAGCGGCGCGCGCCTTTGCGGCGGCAGAACCCCAGGCGGCGGAGTAGATGGCATGAACACGCTCGCAAGCAACGCAAAACCCACCAGCATCCTCTATCTCGACGGCGTTTCCGTCTCCTTCGATGGCTTCAAGGCGCTGAATTCGCTGTCCTTCGTCGTCGAACCCGGCGAGCTTCGCGCCATCATCGGCCCGAACGGTGCGGGCAAGACGACGATGATGGATATCATCACCGGCAAGACCCGGCCGGATTCCGGCGAGGTCTTCTTCAAGGGCATGATCGACCTTACCCAGAAAGACGAGGCCGAAATCGCCCAGCTCGGCATCGGCCGAAAATTCCAGAAGCCGACGGTCTTCGAGAGCCACACCGTCTGGGACAATCTGGAACTGGCGCTGAACCGCAACCGCGGCGTTTTTTCGACGCTGTTCTATCGCCTGACCGCCGAGGACAAGGCGCGCATCGAAGAAATCCTCTCGACCGTACGCCTCATGAACCGCAAGGACGATTTTGCTGCCAATCTCAGCCACGGTCAGAAACAATGGCTGGAGATCGGCATGCTGCTGGCGCAGGAGCCGGAGCTGCTGCTGGTCGACGAACCCGTCGCCGGCATGACGGATGCCGAGACGGCGGAGACAGCGATCCTGCTCAAGGAAATCGCCAAGACCCGCTCGGTCGTCGTCGTCGAGCACGACATGGGCTTCATCCGCGATCTCGGCGTGAAGGTGACCTGCCTTGCGGAAGGATCCGTGCTGGCGGAAGGCTCGATAGACTTCGTCAGCGCTGACCAGAAGGTCATCGAGAACTATCTGGGGAGGTGAGGGTGTATTCGGTGTTCTTGTCGTTGGAATTCGCGGCTGTGATACCCCCCTCTGGCCTGCCGGGCATCTCCCCCTCAAGGGGGGAGATCGGATGGGGCGAGGCCCTGCCCATCACAGGCGTTGCCTTGGAACAATACGCCAGCCACCTGCCAATCTCCCCCCTTGAGGGGGAGATGGCCGGCAGGCCAGAGGGGGGTGTTGCCACCCGCTCGAACGGAGATATTTCATGCTGACCGTCGAAAAAGCCAACCTCCACTACGGCGCCGCCCAGGCGCTGCGCGGCATCTCGCTCACCGCCGAGATGGGCAAGATCACCTGCGTGCTCGGCCGCAACGGCGTCGGCAAATCCAGCCTCTTGCGCGCCATCACCGGCCAGCACCCGCTGTCATCAGGCACCGTCACATTCAACGACGTGAAGCTCGACGGCATGGCGCCCTACAACCGGGCCAAACACGGCATCGGCTATGTGCCGCAGGGCCGCGAAATCTTCCCGCTGCTCACCGTCAAGGAAAACCTCGAATCCGGCTATGCCCCCGTCAAGCGCTCGGACCGCTTCATCCCGAACGAGATCTTCAGCCTGTTCCCGGTGCTGCAATCCATGCTCGGCCGGCGCGGCGGGGATCTGTCCGGCGGCCAGCAGCAGCAGCTCGCCATCGGCCGGGCGCTGGTGACGCGGCCCAAGATCCTCGTGCTCGACGAGCCGACCGAGGGCATCCAGCCGTCGATCATCAAGGATATCGGCCGGGCGATCCAATATCTGCGCGATTCCACCGGCATGGCCATCCTGCTCGTCGAGCAGTACCTCGATTTCTGCCGCGAGCTGGCCGACCACGTCTACATCATGGATCGCGGCGAGATCGTGCACGAGGGCGCCGCCGAAACGCTCGACACGCCGGAAGCCCGCCGGCACCTGACGGTGTGATTCCTACTGCGCGCTCTTGATCTCGGTGCGCAGGTCACGCGCCTTCAGGAAATTCGGGTTGAGCCGCAGGGCGTATTCCAGGTCCGCCAGCGCCTTCGCCGTCTCGCCCTTCTTCCGGTAGGCGGTGGCGCGGCCGTAATAGGTCTCTTCGTCGTCGAATTTCATCTGGATGGCCGTTTCGAAATCGGCGATCGCCTCGTCGTAGCGTCCGGTTTCCACCAGCACGATGCCGCGATTGTGCCGGGCGTTTCTTTGCCGCGGGTTCAGCGCGAGCGCCTGGTCGAGGTCCGCCATCGCCTCCTTGAGCTTGCCGTCGCGCCGGTAGACTTCCGCGCGGTTGTTATAGGTGTCGGCATTCCTGGGATTGAGCGCAATTGCGGCATTGAGGTCCGCATAGGCCTTGTCGAACTCGCCGAGCCGGTAGAGCGTGAAGCCGCGGGCCGACAGCGATCCGTCATCCTTCGCATCGAGCGCCAGGGCCTTGTCGAAACTGGCAACGGCAAGCCGACCCTCGCCGCTTTCCGATTGCGCCACGCCGAGATTGCGCAGCGAGACGACGCGGGCGGGATCAAGGTCGAGCGCCCGGTTGAAATCCGCGATCGCCGCCGCGTAATCCCGCTTCCGCAGATAGGCGACGCCGCGCATGTCGTAATAGCCGGGGTTCCGGACGTCGATCCGGATGGCTTCGGAGAGATCGGCGATGCCCGCGTCCACCTCTCCCATCTCCAGCCGGGTGGAGCCGCGGCTTTGCAGGGTCTCGGCGCGTTTCGGTTCGAGCATCAGGGCCTGGTCGTAATCGGCCATGGCGCGCGAAAAATCGCCCTTCATCGCATGGGCCGAGCCGCGCGAATTGTAGGAATTGGCGGTCGGGCGGCGCAGGATCGCCTCGTCGAAATCGGCAATGCCCTTGTCGACATCGCCGAGCCGCACATGGGCGACGCCGCGGTTCTGGTAGCTGTCGGCCCGGGTCGGATCGAGCGTCAGGGCCGCGTCGAAATCCGGCACCGCCTTTATGAGGTCGCCGGCCAGCAGATAGGCCATGCCGCGGTTGTGGCGGGCGGTCGCGTTGTCGGGCACGAGCTCGACAACGGCCGTGAAATCGGCGATCGCCTTGTCGAACCGGCCCGCCTGCAAATGCAGCTTGCCGCGTTCATTGTAGGGGACGGCATTCTTCGGATCGAGCCGGATCGCCCGGTCGAAGTCGGCGATCGTCTGGCCGGCAGCGGCATCGCCGCCACTTTGCTGGGCCTCGGCGGCGGGCGAAAGGGCCAGCCAGAGCGCGATTGCGCCAATTGCAGCTTTCATGCCGATCCTCCGTTTACGGCAAGTTTCGCGGATCGCCCGTCGGCCCCCCCCCGAGCGATCCGACCGGATGTTAGGACATTCCGAACCGCTTCGCCGTGGCGAAGGTGCAACTGTTGCTGATGATTGTGCTCAGGACTCGCCCTTGGCGGAAAATTCCCGCCGCACGATGCCGTGGCGCTGGAGCTTGTCGTAGAAGGTTTTGCGCGGGATGCCGAGGGCCGCGATCGTTTCCTGCACGTCGCCGCCATGGGCCGACAGCGTGTCGCGAATGATCTCCGCCTCCAGCCGCTCCAGCCGCTCGGGCAGCGTGCCGCCGGCATCGGCAACGGGTGGGGCCGGCGTGGCTGCCGAAGGCATCAGGCCCAGCACCGCACGCTCGGCGAAATGGGAGAGCTCCCGCACATTGCCCGGCCAGTCGTGCGCGCGCAGATGGCGCAGGATTTCGGCCGAAAGCCCGGGTGCGGCGCGCTGGAAGCGCCGGGCGGCGCGTTCGGCGAAATAGCTGAAGAGCAGCGGAATGTCGTCGCGCCGCTCGCGCAGCGGCGGGATGGCGAGCGACACGACGTTCAGGCGATAATAGAGGTCCTCGCGAAAGGCCTTGCGCTGGGCGGGATCGGCAAGGTCCACCTTGGCGGCGGCGACGATGCGGATGTCGACCGGCCGCACCTCGTTGGTGCCGAGCGGCGTCACCTCGCGCAGTTCCAGCACGCGCAGCATCTGGATCTGCGTCGAGAGCGGCATGCTTTCCAGCTCGTCGAGAAACAGCGTGCCGCCACTCGAATGTTCGATGCGGCCGATGCGCTTCTTCTGCGCGCCGGTGAAGGCGCCGGGCTCGTGGCCGAACAGCTCGCTCTCGATCACCTGTTCGGGCAGCGCGCCGCAATTGAGCGCCACGAAATGGCCCTTCGCCCTGCGGCTCCAGCCATGCAGCAGGCGGGCGACCACCTCCTTGCCGCTGCCCGTCTCACCCGTCACCAGCACGTCGACATCGGTATCGGCGATCTGCCGCAATGTCTGGCGCAGGCGGTCCATCACCGGCGTCTGGCCGATCAGCGGAAAGTCGTCCTCCGCCTGGCGCGCGGCCTCGCGCAGGCGGCGGTTTTCCAGCACGAGGCCGCGTTTTTCCGCGGCGCGGCGCACGCACTGGATCAGCCGTTCCGCCGGGAAAGGTTTGGCGATGAAGTCGTAGACGCCGTCCTGGATCGCCTTGACGGCGGTCGGGATATCGCCGTGGCCGGTGACGAGGATGACGGGAATTTCGGCGTCGAGGGCCTGGATGCGCTCGAAAAGCTGGAGGCCGTCCATGCCCGGCATGCGGATGTCGGAGACGACGACGCCGGCAAAATCCCGGTCGAGCATGCCGAGCGCGTCCGTGGCGGCACCGAGCGGCGAGACGTCGAAACCCGCCAGTTCCAGCGTCTGGGCGGTGGCGCGCAGGAGCTGCCGGTCGTCGTCGATGAGGAGCACGGGCGTCGTCATGCCGGCGCCTTTCTGAGATGGACCTTGAAGCAGGCGCCCCGCTCGCCCGTCTCCACCTCCAGCCGCCCGCCATAATCGGAGACGATGTCCTTGGCGATGACGAGGCCGAGGCCGAGGCCCTTTTCCTTCGATGTGTTGAAGGGCTCGAACAGCGAGCCCAGAATGGCGGGCGACAGGCCGGGGCCGTTGTCGGCGACGGCGATAACCACGTCCCCATTGATAATGACCGACACGTCGACGCGGCCGTCCGCCCGGTCCTCCACGGCCTCCAGCGCGTTCTGGAAGAGGTTGATGAACACCTGCTCCAGCCGCAGCCGGTTGCCCATGACGCTCAGCCCTTCCGGCAGCGGCGCGATGATCAGACGTTCCAGCCGGCCGGTAAAGCGGCTGCGCAGCAGCATGATCGCGCCATCGATGACATCGCGCAGCGCCACCGGCTCCTCGCCGGAGCGGCCCTTGCGGGCGAGCGCCTTGAGGTCTTCGGTGATCGTCGCGATACGGTCGGTGAGGTCGGCGATGAGGCCGAGGTTTTCCAGCACCGGCTCCGGCTTGCTGCGCGCCAGGAAGACCTTGGAATTGTCGGCATAGGCGCGGATGGTGGCGAGCGGCTGGTTGATTTCATGCGCCACGCCCGCCGCCACCTGGCCGAGAATGGCGAGACGATTCGCCTGTACCAGATCCTGCTGCACGGCCTGCAGCTTCGTCTCGGTCTCGCGGTGGTCGGCGATTTCGGCTTGCAGGTGGTCGCGGGCGAGGCTGAGGTCGCGGGTGCGCGCGATCACGCGGCGTTCCAGTTCCTCGCGCGCGGCCTGATCGCGGGCGATGGTGGCGAGCGCCATCTGGCGGCGGCGCAGCCAGATGGCGGCGGCAAGCGTGATCGCGCCGAGCGCCAGCACGGCCAGAAGCCGCGCCTCGCGCATGCCGGTCGCGACGGCGTCGGCGACGGGCACCAGATATTCGAACTGCCAGGGCGTGGTGGCGACCGGCGTGGTGATGCGCAGATAGGCCTCCGCGCCGCCGCCCGGCTGCACGGCGCGGATGACGCGGCTGTCCGCCGTCTCCTCGAAGGGCAGCGGAGCCAGCGGCGCCTCGCCGAATTGCAGGCTTTCGCGAATGGCGGCAAGGCTTTCAGGGGGCAGCCGCTCGGTCGTCATGAAGCGCCAGGAGGGGATGCTGGTGATCAGCACCACATGGTCGGCATCGACGACATAGGAGGGGCGCTGCGTCTCGTGCCAGTCCCGTTCGAGCTGGTCGAATTCCATCTTGACCACGACGACGCCGAGCGGTGCCGCGGCCGGGCCGATGCGGTGCGAGATGTAGAGGCCGGGCCGCTTGCTGACCGAGCCCAGCGCAAAATGCTCGGCCGCGCCCTCCGCCATCGCGCGGGAAAAATAGGCGCGGAAGGAATAGTCGTTGCCGACGAAGCTGGTCGGCTCGCGCCAGTTGCTCGCCGAAATCGCCACGCCCTTCGGATCGATGACATAGATCACGGCCGCGCTGGTGCCGGCGACGAGATCCTCGAGCTTACGGTCGAGGAAGCTGCGTTTCGCGGGGTCGGCGCCCGCCAGCGCCTCCGTGACATCCCGGTCGCGCGACAGCAGGAAGGGCAGCGCCCGCGGCCGCTCCAACACGGCGCGCAGCAGCGCCACCTTGAGGTTCGCATCCGTGCGGCCCTGCGCCTCCAGCGTCGAGAGAGCAGCCGAGCGGCCATAGACGCCGGCGGTGTAGAGCGCCGCGATCGACACCAGCAGCAGCACGAGGGCAAACGCCACCCATTGCCGCCGCGTCGCGCGGGAGAGAGTCTTCTGCGTGCTGGTTTGCGCGGGCGCGTCCATCGGGGATTTTGAGCATGAAACCGCACGATTGGCAAGAAAGCCCGTGCGGATATCCGCACAGATGCTGAGGTCTCGCTTCAAGCCCAAAAAACTAAATCCAGTTATTTCAATAACTTAATCGATAATTCGCGAACTGGCACGCCCCTTGCTGAGTTTGTTGCAGTTTCAGCGAGTCACCCTGGGAAGAGCCGGTTTTCCGGTTGGGGTGCAAAGGAGGAAGTCATGCATATTCCGTCTGCAGACGCGCAACCGCGTGCCAAAATCCCGTTCTACCGCCACCTCTATGTCCAGGTCATCGTCGCCATCGTCGCCGGCATGCTGGTCGGCCATTATTATCCCGATTTCGGCGCCAGCCTGAAGCCGCTCGGCGATGCCTTCATCAAGCTCGTCAAGATGATCATTGCCCCGGTGATCTTTCTCACGGTCGCGACCGGCATTGCCGGCATGTCGGACCTGAAGAAGGTGGGCCGCGTCGCCGGCAAGGCGATGCTGTACTTCCTCACCTTCTCGACGCTGGCCCTGGTCGTCGGCATGATCGTCGCCAATGTCATCCAGCCGGGTGCGGGCATGCATATCGATCCCGCCTCGCTCGATGCCAATGCGGTGGCGACCTATGCCTCCAAGGCGCATGAATCGACCATCACCGGCTTCCTGATGAACATCATCCCGCAGACCATCGTCGGCGCCTTCGCCGAGGGCGATATCCTGCAGGTGCTCTTCTTCTCGGTGCTGTTCGGCATCGCGCTCGGCATGGTCGGCGAACAGGGCAAGCCGGTCGTCGATTTCCTCCAGGCGTTGACGAGCCCGATCTTCCGGCTGGTCGCCATCCTCATGAAGGCCGCCCCCATCGGTGCCTTCGGCGCCATGGCGTTCACCATCGGCAAATATGGCATCGGTTCGGTCGCCAACCTCGCCTTCCTGATCGCCACCTTCTACCTCACCGCCTTCCTCTTCGTCTTCGTCGTGCTGGGCGCGGTCGCCAAATACAACGGCTTCTCCATCCTGGCGCTCATCCGCTACATCAAGGAAGAGCTGCTGCTCGTGCTCGGCACGTCCTCGTCCGAGGCCGCCCTTCCGGGCCTGATGCAGAAGATGGAACGCGCCGGCTGCAAGCGCTCGGTCGTCGGCCTGGTCATCCCGACGGGCTATTCGTTCAACCTCGACGGCACCAACATCTACATGACGCTCGCAGCCCTCTTCATCGCCCAGGCGGTCGATATCAACCTGTCGTTCGGCGACCAGGTGCTGCTGCTGCTCGTCGCGATGCTCAGCTCCAAGGGTGCCGCCGGCATCACGGGTGCGGGCTTCATCACGCTGGCGGCGACACTCTCGGTCGTGCCCTCCGTGCCGGTCGCCGGCATGGCGTTGATCCTCGGCATCGACCGCTTCATGTCGGAATGCCGCGCACTCACAAACTTCATCGGCAATGCCGTCGCCACCATCGTCGTCGCCCGCTGGGAAAACGAACTCGACGTCGAGAAACTCAACGAGGCGCTCAGCGGCGGCCGCGAGCCCATCGCCGACACGCCGGTGCTGCAGCCGGCCGAGTGAACCTCAGCCTTTCGAGACACGTGCAACCCCGCGAAAGCGGGGTTGTCTTTTTTTGGGGGAACGTCACGCCGAGCGGCGCAGCATCAGGTCGGACTTCAGCAGGATCTGGTCCTTGGTCGAGGCCGGGTCTTCCGTGTCGCTGAGCTTGCGCAGCAGGAGCTCGATCGCCAGCCGGCCGATCTCGTTGTAGTTCTGCGCCACCGTGGTGATGGGCGGGCAGGCATATTGCGACAGCGGGTGGTCGTCATGGCCGGCGACGCGCAGGTCGTAATCCGCGCCGTGGCCGACCTTCAGCCCGCGCTGCCAGGCGGCCGCGATGACGCCGAAGGCGAGGCGGTCGTTGGCGCAGAGGATGGTGCGCGAGGCGAGCGCATCCGGCTTCTCGAAGAGGCGGCTTGCCTCCTCGAAGGCGAAACGCTCGAAATCCCAGGTGGTGGCGTTTGCGACGGGCAGGATATGCGGCTCGACATTCAGCCGCGCCATCGCCTCGCGATAGGCGCTGAGGCGGGTGGCGGCATTGGTGTTGACGCTCGGCATGCCGAAATAGCAGGGCGGCTCGCCGGAGCGGCAGAGATAGTCGACGATCAGCCCGAAACTCTGGCGGTTGTCCGTGCCGACGAAGGCGGAGGTCTCGTCGATCGGGGAATCGACATAGACCAGCGGGATGGACTGGCCGAGCTGCTCCAGCGTCTGGCGCGCGCCCACGCCGAGCGGCGCGATGATGGCGCCCGCCACGTTCATCGACTTGAAGGTCCTGATCGCATTGTCCTCCATCTCCTTGCGCCCGTCGGAGGAGAGCACGAAGGCGAGGAAACCGGCCTCGTTGGCGATGAGCTCGATGCGCCGCGTCAGCGCCATGTAGAACGGGTCGGTGGAGTTGGGAATGACCACGCCGAGGATGTTGGAGCGGCGGCGGTTGAGATTTACGGCAAAGATGTTCGGCCGGAAGCCGGATTTCTTCAACGCCTCCTCGATCACGTCGCGCGTCTTCTTGCGCACGGAGGAGGGGTCGTTGAAGTATTTCGACACCGTCGGCCGGGAGAGGCCGGCGAATTCGGAAAAATCCTCCATGGTCCTGATCGACTTGGCCAAGCCTGGCGCTCCTTGCGGGTTCTGCTCTCGCCTTCTTAGAGCATTTCCGCTTTTCTCCGAATCGCGAAAACGCTTTATTCCTTTGTTTTCCGCAATTTCCGGACTCAGTCGGCGACGAATTGCACCTTCATCGTGGCCGGGTCCGTCGGCTTCTTCGTGAAGAAGGGAAGAATGTCGGCGAGCGGCAGCCGGTGCGAGACGAGTTTCGCCATGCGGCCGTCGTCCCGCTTGAGGATGTCCAGCGCATCGGGGATGTTGCGGTTCAGCGAATGGGAGCCGACGAGTTTCAGCTGGCGGCGGAAGATCTCGAAGGGCGCGACCGAGATGCGGGCATCCGGCGCGCAGACGCCGAAGACGAGCGCCGTGCCGCCATCGGCGAGAAGATCGATCATGCCTTCCACGACGCTGGCAATGCCGGTGGCGTCAGCCACGAAATCGTAGGAGCGCCGCTTGGCCGCCAGCGCCTGCGACCCCGAGACGATGCCGCCGAGGCCGAGTTCGGCGGCGAAGGCGAGGCGGCTTTCGTTGATGTCGGCGACCGTGACGTTTTCCGCGCCCTCCGCCTTCAACGACAGTGCCAGGAAGAGCCCGATCGGCCCCGCGCCGATGACCAGCGCATCCTTGGGCATCGGCGCGCCGTGGCGCAGGCCCGCGGCACCCAGCCCGTTCAGCACGCAGGCGAGCGGTTCGGCAAGTGCTGCGACGGAATAGGGCATGTCGCCGATGGCGTGCAGGTGCTCGGCGCGCACCACGCTGTATTCGGCAAAGCCGCCGTCATGCGACACGCCATAGGCCTTGAGGTCGCGGCAGAGGTTGGTCAGCCCCTTGCGGCAGGACGGGCAGGTGCCGCAGGGCAGGTTCGGATCGACGGCGACGCGGTCGCCGGTGCGGAACCCGGTGACATCGGCGGCAAGCGCCGCGATCTCGCCGGCATATTCATGGCCCGGCACCACCGGAAAGGCGCCGTCGCCGTAGCGGGCGTGCAGCACGTCGATATCCGTGTGGCAGAGGCCGGCGGCCTTGACCTTGACCAGCGCATGGCCGGCGGGCAGGTCACCGAGGTCGAGCTCGGCAAGCGACGCCTCGCCCTTGCCGGTGAAGCGGATCGCCTTCATCAGCTCATCCAGTTCCCGCCGTCGACATTGTATGTCTGGGCGAGGATGTAGTCGCTGTCCCTGGAGGCGAGGAAGACGGCGAGGCCCTTGATGTCGTCCGGCGTGGCGAAACGGCCGATCGGCACGGATTTCGCGACCGAGGCCTTCTTCTCGCCCGGCTTCAGCCCTTCCCATTCGGCGAATTTCGCATCCACCACATCCCAGTGCTCGCCATCGACGACGCCCGGCGCAATCGCATTGACGTTTATGCCGTGTTTGACGAGGGCGAGTGCGGCCGATTGCGTCGCCGAAATGATCGCGGCCTTGGAGGCGCAGTAGAGCGTCACCAGCGCCTCGCCGCGGCGGCCGGCCTGGCTTGCCATGTTGATGATCTTGCCGCCGCGCCCGCGCGCGATCATCACATTGGCGACCGCCTTCATGGTGAACAGCGGCCCCTTGAGATTGACATCGAAGACGCGATCGTAACTCTCCTCGGTGATCGCCTGGATGGGCGCCATGTCGAAGATCGCGGCATTGTTGACGAGGATGTCGATGCCGCCGAAATCCGCGTCGACCTTTTTGACGACGGCGTCGATGTCGGCGAGGTTGGTGACGTCGAGCTTGATGGCGCTGGCCGCAGGACCAATCGCGGCGGCCGCTTCGCTGGCGCGCGTGAGGTTGATATCGGCGATGACGACGCGCGCGCCCTCGGCGACGAAGGCTTCCGCAAAGCCGAGGCCGATGCCGCGTGCGCCGCCGGTGATGAGGGCTATCTTGTCCTGCAATCTCATGTGTCTCTCCATCCGGTCGCCTGGCGAGGCCGGTTCAAAAGCATAGTCTGGCATTCGAGAAACCCGGCGCCAAGGCGCCGGGCTCCTGGGAGGACCCGCGGCCAGGCCGCGGGCTGAAACCCTACTTGATGTAGCCGGCGCGCGTCATGTCGCGCTCGACCTGGGTCTGCGAAGCGTCCAGCGCCGCATCCACCGTCTGCTGCCCGGCAAGGGCCGCGCTCACCTGCTGGCCGACGAAGGTGCCGATCGCCTGGAATTCCGGAATGGCGACGAACTGCACGCCGGTATAGGGCACCGGATCCTTGGTTGGCTTCGACGGATCGGCCGACAGGATCGCCTGCAGCACGGTTTCGGCGAAGGGGGCCGCCTTCTGGTATTCGGCAAGCGCATAGGTGGATTTGCGCGTGCCCGGCGGCACGGCGACCCAGCCTTCGCTTTCGCCGACCAGCTTCACATAGTCCTTCGACGTCGCCCATTTCAGGAAGGATTTCGCCACGTCGGCCTTCTGCGAGGTTGCCGGAATGGCGAGGTTCCACGACCAGGACCAGCTCGATCCGTTGGCCGTCTCGGCGATCGGCGAGCGCGTGAAGGCGATCTTGTCGGCCACCTGGCTCTGCTTGGGATCATAGACGCGGCCTGCCGCGGACGTGGCGTCGATCCACATGGCGCAACGGCCGGTGGCAAACAGCGTCTGGTTCTCGTTGAAGCCGTTGGCGGTGGCGCCCTGCGGGCCGTATTCGCTCAGCAGCGCCACATAGTCGGTGATCGCCTTCTTCCACGGCTCGGAGTTCAGCTGCGGCTTCCAGTCCATGTCGAACCAGCGGCCGCCATAGGCGTTCACCATGGTGCCGACGAAGGCCATGTTCTCGCCCCAGCCCGGCTTGCCGCGCAGGCAGATGCCATATTGCTGCTTGTCCTTGTCGGTGAGCTTTGCGGCGAATTCCTTGATCTGCTCGTAGGTCGGCTGTTCCGGCATGGTCAGGCCGGCGGCGTCGAACAGGTCCTTGCGGTAGAGCGTGAACGAGCTTTCCGTGTAGAACGGCACGGCATAGAGCTTGCCGTCGACGGTCAGGCCCGCCTTGATCGGCTCCAAGAGGTCGGCATAGTCGTAGTCGTCGCCGAGATCGTCGACCGGCGTCAGCCAGCCCTGCTTGCCCCAGATCGGCGCTTCGTAGCCGCCGATGGTCATGATGTCGAACTGGCCGCCCTTGGTGGCGATGTCGGTCGTCACGCGCTCGCGCAGCACGTTTTCCTCCAGAACGATCCAGTTGATCTTGTTGCCGGTTTCCTTCTCCCAGGCGGCCGACAGCTTCTGCATGATGATCATGTCGCCATTGTTGACGGTGGCGATGCTGATCTCCTCGGCCTGCGCCAGCCCGGCTGCAAGGGCAAACACGGCAGTCGACGAGAGAATGCGGGTAAGGGTCCTCATGAGTCCGTTCCTCCTTTACGGATGCACACGCATAAAGCTACATGCGTAAATTTTTATCAGGCAAGAGCGGCTGAATTGTCAAGTGGCAAATCCGCCCGGCTTTTTAGCCACGTCCGTCGAGACTTCCTAAATACCTGAAAATATACCGCTAATTTCATTTCTGTTTTGCAATGCGGAATTACGCTTGCTGCAATGCGGCATTTCGCGGCCACGATCAATTGTTTACGCGTGTAAATTATCTTGACTTTTCCGTGACCAATCCGCACTCTCCGGGAAAGAATGGATGCGCCCGCAGGGAGAGAGCATTGGCAGGAAAAAGCATTTTGGCGCCGGAGGCCCTGGGGCCGACGGTCACGGTCGGCGAAATCCTCGTCGAAATCATGGCCACCACCATCGGCGCCGGGTTTTTGGCGCCGCAATCCCTCATCGGGCCGTTTCCGAGCGGCGCGCCGGCCATCTTCATCGACCAGGTGGCGAAGATCGGCGGGGCGGCGGGCATCGTCTCGGCCGTCGGTGACGACGATTTCGGCACGCTCAATGTCGCGCGCCTGCGGGACGACGGCGTGGACGTTTCCGCCATCGCCACCATCGCGGGCAAGCCCACCGGCAGCGCCTTCGTGCGCTATCGGCCGGACGGCGCGCGCGACTTCGTCTTCAACATCACCCATTCCGCCGCCGGCGACACGCGCATGACCGAGGCGGCGCGCGCCCTCATCGCGCGGGCCGGCCACGTGCATGTCATGGGCTCGGCGTTCGCCATTCCGGGCATCGCCGAAATCCTCCTCGAAGCGATCGCCGTGGTGAAGGCGCGCGGCGGCTCGGTCTCCTTCGATCCGAACATCCGCAAGGAGCTGGTGCAGGGTGAGGCGGGGCGCAGGCTGATCGACGACGTGCTCGCCGCCACCGATCTGCTGCTGCCGTCGGGCGACGAATTGCTGGTCGCGGCCGGCGAGGCGACGGAAGCGGCGGCGGTCGAACGCCTGCTGGCGCTCGGCATCGGCGAGATCGTGCTGAAGCGCGGCAGCGAGGGCTCCAGCCATTTCAGCACGGCCTTCGGCCGCGTCGATTGCGCGGCCTTCAGCGTGGAGGAAATCGACCCGACCGGGGCAGGCGACTGTTTCGGCGCCGCATATCTGACGAGCCGCCGCGCCGGCCTGCCGCCGGCCGCAGCACTTCTCTACGCCAATGCCGCGGGCGCGCGCACGGTGACGAAACAGGGGCCGATGGAGGGTGTGTCCGGCAAGGCAGAACTCGACCGCTTCATAGCGGCCGCCGGCCGGGAGATCGACGCATGAGCACCGTCCTCACCGGCCTCGCCGGCGCCCGCCGCGCCGGGCTGCCCTACGGCATCGCCTCCATCTGCTCCGCCCATCCGACCGTGCTGCGCGCGGCCCTTCGCCGTGCGGCGAAAAATGGCGGGCCGGTGCTCATCGAGGCGACCTGCAACCAGGTCAACCAGTTCGGCGGTTATACCGGCATGACGCCCGCCGATTTCATCGGTTTCGTCGAGGGCATCGCCCGCGAGGAGGGGGTGGCGCGTGAACAGATCCTGTTCGGCGGCGATCATCTCGGGCCCAATCCCTGGCGCAAGGAGCCGGCGGCGATCGCGCTGAAGAAGGCCGCCGACATGGTGGACGCCTATGTCGCGGCGGGTTTCACCAAAATCCATCTCGACGCCTCGATGGGCTGCGCGGGCGAACCCGTGGCACTGGACGACGACACCGTGGCCGAGCGGGCCGCGACCCTCTGCGCCGTCGCCGAAACGGCGGCCGCACGGGCCGGCCTCGCCCCGCCCGTCTATATCCTCGGCACGGAAGTGCCGGTGCCCGGCGGTGCCGACCACGCGCTCTCGACCGTCGAGCCGACATCGCCCGCCGCGGCGCGAGAAACGATCGCCGTACACCGCGCCGCCTTCGGCAAGGCGGGGCTCGACGCGGCTTTCGCCCGCGTCATCGCCTTCGTCGTACAGCCCGGCGTCGAATTCGGCAGCGACAATGTCATCGCCTACGATCCGCCGCGCGCCGCAGCCTTGAGCGCTCTGCTCGGCGAGGAGCCCGCGCTGGTCTTCGAGGCCCATTCCACCGATTACCAGACGGAGGCCGCACTCGCCGCCCTCGTGCGAGACGGCTATCCCATCCTGAAAGTCGGCCCCGGCCTGACCTTCGCCTACCGGGAAGCGCTCTACGCGCTCGACCTCGTCGCCTCCGACCTCGTGCCCGGCTACGGCGACCGTCCGCTCGCCAGGGCCATGGAAGCCCTGATGACGGCGGCACCCGGCTATTGGAGCGGCTACTACCACGGCGACGAGACCGCGCTGCGCATCCAGCGCCATTTCAGCTACAGCGACCGCATCCGCTATTACTGGACACGCCCCGAGGCGGAGGCCGCGGTCGCGGCGCTGATGACGGCGCTCGAGGGCGTGCGCATCCCGGAAACGGTGCTGCACCAATACCTGCCGCAGATAGAGGGCACCAATGCCGGCGACATCCTCGTCGCCGCCGTGGACCGGGTGCTCGCCGTCTATGACGGCGCCTGCCGTCCGTAAAACGCCAAACACTGAACACGAAAAAGGGCGCCCGACAAAGGCATGAAACCTCTCCGCCGTCATGCTCGGGCCTGTCCCGAGCATCTGCAAACTTTTGATTTTATTGATGTCGTTAGATCCTCGGCACAAGGCCGAGGATGACGACATCTTCCCATGGAGGGTTTGTCAGCAGTCTGAGGGCGGCCGATTGGCCGCCCTTTTGCTGTTCGTTCCTGCCTGCCGCCCGTCAGTGATGGGCGACCGCAGCGACCTTCGGCTCATCGCCTTCCATCGTCGACTTGCCGTGCTGCACCAGCGGGCGGTTGCCCGTCAGGCGGCGCATCAGCACGTAGAAGACCGGCGTCATGAAGATGCCGAAGAAGGTGACGCCGATCATGCCGGAGAACACGGCAAGGCCCATGGCGGCGCGCATTTCGGCACCGGCACCCGTCGACAGAACCAGCGGCACGACACCCATGATGAAGGCCATGGAGGTCATCAGGATCGGGCGCAGGCGCAGGCGGCTGGCCTCGATTGCGGCCTGGACCGGCGTCCTCCCCTCGAATTCCAGCTCGCGCGCGAATTCGACGATGAGGATGGCGTTCTTCGCCGATAGTCCCACCAGCACCACGAGGCCGATCTGGGTGAAGACGTTGTTGTCCCCGCCCGTGTACCAGACCCCGGCGAGTGCGGCGAGCACGCCCATGGGCACGATCAGGATGATGGCGATCGGCAGCGTCAGGCTTTCATATTGCGCGGCGAGCACCAGGTAGACCAGGAGCAGCGCCAGCGGGAAGACGAAGATGCTCGAATTGCCGGCAAGGATCTGCTGGTAGGTCAGGTCCGTCCACTCGAAGTCGATGCCCGCGGGCAGGGTTTCGGCAGCGATCTTTTCCACCGCGGCCTGCGCCTGGCCGGAGGAGAAGCCCGGCGCCGGCCCGCCATTGATGTCGGCGGCGAGGAAGCCGTTGTAGCGCGTGGTGCGCTCCGGCCCCGTCGTGGCGTCGACCTTCAGGAGGGCCGCAAGCGGGATCATCTCGCCCGATTGCGACCGCACCTTGAGCTGGCCGATGTCTTCCGGCTTGGCGCGGAAGGCGGAGTCCGCCTGCACGCGTACGGAGTAGGTGCGGCCGAAGGCATTGAAGTCGTTGACGTAGAGCGAGCCCAGATAGATCTGCAAGGTCTCGAAGACGTCCGTCACCCGCACGCCGAGCTGTTGCGCCTTGGAACGGTCGAGGTCGGCGTAAAGCTGCGGCACGTTGATCTGGAAGCTGGAGAACAGGCCCGCCAGCTCCGGCGTCTGGTAGGCTTTCGCCAGGAAGGCCTGCGTCGCTTCATTGAGCGTGCCGTAACCAAGGCCGGCGCGGTCTTCGATCTGGAGCTTGAAGCCGCCCGTCGTGCCGAGGCCGTTGACCGGCGGCGGCGGGAACATGGCGATGAAGGCGTCCTGGATGCCCGCGAACTTCTGGTTCAGCTGCATGGCGATCGCGCCGCCGGACAGGTCCGGCGTCGTGCGCTCCTCGAAGTCGTCGAGGACGGCAAAGACGATGCCCGAGTTGGAGCCGATCGTAAAACCGTTGATCGACAGGCCCGGGAAGGCGATGGCATGCGCCACGCCCGGCTGCTCGAGCGCGATGTCGCTCATCTTCTTGATGACCTCTTCCGTGCGGTCGAGGGTGGCGCCGTCCGGCAGCTGGGCGAAGCCGACGAGGTACTGCTTGTCCTGCGCCGGCACGAAGCCGCCCGGCACGGCGTTGAAAACCGTATAGGTGGCGCCGACGAGGGCCAGATAGACGATCATGACCAGCGACTTGCGCGAGACGAGCCCGCCGACGCTGCGGCCGTAACCGTTGGAGGCAGCCCCGAAGAACCGGTTGAAGCCGCGGAAGAACCAGCCGAACAGGCCGTCCATGAAGCGCGTCAGCCAATCCTTCGGCGCATTGTGCTCCTTCAACAGGAGGGCGGCGAGAGCCGGCGAGAGCGTCAGCGAGTTGATCGCCGAGATGACGGTCGAAATCGCGATGGTCAGCGCGAACTGCCGGTAGAACTGGCCGGACAGGCCGCTGATGAAGGCGAGCGGCACGAAGACCGCGACGAGCACCAGCGCGATCGCGATGATCGGGCCGGACACTTCGCGCATCGCCCGGTAGGTGGCTTCGCGTGGCGAAAGCCCGTTCTCGATGTTGCGCTCGACGTTTTCGACGACGACGATCGCGTCGTCCACCACGATGCCGATCGCCAGCACGAGGCCGAAGAGCGTCAAGGCGTTCACCGAGAAGCCGAAGGCATACATCACCGCGAACGTGCCGATGATGGAGACCGGGACGGCGAGCAGCGGGATGATCGAGGCGCGCCAGGTCTGGAGGAAGACGATGACGACGAGCACGACCAGCGCGATGGCTTCGAGCAGCGTATCGACGACCTTTTCGATCGAGGCACGCACGAATTCCGTCGTGTCGTAGACGATCTCGTATTTCACGCCTTCCGGCATGGCGATCTGCAACTGGTCCATCGTGGCGCGGACATTGTCGGCGATCTCGATGGCGTTGGAGCCCGGCGCCTGGAGCACCGCGATGGCGACGGCCGGCTCGCCGTCGAGCAGCGAACGCAGCGTATAGTCGGCTGCACCCAGTTCGATGCGCGCGACGTCGCGAAGGCGGGTGATCTGGCCTTCCGCACCGGTCTTGACGATGATGTTGCCGAATTCCTCCGCCGTGCGCAGGCGCCCCTGGGCGTTGACGTTGAGCTGGAGGTCGACGCCGGTCGGCGTCGGCGAGGCGCCGATGATGCCGGCGGCGGCCTGCACGTTCTGCTCGCGGATGGCGTTGGAAATGTCGCTGGCCGCCAGCGCATGTTCGGCCGCCTTCTGCGGGTCGATCCACACGCGCATCGCATAGTCGCCTGCACCGAACACCTGGACCTGCCCGACGCCCTCGATGCGGGCGAGGCGGTCCTTGATGTTCAAGGTCGCGTAGTTGCGCAGGTAGGTGATGTCATAGCGGTCCGTCGTCGAGACGAGGTTGACCACCATGATGAAGTCCGGCGAGCTCTTGACCGTGGTGACGCCGAGGGCCCGCACTTCCGCCGGCAGGCGGGGTTCGGCCTGCGACACGCGGTTCTGCACGAGCTGCTGGGCCTTGTCCGGGTCGGTGCCGAGCTTGAAGGTCACCGTCAGCGTCAGCACGCCGTCGGAGGTCGCCTGGCTGTTCATGTAGAGCATGTCCTCGACGCCGTTGATCTGCTCTTCGAGCGGCGTCGCGACGGTCTCGGAAATGACGACGGGATTGGCGCCCGGATAGGTGGCGCGCACGACGATCGACGGCGGCACCACCTCGGGATATTCGGAAATCGGCAGCGCCCGCATGCCGATCAGGCCTGCGACCACGATGAGGATCGACAGCACCCCGGCAAAGACCGGGCGATCGATGAAGAAACGGGAGATGTTCATGACGAAAGGACCCCTCTCCAGGGATGAACGGACCCATCCGGCAAGCGATGCGCTGCCGGCGGGTGTTGGATTGTTGGTATTGGCGGTCGTTGCTCTCGACCGTTTGCCGTAGCACCCCCCTCTGGCCTGCCGGCCATCTCCCCCTCAAGGGGGGAGATTGGATGGAGCAGCGCTTTGCCCATATCCAGCGTTGCGGATTGAGCGGGGTTCTCGCCTCCTGCCGATCTCCCCCCTTGAGGGGGAGATGGCCGGCAGGCCAGAGGGGGGTGCTACGGCACCGTCGGCATAATGCTTATATCAAGGACGCCGCAGGCGCGGCGGCCCGGCTATTTCGCGGAGGCGACGTTTTCCTGGATCTGCGGGTCGACGACGACGCCGGGGCGGACGCGCTGCAGGCCGTTGACGACGATGCGGTCACCGCCGGCCAGGCCGCTTTCGACGACGCGGTCGCTGCCGGCAAGGCTGCCCAGAACGATCGGGCGGTAGGTCACCTTGTTGTCCTTGTCGACGACGAAGACGAACTTCTTGTCCTGGTCGGTGCCGATCGCCTTCTCGCTGACGAGGATCTTGCTTTCGGCCTTCGGCTCGCCCATGCGGATGCGCACGAACTGGCCGGGGATCAGCTTGCCGCCCGGATTGTCGAAGACGGCGCGCACGGTGATGGTGCCGCTCGCCGCATCGACCTCGTTGCCGATGAGCTGGAGCTTGCCGTGGATCGGCGTGCCTTCATCGGCAAGCGTGCCGACCTCGACCGGGATCTGCTCGATCGGCGGCAGGGCGCCGTCGGAGACCGGCAGGGTGGAAAGCGCCTTGGCGACGATCTCCTCGCTGACATTGAAGCCGGCATAGATCGGATCGACCGAGACCAGCGTCGTCAGCGCCGGCGAGGTCGAGCCGCCGGCAACGAGGTTACCCGTCGTGATCTCGACACGGCCGGCGCGGCCGGAAACCGGGGCGCGCACTTCGGTATAGCCGAGTTCCAGCTTGGCGGCGTGCAGCGTGGCTTCCGCCGTCTTCAGCGCGGCGCGGGCTTCGGCAAGCGCGTTCTGACGCGTGTCGACGTCGCTCTGCGAGATGCTGTTGCTCTTGGCGAGGCGTTCGCCGCGCTCGAGCTCGGTGGTGGCGAGCTTCACCCGGGCTTCAGCCGAGGCGTACTGGCCTTCGGCCTGCGTCACCGCGGTCTTGAAGGGTTCCTGGTCGATGGTGAACAGCAGGTCGCCGGCCTTCACCAGCGCGCCCTCGCGAAAATTCACCGACTCGATGGCACCGGCAACGCGCGAGCGGATCTGCACCCGGTCGATCGCCTCCAGGCGGCCGGAAAATTCCTGCCAGGTCACCACGTCGCGGTTCTCGACGACGGCGACCGTGACCGGCACGGCCGGCACTTCCGCGGTCACGGTTGCTTCGGCCTGGGCGACATTGCCCGGCAGTTGAAAGATCAGGGCTGCGGCGGAAACGGACACAGCCAGTCCCAGGCCGGCGCCCGTCAGGGCCCAGCGTTTGCGCTTCGACATCATGTTCTCTTCTCCTTGTGGCCTTCCAGGCCACGCTCTATCGGCTTGGTCCCAATTTAAATTAGTGAATGCTTATGTTATGAACGAAATCGGAAAAATGGCCGGCCAGACAGGCCTTCCATTCCCCGGTTACATCGGATTTCCCGCTGTAGATGGAAGACCAGCCTGTCCCAGCGGGCAGAACATGCTGCTGAACCTTGACGCCCGATGCCTTCAGGCGGTCGGCATAACCCTGTGCTTCGTCGAGCAGCGGATCGTCCGCCGCCGACAGCACGAGTGCGGGGGCAACGCCCGAAAGGCGCGAACAGAGGCTGGGGGCCGCATAGGGGTGGCAGACGCCACCGCTCAGATAGTGGCTCCAGCCATCGGACCAGCGCTCGCGCATGCCGATCGCGTCGGCATTGCGGAAGGACGAGGTCCCCATGAAGGGATCGAGCAGCGGCGAGATGAGCACCTGGCCGTCCAGCTCGTTGGCAAAGTGGTCGCGCGCCTTGAGCGCCACGCCGGCTGCGACATTGCCGCCGGCTTCCTCGCCGCCGATGAGCAGCGCCGACTTGCGGTCGCCGAGGCCCGCGCGCTTCTTGGCGAGATAGGAAAACACCTCGAAGCCCACTTCCAGCGACTGCGGGAAGACGCCGCCGCCCGGCGCGTTGTAATCCGGCACGGCAACGATGGCGCCGGTCGCGGCGAGCGTTTCGGCAAGCGGGCAATGCACGATGCCGGACGTCAGGAAGGCGCCGCCATGGAAATAGAGCAGGATCGGCGCGCCCTTGGCGAATTCCGCGCCCTGGTAGACGCGCACCGACACGGGGCCGCTGGCCACCTTGTCGAACGTCATATCCTTGATCTCTACGGGCATCGTTTTCGTCCTTGCCCCGGCTTGGAAATAGGATGGGGCCTCACCATTTATATCGTAATTGCTTTCGCCCAGATAAGTGTGGGAAAACTGACTTCACTATCCAAATTTTCGAACAATAGCGCCTTACAACGTGGGAATGTTCCATGGATCAGCTTTCAGCAATGCGTGCCTTCCTCCGCGTGGTGGAGATGGGCAATTTCACCCGCGCCTCCTCCGCGCTCGGCATGCCCAAGGCGACCGTCAGCAATCTCATCCAGAATCTGGAGACCCACCTCCAGACCAAGCTCTTGAACCGCACCACCCGCCGCGTGATGGTGACGACCGACGGCGCGCTCTATTACGAGCGGGCGATCCAGATCGTCACCGAGATCGACGAGCTGGATGGCAGCCTCTCCCATTCGCGCACCAATCCGAGCGGCCGGCTGCGCGTCGAGATGGCGGGCGCCTTTGCCGACCTGCTGGTCATTCCGTCACTCGGCGAATTTCATGACACCTATCCGGATATCCACATCGACCTCGGCGTCGGCGACCGGACGGTGGATTATCTTGCGGAAAACGTCGATTGCGCGCTGCGCGGCGGCGCGCCGGGGGACCAGTCGCTGATTGCGCGCCGCATCGCCGAGATCGACGTCACGACCTGCGCGGCCCCCAGTTATATAGAGACCTTCGGCATGCCGCAGCACCCCTCGGAGCTCGAATCGGTCCACCATTGCGTGAATTATTTCCTGGCGCAGACAAACCGCACCATGGCCTTCGAATTCGAACGGGACGGCGAGAAGGTCGAGATCAACAGCCGCTATCTGCTCGCCGTCAACGACGCGCGAAGCTACCTCGCCGCCGCGCTCTCCGGCCTCGGCATCGCGCCCCTGCCGCGCTTCATGGCGACCGAGGCGCTCGCCAGCGGTCAGCTCGTGCCGGTGCTGCCCGGCTGGCGCTCGGATCCGATCCCGCTCTACATCGTCTACCCCCCGAACCGCCACCTCTCCAACAAGGTCCGCGTCTTCGTGGACTGGCTCGTGCGGCTGCTGGCGCGGACGGAGCTGGGTGCTGCGGCGGGGAAGGGTACTCGGCAGTAGGTCGCGGGTGGGGCCCCCCCCTCTGTCCTGCCGGACATCTCCCCCACAAGGGGGGGAGATTGGATTGAGCACCGTTTCGCCCATCACAAACGGTGCAATTTAAGTGGGGTTTCTGCCACTTGCCGATCTCCCCCCTTGAGGGGGAGATGCCCGGCAGGGCAGAGGGGGGGTGCCCCGCCCCGCTCACGCCCCCCCGTTCACCGATTCCGTATAATACTCGTCATAAAGCTGCCGATACTTTTCCGCGCCGCCGAAATCGCTGTAGCGCGGCAGCACGGCCATGTCGGTCTTGTTGAGCACGACGCCGAGCACCTTTGCCTCGATGCGGTTTTCCGCGGCGAGCAGGTCGCGCACCAGCGCGGACGGGGTGCGGCCCCATTCCACCACGAAGACGAAACCATCGGCGAGCGGCTCGAAGGCCTTGGCATCGACGACGGGGCCGAGCGGCGCGAGATCGACGATGACATAGTCGAAGGCCTTGCGGACCTCGGCGATCAGCCGCTTCATGCCCGGCGAGGAGACGAGTTCGTTGGTGTGGTGCAGCGCGCCGCTGGCCGAGCGCAGCGCGATCGGCAGCACGGCGAGCTTGGTCTGGCGGTCGATCTTGATTGCCTGATTCCAGGGGATTTCGCCGAGAATGGTCTCGACGAGGCCGGCCTGCGGGGTGGGCTTCAGCATGGCGCTGAGGCTCGGCTTGCGCAGGTCCGCGTCGATCAGCAGCGTTCGCTTGCCACTGGCTGCCAGGAGGGCGGCGAAATTGGTCGCGACGGTGGATTTGCCCTCCCCCTGCAGCGCCGAGACGACGCCGATCACCCGGCTTTCCAGGCCTTGCAGCATGACGTCGCTGGCGAGCTTGGCGTTGCGCAGCGTCTCGGCAAAGGCCGAGCGCGGCGCATCCAGCACGACGCGCGTCATGCGTTCAAGCGGGATGACCTCCTCTTCCTCCGGCGGCCCCTGTTCGGCCTTCACCACCTTGGCGCCGATCATCGCCGGCTTGCGCTTCTTCTGCCCGCCGACCAGCGGCAGATAGCCGAGCGGTTTCAGCCCGAGAACGGTGCGGATGTCGCCCTCGACGCGGAAGTAGCGCTCGCGCATTTCCTGCACGAAGGTCAGCGCGCCGCCCGCCATCAGGCCCAGCACCAGCGACAGGCCGATCACCATCGTCCGGCTCGGGCTTGACGGCGAGACGGGCACGCCGGCATCCGAAATGACGCGCGCCTTGGCGATCGGGAAGGATTGCTGCTGCGAGGCCTGCTCGTAGCGGCTGAGATAGGATTCCGACAGCACCTTCAGCGCCGTCGCTTTCTGCTCCAGTTCACGCAGCCGCACCAGCGAGCGGTTGGCCACCGCATTGTTGCCCGCGACCTTCTCGATGCTCTCACGCAGCGAATCCTCGCGCGAGCGCGCGACCTCGTATTCGTTGCGATAGCTAGCGGTCAGCTGCTGAAGCTCCTGAAAAATCTGCCGGGTGAGATCCGCCTTGTCGGTGCGAAGGGCGGCGGCCTGCGGATGGTCCGCGCCAAAATTCTGGGTGATCTCCTGCTCGCGCTTGACGACCGAGATGTAGCGCCCGCGCAGGTCCTGGATCAGCGAATTGTCGGTGGTCTTCGTCGGGATCGTCGCATTGTCGACGGCCTTTTCGGCACCCTGCTCAATGATCGCCTTGAACTGGTTGTAGCGCGCGGAGGCGCTTGCCGTATCGGCCTGGGCGACGATCAGCTGGCTGTTGAGATCGGAAAGCTGCTGTTCCGACATCAGCTCGCCGCGCGCCGAGGTCAGTCCGTTCTCGTTCCGGTAGCGCTCCACCTCGAGGGCTGCCGCCTGGGCGCGGCCCTGCAGGTCCGTCAGGCGCTGCTGCAGCCAGATCGTCGCCTGTTCCGTCGCGTCGAAATTGGCGTTGAGCTGGTCTTCCAGATAGGCGTCGGCATATTTCTTGGTGATACCGGCGGCAAGCTGCGGATCGGAGGAACGAAAGGAGACGGCGACGACGGAGGAGCGCGCCACGCGCTCGACGGTGAGCGCCTGCTGCAACAAAGCTGCCGCCTTCTGGCGTCGGCCGTTCAGCAGCGCTTCTTCCGAGGGTGCCGGCGTGGTCGAGACGAGCGCGGTCAGCGACTTCACCCAGCCCTTGGCGATCGACACGGGCGATTGCGGCGGGTTGAGGATGATCTCGTTGTCGGCAAGGTTGAGGTCGTCGACCACGCGCAGCGCCATGCGTCCCGATTTCAGGATCTCGACGGCGCTCGAAATGCGCATGTCCGCCTGCTGGCTGCTCTGCGGCGAGGGTTCGGTCTCCTCCGCATAGCGCGACAGGTTCTCATCGAGCAGCACCTGCGTCTGCGAGGTGTAGATCGGCGTCGCGAAGACGAGATAGGTCACGCCCAAAGCCACGGCGAGCGCGACGGAAAGCGCGATCAGCCGGGCATGGCGGGCGAGGATGGCCAGCAGGCGATTGAGGTCGATGAAGGAATCGGACGGGTCCGGGTCCCTTCGGAAAACGCTGCTGTGCGGCACGGTGCGTTGATGCATGGGGCTCCGTTCTGCCTTTCGGCTCGATGGGTGCTTGCGTCCTCCCGCAGGCGAGGGTCCCGGGCCGGACCGTAGCGGCCCGGGACCCGAAAGATTCAGGCGGCGCGCACGCTCCCTTCATGGGCCATCACCAGGTCGCGCAGCGACTGGTAGACGGCGGCGCCGATATCCGGCCGCGACAGCGCGAAGGCGACATTGGCCTCGATGAAGCCGTGCTTCGAGCCGCAATCATAGGTCCGCCCTTCATAGACATGGGCGTGGAAGGGCTGGGCCTGCGAGAGCTTCAGCATGCTGTCGGTGAGCTGGATCTCGTTGCCCGCGCCGCGCTGCTGGCGGGCGAGGTGATCGAAGACCTGCGGCTGGAGGATATAGCGGCCGTTGAGGAAGAAGTTCGACGGCGCCTCGCCAGCCCGCGGCTTCTCCACCATATGGGTGACGGCAAAACCGTGGCGCACGGCCTCTCCCTTACCGACGATGCCATATTGCGAGGTGTCTTCCGGCGCGCATTGCTCCACGCCCACCACATTGCCGCCGACCTCGTCGTAGAGGTCCATCAGGCCGGCCAGGCAGCCGCGCGGGCCGAAGGAAATCATGTCGGGCAAAAGCAGCGCGAAAGGCTCGTCGCCGATCACGTCCCGCGCGCACCACACCGCATGGCCGAGGCCGAGCGGCGCCTGCTGGCGGGTGAAGCTCACGGAGCCGGCCGCCGGCAAGAGCCGGCCGAGTTCGCTCACCTTGTCGTCCTTGCCGGATTTTTCCAGCGACGAGATCAGTTCCGGCGTGTCGTCGAAATGGTCCTCGATGACCTGCTTGTTGCGGCTCGTGACGAAGACGACATGTTCGATGCCGGCCTCGCGGGCCTCGTCGAGGGCATATTGCACGACCGGACGGTCGACGATGGTCAGCATTTCCTTCGGCATGGCCTTGGTGGCCGGCAGGAAACGCGTTCCATTGCCGGCAACGGGGATGACGGCCTTGCGGACGGTCTTGGTTCGCTCCATGGCATTTTATCCTTTGTTCTTGAGCGCCAGGTCTTGCGCTGTCGATGGGGAGGGAGCCGCGCGGGGCGCAGCCATCGTGCGATGGGACGATGGCGACGTGAGACGGCGCCATCGGGCGGCGATCGGCATCTTCAGATGCCGGAGCGCGACGGGATCGCCGAGCGCCACCTTGAGGGCAGGCCCGAACGAACGATTCTTGAGATGCTGGATGAGCGCCAGGAAGGCGCGCGTTTCCATGAGGTTGCGCGTGCGGCGGCGCTGTGCCGCGGCATCCGCGCCTTCGAGTTCAAAACGCGCGAGAAACCGCCCGTCGCCGGCCAGCATGGCATCGACATGGTGGGGGTGCAGCACGCGCGAAATCGAGCCTTCGCGGATGTGATAGGTGTAGCCGACTTCGGGCGCGACCACGCATTTGCCGCCGGCGGCAAGCGTCGAGGCGAGCAGCAGATAGTCCTCGCCGATCCTGAGCGCCGTATCGAAGGCGAGCCGGTTATCCTCCAGGAAGGCCCGGCGGAACATCGGCTTCATGTAGCCGAAATTATGCGTGCTCTGGAAAATCAGGTTGGAGTCGATGAAGTCGGCCAGCGTCAGGTAGGGCGTGCGCGCAAGCAGGTCCTCGGCAAACATCCGCTCCACCCGGCCATCGAGCGTGAGCACGTCGAGATTGTCCACCGCGACGGCCGCGTCCTCGCGCTCGGCGAGATCGACGAGGCGGCGAAGCCGGTCGGGCCGGATCGTGTCGTCGGAATCGAGCACTGCGATCCATTTTCCACGTGCCGCGGCAAAACCCGCATTGCGCGCGCCGCCGGGGCCGAGATTGCGATCGAGCGCGATGAGCTGCACGGCGGGTTCAACCAGAGCGGCGACTGTCGCGCGTGTCCCGTCGGTGGAAAAATCGTCGACGACGAGGATCTCCACCGCCACATCACGCTGCGCGAGCGCGCTCTGGATGGCGCGTTCGATCGTATCGGCCGCATTGTAGGCGGCGATGACGACGCTGACCTCGGGCATGTCCATCATCGGGCGGTTGCCTCCACGGTTCCATAGGGTTCGATGGCGCGGGCACCGAACAGGCCGCCGACGGCGCCGGCATGCAGCAGGCCGCGCAGGACAAATCGGTTGCGCCGCACCGGCAGGAGAACGAAGGCCGCCGCGCTGGTAAAGCAGGCGGCGCATTTCGCCGTAGCCAGCGCCGCCGCGGTGAGCCGCGCAAAACCCTCATGCCGTTCCGCGAGAAGCCGGCCATGCGTCTGGCCCATGCGCAGCCGGCGCTGGGCGAGCCAGGCGAAGCGAGCGCGGTTGGCGGGCACCGGTTCCTGCACCCAGGCCTCCTCGGCAAAGGCGATACGGCCGCCGGCGGCATGCACCGCGTCGAAGAAGGCGGTGTCCTCGCCGCCGCTGCGCCCCAGCGTCAGGTCGAAGCGCCGGCCGGTGATCGACGGTGCGGCAAGGCGCATCAGCACGTTGCAGGTATAGCCGGTGCGAATCTCGCCACCGACCCAGACGGGGAGGGTGGAATGAAAGTCGCCGCGCCGCATCCAGGCGGGCGCGTCTGCGGCGTAGATTGCGCGCACCGGCCCCAGCACCACGTCGGCAGCACTCTTGTTCGCCTCGGCCAGCAGCCGGTCGAGCCATTGCGGCTCCACCGTCTCGTCGTCGTCGACGAAAGCGATGAAATCGGCGTCCGCGTGGTCGAGGCAGGCGTTGCGGGCAATGGAAATGTTGCCGGCCGGGCAATGTACATAGGCGATGTCCATCGGCAGCCGCGCGGCGGCGACGCGCTCGCGCGCGCTCGGCTCGATATCGTTGTCGGCGACGATGACGCGCAGTTGCACGCCATGCGGCACGGTCAGCCGGGCGAGCGAGGCCAATGTCTCGCTCACGGCCTCACGCCGAAACGTGCAGACGGCGATATCGATGCGCGTCATGTCGCGACCCTCCGCTGGCGGATATCCAGGAGCTCGCGCCAGAAACCGGCCGACCAGGCGAAATGCATGATCATCGCCGAGACGGCGGCGAGCGGGCCGTAGGGATTGCGCTGGCCAAGCGCCATCCAGGCGCCGTAGCCGAGGCAGGCCGCCGCCCACAGCACCACCGGCACCGCCGCCAGCCAGTTGATCGCCGCAAGCGCCGCCCCCACGGCGACGGGCGCCACCATCAGCGGGATCATCTGCCGGATGCTCGGCCGTGACCGGTGTTTCAGGAAGTTGCGCGCCCGGCCGCGGCCGTAGCGGAAATATTGCTTGAAGAGCAGCGAGGCGCTGGCGCGCGGATAATAGATCATGCTGGTGCGCGCCGTCATCCAGATGCGATAGCCGGCCTTGGCCAGGCGAAAATCGCATTCGGCGTCTTCATTGGCGTTGAACGTCTCGTCATAACCGCCGACCGTGCGGAAGGCGGAGATGCGCATCAGTGCGTGGTGGCCGTGGTCGACCCAATGGCTTTCGGCACCGACGCGGTGTTTCGCGCCGCCATTGCCGAGCACGGAATTCTGCGCCACGGCGGTCGCCTTCTGGAACAGGCCGAAGCCGACGGTCTGCATGGCGACGACGACGGAATCCGCCCCGGTCGCCAGCGCCTCCTCGACCAGCACGTGGCAATAATCCGCCGGATAGGTGCCATGCGCGTCGATGCGGATGAGATAGTCGTGATCCATGCCGAAGGTCGCGACGGCGAGGTTGACGGCAGCGCTCTGGATGCGCTTCGGATTGTCGATCACCCGCATGTTCGGCACGCTCGCGGCAAGGCTTGCCGCGATCTCCCGCGTGCCGTCCGTGCTGCCGCCATCCACCACGACCAGCGTCGCGGAAAGCTCTTGCAGCGTCGGTTCGAGCTGGCGGACCAGCGGCTCCAGGTAGCGGGCCTCGTTGAGGCACGGGATCACGATCAGGCAACGCACGGACGTTACAGCGTCAACGGTCATGGCAATCCACCTTGTCGATGTGGGAGGGGTTTGTGACGAGGGAGGGAACGGGACGCGCCACCGGCTGCACGCCCGGCTGGCGGAGGGCGGCGAGGCGCTGGACGAAGGCGGTGCAATCGGCGCGGTCGACGATCCAGGGCCGAGGGCCGAGGGCGACGAGTTGGGCGTGCAGCGCCCGGTAGGCGCTGTCGTCGAAGGCGGAGAAGCGGGTCATCAGGGTGTCGAGCCGGGCATCGTCGAGCGTGATGGCGACGCCGCGCTCGCCCGCCAGCCGCGCCGTCTCGGTGCCGGACAGCACGATCGGCAGGGCGCCATGGCGGCAGCCTTCGTAGAGCCGGTTAGGCAAGAGCCAGTGCGAATTCTGCCCCTCCTCGAAGAAATCGATCGCCCAGGCGAAATCGACCTCCGCATAGATGCCCGCGAGGTCTTCCGGGTTGCGATAGGGGCCTTCGAAGCGGATGAACGGTTCGCGGGCGACGAGACCGTCGAAATCCTCGAATTCCGAACGCGCCGGCCGGCCGCGCAGCACCACCTCGAAGCGCCCCTCCATGCGGCGGGTGAATTCGGAGAGCAGCGCAAGCGACTTGCGGCAGCGGATCGCGCCGAACCAGCCGATGCGCCAGGGCTGGCCTTCCGTCTTTGTCCGGGCCGGCGGGCCGGCCTCGCCGCGGTCGAGCTCCAGCACCTGGTTTTCCAGCAGATGCGTCGGCGCGCGGATGCCGGAGAGCGGCTTGAAATAGTGCTCGACGAAGGCCGGCGAGCTGGTGACGAGCAGTTTGGCCCGCCTGCCGAAATGGCTCTCCGCCGCCCGCAGCGCCCGGCCGACGGCGTCCTCGCGCAGCAGCAGGCGGTGCACGTCGAGGCATTCATAGGCGACCGGCACCGCGCCGCCGAACTGCGCCGCCGCCCGGCCGGCAAGCGCCAGCATTTCGAGATTGCGCGCCAGGATGACGTCCGGCCGCGCCATGCCGCCGAGCCGTCGGCCGAGCGACACCGAGGCGCCCACCACCGCAAGCAGGCGCTGCGCGAACTGCGCGTCTTTCGTCGCGCCAAGCTCCACCGGCGCGATGCCCTCGATGTCGGCGAGCCGGTTTTCACCGCGGCGGAAACCGGCCAGCACCACCTCGGCACCACCGGCCTGCAACATCAGCACCCGGCGGCGCACCGCCGGGTCGGAAAGGTCGTGGACGAGATACAGGACACGCAGCATCGGCACGATCCGATCAGTTCAGCAGGCAGGCGACGGAATCGGAAAACTGGCAGGCGTCCCCCTCCGCGGTGAAGGCCAGGCGCTCGACCTCCAGCTTCGTCGGGCCGGCAAAGGCGAACTTGCCCATCCAGTTGGAGAGCGTGTCGGTGCCCCAGAGCGAGAGGAAGATCTTCTGGGCGTTGTTCGGCAACGCCTTCGGGTCGGTCACCTCGTGCACCAGCGCGCCGTTGACATAGTAGCGCAGACGCTCCTTCTGCCAGACGAAGGCATAGTCGTTGAAACCGGCGTCGGCACCGCCGGCCACGTCCACCAGCTTCTCGTTGCCGCCCTTTCCGGCGACATACTGGTTGAGCTGCACGCGCGCCGTGTTCTTGCCGAGCACCTCGAAGTCGATCTCGTCATGCACCTTCTTGTCGGCCGGGCCGATATAGCTGAAGAAGGCGGAGTTCAGGCCCTGCCCGGTGGCGGCCTTCATGCGCACTTCATAGGTGCCGTAGCCGAACCGCTTGCGGGTCTGGATCTCGCCGCAGGCATAGTCGCGCTCGCCGAGTTTTTTGGCGTCGAAGGAGAGTTCAAGCTTGCCACCGGTGACGGCGACCTGATCCTTCGACCAGGTGCAGTTCTGGTGCGCACCGTTGTTCCAGCCGTCGGAGACGTACCAGATCGCCTTGTCGAGCGTGTCGAACTCTTCCACGAAGGACGTGCCGTTGGCGCCTTCCTGCGCGGCGAGCGGACCGGCGGCGGTAAGGGCCGCGATAAGTGCTGCGGCGCTGAGGGTGTTTTTCATGGTCACCTCCGTTGCGCGATGGAGCCGGCAGGCTTCATCGGCGGATTTGGCTCTGTGGCGAGCCGTTTCGGACCGCCGATGCGGCGGCCGGTGAGGATGGCGTGCAGCGACGGCAGGAAGCGCCGCGCCGCGGAATGGGTCGCGACGAGGATGGCGAGCGCCAAGATGGGGCTTGCGGCGTAGAACAGCGGGTAATCGGCAATGCCGAGCCGGTTCCAGACCATCCAGAACAGGATGAGCAGCGGATAGTGCCCGCAGAAGATCCAGAAGCTGAGGCCGCCCATGCGCGCCAGCGCCTGTCCTGCATTCGTGCGGATCAGCAAGGCCGACAGCGTCCAGGCGCCGAAAATGCCGGCAATCGCCGCGAGGCTGCGCAGCATGTCGAGCCAGGCTGGGAATTCCGGGCCGAAGGCATAGAGCGCCAGAGACAGGGCCACCGCCATGGCCAGAACCGCCGCCACGACCGGGGCGGCGAAGCGGTCGAGGCGCTTGATATCGACGCGGTGCAGGGCCATCGCCACGCCGAAGCTGAAGCCGAACAGGATGGATTTCTTGAGAAAGATGCCGTTCGGCAGCGGCAGCACCGCATAGGCGAGCATCAGCGCCAGCACGGTGCGCGGATAGTGCCGGATGGCAAGGGCGATCAGCGGCGACAGCAGCAGGCAGAGCAGCAGGTCGCGCAGGAAATAGAGCGGGATGTTGATCGGCCAGGTCTCGATGGCAAGCGCAAGGTTCATCCAGTCGCGCGGCGTGGCGTTGACGACATCCGGCAGGTAGCCGAAGCCGATGCCCCGCGACTGCGCGGCATAGACCAGCACGAGGAATGCCGTGTTCCACAGCAGGAACGGCACGAGGATGGTCGAGGCCTTGGTGCGCAGCGTCTTGCGATAATCGAAAGCCTGCCAGCCGCGGTGGAACAGCAGGAAGCCGGAGATCGCGCTGAGGCACGGCACGCCGATGCGAAACAGGCTGTCGGCCAGGAACACGCGCAGCCAGTCGAGCCCGCCGAACTGGCCGAGATAGGGACTGGTCGCGGGATCATAGGGAACATGCACGAAGATGATCCCGGTAATCAGCACGATGCGCATCATGTTGATGCGCGCGGAAACGGTCGCGTCGATATCCACGGTGTATGTCACCCCTCTGGTGGGCCGTTCCCCCCGGACGGCCATTCAAACGAGAGCAGACTCGAGCCTACGGGTGCTGAGTATGGGTGACGGTGCGCCAGAAAATATGGCAACGCAGCAAATTTTCGTGATCGCCTGGTTGCATTGCAGCAAAAACGGCGCGGCGAGATGTGCCGGAAAATAGTGCTGCGGGCGGCCGCATGGGAAGTTCAGCCATCAGTCCATCAATACTTTGCATAACATGCGAATATACTGATTTACCTGCAATTGCTGGCTGCATACGGGCCAAAACTTTTTTCGATCTGCTTAATCGATTTGTGCGGCCACGAACGCGATTCGGGCCGGTCGATGCCGAATTGGGGCAGGGTCAGGGCAATGCGGCAGCGGGCGCCGCCTTGGGACGGCGCACGAGATCGACGATTTTTTTGATGAGCGGGCGTTCGGTGAGGAGCACGAGAACCGTGTAGATCACGCCGCCGAGCGCCATGCCGAGGCCGACCTGCACGACCGGATGGAAATGCTGCGCGAGATAGTGCTCGAGGGCGTAGCGCACGGCGAGCGCCATCAGGGCGGCGGTCAGCATCGGGCGGATCGAGCGGTAGAAGCCGGAGAGGAACGGCGTGCCGTCGGCGCGGAACACCACCCAGGAATAACCGACGAGGACAGCCGCATTGACCAGGCAGAGCGCCACCATCGCTTCGATCAGCGTGCCGTTATAGGCGCCATAGGCGACGGCGGCGGTGGTGACGATGGCGCGGCCGACCGCCCACCAGAACAACGCGCCGCCATGGCCCGAGCCCTTGAGATAGGGGATGAAGGTGCTGCACGGCGTGAGCAGCCCCTTGGAGAGCGCCAGCAGGCCGAGCACCGGCCAGGCGGCCGCCCATTGCGCGCCGAAGAGCAGCAGCATCGAAGGTTCCGCCAGCGCCCAGAGGCCGAACATCATGGGCGCCAAGAGCAGCGTCGTCACCTGCGTGCTCAGCATCAGCGCCTGCGAGCGGCGTTCGCGGTCGTGCATCATGGCGCTGAAGGCGGGGAAGAGCACGCCCATGACGCCCGACAGCACCACCTGGTTGGGAATGCTGGAAAAGCGGTTGGCGGCGGAATAGGCGCCGGCATCGGCGAGGCCGAGGAAACGCGAGATCACGACCATCGGCGACTGGAAGGTGACGAAATTGGCGATTTCCGAACCCATCAGGCCGAGGCTGAAGCGCGCGAGCCGCACGACGCCGGCAAGGCGAAAGCGGAACCGCGGCAGGTAGCGCGACACGAAGAACAGCCCGCCAAGGCGGATGACGCCCGACACGAACAGCTGCGCGACGAGCGACCAGACGCCGAAACCGGCGAGCGCCAGGATGACGGCGGCAATCGCCGCAATCGATTCGGAGATCATGCTCCACAGCGCATCCTTGCTGAACTGCATGCGGCGCGCGACCAGCGCATAGGCGACGTCACCGGCAAGCTGCAAGGGAATGAGCAGGCACATGAGGCGCAGAAGATAGGCGGCGTCCGCCGCGCCGAACCAGCCGGCAAGCGGCTCCGCCCAGATGTAGAGCCCCGCCGCCATCAGGCAGGCGAAGGCGAGATTCGCCCAGAAAACCGAGTGGATCGTCTCCTCGTCCTCGTTCGGTTCGAGGATCAAAGCGGAGGCGAGACCGGCCCCGCCGATCATCGCCAGGAACTGCACGACGGCGAGCGCCACGGCCACCGCGCCGAACTCTTCGGGCGTCAAGAGCCTTGCCAGAATGGGCACCGTGACAAATTTAAGCCCGAATGTACTTGTCTTGGATAGGACGCTCCAGCCGACGTTTCGGGTCACCGACTTCGCGTTGACGTGCTGGGACATGGCGGATTCCTGCTGCAAAAAGGAGCTTTGACGAGACCAGAAGCCTGCGCCGGAAACGGCCGCGCCCCGGTGGGAGGAGACCAGACGAAACTCTTTCTAGAGAAACCACAGGGACGAAAAGATGGCGAAGCTGACAGTTATCATCCCCTTCTACCAGAAGGAGCCGGGCATCCTCACGCGCGCGCTGGACTCCGTTTTTGCGCAAGGATTCAAGGACTTCGACGTTATCGTCGTCGATGACGAATCGCCCTATCCGGCCGATGGCGACATCGTGACTTTTTCTGAAGAAGACCAGGCGCGCGTGCGAATCATCCGCCAGGAGAATGCCGGGCCGGGCGGCGCGCGCAATACCGGGCTCGACCATGTGTCGCCCGAAACCGACCTCGTCGCCTTCCTCGATTCGGACGATACGTTCACCCCGGACCACCTCGCAAACGCCCATGACGCGATGACGCGTCTCGGTACCGATTGCTATTTCGCCTCGATCACCGGGGGCGATGCCTTCTACTACCATTTCGGCGTGGCGGACCTGGAAAAGACCGAGGCCGTCACCCGGCTGAGCGACGATCCGCTGCTCATCGAAATCCCCGATCTCACCCAGGTCATGCTCAAGAACTGGAGCTTTCTGCACCTCTCCTGCATGGTCATCAGCCGGCCGCTGTTCGAAAAGGTGCGCTTCGATGCGGCTTTGCGGCTTGCGGCGGAAGACGTGCTGTTCTTCTGCGATTGCGTGCTGGCATCGCGCCGCACGGTGCTGAGCGGCACGGCGGGTGCCCTGCGCGGCGAGGGGCTCAACATCTTCCACGGCGTCGATAACGATTCACCGCAGTTCCTCACCCAGCAGTTCAACACCTGGGTGGCGCTCGACCGGCTGGAATCGCGTTTTGCCGAACGGCCGGCGGAGGTGCAGTCGCTGCGCGCCTACAAGCAGACGGCGCGGCGCCAGGCGCTGTGGAGCCAGGCGCGGCTGCTCAAACGCCGCAAGCTGCCGCAATTCGACATGCTGGCGCGCTGGGCGATGCGCGATCCGCGCATCCTCACCAGCGCCGTCGGCCTCGCCGTCGGCAAATTCTCCCGCTGATACCACCCTTTCGAAGGAGCAGGACATGAAGCCCTATTACTGGGAATCGCAGCACGGCAATTTCGGTGACGACCTCAATCTCTGGCTCTGGGATTTCCTGCTGCCGGGCTTTAGGGACGTGCATCCGGACGTGCTTCTCGTCGGCGTCGGCACGGTGCTGAACAAGGCGCTGCTGCCGGAGGAGGGCCGCAAGCTGGTGCTCGGCAGCGGCTTCGGCTATGGCGCGCTGCCGGAAATGGGCGACCGCAGCCTGTGGGACATCCGCTGCGTGCGCGGGCCGCTGACGGCCGAAAAGGTCGGCGTGCCGGAAGCGCTCGGCATCGTCGATCCGGCCGTGCTGGTGCCCGACATGCCGGAATTCAAGAACCTGCGGAAGCGCCACAAGCGCACCTTCGTGCCCCATTGGGAATCGGCGGTGGCGGGCCTCTGGCCGGTCACCTGCGCCACGGTCGGCATGCACTACATCGATCCGCGCGGCGAGGCGAAGGACGTGATCCGCGAGATCGCGCAATCCGAGCTGATCGTCGCCGAATCCATGCATGGCGCCATCCTCGCCGATGCCTTTCGCGTGCCGTGGGTCGCCGTCGCGACGTCGGACAGCATCAACAGCTTCAAGTGGCGCGACTGGGCCGCGACCGTCGGCGTCGAGCATCGCCCGCGCCGCATCCCGATCTCCAGCCGCGCCGAGGCGATCGTCAAGGGCGCCCGCTTCTGGGGCGTCGATTATGACCGATCAAGCGCCGCGCCACCGCGCAGGCCCGACGAGGGCGATATCGCCGTGAAGGTGGAGGCGCAATCCGGCCTGCGTCTTGCGGCCAAGCAGGTGCTCGCCGCACCGTCAACGCTGGCGCTCTGGCAGGCAAGCCGCGCCACGCCGCAGCTCAGCAGCGATGCACGCCTCGCCGAGCGCAAGGAACGGCTCTACGCCGTCTTGGAAGACGTCCGGCGCGACTATCTCTGATCAATCGGCCACGGGCAGCAGGTAACGCAGCCCGTCGCCCTCGGTGGCGCGCGTTTGCGGGCGTCCACGACGACGTGCGGCGTCCAGCTTGTCGCGCAGGATGCCGCCGGCAATGGCCGGCATGGCGGCTGGGTTTGAAAAGGCATAGCCGAGGGCGGCGCCGGCACCCGCCTCCCGCTTGCTGTCGAGGAAGTGGCGCAGCGCATGCCGGTCGGCGATCTGCCGGCAGTGCCGGCGCATCACCGCCTCGGCCTCCGAAGGCACGTCGCCCGTCGCGAGGATGGCGCGTTCGGCATCGCGCAGCGCCTCCAGGTCCTTCGTGCGGTGCTGGCCGCTCAGCGAATTGGCGCGCACCACCGCGCCATAACCGCAGCTCTCGATCACCGTATAACGCGCACCGGCGACGAGGGCGCGCACATAGAGTTCATAATCCTCGCCAAGCCGCATCTCCTCGCGGTAGCGCAGCCCGTGCGCATCGAGGAAGGCCCGGCGCATGACGGGCTTCAGGAAACCGAGTTCGCCGCGCGGCGCACCGCGGCGCGAAATATTGCCGAGCACGAAGGTCTTGAGGTCGAGCCTTTTCGGGCGGGGCGCGAACGACGCCGGCTTGCGGGAAAGATCGGCCTTCTCCATGAAGGCGATGTTGTCGGCGATGAAATCCCAGTCCTCGCAGGCGAGCATCTGGCGGAAGCGGCCGGGAAAGAAGAAATCGTCCGCATCGAGAATGCCGATCAGCGGCGCGCGGGAAATGGCGATGGCGTGGTTGCGGGCGGCGGACGGCCCGCGGTTGACCTTGAAGCGGATGAGCTCCAGCCGGCCGCTGCCATCGTCGGCGGCATCGGCGGCGGCCATGGTGGCGTCGCTCGAGCCGTCGTCCACCACCACGACTTCCGCCACTTCGGGCTCCGCCAGCGCCGAGCGCACGGCCCGCCCGATCGTCTCTTCCGCATTCTTCGCGGCAATGATGACGCAGACCCTGTTGTCCTCGGTCACGATCATACCCCTTTCACGCGTTCGCTTCGCTGCAATGCAGCATGAAAGGCGAAAAGGGCACAAAAACGGCTTTGGGGATAATCAGAATTTCGAGTGGCCGGGCTCGTTCATCGTCACGGGGACTTTCGGCGTCGCCTTGTCGGGTTCCTGCCGGCCGTCGAGCTCGCTCTTGCGGGCCTTGGCTTCCTGCCGGACGAGATAGAGCATCGTGGCGAAATAGCCGAGCTGGATGAGCACGGCACAGACCAGCGTCTGGATCGCGGTCGTGGCGAAGGAACCGGTGGCGAGATAGGTCACGACCGCGAAGGCGACGAGCGCAAGAAGCATGCTGAGGAAGAAGCGTGGCGCGTAGGCCAGGCTATCCCGCGATTTGGTTTCGGGCGCGCGTTTCATCGGTGGGTCCGCCTTCTCCTCTTAGGCTCCATCGGACTATAGGGTGCCATTTTGGTCCGTGCAATCATTGGTATTAACCAGTCGCATGCGGGACCAGTTCCTATCCTCGTTCATTTGTCTTGTGGTTCCGTTAAGGCGCCGGAACGCCTTTCGGCAGAATCGCCGCCATCTTCCTGCCCAGATTCAGCCATGCCTTCTGCCTCAAAAACCCGCGGTTACGCCGATGACGCGAATTTGTCGATGCGGGTCGCACCCGATGGGTTGCGCGCCGGGGGGCTGTCGATCAACTTTTGTTACAATATCAGCAACAGTTCACGGAAAAATGTGCACCGCAAAATAATATTGCAGTGCAAAAAATTACGCCCTTCAGAGGTATACGGCCCCGCATAGACGGACCGGTTACATAGAAATGTCGAAAATCCCTGTAACCACGTCGATCGCTTCCCGTCAGAAGAAGTGATACAAAGTGTTATCCAGCATATTTCGGCTGAAACATTTGCCATCTTCTATCTCTATAGAGGCGCCGGTCACCGGTCTTTTCTCGAAAAGAACTTAAAATTAGGACATTCAAATCTTCTGATATACGGATTGCCTGTTTTTTGATCGATTCTTCACGCTTCAAAAAACAAACTGTGACCATACACTCGGCATTGGATGTCAGAACGCGTCCGAAGGACCCGACCAAATCGCAAGCCAATGGAGCGACCTCTATGAAGTCCGCGAGTCGATCGGCCATCTCGCCGTTTTTCAGTACTGTCACCGCCGGTGCTCCACCGGTAGGGGGAATATCAAAAAGGAGTTTTGACATTCTGGTGGCGCTTGCCGCCCTCGTCCTGCTCAGCCCGATCTTCGTGCTGATCATGGCGCTCGTGAAATATTCGGATGGCGGCGGTAGCGTCTTCTATGGCCACCGCCGCATCGGCTATAACGGTTCGACCTTCCGTTGCCTGAAGTTCCGCACCATGGCGGAAAACGGCGATGCCCTGCTCCACCAATATCTGGAGCAGAACCCGGCGGCCTACGAGGAATGGCGCACGACGCGCAAGCTGCAACACGATCCCCGCGTCACCGTGGTGGGCACCGTGCTGCGCAAGCTGAGCCTCGACGAACTGCCCCAGCTGTTCAACATCCTGCGGGGTGAGATGAGCATCGTGGGACCCCGCCCGGTGGTCGAGGACGAGCTGGAGCTCTACGAGGCTTCCGCCGTCTACTATCTCCAGACGCGGCCCGGCCTGACGGGCCTCTGGCAGGTCAGCGGGCGCAACGACGTCTCCTATGAGAGCCGCGTCGCCTTCGACACCCATTATGTGCGCAACTGGTCGCTGATCACCGACCTCGTCATCGTTGCCCGCACCATCCCGGCCGTGTGCCTGTCACGCGGCAGCTACTGATCCTGGGCACGCTCGCCATCTTGAATGGCGGGCGGCCAGAGAGAGGGATTCCCATGAAGAGAATTTCGAACGCGGCCCGGGTGGCCGCGATTGCCCTTTCCATGCGCCTCGTCGCGCCGTTCTGCCTCGCGCTGACGCTCGCGGCAGGGCCGGCCTTCGCCGCGGAATACCGGCTCGGCGTGATGGACAAGCTGCGCATCCGCGTGGCGGAATGGCAGACGGCCGAGGGCGCCATCCGCGACTGGAGCGCCGTCAGCGGCGACTACAGCGTCGGCGCCGACGGTTCGGTCTCGCTGCCCTTCATCGGCCAGCTGCCGGCCGATGGCCGCACCTCGGGCGAACTTGCCGAGGAGATCGGCAAGAAGATGCAGATCCTGTTCGGCCTGCGCGATCGTCCCTCCGCCTCGGTGGAGATTGCCGAATATAGGCCGGTCTATCTCGCCGGCGAGGTGCAGACGCCGGGCGCCTATCCTTTTGCCCCCGGCCTCACCGTGCTGAAGGCGGTCAGCTTCGGCGGCGGGCTTCGCCGCGCGGAGGCCGGGCAGCGCTTCGCCCGCGATTTCCTGCGCTCGGAAGGCGACGCCGCCGTCTATCTCGCCGAGCGCAACCGCCTCCTGATCCGCCGCGCCCGCATCGTCGCCGAGATGAGCGGAGCCAAGGACATCGAGATGCCGAAGGAACTCGGCAAGGCGGAGGAGGCCCGCGCCATCCTCGCCAGCGAAACGGCGCTGATGACCTCGCGCGAAAAGCGGCTCCGGCTGCAATTGACCGCACTTGCCGACCTGAAGGCGCTGCTCGACAGCGAGATCACGTCGCTCGGCAAGAAATCCGAAACCCAGACACGGCAGCTCGAACTGGTGCAGGGCGACCTCGACAAGGTCGATGCGCTCGCCGAAAAGGGTCTTGCCATCAGTTCAAGGCGGCTGGCGCTGGAGCAGCGCACCGCCGACCTGCAAGCGGCATTGCTCGACATCGACACCTCGTCGCTGAAGGCCAAGCAGGACATCAACAAGGCCACACAGGACGAGACCAACCTGCAGAACGACTGGGATGCGCAGCTGGCCCAGGAGCTGCAGAACACCGAGCAGGAACTCGACACGCTGACGCTGAAGCTCGGCACGAGCCGCGACCTGATGTCGGAGGCGATGATGCAATCGGCCGACGCGGCGGCGCTGAAGGGCGGGCTTGCGGCCGAAAATATCGGCTATTCGATCCTGCGCACGGTCGAGGGCAAGACAGAGCAGATCCGCGCCACCGAGACGACGCCGGTCCTGCCGGGCGATATCGTCAAGGTGGAGCTGAACCTCGGCACGCAGTGAGGCGCTCGTGAAGATCGCCAAGGCACGCCTGATCGGACCCGTCGGCAACGAGGCCTATGCCGCGACCGCCGTCGCCTTGTCGTTCTTCGTCTTCGCCTATTCGTTCCGCTTCGGGCAGGTCTCGATCCTCGCCTATTATGCGCTGTGGTTGCCGCTCGTCGTCGTCGATTACCGGCGCGTGCTCGGCAACTACACGCGTTATGCCTGGATCTTCGCCTTCGCGATTTTCGCCTGTCTCTCGGTCTTCTGGTCGCAGGCACCCGGCGTCAGCGCGCGCGCCGGGCTGCAATATCTCTCGCATGTCGTCTGCGCGCTGATCGCCATGCGCGTCGTCGATACCCGCACGCTGGTGCGCGGCGGGCTCATCGGCACCGGGCTGGTGCTGCTCTTCTCGCTGGCCTTCGGCGTCTACCATCTCGATCCGCTCGACGGCACCTACAGTTTCGTCGGCGCCTTCGCGTCGAAGAACCAGCTCGGCTTCTATGCCTCGCTCGCCGTGCTCTTCGCCTTCGCCGCACTCTTCCTCGGGGCGGAGCGGGGCATCTGGCGGCTCGGGGCAGGCGGCGCGGTGCTGATCGCGCTCTATTGCCTGAAGGCCTCGCAATCGGCGACGTCGGTTCTCACCACCGTCGCCATTGCCGGCCTGTGCCTGGCGCTGCGCGCGCTGGAAATGCTGGCGCCGAAACAACGCAAGACGCTGTTTCTGGCACTTGCCGTCGCCGCCGTGCTTGCCGTCATCGCCGGCGCCTATGGCGGCGGATACGAGATGGTGCTCGGCGCCTTCGGCAAGGATGCGACGCTCACCGGCCGCACCTATCTCTGGCAGCAGGGCATCGAGGCGGCGCACCAGGCGCCCGCCGTCGGCCTCGGCTACCAGGCCTTCTGGGTGCAGGGTTTTGCGGAAGCCGAACGGCTGTGGGATGCCTTCTTCATCGGCACCCGCAGCGGCTTCCACTTCCACAACACCTTCATCGCCGCCACCGTCGAGACGGGACTGATCGGCTGCCTGCTGCTGACCATGGTGCTCCTCGTCACCATGGCCGGCCACCTGCGCCGGCTGCTCTCAACCGCGCATGATCTGGAGGCGCTGGTGCTCTTCACGGTCACGGCGCTGCTGGCCGTGCGCACCTTCGTGGAGATCGATATCCTCAACCCCTATCACGTCGGCTCGTTCCTGCTCTATTTCGCCGCCGGCAAGCTGGCCGATTCCCGACGCAGCGTCGCAGCGAACCGCCGCCCCGCACTCCGCCGCCGCCGGGCCGCACCCGCATGACGCTCTACGGCATCCAGTATCTGCGCGCCTTCGCAGCGCTTGCGGTCGTCGTGTTTCACGCGGCCGAGCGCAGCGGTTATGCCTTCGCCATCGGTGCTGCCGGCGTCGACGTGTTCTTCGTCATCAGCGGCTTCATCATGTGGGTGATCGTCGCGCGCCGCCCGGTCTCGCCCGGCCGCTTCCTGGCGGACCGCATCCGCCGCATCGTGCCGGTCTACTGGCTGGCGACCGCCGTCATGGTGGCGGGCGCGCTGGCCGGCCTGTTTCCCAATCTGGTGCTGACGGTGAGCCACGTTGCCGCATCGCTGTTCTTCGTGCCGTGGCGCTCGCCGAGCAGCGGCGAGATCTGGCCGGTGCTCGTGCAGGGCTGGACGCTCAACTACGAAATGTTCTTCTACGCCGTCTTCGCCATTTGCCTGCTGCTGCCCGCCCGCCTGCGGCTGCCGGTGATGGCGACGGTCTTCCTCGCGCTCGTCGTGGTCGGCTTCGCAGTCGAGAGCGACAACCCGCTCTTCCTCACCTACACGCGCCCGATCATCCTGGAATTCGTCGCCGGCATGCTGATCGGCCGGCTCTCGCTCGCCGGCCGGGTGCCGAACCGGGCCGTGTCGCTCGCCCTCATCGGCACGGCGCTAGCGGGCTTCGCCGCGATCGCCATCCTGCGCCTGCCCTTCGACGAATGGACCTGCGGCCCGCTCGCCATCGCCCTCGTCTACGGCACCGTGGCGCTGGAAAAACACGGGCCGATCGCGCGTTTCAGAGTTCCGGCGCTGCTCGGCGACGCGTCCTACTCGATCTATCTCTGGCACACATTCGCAATCTCCGTCGCGGCCAAGGCAGGGGGCATGCTCGGCCTTCCCCCGCCGCTCGTCTTCGTCACGTCGATCGCCGTCGGCACGCTGGTCGGCCTATGCGGCTACGTGCTCATCGAGCGCCCGGCCGGCAAAGCCGGCAGAGTGGCGAAGATCGCCGTTTAAAACGCACCTTGTTCGGACAGGCAGCTGTCCTATCCCGAAATGCGCGCATAGACGCGGTCGAGCGCCTCGGCCAGCGCCTGCGATCCGCCACTCTCGTCGAAATGGCGGAAGACCTGCTCGTTGAGGCCGCCCTTGGTGGCGAATTCGTGGCTGAGGTCGATGAAGGCCGTGCCCGCGCCCGCCGCGACGGCGGTCTGGCCGAGTTCGGCGAAGAGGGGGGCGAGATAGGCGCGGCCCTTCTCCTCCGGCAGGCCCTTTGCCGCAAGCCAGTCGGTCGTGCGCTGCATCAGGCCGAAATAGGTGGCCATCAGCGCGCTTGCGGCGGCCAGCAGGTCATATTCCTCCTTGGTGTCGCATTCGACGGCATTGCCGAGCACGTTGAACAGCGCAGCGGTCGCCGGATCCGGCGGATAGACCGCGGTGACGCCCTTGCGCCGCGCGACGAAGGGCAGCGGGACCGCCTGGGTGAGGCGCACATCCGCGCCGATCCAGTCGAGCAGCGCCGGCCGGCCCGTCGCCGCCACGAGACTGATCACGCCCTGCCCGTCGCGAAAGCGCAGCGGGCGGATGACCTCCTCGGCGATCTGCGGCCGGATCGCCAGCACCACCGTGTCGCAGCCGTCGACGATCGCCTGGTTGTCGCCGGCGACGAGCACGGCGGGGAAATCCGCGGCAAGGGCCGCCGAAATGTCGGCGCTGCGCATGGACACCATGACATGCGGCACGGCGGCGGGTTTTGCGAGCAGGCCGCGCACCATGGCGTCGGTGATGGCGCCGGTGCCGATGAAGCCGATTTTCTGGGGGAGGGACATCTTTTATTCCGCTGCAGCAAGGGGCCCGAAGGACACGTCGGTCGTGTAGTTTTCGCGCAGGAACGCGATGAAATTATCCTGGAATTGCCGCGTATGGGCATGCGCCAGCTCATCGGCAAGCTCGACATTCTTCGCCCGGATCGCCTCCAGCATGGCGTCGTGCTCGTCGGTGAGCAGGTAGCCGTCGCCGGTGCGCTCGAGATATTCGAAATGCAGGTGCAGCATGCGCTGGCCCTGGTTGAGGAGCCGCTCGTAGAAGGCGGCGAGATAGGCGTTCTTGCCGGCATAGGCGACGGCCATGTGGAACTGCTTGTTGGCCTCCGACATCTTCAGGTGCTGGCCGGTCTTCACCGCCGCCTCGAATTCCTTCTGCCGCTTGGCAATGATCTTCAGGTCCGCATCGGTGCGCAGGGCCGCGGCCAGCCGCGTGTTCATGCGCTGGGCGACGTCGAGTGCCTCGACATATTTCGGAAAGCTCGCCACCTCGATCGGCGCGACGATGGTGCTGCGGTTCGACAACGTCACCACCAGGTCCTCGCCGGCCAGCCGGATCAGCGCCTCGCGCACGGGGGACCGCGACATGTCGAACCGCTCGGCCAGCGTCGTCTCGTCGAGCAACTGGCCCGGCGGCAGCGCCAGCGCGAGGATTTCCGTGCGCAGCGTGTCGTAGACGTTTTTCCAGCCGGTGCCGCGCACCCGTTTCATTTCAATTTCGTCAGACACTTACGTCCCTTTCCGTATTCCGCGGCCATTGGGCCAGAAAACCGACGGCACAGCAATCGTAAAATTTCCGCTTGACTTTGTCGACACGGTGACGACATAAATTTGTCAGTCGACACGGAGCCGACAGAAAAAGACCAAAAAGACGGCCGCAGCCGACGGGTGGAACCGCGCGAACACGCGCTCAAAAATGGGGATTGCACATGCTTTCGAACTGGATGACGTCCGCGCTGCGGGCGACGGCGGCGCTCGCCCTTGTGGCAGGCCTTTCGACCACCACCGCCTCGGCTGAGACCGCCGAAGGATATTGGCAGACCGTGCAGAAGAACGGCACGCTGCGCTGCGGCGCCGCCGTCGCGCCGCCCTATGTGATGCGCGATCCGGCCAGCGGCGAATATTCCGGCTTCTATGCGGACCTTTGCCGCGAGCTCGCCGACGTGCTGAAGGTCAAGCCCGAATTCGTCGACACGACCTGGGACAACATCGTCGCGGGCCTCCAGGCCGGCAAATGGGACGTGTCGCTGGCGCTGAACCGCACCGCGGCGCGCGCCATGGCCGTGCAGTTCTCCATTCCCGCGATGGAGTACCAGATCTCGCTCGCCTACAACAAGGAAAATCCGAAGATCCCGGCCGGCGCCGTCTCGGTCGCCGATATCGACAAGGCCGACGTCACGCTCGCCGTCATGTCCGGCACCGCGCAGGACAAGGCGATCTCCGCGGCCATCAAGAACGCGACGATCCTGCGCCTGCCCGGCAATGACGAGACGCGGCTTGCCGTCGTCTCGCGCCGCGCCGATATCCTGGTCGATGCGTCCGACACCAACCAGCTCTTCACCCAGTCGAACCCCGATTGGGCCGTCGCGCTCAACCCGACGCCGGCGCTCGCTAAACAGGGCGTCGCCTTCGGCCTGCCGCACCAGCTCGCGGCCTCCGATGTCGAGGTGGTCAACATCTTCCTCGAGGAACGGGTCGCCACCGGCCACGTGGACGCGCTGATCCGGAAGGCCGTCGACGACGTGCTGAAGGCCGCGCAGTAAACCGCCTCCGCCCGCATCGGACCCCCCTCTGCCCTGCCGGGCATCTCCCCCTCAAAGGGGGGAGATTGGCAAAGGGCGAGGACCCGGCTCGAAAAGCACCCTTCGCGACGGGGCAGGGCGGCACCACGAGTCGATCTCCCCCCTTGAGGGGGAGATGCCCGGCAGAGGGGGGGTAGCCGCGGGCTTTTCCTCCCGTTCACAGGAAGCCCCATCAGGGAGGCATGTCATGACGTCCGCATCTGTTCCGCTCGTTTCCATCCGCTCGCTGCACAAGAGTTTCGGCCCGCATATCCAGGTGCTGAAGGGTCTCGATATCGAGATGAAGCCCGGGGAGCGCGTCGTCGTCATCGGCCCCTCCGGCGGCGGCAAGTCGACGTTGCTGCGCGTCATGATGGGGCTTGAGCAGATCGACAGCGGCGCCATCACCTTCGGTGGCAAGCCCTATATTTCATCCGCCGGCACGGATGCGAAGACGCTGATCGACACCGAGGTGCGCCGCTCGATCGGCATGGTGTTCCAGCACTACACGCTGTTCCCGCATCTGAGCGTCATCCAGAACCTCGTGCTCGCACCCTGCAAGGTGCGCGGCGAGAAGAAGGCGAGCGCCACGCAGCGCGCACTCGCCCTGCTGGAGCGCTTCGGCCTCGCGGCCAAGGCGAACGCCTTCCCCGCGCAGCTTTCCGGCGGCCAGAAGCAGCGCGTCGCCATCGCCCGCGCGCTGATGCTCGATCCGAAGCTGATGCTGTTCGACGAGGTCACGTCGGCGCTCGATCCGGAACTCGTCGCGGAAGTCGAGCAGGTCATCCTCCAGCTCGCCCGGCAGGACATGCCGATGATGATCGTCACCCACGACATGTGGTTTGCCAGGAACATCGCCTCGCGCGTGATTTTTTGCGCCGGCGGTGTCGTGGTGGAGGACGGGCCACCCGAGCAGGTGCTGTCGGCGCCGCGCGAGGAGCGCACGCGCGAATTCATCGACCGCGTCTTCCACATCAAGCAGTAGGGGCGGGCCGTGAACTATACGTTCGATTTCAACGCCGTATCGCTTAGGCCCCTGATCGAGGGGCTGGTCGTGACACTGGAGCTGACGATCGCCGCCAATCTCATCGGCGTGATCCTCGGCTTCCCGCTGGCACTGCTCCTGATGAGCCGCGTGGCCGTCATCCGCTGGCCGGCGACGCTCTTCGTCGAGTTCTTCCGCTGCACGCCGGCGATCGTCCAGATCGTCTGGTTCTTCTACTGCGTGCCCATGCTGTTCAACGTCTTCCTCGGCTCGATGACGATGGGCATCCTGGCGCTCGGCCTCAACCTCATGGCCTTCAACGCCGAGGCCTACCGCGCCTCCATCCAGGCGGTGCCGCGCGAGCAGCTCGACGCCGGCATCGCGCTCGGCCTCAATCCCTTCCAGCGCGTGGTCCATATCGTGCTGCCGAACGCGCTGCGCGCCTCCATTCCGGTGCTGCTCACCAACGGCATCGTCATCTTCCAGCAGAGCGCGCTCGTCGCCATCGTCGCCGTGCAGGATCTGATGTACCAGGCGAAGTCGCTGGCCACCGAGACCTACCGGCCGATCGAGACCTTCACCATCGCGGCGCTCATTTACTTCGCCGTGTCGTTTCCCGTCACCCAGGTCGTCGGCTGGCTCGAACGCCGCCGCCAGATCCTGACGAGCTAGGAGAAAGACCATGGCGCTCGATTTCTCCGTCCTACTGCGCTTCCAGGAAGCGCTGGCGCTCGGCCTCTGGACGACGGTCAAGCTGACGCTGATCTGCATGGTGCTCGGCTGCACGCTCGGCTTTTTCGTCGGTCTCGCGCGCACCGCGCCGAGCATCATCCTGCGCGCCATTGCGAGCGTCTATGTCGAATTCTTCCGCGGCACGCCGGTGCTGATCCAGCTGTTCTGGATCTTCTTCTGCCTGCCGCTGATCCTCGGCGTTGAACTTTCCAACCTCGCCTCCGGCGTCATCGCGCTGACGCTCTATATGGGCGCCATCACCAGCGAGACCTTCCGCGCCTCGCTGAAATCCATCGGCCGCGAACAGCGCGACGCCTGCGTCGCGCTCGGCCTGCCGCGCCGGGCGCAGATCGTCAACGTCATCCTGCCGCAGGCGGTGCTGCGCGCCGTTCCCACACTGCTGTCCAACTGCGTCAGCCTGTTCAAGGAAAGCGCGCTCGTCTCGGCCGTCGGCATGGCCGACCTGATGTTCGTCGGCCAGAACATTTCCAACAACACGGCCCGCCCCGTCGAGGTGCTGACCATCGTCGCGCTCATCTATTTCGCCATCGCCTTCCCGCTGACGCGCGCCGTCACGCTCATCGAAGGCCGTATCCTCAAGAAACTCGCCATCTAGGAGAAAGACCATGAAACTGTCCGGCGTCATGCCCGCCCTCGTCACCCCCTTCGATGCCAACGACCGCGTCGACTTCAAGGCCTTCGAAAAACACCTCACCAACCTTCGCGCCGCCGGCGTCACCGGCTGGGTGCCGCTCGGCTCGACCGGCGAATATTTCTCCATGTCGAACGAGGAGCGCGAGGACGTGCTGACATTCGTCAAGGATTTCGCCAACGAGGGTGAGGCGCTGATCGCCGGCACCAATGCGCCCGCCACGCGCGAGGTCATCGAGAACACCTTGCGCGCCAAGGAAATCGGCTACGACACCGTGCTGCTCGCCACCCCCTTCTACACTCGCCCGACGCAGGACGAGCTTCTCGCCCATTACCGCGCGGTGCTCGACGCCGCCGACGTCAACCTGGTGATGTACAATTACCCGCCGAAGGACGGCATCGAGATCGGCTTCGAGCTGATGGATGCGCTGGCCGACGATCCGCGCGTCATAGCCATCAAGGAAAGCTCCGGCGTGCTGCAACGCGCGGTCGATATCCACGCCCGCTACAAGGGCCGCATCGACCTCATCTCCGGCTCGGACGATATCGCGCTCGACTTCATGTTCTGGGGCGCCGATTGCTGGATCTGCGGCCCGGCAAACTGCATGGCCGAGGCCTGCGTCGATCTCGACCGCACCTTCCGCTCCGGCGACCTCGCCGCCGCGCGCGACAAGATGACGGTGCTCTACCGCGCCATGAACATCCTGGAGAGCGGCAAGTTCGTGCAGAAGATCAAGTATGGCTGCGAGCTCCAGGGCACGCCCGTCGGCACCTGCCGCGCGCCGCTCGGCGAACTGACCGCGCAGGAAAAGGCCGATTTCCGCGCGGCCATCGCGCCGATCCTCAACTAGAGCATTTCCAGCCGAAGCGGCACCGCTTCGGCATCGGATAATGCGGCAAAAACAAAACCTAGAGCATTTCCGGTGAACCGGGGTTCACTGGAAATGCTCTACGAGACCGAGCGCAGGAGGAACCCCCGTGTCATCCATCGCCGTCGTCGGCGCCGGCATTATCGGCACGACCATCGCCTATGCCCTCCAGCGTCGCGGCCTCGCCGTGACGCTGGTCGACCGCGACGCGCCGGGCCGGGGCGCTTCCTACGGCAACATGGCAAGCATCGCGGTCACCGAATTCATGCCCGCCTCGCGCCCGGGCGTCTGGGCGCAGATGCCGAAATGGCTGCTCGATCCGGAAGGCCCGGTGCGCATCCGCCCCGCTTATATGCCGAAACTCGTGCCGTGGTTTCTGCGCTTCCTCGCCGCCAGCCGCCCCTCGAAACTGCGCGAGCTGGAGGCGGCCGGCGCCGCCCTCTGCGCTCGTGCTCTTGAAGACCTCAACGCCCTGCTGACGGAAACCGGCCTCACCCACATGCTGAGCGCCGAGGGCTGCCTCAGCCTCTATGCCGACGAGGGAGAATTCCGCGCCGACCGCGCGCATATCGAAATCCTCGAACGTTTCGGCTTCCGCCACGAAATCCTCGGCGGCAACGCCATCCGCGACCTTGAGCCGGCCCTGACGACGAACATCGCCAAGGCCGTGCTCTTCCCCGACAACCGTTCGGTGGCCGACCCCTATAAGTTGGTGGCGGCGCTTGCGGAAAAATTCCAGGCGCTCGGCGGCATCATCGAGACCGGCGAGGTCGTGGGCTTCGAGGAAGGGGAGGACCGCGTCTCGGCGCTCCGGCTTGCCGATGGCCGCCGGCTGACGACGGACCGCGTGGTGCTGGCGGCCGGCGCCTTTACCGGGCGTCTGTCGAAACTGCTCGGCGAGCCGATCCCGCTCGAAACCGAGCGCGGTTATCACACGCAGATCATGGCGCCCGGCATTGCCATGCGCCACTCCATCATCTGGCCCGCCCGCGCCTTCATGGTGACGCCGACGGCCGGCGGCATTCGCGTCGGCGGCACGGTGGAGATGGCCGGCCTCGATGCGCCCCCGGACTACCGCCGCGCCAAAGTGCTGGTGAAGCGGGCGAAGGAGGCCTTGCCGGATCTCAAGGCCGAACAGACGCGCGAATGGATGGGCCACCGCCCGGCGCTGCCCGATACGGTCCCCGTCATCGGCCCTTCGGCGACGCGCAAAAATGTCGTCTACGCCACCGGCCACGGCCATCTCGGCCTCACCTATGCCGCCACGACCGCCCGGCTGATTGCCGATCTCATGACCGGAGCGGCCCCGCCCGTCGCTCTCAAGCCCTACCGCATCGACCGTTTCTGAAAGGACTTTTCATGCGCAGCGAACTCTATATCGACGGCACGTGGAAACCCGCCTCCAACGGCGAAACCTTCGAGGTCATCAATCCGGCGACGGAGGAGGTCATCCACCATATTGCCGCCGCCACCGCCACGGATGTCGACGCCGCCGTCAAGGCCGCCCGCCGCGCCTTCGACACGGGCGGCTGGCCGCAGAAGACGGGCACCGAGCGCGCCAGATACCTGCGCGCCATCGCGAACGGCATCCGCGCCCGGCAGGCCGAGATCGCCCGCCTCGAGGTGCTCGACAACGGCAAACCCTTCCCGGAAGCCGACTGGGACATCGCCGATGCCGCCGGCTGCTTCGATTTCTACGCCGGCCTCGCCGAACAGCTCGACAGCCATCCGGAAGAAACGATCGCGCTTGCCGACGACCGCTTCACCTCCAGGGCGGTCAAGGAACCGATCGGCGTCACCGGCGCCATCATCCCGTGGAACTACCCGCTGCTGATGGCCTCGTGGAAGGTCGCACCGGCGCTTGCCGCCGGCTGCACCGTGGTGCTGAAACCCGCCGAAGTCACCTCGCTCACCGCGCTGGAACTCGCCGCCATCGCCGACGCGGCGGGCCTGCCGCCCGGCGTGCTGAACGTGGTCACCGGCGCGGGCTCCGTTGCCGGACAGGCCATCATCGACCACAAAGGCGTCGACAAGCTCGCCTTCACCGGCTCCGGTCCGGTCGGCTCGAAGATCATGGCCGCCGCCGCGCGCGACATCAAGCGCGTCAGCCTGGAACTCGGCGGCAAGTCGCCCTTCGTGGTCTTCGACGATGCCGATATCGACAAGGCCGTCGAATGGATCCTGTTCGGCATCTTCTGGAACCAGGGGCAGGTCTGCTCGGCCACCTCGCGCGTGCTGGTACAGGCGGGCATCTATGACAAACTGCTGGCCCGGCTGATCGAAGAGACGAACAGGATCACCATCGGCAACGGCCTCGACGAGGGCGTGCTGCTCGGCCCGCTCGTCTCCAAGAAGCAGCACGACCAGGTCATCGCCGCCATCGCGGCGGCACGGGCGGCGGGCGCCACGGTTGCCTGCGGCGGCACGCGGCCAAAAGGGTTCGACAAGGGCTATTATCTCCGCCCGACGATCCTCACCGACGTGCCGCTCGACAGCGCCGCCTGGGTGGAGGAAATCTTCGGCCCGGTCGTCTGCCTGCGCGCCTTCGAGACGGAAGAGGAGGCGATCGCGATTGCCAATGACAGCCGCTTCGGCCTCGCCGCCGCCGTCATGTCGGCGGACGATGCGCGGGCCGAGCGCGTCGCCAAGGCGTTTCGCGCCGGCATCGTCTGGATCAACTGCTCGCAGCCGACGTTCACCGAGGCGCCCTGGGGCGGCTACAAGGAATCCGGCATCGGCCGAGAGCTCGGCCGCTGGGGTCTCGATAACTATCTGGAGGTCAAGCAGATCACCCGCTACGTCAGCGAAGACCCCTGGGGCTGGTACATCAAGTAGGAGCCGGCGCCATGCATTTCGAAAAATCCCTCGACCTGCTGCTCGTGCATTGCCAGGGCGAACTCGGCCATGTCCTCGTCGGCGGTGCGCCGGACATTCCGGGCGCGACCATGCTCGACAAGATGAACCACATCAACACGGTGGACGACAGCCTGCGCCGCTTCGTCACCTTCGAGCCGCGCGCCAATGTCGCCATGTCGGTGAACCTCATCACCGCGCCGACGCGGCCGGATGCGGATTCCGGCTTCATCGTGTTGCAGGCGGACCGGGCGCATCCGATGTCCGGCAGCAATTGCATCTGCGTCGTCACCGCGTTGCTGGAAAGCGGCCGGGTAGCGATGCGGGAGCCGGAGACCCTGGTGCGGCTCGATACGCCCGCCGGGCTGATCGTGGCGCGGGCACGGTGCGAGGGTGGGCGCTGCCTTTCCGTCAGCCTCGACAATGTGCCGAGTTTTGCCGAATTGCTGGACCACGACATCGACACGCCGGCCTGGGGCCGCATCAAGCTCGATATCGCCTTCGGCGGCGTCTATTATGCGCTGGTCGATGTCGGGCAGATCGGCCTGACCATCGCCCCGGAAAACGCCCGCACGCTCGCCGAAGCCGGCATCGCGCTTAAGCAACTGCTTGCCGAGCGTATGAAGGTGCAGCACCCGACGCTGCCTGGCGTGGACGAGATCGCCTATGTCATGTTCCGCGACCGGGAACCGGACGGCGCTGTGCGCACCTGCACCACGCTCCAGCCGGGCCGCGTCGATCGTTCACCCTGCGGCACCGGCAGCTCCGCCAACCTTGCGGTGCTTTTCGCCCGTGGCGAGGTGTCGGTCGGCGATGCGCGGATCTCGCGCTCCATCATCGGCGGCGAATTCCGCGCCGAGGCGATCGGCGAGACCGAGATCGGCGGGCGCCGCGCCGTGCTGCCGCGCATCACCGGGCGCGGTTATGTCTATGGCCGCTCTCAGCTGCGCCTCGACGGGGAGGATCCCTTCGCCACCGGGTTTGCGCTGTCCGATACATGGGGGCCGCAGGTCGGCCTTTTGAAATAGGAGTTTTCATGGACCTGCAGGGGCAGACCATCCTCGTCACCGGCGCCTCTGGCGGCATCGGCGCCGCCATCGTCAAACGCCTCGCGGCGGAGGGTGCGCGGCCGATCATCCATTACGGACGGGACGAGACGGGTGCCGAAACCCTGCTGGCGGAGATCGGCGGCAACGGGTTTGTCGTGCAGGCCGATCTTTCCGCCGCGGATGGTCCGTTCGACCTGTGGGCGAAGGCCGTCGCGGCGGCAGGCCGCATCCATGGCCTCGTCAACAATGCCGGCGTCCGCACGGAAATCTCCATCGAGGCCTCGCCCGAGGACTGGAAGGCGGCGTGGCAGCGGGAGTTCCAGGTCAATCTCTTCGCCGCCGCCGATCTCTGCAAGCAGGCGATCCGGCACTTCAAGGTCGCGGGCGGCGGGCGCATCGTCACCATGGCGAGCCGGGCCGGGCAGCGCGGTTATGCGGCGGATGCCATGCCCTACGGCGCCAGCAAGGCGGCGCTCGTCAACCTCACGAAATCCATCGCCCGCAGTTTTGGCGCCGATGGCGTGACGGCCGTGGCGATCGCGCCGGGCTGGGTGCGCACCGACATGGCGGAGGATTTCATCGCCACCCATGGCAAACAGGCCGCGGTGGCCGATATCCCGATCGGCGAGATGGCATCGCCGCAGGCGGTGGCCGAGCTCGTCGCCTTCGTGCTGCGCCCCTCGCAGGCCTCGCTCAACGGCGCGACGCTCGATGTCAACGGCGGCAGCTATATCCGGTAATCTTGGAGGGTTTTTCATGAAGCGTTTCGACAACAAGGTCGCCGTCGTCACGGGTGCCGGCGGCGGCATCGGCTCGGCCATCGCGCGGCGGCTGGCGGAGGAGGGCGCGCTGGTCGTGGTGACAGATGTCAACCGCGAGGGAGCGGCCACGGTGGCCGGCGAGATCGAAGCCGCCGGCGGCAAGGCGGTGGCGATCGCCGCCGACATCGCGCAGAAGGACGCCTGCTTCGGCCTCGTCGAACAGGCGCTGGGGCTCGCGGACCGGATCGACGTGCTGGTCAACAATGCCGGCATCAACCGGCGCGGCAATCTCCTGTCCCTTTCGGACGAGGACTGGGCCGTGAGTTTTGCCGTCAATCTCGATTCGATGTTCCATCTCTGCCGCGCCGTGCTGCCGCACATGATTGCGGCCGGCGGCGGCGCCATCGTCAACACCGCCTCGCAATGGGGCCTCTATCCGGCACCCAACCACATCGCCTATAACACGACCAAGGCGGCCGTCGCCGCCTTCACGCAGAACCTCGCCCGCGACTACGCGCCGGACAAGGTGCGCGTCAATGCCGTCTGCCCGGGCGAAATCCACACGCCGATGCTGGAGGCGGGCGTCAGGCGTTCCGGCCGCACCATCGCCGATCTCGACAGGCTGGTGCCCTTCGGCCGCATCGGCAAGCCGGAGGAGGTCGCAGCCCTCGTCGCCTTCCTCGCCTCCGACGAAGCCGCGTTCATCTGCGGCTCTCTGGTCGAGATCACCGGGGCCCAGGCCGTCGCTTAATCAGAGGTCGCCGGCCTCCAGCACGTCAATAAGCCGGGCGAGCATGGCGTCGCAGCGGGAAAGCTGTTCGGCGCTGACGAATTCCTCGGGCTTGTGGCCCTGGTCCATGAAGCCGGGGCCGCAGACGGCGGTGGAGATGCCGAGCGTCTCGTGGAACAGCCCGCCCTCCGTGCCGAAGGCGACCTTCAGCGTCGGGTCGTCGTGATCGAGGATGCGGCTTAGCAGGCGCACGGCCGGGGCGTCAGCGGCGGTGGCGAGGCCCGGATAGCCGGAGACCGGCTCGATCTCGATACAGGCCATCGGGAAACGGTTGCGGTAGGGCGCCGCGATGGTTTCGGCGTCGGCCGTTATGCCTTCGAGGATTTTCAACGGGTCGTCCTCGGCAATGTTGCGGATTTCGAAGTCGATCTCGCAGCGGTTCGGCACGATGTTGAGCGCCGTGCCGCCGCGCATCATGCCGGCATGGATAGTGGAATAGGGGATGTCGTAATCGGCGTCGCGCGCGCCCCTGAACGCCAAATCCTCCTGCCGCGCCTGCAGCGCGGTGACGAAGGCGGCGCCGAGATGGAGCGCGTTCAGCGCATTGGGCGCCAGCGCGGAGTGTCCCTCCTGCCCGTGGCAGCAGGCCTTTAGCGCCAGCTTGCCCTTGTGGCCGGTGGCGATGCGCATGCCGGTCGGCTCGCCGACGATGCAGAGTGCCGGCCGCTCCGGCCGCGCCGCCAGCGCCTCGATCAGGCCGCGCACGCCGATGCAGCCGATTTCCTCGTCATAGGACAGCGCCAGATGCAGCGGCACCTTCAGCGGGCGCGACGCGGCAAGGAGGGCGGCTCTCAGTGCCGCGGCAACAAACCCCTTCATATCCGCCGCGCCACGGCCATAGAACCGGCCGTCCCGCTCGACCAGCGTGAACGGATCGCCGCTCCAGTCCTGCCCCTCGACCGGCACGACATCCGTATGCCCCGAAAGCACCACTCCCCCCGATCCCTCAGGCCCGATCGTCGCCCAGAGATTGGCTCGGCTGCCATCCGGATGGGCAAACCGCTCGATGCGTGCACCAGCGGGGGCGAGCAGGGCTTCCACGTAGTCCAGCAGCGCGAGGTTGGAGGTACGCGAAATGGTCGGCTCGGCGATGAGGCGGGCGAGGATTTCCGGGGTGGATGGGATCATGTGGCCGTCGACTTTCATGGTGGGTAGGATAGCATGTCGATCGATCAATGCCCTTGCCGCGGAGTATCGAGGGAGCCCCCCCTCTGCCCTGCCGGGCATCTCCCCCTCAAGGGGGGAGATTGGCAAGATGGAAGGACAATGCTCAACTGCGACGTTGAAGATTGGCGAAACGGTGCTCCATCCAATCTCCCCCCTTGAGGGGGAGATGCCCGGCAGGGCAGAGGGGGGTGCTGCGCCGCATCCGGATCCTCGGACGGCTGATTTGGACGCGCCGTCGCCACCCCCCTCTGTCGGCTTCGCCGACGTCTCCCCCACAAGGGGGGAGATCAGTTGGCGGGTGCCGCAGCGCTTCAACCGCTCAAAGATCCCCCGGCACCCCATAACGCGGCGCTCCGCTCGGGTTCAGCGCGCGCGTCACATAGGCGTCCATCTCGTTGCGCCAGCGTTCCCACAAAGCCGCGCATTCCTCGATCGGGTCGCCCTCCGTCCAGTCGACGCGCAGGTCCGCGACGTTCCACGACACCTTGTCGACCATGACGAGGCCCATGGAATGCACCGGCCCTTCCTCGCCGCCCGCGGCGATGGCCGCGCGCATGGCGGCGATCAGGCGGTCGCCGAGATGGTGTCCGCGGCCGGCCTCGAAGGCCTCGACCATCGCCTGCGGAATGTCTGTCGTCGTCAGCATGTTGCCAGCTGTCACCACATTGGCGCCGCGGGCCGTCGCATGCGTGCCGAGCGTTTTTGCGCCGGAATAGGCGGCGGTGCCTCCCTGGGCATCGATCAGCGCGAGCTGGCGGTATTCGATATGCGGGGCCTCGGCGATCAGCCGTTCCAGCGCGGCCTCGGCGGAGAGCCCGCCGGCCATCAGGTCCAGCCCCTTCGGGCCGAGGCGGGGGTCGGTGATGTTCTGCGTCGAGACGGCGCCGACGCCGGCGCGCACATGGGCGCAGCGTGCCGCGACGCTCGGCGAGGAGGAGGAAACGGCAATGCCGAACATGCCGGTCTCAGTGCAGCGGCCGGAGACGGAAAAGGTCATGCTACCCTCCTCAGCCTTCGTCGGGGATGACGGCGGTCGCTTCGATCTCGACCAGCCATTCCGGCCGGGCGAGCGCGGAGACGACAAGGCCGGTGGAAACCGGGAAGACGCCCTGGAGATACTTGCCCATCTCGGTATAGACGGCCTCACGATAGCGGATATCGATGAGATAGACGACGACGCGGCAGATATGGCTGAGGTCGGAGCCCGCCTCTTCCAGCAGCATCTTGATGTTTTCCATCGCCTTGCGGGCCTGCGCGCCGGCATCGCCGATATGCAGGCTTTCACGCGTATCGAGATCCTGCGCGATCTGCCCACGCACGAAAACCGTCGCACCCTTCGCCACCACCGCCTGGCAGAGGTCGTTGTTCAGCTTCTGCTCCGGATAGGTTTCCTTGGTGTTGAACGGGCGGATGCGGGTGTGCACGGGCATGGTTTTCTCCTTGAGAAACGGATGGAGACGCCCCCGCCGGTCAGGCGGAGGCGTGGAGGTTCGAAAATGGCGATCAGTTCGCCTTGTAGTCCGTCCAGGCGCCGTCGCGCACGGTCTTCAACTCGATTTCGACCGGCGTCTGCGTCTGGCCGTTTTCGTCGAAGGTGATCGTGCCGGTGGCGCCCTCATGCTTGATCTTGCGGATCGCCGCGGAGATCGCCGTCTTGTCCTCGGTGCCCACTTCGTCGATCGCCTGGATCAGCACGTTCGCCGCGTCGAAGGCATATTTGGTATAGGGGCTTGCCGCTTCCGCAAAGCCGCGCGCCGCATAGTCGGCGTCGAGCTTCTTCAGGTTGTCGGTGACGGCGGCGGCCGGATAGGAGACGATGGCCGCCTGCGCCGCGTCGCCCGCAACGGCGATGAATTCCGGGTCGTACATGCCCGACGTGCCGAGCATCGGCTTGTCGAGGCCGACTTCCTTCATCTGCTTGGCGAGGATGCCGGCCTCCGTGATGACGCCGCCGAAATAGATCGCGTCGATGTTCTTGGATTTCAGCGCCGTCAGGATGGTGCGGAAATCCGTCGAGCCGACCGGCAGCAGATCGGTGGAGACGATCTCGCCGCCCGCTTCCGGCACGAAGGTGGTAACCGCATCGGCATTCGCCTTGCCGAAATCGGAGGTGTCGGCGACGATCGCGATGCGCTTGGCGCCGAGCGTCTTGACGGCCCATTCGGAGAGCGGCTTGTTTTCGGTGAGCAGCGTCGGGGTGACGCGCGTCACTTCCGGCAGGTTCTGCTGGGTGATGGCGGGCGAGATGGCGCCCCAGATGACGAGCGGCGTCTGGAAGCGGGCGAAGACCGGCATGGTGGCGAGCGCCACCGGCGAGTTCCAGTGTCCCGTTGCCGCCACCACGTCGGGGTCGTTGACGAGCTTCATCGCGGCCGAAACGCCGGTCTGCGGATCGGACGCATCGTCGAGCACCACGCCCTCGAATTCGTACTTGCCGTCCGCCTTGGCATTCGCCTGTTCGATGGCGAGCAGGAAGCCGTTCTTGGCGCCGAGACCCTGCTGCGCATTGCCGCCGGAAAGCGGACCGAGGAAGCCGAGCTTCACCTTGGCCTTGTCGGCATGCGCGGGGGCCGCGAAGGCGAGCGTCGAAAGCAGGAGCCCCGCAAGGGCTGCGCGGCGGCTGAGTGTGAAATGGGCCATCAAAACCTCTCCATGATGAGCTGCCCGCGCGGGATCGCGCGGATATATATTGTTCCCGTTGGAAGATGCTGATTTCGCTTGGCGAAATGTCTTCCAGCACGTTTCGTGCCGTCGTTCTTTTGGCAGGACCTTAGCGTCGGGCGGGCGGCCTCTTAAAGTCGTTTTTGCTGAGCCTGTGCTTCGGAAAAAGCTATGCCGGATTTGCGTCTTTTCAATTTACCCGCCGGCTTCGTTCTTGCATCCTCCGCCGCAAAATCGGGAACAGTCACCAACCGGGAGAGGCCGCCATGGATAGCCTTCTCGTCCAGTACCTCATGAATTGGATGGTATTGGGCAGCATCTACACTTTGGTCGCGATCGGCTTCAGCCTGCTCTTCGGCCTGCTCAACGTCATCCACTTCTCCCATGGCGACGTCTCCATGGTGGCGCCCTTCGTGGCGCTGGCGGTGCTCCAGGCGCTGCTCGCAGCCCTCGGCGGGCCCGGCGCCATGGTGGTGGCGCTGGTGCTGGCGATTGCCGCCACCGGCCTCGTCGGCATCGGTGCGGACAGGCTGGTGATCCGCCGCTTCCGCCGCTCGCCGGCCATGATGGCGCTGGTGGCGACCGTGGCGCTCGGCACCGTGGTGCGGGAACTGATCCGCGCGATCTATCCGCAGGGCTCGAACCCGAAGGCGTTTCCGGGGATCGTCGAGGGCACGCTCTCTCTGGCTGGCGCCCAGCTGCCGATGCAGCCGGTCCTGATCATCGTCACCTCGGTCGCCGTCGTCGTGCTGATGTATGTGCTGCTGCAAAAGACGCCGATCGGCACCCGCATCCGCGCCGTCGCCGAAGACCGCGAGACTGCGCGCCTGATGGGTATCTTCCCGGAGCGCGTCTTCGCCTTCACCTTCTTCCTCGCCTCCGCCGTGGGTGCGCTCGGCGCGCTGTTCTTCGCCAGCCATGCCGGCGTCGTGCGCTTCGATTTCGGCGTGCAGCTCGGCCTCATCGGCTTTTCGGCGGCGGTCATCGGCGGGCTCGGCTCGATGAGCGGGGCGATCCTCGGGTCGCTCGCCATTGCCGGCATCGAGGCGCTGGTGCAGGCCAACATGACGGACGGCGCCTCCTACCGGCTGGTCTTCGTCTTCCTGCTGGTCATCCTGATGCTCTGCGTGCGCCCCTCGGGGCTGCTCGGCAAAACCGTCGTCGAAAAGGTCTAGCGCATGTCCAGCCCTGCCATCCCCGCGCTGCCGCCGGCCGTCATCGTCGTGCTTGCCGAAATCGTCGGCGCCGCCCTGCTCTGGGCGCTGCTGACGGCGGAGGCGACGCTTCTGGTGCTCGCCCTCTTCGCCATCATGGGCGGCGCCTTCGCGCTCATCCAGGTCCGCCCCGCCCTCGAGGAGACGATCGTCTCCGCCTTCCGCGCCAAGCGCCAGATGGCGACCGTCATCGGCATCGTCATCGTGCTGGCCTACCCGTTCTTCCTCGGCGCCAATACCTATGCGCTGCATCTCGTCATCATCGCGCTGCTCTATTCGGTGCTGGCGCTGGCGCTGAATTTCCAGCTCGGCTCCGCCAATATCCCGAATTTCGCGACCGGCGCCACCTACGGCATCGGCGCCTATACGTCCGCGCTGCTCGCCATCCATTTCGGCCTGTCGCTCTGGGCGACGCTGCCGGCCGCAGCCCTCGTCGCCACCGCCTTCGGCTTCCTGCTCGGCATCCCCTCCATGCGGGCGCGCGACAGCTATCTGGCGCTTGTCACCATCGCCTTCGGCATCGTCATCCACCAGATGCTGAACAATCTCAGCTGGACCGGCGGTCCGAACGGCCTGGTCGGCATCCCGGCCCCCAGCCTCTTCGGCCATTCCTTCATGCAGCCGATCGTCGTCTTCGGCTTGCGGCTGCCCTCGCAGGCGAATTTCTACTATCTCGCCGTCTCGCTGCTCGGCCTTGCCATCCTGTCCGCCAAGCGCCTGCACGAAAGCCGCATCGGGCTTGCCTGGAACGCCATCCGCGCCGATGAGCTGGCGGCGCGCTGCCAGGGCATCAACGTCGCCTGGTACAAGATCCTCGCCTTCGCGGTGGATGCCTTCCTCGCGGCCTTCGCCGGCACGATCTACGCCTTCTACGTCTCCTATATCTCGCCCGACAACTTTACCTTCCTCGTCTCGGTGACGATCATGACCATGGTCATCGTCGGCGGCATGGACAACACGTTCGGGGTGATCGTCGGCGCGTTCCTCTTGACGCTGCTGCCGGAAAAGCTGCGCATCTTCTCCGATTACCGCCTGCTCTTCGTCTCGGTCGTGGTGATCCTGTTCCTGGTGCTGCGGCCCAAGGGCCTCTTCCCGCAGCGCCCGCGCCATTACGGAGCCCATTCATGACAGAGCCGCTGCTTTCGCTGCGTGGCCTCGGCATCCGCTTCGGCGGCCTGGTGGCCGTCGACGACGTCAATTTCGACCTGCCGGCCGCGCATATCACCTGCATCATCGGGCCGAACGGCGCGGGCAAATCCACGCTGTTCAACCTGATCACCGGCATCTACAAGCCGACCGCCGGCACGGTCGCGCTGAACGGCGAGGATATTACCGGCCTTCCCGCCCATCAGGTGGCGGCCAGGGGCATCGCCCGCACCTTCCAGTCCTCCCGCCTCTTCGAGGACCTGCCGATCCTCGACAATGTGATGATCGGCATGCATTCGCGCACCAGGACCGGCGTCTTGACCGCGCTGCTGATGCCCGGTCGCGCCCGCCGCGAACTTGCCGGCTGCGCCGAAGAGGCAGGCCGCATCCTGAAAAGCCTGTCCGACGAGCTTTTCGCCCGCCGCCACGAGCCCGCCGGCATCCTGCCGCAGGCCGACCGGCGGCGGCTGGAGATCGCCCGCGCGCTCGCCTCGAAGCCGAAGCTCATCCTGCTCGACGAGCCCTCCTCCGGCATGGACGACCGCGACACGGCCGACCTGATGGCCGATATCCGCCGCGTCATGGCGGAGAACCCCGGCCTGTCCTTCCTGATCATCGAACATGACATGCGGCTGGTGGCGGAACTGCCGCAGGATGTCGTCGTCATCGATTACGGCAAGAAGATCGCGCACGGCAAATTCGCCGAGGTGCGGCTGCTGCCGCGCGTGCAGCAGGCCTATCTCGGCCAGAAGGCGGTGGAAGATGCTTGAACTGAAGGCCATCAGCACCTCCTACGGGCAGGTCTCCATGCTGCGCGGCGTCTCGCTTTCCGTGCGCAAGGGCGAACTGGTCTGCCTGCTCGGCCCGAATGGCGCCGGCAAGTCGACGACCTTCAAGGCGCTCGCCGGCCTGCTGCCGCTCGATGGCGGTTCGGTTTCGATATTGGGTGCGGACGTCGCCCGCACCGGCACGGAAAATCTCGGGAGCCTCGGCGTCGGCTTCGTGCCGGAAGGGCGAAAGCTGTTTCCCTCGCTCACCGTGCGCGAAAACCTGAAGCTTGGCTACGACGCCTCCAACTGCAAGGCGTCCTTCGGCGAGCGGCTGGAGGTGATCTACGACCTCTTCCCCCGCGTGAAGGAGCGCATCGCCCAGCAGGCGCGCACCATGTCGGGCGGCGAGCAGGCCATGGTGGCGCTCGCCCGCGCGCTGATCGGCGATCCGGAACTGCTGGTGATGGACGAGCCCTCGCTCGGCCTGTCGCCGAAGCTGATCGACGAATATTTCGAGACGGTGGCGCGCATCCATGCCGAGGGCAGGACGGTGCTGCTGATCGAGCAGAATGCGGAGAAGGCGCTGTCGATTTCGGACCGCGGTTATCTGCTGGTGCGGGGGCAGATCGCGGTCGAGGGGTCGCGCGAGCAGATGCTGGCGGACGATACGATCAAGCATATGTATTTGTGAGAGGCGGGGTGAAGGCACCCCCCTCTGGCCTGCCGGCCATCTCCCCCTCAAGGGGGGAGATTGGATGGAGCACCGTTTCGCCCATCTTCGACGGAGCAGTTTGAGCGAGGTTGCCGCTTCTTGCCGATCTCCCCCCTTGAGGGGGAGATGGCCGGCAGGCCAGAGGGGGGTGTTCGCGCATTCGGTTCCCATGCGATTGCCCTCCCAAAACGGGAGGGCAAAAACCAAATCCCCTTACTGCAAAAGCTGCGTCCAGACCCGCGTCACCAGATCCTGCGCCGCCGCCGAGCAGGTGCGGGAGAACGTGATCGGCACTTCGGGATAGAGCTCCGGCGCCTTGTCCTTGGTGTAGACGATCTTGTCCTGGATGACCTTCATCGGCGAGGAATGGGCGTAAAAATTCATCTGCTCGGTGGCGTTTTCCGTGGTCGACATGAACTCGATGAACTTGATCGCATTGTCGCGGTTCGGCGCGCCCTTGGGGATGACCAGGCTGTCCATCCAGCCGACGAGGCCTTCCTTGGTCATGGCGAGGCTGACCGGGGAACCGGCGACGCGGGCGCGCAGCGAATCGCCGTCCCACCAGAAATGCGCCGACACTTCGCCGGAGGACAGGCGGCTTGCAATGTTGTCGGAAGAATAGACGGCGACCGACGGCTTCTGCGCCATCAGCAGGTCCAGCACCTTCTTCATCTCCGCCTGGTCTTCCGAGCAGAAGGGCACGCCGAGATAGAGCTGGGCGGCGCCGATGATCTCGTCGGGATAGGAGAGCATGGCGATCTTGCCCTTCAGCTCGCCGTCCGGCTCGAAGAAGTATTTGAAGCTGTCGGTCGGGCCCTTGTACTGCGCGGTGTTCACCACGAAGCCGGCGGTGCCATAGGCGAGCGGGATCGAATATTCCTGTTTCTCGTCCCACCATTGATTGCGCCACTTCTCCTCGACATTCTCGAAGGCCTTCAGCGTGTTGGCCTCGAAATTCTCGATGATGCCCTCATCGATCATCACGCGCAAAAAGTGCTGCGAGGGGGTGGCGATGTCGTAGCCGGAAGAACCGGCCTGCAGCTTGGTCAGCAGGTCCTCGTTGGAGGTGAAGCTGTCGACATTGACCTTCACGTCGTTCTCCTTGGAGAACTTTTCGATGAGAGCCGGGGAGATGGATTCGGCCCAGGCGTAGATGTTGAGCTGGCCTTCCGCCTGCGCGGCGGTGGCGAAGCACAGGGCGAGGGCGGTGGCTGCTAGGTATTTTTTCATGGTTGTTCCTCTCTTTTTGATTGTGGTTCAGGCAGTCTCTCGGGCGCCCCGCGCCGCGACCAGCAGGGCGACGGTGGCGAGGATGAGCGACGCCAGGATCAGCAGCGTCGCGATGGCGTTCAGCTCCGGCGAGGTGCCGGCGCGGATCAGCGAGAAGATGTAGACGGGCAGGGTCGTCGAGCCGCCGGTCGACAGCAGGTTCGAGGTGATGAAATCGTCCATCGAGATCAGGAAGGCAAGCATCGCGCCGGAAAAGACGCCCGGGAAGATCAGCGGCAGCGTGACGCGGCGAAAGGTCGTCCAGCGGTCGGCGTAGAGGTCGGCGCTCGCTTCTTCGAGATCCAGCGACATGCCTTGCAGGCGGGCGCGGATCGGCAGGAAGGCGAAGGGCGTGCAGAAGGCGGAATGCGCGATGGTGAGCCGCAGCATGCCGTTCTGCACGTCGATCAGCGAGAAGAGAATGAGGGTCGCGACGGCCAGCACGATTTCCGGCAGGAGCAGCGGCAGGTTGACCACGGTTTCGGAGAGTTTGCGGAAGCGCACGTTCTTGCCACGGATGATGGCGAGTGCGGCGGACAGCGCGATCAGCGTCGAGACGGTCGTCGCGATGGCGGCGACGAGCAGCGAGGTTTCGAGCGCGTTCATCAGCGCGGCATTGTTGAGCGCGGAGGCGTACCATTGCGTCGAAAAACCCGTCCAGACGCCGGCGACCCGGTTGGCGTTGAAGGAATAGACGACGATGACGGCGAGCGGGGCGTAGAGATAGACGAAGAAGAGGGCAGTGAGCGGGCCGAGGCCGGGATAGCGCTTGACGTCGTGGTGCGCGCTCATGCGGCGGCCTCCCTGCGGGCGGCGCGCAGTGCCGTGAAGACCAGGAAGAGCATGACGAGCGCCATCAAGGCCATCGCGATGGCCGCGCCAAAAGGCCAGTTGCGGCCGCCGCCGAATTGCAGCTGGATCAGCGTGCCCATCATCATCTGCTTGCCGCCGCCCATCAGCGAGGGCTCCAGCACCGCGCCGAGCGAGGGCACGAAGACGAGGATGGCGCCGGCGACGATGCCCGGCGCGGTCAGCGGCAGGATGACCCGGCGCAGCGTCACCCAGCGGTTGCCGTAGAGATCGTGCGAGGCCTCGATCAGCGTGCCGTCGAGCTTTTCGATGGAGGCGAAGACCGGCAGCACCATCAGCGGCATATAGGTGTAGACCATGGCCGTCAGCGTCGCGCCGTCGTTGAACATGAAGCTCATGCCGGCGGGGAAGCCTAGAAATTCCAGAAGGTTCGGCAGCGTGCCGTCCTTGCCGAGAATGATCATCCAGGCGTAGACGCGGAGAATCATCGAGACCCAGAAGGGCAGTGTCACGAGATAGACGAGGATGGCCTTCAGGCCCGGCGGCTGGCGGGAGATGAAATAGGCGACCGGCACGGCGAAGGCGAGGCAGATCAGCGTCGTGGCGCCCGCAAGCAGGAAGGTGCGCGCGATGATCAGCAGGTATTGCGGGGTGAATTCCAGCTCGCCCGTCCAGCCTTCGTTCCACAGGATCTGGCGGTAGCCGGCGAGGTTGAAGTCCCAGGCGAAACCGCCGTGCGCACCGCGCGTGGCGACGGAGACGGCGGCGATGATGGCGATCGGCAGGATCAGCGCGAAGCCCATCAAGAGCCAGGACGGCAGAAGGCCCCAGAAGGGGAGGTAATGCCAGAAACGGGCGCGGGGGGCGCTGTCCGGCTCAGTGGGGGCGTGGAGGGCGGTGTCGGTCATGCCGCCAGCACCCGGGCCGAACTCGCAACAAAGCCGATGGGCACGGTGGCGCCGAGCGGGATCGTGTCGCCTTCGCGGGACGCATTGCGGCGCGAGGCGCGCAGCTCGGTTCCCAAAACGTCGAGCGTGTAATGGGTGTAGCCGCCCATATAGTTCTTGTTGGTGATGCGGCCCTCGAAAGTGATGCCCTGGGCCTGGTCGCCAAGGTTGATCTTTTCCGGCCGAACGGAGAGCGTCGCGCGGCCCTTGGCGGGATGGCCGGGCGCCGGCACGGTGATCGCCAGGCCGAAGGGGGTTCGTATGGTCGCCTGGCCGGCGGCACTTTCCAGCACCTCGACATCGAGGAAATTGGTCTCGCCGACGAAATCGGCGACGAAGCGGTTGACCGGCTCCTCGTAGATTTCCGTCGGCGTGCCGATCTGCTGCACCGCGCCGCCGCCGAGCACGGCGATGCGGTCGGACATGTCGAGCGCCTCTTCCTGGTCGTGCGTGACGAAGACGAAGGTGATGCCGGTGTCGCGTTGCAGGGTGCGCAATTCGTCGCGCATCGCCTGGCGGAGTTTCAGGTCGAGGGCGGAGAGCGGCTCGTCGAGCAGCAGCACCTCCGGCTCGGGCGCCAGCGCGCGGGCAAGCGCGATGCGCTGGCGCTGGCCGCCGGAAAGCTGGGCGGGCTTGCGCGTCGCCATCGCCGACATGTGCACGCGCTCCAGCATTTCGCCGACGCGGGCCTTGATGCGCGCCTTCTCCCAGCCGAGGTTTTCGAGCCCGTAGGCGACGTTCTGCTCCAGCGTCATGTGCGGGAAAAGCGCGTAGCTCTGGAACACCGTGTTGACGCGGCGCCTGTGCGGCGGGATGTCGAGGACCTCGCGGCCATTGAGCAGGATCGAGCCGCTGTTCGGGCTTTCGAAGCCGGCCAGCATGCGCAGAAGCGTGGTCTTGCCGCAGCCGGAGGGGCCCAGCATCGTGAAGAACTCGTTGCCGCCAATATCGAAGCTGACGGAATTCAGCGCCTGATAGGTCCCGAAGCTTTTCGAGACCGATTTCACTTCGATGGCCTTGCTCATGACTCGTTCCTCACGCCGGTTCGAGTTGGGTGACTTCCCGGCGGAAGGGCAGTGCATCGCCGATGTCGGGCGTGTCAAGCTCCCGCGCATACCGATGGCCGGCATAGGTTGCCCAGGCGATGGGCGCGGGTGCCGAGGCATCGCCGATGATCTTGACGCTCTTGATGCCGGCATCCGCCCATTCGCCTTGGCGCGCAAGGAGGTCATTGTAGAGCGCATCTTCCGAAAGCCGTGAGGCGACCATGAGGACGGCGTCACAGGCGATGGCGCTGCGGCGGCCGGTATAGGTGCAGTTCGTCTCGACCTCGCCGGCGCGGATGGCGGTGACGCCGCGGTTGAGGCGGATGTCGACGCCGAGATCGTCGAGGCGCACATGGATCGCGCCCTGTTCCAGCGTGTTGCGCGTCCAGTCGGAAACGTAGGCGGAGGGCGTGACGAGGATGACCTTCGCGCCGGCCTTGGCCATCACCTCGGCCATGACGCCGCCCATGTAATAGTGGTCGTCATCATAGACCACGACGGTCTTGCCGGCGAGGTTTTCCGGGTGTTTCTTGCCCATGATGTCGTCCGGCGTCCAGATCGTCATCGCGGCATCGATCGGCATGGGCACGACGTGCTGGCGGGCGACGCCGTCACGGCGCCAGTGCGAGCCGGTGGCGATGGCGACATGCTCGAAGCCGAAGGCGAGCACATCCTCGGCGGTGAGCCGGCTGTCGAAATAGGTTTCCACATTGGTGCGCCGGCTGATCTGGTACTGGCGGTAATCGACGACACGGCCCCAGGCGGAGAGGCCGGGCAGCAGGCGCTCGCGGGCAACGCGGCCCCCTAGCGTCGTGGTGGCTTCGGCGAGCGTCACGTCGTAACCGCGCAGTGCCAGCGCGCGCGTGGCCTCCAGCCCGGCGGGGCCGGCGCCGACGACGAGCACGGTCCGGCTGTCGCCCTTCTCGTTCATGCGTTCCGGGTGCCAGCCCTTGCGCCATTCCTCCATGAAGGTCGGGTTCTGCGTGCAGCGGCTGATCGACATGGTCATGTCGCCGGTGATGCACATGTTGCAGCCGATGCACTCGCGAATATCCTCGATGCGGCCTTCCTCGATCTTCTTCGGCAGGAAAGGATCGGCGATAGAGGGCCGGGCGCAACCGATGAAATCCAGAATGCCCTGGCGGATCATGCGTGCCATCACATCCGGCGAGGTAAAGCGCCCGACGCCGACGACGGGGCGCGAGGAGAGTTCGCGAATGCCCTTGACCAGGATTTCCTGCGCGCCCTCCTCCTTGAAGCGCGAGGGGCCGGAACAGTCCTCCCAGGCGCCGTGCGCCAGGTCCCAGAGGTCCGGCAGGTCGGCGTTCATCTCGACGAAGTCGCGCACTTCGGCATTGGAGAAGCCGAGTTCGCCGATCGTCTCGTCGAGGCTGACGCGCATGGTGATCGCGGTCGTGTCGCCGACGGCATCGCGGATATCGGCGACCACCTCGCGGGCGAAGCGCGAGCGGTTTTCAAGGCTGCCGCCGTATTCGTCGGTGCGCTGGTTGGTGGCGCGCGACAGGAAATGCTGGAAGATGCCGAAGCCGTGCGCGCCGTAAAGACAGATCAGGTCGAAACCGGCGATCTTCGAGCGTTTCGCCGCGTTGACGAACCAGCGGCGCAGGTCGCGGATATCGGTGCGGTCGAGCGCGCGGGCCTGCACGGGATCGTTGGTGAAGGTTCGGATCGGCAGCGCGGAGGGGGCGAGCGGCACTTCCTTGGTGTAGAAATTCGGGCCGTTGATGCCGGAATAGGCGAGCTGGATGCCGGCGAGCGCGCCGTGCACCTTCATCGCGTCGGACATGCGGCGCAGGCCGGGAATGTCCTTGTCCTCCCACAGGCGCAGCTCGATGAAGGGCGTGATTTCCGAGGTGTGGTGCATCTCGGTCTGCTCGGTGAAGATGACGCCCCAGCCGCCCTCCGACTTGATGCCGCGCATGGCGGCCGCAGCCGACGGATCGCGGTAGCCGCCGCCGTTGCAATGCGGCACCTGGTAGAACCGGTTCTTCGCGACGTGCGGGCCGATCGCCACGGGTTCGAACAGGATATCGTATCTGGCGTCGCGCATGGCAGTCCTCGGGATTTTACAGGGCCTATTGGATTGGGCGAAGGGGTCTTGGTAAATGACGCGTTCCGGAAACAGGGATTAGGTTCAGGCTAATCAAGGTCTTTCGTGTATGGAGACCAAATTTCAATCCTGGCGCGAAAGAAGGCACGAGCGAAAACGACCGAAAAATTCTTTCGTCTTTTCAAGTCGTTGCAGCAAGGCGGATGCCGGTTCCCGATCGCGTCTTACGACGCTTCCGGGAACCGCCGCCCCTCATGCTGAAGCCGTAGGCAGGGCCGTGCCGCGAGGCGGGCAGATGCCTGGTATTTGACCCACACAGTTTTGATCGCGCAATACTTGTCAAAGCTGTGGAGCGAGCGGTCGTGGTCATGCACTGCCTTTCTGTTCCGGGCTGTCGCCGACGGAAACCGGCAGGTCCATGCCCATGCCCAGGACTTTTTCGCCGCAGAAATCGATGAAGCGCCGCACCGTCAGCGGCGGGCTTGCACCGCGCATGGCGATGATGCCCATGCGCATGGGCCGCAGGTTGCCGTTGAGCGAGACGAAGGAGAGTTTGCCGCCATCCAGCGCATAGGTGGAGACCGGCCTGATATTGGCGATGGAATAGCCGAAGCGGTTGGCGACCATCGCCCGCATGACCGACATGTCGCGCGTGCGCTCGACGATATGCGGCGTCAGCCCCGCCTCGCGGAAGAGCGAGAGGAAATAGGCGGAGCTATAGGGCAGGTCGAGCAGGATCATCGGGTGCGGCGCCAGATCCTCCACCGTCACGTCGCTGCGGCCCGCCAGCGGATGCTCGTCGTGCAGCACGGCATAGGGCGGCAGCACCGCGAGTTCGTGGAACTCCATGTCGGCGGGAATGTCGAGATCGTAGGAGAGCGCGATATCGAAGCGCGCCATGCGCAGGCCTTCGAGGATGCGGGCATGGTCGCGCTCGTACTGGAAGAAATCGACATCCGGATAGGTATCGGAAAAGGCGCGGCGCAGCGACGGGATGACCGCCTGGGCGAAGGTGACGAGGCAGGCGACATGCAGCGGCCCACGGATCTGCCCGGTCAACTCGTTGGAAAGCGCGTTGAGTTTCGCCGCCTCACCGAGAATCTGGCGGGCCTGGTCGACGAAGGTGCGCCCGGCCTGCGTCAGCGACAGGCCATGCGCATGGCGGCGCACGAAGAGCGTGATGCCGAATTCCCGCTCCAGCTGGGAGATCGCGGCGGAGACGGAGGGTGCCGACACGTTCACCCGCTCGGCGGCTTCCGTGACCGAGCCGTACTCCCCGACCGCGACGAGATATTCCAATTGCCGAAGCGTGAAGCGCAAGACCATGTCTGTATCCTTGTTGAGCCGCCAATTAAGGAACAGATTCATGCGCGGGGAAAGGGCGGCATCGCTGCCGGAGGCGACAAAGGCAGGCGCTTTGCATGGGTCAGGGTTGCGGATCACGGTCAACTCGCCTCCTGCTTGCGGCGCGCCACACCCCGGCGGCCCGGGACGCGGCTCGGTAGGCAGGACCGTCAGGCGCTCTGGCCGGCGCGGCTCGATTGCCGCTCGGCGATCTGGCCGGCGAGATAATCCGCATCGTGCCAGCAGCCCCAGATGAAGGAGGAGGCGCGGCGCGACAGCCAGGGCAGGCCGACGAAATAGAGGCCCGGCACCTTCGAGACGCCGCGTTCATGCACCGGCCGGCCCTTTTCGTCGAAGGCGTCGAGTTTGGCCCAGCCGAAATCCTGCGCGTAACCGGTCGCCCAGATAATGGCAGTGATTCCGGCGGCCTTGAGATCGAGCGAAAGGATCGGGTCGGTGACGCAGGCGGGGTCCGGCTCCATCCTGCGGGCCTCCGGCTCTTCCGGCAGGTCGAGGCCGTTCTTTTCGGCATAGGCATCCGCCTGGTCGAGCAGCGAGAGATAGTTGGCGTCGCCGAGCGCGATGTTTTTCGCGAGGTCCGGCGCAAAACGCAGCTTGCCGTCCTCGAATGTCTCCGCCCGGCCGAGCAGCGTCATGCCGCGCGCGGCAAGGCGGCGGAAATCGACGGTGTTGCCGCCATAGGCGCCGGAAACGGCGATCGTCACATGTTCGGTATTGGGGGCGGGCACCTTGAGGTCCCAGATGCCGAGCGCGCCCAGCCACCAGACGAAATCCTTGCCGCGATAACGCCGCGGCGGCCGGTCGTGCGGGCCGATGGAGAGGTAGACGGACTTGCCGGAGCGCAGCAGCTCGTCGGCGATCTGCGTGCCCGACGAACCGGCGCCGACCACCAGCACGGCGCCCTCGGGAAGCTGCGCGGGGTTGCGATAGGCATGCGAATGGATCTGCAGGATGCCGGTTTCCGCCGGCACGACGGTGGGGATGATCGGCCGCTGGAAGGCGCCGGTGGCGGCGACCACGTTCTTCGCCTCGATTGCGCCGTCGGAGGTCTCGACGCGAAAAACATCGCCGTCCTTGACGACCGATTTCACCTCGACGCCACAGCGGATCGGCGCCTTGATCTGTTCGGCATAGGCGACGAAATAGTCGGCGACCTTTTCCTTCGGGGCGAATTCGTCCGGCTGGTAATCGTCGAAATTCATGCCGGGAAAACGGTCGTGCCAGACGGGGCCGTTCGCCACCAGCGAATCCCAGCGCGCGGTGCGCCAGCTTTCGGCGATGCGGTTCTTCTCCAGCACGAGATGGGGGACGCCGCGTTTGCCGAGATGCTCGCTCATCGCCACCCCGGCCTGGCCGGCGCCGATGACGAGCGTATCCACTTTTTCCACTGACATGCCGGCGTCCTCTTCGCTTTACCAGGGTGTTCAGCCCACGCGGCTGATGCAGGACCACAGGTGTAAAGCACGCCGGAAATGCTCGACATGAGCGTTTGCTTCAGCGCTGATTAGGTCGCCTCTAAGCGGTCCGCGAGAAAGCAGCGACCGGCCCCTCGCGGAACCGGTCGCTTCGTCAGATTACCGGGCTTACGTCGCCGGGTTCGGGCCGATCCGCTTGCCGTGGTGCACGCGCTCCTCGCCCTTGTGGACCATGGTCACGGCGGGTTGGTGCGCCGTGGCGCTGCTGTCTGTGAAGATCAAGCCACCGGCGTTGATTGCGCCACGGAATTGCAATAATAATTCCGATTGAATTGCGATTTCTGGAATAATCGAGATGAACGACACCAAGGCCCTGCGCATCTTCCTCCTCGCCGCCGAAAAGCGCAGCTTCGCCCAGGTGGCGCGCGAGCTCGACATGGCGCCCGCCGCCATCACGCGGGCGATCGCCGCACTCGAAGACGACCTCGGTATCCAGCTTTTCGTGCGCACGACGCGGCAGGTGTCGCTGACGACGGACGGCGCGATCTTCGCTGCCCAGGTGCAGCCGGCCATGCAGGCGCTGGAGACGGCGCGCCGGGACGTGATCAACGCCAACAAGGTGGACCAGGGGCGGCTCAGGATCAGCGCGCCGACCTGGTTCGGCAAGACCGCGCTGCCGCGCGTGCTGTCGGGCTTTCGTACGCTCTACCCGAAGATCAATTTCGAGATTTCGCTCGCCGACGGTTTCGTCAATATCCTCGACCAGGATTTCGACCTCGCCATCCGCATCTCCGCCGCCCCCTCCGACAAGTTCACCATCTGGCGCAAGGTCTGCCTGATCCGCCGCGTGCTGGTCGCCGCCCCCGGCAGCCGCTTTGCAGGCATGGCCCATCCGGGCGAGCTGACGCCGGATGCTTGCCTCGCCTACAACGGCGAGAGCCGGCGCGAGGCGTGGCTATTGACGGATGGCAGCGCCAGCGTGGAGATCTCCGCCGGCCGCGCCTTCAGCGCCAACAATGGCGACCTGCTCGCCGACATGGCGGCGGAAGGGGCGGGGGTGGCGCTGCTGCCGCATTTCCACATCGCCGAGCACCTGGCAACCGGCCGGCTGGTGCACGTCTTCCCGCAATGGTCGCCGCCCGACCTGTGGCTGACCCTCTACTACCCGCCCTACCAGGCCCTCCCGCCCCGCATCGCCGCCTTCTCGAAATATTTCGAACAGCACGTCCCGGCCCTCATGGCTGCGCTGCAATAGGAAAGCCCGGGCGCTTTACCGGCTATCTCACCAGCCAGTTTTCGACATCGAGGCCCCGGATGCGGCTGAATTCGCGAGTGTTGTCCGTCACCAATGTCAGATTGAGCGCCTGGGCGTGGGCGGCGATCAGCAGATCGTTGAGACCGATGATCTGTCCGGCCATCTCCAGTTCCGCACGAATGACGCCATATCCGGCATCGACGGGGATATCCAGCGGCAGAACCGGAATAGTCCCGAGCACGCCCTCGACCTTTTCGAGCAGCCTGGCCGAACCCTTCTTCGCGCAACCGTAGCGCAGTTCGGCCGCGACGACGATGCTGGTGCAGATGTCCCGAGGCCCGACCTCCTCGATGCGCCGGGCCGCCGGCCCGAATGGATTGCGGATGATGTCGCTGATGATGTTGGTGTCGAGCATATAGCCGCTCAAAAGATATCCTCGGGCTTTGCCGGCATATCCTCGATATCCGGGAACTGGTCCTCCGGCCCGAGCGGCGCTTCCTTCTTCCATTGGGCCAGCAGTTCCACGATGTTGGCCGGCCCGGTGACGGGCTCGATGATGAGCTTCATGCCCTCGCGACGAATCAACACGCGATCCCCCGGCAACTCGAATTCCACGGGAATCCGCACCGCCTGGCTGCGGTTGTTGCGAAACAGCTTGGCCTCTTTGGGCTTTGATGAGGGTGATCGTATGGGCATGGCGCCGGCTCCCATGTATATGCATTTTGTATATGCCAACCGCAGGCACGTCAAGCCGGCAGGTTTCTCGCCATGCGCTCAAGACTGGTCGCAAGCACGCCGAGGAAGAGCGCGAAGAAGCCGCGTGGCGTTTGCGGGTCGGCGTGCCGGTCGCCATAGGTCGCGGCCAGGAAGCGGTAGGCGTGCAGGTTTTCGGGCGGAATGTAGGCGGGCGCCTGGGCCGGCGACTGGCGCAGGGAGTACCAGTCGACCACGAGATCCAGCAGCGGGCGGGCCTGCATCCAGGCGGCATCGACGCCGAACGCCGCGGCCTTCTGTTCAAGCTCCGCACCCGCCATAAGCAGGCCGAGATCCCACAGCGACATGCGCCGCGCGCGCTCCGCCATTTCTGGCGGCCATTCCTTCGGCAGGAAGCGCTCCAGCACCAGCGGGCGCATGTGGCGGTGGAGGAAGGTGCCATAGTCCGGCGCCGCGATCGCCGGGTCCGGCGCGAGGCCGGCGCGGGCATGTTCGGCGCGGTAAAGCGCGAGGAGATCGGCATCGAGCGGCTCTTCGGCGAGCGACACGCTTTCGACCGTCGGGTCGTCACCCTCCGCATGCACGACGACGAAACCGGCCGGGAAGGCGACGAGCGAGGGCACGGCGATATTGGTGAGGCGGCCGAGGCGGGAGCGGGCCTCGACATGCAGGTGGCCGCTGAAATGCAGCCGCAGGCCGGCCTCAGCGAGCGTCTCCGCCACCACGGGGCGCGGCGTGCGTTTCGCGACATTGGTCTCGCCGAACAGCCGGCGCTCGGTTTGCGCATCGTCCTCGAACGGATCGATCGCCGGATAATGCGAGAAGGCGAGGAGCTGCTTGCCCCCGCTTTCGGCGCGCGCCGCCACGTCGGCGATCCAGTCGACGAGATAGGGCTTGACCCGCAGCAGCGCGTTCCAGCCGGCGTCCGAACTGTCGATGAAGGCCTTCTTGCGGGCAATGTCGCGATTGCCGTCGCGCGGCTCGAAGACATTGGCGTCGATCATCAGCAGCCACAGGCCCGCCTCCGGCTCGACCAGATAGGAGGCGTCCATCAGCCGGCGCACGGTCTTTCCATCGGCGGAAAAGAGGTCGTGTTCGCGTTCGGCCGTGTCGTCGCTGTCGCCGAAGGGCGTTTCCCAATGGAGATAGTCCGGGCGGCGGACATAGCCGAAATCGCGCATCGGCATGAGGCCCGCCGGCAGGCCGTCGCAATACATCTTTGGCGTGACGACGGGGTTGCCGGGATCGTCGGCGGCCTTTTCGGCGTCGCTGGTCACCAGCATCGTGCCACCGGTGGCATCGACATAGCGGGTGTCGCGGTGCTTGCCGAGCGGGCCGAAGACGTCGTGATTGCCGGGCGTGGCATAGAAGGCGAGGCCGTGGCGGGCGCGGTAGCTTTCGAGCAGGCGCACGAGGCTTGCGACCGTCTCGCGCTGGCCGTCGTCGCTGTAATCGCCGAGCAGCACGACATGGCGGATGCCGCGCGCGACGATGCGGTCGAGGGCGGCGGGCAGGGCGGCGAAACTCTCGTTAAACACGCGGGTCGAGCCGGCGGTATCGGCCCAGCTGCGCAGCGTCAGCCTGCGGCCGCCCACGGTAATGCCGGCGAAATCGTAGTCGCCCTCGATGTCGTGGAAATGGGCATCCGCGATGACGGCGACGGCCGGCATGGCTTCACGGCCTTCTGCGGTAGAGGAAATAGCGGTCGCGATCGACGCTTGCGGGCAGCGGCAGCGGTTCGAGGGCCGCATGATCGAGCGGCAGGCCGCTGACGGCGATGCCGCCCGCGCCGAGCGCCTGCGCGACGATGCCGGGCAGCCAGGTCAGCGTGATGGCGTCCTTGTCCTCGTAGCCGGTGCCGATATCGGCATGGACGAGGGCGGCCTCCGTGCCGGCAAAAGTCTTCGCCGTCTCGGCGATCTCGCCGAGCACCAGGTCTTCGGCCGGCGGCGCGGAGGATGCATGGGCGCCAAACGCCCGGTCGAAGGCGACGATGCGCCGGCCGGGGAATTTTTCGCGCAGGTGATCGAAGGTGCGGCCGTTGCCGAGGCCGATTTCCAGGATGGCGCCGGTGGCGGGCAGCGGCAGGGTCTCGCGCACATGATCGATGACGTCGCGCTGGGCGGACATGCGGCGGATGAAGCTTTCGAGACGGCTCATGGATATCAGGCCTTGATGATCGTGTCGGCGGTTATGCCGCGCCGGGCGAAGACGTTGCGGGTGTCGACGATGAGCGCGCTCCAGTCGGCAAGCGCCGCATAGTCCACGCCGTCATGGTCGGTGGCGATCAGCACGGCGTCGAAGGCGCGGATGTCCGCCTCGCTCCAGGCGGCCGAGGGCCGGCCCTTGAAGGCGCCATATTCGCGGGTCGGCGGGATTTCCGGCACATGCGGGTCATAATAGCTCGCCGAGCCGCCGCGCTCCTCGATCAGCTCGATCAGCTTCAGCGAGGGGCTTTCGCGGATATCCGGCACGTTCTTCTTGTAGGCGAGGCCGATCACCAGAACTTTAGAGCGGCTGAGCGCCTTGCCCTGTCGCCTGTCGAGCGCTTCGGCGAGCCTTTCCACCACATGGCGCGGCATGGCGGAATTGATCTCGCCAGCAAGCTCGATGAAGCGGGTCGGCAGCTCATAGGCGCGCGACGCCCAGGTGAGGTAGAAGGGATCGATCGGGATGCAATGGCCGCCGAGGCCGGGGCCGGGATAGAAGGGCATATAGCCAAAGGGTTTCGAGCTTGCCGCGTCGATCACCTCCCAGATATCGACGCCCATGGCCTCGTAGATCACCTTGAGCTCGTTCACCAGCGCGATGTTGACGGCGCGGAAGACGTTTTCGGTGAGCTTCACCGCCTCCGCCGTGGCGGTGGAGGAGACAGGCACGACGGTTTTCACCACCGCGCCGTAGAAGGCGACGACCAGCGCCTGCGCCTCTGCGCCATCGCCGGCGACGACTTTGGGGATGGTCGAGGTCTGGAACTGGCGGTTGCCGGGGTCCTCGCGCTCCGGCGAGAAGCCGAGGAAGAAATCATGGCCCGACTTCAGCCCGCCGGCCTCCAGCGTGCGGCGCACCAGGCCATCGGTGGTGCCGGGATAGGTGGTCGATTCCAGCACGATGAGCTGGCCGGGGCGCAGCGTGCGCGCGATGTCGCGGCAGGTCTTTTCGACGAAGCTCATGTCGGGATCGCGGTGGCGGGTGAGCGGCGTGGGCACGCAGATGGCGATCACGTCGCACTCGCCGAGCCTGCCGAAATCGCTCGTCGCGGCAAAACGGCCGGCGCGGTGTTCCTCGGCGAGGATCTCGCTGGACACGGCCTCGATATAGCTTTTTCCCGCGCCGATCGCGACGATCTTGCCGGGGTCGATGTCGAAGCCGAGGACGGGAAAGCCGGCGCGCGCGACCGTGATGGCGAGCGGCAGGCCGACATAACCGAGGCCGATGATGCCGATGCGCGCTTCGCGGGATTGGATGCGCGCAAGCAGCGTCTCGTGGGAAGGCAAGGCTGTTGGCATCGGCACTCCGCGCACATATACAAGACCGGCGTGTTCAGATGGGAGAGTTTGGCCGGCCTGTCAAGTCTCGCCCATCCGCCGCCGAAACCAGCGCAACGAGTCCATGAAGATCGCATTCTACGCCCCGCTGAAGTCGCCGGAACACGCCGTTCCCTCGGGGGACCGGCTGATGGCGCGCCAGATCGTCGAATGCCTGAAGCGCGCCGGACATGAGGTGACGCTTGCGTCGGAGCTGCGCGCATTTCTTGGCGATAACGAGGATGTGGCCGGTTATGCGCGCCTCAAGGCGGCGGCCGAGGGGGAGATCGCCCGGCTTTCGGCACTGTGGCGGAGCGAAGGCGCGCCGGACCTTTGGTTCTGCTACCACCCCTATTACAAGGCGCCGGACCTGATCGGCCCCGCGCTCAGCAAGACGTTCGGGGTCGCCTATGTGACGGCCGAGGCCTCCTATTCGCCGCGCCGCAATCTCGGCATCTGGAGCGAGATGCAGGCCGGCGTGCTGGAGACGGTGCGCGGCGCGGCGGTCAATATCGGCCTCACCGCCCGCGACCGCGCGGGCCTGAGGGACGCCGCCCCGGATGCGGTTATCGCCGCGTTGAAACCCTTCATCGACGAGGGGCTCTTCACCGCGCAGGCATCCCAGCCGGAGCCGTTCCGCCTCGTGACGGTCGCCATGATGCGTGCCGGCGACAAGCTGGCGAGTTTTCGCGCGCTCGCCGAAGGCCTGCATCATATTGCCGATGTGCCGTGGCGCCTGTCGGTGGTGGGCGACGGGCCGTTCCGCGCGGAGGTGCAGGCGCTTTTTGCCGGTTTTGCCGAAGGGCGGATCGACTGGCTGGGGCAGAAGGAGCGGGCGGAGGTGGCGGATATCCTGTCGAAGGGCGCGCTCTATGTCTGGCCGGGCTGCGGCGAGGCCTACGGGCTTGCCTATCTGGAGGCGCAGGCCGCCGGCCTGCCGGTCGTCGCCTTCGCGACGGCGGGGGTGCCGGAGGTCGTGGAACACGGCGAAACTGGCCTGTTGACCGAAGCGGGCGATGCCACCGCCTATGCGGCCGCGATTGCGGCCCTGCTTGGCGATGAGGCGGAGCGCAGCCGCATGGCGAAAAATGCCCGCGCCCGTGTTGTCACGGACCATTCCCTGCCGGCCGCCGCCACGGCGCTCGATGCCATCCTGCGCCATTCCCTCGGAGACAAGAGATGACGCTGCCTGCAATCGTAAAACCCCTCGTGGACGAGATCGCCCGCCGGGCCGACAGCGGCAAACCGCTGCGCCTCTGGCTGCGCGACGACGACGCCGTCGAGCCGACTGCCCCGCTCGACCACCTGCTGACGTTGACGGCCGCGCATGACGTGCCGGTGCTGCTCGCCGCCATTCCCGCTTTCACCGGGCAGGCGCTGGCCGATCGGCTGGCGGGCGAAACCCATGTGTCCGTCGCGGTGCATGGCTGGGCGCACAAAAGCTATGCGGGAGCGGGCGAGAAAAACCAGGAACTCGGCGATCATCGGCCGGCGCAAGAGGTTCTCCGCGAGTTGGGCGAGGGGTTTGGAAAACTGTCCGCCCTGCATGCCGGCCGCTTCGTGCCGATGCTCGTGCCGCCGTGGAACCGCATTGCCGCGTCCGTCGTCGCCGGCCTGCCGGAGATCGGTTTTCGGGCGCTGTCGGTCTTCGGCCCGGAAAAGCCGGCGCCGCTCACAATGCTGAACACCCATGTCGACATCATCGACTGGCGCGGCACACGCGGCGGACGGCAAGTGGAGGCGGTGATTGCCGATCTGGTGCGGGTCTCGCAGGCGCAGGCGGGGCCGATCGGGTTGCTCACGCATCATCTGGTGCATGATCAAGCGGCGTGGGATGGGATGGCGCTGGTGTTCGAGGCGACCGCTGGGAGCGCCGAAGGCGGCTGGTTCGGCGTTGACGATCTGCTCACGGAAATATGAGGTCGCGTTAACCTTATCCCCTTGTTTCCGCCGCATTTCGCCGGCATTTCTTCGCCCACGCAAACAGGCGGATTCGCGAACGAATGCAGTCGATCGGCAAGACTACTGGAAACGCAAACGCCCGCCGAGAGGCGGGCGACACCGGACAGGTTGTCGTCGGAAGAGGGACCGCGGAAGACGCCTCTAGTGGCTGTGTGCGAGCCGCTGGCCGACCACACGCATGGTTTCGGCCATGCTGCGCGGGCAGGTCGAGAGCACCTTCAGGAAGCAGTCCTTGCTGATGCGCAAAGCCTCGACGGCCGTTGAGGCCTTCACCGTGGCATTGCGCGCCGTGCCGCAGAGAATGGCGATTTCGCCAACGACGGAACAGCAGCCGGCAGAGGCGATTTTCTCGTCTCCGGAAGGGCCTTCCTTGTAGACGTCGACGACGCCCGACAGCACGACATAGGCGGCATCGCCTTCGTCGCCCTGGTGGAAGAGTTCCTGGCCTTCACGGTAGCAGACGCGGTTGGAGGCAAACGCGAGAAGCTTCAGCTTCGCGGCGTCGATGCCGGAGAAGAGCGGAACCCGTCGTAACATCTGTACTTCGTCGTTCAGGATCATAATAGTCAACCGCCTCGATTTCGGCTACTCGATCAAATTCTCACCAGTCATGCTATCAGTTGCTTGTATACCGTACCGCTTTCGACAATCGTCTCGTAGGTTCCGTCTTCCACCAATGTTCCGCCATCAAAAGCAAGCACTCTTTTAAAGTGTTTTGCAAGCGGGGTATTTGACAAAACCCAGACAACAGCCGGATTATCACCGCTCTTGGCCAGGAACGCAAGTGCTGCCTCCACGATGTGCTCCTGGAGGTGATGGTCCAACCCCGAGAGCGGCCGGTTGAAGATGTAATAATCCGACCGGCGGATGAGGGCGCGTGCAAGGCTGAGCTTCAGCCGCTGCAGGTTGTTCAACCGCCGTCCGCCTGCCCCGACATTCGACTCGAGCCCCAGCGCCATCAGCGCGTGGTAAAGCTCCGGCCGCTTCCTGAGCAGTTCGCCGCCGATCTCTCTCAACTTCGGAATAGCATCGCTGTAGCGATGATTAAGTTTGCCGAAGACGATATTGTCGATCAGCGTACCTGACGTCAGATAAGCATTGGGGTCATAACGTTCAATATAGCCCTGAAGTTCCGGCGGCAGGTTTGCATGGAACTGGTGGCGCACTTCTACGATCTTGCGCATCAGCGCCTCGTCGAGCACGCCGAAGCGATGCCGCGGCTCGACATAGAAGAAGGAGAGGCGGATGAGCGCGATGCGGTCCTCGTCGCTCGGCGTGGCATTGTGTCGCAGGCGTTGCAGCAGATGCTGGTATGTCGGGATCTCGTCGCCCCGCATATAGGTCAGCTGCTCGAAGAACGGGTGGTCGGGCGGCAGGTCCTTGAACAGCTCCACCGTGCTTTCTGCAATGCCCTGGCCCATCTTGAACAGCGCGTCGCCAAGGCCGCTTTCGCGCATGATGGTGCGGAAATAGGGCGTCTTGACGATCGCCTTCGTCGAGGCCTTCGGGTCCCGCATCATGCCGAAGAACAGGTTTTCGGCGACCGGCGCCTCGGTATTGTAGGCGTCCTCCTCGAAGGGGATGACGAGGTTGTTCATATCGCGGCGGTTCAGTTCCGCGCGCAGGTCCCGGCGCAGGCCGACGATCTCGGCGGCGACGGCGGGGGCGACCTCGGCATCGGCCGGCAGCGTCGAATGCAGCGCGAGTTGCAGCACGTCGTCGGAAAGCTCGACGATATCGAGCACCGCCATGATCGAGCCGAACAGCCCGTCCTTGCCGTTGGCGTGCAGCGTGCCGATGTCGATCCAGTTGCCGTTGAGGTCGAAATCCGGATTGCCGGAGCGCTGCGCCTCCGCCACGTCCCATTTGCGCTGCTCGGAGGCGGCGCCCTTGTAGGCGGCGGGCTCCACCGGGGCGTGCTTGACGCCGTAGAGCAGGTTGTCCTCCAGGCTGCCATGGAAGAAATAGGCCTCGGGCGAGGCATAGGAGATGCGGCGCCCGGTGACGGATTCCGGCAGCGCGTAAAGGTCGTCGTCGCCGGCCGTCACCTTGCCGCCGGCCGGCCAGATGACGCGGCCGAGCGCTTCGGCAAGCCTGTCGCCGCCGCTCGCCGCCGTGCCGATGATGGCGACCGTCTCGCCGGGCGATATCTTGACGGAGACATGCTCCAGCACACGCCCGCCGATATCGTCTTCCAGCACCAGATTGGTGGCCGTCAGCGGATGGTTGAGCAGGGTGGCGTTCGCCGCGTCGATGGCCTGGATTTCCGGGTCGATCAGGTTTTCGGCATCGAACTGCTCGACGACCTGCTCGTATTTCACCTGCACGTCCTGGCGCACCAGTTCCCAGTCGATCAGTTCCTTCAGCGGGCCCGGCAGTTCCTTGTAAGCGTTGATGACCGCCACCAGCTGGCCGACGTCGAGCTTGCCGACGATCGTCAGGTAGCCGCCGATGCAATAGAACAGGAAGGGAGTGAGCTGGGCGAGGAAGTTGTTGAGGAATTTGACCAGGAACTTCCACTGGTAGATGTCGTAGCGGATGCGGAAGATGTGGCCCAAACGGGCGGCGATGTCGGCGCGCTCGTAGTTGGAGGTGTCGTAGGCGTGGATCGTGCCGATGCCGTCGACGATCTCGGCGACGCGGCCGGCGAGCTGGCGGGCGGTGATCTGGCGCTCGCGGCCAAGCTCGATCAGGCGGCGGCGCATGCGCGGGATGATGCCGACCTGGATCATCGCCATGGCAAAGGCGATGAAGCCCAGCCAGAAATGCTGGATGAAGATGAAGATCAGCGCCGTCAGCGCCTGGCCGCCGAGAAGGGCCGGCTGCACGAAGGCGTCCGCGGTGAAGCCGCCGAGCGGTTCCACCTCGTCCTTGACCATGGAGGAGACTTCGCCGGCCTTGACGTGCTTGAAATATTTCGGCGGGAACCGGAGGATGCGGTCGACCAGCTCATAGCGAATGCGGCGGAGCAGCCGCTCGCCGAGGCGGCCCTTGTAGGTATTGATGTAATATTTGAACAGGCCGTTGATGATGACGAGCACGAGGAAAGTCAGGCTCAGCGCCAGCAGCGACGGCATGCGCTCCAGCGGCAGGCCGCCGTACAGCTCGACCGGTCCCCAGAACGGAATATCGAAGCTGATCGGCATGAACAGCTGTGTATCGCTCGGCTGCTCGAAGCCGGTCCCCTGGATCGGGCCGTTGACGATCTGCTTGGGCAGGTCGAAGGCGAGATAATAGGGGATCATGGACAGGGCGACGATCAGCAGGATGAAGAGCTGCTGCGGCCGCGTGTGGTCCCAAATATATCGGGCGAGACTTTTTTCCATGGAAGACTTCTATGCGCGTGAACGGCGGCTGTCCGTATGAAGATTATAAGACAGCGGCAATACCGCAAGACCTAGGAAGCCGCGCGGCCTTTTAGAAGGTCCCTCAAGATATTCGCGGTACGATTGGCGCCATCCAGTTGCAAATCAGGCACATTTTTCTCAGTTTCGGCGCAAAGCGCGCGGGAAATTGCGTCCGCCATCGTTTCCGCGGAAAGCTCATGCTCCGCCACGACCACCGCCCGGCCGAGCCGCTCCAGCCGTTCGGCACGCGCCGTCTGCTCCGTCTCGCCGCCCGAGGCAAAGGGCACCAGCACCGCGCCGCAGCCGGCCTCCAGCACATCGCAGACCGTGTTGTAGCCGGCCTGCGAAACCGACAGGCGCGCGGCGGCGAGCAGGCTGCGGAAATCGGTGCGGAAGCGCACGAGGTCGACAGTCTCGCCCGCCTGCGCCGCAAACCGGGCGAAATCCGCCTGCGGCAGGTTGGGGCCGGTGATGACCAGCCAGCGGCCGCTGTCGGGGAGGCGCTCCGACGCCTGGAGGGCCGCCTCGACCAGCCCGGCGCCGACCGCGCCGCCGCCGGCGGAGACGACGATATCGTAGCGCTCGGCCGCGGGCGTTGCAGGCCCCGCGCCGACGAGGCCGGTATAGACGACGCGGTCGGCAATCGCGTCGGCCAGCGGGAACGTGTCCTCCAGCCGCACGAAACCCGGATCGCCATGCACCAGCACGCGGTCGAAATGGCGGCGCACCAGGTCGATGGTCTCCTCGTCGCGGCCGGGCTTGGCGCGCTCCTGCAGGATATCGCGCAGCGACGTCATCAGCAGCGGGCGCGGCGTGCTCGCCTCGATCGCGTCGATCAGCGGCAATAGCTCGAAGCGCACCTGGCGGCGGCCGAAGGGGAAGGCCTCGATGAGGACGATATCGGGCCGGCAGGCGTGGTAGGCGGCGATGAGCCGGTCGCGCCGGTCGGCCTTGAAGGCCTCGTCGACGGCCTTGCCGTCCGCGTCGACCAATGCCGCGAAACCGCCGTCGCCCACCGCGATCGCCGGCAGCGCGACATGATCGATGCCGGGGCCGGGAAAACCATCGACCGGCATGCCGCCGGTCACCAGCGTCACGGCGAAACCGTTGGCGCTGAGCGCGCGCACGATGCGGCTGGCGCGGGCAAGATGGCCGATGCCGAGCAGGTGCTGCACATAGAAAAGGACGCGCGGCCGTTCGACGCTGCTCATGCCGTCTCCCGCGCCGCGGTTTCGAACAGCGATTTCAGTTGAGCGATGCTGGTGTGGTGGTCGAAGCTCTGGCGCACCTTGGCTTCGGCGGCCCGGCCGAGCCGGTCGCGCAGGGCCGGATCGCGGATCGCCCGTTCGAGGGCTGCGGCGAGCGCTTGCGGGTCTTCAGAGGGCACCAGCAGGCCGTTGACGTCGTTCTCGAACAGTTCGGGAATGCCGGAAATGTCCGTCGCGACGCAGGTCAGCCGCTGGCTTGCCGCCTCGACCAGCACGTTCGGCAGGCCGTCGCGGTCGCCATCGGCGGTGATGCGGCAGGCGAGCGCGAAAATATCGGCCTCGCGGTAGCCGGCCAGCACGTCCTTCTGGTCCACCGCGCCGAGCCAGCTGAGCTTTTCCGTTATGCCGAGCTCTTCGGCAAGTTTTTGCAACATCGCCCGCTCGCCGCCATCGCCGGCATGGACGAAGCGCCAGTGGAGATCGGCGGGGAGGCGGGCGAGGGCGCGCAGCAGCACGTCATACCCCTTCTTCGGCACCGCGCGCCCGACGCTGATGATGGTGACGGGGTCCTGCGGGTCGGAGCCGTCGCGGGGCGGGCGAGTGTGGGCGGGCGTGCAGCCGCAAGCGTCGTGCGTCGCGTGGGCGATACCCCCCTCTGTCCTGCCGGACATCTCCCCCTCAGGGGGGGAGATTGGATGGAGGCCTGTTTCGCCCATCATAGACGTCGCCGTTTGAGCCCCGTCTTCGCCCCCAGCCGATCTCCCCCCTTGAGGGGGAGATGTCCGGCAGGCCAGAGGGGGGTGCTCCGAATGCCCCCCATCAACCGGCGGAAAGCGATCCAGATCGAGGCCGTGGTAGCTCAGATGCACCCGGTCGCGGTTTTCTCCGGCAAGCGTTTGCAAATGCGCGTGGCCGGTCTTCGTGCAGGTCACGGCCCAGTGCGCCGTCGAGAGTTTTTCGGCGAGTTCCCAGTCCTCGGAGGTCCAGATGTCCTTGGCGTGCGCCGAAACGGTCCAGGGAATGCCGAGCATGCTGCTGGCATAATTGGCGACGGAGGCGGGGGTGTGGATGAAATGCGCATGCAGCCAGCCGCCGCCCTCCGGCCATTCGCCGACGAGCACCGCCGCCTGGCCGAAGCGGCGGAAGCGGTTGCGGCTGAAATCGCGCGGCAGGTCCTTCAGGAACTGCCGCAGGGCCGCGCCGAAACCGGGCAGGCGAAAACTCCGCGCCAGACCGCGCAGCACGCGGATCGGCTCCTGGTGCAGATACTCCGGCAGGTAGAAGACCGGCGCCTTGATCTCGTCATGCACGGCGTGCCGCTTGCGATCGGTCGGGTGACGCAGCGAGACGAGCACGAGGTCGAGCCCGGCCCGTTCCAGCCCGAGCAGTTCCTGCGCGATGAAGGTCTCCGACAGGCGCGGATAGCCCTTCAAAAGCACGACGATCTTGTGCGATGGCGACAATGCGGTCTCGCCCCTCACTCGGCCGTCGGGATCAGTTCGCGCGCGGCCAGCTCATCGCCGACGATGCGGGCGATGTGGCGCAGGCCCTCCAGCCGGAGGCCCGGATGGCCGCTCGACGGCGGCGGGCGCTTCGGCAGCCCCTTCAATGCGGCGGCAAGGCGGACCGGATCACTCGATTCCTCCGGCAGCAGCATGTCGATCAGGCCGAGCTCGGCGGCGCGGGTGGCGCGGATGAGCTGCTCCTCGCGGGGCTGCACGCGCGGCACGATCAGCGCCGGCTTGTCGAAGGAGAGGATCTCGCAATAGGTGTTGTAGCCGCCCATCGCCACCACGCCCTGCGCGCCCGCGACGAGGTCCTCCATGCGCGAATCGAACTCGATCACCTCGATATAGGGGATTTTTGCCGCCTCCTGGGTGAGCTTGGTGCGCTCGCCCTGCGGCATGTAGGGGCCGAGCACGATCAGCGCCCTGTGGGTCAGTTCGGGATCGTGCTGATAGGCGCGGATGACGTCCTGCACGAGGTCCGCCCCGTCGCCGCCGCCGCCGGTGGTGACGAGGATATAGTCGCCGCTCGGCTGGTACTGGGCGCGGTCCATCCGGAGCGCGTTGCGGTGCAGAAAGCCGACGAATTTCAGCTTTTCGCGCACGCCGTCGGGCACGTCGAGGCCGATCAGCGGATCGTAGAAATCCGGCGGGCCGTAGACCCAGATGTCGTCGTAGAACTTCTCGATCTTGTGCATGACGTCCTTGCGCTTCCACTCGGCCTCGAGCAGGTGCGGCGCGTCCATCACTTCGCGAAGGCCGAGGATCAGCCGCGTGCCGCGGCCCTTCAGGTAGGCGAGCGTCTCCTCCACCTCGCCGGAAAGCCCCATCGGCTCCTTGTCGATGATGAAGATGTCCGGGCTGAAGGTCTCCGCCGTGTGGCGGATGATCGAGCGCCGCATGGTCAGCGTGTCTTCGAGGTCGATATGGCGCTCCAGCGAGGTATATTCGCCGTTGCGCAGCTTGATGACGCTCGGGATCTTCACGAAGTCGACGCGGGCGCGATAATCGAAGGCGCCGGCGATGGTGGCGCCCGAGATGATCAGCACGTTGAGGCCGCGATATTCCTCGACCAGCGCATGCGCGATCGTGCGGCACCGGCGCAGATGCCCCAGCCCGAACGTGTCGTGGCTGTACATGAGGATGCGGGCGTGTTCGAAGCTGCGACTCACGGAGAAAGCCTCCGGACTCCCGCCGGGATTGCCGTCGTAAAGCGGTTCTTGTGCATTGGTCGTCCCAACGATCTCACTTATAGGGGTCAGCCGCATCGCGCAGTCCATCGCCGAGGAAATTGAAAGCCAGAATCACCAGTACGACAGGCACGACAGGGAAAAGCAGCCACGGATAGAGGGCAATGATGTTGATGCTGCGAGCCTCTGTCAGAAGAATGCCCCAGCTGGTGATGGGCGGCCTAAGGCCGAGCCCGAGGAAACTCAGTGCCGTCTCTCCCAGAATCATGCCCGGAATGGTCAGCGTTGCGCTGGCGATCAGATGGGACATGAAGCCGGGCACGAGATGGCGGCGGATGATGCGGGCGCTGCCGGCGCCCATGACCTGGGCCGCCAATACATAATCTTCCTCGCGCAAGGCAAGAAGTTTCGAGCGCACGGCGCGCGCAAGTCCGGTCCAATCGAGCATGCCGAGGATGATGGTAATGCCGACATAGACGAGAATAGGGCTCCAGGTGACCGGAATGATCGCGGCGAGCGCCATCCACAGGGGAATGCTGGGGATCGACTGCAAAACCTCGATGACGCGCTGCACGATCAGGTCGAAGATGCCGCCATGATAGCCGGCAAGCCCGCCGATGACGATGCCGAGCACGAAGCTCATCATGACGCCGAGCGCGCCGATGGTGAGCGAGATGCGCGCGCCATAGAGGATGCGCGACAGCATGTCCCGCCCGAGCCGGTCGGTGCCGAGGAAGAAGAACTCGCCGTCCTTGGCCGGGCAGACGAGGTGCACATCCGACTGGAACAGGCCCCAGAACCTGTAGCTGTCGCCGCGGCAGAAGAAGCGCAGCTTCTGCACATCGGTCCTGTCGTCGGTATAGACGCGCTGCAGCGTGTCCATGTCGAGCCTCATCGTCTGGCCGTAGACGAAGGGTCCGACGAACGAGCCCTCGTGCATGAAGCGCAGCGTCTGCGGCGGCGAATAGATGAAGTCGATGTTGCGGCTGTGCAGATTGTAGGGCGCCAGAAACTCGCTGATCGCGATCATCAGGTAGACGGCGATGAGGAAGATGCCGGAGGCGAGCGCCATCCTGTGCCGGCGGAACTGCCACCACATCAGCTGGAACTGCGAGGCCTGGGCGATGGTCTTCAGCTCCTCGACCTTGCGCTCGGCGGCATAGGGATCGAAGGGCGCGTCGGAGACGTAATGGCCGAGGGCCGCGCCGGGTTCGGGAAGCGGCGTCTTCACTTGCGGCTTCCTCCGCCGAGCCGGATGCGCGGATCGAGGATCGCGAGAGCGATATCCGACACCAGCACGCCGATGACCGTCAGGAAGGCGAGGAACATCAGAAAGGAGCCTGCAAGATACATGTCCTGGGTCTGGAGCGCCTTGATCAGCATGGGGCCTGTCGTTTCAAGCGAAAGCACGATGGCCGTGACCTCGGCGCCGGAAATGATCGAGGGCAGGATCGAGCCGATGTCGGAGATGAAGAAGTTGAGCGACATGCGCAGCGGATATTTGAGCAGGACCCGCATCGGGTGCAGGCCCTTGGAACGGGCGGTCACGACATATTGTTTGTTGAGTTCGTCGAGCAGGTTGGCGCGCAGGCGCCGCACCATGCCGGCCGTGCCCGCCGTGCCGATGATGATGACCGGGATCCAGATATGCGACAGGATGGAGCGGAATTTCTCCCAGCTCATCGCCGCCCCCATATATTCCCGGTCCATCAGGCCGCCGATCGAGACGCCGAACCAGATATTGGCGAAATACATCACGACCAGCGCCAGCATGAAGTTCGGCACCGCGATGCCGATGAGGCCGGCGAGCGTCAGGCCGTAATCGCCCCAGCTATACTGGTGCGTGGCGGAATAGATGCCGATCGGAAACGCGATCAGCCAGGTGAAGACGATGGTGACGAAGGACACCAGCACCGTCAGCCACAGCCGGTCGCCCACCACGTCGGACACCGGCAGGCGATATTCGAAGGAATAGCCGAAATCGCCGACCAGCATGCCGCCGACCCAGTGCACGTAGCGCAGCACCGGCGGCCTGTCGAAGCCGTAGCGCTCGCGCAGCTCCTCGATCTCCGCCATGTCGGTCGCCTCGCCCATGGCGCGCAGTTCGGCGATGTAGCTCTCGAAATAATCGCCCGGCGGCAGCTCGATGATGACGAAGACCAGCATGGAGATCAGAAGCAAGGTCGGCACCATGACGGCGATGCGCCCGAGAATGTAGCGGATCATCGGGTGGGCCTCTCAGCGGTGCGTTGGGCGGTCACCCCCCTCTGGCCTGCCGGCCATCTCCCCCTCAAGGGGGGAGATTGGATGGAGCACCGTTTCGCCAATTTCAAAGGCCGGCGTTTCGAGTGAAGGGCCAGCCCCTTGCCGATCTCCCCCCTTGAGGGGGAGATGCCCGGCAGGGCAGAGGGGGGTGTGGCGCGTGAAGGGCTATGGAACATCACGCACTCTCCTCATACCAGAACGTATCCGGCATATAGACACCGAGGAAGGCGGTGGGTTGGAAGCCGCAGAGGGCCTTGGGGGGGATGTTGCGCAGGCGGCGCGAGCGGACGATCGGCTGGGAAATGCCGTTGACCGTGCCGATGGTGAAGACCTGCTCGGCATGATGCTTCAGCATGTCGTGCCAGATCGTCTCGCGCTCGGCTGGGGTGGTCGTCATCTCCCAGGCGGCGAGCTTGTCGACGAGATATTGCACCTCGGGCATGTCGGGCGGCTCGCCCTTGGTCTTGACGGTCGCGTAATACATGCCCCAGACCGGCCACTGGAGCTGGTCGTCGGCGGTGGGCGCCAGTTCGAGCGGCGACATTTCCGGCGTGGGCACGCCATTGTCGAGCCCGTACCAGACCGACATGACGATCTCGCCGCCGATGGCGCGGCTGCGGAAGATGTCGCGCTGCGAGGTGCGCACGAAAAGCCCGAGGCCGACCAGGCGGAAATGATCGGTGATCAGCTCCAGCACGTCGGTCTCCAGCGTGCTTTCGCCGGCACTTTCCACGACGATATGGGCGGAGCGGCCGTCCGGCAGCAGGCGCAGGCCCTCGTCGTCGCGCTTGTCGAGGCCGGCCTCGTCGAGCAGGCGGTTGGCCTGGTCGGGGTCGAAGGCGGCCCAGGCCTTGGCATATTCCGGCTTGAACAGCGGGCTTTCCGGCAGCACCGTGTTGGCGCTCTCCTGGCCGAGGCCGTAGAACACCGCCTTGTTGATTTCCGTGCGGTTCAGCGCCAGCGACATGGCGCGGCGCACGCGCACGTCGCGCAGCACCTTGCGCCAGCCCTCGTCGCCGCAGTTGAGATTGGGCACCAGCGCGACGCGCGAGCCGAGCGTGCGCTTCCACAGGAGCACGTTGATCGGATAGATCGTCTCGGCATTCTTCAGAAGCGTATAGTCGGCGAAGTCGAGATTGGCGACCTGGAGGTCGCTTTCGCCCGTCGCGGTCTTGGCGGAGATGAGATCCGGCGAGGAGACGTTCATCACCACGCGGTCGACATAGGGCAGTTGCACGCCGTTCTCGTCCACCCGGTGAAAGAAGGGGTTGCGCTCGAAGATGAACTGTTCGGCCGGCGGCGCGGTGCGCGGGCGCCAGGCTTCCAGCGTCGGCAGGTCCGGGTTTTCCGGCCGGGTCTGGCGCGACATCTTGATGTGCAGGCCGCGCCAGTCGTCGACGCGCTGCTTCTTGATGTGCTTCTCGAGCACATCGGCTGCCTGGAACTTCTTGTGGAACTGCCGCATGTAGGCCGCCGGCAACGCCAGCACCAGCGGGATGGGCGAGGCGAGCTTCGGCAGGAAATCCGGGATCGGCTTCTCCCAGGTGTAGCGCACCGTCAGGGCGTCGATCACCGAGAAGATCGGCGGCTTGCCCTCGACGAGAAGGTCCGTCGGCGGACCGCCCTTCAGGAGCTCGCGGTTGAGAATGACCTCTTCCCAGCAATAGCGGAAATCCTCCGCGGTAAAGGGCTCGCCGCTCGACCATTTGTGGCCCTCGCGCAGCCGAAAGGTGAAGATGCGCTCTTCCTCCACCGTGTAGCTTTCGAGGATATCGGCCTGGAGCTTCAGGTCGCGGTCATAGCCGACGAGGCGCGAATAGCTGTTGATCGGCATCAGCCGCACGTCGCGCTGGCCGCCGATCAGCATGCGCACGCTGCCGCCCTGCACGCCAGGCTCTCCGCCCAGCGCCGCCGTGTTGACGACGCGCGGCACCTTCGGCAGGCGCTCGGCGACGGGCGGCAGTTCGCCGGCGTCGACCTTTTCCTTCAGATATTTGGATTCGCCCGCGCCCGCCCGGGCGAGACCGGGCAGGAAGGCGGCGGCCAGGAGGCCGAGTGTGGTGCGGCGCGTGATCACGATGACAGTTCCCGAACATCGGCATTGCGGCGCGCCAGCACGAAATGGCCGCCGCCGAGATCGGCCGGCGCCATGCCGTCGCCGCCCTCGTCGTCGTCGCGGAAGGCCCGCGCCCAGCTTTCGCGCGACACGGCGCTGGCCCGCCCGGCCGTCTCGAAATTCAACGGACGTTCGAGATCGGGGAAGGGCACGGCGTCGAGCAGGGCCCGCGTATAGGGGTGCACCGGTGCGGTCATGATGATCTCGCGCGGCGCGATCTCGACGATGCGCCCCGCCCACATCACCGCCACCCTATCGGCCATGTAGTCGACCACGGCGAGGTTGTGCGAGATGAACAGGTAGGTGAGGCCGAGGTCCTTCTGAAGGTCCTTCAGGAGGTTGAGGATCTGCGCCTGCACGGAAACGTCGAGCGCCGAGACCGGCTCGTCGCAGATGATCATGCTCGGCCCGAGGGCAAGTGCGCGCGCAATGCCGATGCGCTGGCGCTGGCCGCCGGAAAAGCTGTGCGGGTAACGCTTCAGCGAGGCCTCGTCGAGGCCGATGGCGCGGATCAGCGCCTTGATCGCCATCTTGCGCTTGGCGACGTCGCCGTAATCGTGGATGTCGAGCGGCTCGCGCAGGATGTCGCCGACCGTCATGCGCGGCGAAAGCGAGGAGAGCGGGTCCTGGAACACCATCTGCATGCGCGTGCGCAGCGCCTGCAATTCCGCGCCCCTGGCCTTCAGCACGTCGATCGGCCCGCGGCCGTCGTCGAACAGCACGGAGCCCGTATCGGGCTCGATGGCGCGCATCAGGATCTTGCTGACCGTGGTCTTGCCGCAGCCGCTTTCGCCGACCAGGCCGAGGCATTCGCCGCGCCGGATGTCGAAGCTGACGCCGTCGACGGCGGGCCGCGCCTTCTCCTTCGCCTGCCCCGGCAGGTGCCAGTTTTCCTTGCGGATCGCGAAGGTCTTGGAAAGGTCGCGCACCGACAGGATGATCTCCGGCCCGGTGCGCGCCTGGTATTTCTTCGAGAGCAGGCTCTCCTGGTTGACCGCGATTTCGCGCAGCGGCTTCAGCCGGTCGCCGCGCTTCATGCCGAAATGCGGGATCGCCGCCATCAGGCCCTTGAGATAGGGGTGGGCGGGGCGGTGGAAGATCGTCTCGACCGGCCCGGCCTCCATGATCTCGCCCTGGTAGATCACCACCACCTCGTCGGCGATATTGGCGACGACGCCGAGATCGTGCGTGACGAGCAGCACGGCCATGTCCATCTGCAATTGCAGGTCCCTGAGCAGCTTCAGGATCTGCGCCTGGATCGTCACGTCGAGCGCCGTGGTCGGCTCGTCGGCGATCAAAAGCGCCGGGCCGCAGACCAGCGCCATCGCGATCATCGCGCGCTGGCGCATGCCGCCCGACAATTCGAAGGAATACATGTCGTAGACCTTGCCGGGATTGTGGAAGCCGACGCGCGACAGCATGTCCTCGCAGCGCTCGCGCATCTCGGCGCCCGTCAGGCCGGTGTGGATGCGCAGCGTCTCGCTGATCTGGTCGCCGATCGTGTGCAGCGGCGAAAAGGAGGTCATCGGCTCCTGGAAGATCATGCCCATGCGCCCGCCACGGATGGAGCGGATCTTCTGGCCGTCCTGCGGCAGCGACAGGATGTCGGTGGGGCCCTTGTCGGAGAGCGGGTCGTCGAACAGGATCTTGCCGGAGACGCGCGCACTCGGCGCCTGGAGGCCCATGGCGGCCAGGCTGATGACGGACTTGCCGGAGCCGGACTCCCCCACCAGGGCCGTCACCTTGCCGGGCAACACCCTGAGGCTCGCGCCCCTGACGGCCGTTATCCTTGCGCCCATCAGCGCGAAGGAGACATGCAGGTCTTCAATCCGCAGCAGGTCTCGCGGCCGGCCGATCCCATTCGAATCCATCTGTACTTTCTCGCCTGTCGGATTTTTATCCATGCGGCTTTATTTTGTTCCCTGCCGTGACACTAGCGCGCGCATTTTTTTCTGTCCACGCCTTACTTTACCGCAGGTTTGGGGTTGTCGTTGCTCGGGCGCGGACCGAATATGACAGCCATATTGCCGGCGCACCGGCGCCTCCATAGGACAGATAGATGTCAGCCAAGCAACGATTGAACGCGGAACTCGAAAAAGCCGCCGCACGACGCGATGCCGGCGCTTTTGACGCGGCGCGCGCGGTGCTGGAGGCCGTGGCGCAGGATCCGGAGCGTTCCGCGCTCGGGCTCGGGACCGCGCTCGGCCTGCCGCGGCGCCTGCATTCGGCCTTCCTGAAGCTCGCCAAGGCCGAGCGCGATCCGCTGAAACGCATCGGCTACCAGTATCACCTGGTGCCCGATCCGGCGGTGCTCGCGCCCTTTTCCGCCTTCACCACCGCCGAGCGGCGGGCGATCGCGGAGGCCAACCGCACGTCGATCCCGCCGATCATCCACCAGGTGTGGATCGGCGACGGCCCCATTCCGCCCTCGACGGAAGCCTGGGCGCGCCATGCCAAGACCCATGGCTACGGCCATTTCCTCTGGCGCGAAAAGGATCTCGAAACCGCCGGCGTCTTCGAAAACGCCGCCTTCCGCGCCATGCTGGGCGAGGGCGATTATCCGGGTGCTGTGGATGTCGCGCGCTACCTGCTCCTGGAGCAGGAGGGCGGCATCTATCTCGATTGCGACTGGTATCCGGCGCGCACCGATATCGGCTTCCACGATATCCTGCCGATGACCGGCCTCATCGCCATGGCCGAGGCCGTGCCGCGCCAGACCGGCCGCGGCAGCCTGCTGCTCGCCAATTCCTTCCTCGCCGCCCCCGCCCATCACCCGGTCATCCTCCGGCTCAACGAGACGCTGCCCAAGGTCATCGAATGCATGCCGGCCGCCCCCGCCTGGTGGTCGACCGGCCCCCTCCTCTTCACCGTCATCGCCCGCGGCGGCTCGCTGACGCTGGCAGATTCGGCGATCGTGGCGGCGGAGCTGCCGCGGGGGGCGCCGTTTTCGGAGGTGGAGGCGGCATGCCGGGCGGCGGAGGCGGGGGATGGCGGGCTGCTGTTGGCTTGGAAGTCGTGGTAGCTGGCGGTAGCGGACGGGGCACCCCCCTCTGCCCTGCCGGGCATCTCCCCCACAAGGGGGGAGATTGGATGGAGCGACGTCTCGCCCATATCCAGCGTCTCTTTTTGAGTAATGTCCCCACCTCCTGCCAATCTCCCTCCTTGTGAGGGAGATGCCCGGCAGGGCAGAGGGGGGTGGCGGCGACCGCCCCCCTTCACCACATACCAGCTTGAAGCCGGCCCCGTTCCGTGCTTTGCCCGGCATTGTATTCTATCTGTGACGATCGGCGGTTAGCACAGCCGCCACGAAGCCCCGTTTGGAGAAGACACAGCATGAAGATCGCGATGATTGGGTCCGGTTATGTGGGGCTGGTATCCGGCGCCTGTTTTGCGGATTTCGGCCATACCGTCGTCTGCATCGACAAGGCGGAAGCGAAAATCGCGGCGCTGAACCGCGGCGAGATCCCGATCTTCGAGCCGGGGCTCGATGCGCTGGTGGCCGAAAACGTCAAGGCAGGGCGGCTCTCCTTCACCACGGAATTTGCAGGCCCGGTCGCCGATGCCGATGTCGTCTTCATCGCCGTCGGCACGCCGTCGCGGCGCGGCGACGGCCATGCGGACCTTTCCTATGTCTATGCCGCCGCCCGTGAAATCGCCCAGTCGGTCAAGGGGTTCACCGTGGTCGTCACCAAATCGACCGTGCCCGTCGGCACCGGCGACGAGGTGGAGCGCATCATGCGCGAGACGCGTCCCGAGACGGATATCGCCGTCGTCTCCAACCCGGAATTCCTGCGCGAGGGCGCGGCGATCAGCGATTTCAAGCGGCCGGACCGCATCGTCGTCGGCATCGAGGACGAGCGGGCGCGCGAGGTGATGACCGAAGTCTACCGGCCGCTCTACCTCAACCAGTCGCCACTGCTCTTCACCAGCCGACGCACCTCCGAGCTCACCAAGTACGCCGCCAACGCCTTTCTCGCGATGAAGATCACCTTCATCAACGAGATCGCCGATCTCTGCGAAAAAGTCGGCGCCGACGTGCAGGAGATTTCCCGCGGCATCGGTCTCGACGGACGCATCGGCGGAAAGTTCCTGCATGCCGGCCCGGGTTACGGCGGCTCGTGTTTCCCGAAGGACGCGCTGGCGCTGGTGAAGACCGCGCAGGACAATGACAGTCCCGTGCGCCTCATCGAGACGACCATCGCCATCAACGACACGCGCAAGCGCGCGATGGCACGCAAGGTCATTTCGGCGCTCAACGGCGACGTGCGCGGCAAGAAGATCGCCGTGCTCGGCCTCACCTTCAAACCGGAGACCGACGATATGCGCGACGCGCCGTCGATCTCGATCATCCAGGCCCTGCAGGACGGCGGCGCGAAGGTTTTCGCCTATGATCCGGAAGGCATGGAGGCGTCCCGCGCCATGCTCGACAACATTACCTACGGCACCTCGCCCTACGACATTGCCGAGGGCGCCGACGCGCTGGTCATCGTCACCGAGTGGAACCAGTTCCGCGCGCTGGATTTCCAGCGGCTGAGGACCATCATGGGCAGGCCGCTCGTCGTCGATCTGCGCAATGTCTACAAGCCGGACGAGGTGAAGCGCCATGGCTTTGCCTATGTCGGCATCGGCCGCGGCACGTCGCCAATGGTCGTGCCGGTCGCCGAGGCGGCTGAATGACGCATTTCCTCGTCACGGGCACCGCGGGTTTCATCGGGTTCCACCTCGCGCGGCGCCTGCTCGACGACGGCCATTCGGTGACGGGCTTCGACGGCATGACGCCCTATTACGACGTGCGCCTGAAGGAAGCGCGCCTCGCGCTGCTCACGCCCCGTGACGGCTTCCGCCAGGTGACCGGCATGCTGGAGGACAGGGCGACACTGGAGGCGGCCGCCGCGCTCGAAAGGCCGGACGTGATCATCCATCTCGCCGCGCAGGCGGGCGTGCGCTACAGCCTGGAAAACCCCGGCGCCTATGTGAATTCCAATCTCGTCGGCTCGTGGAACGTGCTGGAACTCGCCAAGGCGCTCCAGCCGCGGCACCTGCTGCTCGCCTCGACCTCGTCGATCTACGGCGCCAACGAAAAAATCCCCTTCGCCGAGGGTGACCGCGCCGACGAGCCGATGACGCTCTATGCGGCGTCCAAGAAATCCATGGAGCTGATGGCGCATTCCTACGCGCATCTCTACAAGGTGCCGACGACGGCCTTCCGCTTCTTCACGGTCTACGGCCCCTGGGGCCGGCCGGACATGGCGCCGATCAAGTTCGCCGACGCGATCCTTGGCGACCGCGCGATCGACGTCTACGGCCAGGGCAATATGAGCCGCGACTTCACCTATATCGACGACCTCGTCGAGGCGATCGTCCGGCTCGCCGCCGTCGTGCCGGTGGAGGCGAGCCGCATCACGACACCCGGCCTCTTCGATACGCTCTCGGCGCAGGCGCCGTTCCGGGTCGTCAATATCGGCGGCGGCCATCCGGTGGCGCTGATGGCCTTCATCGAGACCATCGAAAAGGCCCTCGGCCGCCCCGCCACGCGCAACTACCTGCCGATGCAACAAGGCGACGTCCCCCGCACCTTCGCCTCCACCGATCTGTTGCACGCTCTCACCGGGTTTACGCCGAGCGTGGGGGTGGAGGAGGGCATTGCGGCTTTTGTGGAATGGTATCAGGGGTGGCGGGGGCGGGGAGCGCTTTAGCACCCCCCTCTGTCCTGCCGGACATCTCCCCCACAAGGGGGGAGATTGGATGGGCGCGCGGGCATTCTTTCATCTGCGGCGGCAGCGATAGGCGGGACGTAGCCGCGATTCAATCTCCCCCCTTGTGGGGGAGATGCCCGGCAGGGCAGAGGGGGGTGTCAAACGCCGCCGCCGCTCAAGCCGCTTCACCCTTCCGCGCCAGCACAAAATCGTACTCGACCTCCCAGAACGTCCCCTCGAACTCGTACCCCGTCGCCCGCGCGCCATCCTCGACGAGGTGAAAGTCGGCAAGCAGGCTCTGCTTCACGCCGAAGACCGCATCGGATTCGATATAGGGATCGTGCGGGTCGAAGATGTGGGTGATCAGCGTCTCGAACCCCTCGGCCTTGAGGATGAAGTGCAGGTGCGCCGGGCGGTACGGATGCCGGCCGAGGTGGTTCAGCATCCGGCCGACCGGGCCGTCATGCGGGATCGGATAATATTTCGGCTTGACGGCGCGGAACCAGTAGCGCCCGTCCGCGCCGGTGCGGAAGACGCCGCGCAGGTTGAATTCCGGCTGGATGCCGAGCTGCTGGACGTCGTAGAAACCTTCGTCGTTGGCCTGCCAGACATCGAGCACCGCGCCCTCGATCGGCCGGCCGGCGGTGTCGCGGATGCGGCCGGAGATCACCATGTCCTCGCCCTTCTGGTCGAGGCAGATATTGGCGCCCATCGGCAGTTCCGGCGCGTCCTGCACGTGGAAAGGCCCGAGCACCGTGCTTTCCGAGGCGCCGGAGGGTTTGCGGTTGTTGATGGCGTCGACCAGCATCGAGACGCCGAGCGTGTCGGACAGGAGGATGAACTCCTGCCGCCATTCGTTGCACATCTGGCCGGTGCGGGTGAGGAAGAGGATCGCCTCCATCCACTCCTCCTGCGTCGGCTCGATCTCCTTGACCGCCTCGTGCAGCTTGCGCGTCACCACCTCCATGATGGCCTTCAGCCGGGCGTCCCTGGCATTGCGGTTTCGGCCGGCGACGACCTCGACGGAATTCTCCTCGGTGAAGAAACCCTTTTCATGCGCTTCCATCGTCGGCCTCACTTTCGAAGAATTGCGGTCATGACCCGGCGCAGCTCCGCGACGGGATCACCCGCGCCGTCCGCCTGCCGCCAGCAGACATGGTGGTCAGGCCGCACCAGCACGATGCCGCCGTCGCGCACCTCGCGCAGGTTGGCCCAGTCGCCGGTGAAATCCTGCCAGGGTTGGCGCGGGCCGATGGCATGCGCCGCAATCTCGATGCCGAGCTCGCGGCCGACCACCTTTGCCGCCTCGATCCAGCCTTGCCCGCCAATGCCGGTCAGCACGGTGAAGCGGCCGTGGCCGGTGAGGTCCAGCGTCGAGACTTTTTTGCCATCCTCGGCGAACACCCAGGCGTGCGGCAGGCGGGCACCGGGCCAGGTGGTCTGCTGGAAGTGCAGCTCCGGGTCCTTTTCGAAGGCGGGTTCGGGCTCGCCGTCGCTCACCACGGCCTCAGAGCGGTAGCGCTGGTTCATCTCCACGCCATGGGCGTCGAATTCATAGACCTTCGCGGCGATCGACTGGCGAATGGCGGCGCGCTGGTCTTCAGCCGCGGGCGTGTTGTTGCAGCGGGCGTCCATGTTCTGCTGCATCTTCACCGGGTCGATGGAATCGAGCAGGCCGAGCGCCTTGAAGATCGGCCCGAATTCCTCGATCGACCTGTTGGCGCGGGTGACGATCTGCTTGGCGATCGGCGCGCGCTCGGCCTGGTAGCTGTCGAGCAACCCAACGCCTGCCTGGCCCTTCAGCACGAAGGCGAGCTTCCAGGCGAGGTTGAAGGCATCCTGGATGGAGGTGTTGGAGCCGAGCCCGTTCGACGGCGGGTGACGGTGGATGGCGTCGCCCATGCAGAAGACGCGGCCGTTCGACAGCGTGGTCGCATACATGTTGTTGACGGTCCAGGTGGAGACCGACTTGATCGTCACGTCGAGATCGGCCACGCCGACGAGATCGCGCACCACCTTTTTCGCATGGGCCTCGTCCACCGACGGGGCCGGTTGGTTGATGTCGTAGCCCCAGACGATCAGCCATTCGTGCCAGGGCCGCACCATCCGCACCAGCCCCATGCCGATGCCGCCGACATCGGCGCCCGGCTGCAAGACCCAGTAGAGCACCGAGGGCCGATGCGCGACGTAACGCGACAGGTCGGCCTCGAACAGGATGTTCATCGAGCCGGCGACGCCCATGCGGCCCTCGAAGGAGAGCCCCGCATGTTCGGCGACCTTGGAATTGCCGCCGTCCGCGCCGACGAGATATTTCGAGCGCACGGTCAGCGTCTTGCCGGTCAGCCGGTCGAGACAGGTGGTGGTGACGCCGTCGCCATCCTGTTCGTGACTGACATATTCGGTGGACATGCGGGCCTGCGTGCCGCGCGAACAGGCGGTCTTGAACAGCAGCGGTTCCATGAAGGTCTGCGGCAGGTCGTTCATGTGGCTTGGCGAGGAGAGCTGGTGTTCGGCGCGCGAGACGGGGTGTTTGCCCCAGCTCTTCATGCGGCCGATCTCCTCGCCGGCAAGCGCCGTGCAGAAGACGTTCTCGCCCATCAGGTCCTGCTCGGCGGCATACATATAGGCCTCGTCCTCCACCTCGCGGCCGAGGTCGCGCAGCACTTCCATGGTGCGCTGGTTGGTGATGTGGGCGCGCGGCGTGTTGGCGAGCCAGCGGTAGCGGTTGATCACCATGTTCTCGACGCCATAGCTCGAAAGCAGCGCCGCGGTGGCGGAGCCGGCGGGGCCGGTGCCGATGATGAGCACGTCCGTGGTGATGTCAGCCATGTGATGATCCTCCCTGATGGACAGACGGGCCGCCGACGAGTGTGCGGCGGACCGGAAAGAGCTGGATGCCGGTGCGGTCGGAGAAGGCGCCCCAGAGGCCGCGCGGCGCGAAAAGCATGGTGAGAATGCCGGCAAGGCCGAGCATCAGCAGATACCAGGAGCCGTAGTCGGCGAGCAGGTTCTGCAACAGAAAGAACAGGATGACGCCGAGGATCGGACCCTCGATGGTGCCGAGGCCGCCGATGACGACGATGAAGATGACATAGGCCGTCCAGTCGGTGACGGAGAAGGCGGCATCGGGCGAGATGCGGGCCTTCTGCACATAGATCAGGGCGCCGGCGAGCCCCGTCATGAAGGCGGTGGCGAGATAGACCATCGCCTTCATGCGCCGCGCATCGACGCCGACGGCGCGCGCCGCCTGCTCGTTGTCGCGCACGGCGGCAAGGCCGAGCCCCTGCTTGCTGCGCAAAAGGCGGTAGATGAAGCCGATGGTGGCGGCGGCGAGGATGAGCGCCAGCCAATAGGTGATCGCGTCGCTCGCTTGCGCCGGTTTCATGCCGAAGAGATCGCGCAGCAGCCCGACGCCCGCCATGTCGCGCACCGCCTCGCGCGGCAGCGAGGTGCCGGTGCCGCCGCCGAGCGTCTTCCACTGGGCAAGCAGGAGGCGCACCACCTCCGCCACGACCCAGGTGCCGATGGCGAAATAGGGGCCGTAGAGGCGGAAGGTGAAGAAGGCGGTGGGGATGGCGAGCAGCGCGGAGAGCACGCCTGCAATCAGGATCGCCGGGATGGGGTCGATGCCGAAAAGGATGACCGCGCCGAACATCGCATAGGCGCCGAAGCCGACAAAAACCTGCTGGCCGACGGAGATGAGGCCCGCATAACCCGCAAGCAGGTTCCAGCTCTGTGCCAGAACCAGCATGGTGAGAATGAAGAACAGGTCCTGCACCGCGCCGCGCGAGACGAGGAAGGGGGCGGCAAGGCCGAGCGCCAGCACGGCGAGTGCTATGAGCCGCGAGACCGAGGAGGCCCTGGTGCGGGTTTCGACCTTGAGGGAAGGGATGGCGATGGTCATCGGGACACCTCAGTCGACGGCGCGCGGGAAGAGGCCGCGCGGCCGGATCAGGAGAACGGCGAGGAAGGCGAGGTGGCCGGAGAGGATCTGCCATTCGGGGTTTATCGATGCGCCGACCGTCTGCGCCACGCCGAGGATGACGCCGCCGGCGAGCGTCCCCCAGAGCGAGCCGAGGCCGCCGATGATCACCGCCTCGAAGGCATAGATCAGCCGCGCCGGCCCGGCGGTCGGGTCGAAATTGGCGCGGGTGCCGAGATAGAGCGCGGCAATCGCCACCACCGCCATGGCAAGCCCGGTCGCCACCGCGAAAACCTGCCGCGGACGGATGCCCATCAGGCCGGCCGTCACCGGGTCGTCGGAGGTGGCGCGGAACGCGCGGCCGATCGCGGTGCGGTAGATCAAGAGGTTGAGCCCGACGATGACGGCGACCGCCGAGAGGAAGGCCATCAGCGGCATCAGGCCGATGGTAACGGCTCCGAGATTGATGGAGGCCGTTTCGAGCGCGCCGGCGGAAATGCGGCGGCTATCGGCGGAAAAGCCTTCCAGCAGCGCGTTCTGCAGCACGATCGACAGGCCGAAGGTGACGAGCAGCGGCGGCAGCACGTCCTTGCCGAGCGTCCGGTTCAAAAGCACCGCCTGCAATGCATAGCCTGCGATGAACATCAGCGGCATGACGATCAGCGCTGCACGGAACGGGTTGAGGCCGAGCCCGGTCACCAGGACGAGGATCAGGAAGGCGGCGAGCACGATGAGGTCGCCATGGGCGAGGTTGACGAGGCGCATGATGCCGAAGACCAGGCTGAGGCCGGCGGCAAACAGCGCGTAAAGCCCGCCGAGCAGCACGCCCTGCACGATCGTATCAAGAATGGTCATGGCTTGGCGCTCCGAAATAGGCTGCGTGGATCGCCGCGCGGCTAAGCGCCTCCGGCCGGCCGGCAAGCGTGATGCGCCCCTCCATCATGCAATAGACGCGGTTCGCCACCTTCAGCGCCTGGCCGATATCCTGCTCGACGATGACGATGGCGGCGCCGCTGTCCCGAATGCGCGGGAAGGCGGCGTAGATGTCGCGCACCACGACGGGGGCGAGGCCGAGGCTGATCTCGTCGCAGAGCAGCACGTCCGGGTTCGCCATCAGCGCCCGGCCGATCGCCACCATCTGCTGCTGGCCGCCGGAGAGCGCGGTGGCCGGGTTGGCGCGGCGCTCCTTGAGGATGGGGAAGAGATCGTAGACGGTCGCAAGCGTCCAGGCGCCGCGCCGCTTGCCGTAAGCGCCGACCAGCAGGTTTTCCTCCACCGTCAGCGAGGCAAACAGCCGCCGCCCCTCCGGCACCATGGCGATGCCGCGGGCGAGAATGTCGGGCGCGGCGAGCGCACCAACCGCCTCGCCGCGGCAGAACACGCTGTCGGGCGCATTTATCAGCACGCCGGCGAGCGCCCGCATCAGCGTCGTCTTGCCGGCACCGTTCGCGCCGATGATGGCGATGGTCTCGCCCTCGGCCACGGTGATATCGACGCCGAACAGCGCCTGGAAATCGCCGTAGAAGGCCTTGAGGCCCTTCGTTTCGAGGAGCGCCGTCATATCTCGATCCCCAGGTAGATTTCCTGCACGTCGCGCGAGGCCATGATCTCGGCCGGCGCGCCGATGCCGATCACCCGGCCGAAATGTAAGACGAGCAGCCGTTCGACGACCGAAGTCAGCGCGTGCAGCACATGCTCGATCCAGATGACCGCGACGCCCTTGGCGTGGATGGCGCGGATGGTGGCGACGAGCGCCTGGCATTCGCCCTCCGTCAGCCCGCCGGCGATCTCGTCGAGCAGCAGCAGGCGCGGCTCGGTGGCAAGGGCCCGGGCAAGCTCCAGGCGTTTTCGCTGCAACAGGCTGAGCCCGCCCGCCGGCACGTTGGCCTTGTCGATGAGCCCGGTCTCGACGAGGATTTCGGCGCAGCGGTCATAGGCATCCGCCTCGCTGCGCCTTGCGCCAAAACTGCCGGCGACCAGCAGGTTTTCGAAGACCGTCAGCTTTTCGAAGGGCTGCGGGATCTGGAAGGTGCGCCCCATGCCGGAAAGACACCGCGCCATCGGTGGCGTGCGCGTGACGTCGGCGCCGGCAAAGCGGATCGCGCCGCTGTCGGGCGCGATCGTGCCGGTGATCAGGTTGAACAGCGTCGACTTGCCGGCGCCGTTCGGGCCGATGATGCCGAGCGCCTCACCGTTGTCCACGGTGAGGCTGATCGCATCGGCGACCGTCAGCGCGCCGAACCGCTTGGAGACGCTGTCGAGCTGCAACAGGGACATGGTTTTGATCCTTCAGGCGATCGCTTCCATCGTGCCGCCGGTCGGAATGTTCGGCGCCGTCTTGTTGTCCGTGATGACGAGATCGTAGCCGCCGCCGTCCTTCAGCCGCCACTGGCCGCCGACAAGCGGCGTCTTGGCGATGTTCTTCGCCGCAAAGGGCGGCAGGCCCTTGCCGTCCCAGGCGATCGGACCGACCAGCGTGTCGAGCCGTGTCGCGGCAATGGCGGCGGCCACCGCATCGCCGTCCGTCGGGTCCTCGGCGCGGCCGAGCGCGTCGACCGCCAGTTCGAACAGCGCATGGGCAAAGCCGATCGGCTGCGTCCAGGGCCGGCCGGTCGTCTTCGTGAAGGCGGCCGCGACCTCGGCCGAGGTCTCGCCGGTCAGCGACGACTTGAACGGATGGCTCGGCGACCACCAGACCTCGGAAGAGAGGTTGTGCCCGGCATTGCCCAGCGCCTCCACCGCCTGCGGAAAGAGCAGCGCCTTGCCGATCGAGGCGACCTTGGGCACGAAACCCTGCTGCTTGGCCTGGTTCCAGAAGGTGGTGAAATCCGGCGGGATGACCACGCCGGTGACGATCTCGCACTGGCCGGCCTTGAAGGCGTTGATCTGCGCGGAAAAATCGTCCGTCATGTTCTGGTAGCGGCCGGGATCGTTCAGCGAATAACCCATCGTCTCCAGCACCGGCGGGAAGCCGACGACCTTGTCGCCCCAGGCATTGCCGTCGCCGTCGTTCGGAAACAGGCCGCCGACCTTTTTGTTGGTCTCCACCTGCGCCCACATGTTTGTGAAGACCGCGATGACGTCTTCCAGCCCCCAGAAGAAGTGGAAGGCATAGTCGAACGGTTTCCACGAGGCCGGATCGCCGGGATTGCCCTGCTGGCCGATGAACCAGGGCTGCCAGGGCGCGACGGTGGAGATGCAGGGCATGCCCTCGGCTTCCGCGGTCGTCGCCACCGGATTGGTCGTCTCCGGCGTCGAGGCGACGAGCATCAGGTTGACCTCGTCGTCGACGATCAGCTGCTTGGCCACTTCCGCCGCGCGGTTGGGGTTCGACTGGCTGTCCTTGACGATGATCTCGTAGTTCAGCCCCTTGGCTTTCGCCGCCGCCAGGAAGGCGTCGATGACGAAGCTGTCGGCCTCGCCGAAGGCGGCGAGCGGCCCGGTCTGCGGGCTCACATAACCGAGCTTGATCGCCGCATTCTGCGCGATCGCCGGCATCGGAAAGCCCGATGTCAGGGCGACGGCGCTTCCGGCCGCCGTGGTCTTCAAAAGTTCGCGTCTCGTCAGCATGGTTCTTCCTCCCAAAACCCTTCCTCCCGAAGGGTGACGTCAATTGGCCGGCCGTCTGCCCTCCCAGGCATGCTGCAACAGCGCGCGGATCGACGGACGGTCGATGGCGCGCGGGTTGCGGTAAGGGCTTTGCGTGGCGATCTCCGCGGCGCGGTCGAGATCGGCTTCGGAAAGGCCGAGGTCCTTCAGCGCCAGCGGCGCCCCGGCGGCTTTCGCGAAATCCCACAGCCCGCCGCCGACCGAACCGCCGAACATCTCTGCCACCGGGGCGAGCAGGTCGGGCACGGCGACGGCGTTGAAGGCCGCGGTGTGCGGCAGCATGATCGCATGCGTATCGGCATGCGGCGTATCGAAGGTGCCGCCGAGCGTGTGGCAGATCTTGTGGTGCAGCGCCATGCCGACCGTGCCGAGCACCGTGCCGCAGAGCCAGGCGCCATAGAGCGCCTCCGCGCGCGCCTCGGCGTCGCGGGGCTGCGCCACGAGCTGCGGCAGGCTCCGGCGGAAGGCGCTGAGGCCCTCGATCGCCATCAGCGAGGAAACGGGGTTGCGGTCTTCGGCGTAAAGCGCTTCGACGGCATGCGCCATGGCATTGAGCCCGCTGGTCACGCTCATGGCGACCGGCAGGCCGAGCGTCAGCGCCGGATCGTAGATCACCACTTCCGGCAGGATGCTGGCGGCGCGCACCGTCGTCTTGCGGCCGGCCTCCGTCTGGCCGAGGATCGGCGTCACCTCGGAGCCGGCATAGGTCGTCGGAATGACGATCTGCGGCAGGTCGGTGCGGTAGGCGATCGCCTTGCCGAGCCCGGTCGTCGAGCCGCCGCCGAGCGAGACGACGCAGTCCGCACCCGTCTGGCGCACCACGTCCATGGCCGTTTCCGTCACGTCGACAGGTGTGTGCATCACGGCACCGGCGAAGACCCCGACTGCGCGGACCCCGAGCGTTTCCGCCAGCCTTTCGGCATCGGCCTTCTGGTGCGGCGTCGACAGAACGAGGGCACGGCGGCAGCCGATCTGGTCGAGCCAGTCGCCGACGGTGTCGCTCTTGCCGGCGCCGAAGACGATATGGGCCGGGCTGGTGGAATAGACGAAGTCGCGGGTCACGCCGTTGCCCCCTGTTTCGATCGCGCCATGACGAAGGTGTAGTCGAGCCGGAAACACGGCTTGTCGGCCGCGCGTTCGAAGCGGCAGACCAGCTCCGGCTTGACGCCGAACAGCGCATCCGCGTCGAGCTGCGGGTCGCTTGCGTCATAGAGATGCGTGACGATCGTCTCGAAACCGGCCGCCCTGATCATGAAATGCAGGTGCGCCGGGCGGCGCAGCGGCAGGCCGGCCTTGCGCAGCAGCGTGCCGACCGGCCCGTCATCCGGCACGCCGTAGCCCGCCGGGCGGATGGTGCGGTAATGGAACCGGCCCTCGCCATCGGTGCGAAACAGGCCGCGCAGGTTGAATTCCGGCTGCAAATCCGGCTGCTGGTTCTCGTAGAGGCCGGCGGCGTTGGCCTGCCAGGTGATGACCTCGGCACCGGCGATCGGCGCGCCATCGAGATCCTGCACGCGGGCGGAAACGGCAAGTCCCTCGCCGACACCGTCGAGGGAGATGTCGCTGCCGAGCGGGCGCGCCGGCGCATCGGCGCGGAAGAAGGGGCCGCGCACGGTGTTCGGCGTCGCAAGCTTCGGGCGGCGCGTGTTGACCTCCTCGACCAGCGCGGAGGCGCCGAGCAGGTCCGACAGCAGCACCCATTCCTGGCGGCGGTCGTCTGCCGCATGGCCGACCTCGGTGAGGAAGGCGATGACGCCGCGCCATTCGGCCGGCGTCGGCTTCAGCTCGGTAATCAGCGCATGGAGATGGGTGACGGTCGCGGTCAGCGCCTGGCGCAGCCTGCCGTCGCCGGCAGCGGCCAGCCTTCGCGCAAAGGCGTCCGACGCGGTCAAGGTATCGACAGGGGAAACCATCGGTCCCGGCATGCTTTCTCCTCCAGCTGAGGGAAATCTAGCAAAGGACGGACGCGGCATTGATGATTTTGTGCCGGAATAATATAACGGATCGTTATGAAGATAGACGAGCGCCACCTGATCCAGCTTGCCGCCGTCGTCAAGACGGGCGGCGTCACCGAGGGCGCGGCGCTGCTCGGCATGGCGCAGCCCGCCGTCTCGCGCACCCTGTCCATGCTGGAAAAGCGCCTTGGCGAACCGCTGTTTCTCAAGGGAAAGCGACCGCTCCAGCCAACGCCGCTCGGCCGGGCGCTCGCCGATCACGGCCAGGTCATGCTCGCCGCCTCGCGCAAGGCGTCGGACACGATCGAGAGTTTTCGCGTCGGCAAGGGCGGCACGGTGCGCATCGGCGGCACGCCCTTCTTCATGGATGCGCTGATCGCCGGCATGATCGCGGAATTCCAGAACCAGCATCCGGATGTGCGCGTCGACCAGAGCTACGGCTATTTTCCCGATCTCAGGGCGGCGCTGAAGGCCGACCAGATCGACCTCGCCATCTGCCCCATCGACATTCTCGACGAGGGCTCGGGGCTGGAATTCCACGAGATCCTGCCCGGCCGCAACGTCGTCGCCTGCCGCGTCACGCATCCGCTGCTTTTGAAGCGACGCCCGCAGCCGATGCATCTCTTGGATTACCCCTGGGTCGCGCCGCCGCCCGGCAGCCCGCTTCTCGCCGACCTGCGCAGAATGCTGCTCTCCTTCGGCGCCACGGAAATCCGCATCCGCTATACCGGCGGCTCGCTGATGAGCGTCGTCAATTTCCTCAAGGGCAGCGATGCGCTGACCGTGCTGCCGCACAGCGTCGTCTTCGCGCAACGCAACGAAAGGTCGATCACCGCGCTGCCGGTCAACGTGCCCCACCCCCAACGCGCCCTCGGCCTCCTCAAACGCGCCGACGCCCCGCGCATGCCCGCCGTCGACCACTTCGCCCGCCATGTGCAGAGCGGCTTCGACAATCTCAAGCATCTGATCAAGCGGCACGAGGAGTCGGTGGTTTGGGGGCTTTGAGGGGGGCGGGGTGTGGCTCACCCCCCTCTGCCCTGCGGGCATCTCCCCCTCAAGGGGGGAGATTGGATGGAGCGACGTCTCGCCCATCTTTGGCGCTTCAATTTGAGCAATGCCCGCGCCCTTTGCCAATCTCCCCCCTTGAGGGGGAGATGGCCGGCAGGCCAGAGGGGGGTGCCTTCGCCGCACCACCAAAAAACCATCACCCCTTCACAAACGCCAGCACATCGGCGTTGAACTTCTCCGCCAGCCGACGCGCACCGCCCTTGTAAACCAGCAACTGCGCATCCTCGCTGTTTACCGGCCGTCGCCACCGGAGCAGAGCGCTTCCTACGTGCCGAAATATACCTTGGTCGAGGCCGCCCGGCCACGCAATCCAGCCGCGCTATTGCGAAAACGTCAACAATCTATGCAACATTATGGCTCTTCTGGTGAAGGCCGCGGCGGGTTATCTCTTGCTCAACGAATGAAACCGAGAGCGAGGACAAATCCATGCTTACCCAGATCAAAGGCCTGCATCACGTCACCTCGATGGCGGCCGACGCGCAGGAAAACAACGACTTCTTCACCAAGACGCTCGGCCTGCGCCGCGTCAAGAAGACCGTCAACTTCGACGCGCCGGACGTCTACCATCTCTATTACGGCGACGAGACCGGCTCGGCCGGCACGGTCATGACCTATTTTCCCTTCCCGCATATGGCCAAGGGCAACCGCGGCGCCGGCGAAGTCTCCGAGACGGTGTTTTCCGTGCCGAAGGGCTCGCTCGGCTACTGGAAGGAGCGCTTTGCCGGCACCGGCGTGAGCGGCCTTGCGGAAGACGACGCCTTCGGCGAGAAGCGCCTGCGCTTCCTCGGCCCCGATGGCGACGGTTTCGCGCTGACCGAGGTCGACGGCGACAAGCGCAAGCCCTTCCTGGGCGGCACGGTCCCGGCCGATGACGGCGTGCACGGTTTCCACGGCGTCACCATGCGGCTGCGCGATGGCGGTGCCACCGGCGAACTGCTGAAATACATGGGCTACGAGGAAATCGACCGTCGCGGCACGCTGACCCGCTACGCCGTCAAGGACGGCAATGGCGCCGATGTCATCGATCTCGACGTGTTGCCCGGCGCGCCGTCCGCCCGCCAGGGTGCCGGCTCGGTGCACCACGTCGCCTTCGCGGTGGAAAACCGCGCGGCGCAGGAAGAGGTGCGCAAGGCGCTGATGGATACCGGCTACCACGTCACCCCGGTGATCGACCGCGATTATTTCTGGGCCATCTACTTCCGCACGCCCGGCGGCGTTCTGTTCGAAGTGGCGACCAACGAGCCGGGCTTCGACCGCGACGAGGACACCGCCCATCTCGGCCAGGCGCTGAAGCTGCCGCGCCAGCATGCGGCCTTGCGCGCGCAGATCGAAGAGATCCTGCCGCCGATCGTCGACTGACCTGCGACCCCGCCGCCGGCGCCAGTCGGCGGCCCTTTCACGAAGGAGACCATCATGTCCCGTGACGCCTACCATCATTCGCCAGGACGCCGGAAGCCGGCGCGCCTTTGGTCTTCACCTTCCACGGCACCGGCGGCGACGAACACCAGTTCACCGGCCTCGTGCACCAGATCCTGCCCGCGGCCGGCATCGTCTCGCCGCGCGGGGACGTTTCCGAACAGGGCGCAAACCGCTTCTTCCGCCGCACGGGGGAAGGGGTCTACGACATGGCGGACCTCGCGCTGCGCACCAGCAAGATGGCGGATTTCATCCGCGCCCATAAGGCGGAAAACCCCGGGACGCCGATCTACGGCCTCGGCTATTCCAACGGCGCCAACATCCTCGCTTCGGTGCTTTTCGAGGCGCCGGACCTGTTCGACCGGGCGGTGTTGATGCATCCGCTGATCCCCTGGACGCCCGCGCCGAACGCAGGGCTCACTGGGCGAAAGATCCTGATCACCGCCGGCAGGCGCGATCCGATCTGCCCGCTGCCGCTGACGGAGCGGCTTGCCGCCTATCTGGAAGGCGAGGGCGCTTCGGTCGATCTCACGCTGCACGATGGCGGCCATGAGGTGCGCCAGCCGGAGATCGACGCCATTGCTGCCTTCCTCGCCGATCGGGGATAAGGTGGACGAAAGCGGCCGGCTCCCGCCCCGGAGCCGGCCTTCAAGACAATCGAACGAGGAGAAAAACCATGAGCTGGATGCCCGGTATTGAACCGCAATGTCCCGAGGCCGGCACGGTCGACGACATCGAGATGCTGATCGTGCCGCGCGCCCGCGATCTCGGCGGCTTCGAGGTGCGCCGCGCGCTGCCGGCGCCGGAGCGCCAGATGGTCGGCCCCTTCATCTTCTTCGACCAGATGGGACCGGCCGAATTCCTGCATGACGGCGGCATCGACGTGCGCCCGCATCCCCATATCGGCCTTGCCACCGTCACCTATCTCTATCAGGGCGAGTTCCAGCACCGCGACAGCCTCGGCACCAACCAGATGATCTATCCGGGCGAGGTGAACTGGATGGTCGCCGGCAACGGCGTCACCCATTCCGAGCGCACCAGCCCCGAGACCCGTGCCAAACGCCATTCGCTGTTCGGCATCCAGACCTGGGTGGCGCTGCCGGAAGCCGACGAGGACAAGCCGGCAAGCTTCGAGCACCAGGGCGCCGACGCCCTGCCGTTTCTCTCAGGCGAGGGCAAGCAGGTCCGCCTCATCCTCGGCAATGCCTGGGGCGAGCGCGCGCCGGTGAAAACCTTCTCCGAGATGTTCTATGCGGATGCGTGCTGGAGGCCGGCGCAAAACTGCCGCTGCCCGACAACCACGAGGACCGCGGCCTCTACGTCACGCAGGGCTCCGTGCTGATCGCCGGAGAGGAATTTCTGGCCGGCCGGATGATGGTGTTCCGCCCCGGCGATCCGATCACCGTCACCGCAGGCGAGGCGGGCGCCCGCCTGATGCTGCTCGGCGGCGAGACGATGAACGGGCCGCGCTACATCGCCTGGAACTTCGTCGCCTCCTCGAAGGAGAAGCTGGAGGCCGCGCGGGACGCCTGGATCAAGGGCGATTTCGAACACGGCCGCTTCCGCCTGCCGCCGGACGACAAGGCCGAATTCATCCCCTTCCCGGAGACCCTGCCCACCGGCCACTGATCACGGGTCGAGCTCCGGATAATGGCGGAAGAGGTCGTCCTCGTTCGGCGCCAAACGGCGCTCGCTTTTCAGATAGGCGGCGATGGGCGGATGTTTCGCCACGGCGGCCGAGACGGCGGCTATCTTCGGATAGTCGCCGTAAAGCCGCTCCATCAGCCGCGGGAAGGCATAGGAAAGCCCGCTCGTCACCTGGAACAGCGAAAGGTCCGCATAGGTCAGCCGGTCGCCGACGAGATGGGCGGGGCCGGCCGGGTTGCGCTCCAGGATCGTCTCGAACCAGTCGAGGAATTTCGGCACGCGCTCGTTACCGAATTCCTCCGCCCGGCGCAGCGCCTCCGGCTTCTGATCTTCATAATATTGCCCCGCACCGATCGGGTGGTGCACGTCGTGCCCCTCCACGACGAAATCGGCGATGGTGAGCTGGATCTGGTGCGTCCACAGCCCCAACCGCTCGTCCTTCGGCGCGAGATCCAGCCGTTCGCCGAGATAAAGCAGGATCGCCGCCACCTGTCCGACCACCACCGCCCCGTCCTTCAGGAACGGCGGCGCGAAGGAGGGCGTCTCGAGCTCCTTGCCCATTGCCGCCAAGACGTGGTCGCCCTCCAGCCGCGCGACATCGCGATAGCGCGCGCCCGCCGCTTCCAGCGCCAGCCGCACATATTCGCCGCGGCCCTGAATGCCGCTCCAGTAATAGAGGTCATAGGTCATGCCGCCCAAATGCTATCAGCCCCGCCCGGGTTCCGCAAAAGTGGAGAAGCTAACCCAAGTGCATCATGGCCGTGCTGGAGGGTAGGGGATCAACCGCCTTCCTGCAAATGGGCGGCGAAGACCTCGGCGGGTGTCCTGTACCCCAGGCACCTTCGCGGCTGATCATTCAGGTGGCGGGCGAGTTGGGTGAGATCGCGCTGTGATACGGCTGCCAGATCCGTGTCACCTGGCATGAAGCGGCGAA
>NZ_DASYHH010000014.1:0-172814 GCF_035998705.1 Shinella sp. | reverse complement strand
TCGCTTTCGCCCGCCTCATACGCGCAAACCTCATGCATCGCCGCCGAACAGACCGCCTGCTGAAGCCACCACCAGACCCGCCGCAAGACACCAGCCAGATGGTGCTCGAATGGGCCTGAATTTAAACCGGACACCTGTGGGCTTGACCCGACCATCCATCCCGCTGGCACGCCGCGGATGGTGGATCCTCGGGTCAATCCTCGGGTTTAACCCGAGGACGAGGATGACGAAGGTGGGTGGGGCGAGGCTTGTCCTCAACCTGATGAGCCCCGGCCGATCCGTCGGCCGGGGCTTTTTCATGTCGGGCAGGGAGGGAAAGGCTCAGGGGGAAACGGCGACGTCGACCCAGAAGCGGGTGAAACCTTCGGCGAAATCGCGGTAGCCGCTGATCGTCGAGGGTTTGACGGCATAGGCGTTGGCGCCGTTTTCGTAGGCGCGGTTGACGTCGGCGGAATTCGAGGAGGAGGACAGCATGATGACCGGCGTCACCGCCGTGCGCGTGCGCCCGCGCAGCCGCTTGAGCAGGTCCATGCCGTTGGTGCCGGGCATGTTGATGTCGAGCAGGATGTAATCGAAGGCTTCCGTGGCGAGCCGGTCGCTGGCGACCTCCGCGTCGGCCACATGGGTGATCTCGATGGGGCTGCCGGCATCGCTGAAGGCGCGCATCACGAAGCGCACATCCACGGGGTCGTCATCGACGACGATCAGCTTTCTAGGCGAGCTTGCCACGATCGTTCCCCCTTGATTTTAATGGGTGTGGAAACGTCACGATGAAGCGTGCGCCCGGACCGTAGCTCGTGTCAAGCGCAATCACGCCATTGTGGCTCTCGACGATGCGGCGGGCGAGCGCCAGGCCGACGCCGGTGCCCTGATAGACCGTCTCGTCCCGGTGAAGCCGTTGAAACACATCGAAAATCCGCCCCACGTGCTGCGGGTCGATGCCGATGCCGTCATCCTCCACGATGAAGTCGATCGCGCCGTCATTGTCCCGGCTATAGACGCGAACGACGGGCGCCTCGCCGGGCCGGCAATATTTCAGCGCATTGCCGATGAGGTTCTGCGCCAGCCGCTTCAGAAGCTCCGGATCGCCCTGGATGTCCGGCAGGGCCGCGACCTCGATCCTGCCGCCGCTTTCCTGCACATGGCCTTCCAGCAGCACCAGCGCATCGCGCACCACATCGGAGAGCGCGACCGGTTTCGGCGCGGTGATGCGATAGGCGATCTGCGAGAATTCGAGCAGGCTGTCGATGATGCGGCGCATGCGGGCGGCACTCTTGCGCACATGATCGGCATAATGCACCAGCTCGGTGACCTCGCCCCGGTGCAGGTCTTCGGAAATCATCTCGGCGAACATGGAAAGATGGCGCAGCGGCGCCTTCAGGTCATGCGAGACCGTGGCGGTGAACTGGTCGAGCGCCTCGTTCTTCAGGCGCAGCTCGTTCGTCTGCGCCTCCACCTGCTGCTGCTGGCGCTTCGCCTCGGTAATGTCGCGGCCGACGCTGACCACCTCGCTGACGCTCTCTCCGTCGAAGCTCGCGACCGCCGTCCAGTGCATCCACATCTCGCGGCCGTCATGGTTGTCGATGCAGATTTCGAGCATCCGGATGGGTTGCTCGGGCGTATAGTTCGCAATGTTCATCAGCTCGGCCGTCTGCTCCGGCGCGCAGGCGACGTCCGGCAGATAGCGGCCGATCAAGGCATCGGTGGTCGAGCCGACGTGGCTTGCATATTTGTCATTGGCAAAACGCACCATGAGCTTCTTGTCGAAGCGCAGGATCATGTCCGGCAGGATCTGCAACAGCGAGAGATAGTCGCGGCGCTTCTCCTCCAGCGCCGCCTCGGCGCGCTTCAGGTCCGTGACGTCGACGCGCAGCGCGACGATATCGCCGGTTTCCGTGACATGGCTTTCCGAGCGCATCCACCGGTCGCCGCCATAGGCGAAGACCGCGCCGCCCGAATCGGGTGTACGGTGATCGCGCAGGCGCGCCTCCACCAGGGCCTCCGCCTCGGGCGTGCCCTCCTCGATATCCGTGTAGACGCCTGCCCTGATATTCGCGCGAATGATGCTTTCGAGGCTCGCGCCGACCCGCACATCCTCCTTCGCAGGGCCGCAACGCTCCTTGAAAGTCCGGTTGAACATCATCAGCCGTTCCTCCCGGTCGAAGACGGCAAAACCTTCCGGCATGGTGTCGAGTGCCGCATCGAAGCGCTGGCCGAGCAGGATCTGCTCGCCATGGCTGCCGCCGGAAAGCAGGCTGCGCAGGAGAAGCGCGTAACAAGCGCCGGTAGCCTCGTCCGGCACGGCGATCACATGCGCGGTCGCATCGAAGAGCGCGCCGTTCTCGTGGCGGAAGGAAAGGGCATGCGCATTCTCGCGCCCGACCGAAGCGTAACGGGCAAGGATCGCGCCGGGGGTCGGTCCATCGATGACGGCTCCGTCGGCAGGCTTGCGGCCATCGCGATTCCAGCCGAAAGCGCGCGCAGCCGCCTCATTGAACGAAACGACACGCGCCTCGGCATCGACGATCAGGGCCGGAAAGGGCAGGTTCTGGTAAAGTGCCGCGGCAAAGCCGGTCATCGCGCGCCTCCCCTCCCTGGCGATCCGCCGGCACCCGATCCGGGTGCCGCGCGTGGGAGACTAGGCAAATCCGGCGGCGAAGGAAAGTCGTGAGGTTTTGCAGTCCTGCACCTGCGGCATTCCGGGTTCAGCCGGCGCGTACCGTCGGTTGGCCGGCGGCGGCAAGGGCCGCAAGGTCGGCGGGCTTCAGCTCGACCGATTCGCCGCAGCCGCAGGCGGATGTCTGGTTCGGGTTGTGGAAGGTAAAGCCGGAGCGCAGCGTCGTCACCTCGAAATCCATCTCGGTGCCGAGAAGATAGAGCACGGCTTCCGGCGCGACCCAGACACGCGCGCCGTTGCGCTCGATCAGGTCGTCCTTGGCGTTCGCTTCGGTGACGAGGTCGATGGAATATTCCATGCCCGCGCAACCGCCCTTCTTGATGCCGACACGAATGCCCCTGGCGTCAGCGCCGGCATTGTCGACGATCGCCTTGACACGGTCTGCCGCCGCATCGGTGAGCTTCATAACTGCAAAGGCCATTGGCCGTTTCTCCTTCGCCGACCGGGTTCAAGGCCCGGCGGTTTCCGAATCTAAATCTAGTGCTGCGCGGTTAAGCGATCAATACCAGCCGACAGCAACCTGCGCCTCTTCCGACATGCGGTCCGGCGTCCACGGCGGATCGAAGGTCATGCGGACCTCGACGCCGGACACGCCCTCGACGGCACCAACGGCATTCTCGACCCAGCCCGGCATCTCGCCGGCCACGGGGCAGCCGGGCGCGGTCAGCGTCATGTCGATCTTGACCATGCGGTCGTCTTCGATGTCGATCTTGTAGATCAGGCCGAGTTCAAAGATGTCGGCCGGGATTTCCGGGTCGTAGACCGTCTTCAGCGCGGAAATGACGTCATCGCTGAGGCGCGCCAGTTCGTCGGCCGGGATTGCCGAATGCACGATGCCGTCGCGGACGTCGATCTTGTCTTCCGTTGCGTCGAGGGACATGGGTCCACCTCCTCAGGCAAAAAACTTGCGGGCATGATCAAGCGCATCGGCGAGAGCATCCACCTCGGCGCGCGTATTGTACAGGCCGAACGATGCACGGCATGTGGAGGTGACGCCGAAGCGTTTCAAGAGCGGCTGCGCACAATGGGTGCCGGCACGCACCGCAACACCCGCCCGGTCGATGACCATCGAGACGTCGTGCGCGTGGATGCCTTCGAGTTCGAAGGAAAAGATCGAGCCCTTGCCCGGCGCCGTGCCGAAAATCTTGAGCGAATTGATCGCCGACAGCCGCTCATGCGCATAGTCGCGCAGATCCGCCTCATGCGTCGAGATGGCGGCGCGGCCGATCTTTTCCATGTAGTCGAGCGCATGGCCGAGGCCTATCGCCTGCACGATCGGCGGCGTACCGGCCTCGAAACGGTGCGGCGGCTCGTTATAGGTGACGATGTCTTCCGTGACGTCGACGATCATCTCGCCGCCGCCCTGGAAGGGGCGCATCTCCTTGAGGCGGTCCATCTTGCCATAGAGCACGCCGATGCCGGAGGGGCCATAGAGCTTGTGACCGGTCATCACGTACCAGTCGCAATCGATGTCGCGCACGTCGACCGGCATGTGCACGGCCCCCTGCGAGCCATCGACCAGCACCGGAATGCCACGCTCACGGGCAATGCGGCAGATTTCCTTGACCGGAACGATCGTGCCGAGCGCATTCGACATATGGGTAATGGCGATAAGCTTGGTGCGCTCCGTCAGGCATTTTTCGAAGTCTTCGATGTGGAACGCGCCCGCATCATCCACCGGCGCCCAGACCAGCTTGGCGCCCTGCCGCTCGCGGATGAAATGCCACGGCACAATGTTGGAATGGTGCTCCATGATCGACAGCACGATCTCGTCGCCCTCGCCGATCTTCGGCATGCCATAACCGTAAGCGACCGTGTTGATCGCCTCGGTCGAGGATTTTGTAAAAATGATCTCGTCGACCGAGGAGGCATTCAGGAAACGGCGCACCTTTTCGCGCGCCGCCTCATAGGCATCCGTCGCCGCATTGGACAGGAAGTGCAGGCCGCGATGCACATTGGCATATTCGTTCGAATAGGCATGCGAAATGGCGTCGATCACCGACTGCGGCTTCTGTGCCGAGGCGCCGTTGTCGAGATAGACCAGCGGCTTGCCATAGACCGTCTTCGACAGGATCGGGAAATCCTTGCGGATCGCCTCGACGTCATAGGCCTTCGCGGGAGCGTGTTCCATCTCGATGGTCCCTCTTTAAGCGTGCTTTTCCAGCCAGGCGGCGATGACGCCTTCCAGCGCCTCGACCAGCGGCTCGTCTTCCAGCTCCTCGACGATCTCGGCGACGAAGGCGTTGACCAACATGGCGCGCGCCTTGTTCTCCGGAATGCCACGGGCCATCAGGTAGAAGAGCTGGACGTGGTCGATGTCGATCACGGTCGCACCATGGCCGCACTGCACGTCGTCGGCGAAGATTTCGAGCTCGGGCTTGGCCGAGAAATCGGCCTCGTCCGACAAGAGCAGCGTGTTGCACGACATCTTCGCGTCGGTCTTCTGCGCATCGGGCGCCACGCGGATCTGGCCCTGAAAGACACCGCGGGCGCGATCGAAGATCACATTGCGGATGACTTCCGACGACGTCGTGTTCGGCACGTTGTGACCGACCGTGAAGGTCACGTCATTGTGCGTCTCGCCGCCGAGCAGGTTGATGCCGCGCAGGATGAGGTCGGAGCCCTCGCCCGCCACCACGACATGGATTTCCTGCCGAACGAGCTTGCCGCCGGCATTGATCACGTAGAGACGCAGCTTGGCGTCCGTGCCGAGCGTGATGCGGATCTGGCCGAGATGGGTATCGGCAGCGCCCTGCCCCTGGAAGATGATCCAGGTGATTTCCGCACCGTCGGAAAGCGAAATATCGCTGACCGTCGTGACGAAGGCGGCGTTCTCGCCAATCGCCACATGGCGTTCGATGACGGTCGCCTTGACGTTGGCGCCGAAGGTCGCCGGAAAGCGCGTATGGGTCTGTCCGGCATTCTGGATCGTCTGGATTTCGAGCGGCGCTTCGAGCTCGGTCCCGGCCGGGAAATCGAGCACGAAACCGTCACGCACGAAGGCGCCGTTGATGCGGCCGATCGTGTCGTCGCCGTCACGGGCGGCAAGGCCTTCGGCGGCGGTGCCGTCGGCGAGCGCACCGGCAAAGGTGCGCAGCGTCACGCCGTCGGCTGAAGCGCGGCTATCAGCAAGGCCGTTGACGACCGAAAGCACCGTCGAGCCCTCGACCAGCGGGCCGATCTTTGCCGCAGATGCGGCCGGATCGAAGGCCGGCACGGCGCGCAGCAGCGCCTTGAGGTCCGTATAGTGCCACGCCTCGACGCGGCGCGTCGGAAGGCCGGCATCCTTGAAGTCGCTGATCAGCACGTCGCGGGCCGCAAGCACCGCGCCATCGCCCGGCAGTTCGCCGATCGCATGGTCATAGGCTTCGCAGAGCGCCGTTTCGGCGCCGGACAACTTCATGCCTGTCTGCATATTCATGAGTTTACTCCTTCACGATGCATCAGGCAGCAGCATCGATGATGTCGGCATAACCGTTTGCTTCCAGGTCATGCGCCAGCGTCTTGTCGCCAGACTTGATGACCTGGCCCTTGTAGAGCACGTGGACGGTGTCCGGAACGATGTAGTCGAGCAGACGCTGGTAGTGCGTGATGACGACGACGGCGCGGTCGGGCGAACGCAGCGCGTTGACGCCATCGGCGACGATCTTCAGCGCGTCGATGTCGAGACCGGAATCCGTCTCGTCGAGGACGCAGAGCTTCGGCTCCAAGAGCGACATCTGCAGGATTTCCGCGCGCTTCTTCTCGCCGCCGGAGAAGCCGACGTTCAGCGGGCGGCGCAGCATTTCCGGCGCGATCTTCAGTTCGGCAGCCGATTCCTTGACGCGGCGCATGAAGTCCGGCGTCGTCAGTTCGGCCTCGCCGCGCGCCTTGCGCTGCTCGTTCATCGCAACCTTCAGGAACTGCATGGTGGCGACGCCCGGAATTTCGACCGGGTACTGGAAGGCCAGGAAGATGCCCTTGGCGGCGCGCTCGGACGGGTCGAGCTCCAGAATGCTCTCGCCATTGTAGAGGATCTCGCCTTCGGTGACTTCGTAGTCTTCGCGGCCGGCGAGGATGTAGGAGAGCGTCGACTTGCCGGATCCGTTCGGGCCCATGATGGCGGCGACTTCGCCGGCCTTCACGGTGAGGTTCAGGCCGCGGATGATCTCGGTGCCGTCTTCGGCGATGCGGGCGTGCAGATTCTTGATTTCAAGCATGGTTTTTCGGTCCTGCGTTCGGAGCGCTCAAACGCTCCCGTCTTGGTTTCAGAAGCCGAGGAAAAAATGGACCACCGGAAGCATCATGGCGGAGAAACCGCCGAGGCCAAGCCCCACTACCGTGCGTACCGCCAAATTCCGAACATTGGGCGCATACGCTGCCAGTCCACCGCAAACCACGGCATAATACGTCAGATTGACCGGATCCATGTCGCCTTCTCCCGATGAGAACCGCACCGTCTAATATAACGGATCACGCGGGAACTTCATCGAAGGCACGCCCGGCCACCCGGCGGAAATCCGCCGGGGCATTCCTACCCGGTCAGCCGACCGAGCCTTCCAGCGAAATGCCGATCAGTTTCTGCGCCTCGACGGCGAACTCCATCGGCAGTTCCTGGATGACTTCCTTGACGAAGCCGTTGACGATCAGCGCGATCGCCGCTTCGGTCGGGATGCCGCGCTGGAGGCAGTAGAACAGCTGGTCTTCCGAGATCTTCGAGGTGGTCGCCTCATGCTCGAACTGCGCGGTCGCGTTCTTCGCCTCGATATAGGGCACGGTATGCGCGCCGCACTTGTCGCCGATCAGGAGCGAATCGCACTGGGTGAAGTTGCGCGCGTTCTCCGCCTTGCGGTGGGCCGAAACCTGGCCGCGATAGGTGTTGTTGGAGAAACCGGCCGATATGCCCTTCGAGACGATGCGGCTCGACGTGTTCTTGCCGAGATGGATCATCTTGGTGCCGCTGTCGATCTGCTGGTGGCCGTTCGATACCGCGATCGAGTAGAACTCGCCGCGCGAGCCATCGCCGCGCAGGATGCAGGACGGATACTTCCAAGTGATGGCGGAGCCGGTCTCGACCTGCGTCCACGAGATCTTGGAATTCCTGCCCCGGCAATCGCCGCGCTTGGTGACGAAGTTGTAGATGCCGCCCTTGCCGTCCTTGTCGCCCGGATACCAGTTCTGGACGGTGGAATACTTGATCTCGGCGTCGTCCAGCGCAACCAGTTCGACGACGGCAGCGTGAAGCTGGTTTTCGTCGCGCTGCGGCGCGGTGCAGCCTTCGAGGTAGGAGACGTAGGCGCCCTCTTCCGCGATGATCAGCGTGCGCTCGAACTGGCCGGTGTTCTTCTCGTTGATGCGGAAGTAGGTCGACAGTTCCATCGGGCAGCGAACGCCCTTCGGCACGTAGACGAAGGAACCGTCGGTGAAGACCGCGGAGTTCAGCGTCGCGTAGAAATTGTCGGACGTCGGCACGACGGTGCCGAGATACTTTTTCACGAGATCGGGATGCTCGCGGATGGCTTCCGAGATCGACATGAAAATCACGCCGGCCTTTTTCAGCTCTTCCTTGAAGGTGGTCACGACCGAGACCGAGTCGAACACCGCGTCGACGGCGATCTTCGAGGTCTGCACGCCGGCAAGGATTTCCTGCTCGCGCAGCGGAATGCCGAGCTTCTCGTACATCTTCAGGAGTTCGGGATCGACCTCGTCGATCGACAGCGGGCCGCTCTGGTTCTTCGGAGCGGCATAATAATAGAGGTCGTTGAAGTCGATCTTCGGATAGTCGACACGCGCCCAGGTCGGCTCTTCGAGCGTCAGCCAGCGCTGATAGGCCTCGAGACGCCATGCGAGCATCCAGTCGGGCTCGCCCTTCTTGGCGGAGATGAAACGGATGATCTCCTCGGACAGCCCCTTCGGAGCCTTCTCCATTTCGATCGTCGTTTCGAAACCGTATTTGTATTGGTCTACGTCGATAAGACGGACCTGATCGATCGTTTCCTGCACCGCAGGCATATCGTTCTCCAATCTCGCCGGATACAAGGTCCGGCAGTTTGTCAACGTCTGGCGGGACCTCCCGCCGCTTATGTAGGCGCCAAAGGCGGACTTTCCCACCTTTTGGCAAGCGAAAACTTGAGTTTTCGCAAGATTCCCCTCAGGCCGCGCGCCGCCGTGAGACGACACGCGAAAAGGCCGCAAGAAAGCGGTCGACATCGGCCTGCGTAGACCCGGAACCGAGCGACACGCGCAAGGCGCCAAGGGCTGCGTCGAAACCCATGGCCGTCAGCACATGGCTCTGCCCGACCTTGCCGGAGGAGCAGGCGGAACCGGCGGAAAGCGCGATGCCTTCGAGATCGAAGGCGATCTGCCCCGTTTCCGATTTCAGGCCCGGCAGGCTGAAGAACGAGGTGTTGGCGACACGCTCGATATCCGCACCGTGAATGATGACGTCGTTGGTCGCCATCCGCATGCCGGCCTCCAATGCATCCCGCAGGCCGGCGATCCGGGCATTGCGCTCCGCGAATTCGGCAGAGGCAACGCGCGCGGCCGCGGCAAAGCCGGCAAGGGCTGCCGGGTTTTCCGTTCCGGAGCGATGCCCCTTCTCCTGCCCGCCGCCGCGGATCAGCGGCACGGGCATCAGCACCTCGCCGCGCGAGACGAGCGCGCCGGCGCCCTTCGGGCCGCCGAGCTTGTGCGAGGAGAGGATCAGGAAATCCGCGTCGAGCGCCGCGATATCGACCGGGATGCGACCGGCGGCCTGCACCGCATCGACGACGAGCAGCCCGCCATGGCGGTGCACGATCTCGGCGGCCGATTTCACCGGCTGCACGACGCCCGTTTCATTATTGACGAGCATGATGGCGACCATCGGCAGGCCTTTTGCCTTGTCGTGGCCCTGGAGAAGGGTTTCCAGCGCGGCAAGATCGACAAGACCGGCCGGCGTCACCGGAATGGATGTCAGCTTGTCGCGCGAAAACCGTCCACCCTCGCGGATCGCCGGATGTTCGATCTCGCAGTGGTAGAGGTGGCTGATGGCAAGCGGCGTGCGGCCCATGCGGTAATCGGGCGTCAGAACGAGGTTCGCCGCCTCGGTCGCACCACTCGTAAAGGTGACATGCGCGGGCGCGGCATGCACCAGCGCTGCGACGTCGCGGCGCGCGGCTTCCACCAGCATGCGCAGCGCGCGGCCCTCGCCATGCACGGAGGACGGATTGCCGACCGTATCGAGCGCGGCAAGAACGGCCTCGCGCGCCGCCGGCAGCAGCGGCGCCGTGGCGTTCCAGTCCAGATATGTGCGCTCCGTCTTCGTCATTCTTTATCCGTACCCGCCCGGCATATGCAAAGCAGCGTGCATTTTCCTTGAAATTTCCGTCGGGCTTGCCTTATGACACCAAACTCACGGCGTACCACAGACGCCTATACAGTTTCGAATGGTTCTAAACTAGGTTCTAGAAAAGCTGACTGCTTCCGTCAAGACTTCAGTTGACAAGAATCCGTTCCCGAACCTGAACTTGCCGGAGTAAGAATGCCCGAAATCATCTTCAACGGACCCGCCGGTCGCCTCGAAGGCCGTTACCAGCCGTCCAAGCAGAAGAATGCGCCCATCGCCATCGTGCTGCACCCGCACCCGCAGTTCGGCGGCACGATGAACAACCAGATCGTCTACCAGCTCTTCTACATGTTCCAGAAGCGCGGCTTTACGACGCTGCGCTTCAACTTCCGCAGCATCGGCCGCAGCCAGGGCGAGTTCGACCATGGCGCGGGTGAACTCTCCGATGCGGCCTCCGCGCTCGACTGGGTGCAGAGCCTGCACCCCGATTCGAAGAGCTGCTGGGTCGCCGGTTATTCCTTCGGCGCCTGGATCGGCATGCAGCTCCTGATGCGCCGGCCGGAGATCGAAGGTTTCATGTCGATCGCCCCGCAGCCGAACATTTACGACTTCTCGTTCCTCGCCCCCTGCCCGTCGTCCGGCCTCATCATCAATGGCGATGCGGACAAGGTGGCGCCGGAGAAGGACGTCAACGGCCTGGTGGAAAAGCTGAAGACGCAGAAGGGCATCCTGATCACGCACCGCCTGGTGCCGGGCGCCAACCACTTCTTCAACGGCCAGACCGAAACGCTGATGGCGGAATGCGAGGATTACCTCGACCGCCGCCTCGCCGGCGAACTGACGCCCGAGCCGGCCGCCAAGCGCATTCGCTGACCGGCCGAAAACCCGCATCAAAAAGCCCGATGGTCCGCCATCGGGCTTTTTCTTTGCCGTCAATTGGCGCGTTTGAAGACCTCGACCACGACGGTCGGCGGCTCCGCCTCGTGCACCCGGTCGCGCCCGGCATTCTTGGCCGCATAGAGCGCGTCGTCGGCCCGGCGCATGGCAAGGCGCAGCGGCTCGCCCCGCGTCATCTCCGCCACGCCGAAACTGGCGGTGATGCGCACACCCGGCGGCAGGCCCGAAATGGGGGCGACGGCGCGGGTCGCCCGCAGAGTATGGGCGAAGAGCAGCGTCGCCTCCTTGCCGGTGTTCGGCAGGAACAGCGCGAATTCCTCGCCGCCGATGCGCGCGACCAGCGCGCCTGGCGGAGCGGCGATGCTCAGCGCCTCGCCAAAAGCGCGAATGGCCACGTCGCCGCCCTGGTGGCCATAGGTGTCGTTGACCTTCTTGAAATGGTCTATATCGCAGAGGATGAGGCCGTGCGGGCCGGTGCCCGCCAGCAGCGCCTCGATGCGATTGTCGAAGCCGCGGCGATTGAGCAGGCTGGAAAGCGGATCGACCTCGGCATTGACCTTCTCGTCCGCGACGATTTCCAGCACGAGCACGCAGAGCAGCATCAGCCCGACGGTGACGATCAGCACTGCCCCCATGCTCTGCGAAACGAGCGCAAACTGGCTGCCGAGATAATCCTGCGCCGTGTTGCCCGAGCCGGCCAGCACGGCGGCAAAGGCCTTTGCCAGGAAATGCACGCTGGTCAGCGCCAGCAGCACGATCAGCGCACGATCGACGAAACTCGGCGGGCGGGCGCGCCAGACGGCAAAGGCGCTCATGCCGAGCGCCACCGCAAACGGCGTCTGATAGGGCAGCGCATGGGAGAGCGTGCCGCGCGGCAGGTCGTAGATGAAGTAGTCGAGCGCCACGAAGGCGGAAAAGATCGCCACAAGCCACGCGCGATTGGTCTTGAGCCCATAAAGCTGGCCGAGGCCGACACGCAGCATCAACATGGCGCCGAGCATGGAGGCGAAGGCGAGGATCGCCCATGGTTTTGCCGGCGGCACATAGGCGACGAGGAATTCGAAAATGGCGGCGAGCGAGGCGACGGCATAGGTGGCGGCGAACCAGCGGGCGGCAACACGATTGCGGCTTCTGGCGGAAACCGCCAGGAAGAACATGCAGAAACACTGCGCAATGAGGAAATTCACCGCCAGCAGGAAGCCCGCGCCACTCATAGGCAAACCTTACGCAAGACACATCGACCACGCGTGCAGAAAGCCCCGCAACGGTCCCGGCACGATGCTAGGGCGCGGCCGCCAAAAAAGCGTTAATCTTCAAGGGCCGGTTTCTGCAATAGACCGCCGCTGACGGGTGCCTTGACGCCGGTCGTACCCGGGAAGGTGAGCGGCAGGGCGCGCAGCGACCGAACGGCGAAATAGGCCCAGGCCTCCGCCTCCATGCTGTCGCCGTTGAGATCGACCGCCTCGGCGACCACCACCTCCGCCCCCTCGACTTCGGCGAGTGCCGCGAGATCGCCCATGATCACCCGGTTCAGCCGGCCGCCGCCGCAGACGACATAGAGTTTCGGCCGCTCAGGCAGGTGGCGCGCGGAGCGCAGGATGGCGGCCGCCGTGACATGGGCCAGCGTGCGCGCGCCGTCTTCGAGGCTGGCATCGACGCCCTCCGGCGGGGAAAAATCGTTGCGGTCGAGCGAGCGGCGCACCGGGGCGGTGAAGAAGGCATGGCTGAGGTAGCGGTTGGCGAGATCGGGATCGACCCGGCCCTCCGAGGCGATCATGCCGCCCTGGTCGTAGGGAATGCCGGCATGGGCCTCGACCCATTGGTCGATCAGCGTGTTGCCGGGGCCGCTGTCGAAGGCGACGATCTCGCCGGCGCTGCCGATGAAGGTGATGTTGGAAATGCCGCCGATATTGACGAAAACGACAGCCCGGCCGGTGGAACTGGAGAGGCTGGCGGCGAGCGCCGCGTGATAGACGGGAATGAGCGGCGCGCCCTGTCCGCCATGCGCCATGTCGTTGGCCCGCATGTCATAGACGACGGCGATGCCGGTCTCGCGTGCCAGAAGCCCGCCGTCGCCGAGTTGCACCGTCACGCCCGCATCGGGCCGGTGCAGCACCGTCTGGCCATGAAAGCCGATGACATCGATATCGTCTGCCTTCATCCGGTTTTCCGCAAGGAAGGCATTGACGGCCTCGGCGTGACGCAGCGTCAGGTCACGCTCGATTTCCGCAAGGTCACCCGGCCGCTCCTCGCGCTTGCCGATCGCCTTGGCGGTCTCCAGGGCACCTTGCAGGCGGCGGCGGAAGGCGGCATCGTAGGGGCGCCCCATGGACGGCCCGCGCTCGACGACAGCTTCGCCATCCGTGCGCAGCAGCGCGACGTCGATGCCGTCCAGGCTCGTGCCGCTCATCAGACCGATTGCCGTCCGCAGTGCCGTCATCTCGTGCGCTCCAGAATCACTTTTGGAGTGATTATGCGGTGAAACAGTGATAAACGCCCGGCGGTTCGCCGGAAAATTACGTCCGGCCAAAAAACATCCCGTCCACAGCATTCCCGCCGAGAGAGACAGGCCATGTCCGAATTCAAGTCAGATTTCCTTCGCACGCTGAAAGAGCGCGGCTTCATCCACCAGATTTCGGATGAAACCGGCCTCGACGACCTTCTCGCCAAGGAAACCGTGACCGCCTATATCGGCTTCGACCCGACGGCGCCGAGCCTGCATGCCGGCGGCCTCATCCAGATCATGCTGCTGCACTGGTTCCAGAAGACCGGCCACCGGCCGATCTCGCTGATGGGCGGCGGCACGGGCATGGTCGGCGACCCGTCCTTCAAGGACGATGCGCGCCAGCTGATGACGCCTGATACGATCAACAGCAACATTGCCAGCATCAAGAAGGTGTTTTCGAGCTACCTGACTTACGGCGAAGGTCCCAAGGACGCGCTGATGATCAACAATGCCGACTGGCTGCTCGGCATCAACTATCTCGAATTCCTGCGCGACGTCGGCCGGCATTTTTCCGTCAACCGCATGCTCTCCTTCGACAGCGTGAAGACGCGCCTCGACCGCGAGCAGTCGCTGTCCTTCCTCGAATTCAACTACATGATCCTCCAGGCCTACGATTTCGTCGAACTGAACAAGCGTTACGACGTGCGTCTGCAGATGGGCGGCTCCGACCAGTGGGGCAACATCATCAACGGCATCGACCTCGGCCACCGCATGGGCACGCCGCAGCTCTATGCGATGACCTCGCCGCTGCTGACGACCGCGTCGGGCGCCAAGATGGGCAAGTCGCTCTCCGGCGCCGTCTGGCTCAACCCGGACATGCTGTCGGCCTATGATTTCTGGCAATACTGGCGCAACACGGAAGACGCCGACGTCTCGCGCTTCCTGAAGCTTTACACCACGCTGCCGATGGACGAGATCGCCCGCCTTTCAGCCCTTGGCGGTGCCGAGATCAACGAGGTGAAGAAGATCCTCGCCACGGAAGTGACGGCGATGCTGCACGGCCGCCAGGCCGCCGAACAGGCCGCAGAGACCGCACGCAAGACTTTCGAGGAAGGCGCGATCGCCGAAAACCTGCCGTCGATCGACGTCACGGCAAGCGAACTCGCGGCCGGCATCGGCCTGCTGAACCTCATCGTCAAGGCCGGCCTTGCCGCCTCAAACGGCGAGGCCCGCCGCCACGTCCAGGGCGGCGCGGTGCGCATCAACGATGCCGCAGTGTCCGACGAGCGCCGCATGATCGGCACCTCGGACGTCTCCGCCGATGGCGTCGTGAAACTGTCGCTCGGCAAGAAGAAACACATCCTCGTCCGCCCGGCCTGATCGGCCGCGCAGGACCGACGATGAAGGCCGCCTCCGGGCGGCTTTTTCATTGGAACTCGAAGATGTTGCGGAAGACGCCGGGCGCGATGATCGACAGCGGGTTGATGGTGAGTTTCGGCTTGTCGAAGGGGCCTGCCAGCTTGAAGGTGATGCCGATCAGGCCGCGGTCGTTGCCGTTGCCGAGGATGATGCCGATGAGCGGCAATTCGGCGAAGAGCCGGTTGAGACCATAGGCCGGCATGAAGGTGCCGGTCATGTCGATCCGGCCGTTGGCGTCGCGCACGGTGCCCTGGAAGGTAGCGCCCACCGCCTCGCCGCGCACCACGCCGTTTTCCAGGCTGAGCGAACCGCCGCCGGTGCGCACCTGCGCAAACCCGCGGGAGAACCGCACGGCGCTGACGTCGATTTCGCGGCGCACCGCCTGGTTGAGGCTGCGCCCGTCCTCACCGGCCGGCGTGGACACCAGCGACCGCAGGCGTTCTTCGCCGACGAGCGAGAAATTCCGGATGTCGACGGAGCCGCGCCAGCCGCTGTTGGCGGTCTCGCGCAGGCGGACATTCAGCAGGCCGCCGCGCATGTGGCTGTAGATATCGGCGAAGCGCGCCACCGCCCCGGCGTCGCCGCTGGTGAGCTGGATGGCGTCGGAGCCGCCGTTCTGGGCCAGCTGCGCCACCACGGGCGCGCCGCCGGCCGTCACCGCCGACAGGTCGACGCCGGAAATGCGGCTGCCCGTCGTGGCGTAGCGCAAGCTGACATTGGAGAGGCTCTCGCCGTTGAAGCCGACGGCGCGCGACAGGTTGGCCCGCACGGTGACGCCCTGCTTGTCGCCGCCGCCTTCACCGCTGCCGGCGTTCTTGAGGCGCGCCAGCACCGAGCGCACGTCGGCCGCCTCGCCATCCGCCACGACCGAATAGCCGGATTTGCCGCGCTCCAGCTTCAGCCGGAACCGGTCGTCGGCCGAAAGCCGGACGGTGGAAAAGTTTGCGGCGTCCAGCCTTGCGCCGCGGAAGGTGAGATCGCCCGCGACATTGAACCCGTCGCCGGAAAAGCGGAAATCGGAAACCCGGGTGACGCCGTCCTTGCTGTCCGCCGTCAGCGTGACCTTGCCGCCGATGCCCGCACCCTTGGTCCAGCCGATCCAGGGAATGGAGACCGCGGCGGCGCCGAGATCCGCCTCCACCTGGCGCGGCCCGTCGCCATCCTGCTCCATCCGCACGGTGATCGCGCCCTCCAGCACCTCCTCCAGGCCCGGCAGCAGCTTGCGGCGGTCCCTGTTGTCGAGCGTGCCCGAGAGGATCGTCTTGCGCTTGACGGGGCTCGTCTTGCCGACGGGCTCGAGCAGTTCGAGATCGAGCGTCACGCCGTCGATATCGGCCTTGGCCTTGAGGTCAGCCTGCTTGGGATCGATCGCCAGCAGGCCGTGAAGGCCTGTCACCTGGCGGCCGGCGATGGGCTTGGCGACATCCACGCCGTCGAGCGTGAGTGCGGCCGTCCATTCCGGCGGCGGCGGATTGTGCGCGGCGATGATGCCGAAATGCGCCTTCACCTTGGCCTTCACCCGCCCGGCGAAATCCCCCGGCGCAAAACCGGTCGCCGGCAGCGCGCGGATCGGCCGGTAGGTCACCAGTTCCGCGATCGCATCGGCATTGCCGGCGACGTCGATGTCCATGTCCGCCATCAGCGGCTTGGTATAATTGTCCGGCAGAACGAAGGTGCCGCCGGTCAGCGCGACGGAGCGGCCGGACGGGAAATAGGCCGCACCGCCGGTGATCTGGATTTCGGTGCGCGGGCCCCGCAGGCGGAATTTCCCGGACGTGTCGCGCAAGGGCGGGATTTCGCCCGCGACGTTCATGCGCGCGCCCTCGATGTCGAAGTCGATCTTCAATTCTTCGGGGCCGAGATGCATCGGCACGCCCGGCAGGCGCTCGCGGCCCTCGGCGAGGTAGAACTCGATGCGGCCATTGGTGATGGTGCCGCCGAAGATGTTCTTGATCACCCAGCTGCGCGCGGTCTTCGCCATCCAGAACGGCCAGAACTGCTTGACGGCCGCCGATTCCAGTTTGCTCGCGATCATGACGAAGCTGACTTCCGGCGCGCGATCACTGAAGCGCAAGGCAAGCGAGCCGGCCACATTGCCCTTCTCGCTGGAAACCGCCATCTGCTCGAACAGCAGGTTCTTCGTCTTCGGCAGATAGTAGCCGTTGACCTTCGCGTCGAAACGGATCGGCGCCTCGGTGGAATCGACCGGCCGGCTGACCGCATTGCTGAAGACGAGATCGATGGCAAAACCCTTGTCCGGCCGGTCCGAGACACGGTCGAGGTCGATGAGACCGCCGGTAAAGGGAAAATGCGACTGGCCGACGCTGGCATCCGGCGAGGCAAGCTCGATCGAGCCCTTGTCGAAATTATAGGTGGCCTTGAGGGTGGAGGGTTGCAGGTCCGCCGGAACGCCGTCGCCATAGACCTTTCCGGCGGCGACGTTGACGGTGAGGCCCAGCACCGGCTTTGCGCCGGCGCTCTCGCGCACGGAAGTGACCGAGACATCCGCCGTCGTGTCGACGCCGGCATGCGTGTTGCCGTTGACGTCGTTGCCGAGCAGGAATTTGCCGAGGGCCACGTTGCGGATGGAGCCGTCGAGCGTGCGGATCGTGCCTTCCGCCCCCGAGGCGCTGAGGTCGATCTCGCCCTCCGAACCATCCAGCGAAAAATGGCCGTCGATCGACATGGTGCCGTCGCCGTCGCGGGCGAATTGCAGGCTGGCGATGGCGAGCGTGATCGGCTTGCCGTCCGGCCCCTGGAAGGACGCGCCGAGATCGGAGATTTTGACGGTCTGCATGCCGTTGGCGGCGATCAGGCTGTTGACGCCGTCGAGCCGCTCGAACGTGGTTTCGAGATAGTCCGGCACGTCGGAAATGCGCAGCGCCGCCAGATCGAGCGGCTTGCTCTCCGGCAGCAGCGCCGCATTGAACATGACGCCGTCGACATCGAGCCGCGACACGGCGAGGCGGCCGGAGGCAAGCCCCAGCGGATCGAGCACGATGCCGATCGAATCGGTCGTCGCCAGCTCCTTGGCCGATTCGAGTTCGACGATGCGGACATTTTCCGCCTTCAGCGCAAAGCCGTTGAAGCCGGCAAGGCGCAGCACGGTATGATCGACCGAAGCGCGGTAGCGGGGGCCGAGCGCCTGGTTGAGGGCGGCGACGGCGCGGGCATTGAGCGTGCTGTCGAAAAGCCCTGTCTCGACCAGGCCGATCAGCACCGCGCCGAGAAACAGCACGAGAGCGACGGTCGCCGCGACGATGCGGCAGGCGATGCCCGTGCGGCTGGCCTGCACCGCATGCAGGACGATGGGTTCGTGCGCCTGCGCGGACGGCAATTCATGCAACGGAACGATGTCCTGCTTGCGGAACACGACTCTCTCGCCGCGGATATCTCCCATCTCGCGATAGTTTCCTTTGCCCCTGCGCGCACCCTCCTGCGGAATCGGTGCGCATCGTCCAGTGGCCGCTGGACGATTCTGTCTGCCACTATATATGCGGGAGGCCGGGTCCTTGACTCAAAAAGCCGGCCAAAGAAAGGAAATCCCATGGCAGAACTCGTCCCGGGCGCCGCGGCCCCGGACTTCACCCTCCCGCGCGACGGTGGCGGCAGCATCTCGCTCTCCGCATTGCGCGGCCGGCCCGTCGTCCTCTTCTTCTACCCCAAGGATGACACGGAAGCCTGCACGACGGAAGCGAAGGATTTTACCGCCGCCAAGGCCGATTTCGAGGCCGCCGGCGTCGCCCTGATCGGCCTTTCGCCGGACCCGGTGAAGAAACACGACAAGTTCGTGAAGAAATACGAACTCGGCGTGCCGCTTGCCTCCGACGAAAACCTCGAGACACTGCAGGCCTATGGCGTGTGGAAGGAAAAGAGCATGTATGGCCGCACCTATATGGGCGTCGAGCGCACGACGGTGCTCGTGGACGCGGAAGGCAGGATTGCGGAAATCTGGCCGAAGGTGAAGGTCAAGGGCCATGTCGAGGCCGTGCTCGACGCCGCCAGGAAACTTTAAAAACACCGCTCAAGGCACTGGAATGATAAAACTTCCGCATATCGAAAGCCTTCGCGGCGGCACCACGGCGGCAATCTCTGCCGCCGATCTCGACCTGAAGACGGAGCTCGCGCAGGAGACGGCGCGGCGCTGGTTCGCGCGCACGCTTTCGATGCGCTCGCCGCGCGATCCGGTACTGCCATCGCGGCCCGGCCGGCCGGAAAAGCCGGAACTCATTCCGCCCAGGCACATGAAGAAGCGCTCGCTGCACACGCAGAAGGGCCGCATCGCGCTGCTCCATGCGCTCGCCCATATCGAGCTCAACGCCGTCGATCTCGCGCTCGACATCGTCGCCCGCTTCACCACCGTGCGCGTGCCGCATTCCTTCTTCGACGGCTGGATGCAGGTGGCCTTCGAGGAGGCGAAACATTTCCGCCTCATCCGCGATCGCCTGCGCGAGCTCGGCGCGGATTACGGCGACCTGCCGGCGCATGACGGGCTGTGGCAGGCCGCGCATGACACCCGCAACGACCTGACGGCCCGCCTCGCCGTCGTGCCGCTGATCCTGGAGGCGCGCGGCCTCGACGTGACGCCGACGCTCCAGGCCAAGATGCGCGAGACCGGCGACGACGCGAGCGCCGATATTCTCGACATCATCTACAACGACGAGAAAGGCCATGTGGCGGTCGGCGCGAAATGGTTCCGCTTCCTTTGCGCCCGCGAAAAGAAGGACCCGTCGGCCACCTTCAAGGAGCTGGTGCGTACCAATTTTCGCGGGCCGCTGAAGCCGCCCTTCAACGATGTGGCGCGCGCCGAAGCCGGGCTGACGCCGTCCTTCTACCGCTCGCTCGTTTCTGTCAGCCAGAGCTGATATTTAAGGCAAAAACGCCGCCGGGAAAGGCTTTATTAACCCTAACAATGTGTAATTCCCCGCACGAGACCTGCACAACCGGTCGGGGAGTAAATTGTGGCGGAGCGTCCTGAAAACCGCATCTTCGGAAAGCGCGCGAAGCAGCACGTCGTGATCTTCGCGAGCGGCGACAAGATCCGCCACATGACCATCCGTCCCTGGATGGCCGCCGTCACCTTCTGTTTCGCCGGCATGTTCACCGTCGGCTATCTCGCCGCCACCTCCTACCTCGTGCTGCGCGACGACCTGATCGGCGCCACCATGGCGCGCCAGGCCCGCATGCAACATGACTACGAAGACCGCATTTCCGCCCTGCGCGCGCAGGTCGACCGCGTCACCAGTCGCCAGCTCCTCGACCAGCAGGTCGTGGAGGAGAAGGTGGAGAAGCTGATGCAGCAGCAATCCGCCCTCTCCGCCCGCCACGGCAAGCTCGACGCGCTTTTGAGCCGCGCCGAAAGCAGCGGCGTCACCGAAGAGACGCCGGTGATCGACGGCCGCCGGGCGAACGCCGCCGACGCCATCGATGCCCTCATGGGCTCTACCGGAAGCGTGCCCCAGAAGACGACGCAGCTCGCCTATGCCGCCACCAGCGAATCGGTCGCCGACCGCGCCGACCGGCTGTTTTCCAAGGTCACGCTCTCGCTGAAGGACCTCGAACACGAGCAGATCAACCGCATCCAGTCGCTGACCGCAGGCGCCTCCGAAACGGCGGATGCCATCCAGACCATTTTGCGCCGCACCGGCTTCGACGTCTCCCGGGAGACGGTTGAGATGCCGGCTACCGATTCGGACCTGGCGATTGGCGGCCCGTTCGTGGAGCCCGATACGTTCACCGACCCGTTCGAAGAATCCATAAACGACCTCGACACCGCGTTGGAACGCCTCGACAGCGCCCGCCGCACGGCGCGAAAACTGCCGTTCGGCAATCCCTCGCCCCAAAGCAGCATCACGAGCCGCTTCGGCAACCGCACCGATCCCTTTCTCGGTCGCCTGGCGCTGCATGCCGGCATTGATTTTCGCGCGCGCACGGGCACGGAAATCCACGCCACGGGTGCGGGCACCGTCGTCGTCGCCGGCCGCAACGGCGGCTACGGCAACATGGTGGAAATCGACCATGGCGACGGTCTGACGACCCGCTACGCCCACCTTTCCCGCGTTCTCGTCAAGGTCGGCGACCATGTGGACGAGGCCGATCCGGTCGGCTTTTCGGGCACGACGGGCCGCTCCACCGGCCCCCACCTGCACTACGAAGTGCGCCGCGACGGCAAGGCGATAGACCCCATGCGCTTCCTCACCGCCGGCATGAAGTTGACCACCTATATGGATTGACGTAACGCAAGAGTGATGGTCTGCGGATGGCAAAACCATCCGCCACACCCTTCAAATTGCTCGGGTATTCACCAAATTCGCTGATTTCCTTGACTTTCCGGCACTTTCGGCATATCTGCGCTGCATCCTAGCGGCGCGTCGACCGCTGAAACCCATTGCGTTCGCAAGAACCGGAACGGAAATAGTTTTCCCTTTGACCACTTTTGCTGATCTTGGCCTGAGCCCGAAAGTCCTCTCTGCCGTCACGGATTCGGGCTATACGATCCCGACTCCCATCCAGGCGGGCGCCATTCCGCCAGCCCTGGCACGGCGCGACATCCTCGGGATCGCCCAGACGGGCACCGGCAAGACGGCCTCCTTCGTTCTGCCGATGCTGACGCTTCTGGAAAAAGGCCGTGCCCGGGCGCGCATGCCCCGCACGCTCATCCTGGAGCCGACGCGCGAACTCGCAGCGCAGGTCGCGGAAAACTTCGAAAAATACGGCAAGAACCACAAGCTGAACGTGGCACTGCTCATCGGCGGCGTCTCCTTCGACGAACAGGACCGCAAGCTGGAACGCGGCGCCGACGTCCTGATCTGCACGCCCGGTCGCCTGCTCGACCATTGCGAGCGCGGCAAGCTCTTGATGACCGGCGTCGAAATCCTCGTCATCGACGAAGCCGACCGCATGCTCGACATGGGCTTCATCCCGGATATCGAGCGCATCGCCAAGCTGATCCCGTTCACGCGCCAGACGCTGTTCTTCTCGGCCACCATGCCGCCGGAAATCCAGAAGCTGGCCGACCGCTTCCTGCAGAACCCCGAGCGCGTCGAAGTCTCGGTCCGTTCCTCGACCGCCACGACCGTGACGCAGCGCCTGGTGGCGACGCACAGCAAGGATTACGAGAAGCGCGCGACGCTGCGCGACCTCATCCGCGCCCAGGAAGACCTGAAGAACGCCATCATCTTCTGCAACCGCAAGGTCGACGTTGCCGACCTCTTCCGTTCGCTCGACCGCCACGGCTTCTCCGTCGGCGCGCTGCACGGCGACATGGACCAGCGCTCCCGCACCACGATGCTGGCCAATTTCAAGGAAAACAAGCTTACCCTCCTCGTGGCATCCGACGTCGCGGCCCGCGGCCTCGACATTCCGGATGTGAGCCACGTCTTCAACTTCGACGTCCCGATCCATGCCGAGGACTATGTCCACCGCATCGGCCGCACCGGCCGTGCCGGCCGCTCGGGCGCCGCTTTCACCCTGGTATCCAAGCGCGACGGTAAGTTCGTCGACGCCATCGAGAAGCTGATCGACCGGAAGGTCGAATGGCTGAACGGCGGCCTCGATGCCCTGCCGCCGCAGGCCGAAGGCGAGGAGCGTGAACAGCGCTCCCGTGGCGGCCGCGAACGTGGCGGTCGTGATCGTGACCGCTCCCGTGGCCGCAAGGGCGAAGCCCGCGTGACCGAGACACGCCCCGAGACCAGCGAGACCGAAGAGAAGGTGGAAGTTGTGAAAGCTGAACGCAAGACGGAAGGGCGGCCGCAGCAACCCGCTCGCAACCCGCGCGCCGCGAACCATGCCGCGCCGCGTCCGGCCAACGACGACAACCGTGAGCGTCGCAACCGCTACCGCCGCGACGACGATGATGGCCCGACGCCGCTCGGCTTCGGCGACGAGATCCCCGCCTTCATGCTGATCGCCGGCAAGGCCTGATCTCCTAGCATGTCCATTCCAGGCATCGATGTGCCAGGCCTCGGTTGCGGCCTGGCTATTTTGCGTGAGGGCAGGCTCCTGCTCTACCGGCGCCTTCGCGCGCCGGAAGCCGGCTCGTGGAACATCGTCGGCGGCAAGATCGACCATATGGAACGTGCCGTCGATTCCGCCCGCCGCGAGGCCGAGGAGGAATCGGGGCTGACGATCGGCACCGTCGACTTCCTGTGCATTTCCGAACAGATCATCGTGGAGGAGCGCCAGCACTGGCTGTCGCTCATCTATGTGACGGAGGATTTTGCCGGCGAGCCGCGCGTCATGGAACCGGAAAAGCTGCCGGAATTCGGCTGGTTCGCGCTCGATGCCCTGCCCTCGCCGCTGTCGCGCTTTGCTGCCGACACGGTGAAGGCCTTGCAGAGATAGATCAGAACCGCGCCGTCGCGCCGATGATGAAGGTGCGGCCGCGGCCGTTCTTGACGCCGCCATAGCTGTCCATCAGGCCGGCATTCGCCTTCATGTAGCTCTCGTCGAAGACGTTCTCGACATTGACGAAGATCTTGGCGTTCTCGTTGATCTGCCAGGAGGCGTGCGCGTCGAAGAGCGTATAGGCGTCGAGCTCGAAGGCCATTTCCTGGTTGATATAGGCCTGCTTGCTCTTGCCGACATATCGCATGCGCCCGCCGACGGTGAGCGTCTCCTCGAGGAATCGCATGCCGACGTCGATCGTCGCGAAATCGTCGGGAAGCCGGCCCGTATCGCCGCCCACACCGGCAGCAGCCCCTTCCGGCTGGTTGGTATCGGCCAGCGTCAGCGAGAAGCCGGCGAAATACCGGCCGGCATCGTAGCCGCCTTCCAGTTCCAGCCCCTTCATGACCGTCGTGCCATCGACATTGACCCAGCGCGCCGCGCCGTCCGTGTCGATGTCATAGGTGATATAGTCGCGGATGCGGTTGTGGAAGAAGCCGACCTTCAGCCAGGCGGAATCGCCGGGCGTCAGCAGGTCGTCCGTCGTCATGTTGACGCCGATATCCCAGCCGCGGCTCTTTTCCGGCGAGAGGTTCGGGTTGTTGTTGATCGGGTCGGAAGAGCCATCGAAGCTGTGGCCGCCCGGATAGAACATCTCGGCCGCCGTCGGCGGGCGCGACGTGTGGGCATAGGTTATATAGGGCTGCAACCAGTCGAGCGGGCGGGCGGCAAGCGTGATCTTCGGGTTGAGGTCGCCGCCGTCGCGCGACAGTTTTTCCATCGCGCACGGCTCGCCATTGGCCGCACAGCCATTGGTGCCCGGCGCGTCATAGCCGCTGATGCCTTCCAGCGACCAGTAATCGTAGCGCAGGCCGCCGGTCAGGTCGAAAATGCCGCGCGTGATCGTCGCCTCGCTGAACACGCCGGCCTTGACCAGCGTTCCATCCGGATTGGCGCCGCGCTTGGCATTGCCCTCGTAGCGGTCGCGGCTATAGGCGCCGCCATAGGTGAGCTTCAGTTCGGTCTCGTCGCTGAGGTCGAAACGCATGCGGTTGGAAATGTCGAAGCCGGTCGTTGTGTTGGTGCCCTTGCGGCCGTCGAACGTGGTGACATTGCCGTTGCTGCCGTCGAATTCGAGATCCGTGATGTTGAGGTAGGCGTTGATGCTGAGATCGATCAGGTCGCTGCCCGGCTGATAGGTGTATTTCGCCGTATAGGTCTGGTTCTCGATCTGCCAGTTGTAGCCGGAACTGCCCGGCAAAAAATCATTGCCGTACCAGATGGCGCCGAGCGCCAGCTTGTGATCGGAATCCGGCGAAAGGTTGATCTTGAACAGGCCCGATTTCGGATGCTGGTCGCCGGCAAACGGGTAAGACACGCCGTCGCCGTTGTCATAGGGGCTCTTCTTCGTATCGCTGAGCGCGCCGACGATGCCGATCTCGCCCTCGCCCGTGTCGGTGCGCGCAGCCCCCGTCAGCAGGCGCGAATAGTCGAAACCGTTCGTGCCGGCACGCACCGAGGTCATCACGCCATAATCGCGGCCGGGCAGCAGCACGTCGTCGACATCGAGCGTGCGGAAATTGGCGGCACCCGCCAGCGTGCCCATGCCCTCGGCGCCGGAGACGGCACCGCGCGTCACATCGACGCCGACCAGCATGTTCTGCTCGACATAGAGCATATTGTCGAAGGTGCCGCCGTGACCGGACAGGTTGCGAAAGGTCTGCGGCACGCCGTCGATCATGCTGTTGACGCGGCCCATGCCCTGGAGACCGCGGATATTGACGGTGATGCCCGGCTGGTCCGACGGTTCACGGGTGAAGGTGCCGGGCGACGAGCGCAGCACCTGCGTGACGTCGCCGGCATAATCTTCCTGGATCTTGACGCGATCGGCCTTCGAGACTGCCGCCGGGATATCGATGATGCCGTCCCCGTCGCTGTCGCCCTCGACGTCGATCTGCTGGAGGTCCGTGGCGGTCGCATCCTGAGCCTTGAGCGGACCCGCGGTTGCCAGAAGCGCAAGCGCCATGGCCGTGCCCGCAAGTAGCGTCGACGCGGAAAAACGATCGTATGTCATGGAACCCTCACCGGACGTTTCGTTCGCGCAAACTCAAGCGCGAACCCTCCGGTAATGGACAACATGACAATATAAGTCAAGTTTGATTGCGGCGTTTTCCGGCCGCTTTTCAGCGGGCGCGCAAGGCCGCCTCATAGGCCCGCCGCACCCAGATCGCCATGATATCGGGATCGTCGAGCGCCTCGTCGGGAATGGACCAATAGGGCATTTTCACGGGCTTGCCGCTCTTGCCTTCGTAAAGCCATTGCCGGCTGCCGGCGGCGGAAAAGTCCGGCGCGCTTTCCTCGTCGGCCTTCAGAAGGATTTCGCCCTTAAATTCGAGCGCCAGGATGCGGCCCTGGTGATAGATGCCCTTGCCGCCGAACATGCGCTTGATCGTCACCGGTCCCAGCGCCTGGAACATCTCTTCGATGCCATCACGATCCATGTCCTACCCTTTCAGAACGCCGCCCGCGGCCAGCACCGCCTCCGGCGTGTCGACATCGATATGCGCCGCCTCGCCGATCTCCACGTCGACAATGTCGAGCCCAGCGCTCTCGACGATATGCCGCGCACCGACATCGCCTTCAAGCGCGCGGATGGCGGCAAAGGTCGCGCGTGGCAGCACGACGGGATTGCCACGCTTGCCGCCGGACACCGCCCGGACGATGGCATTGCCGCCGGCTGCGGCAAAGGCGTCGAGCAGCAGGCGGACGTCGGCGCCGGTGACATGCGGCATGTCCGCCAGCATCACCACGACGCCGTCGCAACCCGGCCCGAGCGCGGAAATACCGGCGCGAAGGGAGGTCGACATGCCCTGCGCGTGGTCCGGATTGCGCACGATATCGAGCCTCAAACCGCCAAGCTCCGCCTCGATCTCGTCTGCCCGGTGGCCCGTGACGACCAGCACGCGAGCGGGCTTTGCCGCAAGCGCTGCCTCCGCCGCGCGGCGCACCAGCGCCTCGCCGTCGAAGGCGGCAAGCAGTTTGTGGCTGCCGTTCATGCGGCTGGCACGGCCGGCGGCCAGCACCAGCGCTGCGACGGACAACGGTTGTTCCTGACCGCGCAGGTCACGCGGCTGCGGGCGGGTGGGAATTTCCGCGAGAAGACCGCCGACACCCATTCCCGTTATCTCCATCGGCCCCGGATTCTCTCCGGCGAAGATGCGCGCGAGAATCCAGTCGAAGCCGTTTTCCTTGGGGCTGCGCGCGCAGCCCGGCGCGCCGATCACCGGCACCGCGCCCACGCGACCGAGAACCAGCAGGTTGCCCGGATCGACCGGCATGCCGACATGCTCGACCACGCCGCCCGCGGCGCGGATGGCCGCCGGGATCACATCGTTTTGATCGGTGACGGCGGAGGCGCCGAAGACGAGGACGAGGTCGTTGTCCGCGGCCGACCGGTGGATTGCCTGCGCAAGCGCGCCCGCCCGGTGCGGCACCCGCGCCTCGCCCGTTAGCCGGCTACCGGACGGCTGCAGGCGCTGCTCGACGAGGCGGCGCGTCTTGTCCATCACGGAGACCTTGAGCGTCGGCAGTTCGGTCGCGACAAGGCCGACGCGGTGCGCCGCGAAGGGTTTGACCTCCAGCGCCCGGCTGGTCGCCATGACGGCCGCGGCCTTGCGGGCGAGTTCGCCGGAAACGGCAAGCGGGATGATCTTGATCGTCGCCACCATGTCGCCGGCCGTAACGCTGGCATGGTCCGGCAGGGTGGCGACGGTGATTGCCGGATCGACCCGGTTGAACCGGTCGATCGCCGCCCGGTCGGCGACAAAAAGCCCGTTCGCCGTCGCATGCAGGTTGATGCGGCCGGTCGCGGGCGGGGTGAAGGTGAGATGATCCGGAGGGATTGCCGCGGCAATCAGCGATGCCGCCTCGTCCTCGCCGATATCGCCGGCCTCGAGCCGCACGGCGATGACGGTCACGACACCGGCGGCAGCCAGCGCGTCGCGATCCTCTGCCGTCACCACATGCCCCTTGTGCAGCGACAGCCCGTCGATGCGCACGCCATGCGCCAGACGCGCGCCGACAGCCTCGGCAACCGGAACTTCGCCAAAAATCATGACGTGGTCCCGAGCAGAGGCCGGCGACGCAGATGCGCGACGATATCCGCCAGGATGGCGACCGCGATCTCCGCGGGGCTGGCGGCACCGATATCGAGGCCGATGGGGGCGGAGATGCGCGCGATCGCCGCCTCGCCGTGCCCGAGCGCCGTCAGGCGCTCGACACGCTTGGCATGCGTCTTCCGGCTGCCGAGCGCGCCGATGTAGAAACAGCCCATGGCAAGCGCCTGCGACAGCGGAAAATCGTCGATCTTCGGATCATGCGTGACGGCGACGAGCGCCGTATAGGCATCGAGCGGCCGCGCCTTCAGCACATCCTCCGGCCAGTCGGCGACGAGGTCGATATCGGCAAAACGCTCCTCCGTGGCAAAGGCCGTGCGCGGATCGATGATGGTGATGTCGAAGCCCGCCACCCTCGCCATCTGCGCCAGCGCCTGGCTGATATGGACCGCGCCGATGACGACGATGCGTGCCGGCGGCAGATGCACGTTGAGGAAGAATTGGCGGCCGTCCGCCTCCACCACCCCGGATTTTCCGGACCGCAGGGCGTTTGTTATCGCATCGCCGAGCGGTCCTGCCACCGGGTCACCCTCGCGGATCACGCGGTCGCGCCCGTCGCCGAGATCCGTCAGGTGGATGACGGCGCGCCGCGCCGTGCGTTCCGCGTTCAGCTTGCGCAGCAGGTAGGGATCCATCAGCCGATACGCTCCACATAGACGCGGATACGCCCGCCGCAGGAGAGGCCGACGCGCCAGGCGGTCTCGTCGGCGACGCCGAATTCCAACATGCGCGGCTCACCCTCGGAAATGACCTCCATCGCCTCGCCGATCACGGCGCCCTCGACGCAGCCGCCGGAAACGGAGCCGTGGAAATTGCCCTCGCCGTCGATGACCAGATGGCTGCCGACCGGGCGCGGCGCCGAGCCCCAGGTCTCGACCACGGTGGCGAGCGCCACCATGCGCCCGTCGTCCATCCAGCGTTCCGCGATGGTCAGCGGGTCGAGCACGTCGTTTGCGGTTGCGTCCATTTTCATCTCCTCATGCCGCCGGCATAAAACGCCGCGGGTCGCCGGCACCGCGCGGGGCAGCACCCGAAAGTGCTGCCACCAGGTCCGCCATGGCATCCAGATTGTGCACCGGCCGCAGGTCGTCGACATGCGGCAGCATGGCGCGAACCCCGCGCGCCCGGGCTTCGAACCCTTCGAAGCGCAGCAGCGGATTGAGCCAGATCAGCCGCCGGCAGGAGCGGTGCAGCCGGTCCATTTCCGTTTCCAGCAGTTCGATGCCGTCGCGCTCCAGCCCATCGGTGATGAGCAGCACGACGGCGCCCTGCCCCAGCACGCGGCGCGACCATAGCCGGTTGAACTCCTTCAGCGCCTCGCCGATGCGCGTGCCGCCGGACCAGTCGCTGACCGCCTGACTGCATGCCTCGACGGCGAGATCGGGATCGCGATGGCGCATCGGGCGGGTGACGTTGCTGAGCCGCGTGCCGAACAGAAAGGCATGCATGCGGCGGCGATGGTCGCCGAGCGCATGCAGGAAATGGAGAAAAATGCGCGTGTACTGGCTCATCGAACCGGAAATATCGGCGAGCACGACGAGCGGCGGATGAACCGTCCTCGGCGCGCGGTGGCGCGGCAGGATCAGCGCGCCGCCGGTGCGCATGGCATGACGCATCGTGGCGCGCGCATCGATCGCGACGGGTCGGGTGCTGCGGCGAAAGCGGCGCGTGCGCACCTCGTCCAGCGGCAGCACGAGATTGGATATGGCGCGCTTGGCTTCGGCAAGCTCCGCTGCCGTCATCTGCGCGAAATCCGTCCGCCGCAGAACCTCGCTGCCGGAGGCGGTGAAACGGGCGTCGATCTCGATATCCGGCTCGTCGCGAAGGCGCTGCTCCTGCCGTCCGAACAGCGCATCGGAAACGCGGGTCTCGCCCGCCTTGCGCTTCTCGCGCTCCTCGTGCCGCGTGACGACGGGCGACATCAGCGCGATCATTTTCCCCACAAGGTCGCGCGCTCGCCAAAAGAGCCGGAAGGCCTCGTCGAAGACGGCATCGTCCTCGTGGCGCTTCACGAGTGTCGCGTGCAGCGCCGTATAGAATTCCTCGCGGTCGCCGATGCCGATCGCCTGCACGGCCTCGATGGCGTCCGTAACGGCCGCCGGCCCGATGCGCAGGCCGGCCTTCCTCAGCACGCGGGCGAAAAACACGATATTGTCGGCAAGCCGCCCATCCACGGCGTTCGAAACATCGCTTTCCACCACCATCACCATCGCTCAGCCCGCCGCTGCCAGACCGGCCTTGACGTCGTCGAGCAGCTTGCGGCCCTCCGCGCCGTCGATGCGCGCGATGTCGTCCTGGTATTTCAGCAGCGTGCCGAGCGTATCGGCGACCGTTTCGGGATCGAGCGCCACCCGGTCGAGTTCGGTCAGCGCCGTCGCCCAGTCGATGGTTTCGGCGACGCCGGGATTCTTGAAGAGATCGAGCATGCGCAGCTTCTGCACATAGGCGACAACCTGGCGCGACAGCGTGTCGTTGCAGCCGGGCACCTTGCGGCGGATGATCTCCAGTTCCTGGGCCGCCTGCGGATAATCGACCCAGTGATAGAGACAGCGCCGCTTCAAGGCGTCATGCACCTCGCGCGTGCGGTTCGTCGTGATGATGACGATGGGCGGCTCGGCGGCGCGGATCGTGCCGAGCTCCGGCACCGTCACCTGAAAATCGGACAGCACTTCCAGGAGGAACGCCTCGAAGGCCTCGTCGGTGCGATCCAGCTCGTCGATCAGGAAGATCGGCGCGCGGCCGTCCGGCGCGGAAAGCGCCTGGAGCACCGGGCGGCGGATCAGGTAGCGCTCGGAGAAGATATCGGCCTCGATACGGCCGCGGTCGGTGGTGCCGGAGGCTTCGGCTAGCCGGATTTCCAGCATCTGCGCCGGATAGTTCCACTCGTAGACAGCCGAGGAAATATCGAGGCCTTCGTAACATTGCAGGCGGATCAGCGGGCGGTCGAGCGAGGCGGCCAGCACCTTGGCGATCTCCGTCTTGCCGACGCCGGCCTCGCCTTCGAGGAACAGCGGCCGCTTCATGCGCAGCGCGAGAAACAGCACGGTGGCGAGCGAGCGCCCGGCGAGGTAATTGCCGGCCGAGAGCATCTCCACGGTTTCATCGATCGATTGCGGGATATGTCCGCGCTGGTAAACCAAGCCGCTCCTCCGTTCCGAAGGTCGAACTTATAGCGTGTGGTAGCCCCGGTCCATATAGAGAAGCGCCGGTTTGTGCTCGCCGGTGGAAATGCCCATCACCTCACCGATCAGGATCATGTGCGTCGCCATGACCTTCAATTCGACGAGCCGGCAATCGAAGGCGGCAAGCGCATCCATCAGCACCGGAGAACCGGTCACCAGCTCTCCCCAATTGCCCATGGCGAAGCGCTTTTCCGACGTCATCGCGGGATCGCGGCCGGAAAAGGCGTTGGCAAGCTCGACCTGGTCGGCGGAAAGCGAATTCAGCGCAAAATGGCCGCTCCTGGAAAAGATCGCATTGTTCGGGTTGGAGGCGTTGAGGCAGGCAAGCACCATGGCCGGATTGTCCGACACCGAGCAGGCGGCGGTGATCGTCACGCCGCGCTTCTCGCCCTCGTGCGCCGTCGTCACGATCTGCACATGGCCGGCATAGCGGCTCATCGCATCACGGTAGAGCGACGGGTCCAGCATCAATCTGTCCAACACGGCATTCTCCTTCAACACAGGAGATACATGGCGAAAGTGAAGAAAAATGTAACCCCTGAAGTCGAATTTTCCTGTCCTGCCAGAGACAAGCGCGGATTTGTGACGATATTTTTCTTTGACCGCGCCGGCCCGGCCCGTACAAAGGGCATCATCGCGATCCATGGATTGAGAATGAAGACCTTTTTCATCGCCAGCCTCATCGGCGCCTCGGTGTTTTCGGCCTGGCCGGCGACGGCCGCCGGCCTCACCTTCGCCGTCGTCGCGCCCGCGGATGGGCCGCTCGCGATCCTCGGCCAGCAGGTGCGCGACGGCGCGCGCTTTGCGGCGGAGGCGAATGGCGACACGGTCGTGGAGATCCCGGAAGCCTGCGACGAGACCGACGGCGACGGGATCGCGACGCAGATCCTGGCCGCGGACGCCGTTGCCGCCGTCGGCTTCCTCTGCACGGAAGGACTTGCGGCCTCGCTGCCGGCGCTCGCCGAGGCAAAGGTGCCGGCGATCACGCTCTCCGTGCGCTCGGGCATCCTCATGGAAGACGCGCTGAAGAAGACATGGCCGTTCTTCCGCCTGGCGCCCGGCCCGAAGGCGGAGGCCGACAAGGCGGTCGAGGTCATCACCCGCGACTGGAAATCCGAACCCTTCGCCCTCATCGACGACGGCACGATCCATGCCCGCGAGCTGGTCGAGGCCATCCGGCTGCGGCTGGAGGAGGTCGGCATGAAGGCCGTCTTCGTCGACACCTATCGCCCGGCGCAGGAACAGCAGCTCACCCTCGTGCGCCGCCTTGCGCAGACCGGCGTCACCCATGTCTTCGTCGGCGGCGACCGCACCGATATCGCGGTGATCGCGCGGGATGCAAAAGCCGAAAAGGTGTCGCTGGCGCTGCTCGGCGGCGAGGCGTTGCTCGGTGCCGACCCGAGCGTGCCGATGACCGACGGCGTCGAGGCGATCGCGCTGCCGGACTATGCGGCGCTGCCGGAGGGCCAGGCGGTCGCGGCGGCGATGAAGGCGAAGGACATTTTTGCGGAAGGCTACGTGTTGCCCGCCCATGCCGCCATAACCGCGCTTGCAACGGCAGCCGCCGAGGGCGGCGATCTTGCGGAAAAACTCGCAAGCGGCAGTTTCGCGACGGCGATCGGCCCGGTCGCTTTCGGCGCGGACCACGAACTCGGCGACAATCCTTATCGCCTGCTCGTCTGGCGCGCGGGTGCCTTCGTGCCGGCCGGCACAGCGCCGGAAAGCGAATAGATGAAGCCGGGCGCGAAAAACAGCATCACCGATGTCGCCGGCCTGAAGGTCGGCAATGCGACGGATCATGCCCTGCGCTCCGGCGTCACCGTCGTCGTCTGCGACGAGCCCGCCACCGCCGCGGTGCAGGTGCTCGGCGGCGCGCCGGGAACGCGCGAGACCGATCTTCTGGAGCCGCACAACACCGTGCAGACGGTCGATGCCATCGTGCTTGCCGGCGGCTCGGCCTTCGGGCTCGATGCGGCGTCCGGCGTGCAGGCGGGTCTGCGCGAGGCCGGGCGCGGTTTTGCCGTCGGGGCCTTTCGCGTGCCGATCGTGCCCGCCGCCATCCTCTTCGACCTGATGAACGGCGGCGACAAGGACTGGGGGCGCTACCCGCCCTATCGCGAGCTCGGCTATGCGGCGCTTGCCGATGCGGCCGCCGATTTCGAGACGGGCAGCGTCGGTGCCGGCACCGGCGCGCTCACCGCGACCGTCAAGGGCGGCCTCGGCTCGGCCTCCAGCGTGCTGGAGAGCGGCTTCACCGTCGGCGCGCTGGTGGCCGTCAATGCGCTCGGCTCCGCGACCATCGGCAACACGAGACATTTCTGGGCGGCCCCCTTCGAGGAAGGCGACGAGTTCGGCGGCCTCGGCCTGCCGGCACCCTTCCCTGCTAACGCCCGCATGCCGCGCACCAAACTGTCGCGACGCCCGACGGGCGTGGAGAACACCACCATCGCCGTCATCGCCACCGATGCCGTGCTGAGCAAGGCGGAGGCCAAGCGGCTGGCGATTGCCGCCCATGACGGCTTTGCCCGCGCGCTCTGGCCGGCGCATACCCCGCTCGACGGCGACCTCGTCTTCGCGCTTGCCACCGGCAGGAGCGGCCGCGCGCCGGCACCGGAGGATTTCATCACGCTCTGCGCTGCCGCCGCCTCCACCATGGCCCGCGCCATCGCCCGCGGCGTGCACGATGCGGTTCCGATGCCCGGCGATGTCATGCCAAGCTGGTCGATGCGGTAAATTCGCCCGTTGTTCCCCCCTGCCGGGGATGGTATGGCGACGCCGAAATCCTTGCCCCACATCCTTTTCCAGGGAGCCTGACATGACCCTTCCCATCCGGATCGCGCCCTCCATCCTCGCCGCCGACTACGCGAAACTCGGCCAGGAAGTGCGCGACGTCGTCGCGGCCGGGGCGGACTGGGTCCATCTCGACATCATGGACGGCCATTTCGTGCCGAACATTTCCTTCGGCCCGGATGTCATCAAGGCGCTGCGCCCGCACACCGACGCCTTCTTCGACTGCCACCTGATGATCGCGCCCGCCGACCCCTATCTCGAAGCCTTTGCCAAGGCGGGCTGCGACAGCATCACGGTGCACGCCGAGGCCGGCCCGCATCTCGACCGTTCGCTGCAGGCGATCAAGGCGCTGGGCAAACGCGCCGGCGTGTCGATCAATCCCGCGACCTCGGAAAGCATTCTCGACTATCTGCTCGACAAGATCGACCTCATCCTCGTCATGACGGTCAACCCCGGTTTCGGCGGCCAGAAATACATTCCCTTGATGCAGGAGAAGCTGCGCCGCGTGCGAAAAATGGTCGGCGACCGGCCGATCGACATCCAGGTCGATGGCGGCATCGCGGTCGATACGATCGCGCTGCCCGCATCCGCCGGCGCCAATGTCTTCGTCGCGGGCTCGGCCATCTTCGGCGGCGGCCATGTTGACGCCTATCGCAAAACCATCGACACTCTGCGCAGCAATGCGGAGGGTGCGCGGGCGTGACGGTTTTCGGAAGAGCGGCGGCAGTCGCGCTGCTCGCCTCCCTGCTGGCGGCGGCCGGCGCATCGGCCGGCGACTTCGCGAGCTACCAGACGCTCGGCTTCTCGCCGGACGGAAAGGTCTTTGCCTACGAGGAATTCGGCGTCCAGGACGGCTCCGGCTTTCCCTATTCGAACCTCTATTTCATCGACACGGAGAAGGATTCCTATCTCTCCGGCACGCCGATCCGCGTGCGCATCGATAACGAGGAGGCGGACCTCGCCAAGGCGCGCGCCGAAAGCCTCGGCAAGGCGAAAAGCCTTATCGAACAGCACAAGGTGCTCTCCAATCCCGGCGTGCTCGCCGCCTTCAATCCGGTCGGCGAAGTGGGCGTCGATCGCAAGCGCCTCGAATATCTGCAATATGCCATCGAACCGACGCCCGGCGGCAGCTTCGCGCTGGCGATCGACGACATCCCGCTCGACGTGTCAGACCGCTGCCGCGACCTCGTGATCGAGGGCGGCAAGGGCTTTCGCCTGACGCTCGTCAAGCGTGACGGTGCGGCGGCCGACGAGGTGCTCCACGCGGATACGCGCGTGCCGGACAGCCGCAATTGCCCGCATTCCTACCAGATCTCCGGCGCCGTGACCTTCAGCCCGCTCGGCGCCGATCCGGTCCATGTCGCTCTGGTGCTCGTGCGCAGCTTCGGCTTCGAGGGCAGCGACGGCCGCTGGATCGCCGTTCCCTTCCGGCCTTGAGCATGGATGTCGCGGCGGGCACGACGGGCGCAGCGTTTCGCGAACCAACTCCAATCCTGCCCTCCCTGCCGCTCCATCTCGGCGGCGCCGTGGGCTGGGGCCTGCTGATGGTCGCCTGCGCCTATGTATCGCTCGTGATGCAGGGGCGCACCGAGACCTTCCACCTCGATACGATCCTCTCGATCTACGCCGCTGGCGGCCTTGCCGCCTGGCTCATCGCTTTGCCGATGGCCCGCCTGCTGACGCGGCGCCGCAACGTCGAAACGCGTTTCGCCGCGCATTTCGCGCTGCTCGGCCTCGGCACCATCGCGCTCACCGCATTCTTCTTCGCCATGGACTACCGGCTGTTCTATGCGCAATGGCACCAGCCCTTCGGCACGCGCATCTGGGCCTATCAGTTCGTCTTCACGTCGCTCGGCGCCTGTTACCAGTTCCTCGTCATGGGCCTCGGGCTCTACCTGCCGGTGGGATTGCCCGTGCTTGCGGGCGCCAGCCTGTGGCTCGCGCGATGCATGCCCTCACACATGCGTTGAGCTTGCCGGCCATCTTTGCTAAAGCGGCGGCAACGCCCACCTGAGAAAGTCTTGAGCCGATGATCCCCCGCTATTCCCGACCGGACATGGTCGCCATCTGGTCGCCCGAAACGAAGTTCCGCATCTGGTTCGAGATCGAGGCGCACGCCTGCGACGCGCTGGCGGACCTCGGCGTCATCCCGAAATCGGCGGCCGAGACCATCTGGGAAAAGGGCGGCAAGGCCGAATTCGACGTTGCCCGCATCGACGAGATCGAGGCCGTCACCAAGCATGACGTCATCGCCTTCCTGACGCATCTCGCCGAATTCGTCGGCCCCGACAGCCGCTTCGTGCACCAGGGCATGACGTCGTCCGACGTGCTGGACACGACCTTCAACATCCAGCTCGTGCGCGCCGCCGATATCCTGCTCGCCGACATGGACCGCGTGCTGGCCGCGCTCAAGGCCCGCGCCTTCGAGCACAAGGACACGATCCGCATCGGCCGCAGCCACGGCATCCATGCCGAGCCCACGACGATGGGCCTGACGCTCGCCCGCTTCTACGCCGAGATGGACCGCAACCGCGCCCGCCTCGTGGCAGCGCGCGCCGAAATCGCCACCGGCGCGATCTCCGGCGCCGTCGGCACCTTCGCCAATATCGATCCGCGCGTCGAAGAGCATGTCTGCGAAAAGCTCGGCCTGACCCCGGAGCCGGTCTCCACGCAGGTCATCCCGCGCGACCGCCATGCCATGTTCTTCGCCGTGCTCGGCGTCATCGCCTCGTCGATCGAGAATGTCGCGATCGAGATCCGCCATATGCAGCGCACGGAAGTGCTGGAAGCCGAAGAGTTCTTCTCGCCGGGCCAGAAGGGCTCGTCCGCCATGCCGCACAAGCGCAACCCGGTGCTGACGGAAAACCTCACCGGCCTCGCCCGCCTCGTGCGCATGGCCGTGACGCCGGCGATGGAAAACGTGGCGCTCTGGCACGAGCGCGACATTTCGCACTCCAGCGTCGAGCGCGCGATCGGCCCGGACACGACCGTGACGCTCGACTTCGCGCTGAACCGGCTTGCCGGCGTCATCGAGAAGCTGGTGATCTATCCGGAGAACATGCTGAAGAATCTCAACAAGTTCCGCGGCCTGGTTCATTCACAGCGCGTTTTGCTTGCCCTTACGCAAGCCGGCGTTTCGCGCGAGGACGCCTACCGCCTCGTGCAGCGCAATGCGATGCGGGTCTGGGAACAGGGCAAGGATTTCCTGGAAGAGCTGCTCGCCGACGCGGAAGTGCGCGCCGCCTTGTCCGAAGAGCAGATCCGCGAAAAGTTCGACCTCGGCTACCACACCAAGCACGTCGACACGATCTTCCGCCGCGTCTTCGGCACCGTCTGACGTCAGTGAGGACGTGAGGACCAGAAACGGCGATGGCGCCAATGGCGCCATCGCCCCCCTCTGACGGGCGGCCTTGCGCCCTCCTCCTGGCGCGCGTTACACCCGTAAAATTCCTATTGCGGTTCGTCGACAACGATCTTGCGGTAGAGATGCCAGGTGGCGTGGCCGAGGATCGGCATGACCACGGCAAGACCGACGAAGAGCGGCACCGTGCCGATGATCAGCAGCGCCGCGACGATCAGGCCCCAGCAGGCGATCGGCACCGGGTTGATCAGCGTTGCGCGCAGCGACGTCTCCATCGCGGCGACGGCGCCGACATCCCGGTCGAGCAGCATCGGAAAGGCGATGACGGTCGTCGCCAGCACGATCAGCGCGAAGCAGAAGCCGATGGCATTGCCCGCAAGCATCAGCAGGAGCCCGTTTTCAGAACTGAAGATGGAGGCGAGGAACAGCGCGAGCGATTGCGGCGGCTCCGGCCCGAACAGGCTGGTATAGAGGATTTGCGCGAAGACCAGCCAGGCGACGAAAAGTGCCATCAGCATGGCGCCGACGGCAAGGATGGAGGGCAGCGCCGGAGAATGGCGCACATCCAGCGCATGGCGCCAGGACGTATCCATGCCGCGCTCGCGCCGCCGGCTGATCTCGTAGAGGCCGATGGCGAAGAAAGGGCCGAGCAGCGCGAAGCCGGCAATCAGCGGAAAGATCAGCGGCAGCAGGTTGGCGCCGGAACTCCAGGTGACCAGCACAACGCCCGAAATCGGGTAGATCAGGCTGAGGAAGACATAGTGCGAGGGTTTTGCGCGAAAATCGTCAAAACCGCGCGCCAGCGCGTCCCGGACGTCGGAAAGCCCGATCCGCCGGATCGCCGGGCGCGCCACCACGCTGTCGTGGCCTGCCATCACATGAAAAGTCGCCATGATCACTCCTCCTTGCCGGTTATAAACCGTCACGGCGTGCGCGCGTGTGGAGGGTAATCGTCCGCCAGTACGGCCGGCCGTCATTGCATCGAAGATGGCGGATTATACACCCGGCCGGCGATTTGTCCTCCCCTCTTGACTTCAGGACTTCGTGAACGCACATGCGGCCGCATGAAAGCGTCAGAAGCGGAAATCCTCATCGTTCCCGGCTACACCAATTCCGGGCCGGAACACTGGCAGAGCCGGTGGCAGAACAAGCTCGGCTCGGCGCGCCGCGTCGAGCAGGCGGACTGGGCAAAGCCGGTGCGTGAAGACTGGGTGCAACGCGTGGTCGAGGAAGTGGCGGCCGCGACGAAGCCCGTCGTGCTCGTCGCCCATTCGCTCGGCGTCGCCGCCGCCATCCATGCCGCGCCCCACCTCGGCAACAAGGTCGCCGGCGCCTTCCTCGTCGCGCCGCCGGATGTCGCCAACCAGGACATCCGCCCGAAACACCTGACGACCTTCGGTCCCTACCCGCGCGAGCCGCTGACCTTCCCGTCGCTGGTGGTCGCCAGCCGCAACGATCCGTTCGGCACCTATGAACACGCCGACGACATCGCCGCCGCCTGGGGCGCGCTGCTTCTCGATGCCGGCGAAGCCGGGCATATCAACACGGAATCCGGCCACGGCCCATGGCCGGAGGGCACGATGGTCTTCGCCCAGTTCCTGAGCCGCCTCAAGGCGCCCGAATGACGCTAGCCTGAAGGCGGTATTTCGTCATTAAGAGGAATTTCATAGAAATCCTGCACGCTCTGGCTGTTTAGTTCAAGCAGGCGCCGCGTTTCATGGCCAAACCTTTCGGTTCGACCTCCATTGCCGTGCGAGAAGCGGAGCCCGAGCCGTTTTATCGCCGGCTTTTTGCGCGCTCCGGCTTCGGTTTTGCAGCGCTGGATGCCGACGGCCGCATCATCGATGCGAATGCCAGCCTGCTGCGCGCATTCGGCGTCGCGTCCGTCGCCGATCTCCCACCTTTCACGGATTGCGTCTCGCCCAAGGATCGCCCGGCCATCGCCTTGGCCATGCGCCCGCATCTCGCCGAACAAACGCCCTGGGAGGTCCGCCTGCTACGGCCGGATGGCAGCGAATTCTGGGTGCTTGCCTCCTTCATCGAGCCGCCCGCCCTTCCCGGCGAGGCGCTGGGCCCGGCCATGATCGTCCAGACGATCGATGTCGACGAACGCAAGCGCAACGCGCTCGAACTGGCGGAACGGGAAAGCCGCTGGAACCACGCGCTGGAATCCGCCGGCCAGGGCGTCTGGGACCATGATTTCGCGCGTGGCGACCTCTTCTATTCCCGCCAGTGGCGCGCCATCCGCGGCCTGCGGCCGGACGATCCGATCGACACCTCGCTCGACACCTGGATCCAGACCGTGCATCCGGACGACCGGGCGCATGTGCTGGCCGAAATCGCCAGGCAGGAAAGCGGCCAGGCATCCTTCAACGTCTTCAGCTACCGCGAACGGCACAAGGATGGACACTGGATCTGGATCGAGAGCCGTGGCGCGGTGGTCGAATACGGCGCGGACGGCAAGCCGAGCCGTATTGCCGGCACGGACACGGACATCACCGAGCACAAGGAGGCGGAAGAGCGGCTCGCACAGATGTCCCGCCGCCTGGAACTTGCCCTCGATATATCGCGCATCGGCGTTTTCGAGATCAATCTCAAGACGTCCGAGGTGCGCTGGGACGACCGCATGATCGGCATATACGGCCTTGACGCAGACCCGGATTCCGAGACCTGGGAGCGTGCTCTCCATCCTGACGATCGCCTCAAGGCCACGATGACGGTCGCCGACGGCATCTTCCGCGGCCAGGACTTCGTCAACGAATTCCGAATCATCCGCGGCGACGGCGAGATCCGCCATGTGCGCGGGCGCGCCGCCCCCTATCTCGACCTGACCGGCGTGCCCCGCCTCATCGGCGCCAACTGGGACGTCACCGAAGACGTGCGCCTGCAGGAAGAACTGAAGCGCGCCAAGACTCTCGCCGAAGCCCGCAACGACGAGTTGGAAGCGGCCAGGGCGCGCATCGAATATACCGCGCTGCACGACCACCTGACCGGCCTGCCGAACCGCCGCCATCTCGACGCGACCATACAGGCGGCCGCGAAGGAGGCGCAGGAGACCGGCAGCCGGCTCGCGGTGCTGCATATCGACCTCGACCGCTTCAAGGAAATCAACGACACGCTCGGCCATCTTGCCGGCGACCAGATGCTGGTCCATGCCGCAGGATTGCTGAACGCGCTGAAGGGGCCGGACGATTTCGTCGCGCGCATCGGCGGCGACGAGTTCGTATTCCTCTCCACCGGCTCCGGCGGGCGCAACCTCGCGAAGCTTGCCGAGGCGATCGTCGACGCCATGCGCAAGCCGGTGACCTTCAACGGCCATATCTGCCGCTTCGGCGCCAGCGTCGGCATTGCCAGCCTGTCGGGTGCGGCGATCGACGCCAAGCAGCTGCTCGTCAATGCCGACCTCGCGCTCTACCGCGCCAAGAACCGTGGCCGCAGCCGGCACGAATTCTTCACCAGCGATTTCCAGGCGCAGATCAGCATCAACAAGCAGACGGCCGACGAGATCCTCTCCGGCATCGAGCAGCGCCGCTTCCTGCCCTATTACCAGCCGCAGTTCTGCGCCCGCACGCTCGATATCGTCGGGGTCGAAACGCTCGCCCGCTGGGATCATCCGACGCGCGGCATCCTCACGCCCGATACTTTCCTCAAGATCGCCGAGGACCTCGACTGTGTGGCGACGATCGACCGGATCGTGCTGGAAAAGGCGCTTGCCGATTTTGCGCGATGGGAGGCGAACGGCCTCGGCATCGCGAAGATCTCGGCCAATGTCTCGTCGAAGCGCCTGCACGATTCCGAGCTTGCCCATTCACTGCGCACGCTCGACATCCGCCCGAATTCGCTCTCGTTCGAGCTCCTGGAATCGATCTTCCTCGACGATTGCGACCGCACGGTGCTGGAGAACCTCGCCGAGATGCGCAAGCTCGGCATCGATATCGAGATCGATGATTTCGGCACCGGCCACGCCTCGATCGTCAGCCTGATGAAGCTGAGGCCGCGGCGCCTGAAAATCGATCGCCAGCTCATCAAGCCCGTCAGCCGCTCGCCGGGCCAGCGCAAGCTCGTCGCCACCATCGTGGAAATCGGCCGCTCGCTGAATATAGAGGTCGTGGCCGAGGGCGTCGAGACGCCGGCGCATGTCGCCATCATGCGCGATCTCGGCTGCGATATCCTGCAAGGCTATGCGCTCGCCCGCCCCATGCCGGCCGACGCCATACCGGATTTCGTGCAGCGGCAGGAATGGCGCAGCCAGGCCGGCACCGCGCGCGACCTGCAAAACGACGTCCGCCGGGCGATCATTCGGTAGAAACGAAAAAGCCGCCCAGCATTACCGGACGGCTTCAAATGCGTCACTGCACCAACCGATCAGCTGGCTTCGACCTGTGCGATGGCGACGGCGAGAAGCTCGAGCATCTGCACGCGGATTTCGTCTTCGCTGCGGGCAACGCCGGCAGCGTCGAAATCGGCCTTGATCTTGCGCACGACGTCCTCATGGCCGACTTCCTCGAAATCGGCGGCGACGACGTCCCTCGCATAGCTGTCCGCGTCGGCATCCGTCTTGCCGAGCAGGCCGGCAGCCCAGAGGCCGACGAGCTTGTTGCGGCGTGCCTCGGCCCTGAAGCGCAGTTCCTCGTCCAGCGCGAACTTGGCCTCGAAGGCCTTTTCCCGATCCTGCATGTTGGTCATTCATGACTCCCGTAGATTCTTTTTCCCGTAGGGTTCCTCGCCCATAAATCAAAACGACGACAAAAGTGCAACGCGAACTTTCGTGACTTCGGAAGTTCCAGGAAAGGCCGGAAATCGGGGGATCGCATGAGACGCCGATTGTTAATCTGCGGCATTTCGTTTATGGGAGCGCAAACGAACGACACCTGCGCGGCCCCAAGCGCGCCAACAACAGAGAAAAAACCATGAACCGTCGCCGCCGTATCTACGAGGGCAAGGGCAAGATTCTTTATGAAGGCCCCGAGCCAGGCACGCTGATCCAGTTCTTCAAGGACGATGCGACCGCCTTCAACAAGAAGAAACACGATGTCATCGACGGAAAGGGCGTGCTGAACAACCGCATCTCCGAGTTCCTCTTCACGCAGCTCAACAAGATGGGCATCCCGACCCACTTCATCCGCCGCCTCAACATGCGCGAGCAGCTGATCAAGGAAGTCGAGATCATCCCGCTCGAAGTGGTCGTGCGCAACGTCGCCGCCGGCTCGCTCTCCAAGCGCCTCGGCATCGAGGAAGGCACTGTCCTTCCCCGCTCCATCATCGAATTCTACTTCAAGGCCGATGCGCTCGAGGACCCGATGGTCTCCGAAGAGCACATCACCGCCTTCGGCTGGGCGAGCCCCCAGGAACTCGACGACATCATGGCGCTCGCCATCCGCGTCAACGACTTCCTCTCCGGCCTCTTCCTCGGCGTCGGCATCCAGCTCGTCGATTTCAAGATCGAATGCGGCCGCCTCTATGAAGGCGACATGATGCGCATCATCATCGCCGACGAGATTTCGCCGGACAGCTGCCGCCTGTGGGACATCGCGACCCAGGAAAAGATGGACAAGGACCGTTTCCGCCGCGATCTCGGCGGTCTGCTGGAAGCCTATCAGGAAGTCGCCCGGCGCCTGGGCATCATCAACGAGAACGAGCCCGTGCGCGGCACCGGCCCGGTCCTGGTGAAGTAACCCTTCACCGGCCGGCCGAACATATTTGGTTTGAAGAGGAAGACATGATCAAGGCACGCGTAACGGTGACGCTCAAGAACGGTGTTCTGGACCCGCAGGGCAAGGCGATCGAAGGCGCGCTCGGCAGCCTCGGCTTCGAGGGCGTCGGCGCCATCCGCCAAGGCAAGGTTTTCGACCTGGAACTCGCCACCGCCGACCGCGCCAAGGCCGAAGCCGACCTCAAGGCGATGTGCGACAAGCTGCTGGCCAACACGGTAATCGAGAACTATACTATCGCCCTCGCCTGACGGTTGAAAGGGATAGAGATGACGCAGGATGTGACACAGGACTTGCTGCACGAGCTGTTGCGCCGGATGCATACACGTTTCGATAAGATCGACAACGCCATCAGCGACCTGCGCAACGACAACCTCATCATTCGCGGTCAGATTCACAGCCTGCAAGGTGACGTCAACAATATGCGCGGCTCCATTGCACATATAGAACAACGCCTCGACCGTATCGAAAACCGCCTCGAACTGCGTGAACTCGCCGAGGCCCAGGCAAGGTTTGAACCACACCCATGAAGTCCGCCGTCGTCCAACTTCCCGGCCTCAACCGCGACCGCGACATGATCGCGGCGCTGACCAAGATTTCCGGCGTAGCACCGGTCACCGTCTGGCAGACGGAAACGGACCTGCCGGATGTCGACCTGATCGTCATCCCGGGCGGCTTCTCCTATGGCGATTACCTGCGCTGCGGCGCGATTGCCGCCCGCATGCCGGTCATGCAGGCGATCAAGGCGAAGGCGGAAGCCGGCGTGAAGGTTCTGGGCGTGTGCAACGGCTTCCAGATCCTGCTCGAAGCGGGCCTCTTGCCGGGCGCGCTGATGCGCAATGCCTCGCTGAAATTCGTCTGCCGCGAAGTGAAGCTGGAAGTGGCGAATGCCGAGACAGACTTCACCCGCGCCTATGACAAGGGCCAGATCATCCGCTGCCCGGTCGCCCACCACGACGGCAACTTCTTTGCCGATGCCGAGACGCTCGCCGCGATCGAAGGCAATGGCCAGGTGGTGTTCCGCTATGCTGACGGCACCAACCCGAACGGCTCGCTGAACGACATTGCCGGCGTCATCAACGCGAAGGGCAACGTGCTCGGCCTGATGCCGCATCCGGAAAACCTGATCGAAGCTGCGCATGGCGGCTCGGACGGCCGCGGCCTCTTCGCATCGGTGCTCGACGTAATCGCTGCTTAACGCACGCTTGTTATCAAGGGCGCACGTCCATTCCCGAAAGGTTGTTCATGCGCCCTCTTCTCCCCGCCAAGCTTCTCCTGCCGCTCGCCGCTATTGCGGCTCTGGCGGCTTGCCAGACGAAGACCCCGGCGCCAAAGGTCAATGGCGGCGCGCTGCCGACCATGGAGCGCGTGGCGCTCGCCGCAAACAGCTGCTGGTTCAAGTCGGGCGACCCGGCCTTCAAGGCCTATCGCCTCGCGCCGGAACTGAACTCCTTCTCCGGCCGCCCGCGCATCCTCGTCGTGCACCGCAATTCGCCGGAATCCCGTCCGCTGCTGGTCGTCCAGGCGGAAGGCAACCCGGCAAAGCTCGATGCCTTCGGCCCGATGATGGGCGAAGCCGTCGGTGCGCGCATCGCGACCGATGTCAACCGCTGGGCCGGCGGCGGCAAGGGCTGCTGAGCACCAAAGCTCAATCCCAGTAGAACGATTTGCCGACCTCGCGGTGCGCCTCGGTGCGGGTGATGCCGATATCCAGCAGCTCGTCATCGGTGAGGTTCAGCAAGGCAAGACGCGTGCGCCGCTTGATGAAGTGGGCACGCAAGGCCAGCCAGCCGCGGTATGCGATTGTCCGCAAGGACCTTCGAGGCCTGAGGGTCGCTTCGGCAAATATTGTATCAATTGTCATCGTCAATTCTCCTGAGAAGCCGCTTCAATAGTGGCAATCGATACATTCAAGAGATAATTGACTCTGTCGGCGGCGCAATATAAGAATTGCCACCATGACAAATTGGCTCCCCGATCTCCAGGCCTCCGACGGGCCGCTCTATGTCCGTATTGCCGACCAGATCGAGCAGGCGATCAATACCGGTTCGCTCGCCTCCGGCAGCAAGCTGCCACCGCAGCGCAACCTCGCTTATGATATCGGCGTCACCATCGGCACTGTGAGCCGCGCCTACAGCATGGTGCGCGAGCGGGGCCTCGTCAGCGGCGAAGTCGGGCGCGGCACCTATGTGCTCGGGACATCGGAGCACAATCCCTCCCCTGCCGTCGATCCGGTCAGCGCGAGGCTCGCCGGCACGCGCGCGGCCAACGCCCCACCCGGCAAACTGCGCTTCGACACGACCGCGGCGACCGATATCGGGCAATCCGCCGCCGTCACCGATATTCTGGCGGCGATCTGCCGGGAGCAGCCGAACGAGATTGCGAGCTACACGCGCAACTTCCCGCGCCACTGGCTGGAGGCCGGCCAGCGCTGGCTCGGCAGCGGCAGCTGGCAGCCCGGCATCGACAGCATCGTGCCGACGCTCGGCGCGCATGCGGGCATCATCGCGGCCGTCTCCGTCATCACCGCGCCCGGCGACCGCATCGTCTTCGAGCACCTCACCTATTCCCAGGTCAGCCGCGGCACCGCCCTCCTCGGCCGCCAGACGGCGCTCGTCGAATCGGATGCCTACGGTGTGATCCCGGACGATTTCGAGCGGGTCTGCGTGCAGCAGCACCCGAAGCTCGCCTTCCTGATGAGCGCCGCGCAGAACCCGACGCTCGCCACCATGCCGGAGGACCGCCGCCGCGCCATCGCGGCGATCGCCAAGCGGCACAATGTCTGGCTGATCGAGGACAATCTCTACGGCGCCACCGTGGACAACGGCATTCCGCTGCTGGCAGAAATCGCACCGGACCGGACCTTCCTCGTCGGCGGCCTGTCGAAAAGCGTGGCTGCCGGTGTGCGCGGCGGCTGGATCGCCTGCCCGCCGCATCTGGCGCAGCGCGTGCGCATCGCCCACAAGATGGTGAGCGGTGGCCTGCCCTTCCTGCTGGCCGAAGTCGCCGCCCGCCTCGTGCTTTCAGGCACGGCCGATGCCATCCGCAGCGCCGTCTCCGATGAGGTGCAGGCGCGCGAGGCGACCGCGCGGGAGATTTTCGCCGGGCTGGACTTCGCGTCCCATCCGCGCGTGCCGTTCCTCTGGCTGAAGCTGCCCGATCCCTGGCTGTCCGGCACGTTCCGCCAGGCCGCGTTCGCCGAGGATATCCTCATCGACGACGAGGACGAGTTCAAGGCCGGCCGCTCGGAGAAGACGTTTCACCGCGTCCGCATCGGCTTCTCCCCGCCGGAAAACCGTGAGGATGTCGTGTCCGGCCTGACACGCCTTCGCCGCCTGCTCGTCCATGGCCCGACCGGTTACGACAGCCTCGCCTGACGGCCTCGTTCGGCTGTGATTGCAGGTCATTTTCCTGTCGCACTGCAAAGCAGCATGAGGTAAAGAGACCGCAAAGCTGCCCTCCACCGACAAGACGAGCGACGATGACCATTTCGAACACCCGCCCGATCACCCCGGAGCTGATTGCCGCCCACGGGCTGAAGCCGGATGAATATGACCGCATCCTCTCGCTGATCGGCCGCGAACCGACCTTCACCGAACTCGGCATCTTCTCCGCCATGTGGAACGAGCACTGCTCGTACAAGTCCTCCAAGCGCTGGCTACGTACGCTGCCGACCAAGGGTCCGCGCGTCATCCAGGGCCCGGGCGAAAATGCCGGCGTGGTCGATATCGACGACGGCGACTGCGTGGTTTTCAAGATGGAGAGCCACAACCACCCCTCCTATATCGAGCCCTACCAGGGTGCTGCGACCGGCGTCGGCGGCATCCTGCGCGACGTCTTCACCATGGGCGCGCGCCCGGTCGCAGCGATGAATGCGCTGCGCTTCGGCGCCCCGGACCATCCGAAGACCCGCCACCTCGTGTCCGGCGTCGTCGCCGGTGTGGGCGGCTACGGCAATTCCTTCGGCGTGCCGACGGTCGGCGGCGAAGTCGAGTTCGACGAGCGCTACAACGGCAATATCCTCGTCAACGCCTTTGCGGCGGGCCTTGCCAAGTCCAACGCGATCTTCCTGTCGGAAGCCAAGGGCGTCGGCCTGCCCGTCGTCTATCTCGGCGCCAAGACCGGCCGTGACGGCGTCGGCGGCGCCACCATGGCATCGGCCGAGTTCGATGAATCGATCGAAGAGAAGCGCCCGACCGTGCAGGTCGGCGACCCCTTCACCGAAAAGTGCCTTTTGGAAGCCTGCCTCGAACTGATGCAGACCGGCGCCGTCATCGCCATCCAGGACATGGGTGCTGCCGGCCTCACCTGCTCGGCCGTCGAAATGGGCGCCAAGGGCGACCTCGGCATCGAGCTTAACCTCGATCTCGTGCCGGTGCGCGAAGAGCAGATGACCGCTTACGAGATGATGCTGTCGGAAAGCCAGGAGCGCATGCTCATGGTTCTGGAGCCCGCCAAGGAAGAGGTCGCCAAGGCGATCTTCGTCAAGTGGGGCCTCGACTTCGCCATCGTCGGCTACACGACGGACGATCTGCGCTTCCGCATCCTGCACCAGGGCGAGGAAGTCGCGAACCTGCCGATCAAGGACCTGGGCGACCAGGCGCCGGAATACGACCGCCCGTGGCGCGAGCCCGGCAAGCCCTCGCCGCTGCCGGCCAATCTGGTGGCCGAGCCGACCGACTACAACGAAGCCGTTCTGACGCTCGTCGGTTCGCCGAACCAGTCGAGCCGGCGCTGGGTCTACGAGCAGTATGACACGCTGATCCAGGGCAATTCCTTGCAGATCCCCGGCGGCGATGCCGGCGTCGTGCGCGTCGAAGGCCATGCCACCAAGGCGCTCGCCTTCTCCTCCGACGTGACGCCGCGTTATGTCGAGGCCGATCCCTTCGAAGGCGGCAAGCAGGCCGTCGCCGAGTGCTGGCGCAACATCACGGCAACCGGCGCCGAGCCCCTTGCCTCGACGGACAACCTGAACTTCGGCAACCCGGAAAAGCCGGAAATCATGGGCCAGCTCGTCAAGGCCATCCAGGGCATCGGCGAAGCCTGCCGCGCGCTCGATTTCCCGATCGTCTCCGGCAACGTCTCGCTCTACAACGAGACGAACGGCATCGCGATCCTGCCGACCCCCACCATTGCCGGCGTCGGCCTGCTGCCGGACTGGTCCACCATGGCCAAGATCGGCGGCGCGAAGGACGGCGACCAGCTGATCCTCATCGGCGTCGACGGCAGCCATCTCGGCCAGTCCGTCTATCTGCGCGACGTGCTCGGCATCGTCGACGGCCCGGCACCGGACGTCGACCTGCACGCCGAACGCCGCAACGGCGATTTCGTACGCTCGGCCATCCGCAACGGCCAGGTCACCGCCTGCCACGACATTTCCTCGGGCGGCCTCGTGGTCGCACTTGCCGAAATGGCGATGTCCTCCGGCAGGGGCGCCACGATCGATCTTTCGGGTTCGAACGGCCCGGCGCATGCGCTTCTTTTCGGCGAAGACCAGGCGCGCTACGTGATCGCCGTCCCGGCCGATCTCGCCAACTTCCTCAGCGCCAATGCCGAGGGTGCGGGCGTGCCGTTCCGCCGTCTCGGCACGGTCGGCGGCGAAGCGCTCATCGTGGAAGGCCGCCTGTCGCTCACCATTGAGCAATTGCGCAACACCCATGAATCGTGGTTCCCTGACTTCATGGATGGCAACGGCAACGCCGCTGCCGCCGCGGAATAATTGTTAAGGGAGCAGTCCACATGCCTATGTCACCCGGCGATATCGAAGACATGATCAAGTCCGGCATTCCCGGCGCGAAGGTTGTCATCCGCGATCTGGCCGGCGATGGCGACCACTATGCGGCCGAGGTCGTCGCGGAAGCGTTTCGCGGCAAGACCCGCGTGCAGCAGCACCAGATGGTCTATGACGCCCTGAAGGGCAATATGGGCGGGGTGCTGCACGCGCTCGCCCTCCAGACCTCCATTCCGGAGTAATCCGCCATGGCCGGTCTCCTCGATGAACTCGTCTCCGGTGTCGTCGATGCAGCCCTCAAGGAGGTGCTGAAGAAGACCGGCGTGCGCAAGACAACAGCCAAGCGCACGAAACGCAAGACGACGACGCGCAAGAAGGCCGCCTCCGGCGGACTTCTTGGCGACATCCTCGAATCCGTGCTGAAGCCGGCGGCGAAGAAGCCGGCCCGGCGCCCGCGCAAGCAGGTGAGCCGCCGCCGCACCGCTGCCAGCCGCTCGCGCCAGCGCGCCCGCTGACGGCGGGCCTGCGGCTGTGTCTTAAAGATAACGGGCGTTAGACGTGACAGAAGCGACGACGTCCGTATCGAGCGCCAACACACAACCCGGTTTCCTTCGTGTCATCAGCGGCTATCTTGTTGCCGTTTTGATTGCGTCGGTCGTTGTGATTGCCATGGTGGGACTGCCGACGGGAAATGAGCGGTTCCTTTTTCAGTTGTTCATGATGTTTATCATGGGATCCGCTTACACATTTGTCTGCGCTCTTCCCGGATTTGTCGCCACGGTGCTGATTGCTCGCGCATTCGATTTGCGGAGTTGGCTCTTTTTCATTCTTGCAGGCGGCCTCGATGGCATGGTGTCCGTGCTGTTGGTCGATCACTTCTTGCTGGCAGTCTCCGGTGTATCACCGGGCAGCAGCTTGAACTTCTTTGCGGTCGTCGGCGGGCTGTCTGGCGGCTTGGCATATCGGCTGATTGCGTATCGTCTTCGCCACACTTGGGCATGAAGCACACGTCCTCGCGTTTTTTCTGAGGGCCTTCTGGCAATTGTCATCCGAGATTGTTATCTAGGGCGGACGGTTCATCGCATCGGCCCTTGAAGCCGATTTGCCAAGGAAGACTGCAATGAGCATCCACGATTTCATCGCAAACGAAGTAAAGAACAACGACGTCGTCATCTTCATGAAGGGCACGCCGGAATTCCCGCAGTGTGGGTTCTCCGGTCAGGTCGTGCAGATCCTCGACTATGTGGGTGTGGACTACAAGGGCATCAACGTGCTCGCCGACGCCGACATCCGCCAGGGCATCAAGGACTATTCCAACTGGCCGACCATCCCGCAGCTTTATGTGAAGGGTGAATTCGTCGGCGGTTGCGACATCGTTCGCGAGATGTTCCAGTCGGGCGAATTGCAGTCCCATCTTCAGGAACAGGGTATCTCGATCAAGGGCGCTGCCTGACGCTTCACGGTCCTTCCGGCCGGCCAAGCTATTAAAGGCGCCGCATTCCCCGCGGCGCCTTCTCTCTTTTATGGAATAAATTCGTATGTCCGGACTTTCCCCCGAATCGGCCCAGCGCCTCAAAGGCATGGGCAAGATAGAATTCATTGCGCTCATGGCGCTGCTGATGGCGCTCAATGCACTCGCCATCGACATCATGCTGCCCGGCCTGCAGGAGATCGGCGCCAGCCTCGGCGTCGAGAACGAGAACCACCGGCAATATGTCATCTCCGCCTACCTGATCGGCTTCGCCTTCGCGCAGCTTGCCTATGGCCCGATCTCCGACCGGTTCGGCCGGCGCATTCCCATGTTCTTCGGCCTTGCGATCTACATCGTCTCGTCGCTTGCCGCGATCCTGGTGCCGAGTTTTGCGGCCCTGCTGGCGCTGCGCTTCATCCAGGGCATCGGCTCGGCCGCCATGCGCGTCATCACAATCTCGATCGTCCGCGACATTTTCGGCGGCCGCGCGATGGCGGAGGTCATGTCGCTCATCATGATGGTCTTCATGGTCGTGCCGGTGCTGGCGCCGGGCACCGGCCAGGTCGTCATGCTGTTCGGCGACTGGCACCTGATCTTCGTCTTCATGGCGGTCATGGCTGCCGCCGTCTGGGCGTGGATGTATTTCCGCCTGCCGGAAACGCTGCATGCCGATGACGTGCGCCCCTTCACCGTGAGCTCGGTCCTGCAAGGCTTTCGCATCGTCCTGACCAACCGCGTGGCGCTCTGCTACACGCTGGCGAGCACCTTCATCTTCGGGGCGCTCTTCGGCTTCATCAACTCCGCGCAGCAGATCTATGTCGGCATCTACGGCCTCGGCGTCTGGTTCCCGGTCGCCTTTGCCGGCGTCGCCGCCTTCATGGCGCTGTCGTCCTTCGTCAATGCGCGGCTCGTCGGCCGGTTCGGCATGCGCCGGCTGTCGCATGGCGCGCTCATCGGCTTCCTTGCCGTCAACACGCTTTGGCTTGGCCTGACGCTCGTCTGGCCGACGCATGTGCCCTTCGCGATCTTCATCGTGCTGTTCGCGCTCGCCATGTTCCAGTTCGGCTGGATCGGCTCGAACTTCAACTCGCTGGCCATGGAGCCGCTCGGCCACGTCGCCGGCACGGCTTCCTCCGTTCTCGGCTTCATGGGAACGGCCGGCGGCGCCTTGATCGGCGCAATCATCGGCCAGGCCTTCAACGGCACCGCCCTGCCGCTCGTCATGGGCTTCTTCATACTGTCGGTCATCGGCCTGATCTTCGTGCTGATCGCCGAACACGGCAAGCTGTTCCAGCCGCATAACAAGGCGGTTTGAAGCCCGCTCCATACCTCTCCGTCGTCGTGGTCGGGCTTGACCCGAGGATGGCGGAGGAGAGGTTTGGAGACAAAGTCATGACCTCCACCAAAGGTGGAGGTTTATTTATTTCATAAAAAAGCCCGGCGCGAGGCCGGGCTTTCGGGAGATCGTTTGGCTCAGGCCGCCATGGCCTTGCGGAGGTTTTCGTCGATCTTGTCGAGGAAGCCGGTGGTGGAAAGCCAGGGCTGGTCGGGGCCGATGAGAAGGGCCAGGTCCTTCGTCATGAAGCCGGATTCGACCGTGTCGACGCAGACCTTTTCCAGAGTGTCGGCGAAGCGTGCGAGCTCGGCATTGTTGTCCAGCTTGGCGCGGTGCGCGAGGCCGCGCGTCCAGGCGAAGATCGAGGCGATCGAGTTGGTCGAGGTCTCCTCGCCCTTCTGGTGCTGGCGATAGTGGCGCGTCACCGTGCCGTGCGCAGCTTCGGCTTCCACCGTCTGGCCGTCCGGCGTCATCAGCACCGAGGTCATCAGGCCGAGCGAGCCAAAACCCTGCGCCACGATGTCCGACTGCACGTCGCCGTCATAGTTCTTGCAGGCCCAGACATAGCCGCCGGACCATTTCAGCGCCGAGGCAACCATGTCGTCGATCAGGCGGTGTTCGTACCAGATCTTCGCTTCCTTGAATTTTTCGGCGAATTCCTTGTCGAAGACCTCCTGGAAGATGTCCTTGAAGCGGCCGTCATAGACTTTCAGGATGGTGTTCTTGGTCGAGAGATAGACCGGCACCTTGCGCTGCAAACCGTAGTTCAGCGAGGCGCGGGCGAATTCGGTGATCGAATCGTCGAGGTTGTACATGCCCATGGCGACACCGGCGGACGGGGCATCGAACACGTCATATTCGATTTCCTTGCCGTCCTCGCCGACGAACTTCATCGTCAGCTTGCCCTTGCCGGGGAACTTGAAATCGGTGGCGCGGTACTGGTCGCCGAAGGCGTGGCGGCCGACGATGATCGGCTTGGTCCAGCCGGGCACGAGGCGCGGCACGTTCTTGCAGATGATCGGCTCCCGGAAGATCACGCCGCCGAGGATGTTGCGGATCGTGCCGTTCGGCGACTTCCACATCTTCTTCAGCTTGAATTCCTCGACGCGGGCTTCGTCCGGGGTGATCGTCGCGCACTTGACGCCGACGCCGTGCTTCTTGATGGCGTTGGCCGCATCGATCGTCACCTGGTCGTCGGTGGCGTCGCGGTTTTCCATGCCGAGATCGTAATACTCGAGGTCGACGTCCAGGTAGGGATGGATCAGCTTGTCCTTGATGAACTGCCAGATGATGCGCGTCATCTCGTCGCCGTCGAGCTCGACGACGGGGTTGGCGACCTTGATCTTTGCCATGGAGAGCCTCGTGTTTTGTAGGGGCTTCGTGCCCCGGATCGTGGACTTGAAAGAACCGATTGGCCCTATAGCATCCAAGGCCGGCAAGGCAAAGCCAACGATCGGATGAGGCGGTTTATTTTCGCCGGCGAACGGAATAAGTTTCGCCAAAATTCCGTTCCAGGAACGTTCGCTCACGGCGCCCATCCGGGCCTGCCGTCACCCAATGGAGAATGTCATGTCGCGTTTCGGTCTCGTTGCGCTCGTCCTTCTGCTTCCCGTTTCCGCTGAGGCGGCCGACTATAAGGCGCCGGTCTCGGAAATCATGTCCGCGGCGACCACCAACTGGCAGGATATGGGCACCGACAGCGACACCCCGCCGCCCTATACCGATTATTTCTCCGAGGATTTTCTGACGCGGCTCTACAGCAAGGATTTCGTCGCCAGGTACAAGGAAGCCGCGAAGTACCCCGCCTATGACGACGGCGGCTCGCCCTTCGATTACGACCCGATCATCGGCGGCCAGGACGGCTGCGCGCTGAAGGACATCACCGTGACGGAAGGCCAGCCCGCGGATGGCGCGGAAGACGTGACGGTGACCTTCGACAACAGCCATTGTTTTGGCGAGCGCGCCGCCGACTGGGAGCCGGAAAAGCTCGTCTTCAAGGTCATCGACGAGGACGGCCGCGCGGTCGTCGACGATATCGAGCGTCCGAGCTTCGAGGAGGCCGCGTCGCTGAAGAAGGAGTTGCAGGAGATTGCCCAGGAGGGCGCCAATGGCGGGAGCGGCACGGCAGAGGAAAACCCGGAATAGGCGGCTGCCGCTTTTCATTTTCAGGCATTTGTGCCAGTGAGACCCGACTTTTTAGGGAAACATGGGCATGGCAGGCACGAACAGCGAACGCACGATGATCGCCGAAGGACCGGCGATCATCCTCGTTCATCCGCAACTGGGCGAAAATATCGGCATGGTGGCGCGCGCCATGGCGAATTTCGGCCTTGCCGAATTGCGCCTGGTCAACCCGCGTGACGGCTGGCCGAGCGAGAAGGCGATCTCCGCCGCCAGCAAGGCCGACCATGTCATCGAGGCGGCCAAGGTCTATCCCTCGCTGGAGGCGGCCGTCGCCGATCTCGAATTCGTCTATGCGACGACCGCGCGCGACCGCTACGGCTACAAGGAAGTCCGCTCGCCGGTCGTTGCCGCCGATGACCTGCGCGTACGTTTCCGGGCGGGCGAAAAGACCGGCATTCTCTTCGGCCGCGAACGCACCGGCCTCACCAACGAGGAAATCGCGCTTGCCGACGAACTGGTGACCTTCCCGGTCAACCCCGCCTTCGCCTCGCTCAATCTCGCGCAGGCCGTGCTCCTGATGAGCTACGAGTGGATGAAGAGCGGCCTTGCCTCCGTCGAGGACACGCCGTTCGACGCGCTGCCGCAGCGCCCGGCCAAGAAGGAAGAGTTGCAGGGCCTGTTCGACCATGTCGAGGAGACGCTTGACGCGCGCGGTTATTTCCGGCCTGCCGAAAAAAAGCCCAAACTGGTGGAGAACCTGCGCGCCATCCTGACGCGTCCCTCCTTTACCGGCACGGAGATCCAGGTGCTGCGCGGCATCATCTCCTGCCTCGATCGTTTCACCCCGGAATCGCCGCGCGGCGCGGTGAACCCGAACCGTACGCGCAACCGCCGGCCCAAGGTGCCAAGTGACGACGAATAGCGCAAAACCCATCCTCGTTTTCGACAGCGGCATCGGCGGCCTCACCGTGCTGCGCGAGGCCCGCGTGCTGATGCCGGAGCGGCATTTCATCTATGTCGCGGACGATGCCGGCTTTCCATACGGTCCCTGGGAGGAGCCGGCGCTGAAGGCGCATGTCATCTTGCTCTTCGGCAAGCTGCTCGCCGAGCACGACCCGGAAATCTGCGTCATCGCCTGCAACACCGCCTTCACGCTGGTGGGGGCGGATCTGCGCGCCGCCTTTCCCGCCATGCCCTTCGTCGGAACGGTGCCCGCCATCAAGCCGGCCGCCGAGCGCACACGCTCCGGCCTCGTCTCGGTGCTCGCCACGCCCGGCACGGTCAAGCGCGCCTATACGCGCGACCTCATCCAGTCCTTCGCCAGCCAATGCGACGTGCGCCTCGTCGGCTCGGAACGGCTTGCGCCCATGGCAGAGGCCTATATCCGCGGCGAAACGCTCGCCAACGACGCGGTGCGCGCCGAGATCGCGCAATGTTTCATCGAACAGGACGGGCGCAAGACGGATATCGTCGTGCTGGCCTGCACGCATTATCCCTTCATGGCGAACCTCTTCCGCAAGCTCGCCCCGTGGCCGGTCGACTGGCTCGACCCGGCAGAAGCCATCGCCCGGCAGGCCCGCCGGCTCGTGCCGCCGCTCGAAACGCTGGCACCGGGCGAGGACATCGCCGTCTTCACCTCCGGCAACCCCGATTTCTCCACCCGCCGGCTGATGCAGGGTTTCGGGCTGCGCGTCGTCTGACGCGGCTTTCCTTGTGGGTTTTTCGAACGCCGGGCGTCGCGGGCGCGGATTTCGTGCTAGGGCTCCCCGGTTGCCCGGTGGCGGCCGGGCGAATCGATCATTTGAAAAGACGAGGATAGCATGAAGGTCGGCATCGACATGGGAACGGTGCAGGGCGGCGCACCGGCCAGGCTCGATATCGAGGAACTGCTGGCGACGCGCCTGCTGGTGCAGGGCAATTCGGGCTCCGGCAAGTCGCATCTGCTGCGACGCCTGCTCGAACAATCCGCGCAATGGGTGCAGCAGGTCATCATCGATCCGGAAGGCGATTTCGTCACGCTGTCGGACCGATTCGGCCACGTCGTCGTCGACGGCGAGCGTACGGAAGCCGAGCTCGTCGGCATCGCAACCCGCATCCGCCAGCACCGCGTCTCCTGCGTGCTCTCGCTCGAAGGGCTTGAGGCCGACGAGCAGATGCGCGCCGCCGGCATCTTCCTCAATGCGCTCTTCGATGCGGACCGCGACTTCTGGTATCCGGTGCTCGTCGTCGTCGACGAGGCGCAACTCTTTGCACCGGCCGTCAGCGGCGAAGTCTCCGAGGAAGCGCGAAAACTCTCGCTCGGCGCCATGACCAACCTGATGTGCCGCGGCCGAAAACGCGGCCTTGCCGGCGTCATCGCCACGCAGCGCCTCGCCAAGCTCGCCAAGAACGTGGCGGCGGAAGCCTCCAACTTCCTGATGGGCCGCACCTTCCTCGATATCGACATGGCGCGCGCCGCCGACCTGCTCGGCCTCGACCGAAGGCAGGCGGAAATGTTCCGCGATTTGCCGCGCGGCTCCTTCGTGGCGCTCGGGCCGGCGCTGTCGCGCCGCCCGCTGCCGGTGGAGATCGGCGCCGTGGAAACGTCGGCGCGCTCGACCAGCCCCAAGCTGATGCCGCTGCCGGATGCACCGCAGGATGTCGAAGACCTAATCTTCACGCCCGACCCGGAAGAGTTTTCACGCCCGCTGGTGCGCCGCGCGCCGCCGGCGCCACGGCCGACGACGGACATCCTCGCCGAATTGTCCCGCGCCCGGCCGGAGCCGGTGGCGGAACCGGCGAAGGCGGCGGCGCCCGAAATCTCCGCCGAGGAGCGCGAAGACCTGCTCGACCGCACGCTCGCCGAAATCCTCGGCCATCCCGATGCGGCGTTTCGGGCCGATGCCGAACTGTTCCAGGATTTCCTCGTGCGCTGCCGCATCCGCCGCGTGCCCGGCGCGCCGCTCTCGCTGCCCGCCTTCCGTCGCAAGATGGCGGTCGCGCGCTCCGGCGTCGATGCCGAGACGGCGGGAACGGAGATCTGGGCGAAGGCGCTCGATCTGTCGCGCAGCGTCACCGAGGACCTGCAGGGCGTCTTCCTGCTCGTCGCGCAAGCCGCCGTTCGCGGCCTTGCCTGCCCGTCGGACGCGATGATCGCGCGCGCCTACGGCACCCATTCCGCCCGCCGTGCACGGCGTTTGCTCGGCTATTTCGAGGAACAGGGGCTGGTCGTGGTGCACAGCGACCTCGCCGGCCACCGCATCGTCGCCTTCCCGGATCTCGGCTGCGAGACGAAGCCGGGTGACGCCAACGGGCCGGACCTGACGGATTCCCACCGTGATGCGGCGGAATAGTCGGATTTCTCGGCTTCCGCGCGTTGACAAAATTGTGAAACCCGCCTAATGACCCGCCAACGCCGGGCAGCAATGTCCGGTGTTTCATTTGACATGTCCCGTGGATTCTCCGGTCGCGATCGTGAGAAGCCTGTCGGAGCCTCGAAAAGGTTCAGAGGAGGGCGTGTTTCCTTCAGCCGGTCCGGCAACGGGCAGGCGATAACAAGACTAAAGGAAATGCGATGAGCAAGCGCGCTGCATCCAAGTACAAAATCGACCGCCGCATGGGCGAAAACATCTGGGGCCGTCCGAAGTCCCCGGTCAACCGCCGCGAATACGGCCCGGGCCAGCACGGCCAGCGCCGCAAGTCCAAGCTTTCGGACTTCGGTGTTCAGCTCCGCGCCAAGCAGAAGCTGAAGGGCTACTATGGCGATATCCGCGAGAAGCAGTTCCGCGCGATCTTCGCTGAAGCCGAACGCCGCAAGGGCGACACCCCGGAAAACCTGATCGGCCTGCTCGAATCGCGCCTCGACGCGATCGTCTACCGCGCCAAGTTCGTTCCGACGGTCTTCGCTGCCCGTCAGTTCGTCAACCACGGCCACGTCAAGGTCAACGGCGTCCGCGTCAACATCGGTTCCTACCGCTGCAAGCCGGGCGACGTCATCGAAGTCAAGGAAAAGTCCAAGCAGCTCGTCACGGTTCTGGAATCCGTCGGCCTCGCTGAACGCGACGTTCCGGACTATATCGAAGTCGATCACAACAAGATGGTCGCCACCTTCGTCCGCATTCCGGTTCTCTCCGACGTGCCCTACGCCGTCGTCATGGAACCGCACCTGGTCGTCGAATTCTACTCGCGTTAATCGCGCTCGACACCTTGCGCAAATCGGAAAAGCCGCCAAGAGATTGGCGGCTTTTTCTTTGGGGGAAATCAGATTGACGGATTTGCAGGCTATCGTCGACGAGATCCATGCGACGCTCTCGCCACGGCGCGGCGAAGGACGGGTGGCGAACTACATCCCGCAGCTTGCGCATGTCGATCCGCAGAAGTTCGGCATTGCGGTGGCGACGGTCGATGGCACGACCTATCTCGCGGGTGACGCGCAAGAAGCCTTCTCGATCCAGAGCATTTCCAAGGTTTTCACCCTGACGCTGGCGCTCGGCAAACATGGCGAGGCGATCTGGAAGCGGGTCGGGCGCGAGCCATCGGGATCCGCCTTCAACTCCATCGTCCAGCTGGAGCACGAGGGCGGCATCCCGCGCAATCCCTTCATCAATGCCGGCGCGATCGCCATCACGGACCTCGTTCTGGCCGGCCATACGCCGAAGGAGGCGATCGGCGAGATCGTGCGCTTCCTGCGCTACCTCGCGGATGAGGACGACATCATCATCGACCAGGCCGTAGCGCGGTCCGAGCAGGCGACGGGTTTCCGCAATTTCGCGCTCGCCAATTTCATGCGCTCCTTCGGCAAGCTGGACCACGCGGCCGAACTGGTGCTCGGGGTCTATTTCCACCAATGCGCGCTGGCGATGAGCTGCCGGCAGCTCGCCAAGGCGGGGCTGTTCCTCGCCAATAGCGGCACCAATCCGCTGACCGGACACCGGGTCGTCTCGCATATGCGGGCGCGGCGCATCAACGCGCTGATGCTGACCTGCGGCCACTATGACGGTTCGGGCGATTTCGCCTATCGCGTCGGCCTGCCGGGCAAGAGCGGCGTCGGCGGCGGCATTCTCGCCGTGGCACCGGGCAAGGCGTCCGTTGCGGTCTGGTCGCCCGGGCTCAACGACAACGGCAACTCGTTGCTCGGCTCGCTGGCGCTGGAAATGCTGGCGGCGCGGACGGGCTGGTCGGTCTTCGGGGCTTGATTGTGCGGCGCGTTCGGGGCATTGCAAACCCATGACCCTCGCATTTGCAGACACGGAAGACGACACAGCGGATGACGGCCGTCATCCGCTCTTTGCGGATGCGCCCAGGAGCGTTTCCTTCAACAAGCTGCGCAAGCGCCTGCTGCGGCAGGTGCGCCAGGCGATGGACGACTTTTCCATGCTGAAGGGCCAGAAGCGCTGGCTCGTCGGCGTCTCCGGCGGCAAGGACAGTTATGGCCTGCTGGCCCTGCTGATGGACCTGCAATGGCGCGGCCTGCTGCCGGTGGAGCTCATCGCCTGCAATCTCGACCAGGGCCAGCCGAATTTTCCAAAACACATCCTGCCGGAATACCTGTCCTCGATCGGCATCAAGCACCGTATCGAATACCGCGACACCTATTCCATCGTGAAGGAGAAGGTGCCGGCCGGTGCGACCTATTGTTCGCTCTGCTCAAGGCTCCGGCGTGGCAACCTCTATCGTATCGCCCGCGAAGAGGGCTGCGACGCGCTGGTGCTCGGCCATCACCGGGAAGACATTCTCGAAACCTTCTTCATGAACTTCTTCCATGGCGGCCGGCTCGCCGCCATGCCGCCGAAGCTTCTGAACGACGAGGGCGACCTGATGGTGCTGCGCCCGCTCGCCTATGCGGCGGAGGAGGATCTCGCGAAATTCGCGGCCGCCATGCAGTTCCCGATCATTCCCTGCGATCTCTGCGGCTCGCAGGACGGCCTCCAGCGCAATGCGATGAAGGCGATGCTGGCCGATATCGAGACGCGCATGCCTGGCCGCAAGGACGCCATGCTGCGGGCGCTTGGCCATACCAACCCGTCCCATCTTCTCGACCCGAAACTTTTCGATTTCTCCTCCCTCGAAACGGTAAGACACGAATGACGACGATCGACATCAATGCCCTGGCGCTGGTGCTTGCACAGGCGGCCGAGGCCGAAATCCGCCCGCGCTTTCGCGCCCTTGCCAAGAGCGACATCCGCACCAAGGCGGATGCCAACGACCTGGTGACGGAGGCCGACGAAGCGGCCGAACGCTTCATCAAGAAGGAAGTGGCGGCGCAGTTCCCGGGCGTGCTCTTCGTCGGTGAAGAATCGGTCGCGGCCGATCCGGCGCTGCTGTCGAAGCTTGGCCGTGCCGAGACCGCCATCGTCGTCGATCCGATCGACGGCACCTTCAACTTCGCCTCCGGCGTGCCGCTCTTCGGCGTCATGGCGGCCATCGTCTCCGGCGGCGAGACCGTCGGCGGCATCATCTACGACCCGATGGGCGATGATTTCGTGATGGCGGAAAAGGGCGGCGGCGCCTGGCAGACCGGCGATCACCGCCCGGCCGTCAAGCTGAAGACGCGCGGGGCGGCTCCGCTCGAAGCGATGACCGGCATGGCCTCCACCAGCTTCCTCGATCGCGCGCGGCGCGCCCGCATCCTGTCGAACCTTGCCAAGGTCGCCTTCGTTTCGAACTATCGCTGCGCGGCGCACGAATACCGCACCTTCGCCGGCGGCCACCTGCATTACCTCATGTACAACAAGCTGATGCCCTGGGATCACCTGGCCGGCACGCTGATCGCCCAGGAAGCCGGCGCCTACGCCGCCCGCTTCGACGGCTCGCCCTACCTGCCGCACCATATCGAAGGCGGCCTGCTGGTGGCGCCGGACAAGGACAGCTGGGAAATGCTGCGCCGCGAGGTCTTTGTCGACTGAAATGGCTTTCCAAAGAGAAAAAGGCCCGGCTGCTCCGCAACCGGGCCTTTTTCTTTGCCCGCCCTTGCGGCGGCAACCCAGCGCCCTATCCTCCCGTCCACCATTCGAGAGGAGAACAGCATGGCCGAGGACCTGGTTTTCTATGCCAATCCCATGTCGCGCGCGCGCATTGCCCGCTGGATGCTGGAGGAAGTCGGCGCGCCCTATCGCACGGAATGGCTGACCTTCGACGGATCGATGAAGTCGCCCCGCTATCTGGCGGTCAATCCGATGGGCAAGGTGCCCTGCATCCGCCACGGCAAGACCATCGTGACGGAAGCCGCTGCGATCTGTGCCTACCTCGCCGATGCCTTTCCGGAGGCCGGCCTCGCACCGCCGACCGACCAGCGCGGCGACTATTACCGCTGGCTGTTCTTCGCCGCCGGGCCGCTCGAAATGGCGGTGTCGATCAAGGCCTTCGGGCTGGAGGTGCCGAAGGAGCGCCACCGCAGCATCGGCTGCGGTAGCTACGAATCGGTGATGGACACCCTCGCCTATGCGGTGACGCAGCATCCCTACATCACCGGCGACAGCTTCACCGCCGCCGATGTCTATGTCGGCGCCCATATCAGCTGGGGCCTGCAGTTCGGCACGCTGGAGCCCCGGCCGGAATTCAAGGCCTATTGGGACCGGCTGAAGGAACGCCCGGCCAGCAAGCGCGCCACCGCCATCGACGACGAGGAAATGCACCGCCAGCTTGCCGCGGCGAAGGCCGGCTAGTGCGGGCTCTCACCCGCCCCGCCTTCATCATCAGGCCGGCTGAAGCGGCAGGTGGATTTCCGTCAGCAGTTCACTTGGCGGCACCTCGCGCGGATTGTTGAGATAGGTCTCGAACATCACCTCGTCGCGGATGGAGCGGCCGGAGGCCGGCAGCCAGGTGGCGTAGAGCCAGCGGTAGGCCGCGCCCATATTGGCGTACGGCCCCTGGTGGCGCAGCACCGCATAATCGCCGCCGGCAAGCGTGCGGCGAACCAGCGGGGCCTCGGCGGGAACGGCTGCGTCCGCCGTGACGCAGGCGAAGGAGCGCAGCTGGTCCTCCGCCACGAGATCCGGATCGTCGAGAAAAACCCCGACCATGCGCATGTCCGGCCGAAAAATGTTGCGGGAGAACAGCGCGCCGTAAAGCGCCTCGAAGGCCTTGCCGATGCCCATATAGGACCCGGCATGGGAAACGCCGAGCAGCGCCTGTTCGGGTAGGGTGCGGATGGTGATGTCGTACATGCGGGTCGGCTCCTTGCCGCTTTGGGGTTCGAAGGCGCGATGGCTCCCCTCCCGCCGGTAGCGCGTCGGCGGCATGCCATAGGCTGCCGCGAAGGTGCGCGTGAACGACTGGAGATTGGGGTAGCCCCATCGCGCGGCGATGTCCCGCACGGTTTGGTCGGACCGCACCAGGTCTCCCGCGGCGCGGTGCAGGCGAAGCCGGCGGACGGTCGCCGCCAGCGTCTCGTTGTGCACGGCCCGGTAGACGCGGTGCCAGTGATGCGCCGAAAGGCAGGCGATCTCCGCCAGCCGGTCGAGGTCGATATCCTCGTCCAGATGATCGTAGATATAGGCGGATACGCGCGACAGACGCTTCTCGTAGCTCGCCCAGATTTCGTTCTCGCCCATGCCGCACCTCTTTCGTCGGGACGCATTCAACCAAGCATGCGGCGATTTCACAAATCCTGCGCTTCTGCCTTGCCTTGCAATTTTCACAAGGCTTTGACGTCCGTCATTGCAAAAACGGGCGACTCGGCGTGAGATGCCCTCGCCGGCCAGCTTTTCCCCTTTCCACCGGCCTCCTGAGGCGCGCCATGACCGATACCCTGATGCCGAAGCTCGCCAGCGTTTTCGCGGAGGGTTACGGGCCGGCGCGACTGAAGGCGGATGTGCTGTCCGGCCTCACCGTCGCCATCGTCGCGCTGCCGCTCTCCATGGCGATCGCCATCGCCTCCGGCGTCACGCCCGACCGCGGCCTCTATACGGCGATCATCGGCGGCTTCCTCGTCTCCGCACTCGGCGGCAGCCGCTTCCAGGTGGGCGGGCCGGCCGGCGCCTTCATCGTGCTCGTCGCTGCCACCGTCGCACGACACGGCGTCGAAGGCCTGCTGCTTGCGACATTTCTCTCCGGCATCATTCTCGCGCTCGCCGGCTACCTGCGGCTCGGCAAATTCATCAAGTTCATTCCCTATCCGGTGACGGTCGGCTTCACCGCCGGCATCGCCGTCATCATCTTCGCCAGCCAGATCGGCGAACTGCTCGGCCTGAAGCTTGGCGGACAGGAGCCGGGACCGATCCTCGAAAAGCTCGCGGCACTCTGGGCGGCACGGCCGACCTTCAGCCCCGCCGCCTTCGGCGTTGCCGGCGTCACCATCGCCATCATCCTGATGCTGCGCCGTTTCCGGCCCGCCTGGCCCAATCTCCTCATCGCCGTCGCCGTCGCATCCGCCGCAACCGCCCTCCTCTCCTTGCCGGCCGATACGATCGGCACCCGCTTCGGCGGCATCCCGCGCGGCCTGCCGGTGCCGGCGCTGCCGTCCTTCTCGCCGGATCTGGTCATCGCCGTGCTGCCCGATGCGGTCGCCTTCGCGCTGCTCGGCGCCATCGAATCGCTGCTGTCGGCGGTCGTCGCAGACGGCATGACGGGGCGGCGCCACCGCTCCAGCATGGAGCTCATCGCGCAGGGCTTCGCCAATATCGGCTCGGCCCTGTTCGGCGGCATCTGCGTGACGGGCACCATCGCCCGCACGGCGACGAATGTGCGCTCCGGCGCCACCAGCCCGGTCTCCGGCATGCTGCATTCGGTTTTCCTGCTGCTTTTCATGCTCGTCGCCGCACCGCTCGCAAGCTACATTCCGCTCGCGGCGCTTGCCGGCGTGCTGGCGGTTGTGGCGTTCAACATGGTCGAACGGCCCGCCATCGCCGCCCTCTTCCGCTCGTCGCGGGGTGACGCGGCGGTGCTCGCCGTCACCTTCCTGCTCGTCGTCTTCCGCGACCTGACGGAGGGCATCGTCGTTGGCTTCCTCATCGGCGCGGTCCTCTTCATCGACCGCATGGGCAAGGCAGTGAACATCCGCGAGGAGACGGTGCCGCAGATCGTGCGGGCCATCGAGAATGCCGGGGAGGACGGCGGCCTGCCGGAGCGGCCGGTCGCGGGCAACGACCCGGACACGGTGATCTACCGCATCAGCGGCGTCTTCTTCTTCGGCGCGGCCGCGAGCGTCGGCGCGGTGCTCGACCGCATCGCCGACCAGCGCCGCAACTTCGTGCTCGACTGCACGGATGTGCCCTTGCTGGATTCGACGGCGGCGAGCGTGATCGAAGGCCTCGTGCGCAAGGCGGAACGCGCCGGCGTGCGCGTGTTCATTGCGGGGCTGAAGCCCGACATGCGCCGCATGCTGGAAGCCCACGAGCTGCACCCGCCGCGCCTCACCTTCACCGCAACAGTGGACGCGGCGATGGCCGAGATTGCCGCGCGTTAGCCCATGGCGATGCCGACGGGGGAAATCACCGGCGCGCGCATGCGCTCCGCAAGGTCGGCAAGGCCCGTCGAGGGTGCGGCGCGCATCACCCGGTTGCGCCCGCCCTCCTTCGCCGCATAGAGCGCGGCATCGGCGGCCGAATGCAGGCGGTCGAAATCCGCGCCGAAGGTGGCGACATCGGCAAGCCCGATGCTGACCGAAACCGCGATGTCGCGGCCCTCGTTGCTGATCGCGAGTGACTCGACCTCGCGCCGCAGCGCTTCGGCGAATTGTTCGGCGCGCGCCATGTCATGCCCCGGCGCGTAGAGCGCGAATTCTTCCCCGCCGAAGCGGCAGAACAGCATGTTCGCCTGCAGCCCGGCGGAAATGCGGGCGGAAAACTTCTTCAGCACGATATCGCCCGCGACATGGCCGTGCGTGTCGTTGATCGCCTTGAAGCGATCGAGGTCGAAGATCATCAGGGTGCCCGGCGAGCGGTCGGCCAGGCGCTTCTGCATGTCGTCGAGGAAGGAGCCGCGATTGGCGATGCCCGTCAGCGCATCGGTGCGCGAGGCCTGGCGATAGAGCGCCTCGCCGCGCTCCTTGATGAGCACCAGCATGGCGACGGCGGCGAGAATCGTGTGGGCGAAAAGTTCGAGCGTGAAGATCGCAAACCAGGCGGAATAGGCGGTGCCGTGCTCGATGGGTGCCGGCGCGAGGATCGCCATCGGGATGCGCAGCGAATAGATGATGCCGTGCGTCACGAAGAAGAACGCCGCGAGCACGCGCGTCGGCAGCGCCTCGGCGCGGCGTTCGCGCCAGATATCGGCGCCGATCCACAAAGAATAGGCGGTGATGATCACCGAGATCACGACGATGCGGTTGTTCACGTCGCCGGTCACCGGCGGCACCAGCAGATAGAGAAGAGACCACGCCAGGGGCCCGGCCAGCACGACGGCAGGATAGACGCGGCGGCGATCGAAAACGCGAAAACCGGCCCACATGAAAGCGTAGCCGCAGGCGGCGAGCGCATTGCCGAGACCGACGGTGAGCAGCGGCGGCCCGATCGGGCGCAGCGCGAAGAGCAGGGTGCAGAGCGAGCCGATCCACATGGAAAGGCACCAGTATCCTGCCGCTGCGGCATGCCGCCGGTCGGTCAGCCAGATCTGCAGCAGAAAAATCCCGATGACCGTCGTCGCCAGGAAGGTACAGATCATCAAGGTCGATATGCTGATGATGTCTTCAATCAAAACAAACACTCCGCGCGCGGACAGGCTAGGCGGAAACGTTGAAGACTTCGCAAACGAAAACGGCGGGCAAAGCCCGCCGTCCCATCGTGAAAATGTGCCGATCAGCCGGCGATTGCGCCCGCAACCGCCTCGAGGGCATCCGCCGCCTTGGCGCCATCCGGGCCGCCGGCCTGTGCCATGTCGGGGCGCCCGCCGCCGCCCTTGCCGCCGAGCGCTTCGGAGGCGCGGCGCACCAGATCGACCGCGCTGAAGCGGCCGGTCAGGTCTTCCGTGACGGCGACCACGGCGCTCGCCTTGCCATCCGCCGAGACGCCGACGAAGGTGACGACGCCGGAACCAAGGCTCTTCTTGCCCTCGTCGGCCAGGCTCTTCAGGTCCTTCGGCTCGACGCCGGTGACGACCTTGCCGAGATATTTGACGCCCGCGACGTCGCGCACGCCATCGTCGCCGCCACTCGTGCCGCCGCCGCCAAGCGCCAGCTTCTTCTTCGCCTCGGTCAGCTCGCGCTCCAGCTTGCGGCGCTCGTCGACCAGCGCCTCGACGCGGGCGAGCACTTCGCCGGGCTGCGCCTTCAGCGTCGTGGCGAGCGCCTTCACGCGCTCGTCCTGCTCGGCGAGATAGGCGCGGGCGGCCTCCCCCGTCAACGCTTCGAGGCGGCGGATGCCGGAGCCGACGGCGCTGTCCGAGAGGATGCGCACGAGGCCGATCTCGCCGGTGGCCGCGACATGCGTGCCGCCGCAGAGCTCGACCGAATAGGGCCGGTTCGCCTTGGCGCCGCGCATGCCGGTGCCCATGGCGACCACGCGCACTTCATCGCCGTATTTTTCGCCGAACAGCGCCATGGCGCCTTCCGCGATCGCGTCATCCACCGTCATCAGGCGGGTGGTGACCGGCGAATTCTGCACGATGATCTCGTTGGCCATATCCTCGATGACACGCAGTTCCTCCGCCGACATCGGCTTGGGGTGCGAGACGTCGAAGCGCAGGCGCTCGGGCGCGACCAGCGAGCCCTTCTGGGCGACGTGCGTGCCGAGGACTTCGCGCAGCGCCTCATGCAGCAGGTGCGTCGCCGAATGGTTGGCGCGCAGGCGGGCGCGGCGGGCGTGATCGACGGAGAGAGCCACCGCATCGCCGACCTTCAGCGTGCCTTCGGAAACGGTCGCGACGTGGACAAAGACGCCCTCGCCCTTCTTGTGCGTGTCCGACACGTCGAGCTTAGCACCATCGGCAACGATGACGCCGGTATCGCCCATCTGGCCGCCGGATTCGCCGTAAAACGGCGTCTGGTTGACGACGAGCTGCACCTGATCGCCGACTGAGGCGGCATCGACCGCCTTGCCGTCGCGAACAATCGCCTGGACGACGCCTTCAGCCGTCTCTGTGTCGTAGCCGAGGAATTCCGTTGCGCCGAACTTTTCCTTGAGTTCGAACCAGATCGTCTCGGTCGCCTTGTCGCCGGAGCCGGCCCAGTGCGACCGGGCCTCCGCCTTCTGGCGCTCCATCGCATCCGTGAAGCCGGAAAGATCGACGTTTATCTCGCGGGCACGCAGCGCATCCTGCGTCAGGTCGAGCGGGAAGCCGTAGGTGTCGTAGAGCTTGAAGGCGGTTTCGCCATCCAGCATGTCGCCCTTGTGGAGCGTCGAGGTCGCATCCGAAAGCAGCGTCAGGCCGCGTTCCAGCGTGGTGCGGAAACGGGTTTCCTCCAGCTTCAGCGTCTCGGAGATCAGCGCTTCGGCGCGCTGGAGTTCCGGATAGGCGCGGCCCATCTCGCCGACCAGCGTCGGCAGCAGCTTCCACATCAGCGGATCCCTGGCGCCGAGCAGCTGCGCGTGGCGCATGGCGCGGCGCATGATGCGGCGCAGCACGTAGCCGCGGCCGTCCTTTGCCGGCAGCACGCCGTCGGCGATCAGGAAGGCGGAGGAGCGCAGGTGATCGGCGATGACGCGGTGGCTGGCGCGCGCCTCGCCCTCGGCCGGGACGCCGGTCGCCTCGACGGAGGCGTCGATCAGCGCGCGGAACAGGTCGATGTCGTAATTGTCGTGTTTGCCCTGGAGAAGGGCCGCGACGCGCTCCAGGCCCATGCCGGTATCGATCGACGGGCGCGGCAGGTCGACGCGCTCTTCCTTGGTGATCTGCTCGAACTGCATGAAGACGAGGTTCCAGATCTCGATGAACCGGTCGCCATCCTCTTCCGGCGAGCCGGGCGGGCCGCCCCAGATATGATCGCCGTGGTCGTAAAAAATCTCCGAACAGGGACCGCAGGGGCCGGTATCGCCCATCGCCCAGAAATTGTCGCTGGTCGCGATGCGGATGATGCGGTCGTCGGAAAGGCCGGCGATCTTCTTCCAGAGGTCGAAGGCCTGGTCGTCCGTGTGGTAGACGGTGACGAGCAGGCGGTTCCTGTCGATGCCGAATTCCCTGGTGATCAGGTTCCAGGCGAGCTCGATCGCGCGTTCCTTGAAATAGTCGCCGAAGGAGAAATTGCCGAGCATCTCGAAGAAGGTGTGGTGGCGCGCGGTATAACCGACATTGTCGAGGTCGTTGTGCTTGCCGCCGGCGCGCACGCATTTCTGCGCGGAGACCGCCGTCGAATAGGGGCGCGATTCCAGGCCGGTGAAGACGTTCTTGAACTGCACCATGCCGGCATTGGTGAACATCAGCGTCGGGTCGTTGCGCGGCACGAGCGGGCTGGACGGCACGACCTCGTGTCCGTTCTTTCGGAAATAGTCGAGGAAAGTCGACCGGATTTCATTCACGCCGTTCATATCGCGTCCTTCATCTCTGCACCGTCTGCACCTGAAAACCGGCGCATTACCCACCCAATTGTCCCGCAACGACAGCGCAACCGCCTCGCCGGCTGCCGCCCATTTCCAAACCGCTATCGATTTGGGAAATAGGCAGCAAATTCAAAATGCTACAGCGCCCCTGCGCGCCATATCTGACGCGCGACGCCGTCGAGTGCCCGCCCGGAAGGTCCGTGAAGGCCATCCACCCACGAATTCCGTCGAAACGGCGCGCCTGCCGCCTGTCTTGCGGAAGGCCGGAAACCCTTGGTCGCGCGCGAGAACTGAAGGCTTTTATCGCCCGCCTCGGCACCTGTCCAGACATCAAAAAACCGGCCCTTCACGAAGAAGAGGCCGGTTTTTCGATATTCTGGCGGGCGTTGCGCGGCGATTACATCGCCGCGGCGTCGTCGTCGCTGGAATCGTTCGGATCAGGGCCGCCGTTTTCCAGGAAGCGGTCGGCGATCAGGCCGGCATTCTGGCGCAGCGACGTCTCGATCTCGTTGGCAAGATCCGGATTGTCGCGCAGGAAGGTCTTGGCGTTCTCGCGGCCCTGGCCGAGGCGCTGGCTGTTATAGGAGAACCAGGAGCCCGATTTCTCCACGATGCCGGCCTTGACGCCGAGGTCGATGAGCTCGCCCGTCTTGGAGACGCCCTCGCCGTACATGATGTCGAACTCGACCTGCTTGAAGGGCGGCGCCATCTTGTTCTTGACGACCTTGACGCGGGTCTGGTTGCCGATGACCTCGTCCCGCTCCTTGACCGCGCCGATGCGGCGGATGTCGAGGCGGACGGAGGCGTAGAACTTCAGCGCATTGCCGCCCGTCGTCACTTCCGGCGAACCGTAGACGACGCCGATCTTCATGCGGATCTGGTTGATGAAGATCACCATCGTGTTCGACTTGGAGATCGAGGCCGTCAGCTTGCGCAGCGCCTGGCTCATCAGGCGGGCCTGGAGGCCGGGCAGGCTCTCGCCCATCTCGCCTTCGATTTCCGCGCGCGGCGTGAGTGCGGCGACCGAGTCGATCACCAGCACGTCGACCGCGCCGGAGCGCACCAGCGTGTCGGTGATTTCCAGCGCCTGCTCGCCGGTGTCGGGCTGCGAGATCAGGAGGTTTTCCAGATCGACGCCGAGCTTGCGGGCATAGACCGGGTCGAGCGCGTGTTCGGCGTCGACGAAGGCGCAGATGCCGCCCTTCTTCTGGGCTTCCGCAATGGTCTGCAGGGCCAGCGTCGTCTTGCCCGAGCTTTCCGGACCGTAGATCTCGATGATGCGGCCCTTGGGCAGGCCGCCGACGCCGAGCGCGATGTCGAGGCTCAGCGAACCGGTGGGAATCGTCTCGATCTCGATGACGCTGTCCTTCCCGCCGAGCTTCATGATGGAGCCCTTGCCGAAGGAGCGCTCGATCTGGGAGAGTGCCGCCTCGAGTGCCTTGCTTTTATCCACTGCTTTATCCTCTACGAGCCGCAAAGTGTTCTGTGCCATTCTGTCCACCTTTAGGTTATTGAAGCAAGACAGGCAACGAACCCGCCGATGAAAGCTATGTACACATTTTGTTCTCATTTTGCAAGAAGCATTTATCCATTTGAATGTTTTTGTGAATCGGAGGCGTGTTCTATTTTCGTTTCGGTGGGATAAAGCCACGCAGGAACAAGGGTATATCCGCTCCACCGCCGGACCTTCGGGGCCGAATCGGCGAGCGTGAAGGAAGACGATGACGGGAAAGACGATACTGGTGATGGGCGGCGCCCATGTGGACAGGCGCGGACGCATCGCCGGCGAGACGACGCCGGGTGCGAGCAACCCCGGCGGCTGGTTCGTGGAAGCGGGCGGCGGTGGCTTCAATGCGGCGCGCAACCTCTCGCGGCTGGGGCATGCGGTGCGGCTCGTTTCGCCGCGCGGCGGCGATGCGGACGGCGAAATCGTCGCGGCGGCGGCCGCGGCGGCCGGCATCGAGGACACGCCCTTCACCTTCCTCGACCGGGCGACGCCGAGCTACACGGCGATCATCGAGCGCGACGGCAACCTCGTCATCGCGCTGGCCGACATGGAGCTGTACCGGCTGTTTTCGCCGCGGCGCCTGCAGCAGCGGGCGATGCGCGAGGCAATTGCAACGGCGGGCCTTATCCTCACCGATGCGAACCTGCCGGCCGAAACGCTTGCCGCGATGGCGAAGGCGGCGGCTGACGCCCGCGTCCCGATCGCCGGCATCGCCATCTCGCCGGCCAAGGTGGTGCGGTTCGAGAAGAACCTCACCGGCCTCGCCTTCCTGTTCATGAACGAGGCGGAGGCGCGCGCGCTGACGGGTGCGGCGCCTGAAAACCCGGCCGACTGGCCGAAGGCGTTGCGCGCGGCGGGCCTTGCCGCAGGCGTGGTGACACGCGGCGGGCGCGGCGTCATCGCCTTCGATGCGACAGGTGCCGCGCTCGTCACGCCGCCGGAAATCCCGGCGCTCGGCGATGTCACCGGCGCCGGCGATTCGCTGGCGTCCGGCTTCGTCAGCGCCTGGCTTGCCGGGCGGGACCTTGGCGAGGCGCTGCGCCACGGCGTGGCGGCGGCCGCGATCACCGTGCGCTCGCCGCTGGCCGTGGCTGAAGAAATGTCGCAGGCGGCGCTTGCGGCCGCACTTTCTCTTGTGCCGCGGGCCGAATGGATGGCATGAAACTTTCTTGCCGAAAATTCCGCCCAAAAATCCGCAAGGACCCAGCATGACCAGACCCGCCTCCTCCCTTCTGCCGATGCAATATTCGGACGAAGTCGCCGCCGCCAAGGCCCGCGGCGCGCCGATCGTCGCGCTCGAATCGACGATCATCACCCATGGCATGCCCTATCCGGGCAACCTGGACATGGCCCGCAGCGTCGAGCGCATCATCCGCGAGGAAGGCGCCGTGCCGGCGACGATCGCGGTGATCGATGGCGTGCTGCATATCGGCCTCGACGATGCGATGCTCGAAACGCTTGCGAAGACGGAAGGCGCCATGAAGCTGTCGCGGGCCGACCTCGCCTTCGCGATCGCGGAGCGGCGCACGGGCGCCACCACGGTCGCGGCGACGATGATCGGTGCTGCGCGTGCCGGCATCCGGGTCTTTGCCACCGGCGGCATCGGCGGCGTGCACCGCAAGGCGGAAGAGACCTTCGACATTTCCGCCGATCTCGACGAATTGTCGCGCACCGGCGTCATCGTGGTCTGCGCCGGCGCCAAGGCGATCCTCGACATTCCGAAGACGCTGGAGGTGCTGGAGACCCGCGGCGTGCCCGTCGTCACCTATGACAGCCCGATCTTCCCGGCCTTCTGGTCGCGCGATTCGGGGCTGAAAAGCCCGCTGACGCTGAACAGCCCGGCGGCCATCGCCCATTTCCAGACGGTGCGCGACCAGCTCGGCGTCGACGGCGGCATGCTGATCGCCAATCCCGTGCCGGAAGCCGACGAAATCGCGCGCGAAGAAATGGAGATCTACATCGCCCGCGCGCTCGACAATGCCGAACGCGACGAGATCGCCGGCAAGGCCGTGACACCCTACCTGCTCGACAGCCTCTTCCGCCTGACGGACGGCCGCAGCCTGAAGACGAACATCGCGCTGGTGGAGAACAATGCACGACTGGCCGCGGAAATCGCCGTGGCGCTGGTGGATTGACGATTTGGAGACGGCCGGTCCACCCCGGCCGTCGATTCCTTCTATCCGGCGCGTTTCAATACCCACTCGAAACTGCTCTGCCAAAGCGTAGCCGGAATGTCCTGCTCCAGGGTCCGGACGAGCGTCGCGAGGCTGACGCTGCGCAGCTTTGCCCGCCACGCCTCGTCGGCATCCCACATGACGCGGGCAACCGCGCAGGGGCCGGCGTCGCAATAGCCTTCGGGACGGCAGGGATTGTTGGCGCGGATATTGCTGCAGGCAAAGGTCCGTTCCTTGCCTTCCACGGCCTCCACCACATCGAGAAAGGTGATGTCAGCCGTCGGCCGGGCAAGGCGATAACCACCGCTCGGCCCCAGCGTGGATTCGACCAGCTTCGCCTGGGACAGGCTCTGCAACGCCTTGGAGAGATATTCCTTCGGCAGGCCATGGAATTCGGCCAGAGCCTTTGTAGAAAGATAACGCCCGTCCGGAAGTCCGGCGAGAATGGCACAACAGTGCAGTGCCCATTCGACTTGGCTCTTGAGGATCATCAAACCCGTCCGCGAAATAAGGATATTTATTATCCGTATTCTGTGCTTTTTGTAAACGGTGGCGTCAGGAGATTTCTCTATAGCGACCTACGACAGATACCGAACGAGGCTTAAAGCCGGATCGGTGTCCGAGGCAGCAGATGCGCAATGCGGAAGATTATAGGCAACGTCCGCAGGAAGCTCTTTGTTCCCGCGGTGCACGAACAAGGCAAATTTTGCATTGTAAAGAAGAATACCGAAAGCCTGACGCTGGTGGCGCAGCGATCAGGCGTCGTCCATGCCGAGCTTGACGCGGCCTGTGCGAACCAGTTCGAGGTCTTCGTCGATATGCTCGAAGGTCTCGGCGCGCGAGATTTGCAGGTGAACCCGCATCAGGGCGGCGGCCAGCTGGCGTTCGCCGATGAGCAGGGCAGCCATGATCTTGCGGTGCTCCATCATGGAATCGCGGATGCGGTCGAGCCGGGTAAAACCGATATATTCGTTGACCCGCCGGATATTGTTCTGCCGCTCTATGGCATCGACGAGATGCGTGCTCTTGGCGCCGAGGGCCACCTGCCGGTGAAACTTGGCGTCGAGATCGAAAAGCCGGCGCCGCTCCATCGTTTCGATGTTGGAAATGGCGTTCTGGTGTTCGGCATCGAGCGCCTCGATGGCCGGGATATCGACCTCGTAGATATCGGCGAGCATCGAGGCCGGCTCGACGATCTGGCGGAACCTGTAGCCGTTCGCCAGCGCATTCGCCCCGACATCCGCGAATATCCAGCCCCGGCTGGCCGTCGGCTCGACCAGCTGGTCCCGCATGAGGCTGCGCAAGGTCGACATGAGGATGCCGTGCGCGACCGAATATCGCTGCATCAGCGCGCGTTCGCTGATGGGCGAACCGAGCTTGCCAAGCGCCATGTCCCGCATCACCCGTTCGTCGAGCAGGGCGCTCGAGTCCGTGTCGGATTTGGCGACGCGCTCCGTCGACTTCACAAGCCGAAAGCCGCGATGCTGCTCGTATTCGACGATGCCTTCGCTCTGCATTTGCCGCAGAACCGTGCGGATAGGCGTCCTGGAAACACCGAGATCAGCGGCTATCTCGGCCTCGTTTATCCGTTCTCCAGGCTTCAGATTCTGTCCAAACCGTATTTCGAGTTGATCGCGAACGCGGTTGTGAAGAGGGGTATAGTTTGTCAATTGTCGGAGCCCTGCGCCTCGGAAAACTGCATTTTCCTAGAGCAAAGCGCGTTTGTCCATTGGATTCCGGCGACTGGTGCATCACGCCGAACGAACGCTTTCCGCTTTCTCTCGCCGTGCAGATCCTGCCGCCAGTCGGTCATTTCGGCGTGAAGCGCCTTTCTGTCGATGGTCATGGTGCGGCGTCCTTCCTGTTGCGTGCGGCGACGGCCGCGGGCGAAAACCCGACGATGTCCTCGTATTTGCCGGGGTCCGTGGCACCCTCCGTGTTGACGAGAAAGATGCGCGAGCGCGTGTCGATGCCGAGCGCAGCCTTGACCGCCGGATCGGCGATCGCGCGCATCAAGCCTGCAAGGCCGACACCGCCGCTTTCTCCGGCGACGATGGCGGGATCGCCATCCACCGGGTTGGCGAGGTGTTTCATCACCGCAATCGCGTCCTCTTCGTCGACGGCCATGAAGGCATCCGCGACGCGCGACAGGATACGCCACGCGATGAGCGACGGCTCGTAACATTCGAGCATGGCCATGACGGTCGGCGCGCCATGCGGAATTGTCACCGGACGGCCCGCCCGCGCCGTCTCGAACAGGCAGGCGGCCCGCGCCGGATCGACAACGGTGAAGACCGGGCGGGCGTCGCCGAATTCGAGCGCGAGGTGACCGGCGACGGCGGCGGCAATGCCGCCCACGCCCGACTGGATGAAGACATGGGTCGCAAGCTCCGGCAGTTTCCGCAGCGCCTCGCGAACGAGCGCGGTGTAGCCCTGCATCACCAGTCCGGGGATGCGCTCGTAGCCCGGCCAGGACGTGTCCGAGACGATCGTCCAGCCCCGCTCCTCCGCCACGCGCGCCGCCTCCCGGACGGAATCGTCATAGGTGCCGTCGACGCGGATCATCTCCGCCCCGAAGCGGGCGATGGCGGCCACCCGCTCGTCGCTGACGCCGGAATGCACGAAGATCGCCGCCCGCGCGCCCACCAGCGCAGCGCCCTGTGCGACCGAACGGCCGTGGTTGCCATCGGTCGCACAGGCGACCGTCATGCTGCCCGCGACGGCCTTCACCTCCGGCGCATGAAGCTCGGATATGTCGATGATCCGGCCAAGCCGCGTGCCCGCCTCTTCCAGAACAAGCCGGATCACCGCATAAGCCCCGCCGAGCGCCTTGAAGCTTCCGAGCCCGAGGCGATGCCCCTCGTCCTTGATATGGACCGCGCCGACGCCGAGTTTTTTCGCCAGCCCCGGCAGCGCGACGAGCGGCGTTTCCGCATGGTTGTCACGGAAGGAGAGATGGCGCTCGACCTCGGCCGCGGCGTCGATGCCGAGGGTCTCGGCATCGCGCGGATCGAGCGGAGCGCGATAGTCGGCATGGGAATTCCTGAGAAACATGGGCGGCCCCTTTCGCTGTGGTTGCTGAAAGATATTGCAACCGCACCGAAATGAGCGCTGATATTCGGCCTCCGATTTGCAAGTTTGTTTCGTCCGGAGACCCATTCGTGCGCCTCGATGCCTTCGACCGAAAAATCCTCGCGATCCTGCAGAAGGACAACACCACGCCGCAACGCACCATCGGCGAGGCCGTCAATCTCTCCGCACCGGCTGTCCAGCGCCGGATCAAGCGCATGACCGAAGACCGCGTCATCCGGGCGAATGTCGCCGTCGTCGATCCGGTCGCCCTCGGGCAATCCATCACCATCTTCGTGGAGGTGGAGGTGATCAGCGAGACGGCGGCGCAGATCGAGGCGGCCAAGCGGGAATTCGCCGCCGCGCCGGAAATCCAGCAGTGTTATTACGTCACCGGCGAAGCGGACTTCATCCTCGTCGTCGTCGTTCCGGCCATGGCCGATTACGAAGCCCTGACCCGCCGCCTGTTCTTCGGCAACAACAACGTCAAGCGGTTCCGCACCTTCGTTGCGATGGATCGCGTGAAGGTGGGTTTGGACATCCCGGTCGAGGGCTAGGAAGCCCAGCGCGACGATTATGTAGAAGCTTCGTCAGCATAAACGACGCCCGATGCCAGCCACGCCTCGATCTCATCCCGGCTGTAGCCGAACTCGCTGAGAATTTCGCGGCTATGCTGCCCGACCAATGGCGCGGGTCGGCGGATCGTGGCGGGCGTTTCCGAATGGCGCACGGCGGGCGCGATGACCTTGACGGTGCCGGCGCGCGGATGGTCGTAGCTCGTCACCAGTTCCATGTGGCGCACCTGCGGGTCCTCTGCGGCCTGAAGATGGGATTTCACCTCGCCGCACCAGATATCGGCCTCGAGCAAGGCCTCCAGCAGCGCCGAACTCGTCCATTTCCCGGTCTCCGCGGCAAGCGCGCGCCAGATTTCGTCTCGCTGCGCAAAGAGCTTTTGCGGGTCGTCATAGACGAGCAGGTCGTCATTGCCGAGCACGCCGACAAGCGTGCGGTAGGGGCTCATGGCGATCGTCACCCAGCCGTCTTTGGTCGGATAGGTGCCGAACGGCGCGTCCATGCCGGGATGGCCGATGCCCGAGCGGGGGCGCTGGAAATCCTCGTTGAAGTTCAGCGCCATGACCATTTCCTGGTTCTGGTGCGCCAGCATGCCGGCGAGAAGGTTCACCTTGACCTCCTGCCCGAGCCCCGACTTTTCGCGCCAGTAAAGGGCGGAGAGGATGCCGTAGACCATGTTCATCGCGCCGACCTGGTCGGAGAAACCCGCCCCCACCGGCGTCGGCGGCGCATCGGCCTGCCCGGTCGCCGCCATGATGCCGGTGAGGCCCTGCACCAGCATGTCCTGGCCCGGCCGATCGGCATAGGGACCGTCTTCGCCGTAGCCGGACCCGGAGCAATAGATGATCCGCGGATTGACGGCGCGAAAATCCTCGTAGCCGTAGCCCATCGCCCTCATCACGCCGGGCCGGAAATTCTGCACGACGATGTCGGCGCTTTTCGCCATCTCCATGAGAACCGCCTTCACCTCCGGTGCCTTGAGGTTCAGCGCGATCGAGCGCTTGTTGCGGTTCCAGGCAAGGAAATTCGGGCTCTCGCTGCCGCCGACCCATTTGTTGCGGAAGGTGAGCGAGCGGAAGAGATCGCCTTTGCCGGGGCGCTCGATCTTGATGACATCCGCCCCCATATCCGCCAGAAGCTGCGTGGCGAACGGGCCTTGCAGCAGGTGCGAAAAATCGAGGATGCGGATGCCCGCCAGGGCCGCGGGGGTGGAGGTTTGCGGTTCGGTCATGGGGAAAAGCCTTTCAGGTATCGAGACGTCCGCGTGCGGCATGGCGCGCGCGGAACCAAAGGGTGCGAAGGATGGCAAGGGTGGTTTCCGGCTCTTCCCGCCGCTCCAGCGCGCTACGGATCCGTTCCGCCGCCGCCGTCTGGAAGGCGATGTAGCCGTCAAAGCGAGGGCGCAGCAGCGCGCTTTGCGCGGTGGCGAGCGTGTTGCGATAGAAATCGCCCCAGGCATCGTTGACTGCCGCATCCTGCCAGGCGGCGCGCGCGGAGGGCTGGCCGCCGAAGGCGGGAAAGGTTTCGACCTGCGTCGGCACCGAGAGCAGCGATGCGATATGGGCGAGAAGCTCCGGCGTCGGCCGGCAACGGCGTGAGAAGGCGATGCCCGTGCCCCCGATCACGCCGCCCTTGCCCTGCGACATGCGGATCGTGTCCGAAAACCCGATCGTGTGGGGCGCATGGCCGGGTGCTGCATAGGTGACATAGCCGAAGACCAGCGGCACGAGCGCGATGTCGTCGCTTCGGGCCATGGTTTCGAGAAGCCCGATGGGATTGAGATCCTCGCTGCCGGGCGGACGGCGGGCATAAAGGCGGTGCATGATTTCAAGCATGGCCCCGCCTTTGGCGTCCGACAGGAAATCCTCCCCGCCGACGCGGCCGCCGGCGCCCGCCACCATCGAGATCAGGCTCAGCACCGCATGAGGGCCGGCGAGCGATTGCGCCACCGGCAGGTGCTTTGCCAGTGTCGCAACCTCGTCCCAGCCATGGAGAGGGTTGGCGATGCGGTCGGTGCGGCGGGCCATGACCTGCGTCGCGACATCCAGCGGCAAGGCCCAGGTCCTGCCGTCCCAGCGATAACTTTCGGCCGAGGGACCGACGCTGTCCTGCCGCCAGGCCCGCAACTGCTCGGCGGGATAGAGGTCTTCGAGCGGCAGGAAACAGCCCTCCGCGACAGCTTCGCCGATATGCGGATGATCCATCACCAGAAGATCGTTGTTTTCGGCGAGTTCGCGAATCGACGCGCTTTCAAAGCCTTCGAGCGGTTGTTTGTTCCAGTGGATCAACGGCGCCGCGCGGCCCGCATTCACGCGGCGCGCAGTCTCGGCGAGCGCATTGTAGCCGCGCGGATGGTCCCAGGTCAGGCCGATGAAGGTCATAGCGATGCCCTCCAGAGCGGCGGCGCGCCGACATCACAGTCGATGGCCGCGATGTGCCAGCGGCCGAGATTGGCGGCAAAAAGCCTTGTGCCGTCAAAGGCGATGTTGGTGGGATGGCATAGCACATGTGCCGTCGGGTCTTCGGCGAGCACGCGGACGTTTCCCGCGCTGTCGATGCGCAGGATGCGCGAGGGTTCGTAGAGGGAGACCAGCAGATTGCCTTGCCCGTCGAAGGCCAGGCCGTCCGGATAGCCGGGCAGATCGGTAACGAACCGGCTGATGGCACCGGCGCCGCCATCCGCTTCGATCTCGACCCGCGATACCCGTTGCGCGAAGGTCTCGCAGACATAGAGCGCCTCGTCGCCGGTCCGCATGGCAAGGCCATTGGCGAAGGTGAAATCGGCTTTGCACCAGAGCCGCCCTTCGCCACCGGCGAGGTCGAAGGACCAGATGCCGGGTCCGGGTTGCGCGGAATCGTGGCTGTCCGAGACGAGGAGCCGGCCCCGGCGCCGATCGATGATGGGATAGTTGGGAATGCGCAGTCCCGGCGCTTCGAGCCGCGCGAGCGCGCCGGTGCCGAGATCCAGCCGAAACACCGAGGCATGTTTCAGGTCGCAGGCATAGAGCGCCCTGTCGCCGTCGAAGGCGAGACCGAGGATGAAGCCGCCGGTTCCGGCAACACGCTCGATGCGGCTGCCATCCGGCGCAATACGGCAGAGATCGCCATCCTGATTGCCGCACCAGATCCAGCCATCCGGCCCGACGGCGACGCCCTCCGGATGGCTGAGCCGCGGCTCGCTCCAGATGCCGTCGAAGAACACCCGCAGACAGTCCGGCGAAAGAATGGGCGTCGACATCACGCCTCTCCCCGCCGCTCGCCGCTCTCCGTATCGAAGAGGTGCATGCGCCCCGCCTCGAAGCTGAGGCTGACGGGCGCGCCCCTTTCAAACCCCGTCTCCGGCGGCAGCTTGGCGGCAATCAGGGCTTCGCCCGCCTTGACGATCAGGATGGTGCAATCGCCGAGCAGTTCCGATGAAAAGACGGTGCCGGAGAAATGACCGCTGCCTTCCGGGGCGAGCCGGACATGCTCCGGCCGCACCCCGAGCGTCACGTCGCCCGCCGCCTGCGCCAAGGGGAAACGCCCGCCGTCGCTGGCGAACCATCCATCCCGCAGATGGCCGGGCAAGAGGTTCATCGGCGGCGAGCCGATGAAGCCGGCGACGAAAGTGTTTGCGGGACGGGCGTAGATTTCGGCCGGCGTTCCGATCTGCTGGATTACCGCCTTGTTGAGCACGACGATGCGGTCGGCGAGCGTCATGGCCTCGACCTGGTCGTGGGTCACGTAGACGGTGGTGACGCCGAGATCCCGTTGCAGGTTCTTCAACTCGCCGCGCATCACCGTGCGCAGCTTCGCGTCCAGGTTGGAAAGAGGCTCGTCCATCAGGAAGATCTGCGGGCGGCGCACGATGGCGCGCGCAAGCGCCACGCGCTGGCGCTGGCCGCCGGAAAGCTCGGCCGGGCGCCGAGTGAGGAGATGCAGCATGTCGACGCGCTGGGCTGCGGCGCGAACCAGTTCCTCCCGCTCGGGCTTTGCCACTTTGCGGACCTTCAGCGGATAGGCGATGTTCTCGCCGACGGTCATATGCGGGTAGAGCGCATAGTTCTGGAACACCATGGCGAGGTCGCGGTCGCGGGCCGGAATGTCGTTGACCCGGCGCCCGCCGATCAGGATCTCGCCCGACGTGGGCTCTTCGAGGCCCGCGACGATGCGCATGGTGGTGGACTTGCCGCAGCCGGAGGGGCCGAGCAGGACGAGAAATTCGCCGTCGCCGATGGAGAGGTCGAGCCCACCGAGCGCGGTATAGGCGCCAAAACTCTTGGTCAGTTTGCGCAATTCGATTGCGGCCATGTCATTCAAGTCCTTTCAGGAAGTCTCGGCGCCACGGCAGCGACATTTGCCGCCCGGCGCCGTCCGAGATGGTAAGCCGGTCACCCGCGACGGATATGCCGGCAATCTCCGTCCAGCCCGCGGGCCGCGGCACGGCGCCCATCACGTGGCGGACGGTGTGACTGCGGCCTTCGCCAAGTGGCAGGCCGGTCGCCACGCCCTCGGCCGAAATCGGATTTTCGCGCAGTGCCGCAGCCTCGCCGGCAGGCCCAGCGAAGCAAGCGTCTTCGATGCCGGTAACGCCGAGAACACGTCCGTTCCACGGCGCGTGGTCGCGCCCGCCATTGGAGAACCACAGCATGGTGATCGGCAGGACGGTCGGGTCCTTGAGGAAGAAGACGATGTCGTCCTCGTCCTCCCGGATCACGGCGGACCAGCCGAGCGTGGCGCCGGGCGCCTCCACCAGGGTGACGAAATCCTCGTTGCGCACACCGATCGGCCAGCGCGTCAGGTCCACCGGCGCACCATTAGCGCCGGCCACCTGCGTGAGTTCGGTTGCCCGCGTAGGATAGGCAAGGCAGGAGCGCCCCGGCTGGAAAACCTGTTCGGGCGTGAAGATCGCCCGTTTCTTCGAGGTGAAGAAGCGCCCCTGCCCCGAGAGATGCAGCATCGGATGGTGGGACACGGGCAGCAGCCCCTCGCCGCCCTCGATGCGGTGCTCCTGGTAGACAAGCGGCGCATCCTCCGCGAGCGCAAGGTCCTTGGTGATCCTTGCACCGTGCACGTCGCGCACAAGACCGAAACGCAACCGGCCGGCTCGACGATCTTCGAGGCGCCAGGGACTGTTGGCCGTCCAGCCATGGGCGGGCACGTCGGGATCGACGGCGGCTGCGAAGGGCGCACAGAAAAAATCTCCCGCAAGCCGGCGCTCGGCGGGCGAAAGGCTCGCATCCGCCTGAGCCTCCGGCTCGTCGCGCCAGGGCGCGGCGTAAAGCGGCGCCATCGAGCGGCCCGCCCAATGGAAGCGCAGCCGGGGAATGTTGCCGACCGCGGGGTCGAACAACAATGCGCCGCAGGCGGTCTCTATGGAAAGCAGGTCCTGCATCACTCGCCCCGAATGGCGAGGCCGCCGTCGCAGCGCACGACCTCGCCGGTGATGAAGCTTGCCCGGTCCGAGGCGAGGAAGGCGACGAGTTCGGCAACCTCCATCGGTTGGCCGAAACGGCCGATGGGGTGCGCCCGGTTCCAGCTGTCGATCAGCGCCGCCGCATCGTCGGTCTCCTCGAAGATCTTCTCGTTCATCGGGGTCATGATCGTGCCGGGCGCCACCGCATTGACACGGATGCCCGCCTTGGCGAGGTCGATGGCGCATTGCCGCGTCAGCGAAATGATCGCGCCCTTCGCGGCCGCATAAGCCGGCCAGCCCTGGAAGCCAATCAGGCCCTGGACGGAGGAGAGATTGACGACGGCACCGCCGCCGCGCTTGCGCAGCAGCGGCACGCAGGCCTTCATGGTGCGCCAGAAGCCGGTGAGATTCGTGTCGATCACCGTCGTCCAGCGTTCCTCGTCGATCTCGTCGATCACACCATTGAGGGCGACCGCGGCATTGTTGACGATGATGTCCAGCCCGCCGAACCGCGCTTCCGCCATTGCCGCCATGGCCTGCATGTCGGCAAGGCTGCGCACGTCGCCGCGCAGGAACACGACGGATTGGCCGAGCGTGCCGGCGAGCGCCTCGCCGCTGGCCTCGTCGATATCGGAAAAGACGACCTGGCCGCCGCGTGCCGCAAACAATTCCACGCAGGAGCGGCCGATGCCCTTGGCGCCGCCCGTTATGACGATGACTTTGCCTTCGAATTCCATGATTATTCCATCCTGAACTGGGGATCGCGCTTTTCCAGGAAGGCATCGATGCCCTCCTGCCCGTCGGCCGTCGAATAGAGGCGGAACAGCACCTCCTGCTCCAGGCTCTTGGCGGTCTCGATGCCGGCATCCTGTCCTTCGCGCAGCAGCCGCTTCATTTCGGCGGCCGCGAGCGGCGCAATCTTGAGACAAGCCCGCGCCCGGCGCAGGATCGCCTCGTCCATGTCCTCCGCCGGCACGACATCGGCGGCGATCCCGAGCGCCAAGGCGCGCTCCGCCGATAGCCGCCAGCCCGCCAGAAGCAGGTCGGACGCCGCATATTTGCCGATCGCCCGCAACAGCCTCTGCGTGCCGCCGCCGCCGGGGCTGAGCCCGAGCCGGCCTTCCGGCAGGCCGAGCTGCGCGGTCTCCGACAGGATCAGGATGTCGCAGCAGAGCGCGATCTCGAAACCGCCGCCGAGCGCAAAACCGTCGATCGCGCAGATCACCGGCTTGCCGATGCGTTCCAGCCGGTCGAAGACGCGGCGGGAATTGAGCTGATAGGCGATGAATTCCGCCCGTTTGTTTCCCTGGTATTCGGCGATATCCGCCCCCGCGACGAAGGCCTTGCCGCCGGCACCGCGCAGCACGATAACACGGACGGCAGGGTCCGCCGCCGCAGCGTCGAGTGCGGCTTCGAATTCGTGCATCAGGGGCGTGGAGAGCGCGTTCAGCTTCTCCGGCCGGTTGAACAGGATCTGGCGGATGCCCGGTAGGAGATCGGAAGGTTCGATCAGCGCCATGGCCTAACCTTTCACGGCACCGGCGGTGATGCCGGCGACGAAATAGCGTTGCAGGAAGAAGAACACGGCCATGACCGGCAGCGAGACCATCACCGAGGACGCCATGAGTTCGCCGTAGCGGATGCCGTATTGGCCGATGAAGTCGTTGAGCCCGACCGGCAGGGTGCGCATCTCTTTCGTCGAGGTGAAGGAGAGCGCGAAGAGAAACTCCTGCCAGGTGACGATCAGCACATAGACCGAGGTGGCGATGAGGCCGGGACGCGACAGCGGCACGACGATATCCCAGAACACGCGCAACGGTGTCGCGCCGTCGATGGCGGCGGATTCTTCAAGCGCTGCCGGCAGTTTCAGCAGGAAGCCCCGCAGCATCCAGATCGCCACCGGCAGCGTCACCGAGACATAGGCAAGAATCAGCGACCAGTAGGTGTTGAGCAGGTTGGCGCTGCGCATCATCTTGTAGATCGGGATGATGATCGCGGAATGCGGGAACATCTGCGCCAGAACCACCAGGCCCACCAGCGCCGAGATCACGCCGAGCTGCGCCCGGGTAAAACTGTAGGCGGCGAGCAGGCCGAGCGTCACGCTGATGACGACCGTCGACAGCGAAACCACCAGCGAATTGAAGAAATAGGTGCGGAACTCCGGCCGGAATGCCGTGATGTAGTTGTCGATCGTCGGATTGTCCGGCCAGAGCCGGGCCGGGATCGCAAAGGGTTCTGCCGGCGGCTTCAGGCTGACGGAGACCATCCAGAAGAACGGCAGGAGCACAAGCAGGGCCAGCAGGAGCTGGAGCAGCATCAGGCCGAGATGGGTCGAGCGGGTCTGTTTCATGCCGCGGCCCTCCGGCGATTGGCGCCGCCCTGGACGATGGCGTAGAGCGCCACGAGCACGGCGAGCACGAGGATCGAGAACACGCCGTAGGTCGCCGCCTCGCCGAAGCGGAACTGGCCGAATCCGGTCTCGTAGATCTTGGTGGGGAAGATATGGGTCGCCGATTGCGGGCCACCCTTGGTCAGGACCCAGATGATATCGAAATAGTTGAAGGTCAGGATCAGCGTCAGCACGATATTGACGACGACCACGTCGCGGATCGCCGGCAAGGTCACATCTATGAGCCGGCGAACCGGCCCCGCGCCGTCGAGCGTCGCGGCCTCGATCTGGCTGCGATCGACGTTCTGAAGCGCTGCCAGATAGATCAGCATGGAGAAGGGAAAGCCCTTCCACACGGCAGCGACGATGACAGAGGCCATGGCCATGCGACTATCGGCAAGCCAGGCGACGCTGTTTTCGATCAGGCCCACCTGGAGCAGCAGCGAGTTCACGAGGCCGAGCTGCGGATCATACATGAAGCGCCACAGGATGGCCGCGACGACGCCCGGCAGGATGAAAGGCAGCAGCACGATGGCGCGCAGCGTGCCCTGCATGGGCAGGTTCTGGTTGAGCAGAAGCGCCGTCAGGAAGCCGAGAATGTTCTGGAGCAGCACGACGCCGAGCGTCCAGACGATCGAATTCACCAGCACCTCGGTAAAGGTGCCGTCGGCGAGCACGCGCCGGTAGAGCGCGAGGCCGGCAAATGTCGGGTCCGGGTTCAGAAAGCTCGTTTCGTGAAAACTCTCATAGACCGTGCCGAGCATCGGATAATACAGCATGACCGCCATCAGAAGGAGAGCGGGTGCAAGAAGCAGCCAGTGGAGCCGGCGATCTTGGCGCATGGGAAAAGCCTCGTCCTCTTGCCGCACCCCGTTTCCGGGATGCGGCAGACGCTGGAATTACTTGAGGGAATTGATGGTGTCGCAGGCCTTCGCCGTCGCCGCGGCCACATCGTTGCCCGCATAGATGTCCTGGAACATCGCGACCTGTGCATCCGCCAGTTCGAGATAGCGCGGCGAGAGCGGCCGAGCCTTCGCATTGTCGAGATGCGTCATGATCGTCTGCGGGTCCTGCCGGTTCTTCGCGAGGAAGGCCTCGGCGGCTTTCTTGTTGGCGGGGATGAGGTCGACCACATCGCCGTTCACGTCTTCACGCACCATGAACTGGATGAATTTCCAGGCCGCGTCCTTGTGCTGCGAGGTCTCGAAGACCGCGAGGTTCCAGCCGCCGAAGGTGCCGACCGGCGTCTTGCCTTCCGGTGCCGTGCCGTTGACGAAGCCCCAGCTGAGGCTGCTCTTCTGCAAGGTCGGCTGTTCCAGCGCCGGCCAGAACTCGATGGCGAGCGAGCCATTGAGGAAGAGCTCGCGCATGTCGCCGGACGAGGCGTTGAGAATGCCGGCGGGCGCGAACTTGGCCAAGCCCTGGAGATAGGTCAGCGCCTCGACGGCGGGCGCCTCCGTCAGCGCGCAGCTACCGTCGTCGTTGAGGATCTTGCCGCCGTTGGAGAAAATGAAGGAATCCCCGACGACGACCGTGTCCTCGCCCTTGTGGCCGAACAGGCCGACGCCGAACTTGCCATCCGCCGTCAGCTTCTCGGCCGCAGCCTTCAGGCCGTCGAAGGTCGAAAGGCTCGCCGGATCGATCTTGGCGGCGTCGAGCAGCGCCTTGTTGTAATAGCTGAACTGCCAGACATCGACGTTGAACGGAATGCCGTAAAGCTTGCCGTCCAGCACCGCCGAATCCCACGCGCCGCCGAAGAAGCCGTCACGGGCAAGGCCAGCCGCGCCGGCCTGCGCCGTCAGGTCGGAGACCGCGCCCGCCTTGGCGAAGGCGCCGACCCAGATCTGGTCGAGCGTCGCGATATCCGGGGCGTTGCCACCCTGCACGGCGGTGAGCAGCCGCTGCTGGTATTCCGGATAGGGAACGGTCGTCACCTCGATCTTGATATCGGGGTTTTCCGTCATGAACCGTTCGACGGCGGCCTTCTGCACATCGGAAAGGCCGCTTTCGGTCTGCTGGTTGTCCCAGAATTGCAGCGTGACCTCCTGGGCCAAAACCGGCGCTGCTGCCAGCAACCCAACTCCCAGAGCCACAGTCGTCAAAAATGATCGCTTCATGGTTTCCTCCCTCGCGATGTGATTGTTTCAGGATTGATTTCGATAGTTCCCGTCCGCCTCGAAGGCCGGTTCGGGCAGCACTTCGCCGGCAATCAGCACGTCGACGCCGACCGAACGGAAGCGCTGCCGATCCTCCGGCAGGGCACCGTCGTCCGTCAGGACCGAGCGAACCTGCGAGATGCCGGCAATGCGGTGGTTGGCGTCGGAGCCGAGCGCCACGCTGTCGGCAAGCACGATGCTGATCTCGGCCGCATTGATGAAGCGCTGCGCGGCGAGCGCCCGCCGCTCGTCGAGCGACGACAGGCCGAAGCCCGGCGTCACGCCGTCCGTTGCGATGAAGGCGAGATGCGGACGAACCCGCTCGAATATCGCGCCAAGACTTGGGCCGACGAGGCAGCGATCGGCCTTCTGGTATTCGCCGGCCGTCAGGATGACCTTGACGGCAGAGGTGTCCTCAAGCGCGTGCAGGACGTCGAAGGAATTGGTCAGCACGGTCACGCCCTGCAGGCGCTCCGACTTTTGCGCCGCGAGATTGCGCAACTCCTCCGCCAGGAAGAGGTTGACCTGCCCCTCGTTGAGCGCGACCACCATGCCCGGCCGCAGCAGTTGCGCCGCACTCTGCGCGATTTCGCGCCGCAGCCGGGCGATCTCGGCCGAAATGCCGTGATGCGGCGGCGCGGTGACCAGCGTCGCTCCGTAGACGAGGCAGCGGTCCTGCATGGCGATTGCCATGCTGCGATACCAGTCGTGCGCCGGATAATGCGGCAGGAAGCCGATGCGCCGCGACCGCAGGAGCTTCGTGTTGAAGCCCAACCGGACGCTGCTCAGCCGTTCGAGTACGTCCTCCTTGAGCCGCCAGGTCCCCGCCGCGTCGTCGAAATAGTCGGCAAGACTTTCCGGCGTGATGACGGCATGCGGCGTGATCGTGCCTTGCAGGGATTGTCCGAGAATTCCCAACACGGCCATATCAATGCCGAGGCGCCCCACCACTTCGGGAAACAGCGCGCCGACCGCCCGGAGCGGACCGGCCTCGGCAAGCCGCGCCATGAAGCCTGCGCTTTCGCCGCCCATCGAATAGACGGCAACCTGCCTGTCGAGGCGCTCGGCGGCCTCGATGCCGGCAATGGCGGCGTGATCGTTGACGGCGAAAACCAGGTTGATCGCCTCGTCCGCGGCGAAGGCGTCATGCGCCACGCGCAGGCCGATCCTGTAGCTGCCCTGGCCGTTGACCCGGTGGATCATCGCCGGCTTGACGCCCGCCTCGGCCAGCCCCGCCTCGAAGCCCGCCACCCGCTCGCGGGTATTGGGCAGCTCGGCCACACCGATCACCAGCATGGACACCGGCTTGCCGCCCATCTCCTGCCCCGCCAGCCGGCCGAGTTCGACGCCGGCGACGAAGTTGTCGGGGCCGAGATAGGCGCCCCCCTGCTGCGGCGCGCTTTCGGCGATGAAAGGGATACCCCGGCGGACGATCTCCCGCCGCAGCACATCGCTTCCCCGGCCCGAAATCGGCGGCAGGATGACGGCATCCAGCGAATCGAGATCGGAGGCCAGCGGGCTCGCCTCGGCGCCTGGCAAGGCGCCGCGCGCGCGCAGCAGCGTCTCGTCGGACAGCACCGCTCCGCCGTGACGGCGCCGGATCGCCCCGAGTTCATCCAGCTGCGCCAGATCACGCCGCAGCGTTACCGCGGCAACGCCCGGCATGGATCGACGCAGCTCTTCCATGCTGACGACGCCCTGCTGGCGCAGCATGGAAATGATCCGCGCATGTCGCTGTTCCTTGATCATTTGATCTCCTCGAGGCGCACATTTGCGGATCGATACCGCCGCATCAACAGCGATACGGGCCGTTAAGGCCATCAAGGAGGATCATTCCGCTCCAAACGATCAAAAACGATCAGGCCACACCTGCTGCGAGGCCTAGACGTCCGATGCGCGCATCAGCGGATCGTCCTGGACGGCCTCGGCCAGGAACTCCAGCACCGCCTTCGTGCGCAGCGGCATGTTGCGCCGCGACGGATAGACCACGCTGATCGGCAGTCGCGTGGGCCGGAAATCGGGCATGACCTCGACAAGCCTGCCGCTTTGCATGTCCGGCAGGGCGAGAATGTGCGAGAGCACCGAGAGACCGGCGCCCGCGACCGTCGCGCGATGAACCGCGACGGCATTGTGCGCGATCAGCCGCGGCGCGATGCGAACCGCGACGTCGCACGCCCCATCGGAAAAAGACCAGGCGCGACTGTCGCCCGCGCGCTGGTAGCAGATGCAGGCGTGGCCGGTGAGGTCTTCGAGCAAGGTCGGGGGGCGGCACGTCGCAAGATAGGCGGGAGAGGCGACGAGAAACGCCGTCGTCCATCCGATCCGCCGACAGATCAGGCCATTGTCCGCCACCGGACCGATCCGCACCTCGAGATCGATCCCGTCCTGCACCAGATCGGAGGCGTCCTCCTTGAAGATCAGCTCGACCGAAAGCCCGGGATGGCGTGCGAGCAGGCTTCCCACCCTGTCGGCGAGAAAAAGCCCGAGCGGCGCCGGGACGCTCAGCTTCACTTTCCCCATCGCCGTTGCCGCATCCTGACCGAGGCTGTCGCCAAGGTCGTCCACGGCTTCCAGCACGCGCAGCGCCATCGGGATGATGCGCTCCCCCTCGGCCGTCAATGCCAGCGCGCTGGTCGTGCGGTGGAGAAGGCGGACGTTGAGGCGCGCCTCCAGGGCGGAAATCTGCCGCGATACCGCCGGCTGCGTCAGGTGGAGATCCTGCGCGGCGGCCGAGAATGAAGAGGTCTCCGCCACCCGCAGGAACGTGCGCAACGCCGATACGATGTCCATCGCCCGCCTCATACTCTTCGACATAAGCCTTATGCGCCAAGCTTATGCCGTTTCGGCTTTACAGTCCAGCAATTAAGGATATCTTATATCCATAAGGATACTTAATATCCTTAATTAAGGAAAGCGAACATGACCCAACGCCTGAACTACGCCCAGCAATCCCCCGAATTGTTCAAGAAGATTTCCGAGCTCAGCATGGCGCTCGCGGGCAGCGTCGTCGAACAGAAGATCCGCGACCTGGTGAACATCCGGGCCTCGCAGATGAATGGCTGCGCCTTCTGCCTCGACATGCATGTGAAGGAAGCCAAGATCCACGGCGAGAGCGAATTGCGCGTCCACCACGTCGCCATCTGGCGCGAATCGACCCTGTTCATCCCGCGCGAGCGCGCGGCGCTTGCCTGGACCGAAGCCCTGACGAAGCTGCCCGAGGGCGGCATTCCGGATGAGCTTTACGAGCGCGTGCGCGGCCAGCTCTCCGAGAAGGAGATTTCCGACCTCACCTTCTCGATCATGACGATCAACGCCTGGAACCGCGCCAGCATCGCCTTCAAGTCCGTGCCGGGCTCGGCCGACAAGCTCTACGGCCTCGACAAGGCCGGCCTCAACTGATCCGCAGCCGTCATCACGACCACTGGAAACGTGGCGCCACCGGCACCGCGAAGGGAGAAACATCATGAAAATCGTCATCATCGGCGGCACCGGCCTCATCGGCTCGAAGACCGTGGACCGCCTGCGCCAAAAGGGCCACGAGGTCATCGCCGCCTCGCCCAACACCGGCGTCAACACGATCACCGGCGAAGGTTTGGCCGCAGCGCTTGCCGGCGCCGACGTCGTGCTCGACCTCGCAAACTCGCCCTCTTTCGCCGATGCGGACGTCATGGCGTTCTTCGAGACCTCCGGGCGCAACCTGCTTGCCGCCGAAAAGGTGGCGGGTGTAAAACACCATATCGCGCTCTCCGTCGTCGGCACCGAGCGATTGCAGGAAAGCGGCTACTTCCGCGCCAAGCTCGCGCAGGAAAAGCTGATCAAGGCGTCCGGCATTCCCTATACGATCGTGCATTCGACGCAGTTCATGGAGTTCCTGAGCGGCATCGCGCAGTCGGGAACGGTCGGCGATACCGTCCATCTCTCCGCCGCCTACGTCCAGCCGATCGCCTCGGACGACGTCGCGGATGCGATGGCCGACGTGGCGCAGGCCGCGCCGATCAACGGCACGATTGAAATCGCCGGCCCCGAGCGCTTTCGGCTTCACGAACTGGTCGCGCTCTACCTCCAGGCCATGAACGATCCCCGCAAGGTCGCAGCCGACCCCGAGGCCCGCTATTTCGGCGCGCGGCTCGAAGACGGCTCGCTCGTCTCGGACGACAACCCGCGCCTTGGCAAAAACACCTTCAAGCAGTGGTTCGCCACCGCCCCGCGCAGGTAACCGGGTGGCGCCATGGTGCGGCACGCCGTTTCCTTCCCATCATCAGGAGCATCGACATGACCAGAACATCCCTCCTCTTCGCAGCCCTTGCCGCCGCAATCGCGACCGCCGGCCCGTCGCTTGCCAGCGACGCCGCGAACGTCACGCTCGTCTACGAACACGAGCTGCCGAACGTGCCCGGCAAGAGCATCCGCGGCGTCCTTGTCGAATATGGGCCGGGCGGCTTTTCCGAAGGCCACACCCACCCGACCTCGGCCTTCATCTATGCGACCGTGCTCGAAGGCGCGATCCGCAGCCAGGTCAATGACGGCCCGGTCAAGGTCTACAAGGCGGGCGAAAACTTTTCCGAACTCCCCGGCGACCGCCACGGCGTCAGCGCCAACGACAGCACGACGGCCCCCGCCAAGCTGCTCGCGGTCTTCGTGGTCGATACGGCGGAAAAGGAACTCGTCTACCCGATGAAATGAGGTTTTCCGGCGGCTCCGCATTCGACGCGGTGGAAGGATCTGTCGGGGCATTTATACAGAACGTGACGCGCAAACACGATCCTGGCCATCACGCGTCCAGCATCTCCCGCACCGCCTCAGCCAGCTGCTTCAACGAAAACGGCTTCGGCAGGAAGCCGAATTTGGCGTCGGCGGGGAGGTTGCGGGCGAAGGCGTCTTCGGCGTAGCCGGAGACGAAGATGAACTTCATGTCCGGATAACCTTTGCGCAACTCGCGCAGCAGCGTCGGGCCGTCCATTTCCGGCATCACCACGTCGGAAACGACGATGTCGACGGCGCCGTTCAGCTCTTCCATGATGTCGAGCGCCTCGACGCCGGAGCCGGCCTCGTGCACCGTATAGCCCCGGGTTTCCAGCATGCGTTTGCCGCCGCGGCGCACCGCCTCCTCGTCCTCGACGAGCAGCACGACGGCCGAGCCGCCGGTGAGGTCGCGCGGTTCCTTCTCCACAGCCGGCACGGTTGAGACCGGCTGCTTTTCGCCGGCTTGCAGGGCGGTCGCATCAACCGGCAGTTCTTCCTCGGTATGGCGCGGCATGAGGATGCGGAAGGTCGTGCCCTTGCCGACTTCGGAATCGAGATAGATGTAGCCGCCGGATTGTTTGACGATGCCGTAGACCATGGAAAGGCCGAGGCCGGTGCCCTTGCCGACTTCCTTGGTGGTGAAGAAGGGCTCGAAGATCTTGTCTATGATTTCCGGCGGAATGCCGGTGCCCTGGTCGGCGACCTCGACTTCCACATAGTCGCCCTCCGGCAGGTCGCGCAGATTGCGGGCGGCGGCCTCCTCGGCCTCCACGTTGCGCGTGCGGAAGGTGATCGTGCCGCCGTCCGGCATAGCGTCGCGGGCATTGACGGCAAGATTGATCAGCACCTGCTCGAACTGGCCGAGATCGGTCTTCACCGCCCAGAGGTCACGGCCGTATTCCACCTCGATCTTGACATTCGTGCCGGTCATGCGGTCGACGAGCATGCGCAGGTCGCCGATGACATCGGTGAGGTTCAGCACGGTCGGACGCATCGTCTGCTTGCGCGAGAAGGCGAGCAGCTGGCGCACCAGCACGGCGGCGCGGTTGGCGTTGCGCTTGATCTCCATGAGATCGGCGAAACTCGCATCCGACGGGCGGGCCGAGAGCAGCAGGTGGTCGGACGAGAGCAGGATCGCCGTCAGCACGTTGTTGAAATCGTGCGCGATGCCGCCGGCGAGCGTGCCGACCGCATTCATCTTCTGCGTCTGCGCCATCTGGGTTTCGAGCGCCTTCTGCTCGGTGCTCTCGACGGCATAGACGATCGCCGCCTCTTCCGGCGCCTCGTCGCTCTGGTCGATGACGGCATTCACATAGAAGCGGAAATGCCGTGTATCGTCCGCCGGGTGCAGCGAATCGAGCGGCGCGATGTCGCCCTGCCGGTCCTTCGCCGCGTCGAGTGCGGATTGCAGGCGCAGCCGGTCCGTCTCGTGCACGATGGCTTCGAGCTTGGCGCCGTGGTCGATGTCGTCGCGCGAGACGACGGTGGAAAACAGTTTGAGGAACGGCGCGTTGGTGCGCAGGATCCGGCCGTCGCCATCGACGGAGGCGATCGCCATCGGCGTGTTGTTGAAGAAGCGCGTGAAACGCATCGAGGCGATCGAGGCGGACTGGTCGCCTTCGCCGCCTTCTTCGCGAGCGAGCACGATGGTGCGGCTTTCGCCGGGCGCCCCGTCGCGCATGGAGGTGACGCGGTGCACGATGCGCACCGGAAGGCTCTGGCCGTTCGTCTTGCGCAGGTCGAGGTCGAGCATCTCCGTGCGCTTCAGGCCGGGTTCCGCCTGCACGGACTGGATGAGCGCCAGCCCCTCGCCCGCCACGACATCGGCAATCGACAGCGCGCCCGGATGGAATTTTGCCAGATCGATGCCGAGCCATTCGGCGAGCGTGGCGTTCAGGTAGACGATCTCGCCCTTGCGGCCGGCGGAGAAGAAGCCGGCGGGCGCATGGTCGAGATAGTCGATGGCGTTCTGCAATTCCTTGAAGAAGCGCTCCTGGTCGTCGCGCTCGGAGGTGATGTTGGAGACCTGCCAGATATAGAGCGGCGGCTTGGCCTTCTCGCGGTTCGGCAAAACGCGCGCCTTGAGGCGATACCACTGCGCGCCCGAGCCGCTGGCGGCGGACGGGTTGAGCGGCTTCTGGACGCGGAATTCCTCCGCCCCCTCCTTGCCCTCGTGCAGGCCGTTCGTCAGGCGGTAGACGGCCTCGGTGGCGTCGCGGTTGCGCGACAGCAGCGTTTCGAGCGTCTGCACCTCCGCCTCGCCGTTTGCGCCCGTCAGCGCGCCATAGGCGGCGTTGGCATAGACGATGCGGCCCTTGCGATCGGTGATGACGGTGCCGTCCGGGTGCGAATCGAGGAAGCCGCGGGCGAGATCGTCGGAGCGCGTCGCCTGCGGCATGATCTCGATGAAACCGATCAGCGCCGAGACGACGAAGAAGATGCCGGCCATGGCCAGCACGCCGAGAACCCCGAGCACGAGCTCGTTGTCGAGCTGGTTCTTGAACACGATGAAGGCGCCGGCAGAGGCCGCGAGCACGATCGCCAGCAGCACGACGCGAAGCGCCACCGCCGGCCGCACGCCGCGGTCCACGATCGGCAGATTGTCCTCGCCCGGCCGCTTCATCGTCGTCATCAATCCCTCGTCTGCATCCGTCCGGCCTTGCGCTTGGCCGGGACCCGATGCGAGAATCATGTTTATCCGCACGAGGGAAGCGCAAAAAGCCATCGAGGGGAAGCAAGGCCGCGAATTCACAGGGAATATTCCCGGCTCAAACATCGCAATTTTCGTAACCTGCCATACTTACGCGACGATGACGACGGCATTCGGTGCTGGACAAGCGCGGCGAAGCGCTTGTACGACCCCGTAAAAAGCCGTCAAATACAGCAATATGCCGAAAAAGGGCAAATCCCCGAAGGAGTGAGCGCGTCATGTTCCAGGAGATTCTCGCAGAGAACGGCACGAAGTTCGTCATCGCCGCCGTGGTGGTGCTGCTCGGCCTGCTCTGCCTCGCGCTGGTGTTGTGGATCATCCGGGGCCGTCCCTCCTCGCCCTTCATTCGCGGCGGACGCAACCGCACGCCGCGCCTTGCGGTGCTCGACGCCGCCGCGATCGACACGCGCCGCCGCCTCGTGCTGGTGCGCCGCGACGACGTGGAGCATCTCCTGATGATCGGCGGCCCGACCGACATCGTCGTCGAGACCCGCATCGCCACCGCCTCGGGCGAAACCGCCCAGCCTGCCGAAAAGGCAATCCAGCCCGTGATCGAACGCGCCGAACCCGCGCCCGTATTGCAGGAAGTGCCGGCCAGGGCAGCCGAGACGGCCGTCGCCGCACGCTCGGCGGCATCGTCCAGCGCCGCCAGCACGACGGCGGGCGCGGTGGAGCGCCGCCCGGTCGCGACGCCGGAAGGCGTCTCCGCCATGGCCAGGGTGCTCTATGCCGGCGACGACGAGGGTGCCGCACGCGCCGTGCCGGTCCGCACCGCCACCCAGCCGATGACGACGAACCAACAGGCGAATGTCGAGCAGCGCTCGTCGGAACGCCGCATCGAGGACGTGCTGGAACAGAGCCGCCAGCGTGTGCTGAGCCCGCAATCCGGGACGACGACGAGCGCCCAGGCCACCACCGGCCAGGGGGTGCAGCGCCCGGTGACGACGCCGGTGCTCGCCAAGCCGACGACCAACATCGCCGACAATCCGGCCCTCGTCAGCGAATTCGAAAAGATCCTCGAAGCCGAAATGGCGAGCAACGCCGCATCGAGCAGCGCCGCGCGCACGAGCGCACAGCCCACCTCGAACCCCACGCAGACCGCCGCGATGAGCGGACAGGCGCACGCACAGCCGAGCGCCAAGAGCCGCGAAGAAACCGAAGCCGAAATGGCCCGCCTGCTCGGTGAAATCGCCGCCAACCGCAAGGCCTGAGCCGGCTCGCCCGTCGTGACAATAAAAAAGCCGTTGGAAGAGATGCTTCCAACGGCTTCAATTTTTGACCCTTCCGATACCGCGCAGTAAAAAACCTGCCGGCACCGGAGATCTCCGGTGTTCGATCGCCGTCGACGCCGCCTGCGAAAATCCCGCAGAAAACGCCTACTCGTCGCGATATACCTTTTCCCGACGCTCGTGGCGCTCCTGCGCCTCGATCGAAAGCGTGGCGATCGGTCGGGCGTCGAGACGCTTGAGGCCGATCGGTTCGCCCGTTTCCTCGCAGTAACCGTAGGTGCCTTCGTCGAGACGTTGCAGCGCCGCATCGATCTTGGAGATCAGCTTGCGCTGGCGGTCGCGTGCCCGAAGTTCGATGGCACGGTCGGTTTCGGAAGACGCCCGGTCCGCGAGGTCCGGATGGTTTGCGCTTTCTTCTGCCAGGTGACCGAGGGTTTCTCGCGCTTCGCGCAGGATGTCGTTTTTCCAGGCGTTCAGCTTCGCTCGGAAGTAAGCCCGCTGGTTTACACTCATGAATTCATCGTCCTCATCGAGGGCGAGATTGCTAAGATCGATCTTCTCACTCAACGCGATTCTCCTGAAGAACATCTCAAGGCGCGCTGTATATCCCCACGGGTTGCGTGATTCAAGCCTGCCGGGACTTACCCACGGATTTTCGCGCCTGCCTTTGTTTTGAACCTTGCCAGACTAATATTTCATCAAGATTACAACGGGATGGCAAAACCGGCCGGGAAAGGCCCGCAAACCATTCCGCAATTGGGGGCCTCGATGGCCTGGCCGGCATGCCGTCCTGCCGCAAATATAGGCACGTGTATTCGGTATGCGAGGAATGGTAGGAGAATTTTCTTTCGCGAAACTGTCTCGCCTGCGGATTCAGATTTATTTTAGCAACTCGTGCTTTTCTTGCCGTTAGGGCAGGAGCAAGCATTGATGTTCAGCAGGGCAAAGGCCGTTCTCACGATCGAATCCGGTAATCCGGAACTCGTACAGGCGCAGCTTGCCGCTTTTACGAAGCAGGTGCCGCTGCTTTACTTCATGCTGGTCACCAATACCGTCGCCCTGACGGTCACGCATTTCCATGCAGCCCCGGCCCTTCTCACCCTTTATATTCCGTCGATGCTTTATGCCGTCAGCCTGTTCCGGCTGGTGCACTGGTGGTTCAGCCGCCACCGGCGTTACACGCATGAGGAAGCGACGGCCCGCCTGCGCTCCACCTACCGGCTGACCGCGCTTCTCGGCGCCGGTTTCTGCGCCTGGTCGCTCAGCCTGTTTTCCTTTGGCGATGCCTACCAGCAGTCCCATGTCGCCTTCTACATCGCCAACACGGTGATCGGCTGCATCTTCTGCCTGATGCACCTGCGCGCAGCGGCGCTGGCGCTGACGGCGATCGTGCTCGGGCCGTTCACGATATTCTTCGGCACCACGGGCAATCCGGTCTTCACCGCGCTGGCGCTCAACGTCGCGCTCGTCACCGTCGCCATGATCTTCATCCTGTTCACCTATTACCGGGATTTCGGCGCGCTCATCCAGTCGCAGAAGGATTTGACCGAGCGCCAGGCGGAAACCCAGCGGCTGAGCGACGAAAATCACCGCCTCGCCAATCTCGACAGCCTGACCAACCTGCCGAACCGCCGGCAGTTCCGCGCCGAACTCGAAAGGCGGATAGAGGAAGCCGAGAAGAACGGCACGGGCCTCGCGCTCGGCCTCATCGACCTCGACGGCTTCAAGCCGGTCAACGACGCCTTCGGCCACGGCATCGGCGACAAGCTGCTGATCGAGGTCGGCGACCGGCTCACCGGCTTTTCCGGTGAGCACGTGTTCCCCGCCCGGCTCGGCGGCGATGAATTCGGCATCATCTTCGAGGGAAGCCCCTGCCCTGTACGGCTGCATGCGCTCGGCGACGAGATCTGCGCGGCGCTTCAGGAACCCTATGTCTTCAACGGCCAGACGGCGCGCGTTTCCGGCTCGCTCGGCATCTCGATCCTCGGTGACGCCGGCACGACGGCCGACCGGCTGTTCGACCGCGCCGATTTCGCCCTCTACCTCGCCAAGCAGAATTTCCGCGGCACCGCACTGGTCTTCTCCGCGGAGCACGAGGTGGAGATCAACGAGCAGGGCCGCATCCAGCAGGCGTTGCGCGCCGCAGACTTCGAGAGCGAAATGTACCTCGTCTTCCAGCCGATGGTCGACGCGGATACCAATGGCATCTCCGCCTATGAGGCGCTCGCCCGCTGGGAGAACCCCACCCTCGGCCCCGTCGCCCCCGGCACCTTCATCCGCGCTGCCGAGCGCGCCGGCATCATCGGCAGCCTCACCGAGACGCTGATGCGCAAGGCGCTCGTGGCGGCGCAGAGCTGGCCGGACCACGTCCGCCTCTCCGTCAACCTGTCGACCCGCGACGTCGTGTCCACCAAGACCGTCGACAACCTGCTCGACATCATCGCCGAAAGCGGCGTCGACCCCGCCCGCCTCGACATCGAGGTGACCGAAACCGCCGTCATGCGCAATTTCGCGCTCGCCGCCGAAAACATCCGCCGCCTCGCCGCGCGCGGCATCGGCATTGCCCTCGACGATTTCGGCACCGGCCATTCCAGCCTCAGCTACGTGCACAAGCTGCCGCTCACCAAGATCAAGATCGACCGCGGCTTCATCGTCGATATCGCGACGAACGAACTCAGCCGCAGCATCGTCAAGACCATCGTCGACCTGTCGCGCAATATCGGCTGCGTCTGCGTCGTCGAGGGCATGGAAACCCATGAGCAGGTGGTGGCGCTCAGGGCGCTCGGCTGCCGCATGATGCAGGGTTATTACTTCGCAAGGCCGCAGCGGCTGGAAGACACGCTCGCCTATCGGGCGGTTTCCGACACGATCGTGAATGGCCTCATTCGCAAAACCGGTTGATCTTTCCGGCGAGGAAAGACATGAAGTCGGAAGCGGCGCGGATCATCGGCCGTGAGGCGGATGGAGGACAGACTTGGCATCTCTCGGCACGCCGGCATTCCGGCTCTATCTGCTCCGCCACGCCCGCGCCGCCTGGGCCGAGCCCGGCCAGTCGGATTTCGACCGCTCGCTCGACGACGACGGCTTCGCCGAAGCCGAGGTGATCGCCGAGGAAGCCGCCGACCAGGGCTACAGGCCGGCCCTCATCCTCTCCTCCACCGCGGCGCGCTGCCGGCAGACCGCCGAGCCGTTCCACCGCACGGTCAGCGAAGAATTGACGATCGAGCATGTCGATCAGCTCTATTCCGGCACGATCGATGCTTATGCCGAACTCGCCTTCGCCAGCCGCCAGGAAAACTCGGTGATGATCGTCGGCCACAATCCGATGATCGAGGAATTCTTCCACCGCCTGGTCGGCAAGGAGATCGCGGAGGCTGCCGCCCCCTTCGGCTACCCGACGGCGGGCCTCGCCATCCTCGATTTCGACGAGCGGCCGAGCGAGGAAGACTATGCCGGAGCCTGCCTTGCCGGCTTCATGACGCCGCGGCCGGCCCGTTGAACGAAAGGGGCGGCCTCTTTTCCTGCCGGATTTCGTTTCCTATATCGCCTTCGATGCTGGAAAGAGACCTTGCCCCCTAGCCTGACCACCCTCACGGACGAAGCCCTGCTCGCGCTGGACGCCTTGACCGGCCGCGCCACCAATCTCGTCAACCCGTCGATCCGCCTCGGCGTGACGGGCCTGTCGCGCGCCGGCAAGACGGTGTTCATCTCCTCGCTCGTGCACAATCTGCTGAATGGCGGCCGCCTGCCGCTGTTCGAGGCCGGCCGTTCGGGGCGCGTGTCGAAAATCCGGCTGGAGCCGCAGCCGGACGACGCGGTGCCGCGCTTCCAGTACGAGGACCATATTCGCGCGCTGGTCGCCGATCGCGTCTGGCCGGATTCGACCCGCGCCATATCGCAGCTGCGCATCACGCTGGACTATGAGAGCGCCTCCGGCTGGGGCCGGCTGTTCTCGCCGGGAAAACTGTCGATCGACATCGTCGACTATCCCGGCGAATGGCTGCTCGACCTGCCGCTGCTGGCGCAGGATTTTCGCGCCTTCAGCGAAAACACCGTGGCGCTCGCCGGCTCCGGCATCCGCGCCGAGCTTGCGCGCGACTGGCTGGCGCTGTCGGCCACCGTCGACCCTGCTGCAAGCGGAGAGGAAGCAACCGCCCGCGCGCTCGCCGACGCCTTCACCGCGTACCTGAAGGCCTGCAAATCCGACGAACGTTCGCTTTCGACGCTGCCGCCCGGCCGCTTCCTGATGCCGGGCGACCTTGAAGGCTCGCCCGCGCTCACCTTCGCGCCGCTGGCGAACCTTCCCAAGGGCAGCCCCGCCAAAGGCTCGCTGCACGCGATGATGGAACGACGCTACGAGGCCTACAAGACGCATGTGGTGCGGCCGTTCTTCCGCGAGCATTTCGCCCGGCTCGACCGGCAGATCGTGCTGATCGACGCGCTCCAGGCGATCAACCGCGGCGCCGAGGCCGTGCATGACCTGGAGCGCGCGCTCGGCGACGTGCTCGACTGTTTTCGCGCCGGTACCAACAATTTTCTTTCCTCATTCGTGACGCGCCGCATCGACCGCATCGTCATTGCCGCCACCAAGGCCGATCACCTGCACCATGAGAGCCATGCGCGGCTGGAGGCGGTCACCCGCCGGCTCGTCGAGCGCGCCATCGCGCGCATCGGCATGAGCGGCGCCGGCATCGAGGTGATGGCGCTCGCCTCCGTGCGCGCCACCCGCGAGGCGACCGTGCCCCATGACGGACAGGTGCTGCCGGTCATCGTCGGCACGCCGATGGCGGGTGAGCGGATCAATGGCGAGGTCTTCGACGGCGAACGGAAAACAGCGATATTTCCCGGGGACCTGCCGGAGAATCCGGATTCGCTTTTCAAGGCGCTCGACGAGGCCCCCGAAGGCGAACCACCGCATCTGTTGAACTTCGTGCGCTTCCGCCCGCCGCATATCGAGGAGACGGGCGGCGGCCTGAAACTGTCCGTGCCGCACATCCGGCTCGACCGGGCGCTGCAATATCTGATCGGAGACCGGCTCGCATGAACGACCGTCCGCGCAAGCCCGCCGCCTTCTCGCTGCCCGCCGACGCCACGCCGGAACGCGCCAAACCCCGTGCGCCCGCCGCCTTCGACGATGCCGTCCGGCTGACGCCGGATGCCGAGGATCCCTTCATCGCGACGACGGCCGACGTACCCGAGCTTGTGCCTCCGATCGCCACCCCGCGCCGGCGCCGCCTGACGCTCGGCCGAATCGCCTTCGGCGCGCTCGGCCTGCTCGTCTCGCTTGCGATCGGCCTGTGGGTCGATGCGCTGATCCGCGATCTCTTCAGCCGCAACGACTGGCTCGGCTATCTGGCGATCGGCGCCGCGGCCGTCGCCGTCCTCGCGGTGCTCGGCCTCGTGCTGCGCGAACTGATCGGCCTGCGCCGGCTCGCGGCCGTGCAGGATCTGAAGCGCGATGTCGTCGACGCCGCCCTGTCGCCGACCCCGTCGGTCGGCCGCGCCATCGTCGCCCGCCTCGTGCATCTCGTCTCCGCCCGCCCGCAGACGGCACGCGGGCGGGCGCGGCTTGCCGAGACGGAGGGCGAGATCATCGACGCGGCCCATCTCGTCGACCTTGCCGAACGCGAACTGATGGCGCCGCTCGACCGCGAGGCGCGCGCGCTGATCCTCGGCGCCGCCAAGCGCGTCTCCATCGTCACGGCGGTGAGCCCCCGCGCGCTGGTCGATCTCGGCTACGTCATCTACGAAAGCAGCCGGCTGGTGCGCGGCATGGCCGAACTCTACGGCGGAAGGCCGGGGAAAATCGGCATGCTGCGTCTGATGCGCGACGTCATCGCACACCTCGCCGTCACCGGTTCCATCGCCATGGGCGACAGCCTGGTGCAGCAGGTGCTGGGCCATGGGCTGGCGTCAAAACTCTCCGCCCGGCTCGGCGAAGGCGTCATCAACGGCCTGATGACCGCGCGAATCGGTATTGCCGCGATGGACCTCTGCCGTCCCATGCCCTTCCGCGCGCTGAAGCGGCCCGGCATCGGCGATTTCATAAGCGATCTGACGCCGGGCACCTCGGGCAGCCGGCGCGACGAGGCGTGACCCTGCTGCAACACCCCGGTTTTCCGGGGGTGCGATCCGATCAAATGACGAAGGGCAAGGCGGTCGGAAACCGTCCATTAACCATTTTCGCGCAAATCTCGTCGCACAACAGCAGGCCAGATGGCCGTCGACCATCAAGGATCGTTCATGTTTCCGCGCACCTCTTTGATCGCCCGCGCCTCCGTAGCGGCCTTTCTCGCAGCCACCACCTTCGCGGTTCCGGCATCCGCCGGCTCGCGCGACAAGGCCTTTTTTGAACAGGTCACCGGCAACTGGCAGGGCAAGGGCGAAATCGTCGCCGGCAAGTACAAGGGCACAAAATTCTCCTGCGACCTGACGGGCGACACCGCACCCGCCAAGGGCGCCGGCATCCAGCTCGACGGCTTCTGCCGCGTCGGCGTCTTCAAGCAGCCGATGTCGGCGCTGATCAGCAAGGCGGGCAGCGGCTACAAGGGCAAGTTCCTCGACGGCGCCGCCGGCAAGGGCCTCGACATCACCTCGGGCCAGGTCAACGGCAACAAGGTCGTGATGGGCATCAACCGCCAGAAGCTGAACGGCGCGATGATCGCCCGCCTCGAAAGCGACAACAAGCTGAACATCACCATCTCGGTGAAGGTCGAAAACAAGATGATCCCGGTCATCGGCGTCTCGCTCGACCGCAACCTCGACGACATCGCCGTCGGGTCGATCAAGTAGTCTTCCACCAGTCGGAGCCGGCGCTCGCCGGCTCGATACCCGCGACATCCGCATCCGTCAGCCAGGATTCGACCGTGCGCCCCTGCACCTCCAGCGTGGGCGCGATGTCGGCGAGCGGCATCAGCACGAAACCGCGGCCCGTCATGCGCGGATGCGGCAATTCCAGCCGCCCTCCAGCCTGCGCGACACCCTCAAAAGTCAGAACGTCGATATCGATGGTGCGTGGACCCCAGCGCTCCTTGCGCTCACGCTTCATGTCGCGCTCGATACCGAGGCAGGTATCGAGCAGCGGCTCGGGGAGAAGCAACGTCTCGACCAGCGCGCAGGCATTGAAGAACCAGTCCTGGTCCGTCTTTCCCCAGGGCGGCGTGCGATAGAGCCTGGATACGGCCGTGACACGGCAATCGGGCCGCGCGTCGAGCGCCTGCAGCGCCTGCGCCATCGCCCGCACCGGATCGCCGATATTGCCGCCGAGGCCGAGCGAGGCCCGGCGGAACGCGTCAGACGGCATGGTCGACGGTGACCTGCACATAGTCGAGCACGCCGGGCACCGGCGCATTCGGCTTGCGTACCGTGATGCGGGCGCGCGAAATCTGCGGGAACCGGGCGCAGAGCACGGTGGCGATCTCCTGCGCCAGGGCCTCGATGAGGTAGCGGCGCTGGCCGGTGACGATCTTCTCGATCTCCTGGAAGGCCACGCCATAGTCGACGGTCGATTCGATCGCGTCGTCGGAAAGCGGACGCAGCGGCCGCACTTCCAACTCCGCATCGACAAAGAAACGCTGGCCCAGGAATTCTTCCGCATCGTGCAGGCCGTGGCGGGCGAAGAAGGCGCAGTTCTTGAGCGTGATCGTATAGGTGGTGGTCATGATCTTTCCTGTCTGGCCGGCTCTGCGGCACGCGCCTCGCGCGCCTTCACCGTGCGCCCTGCGGCGAGCATAGCATCGGCAATGGCGAGCGCATCCCTGTTGATTGCGACATCGTGCACCCTGAAGACCGCAGCCCCTGCAATCCGCAGCAGCGCCGTCGTCGCGGCGGTGCCGACATCCCTGTCGGCCGCATCGCGCCCCGTGACCGCGCCGACGAAGCGTTTTCGCGAGGTGCCGGCGAGGATAGGCAGATCGAAGCCGTAAAGCTCGCCGAAACGCGCCATCAGTTCGAGATTTTCGTCGGTATCCTTGGCAAAACCGAAGCCCGGATCGAGCACCATGGCCTCGCGCGCCACGCCGGCCTCGCGGGCGATCTCCAGCGAGCGGCCGAGGAAGAGATACTGATCCTCCACGACATCCGGCCGTTTTTCACGGTCGCGGCCCGTATGCATGATGCAGAGCCCCGCGCCGGTTTCAGCGGCCACCCGGGCAATGGCGGGCTCGCGTTGCAGGCCGTGCACGTCGTTGACGATATGGGCGCCGGCGGCGACCGCAAGCCGCGCGGTTTCGGCGCGAAAGGTGTCGACGGAGAGGATGGCGTCCGTCGCGCCGGCCAGTGCTTCGATTACGGGAAGGATGCGGTCCTGCTCCTCGGCGGCGGTCACGGGGGCGGCCCCCGGCCTCGTCGATTCGCCGCCGATATCGACGATGTCGGCGCCTTGTTCCAGACAGAGGATCGCCTGCGCCACCGCCGCGTCCGCGCTGTCGAACTTGCCACCGTCGGAAAAGGAATCGGGCGTCACGTTGACGATCGCCATCAGGATGCCGCGCGGGCCGAGCTCCAGAAACCGGCCATGGGCGAGCGACCAGCGGAAGGGATCGAACGGCGAGAACATGGCGGGTTTCCTTCCGCAATTAACCAGCGCCGGGGAAAGTGTGTTGCGCTTGCCGAGCCTATGCCCCAAGCTTAAGGGAAGTTCAACCGGCGCCTTCCGCCGGCACTGCATCGGGCACACCCGATGGCGAAAGGAATACGGAACCGAATGAAGACCATCGCTCGCCTGATGGCCGTTGCCGCCCTCACCTGCCTCGCTCTTCAGCCGGCCGCCGCCCAGACGATCACGTCGAAGACCTTCGCCTATTTCTCCGTCGGCGGCCACACCGCGGCGGAACTCGATGCGGAATTGTCGAAGCGCGGCCCGATGATGAAACACAGCGGCGCGCGCCATCCCGGCGCCACGAAGATCAAGTGGGGCGGCTCGGTCACCTATGTGCGCCGCGGCAGCCGCTGCGCGGTCGGCGAGGCGAAGGTGACGCTTTCCACCCAGATCATCCTGCCGCGCTGGAAGAACCGCAACCGCACGACCGCCTCGCTCGCCCTCATCTGGGATACGCTGGCAAGCGACATCCGCCGCCATGAGGAACGCCATGCCGAGATCGCGCGCCAGCATGCCCGCGACCTGGAGCGCGCGCTGAAAAAGCTGCGGCCCGAAAGCGACTGCGAGCGCATGCAGGCCCGCGTCGACCGGGTGACCGCCGATGCCGTCACGAAACACGATGCCGACCAGGCGCGCTTCGACCGCGTCGAATCGAAGAACTTCAACGACCGCATGATGCGCCTCCTGGTGCACCGGCTGAAGAACCGCGGCGAGTAAAAGCCGGCGGCGCATGTATTTCTTGAAAGAGCTTTAATGGATTCGGACCGGGTCAAGGCCCGGGGCCTGCGCATGCATGAAATTAATGGTTAGTTTTAGCGATAGCGCAAATCCGCAAATCACCGTATCTTCATCTCAACAGTGAACGGGAAGATGATTCTCCGTCCCGAAGTTGCATGAAACGGTTTGTAACAGGTTCTCCTGGCGCGTCCTTATCTCAGCAGCAGGTTGTCTCCTCCCTCTCCTGTCTGCGATGCGCCCTCCTGGCCTCGCTCGTCCTTATCGACAGGCGAGGCTCTTTTTTTGTTCGTCTATTCTTGTCCGCCGGGAGAACAATCGATTCTCTTCTTCATGGGCTGAGAAGACATCGTATAGCCGGGCGCCATCCGTCTCCCGTGAAGGCAGATGCGCGAAAACAGTTCCGGCAAAAGGGCAGATGTCAGGCCTGGCGTTCCGGCACGTGCACCACGAGCCCGTCAAACGCATCCGACATCTTGATCTGACAGGAGAGCCGCGAGGTGGGGCGGACATCGTAGGCGAAGTCCAGCATGTCCTCTTCCATCGCTTCCGGCGGGCCGACGGTGCCGCTCCAGGCCTCGTCGACATAGACATGACAGGTCGCGCAGGCGCAGGCGCCGCCGCACTCGGCCTCAATGCCGGGCACGGAGTTGCGCACGGCATTCTCCATGACCGTGGAGCCGTTGGCGACATCCAGTTCGTGGCGCGTGCCGTCGAAGGCGACGATGGTGAGTTTGCTCATGATGGGTCCGGATCCTGTAGGCTGCCGAGGAGGCGAAAGACTGGCCGGCGGAGGGACGGTGTCGAACCGCCGGTTTTCCGGCGGTTGTTTCCAACAAAACCCCTCGCCAGTCAACATCGCGCGCCCGAGGGCGCGCTGGCGGGTCCAGGTGCGCCATCGGCTTTGCCCACCGCGCCAGGCTTTTTACGCAATGGGCCTGCGACGATCAGCGGCAGAGTTTGAGGATGAAATTTTCCGCCTCGACGACGGCGGCGGTAACGGCGGCAAGCGCGATCGCATCGGCCGGGTTTTCCTCCAGCGCCTCGGCCGTCTTGCTGACGACGGTGGCGCCGACCGCCTGGGCGGAACCCTTGAGGCGATGGGCGACGGCGGCGCGGGCCTCGCCTTCGCAGACGGCGAGCTCCTTCATGCTCTCGCGGGCGGCCCGCGCAAACATCTGCAGCACGTCCAGTTCGAGGCCCTTGTCGCCCATGGTCTGGCGCGCAAGGTGTATCAGATCGATCGGCCGTCCACCGGAATGGGACATGCCGCCTGCATTGTCGGGCGCCTCGAATGCGATGTTGAGCGCTGCCATTTGCCAATATCCTTATATACGCTACGTACGCTTGTTTCGTTGTGATGCACGCAGATGTCGATGCGGTGCGGGCGCGTGCCCGCTGCCGGCGGCGACATGGGACAATCATTCTGCGTGGCCGGCGCGGCTATCCGATTAAAAGGCGGCGCAAAATGGGCATGAATCGCAAACTATGGTTAACGGCTGAAAAAATGCCTTTTTCACAACTATTCCATCGCGATACAAAACCGTGGAATGTTAACTTCCTGTTAAGTTTCGGCCTAAGGGAGATGGCAATGAATTGTGTGATACAGGCTAATGTGTCACTACGATACGACCGGATAGTCCCGGTGGATAAGCCGTGGGCGGAGATACACCGCTTCGCCTTTTCGGTCTATCGAGCGATTTGGAATGAACGGCGGCCCGGACGCTGCTTGCCATGAGGGTAGGCAGCAAGACCGGCCACCAACCGGACGGTTCGAATGCGCCTGAGCAGCGGCAGCGCGTATGAAGCCCGATCCCGGACATGGTAACGAGGCGTAACCGCATGGCGACGAACAAGTCCACCGAGTCGATCGACGACAAGGCCTTCCAGGCCCTCGAAGAGGCACTTAAAATCGACTTTGACGATCTAGCGCCGGAGACGCCCTCGAAGAAGGACGCTTCGGAGGCCCATGTGTCCGACCCGGCAAGCCGCGTTCCCAGCAAGACGCAGGAAAAGCCCGCCACGCGCCCGGCATCCGGCGAGACGGCCCGCAGCCTGACCCCCGACCCCGCGCCGAAGACGCCGACCTTCCAGCCCGCCAACGACGGATCGCGCAAGACGCCCGCCGCCATCCTCAAGTCGCTCGACGTGCGCTCGGGCCGCGCCTCGATCCGCACGGCCATCCTGATGTCCGTTCTCTGGGTCATCGGCGGCCTTGGCGTCGCGAACCTTCTCTATGCACCGCAGATCTGGCAGATCCGCTCGGTCGCCGACCTCGTGGCCCTGCCCGGCGCCATCGGCATGCTGGTCGCCATCGTCATGCCGATCATGCTGTTCTTCGCCTTCGCCATCATGATTTCGCGCGCCCATGAGCTGCGCAGCGCCGCCCGTTCCATGGCGGAAGTCGCCCTTCGCCTGTCCGAGCCGGAAACCGTCGCCACCGACCGCATCATGACCGTCGGCCAGGCCGTCCGCCGCGAAGTCTCGGCCATGAACGAAGGCATCGAACGCACGATCGCGCGTGCCACCGAACTCGAAACCCTCGTGCATTCCGAGGTCAACGCGCTTGAACGCAGCTATGCCGACAATGAAATGCGCGTGCGCACGCTCGTGCAGGAGCTCGGCTCCGAACGCGAGGCGATCGTCAGCCATGCAGAGCGCGTCCGCTCGTCGATTTCCGGCGCGCACGAGCAGTTGAAGGATGAGCTCGCGAGCGCCGGCGAGAGCATTACGAACCGCCTTGCGACCTCGGGCGAGGCCTTCGCCTCCATGCTCGACACGCGCGCCGCCATGCTGATGGAAAAGTCCGACAGCGCGACGCAGACGATCGGCGCCATGCTTTCGGCCCGCACCGACAGCCTGCTGTCCTCCCTCTCCTCCTCCGGCCTGGCGCTTGCGCACGAATTCGACACCCGCCTCGACCACCTGACCAAGAGCCTCGATTCGCGCGGCCGGGACCTGCTGAACCAGTTCGAGACCCGCGCCACCTCGCTCGACACCAACACCGAAAAGCTGAACGCGGCGCTGAACGAGCGCGCCAAGCAGCTCAACGAGACGCTGATCGCCCGCACCCGCGAGATCAGCGAAAGCCTGTCGATCGGCCAGCAGGCCGTCACCGGCGGCCTCGACCATGTTCTCGAATCGATGAACGCGGCCCTCGACGAAAAGGGTGCGCAGTTCCGCCAGAGCCTGAAGAACGCCGCCGACGACACGGTCATGGATCTCGACCTGCGCTCCGGCTTCTTCGACGAGCGCATGCAGGCGACCGTCGGCCAGATCGCCAGCGCCTTCGACCAGCGCGTCGAGGAATTCGCCACCGCCTTCGACCAGCGCGCCGGCTCGCTCGATTCCAAGCTGATGGAAAGCCTCGCCCGCATCAACGAAACGGTCGCCAGCGGCCATGAGGCGATCGACGGCATCCTCACCTCCAGCATCGACCGCCTCGGCAACACGCTGACCGACCAGTCCTTCGCGCTGGCGACGACGCTTGGCACCGGCCAGGAAGTCTTCGAGAGCGCCGTGACCGGCCACGCCGACGCCATTACGAATGCCGTCACCGGCGCGCACGAGCGCATGAGCTCGGTGCTCTCCGAAAAGTCCGCAGCCCTGCTCGGCGGCCTTGCCGATGTGCAGAACCGCATCGAAACCGGTTTTGGCGCCCGCGCCGAAGCACTGGCGGAGAGCGTCTCGGGCAGCGAGCGCCGCCTTACGGAAGCGCTCGACAGCCGCGGCACGGCCATCGCCACCGATATCGAGGCCGCCCAGGCCCGCATGGAAAACGCGCTTGGTGCCCGCGCCGAAGCGCTGGTCGAAAGCATTTCCAGCAGCGAACGCCGCCTGACGCAGGCGCTCGACAGCCGCGGCACGGCGATTGCCACCGACATCGAGGCCGCCCAGGCCCGTATGGAAGACGCGCTCGGTGCGCGCGCCGACCAGATCACCTCGACCATCGCCGCCAGCCACGGCCGCATCGACAACGCGCTTTCCGAGCGCACCGCCGCCCTCTCCTCCATGCTGAACGAGACCGGCAGCCAGCTGGAGCAGTCGGTCGGTTCGGCCGCAAGCCGCGTCGAGAATGCGCTGACCGGTGCCGCCCGCCAGATCGACGAGGTCATCACCGGCCGCACGGCCAACCTCGCCTCGGTGCTCTCCAACAGCGCCGGTTCCATTCAGACATCGATCGACGCGGCTGCGAACCGTGTCGAGACGGTGCTGTCCGAAGGCACCCAGCAGCTCGGCGGCGTTTTGCACGGCCAGGCCGCCGAATTCGCCGAAGCCTTTTCCGGCCGCGCCGCCGACATCGCGGAAGCGCTGTCGGGCCGCGCCTCGGAGCTTGCGGGCTCGCTCGTCTCCACCCAGGAGCAGATCCGCGCCACGCTAGACGACCGCATCAACGCCATCAACCTTGCCATCACCGACGGCCGCAACCAGCTCAACGAGACGCTGAACGACCATGTCACGTCGATCGGCACCTCGATCGCCACCAGCGCCGGCATGCTGGAAATGTCGATCGAGCAGCTCTCCGGCCGCGCCTCCGAACTCACGGGTTCGCTCGTCTCCACCCACGACCAGATCCGCGCGACGCTCGACGACCGCATCGATGCGATCAACGCCGCGATCACCGACGGCCGCAACCACCTCAACGAGACGCTGAACGACCAGGTCACCTCGATCGGCACCTCCATTGCCACCAGCGCAGGCATGCTGGAAATGTCGATGGAGCAGCTTTCCGGCCGCGCCTCCGAGCTCGCCGGTTCGCTCACCTCCACCCATGAGGAAATCCGCGCGACGCTCGACGACCGCATCAACGCGATCAACCTGGCGATCACCGAGGGCCGCAACCACCTCACGGAAACCCTGAACGACCAGGTCACCACCATCGGCACCTCGATCGCCACCAGCGCCGGCATGCTGGAACTGACGATGGAGCAGCACGAGGAAGCGCTGCGCCGCACCATCGACGGCAGCGCCGCCGTGCTCGACCAGCGCGTGCGCGAAAGCGCCGGCGTCGTCGCTGAGCGCCTCATCGAAAGCTCGTCGAAGATCGCCGAGGCGGCCGTCACCTTCGGCAACCGCATGGAACAGACCGTCGACAGCGTCGCCACGCGCTTCGACACGACGGGCAGCCGGCTGGAGGAAAACCTCGGCAAGCTCGAGGCCCGCATCGAACACAGCGTCGACAACGTCTCCGGCATCGTCGACACGGCGGCGCTGCGCATCTCCGACACGCTGTCGGAACGCCTGTCCGATCTCGACCGCGTGGGAAGCGACGTGTCGCTGCGCGTCTCCGACGCCCTCTCCCGCCCGATGGCCGAGGTCGACCGCATCGGCGACGAGACGACGGCGCGCATCGCCGCGACGCTCGCCGGCCGCGTCACCGACATCGAGCGCGTCAGCGCCGATGCCGCCTCGCGCATCGAAGGTGCCCTGTCGGGCCGCCTGACCGATATCGAACGCGTCACCGGCGAAGCCGCCGAACGTATCGACGGCACGCTTGCCAGCCGCGCCGAGCAGATCGCCCGCGTCGCCGGCGAAGCCGCAGACCGCCTCGACGAGACCCTCACCGACCGCGCAAACCAGATCGAGCGCACGGTCGGCGAAGCCGCCGAACGCCTCGACGGGACGCTCACTGAACGCACCAGCCAGATCGAGCGCGTCACGGACGAGGCCGCCACGCGCATCGGCGTCACCATCGACGAGAAGACCGGCCGCATCGAGGAACGCCTCGGCACGATGGACCGGGCGCTCACCATCGGTCTAGACAGCGTCAACCGCACGATCGACGGCAAGGCCGCGGGTCTCGCCCACACGCTGCGCGAGGCCGTCTCGCAGGCTGCCCAGGACATGGACGCCGAAGCGGTCCGCTCGGCCCAGTCGCTCGCCAAGACCGGCGAGGAATTCGCCAGCCTCAGCTCGTCGCTGCGCGGCGCGGTTTCCCGCGCGGCACAGGACATGGGTGCCGAAGCCCAGCGCGCCGCGGAAACCATCGCCCGCACGGGTGAGGAATTCGCCGGCAACCTTACCGCCCGCAACGAAGCCTTCACGCGCGCCGTGGACGAAACCACCACGGCCGCCGTCGCCCGCTTCGCTGAAACCGAAAACCGCCTTGCCGACCAGGCGCAGTCGCTGCGCACCGGCCTCGGCGAGGTCGAGAAGGCGCTGGAAGCCCGTGGCGCGTCGATCCGCTCGACGCTCGACGAGCGCACGCGCGAACTCAACTCCATGCTGGCCAACCGCACGGAAGAACTGTCGCGCCTGATCAACGAGGAAGCCCGCCCGGTCATCGACGACTATGCCGCCGTCGGCCGCGAGGCTGCGGAAAGCATCACCGGCGTCGCCCGCGAGGCCGCCGAGCGCTTGAGCGGCGTCGCGCAGGAGAGCGCCGAACGTCTGAGCGGTGTCACCCGCGAGGGGGCCGAGCGCCTCAGCGGCGTCGCCCGCGAAAGCGCCGACCGCATGCGCAACGAGAACGCCGCGCTGATCAACGCGATCTCCGCGCGCACCGCCGATACGCTCGCGGCCATCTCCAGCCGCACGGAAGAAGCCGCCGGCCAGATGCGCGAGATCGAAAGCGGCCTGCAGGCGAATGTCCTGAGCCTGATCGCCCGCCTTTCGGAGAGCAATGGCGCCATCGCCGGCCTCGTCGATGCCGCAAGCGAGACGCTCGGGGCCGTCGACCAGCAACTCACCACGACAACCGAGCGCTTCTCCGCCTCCGCCGACCGCGCGGCCGACATGGTCTCCACCACGTCGCGCCTGCTCGAAGGCAAGGTCGATCGTCTCTCCGACATCTCCTCCGGCACGCTGTCGCAGATCGGCGGCATCGTCGGGCGCTTCGAGGACCACTCGAAGATCCTGTCGCAGGCCTCCGACCTGCTCGCCGCCGCCCAGTCGAACCTCGTCTCGACGCTCGAGGAGCGCCAGGACGCGCTGCGCTCGCTCTCCGTCGGCCTCGTGCAGCGCTCGGAAGAGATCGAGAAGACCATGCAGTCGCTCGAAGGCATGGTCGAGGGCGTGTTCAGCCGCGCCGAAGAACGCTCCGGCCTCATCGCCGGCAATCTGCGCGGCGGCATCCAGAGCTCGTTCGCAGATGTCGGCCGCATTCTCGGCGAGACCGAAAAGCGCGCCGAGGCCGCAGCCGCCACGCTGCGCGATTCGATGGTGAAGGCCGGCGAGGAAGCAAGCCAGTCCGTCGAGGGCGCCTTCAGCCGTGCCGAGGAGCGGACCAAGGAAGTGGCGAACCGCCTGCGCGGCAGCGTCGGCGCCTCGCTCTCCGATGTCGACCGCCTGCTCACCGAATCCGGCAAGAAATCCGACGCCGCCACGACCGTCATGCGCGAAACGCTGCGCCAGGCCGTCGAGGAGGCTGTCGGCAAATTCTCCGGCGCCACCGAGGAAATCCGCCGCGCCGCCACCGATATCCGCAAGGAACTCGACCAGACGCGCGGCGAACTGAAGCGCGGTGCCTTCGACCTGCCGGAAGAAGCCAAGGAAAACGCCGCCCAGATGCGCCGCGCCGTCAGCGAGCAGATCAAGGCGCTGCAGGACCTGTCCGACATCATCGGCAAGTCCTCCTCGGCGCTGGAAGTCTCGCGCCCGGCAGTCGTTCAGGCCAAGGCCGTGCAGCAGCCGGTGCAGGAAACCCGCGCAGAACCGCGCCGCGAGGAGAGCGTGCCGCTGCGCGGCAGCCTCGGCCTCGAGCGTGCGGCGACCGCCTCGGTGCCGCAGCGCGCCCAGCCGCTCCCCACTGATGCGGAAAACAAGACGGCCGGCGAAGGCGGCTGGATGCGCGACCTGCTGCGCGGTGCTGTCTCCCGCGAGGAAGCCCAGTTCGCCCAACCGCGCGGCGACGCCCAGGCAGCCCGCCCGGCCGACACCCGCAACCCGCGCCACGTCGTCGAATCGCTGAACTCGCTCTCGGTCGATATCGCCCGCGCCATCGATCACGATGCCTCGGTCGACCTGTGGCGGCGCTACCAGCGCGGCGAGCGCGACGTCTTCACGCGTCGCCTCTACACGCTGAAGGGCCAGCAGACCTTCGACGAGATCAAGCGCAAATACGAGCGCGAGCCGGAATTCCGCACCGCGGTCGACCGCTACATCTCGGATTTCGAAAAGCTGCTCGCCGACGTCGCGCGCAACGACCGCGACAAGGTGATGACGCAGACCTACCTCACCTCCGACACCGGCAAGGTCTATACCATGCTGGCACATGCGGCAGGCCGCTTCAGCTAAAAGACAAAAAAACGAACAGAGACGGCCGCCTCCGGGCGGCCGTCTCGTTTTTGTGAACGATCACTGCGCCTTTTCGCGGCCAAAACCCTTAAAATCCACGCTCTTACCCTCTATATGCATTTCGACGCGCCGGACGGCGCATGGGGAAGAGAGACGGAAATGATCTTGATACAGGGCTTTGCACGGTTTCTGGCGACGATCGCGGTGGCGATCATGGTGATGATGACGATGGTCGATTTTGCCGAAGCGCGTCGCGCCGGCAGCGGTTTCGGCAGCCGCGGCACCCGCACCTTCCAGACACCGTCGACAACGCGCACCGCACCGCTGGATGCCCAGCCGATCGACCGCACCATGACGCGCCAGCAATCGGCCCAGCCCTCGGCAAACCGCACCACGACGGCCAATGGCCAGCGCCCGGGCCTGTTCGGCGGCTTCGGCGGCTCGCTCATCGGCGGCCTGATGCTCGGCGGTCTCGTCGGCATGCTGCTCGGCCAGGGCCTTGGCGGCGGCATCGGCTTCCTCGGCCTCATCCTGCAAGTGCTGCTGATCGCGGGTGTCTTCCTGTTTCTGCGCCGCATGTTCGCGCAGAAGAACGCGCCCGCCTATGCCGGGCCCGGCAATGCGCAGGCCCGCAACGCCTATCAGACCGGCGGTTCGGACTTCGAAATCCCGCGCATCGGCGGCGGCAATCGCCAGGCGTCGGCAGCGGCGGTGCAGCAGAAGGCCGGCGGCGACGAGATCGGCGTCAAGCCGGAAGACCTCGAACAGTTCGAGGGCCTGCTGAAGGAATTGCAGGCGGCCTATGCGGCGGAAGATTTCCGCACGCTGCGCCAGATCACCACGCCGGAGGCCATGTCCTATCTCGCCGAGGAGATCGGCGACAACGCCACGCAGGGCCTGAAGAACGAGGTGCGCGACATCCATCTCGTGCAGGGCGACGTTGCGGAGGCCTGGAGCGAAGGCGCGGACGACTATGCAACGGTCGCCATGCGCTACGAGAGCATCGACGTGATGCGCGACCGCGCGACCGGCAAGCTCGTCTCCGGCGATCCGGACAACCTGACGGAAGCCGTCGAGATCTGGACCTTCGTGCGCCGCAACGGCGCCGAGTGGAAGGTCTCGGCCATCCAGGGCGTGCAGGGCGCCTGATATGACAAGGCCGTGCGCTGCGATCCGCAGCGCACGGCCTTTTTGATTCTCCTGAATGCCGGATCAGATCGCGGCGAGGGTCCAGCCGACGATCTCGGCGGTGACAGCGGCGAAGGCCGCGTCGAGCGCCTTCACGAAGGCCGTGTTACCCGTTCCCCCGACCGGCACCGCCGCGCGAAAAACCTTCTGCGCCCGGACCGTGCCGTTACGGTCGTTGAGCAGCTTTGCGGAAATCTCCACCACCGCGGTATCGGCACCTGCGGTCTCCACTTCGAAGGTGCGGATGTCGGTCGCGACCTGGTAGTCGATCGCCAGCCCCTCGCCCGGCTTGCCGACACCGCCGACAAGGCCGGTATTTTCAAACGCCTGCACGAGCTTCGCCTGCACCATCTTGGTCAGGCTGTCGCTCCATTGTGCGCGGGCGAGATACTGGATTTCCGAGGGAGACGGGCGGATGACGATCTGCCCGCTGTCGAGCGCCTTCAGCGCAGTCGGCTGCGGCACGAGGATCTGCCGGTTCTTCGCCGACGGGCCTTCCACCGAGGCGGTGGACGAGAGCGCGTAGGTATCGTTCTTGGCCTGTGTGCTGCCGCAGGCGGCAAGCGTCGCGGCCAGAACGGCGATCATCGCGGCGCGCACCGCGGTCCCGTTCCGAAACTCCATACCCGATACCGTCATGTCGTCCTCAAACCCTGATGCCCGAATCTGTATCAGGGGCACGGCACGCTGTCACGGTTGCGAGGGCGGACAAAATCGCGTCCGGCATCCGGCTGTTAACCATTGTGGAGATAGGGCCACACTTGCGGGCGAAATCAACGCCTTGTGCGGCCGTCATACTGCTTGACCGTCTCGCCACCGAAGAGCAGGCGCTGCGGATCGCGCTCGAAACCGGAGATCGCGCTGTCGAGATTCTGGATCGTGCGCCGCGTATCGAGCACCAGCGCCTCGACGTCGCGCAGGCCGGAGCCGGAGAAGCGTTGCAGCCCGTCGGCGATCGGGCCGATGCGGCCGTTCAGCGTGTCCGCCGCCTGCTTGATCGATTGCAGCGTCGCCTTGGCCTCCGCGAAGAGCGATTCGGAATCGCCCTCGCCCAGGAAGCCGTCGAGCTTGGCAAGCACACCGTCGACGCGTGTGGAGGCGGCGTTCAGCTTGTTCGACATCTGCTGCACGTCGGTGATGATCTGGTCGATATCCTCTTCGCGCGCGCCGATACGGTCTGCGACGCCCGTCACGGAAGCGATCGCCTTGCGCGCATCCGCGGTCGCGACCGAGATATTGTCGATCGCGCCGCCGACCTTCTGCGGATCGACCGCGGCGATCAGGCCGTCGACCTTGTCGAGCGTCACGTTTGCCTGCTTGCCGAACGTGTCGAAGGTCTCGGCCGTCTTGCGGAAGCCTTCGACCGTCGTCTTGATGTCGCCGGAGGCGGCCGCAATGTCCTTGCTGACCTTGTCGACATTGCTGACGAAGTCTTCGACCTTCTTCGGGTCGACCGCCTTGATCAGGTCGTCGACGGAGGCGAGCGTCGTATCGAGCCGGGCCGAAAGATTGCGGAAGGTCTCCGACAGGCCGCCGACGCTTTGCAGGAATTCGTCGATCTTCTCGCCGTTGCGGGCGAGCGAGCCGGAAAACTGCTCGGCATTGCGGATGGTGGTGGTGAGCGGCCCGCGCGCATCGGCGACGAAACCCTGGATGTCGGTGATCGCGGTGTCGGCACGCTTGAGGATCTTGTCGGCGGTCGAGAGAATGTTCGTCACGCTCGACTGCTCGGCCTTCAGAACCGCCGGAACCTCGGTATCGAAGGCCTGGCGCAGGATGTTTTCATCTCCACCATCGCCGCCGGAAAGCTCGATATAGGCCGCACCGGTAAGCCCCTGCACTTCCAGAACCGCGGTCGTAGACTTCTTGACGGGCGCGCTGGTCGAGACTTCGGTCATGGCGACGGAGAAACGCGGGTCCTCGGCATCGATCGCGAGGCTCCTCACGGAGCCGACCGGAATACCGTTGAAGCGCACCGGAGAGCCGATGCTGAGGCCGTTTGCCGAACCCGGAATGCGGATCGCCAGCTGCGCCATCTCGCCGCCGCGGCCATATTGCGACATCCAGTAGACGAAGACGAAGGCGGCGGCCATGACGAGCACGGTAAAGAAACCGACGAGGGCGTAGTTGGCTTTGGTTTCCATGCGTTCCGGCTATCCTGCTCGCAATATCATCCACCGGGGTAAAAAGCCCCGGAAACTCCTTCACGCCTTCCGGACGATCGACCGTGCGCGTTTGCCCTGGAAATAGGACTGCACCCATTGATCGTCAAAGGCCAGCATGTCCTCGATCGTGCCTTCGACCATGACTTTCTTCTTCCCGAGAACAGCGATGCGGTCGCAGACCGAAAACAGGCTGTCGAGATCGTGAGTCACCATATACACGGTGAGGCCGAGGGTGTCGCGCAGTTTGGCGATCAGCTCATCGAATTCCGCCGCCCCGATCGGGTCGAGACCGGATGTCGGCTCGTCCAGAAACACGAGAGCCGGATCGAGCGCCAGAGCGCGCGCCAGCGCCGCACGCTTGATCATGCCGCCCGAAAGCTCGGACGGATATTTGTTCGCCGCTTCCGGCGCGAGGCCGACGAGCTCGATCTTCAGCCGCGCCAGCTCATCCATCATCGCCTGCGGCAGGTCGAGATATTCGCGCATCGGCACCTGGATGTTTTCCTTGACCGTCAGCGCCGAAAACAGCGCGCCGTGCTGGAAGAGCACGCCGAGCTTCATGTCGAGCCTCAGCCGCTCCTCTTCCGAGGCCTTGTCGAAATCCACGCCGAAGATGCGGATCGCACCGGAGCGGCGCGGCAGCAGGCGCAGCACGGTGCGCATCAGCACCGACTTGCCGGTGCCGGATGCGCCGACGAAGCCGAGGATCTCGCCGCGATAGATATCGAGGTTGAGCTCGTCGAGCACGACATTGCTGCCGAAGCCGACGGTCAGGTCCTTGACCGAGAGCACAACGTCGTCCTGTTTTGCCGAAGCCGAATTCATATGCATCCTTAGAAGTCGATCGCGGCGTAGAACATGGCGAAGAGGCCGTCGACGAGGATGACCACGAAAATGGACTTAACAACGGCGGCGGTGACGTGGCGGCCGAGCGATTCGGCACTGCCGCCGACCTTCAGGCCTTCCACGGAGGCCACGATGCCGATGATCAGCGCCATGAAGGGCGCCTTGATCATGCCGGAAACGATCGTCGAAAGGTCGATCGCCTCGCGCAGTCGCGACAGGAACGTATCGAAGGTGATGCCCGAATAGGACCAGGAGACGAAGGCAGCCCCCAAGAGCGCCGCGAAATTGGCGATGATGGTGAGGAGCGGCAGCGCAATCGTCAGCGCCACCAGCCGCGGGAAGACCAGCACGCCGATCGGGCTGAGGCCCATGACCTTCAGCGCATCGATCTCCTCGCGCATCTTCATCGAGCCGATTTCGGCGGTGATCGCACTGCCGGAGCGGCCGGCGATCATGATGGCGGTGAGCAGCACGCCGATTTCGCGCAGCTGGAGAATGCCCACAAGGTCGACGACGAAGACTTCCGCGCCGAAATAACGAAGCTGGAAGGCGCCCTGCTGCGCGATGATCGCGCCGATCAGGAAGGACATCAGCAGGATGATCGGCACGGCGCGAACGCCCATGCGGTCGATCTGGTGGACGATCGCCGCCGGCGACAGCCCGCTCTGGCGGCCGAGCTTCAGCTGGGCGCCGCGCACGGCCGAGCCGAGAATGAACATGGCCGCGACCGTGTCGTCCCAGACATCCATCATGATGCGGCCGACGGGTTCGAAAACGCGCTCGAACAGCGTCTTGCGCTCGCCTTCATCGTCGCCGGGCTCGGCGAGCTTTTCTGGCAAGGCAGAGATCAGGTCGGCATAGTGGGCGCCCTCGCGATCGGTGAGGCTCACGTCGGCGCCGCCGGCCTGCCGCTCGGCGATCGCGCGGCGCAGCAGCCAGGCACCGGCCGTATCCATCTCCGCGACGCCGCTGAGGTCGATTTCCAGCGCGCCGCCCTGCCCGCGGCCGAGCTCGGAGAGCCGCTTGCTGGCGGCAACGGCGCTCACATTCACCCATTCGCCGGAGAGACGCCAGATCTCCCCGCCGTTATCGGGCAGGCTTTCGATCGCGATGTCGAGTGAGGAACGGGCAGCGGCGGTCAAGTCTCTTGCATCTTCCCGTGTGCTGGGGACAACATGCGCCTGTCTTACCGGCTCGCCGCCCCTCTGTCACCGAACGAACCGGCAAAAGCCGCGCCACGCCTCGATTTTTTCGGGGACCATGCCAGGATCGACACAATGCACCGCACCCTGTTCACCACCCCGGAAACCTTCCCGATCGCCGGAACCTTCACGATTTCGCGCGGCGCGAAGACGATGGCCGAGGTGGTGACCTGCGCGATCGGCGCCTCGGGCCTCGTCGGGCGGGGCGAATGCGTGCCCTATGCACGCTACGGCGAATCGGTCGCCGGCGTGCTGGCCGCCATCGAAGAGATGCGCGGCGCCGTCGAGGACGGCATCGGCCGCGAGGAACTCGCCCGGGTCATGCCGGCCGGTGCGGCGCGCAACGCGCTGGACTGCGCGCTCTGGGACCTCGAAGCCAAAATCTCCGGCGTGCCGACCTGGCAGGTGATCAATACCAGCGCCCCGCAAAAGCTCGTCACGGCCTATACGCTCTCGCTTGGCGAGCCGGAAGCGATGCAGCGGCAGGCGGCGGAACAGTCCTGGCGGGCGCTGCTGAAGGTGAAGGTCGGAACGGCGGACGATGCCGCGCGCATCCGCGCCGTGCGCGCCGGGGCGCCCGAAAGCGCCATCATCCTCGATGCCAACGAGGGTTGGACTACGGCAAACCTCGCGCATCATTTTTCGATCTGCGCCGAGGCGCGCATCGCCCTCGTCGAACAGCCGCTTCCGGCCGGCGATGATTCGGCGCTCCGCGGCCTCGCCCGCCCCATTCCCGTCTGCGCCGACGAGAGCGTGCACCGCACCGAGGACGTGGCAAGCCTCGTCGACCGCTATGACGCGATCAACATCAAGCTCGACAAGGCGGGCGGGCTGACGGAGGCGCTGGCGCTGCGCGAGGCGGCAAAGCGGCATGGCCTCAAGATCATGGTCGGCTGCATGGTCGGCACCTCGCTCGGCATGGCGCCGGCCGTTTTGCTGGCGCAGGGCGCCGATTTCGTCGATCTTGACGGCCCGCTGCTGCTGGCGCGCGACCGGGAGCCCGGCCTGCACTACGAAGGTTCCTCCGTCTATCCGCCGGAAGCCACGCTCTGGGGCTGAATACGCGGCGCGACGAGCCGGCCGGCAATGACCGAGACGAGGCCGGCGGCGGCGACGAGCGACATCAGGTAGAAACCCTGCACGCCGTACCAACTGAATGCGTAGCCCGACAGGAAGGTGGCAAGCGCCGTGAAAATGCCGGTGTAGAAGAAATAGAGCCCCTGCGCCGCCGCCTCCTGCTCTTCCGCCACGCGCTCCACCAGCCGGCTCTGCACGCTCATATGGATGATCGCATAGGTGAAGGCGTGCAGACATTGCAGCATGAAGTAGCCGGCGAAGGACATTTCCATCGGAAAGAGGATCCAGCGCCCGACGGCGACCGTACTGCCGAAGATCATCATGGACCACAGGTTGAAGCGTCGCCTCAGCTGGACGGCAAAGAGGAAGAAAACCACCTCGGCCAGCACGCCGGCGCTCCACAGGATGCCGACATCCACGCCGCTGAACCCCAGCTTCTGCCAGTAGATCGCCGAAAAGGCGAAGAGCATGGCATGGCTGGCATTGACCAGCGAGACGCCGATCAGCATGAGCTGCACGTCCCGCTGGCGCAACGTGCTCGTTCGCGGCACTTCGGCAATCGCAGTGATGGGCGACGGCCGGCGCGGCTTGCCGATCCTGGGCGCGATCACGGCGCCGAGCACCGTCAACACGAAAGCCGCCGCCATCGCCGGCAGCACCATGGCGCCGCCATAGAGGCCGGCAAGCCAGCCGCCGATCATCGTGGCGACGATGAAGGCGAGCGAGCCCCAGAGTCGCATCTTGCCATAGTCGAAATTCCAGCGCCGCACCCCGGACAGCATGATCGCCTCGGTGATCGGCACATAGGGCGAATAGACGGCACCTTGCAGCGTGTAGATGAGCAGCACCGGCCAGAAGGAGCCGGTGGCAAAGAGCGCGACCGCCGTCGCAAGCGAAAGCAGCGCCGACCAGATCAGCACGATCGAACGCTCGCCGATCCGGTCCGCGATGATGCCGGCCACCGGCGCCGTGAAGACGCGCACGAACAACGGCACGGCCAGCACGATGCCGATCTGGAAATCGCTCATCGACAGGGTTTCGAGCCAGACCGGAAAGAACGGCAGCGCAATGCCGTTGACCATCATCGGCGCGCAGAAAACGAGGGCGATGCGCGCGGCGAAGAACGGCGGCGCGCCGGATGTCACGGTAAACCCGGAAGGGGCAGTCATTGGCGGGAAACCTGCGTTGGGAGACGCTCCGGGCTCTAGCACGCCGATGTACGTACGCCAATCCGCTATTTCTACCGCACATCCCCGCCGCCGAATTCGGCCACGACCCGGGGCCGCGCTAGGATCAATCGACATTCAGCCCAGGCCGTGCCGAAAATGGTGAGTTTCCGTGATCCGGAGCGCAGCGTACTTTCGGTACGTGAGCACCGGAAGCGGGGAAAATCGCCATTTGCAGGCCGGCATGGGCTGAATGTCGATTGGTCCTAGGCGGCCTCGGCGCTCGCGGTCGTGACGGCGCCGATGCTGCGCGTCGCGAGCGCGACCGGCACCGTCCCGGTCGAAATCTTCTGCCAGGTGATCAGTTCCATCTCGCCATCATGGTGCTCGGCGATCGCCGTGCAGCTTTCCACCCAGTCGCCGCTGTTGATGTAGCGGATGCCGTCGATCTCGGTGATCACGGCGTGGTGGATGTGGCCGCAGATGACGCCGTCGGCATCGTTGCGGCGCGCTTCCTCGACGACGACCTTCTGGAACTCGCCGATGAAGTTGACCGCCGATTTCACCTGCTGCTTGGCCCAGGAGGAGAACGACCAGTAGGGCAGCCCGAGCCTGCGGCGCACCGCGGCGAAGACGACGTTGATGGCGATGGCGGCATCATAGGCCCAGTCGCCGAGATAGGCGACGACGCGGGCATGGCGCACCACGACGTCGAACTCGTCGCCATGCAGCACGAGGTAGCGCTTGCCGTCTGCGCCTTCATGGATGATGCGCTGGGCGACCTCGACGCCGCCGAAATGCGTGCCGGGGAATTCGCGGAGGAATTCGTCGTGGTTGCCGGGGATGTAGATGATGCGCGTGCCCTTGCGCGCCTTGCGCAGGAGTTTTTGCGTGACATCATTGAAGGCCTGGGGCCAGTACCAGTTGCGCTTGAGGCGCCAGCCGTCGACGATGTCGCCGACGAGCACGATCGTCTCCGCTTCATGGTGCCGCAGGAAATCGATCAAAAAATCCGCCTTGGCCGCTTTCGATCCCAGATGCACATCCGAGATGAACAGCGTGCGGAAGTGGCGGACATTCGGGTCGGCGAGGGTCGCAGTCATGCGTTTTTCTCCGGGTGGCCGGCCGCCGCGAGCATCTTCATGACGGACGGCTTTGGCTCCGTTGAAAATCAGACTCCTGTTTCAAATTGATGACACACCTATGCATTTTCGGTCCGCAAATAGGCATTGCGCCAGCTGTCGATTGCGGCTTTATGGAATGTTCCGAAAACTTCACGCGGCGGCGGATTTGTGTCACGTATGGCCGCAACGAAAACAGCATATGGCAGGGAGCATCATGAGCACGGGTGATAAATCGAGGACGCAGGACGGCCCCGCAAGCGGCGACATCGACCAGCAGGCCCTCTTCTTCCACCGCCATCCCCGCCCCGGCAAGCTCGAGATCACGCCCACCAAGCCACTCGGAAACCAGCGCGACCTGGCGCTTGCCTATTCGCCCGGCGTCGCCGCCCCCTGTCTCGCCATTCGCGACGACCCGAGCACGGCAGCCGACTATACGGCCCGTGCCAACCTCGTCGCCGTCGTCTCGAACGGCACGGCCGTGCTCGGGCTCGGCAATATCGGCCCGCTCGCCTCCAAGCCGGTGATGGAGGGCAAGGCGGTGCTCTTCAAGAAATTCGCCGGCATCGACGTCTTCGACATCGAGATCGACGCGCCGACCGTCGACGAGATGGTCAATGTCGTTTCAGCACTTGAGCCGACCTTCGGCGGCATCAACCTCGAGGATATCAAGGCGCCGGAATGTTTCGAAGTCGAGCGCCAGCTGCGCGAGAAGATGGACATCCCCGTCTTCCACGACGACCAGCACGGCACGGCGATCATCGTCGCGGCCGCGGTGCTGAACGGCCTGGAGCTTGCCGGCAAGTCGCTGCATGAGGCGAAGATCGTCGCCTCGGGTGCCGGTGCCGCCGCACTCGCCTGCCTCAACCAGCTCGTCGTGCTCGGCGCGAAGGTGGAAAACATCTGGGTGCACGACATCGAGGGCCTCGTCTACAAGGGCCGCGAAGCGCTGATGGACCAGTGGAAGTCCGTCTACGCACAGGAGAGCGACAAGCGCCAGCTCTCCGAATCGATCGACGGCGCCGACGTTTTCCTCGGCCTTTCGGCCGCCGGCGTGCTGAAGCCGGAACTGCTGGCCCGCATGGCCGAGCGCCCGCTGATCATGGCGCTCGCCAACCCGACGCCGGAAATCATGCCGGAAGAGGCGCGCGCCGCAAGGCCTGACGCCATGATCTGCACCGGCCGCTCGGACTTCCCCAACCAGGTCAACAACGTCCTCTGCTTCCCCTACATCTTCCGCGGCGCGCTCGATTGCGGCGCGCGCACAATCAACGAGGAGATGAAGATGGCCGCCGTGCGCGCCATCGCAGCGCTCGCCCGCGAGGAAGTGTCCGACGTCGCCGCGCGCGCCTATTCCGGCGACACGCCGAGTTTCGGCCCGAACTACCTGATCCCCTCGCCCTTCGACCAGCGCCTCATCCTGCGCATCGCGCCGGCCGTGGCACGCGCGGCGGCGGAGACCGGCGTCGCGACGCGCCCGATCACCGATTTCGACGCCTATCTCGACCAGCTCAACCGCTTCGTCTGGCGCTCCGGCTTCATCATGAAGCCGATCTTCACCGCCGCGAAGAATGCCGCCAAGAAGCGCGTGATCTTTGCCGAGGGCGAGGACGAGCGCGTGCTGCGCGCCGCCCAGGTGCTGCTGGAGGAGGAGATCGCCAAGCCGATCCTCATCGGCCGCCCGCACATCATCGAGACGCGCCTGAAGCGCTACGGCCTGCGCGTGCGCCCGCATGTGGATTTCGAGGTGGTGAACCCGGAAGACGATCCGCGCTTCCGTGACTACGTCGACGACTATTTCCGCATCGTCGGCCGCAAGGGCGTCATCCCGGAGGCCGCCCGCACCATCGTGCGCACGAACCAGACGGTGATCGGTGCGCTTGCCGTCAAGCGCGGCGAGGCCGATGCGCTGATCTGCGGCGTCGAAGGGCGTTATGCCCGCCACATGCGCGATGTCAGCCAGATCATCGGCAAGAAGGGCGGCGTGCTGAATTTCTCCGCGCTGAGCCTGCTGATCTCGCAGCGCGGCGCGACCTTCTTCACCGACACCTACGTCACCTGCGAGCCGACCGCCGCTGAAGTGGCGCAGATGACGGTGATGGCCGCGCAGGAAATCCGCCGCTTCGGCATCACGCCGCGCGCCGCCCTCGTCTCGCATTCGAATTTCGGGTCGCGCGATTCGGAAAGCGCCTTCAAGATGCGCAAAGCCATGGCGCTGGTGCGCGACATGGACCCGACGCTGGAAGCGGACGGCGAAATGCACGGCGACGCCGCCATTTCCGAAATTCTGCGCCAGCGCGTCATGCCGGATTCGACGCTGACCGGCGAAGCCAACCTGCTCGTCTTCCCGAACCTCGACGCCGCCAACATCACGCTCGGCGTGGTCAAGACCATGACGGACTCGCTGCATGTTGGCCCGATCCTGCTCGGCGCCGCGCTTCCCGCCCATATCCTGTCGCCGTCCGCCACCTCGCGCGGCGTCGTCAACATGGCAGCACTTGCCGTGGTGGAAGCCTCCTACCCCGTCTGATCGGAAATCCTTGCGCTTTACGAAACGGCCGCCGCCTGGGCGGCCGTTTTCGTTTGCGCGGCCGGGCGCGCCGCGTCGTGCTCCTCCCACCAGTCGCCAAGCGCATCGACCAGCGGCATCAGCGTGTGGCCGGCGGGCGTCAGGTCGTATTCGACGCGCAGCGGATAGCCGTCGAAGACGGTGCGCCCGACGATTCCGGCCTTTTCCAGCTTGCGCAGTTCGAGCGTCAGGATGCGGTGCGAAACCGTGGGATTGTCGCGGCGCAGGTCGCTGAAGCGCTTCGTGCCGTCCTTCAGATAGTAGATCAAGAGCGTCGGCCAGCGGCCGCTCAGCACCTGCATGACCTCCTCGATCGGGCAACGGGAAACGAGATCCTTCATGACGGGCTCCGGCGTGGTGACAAAAATGTGCGTAATTTACATGGGGGTGGAGAGCACTTAGGTCCAGTGTCGCTGCGCAGCGTGGTCAACAGAAATCACGGAGAACACCATTGGAACCGATCCTCATCTACGGCTTCCCTGCCGGAAGCTCCATGGGCCTCGTCGCCGCCCTCGAATGGCTCGGCAAGCCCTACAGGCTCTGCCGCGTCGACATGCTGGGCGAAATGCGCGACCCATCCTATGCCCGCCTCAACGCCCGGCATGAAACACCGGCGCTCGTCACCGACGACGGCCGCGTCGTCACCGAAACCATGGCGATCGCCCACTGGTTCGCCGCCCGCGATACGGAACGACGCATCAGCTTCGACCCGACCTCGCCCGAGGCCGACCGCATGCACCAGTTGATGGCCTATCTCAACACCGGCTTCACCGGCGCCTTCAGCCCGCTCTGGGCGGCGCTCGAAATGGAGACGCCGGACCCGGTGTTGCAGCAATCGCTGCGGACATGGGGCCGCAAGGCCGTCATCGAGCGGCACGACAAGCTCGAAGCCCTGCTCGGCGACACGCCCTACCTCGTCGGCGACCGTCCCACCCTCGCAGACGGCGTGCTGATCGGCGTCGCCCGCTGGCTCGACTACCACGAGGTGGCGCCGGCAAGCCGCTGGCCACGCATCGAGGCCGTCCGCCGCAAGCTGGAGGCGAAACCGGCGGTACGCTTTGCCACGGCCCTGGAAGACGGTAAAACCCCTGCCGGCTCCGGCGCGTTCAAGGGCCATGTGCCGCTCGCCGAGGTCATCGAACGCTTCGGCCGCGCCTGACGCCGAGCAACCGATGTCCGGCTGACTGCTGGAGTATGTCTGGTTCAGACTGAACCAGACATACTCCAGTTTCTTTTGTTTTCGTTTGTCTTTTCGGGAAAACCGGTTCCCACTTTTCCCTGACAACTCTAAGGCAAGGCTATTCGAACGATCAGGCCGAAGGCTGTTTCAGGCGCTTCGACCATTCGTCGGCCTTGCCCTTACCGGCATCCTTCCAGGGCGAACCCTTGAGGCCGAGCTTGGCGCGGAAACCCATCGCATTGATGATCAGCCGGTTCATGCCCGACGCGATGAAGGGCAGCGAGGCGATGTGCAGGCCGGTGAACGGCAGGAACGGGTTGCGGCGCAGCGACCCGTAGATCTCGATGCGCGTCGTCGTCTTGTAGCTCGGGCTGCGGGCGTGAAAGCCGTGCGTATCGGCGACGATCAGCGTGTTGGCCTTGACGGTCATCTTGACCGGCTGGCCGTAACCGAGCGCCGGAAGTTCATCCGGCATGACGCGGAGCGAGCCGCGGGCGGAATATTTGTTCTCGATGGAATCGGCATTCTCGCTGATGCCGCGCTCCCAGGCGAGGCGCTGCGGCGTCATCTCATGCGAGCCCGGCACGTAGGAGAACGGGCCGTCCTCCTCGCCGACATCGCGCAGGAACAGCCAGGCCTTGGCGGTCGGCTGGAACGTGTCGCTGTGCAAGGCGGTCTGCGGGTCCGTCGAGCCCTGCGTGATGACCGACGGCAGCGCCATGACGATCTGGACGACCAGCAGCGGCTTGCCGTCATGCGAGGAGACGTAGCGCAGCAGGTTGGTGACGCGCGGATCGTTGCGCGCCGCCTTGAAGCCCGGCAGGCTTTCGAGATCGCTGTCGTCGATGATGGCGCGGCGGGTGACGGTCTCGCCCTGCAGCATGTCGTAGCGCTCGAAGTCGCGCTCGGCGATCTCGCGGGTGACGGCGGCAAAGACCTCGGGCGACAAAAAGTCTTCGATCTTCACGAAGCCGTTTTCGGCATATTGCCGGCGGTATTCGGGGGCGACGAGCTTTGCCAGCTTGGTGCGGCGCCAGGCGGCCATGCGCATGGCAAGCGAGACGCGCTTTTCATGCAAGCCCTTCCGGTTCAGCCACTTGCTGCCGATGATGGGATTGTCGGCGAAGGATTTTGCGCCGGATGCGAGCTGGAGCGCGTAGAAAGGGCTGAGCAAGACTGACGAGATCCGCATATTCACCTGCCTGTGGAAGCGCCGGTTTTCCGCTCAAGGGCGGCTGCGCGACGATCGGCGCATATCGGCTGTTGTATTTGCCGAGAGTGCTACACCAAGCCCCGGACGAGATCAATTGCGCGCGGTGCGCAAAAAGATGAATACATAACTCATATTTTCTCCCGCGCATTAATCACAAATGCGGGAGCACGTTGCGCTTCCCTTCATGCAGCCTATGATAGGAGAGACATAGGCGGCCGGATTGCGGCCCGACAGTTTCACAGGATCGATGATTTTGAAAGGATGGACCCGCCTTCTGTTTGCCGTTGCGACCGGCTTGCCGCTCCTCTTTTCGGGCGGCACGGCGGCGGCGGCGGTGTGCGAGCAGATCCAGGCGGAGCTTGCGAACCTGCCCAAGGTGGTGGTGGATACGGCGAGCGCCCGCAAATATGCCGGCGCCATCGCCCGCCAGAACATCCAGCTTCGCAAGGCAAAGAGCGACCAGCGCCGGCTCGGCTGCTCCGGCGGCAGCATCATCGTCGTCGGCGGCGCCAATGCGGCGGCCTGCGACACGCTCTCGACGGTCATCGGCAAGATGGAGCGCAACCTCGACATCCTCGACAAGAAGCGCCGCGAATATGCCGGCGGCACCTCGTCGCAGGGCAAACGCAACCGCCTGATAGCGCGGCTCGCAAACAACGGCTGCAACGACGACGCGAAGGTGGTGCCGATCGCGGCGACCGAAACGCTGCGCACGCTCGATGAAAAACGTACCCTGCCGCTCGGCACCGCGCCGGAGGGCAGCGAGCGCCTGCAACTGCGCTCGCTCGGCGGCGGTTTCGGCCATGGCAACCTGCGCACCGTCTGCGTGCGCACCTGCGATGGCGGCTTCTTTCCGATCTCGTCGGGCGCAACCCCGCTCGATTTCCGCCGCGACCAGCAGGTCTGCGCGATGATGTGCCCCGAGACGCAGACCGAACTGTTCTACCAGTCGATGACGAACGGCCAGGAAACCGAGCAGATGACCTCGACGGTCACCGGCCGGCCCTATTACGAAATGCCGAATGCCTTCTCCTATCGCACGCGCGACCTCTCCAAGCCCGGCGCCTGCGGCTGCAATCTCTCCGCCTATTACCAGGAGATGATCAAGCGCGAAAAGGCGCTGAAGGGCAGCGAGACGGCGAGCACCGGCAGGGATGATGACGAGCAAGGCGGCTCGATCACCACCATCCGCACCCTGCCGAAGAAGGACGAGACGCCGGTCAAGCTGCCGGCAAAGGTCGAAGATCGCGATTACGACCCGGCGAAAAGCAAGGTGCGCACGGTCGGCCCGGTCTTCCTGCCGGCCAACGAATCCGCCATCGACCTCGGCCGCCCGGCCGATGCCGGCGTCAACTGACGCCTGCCTCCGGCCAGCGCTCCTCGAACACAAGGTCCTCCAGCGGCAGGCGCTGGCGCCAACCCTTCACCGCAAGCTCCGGTTCGGCGTAAAGCCGGTCGACAAGGCCGACGCAGAGCCAGGCGACGATCTCGACATGCACGGGAATGCCGAGGATGTTGCGGATGTCGCTATCATGGAAGATGCTGACCCAGCCGACGCCCACCCCTTCCGCCCGCGCCGCAAGCCAGAGGTTTTGCACGGCGCAGACCGTGGAATAGACGTCCATGCGCGGATTGTGCGTGCGCCCCAGAACGACGGTGCCGCCGCGCGTCGGGTCGCAGGTGACGCAGATCGACAGCGGCGCCTTGAGGATGCCTTCCAGCTTCAGCGCCCGATATTGCGCCTGTCGCTCACCGTCGAACATCGCCGCCGCCTCGGCATTGGCCTTGAGGAAGGCGGCATGCACCGCACGCCGGGTCGCCTCGCTGCGCACCAGCAGAAAATTCCACGGCTGCATGAAGCCGACCGAGGGCGCGCTGTGGGCGGCGTGCAGCAGGCGGCCCACGAGATCATCCGGCAGTGGATCGGGCAGGAACTGGTCGCGCACGTCGCGGCGCGTTTCGATGGCATGGTAGACGGCGGCCTTGTCCTCGCTGGAAAAGGCGCCCGCCCCGACCAGAGGGTCGCACGGTTCGGCTCGCATCGTCATCTCCCCAACAATGCGCAAAACCTTCCGCCGTCCGCGCGGGTCGGTCCATCTTGCCAGGCCGGTCTTCTGACTTCGGGTCACGCGATCCGCACCTGCCTTCCCGGTTGAACAACCAGTGGCAAAAGCTTGAATCGATTCAAGCTTTTACGATGCAAACCATCCCCGTCACAGCGCTGGGCACGTTCCGGACTTGAGGCTCTCGCCCGCACCGGATTCCCGATTCTCCTGCCAATGGCAGGCACCTGACGGAAACGATATGCGCATGGCTTGGCGGCGCGATCAAGCCTGCCCGCGCCGCATGCCGGCCTGTCAGCGCCTCAGAGCGGCGCGACCGGATGGGGCGAGCCGTCATAGGCGCCCCAGATCGACTGGTCGAAGCAGATCACCGACCCCGTCATCAGGCCGGACTCTGCCGAAGACAGATAGGCGCAGGCGCGCGCCACCTCCGCCGGATCGACCAGCCGGCCGAAGGGCTGGCTCGCCGCCGCCTTCGCCAGCCAGTCGTCGGCCGCCCCGTGGAATTCGCGCTGGATACGGTCCTCGCCTTCCGAGGCCATCCAGCCGATATTGAGGCCGTTGACGCGGATGCGGTTGCGAAGCACGGCATAGGCCGTGTTCTTGGTCAGCGTCTCCAGCGCGCCCTTGGAGGCGCAATAGGCGGAGATGAAGGGCTGGCCGGCCTTGGCGGACATCGAGCCGATATTGACGATGGTGCCCTCGGTCTTCTCGCGCCGCATCACCGCAATCGCCTCCTGCATCAGGAAGAAGGGCGCTCGCACATTGACCGCGAACATGCGGTCGAAGAGTTCCGGGCTGGTGTCGAGGATCGTGCCGCGATCGGTGATGGCGGCGGCGTTCACCAGCGCGTCGATCCGGCCGAAGGCCTTGTCGCAGGCTGCGATGACCGCGCGCGCATCCTCGACCTTTTCGAGGTCCGCCTGCACATAGAGCGTCTTCACGCCCGTTGCGCCGGAAATTTCGAGCGCCTTCGCCTCGCCCTTGGCGGCATTGCGGCCGCAAATGACCAGCCCCGCCGCACCCCGATCGGCAAAAAGCCGGGCGATCGTCGCGCCCAGCCCCTGCGTTCCACCCGTCACGACGGCGATCCTGCCGTCCAGCCGTGCTCCATTGCTCATTTACGCACCTCCCGGAAAGATATGACTCGATCTCTCAGAGAGTGCATCCAGCCGCTTGTTCCGCAAGCATTTTTCGCACGAGCTAGGCGGCGTGCGCCTCGCCGGCCTCGATGACGATGTCCCGGCTGACGTGATCGGCATGAACGGCGCGGTTGCGGCCGGCGTTCTTGGCGGCATAGAGCGCGGCATCCGCCATCACCATCACGTCGTGCACGGAGCCGCCGTGCTGCGGGAACTGCGCGATGCCGGCGCTGCCGCCGATGACGAGCAACTGGCCGTCATAGGCGATCGGCACCTGCGTATCGCGCACGAGGCTGCCGGCAAGCTCCAGCAGCGCCTCGCAGCTCCGTTCGCCGGTGAGAAGCACCGAAAACTCGTCGCCGCCGAGCCGCGCGACGCAGCCCTCTTTGCCGATGCGATCGGAAAACCGCCGGGCCACGGCCTGGAGCACGGCGTCGCCGGCCGCATGGCCATGCCGGTCGTTGACCGCCTTGAACTTGTCGAGGTCGAGCGCGAGGATGGCGAAGGGCTTGTTTTCGCCCTTGCGGATGGCGCGGCGCACCTCTTCGTCGAAACCGCTGCGGTTCTTCAGCCCGGTCAGCGTATCGTGTTGCGCCAGGAAGGCGTTTTTCGCCTCGCTGCGCTGGAGCGCCCTGACGAGCGCGGAGAAGCGCAGCGTGACGAAGAGCATGACGCCGGCGAAGACCAGCACGAACATCGCGATCTGCGGCAAAGCCGAGCGCCAGACGAAGGAGCCCGGCATGTTCGGCCGCCAGGAGGCGACCATCGGATTGTAGGCATCCGCGCCGACCGGCGTCATCACCAGCCCCGGCTCCTGCGTTACGATAGGGGTGAAGCCGAGATCGTGCACGCCGAGCCGCCGCTCGGCATTGGCCAGCATTTTGTGCGACACCGGCTTGACGGTGATGAGCAGCGTCGGCTCCAGCCGGTGGGCCGGGATATAGAGCGACTTCGGAATGACGGCCTGCACGACCACGATGCTCATGACGCGGTCGATGAGGCGCATGCCGGTGACGTGGATTTCGGGCAGCGCCGGCGTCAGCAGGTCGGGGTCCTCCTTGGCGCGCGCCACCTGCCAGCCGCCGCGGTCGGGCGACAGCGCATCGCGGTACTTGCGCTCGGCCTTGCGGGTGAGATCGCTCACCCAATGCAGCTTTTCGCGCGCCTTGCTCTCGGAGACCTTGTCGCCGCGATAGACGCCGAGCACCTTCTCGCCGTCCGGCGAGGCGAAGATCATCCAGGAGAAACCGAAGTCGGACCACATCCAGTCGCGCAACTGGTCGCGCACGAAGGCGTCGCCCGGCATGCCGTTTGCCAGCTCGTTGAAACTCTTGTCCCAGAAGGAAAGCTGGCTCTGGTACTGCACGACCTGGTCGATCTGGTGGCTGAACTCGTTGCGCACCAGCGTGCGCTCCGTCTCGACGACAAAACTGTCGGCCCGCTCGATCGCGTGGTCGAGCACGAGATAGTTGGCGGCCCCGAACAGCAGGACGATCATCATCGCCGCCGCCCGGATCGCCATACCAACACCGCGTCGCCGCGTCGCGCGGCTTTCTTCCGCCTTGCCCGTCATCTCTGCCCCTGCCTGTCCCCCGCCCGTTTTCCGGACTTGTTGAACGAAAGCTACAGGCAAGACGGCAAAAATCGCTTAAGCGGGCTGGTGAGCGAAAACTTAACTTGGGCTCACCGCCTATGGGGAGATCAGCCGGCCGGCGCGTAGCGCACGAAGGCGAATCTTTCACCGTCCGGCGACCAGTTCGGCACGTTCATCGTGCCCTGCCCGCCGAAAAGCTCGAAAAGGACGCGCGCATTGCCGCCGTCCATGTCCATCAGGCGCAGGCGCACGTTAAGGTCACGCGGATGGTCGAAGACATCGCCGTCATAGGAGAGCACCAGCAGGTGCCGGCCGTCGGGCGACGGATGCGGGAACCAGTCGCCATAGGGGCTGTCGGTGATGCGCGTCGCTGCGCTACCGTCGGGCCGCACCCGCCAGATCTGCATGCGGCCGCTGCGGCTGGAGTTGAAATAGATCCATTCGCCGTCCGCCGAATAATCCGGCCCGTCATTGCGCCCTTCGCCAAATGTCAGCCGCCGCTCCTCGCCGCCCGCGACCGGGATCGTGTAGATATCGAAGAGGTCGCTGCGAATGCCGCAATACGAGAGTGTCGCCCCGTCCGGCGACCATCCGTGCCAGTAGGACGGCAGGTTCGGCGTCACCAGGCGCGGCGTGCCACCCTCCGCCGGCAACACATAGATCGCCGACTTGCCGAACTCCACCTTGTCGCTGAGCGCCAGCAATGTGCCGTCGGGCGAAAGCCCGTGGTCGTTGTTGCAGAGCGTCGCAAACCCCGTGTCGATCCGCACCGGCTCGCCGCCATCGAGCGAAAGGCGATAGAGCAGTCCATCCCCATTGATGACGAGAAAACGCCCATCCCGCGAAAAATTCGGCGCCTCGACAAGCCGCTCCGTCTGCCAGACAATCCGCGTTTCGCCTGTGACGATGTTGTGGATCTCGACGGAACTGCGCATGGAAAATGCTTCCGGATTTTGACGGCTCTGACTTGTCTATCCGTTATCGACCACCTTCCGCAATGCCGGCGCCTTCAACCGCGCCTGCTTGTGATCCGCTGTCAGTTCGACGCCGGAAAAAGCAAGAAGCTTGTGGAGTTGGCGATGTCCATAGGCTTTGACGCTGAAGGATGGCACGCATGCTTGCAAACTCTTCATAAGGGTCGGCAATGTGACCCAGCCGCCCTGGGGCGATGCCGTGGCGAGCATGGCGCGCTTCAGCAAAACGGGCTCCAGCTTCCCCGGCACCTTGGCTGCGCCGGTAGCCGGTTTCTTTTTCACCGGTGCCGCGACCGTTACGGGCTTCCTTTCGGCGGTTACGATAGGCAAAGCCTCGAAAACATCGCACGCTTCACGAAAACGGGCAGAGGCTGCGGCCCGGCCTATCCCCACGGCAATCTTGCCCCGCTGGCGTATGCGCATAGCCAGTTGTGTGAAGTCGCCATCGGACGTCGCCAGGCAGAACACATCCACGCTGTCATCGCAGAGCATTTCCATAGCGTCGATGACCAGCGCGATATCCGCACCATTCTTGCCGATTGCACCACCCGCCGTCTGAAACGGCGAAAGCGCGTGACGCGGCAGGACACCGAGCCAAGGTGCAAGAGCCGGCAGGGAAAAATCACCGTATATGCGGCGCTCGCTCAGCTTTCCCTGCCGCATGGCCTCTTCAACAATGACGGATGATGCCGATGCCGGCAGGTTTTCCGCATCGATGAAAAGCGCAACTCTTCGTTCCGTCATGGCCACCGCTCTCGCAAATCTGCGATAACAGTAGCAAAAGCCGGCCTCTCGGCAATCGCCGGGGCCGCCTTTTGCGTGCGGCGGTTAACGCAACACTACCCCCGATCACGGAACCGGTTGGTGATCGGGTAACGGCGGTCGCGGCCGAAATTCTTCTTGGTGATTTTCACGCCCGGCGCCGATTGGCGGCGTTTGTATTCGGCGATGTAGAGCAGGTGCTCGATGCGATGCACGGTCGCCTCGTCATGGCCGCGCGAAACGATCTCCTCGGTGCTCATCTCTTTTTCGACGAGGCATTCGAGGATGTCGTCGAGCACCGGATAGGGCGGCAGCGAATCCTGGTCGGTCTGGTTGGGGCGCAGTTCGGCGGACGGCGCCTTGTCGATAATGTTCTTCGGGATCACCTCGCCCGTCGGGCCGAGCGCGCCCGGCGGCGTGTGCGCGTTGCGCCAGCGCGACAGCGCGTAGACCTGCATCTTGTAGAGGTCCTTGATGGGATTGAAGCCGCCGTTCATGTCGCCGTAGAGCGTGGCGTAGCCGACCGACATTTCCGACTTGTTGCCTGTGGTGACGACCATCGAGCCGAACTTGTTGGAGACGGCCATCAGGATCGTGCCACGCGTGCGGCTCTGCAGGTTTTCTTCCGTAATGCCCTCTTCCGTGCCTTCGAAGAGCTCGGAAAGCGAGGAAAGGAAGCCGGTCACCGGCGCCTCGATCGGCACGATGTCATAGCGGCAGCCGAGCATTCTGGCGCAGTCGGCCGCGTCCTTCAGCGAATCCTTCGACGTATAGCGGTAGGGCAGCATGATGCAGCGCACCCGCTCCTCGCCCAGCGCATCCACGGCGATGGCCGCGCAGATTGCCGAATCGATGCCGCCGGACAGGCCGAGCACGACATTCTTGAAGCCGTTCTTGTTGACGTAGTCGCGGAAGCCGAGCAGGCAGGCGCGGTAATCCGCCTCCTCGTGCTCGGGAATGCGCGACATCGGCCCGCCGTCGCAAACCCAGCCGTCGCCACGCTTCTTCCAGGTCGTGAGCGCGATCGTCTCCTCGAACTGGCTCATCTGGAAGGCGAGCGTCTTGTCGGTGTTGAAGGCGAAGCTCGCACCGTCGAACACCAGTTCGTCCTGACCGCCGAGCTGGTTGGCATAGAGCAGCGGCAGCCCGGTCTCGATGACCTGCTTCAGCACCACCTGGTGGCGCACGTCGACCTTGGCGCGATAATAGGGCGAGCCGTTCGGCGACAGCAGGATTTCGGCACCGCTTTCGGCAAGGGTCTCGCAGACGCCAAGTTCGCCCCAGATGTCCTCGCAGATCGGAATTCCGAGGCGCACGCCGCGGAAATTGACCGGGCCGGGCATGGCGCCCTGGTCGAAGACGCGCTTCTCGTCGAACTCGCCGTAGTTCGGCAGGTCCACCTTGTCGCGCACCGCGATCACCTTGCCGCCATCGAGCACGGCGACGGCGTTGTAGCGCCCTGTCTCGTCCTGGCGCGGGAAGCCGATGATGACGCCGGGACCGCCGTCGGCCGTGTCGTTGGCGAGGTCGTCCACCGCGCGGCGGCAGGCCTTGAGGAAGGCGGGTTTCAGCACGAGGTCTTCCGGCGGATAGCCGGAGATGAACAGCTCCGTCAGAAGCAGCAGGTCGGCGCCCTGCCGGGCGGCGTCCTCGCGCGCGGCGCGTGCCTTGGCGAGATTGCCGGCAACATCGCCGACGGTCGGGTTCAATTGCGCAACCGCGATGCGCAGCGTCGCCTTTTCAGTCTCGGAAGTCATGTCTGCGGACCCGTTTCCTCATGGTGTCCGATCCTGCGGCCGCGCGTCGCTGCCGCACTCTCGAACGGTCGACAAGCTCTTTAGAGCATGACGGGCGCTTTGGGAATGAAGGCCAGCGCGGTTTGCGGACGCTTTTGGCGCAATCGCCGGTTTTTCAGCGGGTTCCGGCGAGCATTGCCGCAGTGCAACAGGGGGAACCAAAGCACTGGATGAACGTTGCAGAAACCGTTCATCTCCTGTTCAAGATGACATCCATATGACAATGGTACGAAAGTTTTATGAAGTCTGGAGATGGCCTTGGCCCTGTTCACTCCCACTGCCGTGGCTATCGAAGCCGCCGAAGAACTTGCCGTTGAAGCAGGCTTTTTCGCGCGTCATGCCAAGGCCTTGGCCGTCCTGCGTTCGCTCGCCGTCTCCCTGCTGCTGGCACTCCTGACCGTCGTTACCATCGAGCTTATCACGCGCGGTTCCGTCGACCAGACCTGGCTCTATTTCACAAACCTGGAACAACCGGCCTGGACCACGACCGGCGTGTTCTTCCTGCTCTACCTCGCCATCGATGCCTTGATCGGCCGGCAGCACAAGGCCGTGCTGCTCGTCTCGCCGCTCGTCATCTTGATGGGCGTCATCTCGCAGCAGAAACAGGTCTTTCTCACCGACCCGCTCTATCCGACCGACCTGCTCTTCGGCCGCCAGATCATGGAACTGATGCCGGTTCTGGTGCAGGACCGGCCGTGGACGGCCGCCGCGCTTGCGCTTGCCGTCGTTGCTTCCGTCGTCGCGCTCATCAGCCTCTGGGTCTTCGCCTGGCGCCGCTTCCGGCCGCTGACGAAGAAGGAGCGCCTGACGCGGCTTGCCGTGGCGCTGCCGCTGATCGCCGGCTTCGTTTCCATCATGGACTACAACGAGTTCTCCTGGGTGCGCGACCGCCTGAAGGTGTTCCCGATCATGTGGGACCAGGCGGAAAACTATCGCCACAACGGCTTCATGATGGCCTTCGCCATCAACCTGCCGATGGCGAACGTCCAGGCCCCGTCCGGCTACATGGTCGATGCGATCGACAAGATCCCGTCAAAGCCGTTGCCGGTCGGCACCACGCACCGCTCCAAACCCGACGTCATCGTCGTCATGAGCGAATCGCTGTGGGATCCGACGCGGCTTGAGAGCGTCAAACTTTCGGCCGATCCGATGCCGGTGATCCGCGAAAGCCAGAGCGGCAACGTCTTCTCGCCGGAATTCGGCGGGCTCACCGCCAATGTCGAATTCGAGGCGCTGACCGGCTTCTCCAACGCCTTCCTGCCGATGGGCAGCATTCCCTACCAGCAGTATGTGCGCAAGCCGATCCCCTCGCTTGCCACCTTCTTCCGGGCGGAAGGCTATACGGCACGCGCCATCCATCCGTTCTCCGGCTGGTTCTGGAACCGCACGAGCGTCTACAAGGCCTTCGGCTTCCAGACCTTCAAGGACGTGGAAAAGATGCCGCCGCTCGCAAAACGCGGCAACTTCACCTCGGACGAGGCGCTGACCAAGGAAATCATCCGTCAGGCCGACATGCAGGAGGACCCGTTCTTCTTCTTCACCGTCACGCTCCAGGGCCACGGGCCCTATGACGACGGGCGCTATGCCAAGACGGACATTGCCGTGGACGGCAAGCTCGACGCCCGCGAGAACCGTATGCTCGCGAGCTATGCACAGGGCGTCAAGGAAGCGGACCAGAGCCTGAAGATGCTGATGGACTGGGCGAAGACGCGCGACCGCGAGACGATCATCGTCGTCTTCGGCGACCACCTGCCGCCGCTCAACACCGTCTACAAGAGTTCCGGCTACATGCAGGGCATCACCGCCTCGCGCAAGGGCTCGCCCGAGCAGATGAAGAAGGAGCACGAGACCCCGCTCGTCATCTGGTCGAACAAGACCGGCACGGAAAAGGAGATCGGCACGATCAGCCCGGCCTTCCTGTCCTATTACATCCTCAAGGAAGCCGGCTTCGAGCATCCCTATTACACAGGCTTCCTCGGCGCGGTGCACGACAAGCTGCGCGTCATCGACCGCTACATGCTGATCGACGCCAAGGGCAACGGCACGGCCGGCTGGGCGCGCAAGAAGACGATCGACCCGCTGGTGCGCGACTTCCGCTTCCTGCAGCACGACATCATGTTCGGCAAGCAGTACGGTCTCGAGCGCTTCTTCAATTCCCATGCGGAACTGATGGCGGCAGGGTTCTAATCGGGTCTAGGCTGGGGTTCCGATTCCCTTCTCCGGAGCCCAGCCATGAGACCCTTCGACGACGCCGCCCAGATCCTCTTCGGCAAAGCCGCCAGCGAACTCGACGAGACCGAGCGCGAGGTGCTGCTCCACTCCCGCGAAGGCCGCATCCTGTCGGAAGACAGGAACGTCGCCTATGAGGCCAAACAATCGTTCGGCGAACGCATCGCCGACGACATCGCCCGCATCGGCGGCTCATGGGGCTTCATCATCGGCTTTTTCCTCTTCCTGATCGTCTGGACGGTCGCCAATACGATCCTGCTGACGCGCGACGCCTTCGACCCCTACCCCTTCATCTTCCTGAACCTCGTGCTGTCCATGCTCGCGGCAATTCAAGCGCCGATCATCATGATGTCGCAGAACCGGCAGGCCGCACGCGACCGTTTCGAAGCGTCCAAGGATTACGAGGTCAACCTGAAGGCGGAGATCGAGCTGATCGCGCTGCACCACAAGATCGATACGCACTTCATTGAGGAGATCGCCGAGTTGAAGCGGCAAGTGCTGCGCCTGCACAACCTATTAGAAGGACGAAACTAAATCGCGCGCAATTAAAAAGTGCCTAAAAACAAAATGCGCAATCTAAAGGAGAATTTAAGACTCGGGGTGCATCATGACATCAGCATCCATTGGTGGATGCGGAGAGCCTCGTCAAATCCTCAGGAGGAGATGTCATGTATGCTCTGTCCCGCCTTCGCAAGGATCGCGCCGGCACCTCGGCACTCGAGTTTGCGATCATTGCCCCGCTCTTCTTTCTCGTGCTCTTTACCATCATCGCCTATGGCATATACCTGAGCGTCGCGAACTCCGTGCAGCAGATCGCAGCCGATGCGGCACGCACGGCAGTAGCGGGTATCAATTCGACTGAACGGGTCTCGCTGGTAAACCACTATCTCGAAGCAACGCGCCTTGATTACTCCTTTGTAAATCGCACAAAGATGCAGGTGGTGATTTCGGATGATCCCGGAAATTCGGATCAATTCACCGTCGCCATCTCTTACGACTCGAGCGATCTGCCGATCTGGGGTCTTTTTACCTTCGCGCTCCCCGGGAAGAAGATCGAGCGCTACGCCACCGTCCGTATAGGGGGGATTTAGCGATGAAGGCGCCGAAAGCACTCCTCAAGGACCGCACCGGCAACATCGGCACCCTTGCGGCCCTCAGCCTGCCGCTTCTGATTTTTTCCATCGCATTCGGCGTTGACTACAGCTACCTCACGCTGCAGCAGCGCCAGTTGCAGACGGAAGCGGATTTGGCCGCGATTGTCGCCGCCGCGAATGTCGGCGATGCCGAGCAATCGGCCGCCACCTATTTTGCACTCAACAACCTGCCGATCGCCGTAACCGGCAAGGACGGCAAGATCATCCCCGCGGTGATCACGCCCAGCAACGCGAAGTTGACGCGGGGTACAGCCCTCGTCGAGCGCGGCCGCTATACCGCCGATCTCGGTATCGCACCGGAAGCGCGCTTCAAGCCCACCACTGCGGACGCGGACGCCGCCCGCGTGGTGCTCTCGAGACCGGCCGACCTCTTCGTCTCCGCAATGTTCATGCAGCGATCGCTGTTGCTTTCGGCCACCGGTTCGGCTGCCCGCTCCAAGACGGCGTCCTTCTCCATCGGCACGCGCCTCGCCAGCCTCAATGGCGGCATCCTGAATGCGCTGCTCGGAAAACTCCTCGGCACGAACCTCTCGCTCAACGTCATGGATTACCGGGCGCTCGTCGATACCGACATTTCGGTGCAGCCGTTCTTGAAGGCGATCGCGACGAACCTCAACCTCACCGCAGGCACCTACGAGGACGTGCTGAACGCCGGCGTGACCATGCCGCAGCTTCTCGCCTCGATGGGCGCGGTCGAGGGGCTTTCCGGGCCCGTGCGCTCGGCGCTGCGGCTGATCGAGCAGGCGACGGCCGGCAGCAAGGTCAAGCTGCCGCTGTCGCGCATCCTCAATCTCGATCCGAAGAAGGGACTGACGGTTGCGACCGGCGGCGACTGGAAGATGTCGATCAACGCCTTGCAGATGGTCTCGTCCGCAGCGGCACTCGCGAACGGCAAGAACCAGGTGGCGCTCGATGTCGGCGCGGTCGTGCCCGGCCTTGGCGCCATTACCGTGGACCTTGCGATCGGCGAACCGCCGGTGGAAACGCCCTCGCACCGGCTCGGTGCACCGGGCAGTGCCGTGCGCAGCGCCCAGACACGGCTTGCCGTCGAGGTGAACATCGATGGCCTCGCCGCGCTTGCAGGCCTGCGCATCAAGCTGCCGCTCTACATCGAGGTTGCCGCGTCGGAGGCGAAGCTTGCCGATATCCGCTGCCTCGGCGGCTCGGCCAGCAATGCCAATGTCGCGGTCGATGCGGTGGCCGGCGTGGCGGAAATCGCGCTCGGCAAGGTCGACCCGTCCGTGCTCTCGCATTTCTCCGACAAGCCCCGGGTGGAAAAAGTCCGCATCATCGATTCGGTGCTCCTGAGCGTCGATGCGCGTGCCCCCGGCGAGGCGATGAACCTGACCAAGACCCGCCTTACCTATACGCCGACCGAAATCGCCGCCGGAACGACGAAATCCGTATCGACGCGCGACACGCTCTCCTCCACCATCCAGACCATGCTGGGGGAAATGGAACTGGAGATCAACATCAAGCTGCTCGGCCTGCCGATCAACGCCTCGATCCTCACCTCGGCGCTCGCCACCACGCTCGGCACCGTGACGCCGGCGCTCGACCAGCTGCTCTACAACCTGCTGTTGGTCGCCGGCATCCGGATCGGCGAGGCCGACATCCGGGTCACCGGCGTATCCTGCAAGCGCCCCGCCCTCGTCCAGTAGCGCCTCAGTGCCCCTGGGCGAAGCGCGGTGCGTCGTCGTCGATCTCGTAATAATCGCCCTTGTCGGCGCAGAAGATATGCACGCCGATCCTGAGCCCGGTCGGCTGGTCGAAGGCGCCGGCCATGATCGAGGTATAGTCGGAACCGTCGCCCTTCCAGAACAGGGCGGAGCCGCAGACACGGCAGAAGCCGCGGCTTGCCGTGTCGCTTGCCCTGTACCAGGTGACGTTCTCGCCGCCTTCGATCGCAAGGCCTTCGTCACGCACATTGGTCGCGGCATAAAAATGCCCGGTCTGCCGACGGCATTGGCTGCAATGGCAGGCAACCACCTCGCGTAGCTGACCCTGGGTGCGGAAGCGCACCGCGCCGCACAGGCAATGCCCCGTATGTTCTTCGCTCATAGTTCCTCCCAAACGAAAACCGGGCCAGCTTTGCGAGCCGGCCCGGTTCCTGTCAAATTCACGTTTCTGAATGCATGCATCAGCCCCGCTAATTTACGGAGACGAAGCACGAACGAAAAGCGATCAGCCGTTCACGACCATGCGCTTTTCATCGCGACCACCCTTCATGCGCTCGGCAAGAAGGAAGGCGAGTTCGAGGGCCTGGTCGGCATTGAGGCGCGGATCGCAATGGGTGTGGTAGCGGTCGGCGAGATCGTCGCCCGACAGCGCGCGTGCGCCACCCGTGCATTCCGTCACGTCGTTGCCGGTCATCTCGATATGGATGCCGCCCGGATGCGTGCCTTCCGCGCGGTGGATCTGGAAGAAGCTTTCGACTTCCGACAGGATCCGCTCGAACGGACGGGTCTTGTAGTTGTTGAGCGTGATCGTGTTGCCGTGCATCGGGTCGCAGGACCAGACGACCTTCTTGCCTTCCCGCTCCACGGCGCGGATGAGGCGCGGCAGGTTGTCGGCAACCTTGTCGTGGCCGAAACGGCAGATCAGCGTCAGGCGGCCGGCCTCGTTTGCCGGGTTCAGGAGGTCGATCAGCTCCAGCAGGCCGTCGCCGGTCAGCGTCGGGCCGCACTTGAGGCCGAGCGGGTTCTTGATGCCGCGGCAATATTCGACATGCGCATGGTCGGCCTGGCGCGTGCGGTCGCCGATCCAGATCATGTGGCCCGACGTCGCATACCAGTCGCCCGACGTCGAATCGACGCGGGTCAGCGCCTGCTCGTAGCCGAGCAGCAGCGCCTCATGGCTCGTGAAGAAATCCGTCTCGCGCAGGTTCGGATGGTTTTCCGAGGTGATGCCGATCGCCTTCATGAAGTCCATCGTCTCGGAAATCCGGTCGGCGAGCTTGCGATAGCGCTCGGCCTGCGGGCTGTCCTTGACAAAGCCGAGCATCCACTGGTTGACGTTCTCGAGATTGGCGTAGCCGCCCATCGCGAAAGCGCGCAGCAGGTTCAGCGTGGCGGCCGACTGGCGATAGGCCATGAGCTGGCGTTCCGGGTTCGGAACGCGCTCTTCCTCGGTGAACTCGATGCCGTTGATGATGTCGCCGCGGTAGGACGGCAGCGACACGTCACCCTGCTTCTCGATGCCCGAGGAGCGGGGCTTGGCGAACTGGCCGGCAATGCGACCGACCTTCACCACCGGCTGCTGGGCGCCGAACGTCAGCACCACGGCCATCTGGAGGAAGGCGCGGAAGAAGTCGCGGATCGTATCGGCGCCGTGTTCGGCGAAGCTTTCGGCACAGTCGCCGCCCTGGAGCAGGAAACCCTTGCCCTCGGAGACGTTGGCCAGCGCCGACTTCAGGCGGCGTGCCTCGCCGGCGAAGACGAGCGGCGGAAACTTCGCCAGGCGCTCTTCTGTCGCCGCCAATGCGGCGAGATCCGGATAATCCGGAACCTGCTGGATGGGCTTCTGCCGCCAGCTGGTCGGGGTCCAATTCTGTGCCATGATACTCACCTGTCCTGAAGCGCCCGCGAAAGCCTGCGAACGCCGCTCCGTTTTGAAGATGCGGGCTTATAAACCGTTAGATGGTTCTTGCATAGCCGAAGTTCCAGCCGAGGCCGGCCGATTTGCGTCACGCCTGGAAGCGCGCTTTCAGACCCGCTGGCCGCTGCGCACGCGATAGCTCGGCTGGTACATGGTGACGAGCTCTTCGGAGGCCGTCGGGTGCACCGCCATCGCGCGATCGAAGTCGTCCTTCGTCACGCCGGCCTTCAGCGAAATGCCGAGAAGCTGCGCCATCTCGCCGGAATCGTGGCCGAGGATATGGGCGCCGAGCACCTTGCGGTCGGCCGCATTGACGACGAGCTTCATGATGGTCTTTTCCTGCCGGCCGGAGAGCGTCGCCTTCATCGGGCGGAATTCGGCACGGTAGATTTCGAGATCGTCGAAGGCCTTTGCCGCTTCCTCTTCGCTCATGCCCACGGTGCCGATCTCCGGCTGCGAGAAGACGGCGGTGGCGATCATGTCATGGTCCGGCGAGACCGGGTTGCCGCGAAACTCCGTCTCGATGAAACACATCGCCTCATGGATAGCGACGGGCGTCAGCTGCACGCGGTCGGTCACGTCGCCGAGCGCGAAAATGCTCTCGACATTGGTGCGCGAAAAATCGTCGACGATGATCGCGCCCTTCTCGTTCATCGCCACGCCGGCCGTCTCCAATCCGAGGCTGCCGGTGTTCGGCACGCGGCCCAGCGCCAGCATGACCTGGTCGACGACAAGCGTCTCGCCCGTCTTCGTCGTGACGGAACGACGGCCGTCCCCGGTCTCGGACACGTCCGTGATGATATCCTCGCAGATCACGCGAATACCCTTGGCGACCATGGCGGATTGCAGGCCGTGGCGCATGTCCTGGTCGAAGCGCGACAGGATCTGCTTGCCGCGATAGATCAGCGTCGTCTCGACGCCGAGGCCATGGAAGATGTTGGCGAATTCGACCGCGATATAGCCGCCGCCGGCAATCAGGATGGCCTTGGGCAGCACCGGCAGGTCGAACGCCTCGTTCGAGGAGATGCAAAGCGCGTGGCCGGGAAGGTCGGGATGCGGCGTCGGATGCCCGCCGACGGCGATCAGTATGCGCTCCGCGGTGACCAGTTCGTCGGTCGCGGTCAGGCGGATCGTGTTCGGCCCGACCAGCACGGCGCGCGTCGCGAGGATCGTCGCGCCGGCATTGTCCAGCCCCTTGCGATAGAGCCCTTCGAGGCGGGTGATTTCCGTCTCCTTGGCGGCGACGAGCGCCTGCCAGTCGAAGCGCGTCTCGCCGACCTGCCAGCCGAAGCCCGCGGCGTCCTCGAAATGCTCGTGGAACTGCGAGGCATAGACATACAGCTTCTTCGGCACGCAGCCGCGGATGACGCATGTGCCGCCGAAGCGGAACTCTTCCGCGATCGCCACCTTCTTGCCCATGCTGGCAGCCAGCCGCGCGCTGCGCACGCCGCCGGAACCTCCGCCGATGACGAAGAGGTCGTAGTCGAAAGTCGCCATGGGTAGATCTCCTGCGGGCAAGCCTGGCCGTTCTGACTGGACCGGCAGCGCGAATCCGCCACTAAGCCCAGCAACATATAGGAGCAGTCGGCACAAAAGAAAAAGGCGGCTGACGCCGCCTTTTTTGGAAAATCGATTACTGCTGGGGCTGCTGCGCTTCGCCACCCTCGGTGGCCGCACCATCGGTGGCCGGCACGCTGCCGAGGATCGGGTTGAGCTTCTTGGCGCTTTCGGCCCTCAGGTCGCGATCGACGCCGACGGCCCAGATCTCGGCGGCCTTCATGACTTCGCGCGTGGCGATCGGGCCATCCGAAAGCAGCTTCTTGCCGACCGGCGAGCTGTAGAAGTCGGCAATGGCCTTCAGCTCGTCCTGCGTGAAGGTCTTGGCATAGATCGCAGCCGCTTCACGCTCGAGATCGGCGCGGCGCGGTGCCAGAGCCAGTGCCTGCTCGTCGACCGTCACGTTGATTTCCGTCTCGTGGTTCGGCGAAGCCTGAACCAGCGTGCTCTTGATGCGCACGGCAAGGCCCGGAAGGATGTTGTCGAAACCGTTGGTCGCGCCGATGGCGTCGATGGCAGAGCGGGCAGTCTTGATCTGTTCGTCCGTGACGTCCTGCGCCGCGGCGGCACCGGCAAGGCTTGCCGAAACGATGAGGGTCGCCGCGAGGGTCCGGCCGAAACCAGCAAATTTGATCATATCGGTCTGTGCTCCTGTCTATTCTTTCGCCGTCAGCGTGCGCGCACCGGCCGGTCCGGCGATGATGGCAAGCGACGCCATATTGATGAAGAGTCCGTGTTCGACGACACCGGGTATGTCATTGAGGCTGCTTGCGAGCGCATCTGCATCAGGAATGCGGCCAAAAGATGCGTCGAGGATATAGTGTCCACCGTCGGTCATGAAGGTGCCGTCGCCCGACGCGCGCAGCACCATGCCGCCGGAAAGCCCGAGCCGGGCGGCCGCCTTCTCGATGGCGATGCGCGTGGCGGCAAGCCCGAACAGGTTGACCTCGATCGGCAGCTTGAAGGCGCCGAGCGTCTCGACCACCTTGCTCTCGTCGGCAATGACGATCAGCCGCGCCGAGGCGCTGGCGACGATCTTTTCGCGCAGCAGCGCACCGCCGCCGCCCTTGATCAGCCGCAGCCGGCCGTCCACTTCGTCGGCGCCGTCGATGGTGAGGTCGAGCTCCGGCAGTTCGTCGAGCGACTTCAGCGGCACGCCGAGTTCGACGCAGAGCCGCGCCGTGCGCTCGGAGGTGGGCACGCCCTCGACCTTCAGGCCGCCTGCGACCCTCTCCGCCAGAAGCCGTACGAACTCTTCCGCCGTCGAGCCGGTGCCGATGCCGAGGCGCATGCCGTCTTCCACATGGGAGAGTGCGGCCTCGGCGGCCTTGATCTTCATTTCCCGGGCGTCCATGCCCCAAAACTCCCTGAATACGCGTCAGCCGGCGCCCGAAGCGGCCGGAATTCCGGTGAGACACTTACACGCCCTGAATGGCAAACGAAAGCCAAAATCGCCGCATCCCCGCGGCACACAAGCCGATTGCAAATGCCGGCGCCATCGCATACCGGAGAAGCCTGCCCTCCCTCACCTCACAAGGTTTCCCGCATGTCCGCATCTCTCGTTGTCTTCGATCTCGACGGTACGCTCATCGATACCGCACACGACCTCGTGGCGAGCCTCAACCACACGATCGGCCTGGAAGGGCTCGATCCCATCACCTATGGCGACCTCACCTATCTCGTCGGCCACGGCGGGACGGTGATGATCAAGCGCGCCTTCTCGCTGCGCGGCCGCGAGATCACCGAGGAGGAGCTCGACCGCATGCTCGGCGTCTTCGTCGACCACTATGCGGGGGCCATGCCGGGCGTCTCGGTGCCCTATCCGGGCCTCGTCGAGGCGATGGACCGCCTTTCGGGCGCCGGCTACCGCCTCGCCGTCTGCACCAACAAGATGGAAGGCCTCGCCCGCCGCCTCGTCGACGGCCTCGGCCTCACCGCGCGGTTCGCGGCAATCACCGGCGGCGACACATTCGCGGTCCGCAAGCCGGATGCCGAACACCTGCTCGGCACGGTCCGCCTCGCCGAGGCCGATCCATTGCGCACCGTGATGATCGGCGACAGCCTCAACGACATGCTCGTCGCCCGCAATGCGAACGTGCCGTCGATCGGCGTGCCCTTCGGTTATTCCGACGTGCCGGTCGCCGAGCTGGAGCCGACCCATGTCATCACCCATTTCGACGAACTGACGCCCGACCTCGTCGAGCGCCTGATTGCCCGCTGAGCGACCGATGGACTGGACCGAGACGCTCCTGGATCTCCACGCCGGCTGGGTGCCGGCGCATCAAGGCGAATCCGGCGACCGGGTTTTTCGCAGCCCGGACGGGCGCAGCTATGCGAAGCTCGCGGCCGGACCGCGCGCTTCAGAACTGGCCGGCGAACGCGACCGGCTCGGCTGGCTGGCGGGCAAGAGCATGGCCTGCCCGGACCTTCTGGACTGGCGCGAGAACGAACACGGCGCGTGCCTCGTCATGAGCGCCGTTGCCGGCGTGCCGGCGGTGACGCTTTCGGGCGCCGATCTGCTCAAGGCCTGGCCGTCCATGGCCGAACGGCTCGCCGCGTTCCACGCCCTTCCCATCGAAAACTGCCCGTTCGAGAAAAACCTTGCCGGCATGTTCGCGCACGCCGCCGATGTGGTGGCACGCGACGCCGTCAATCCGGATTTTTTGCCCGATGAGGACAAGGAACGGCCGGCGAGAGAGCTGCTCGCGCGCGTCGAGGCGGAACTGCCGCTGCGGCTGGCGCAGGAACGGCAGGATCGCGTGGTCTGCCACGGCGATCCCTGCATGCCGAATTTCATGGTGGACCCGCAGACATTGCGCTGCACCGGCCTGATCGATCTCGGCCGTCTCGGCACGGCGGATCGTTACGCCGATCTCACGCTGATGATCGCCAATGCCGGGGAAAACTGGACGACGGCAGAGGAAGCCGAAAAAGCCTTCGACATCCTCTTCGCCACACTCGGGATCGAGGCGCCCGACCGGGAGCGCCTCGCCTTCTATCTGCGGCTCGATCCGCTGACCTGGGGTTGAACGGTCAGCCCTCGACCTGCCGCGCCTTCTGCGTCGCGGCAAACGCCTTGCGCATGTAGTCGTCGCGGCCATAGACGTCGTCGAAGAATTCGACCACGCCGTCCTTGTTCGGCCAGGCGGTGAAATAGGCGATGTAGATCGGGATATCCGCCTTGACGGGCAGCGCCTTGTTGCGGCCGGCGGCGATCTCCTTGCCGACCTCGTCCTCGCTCACGCCGAGCACGGCGGCCGCCATCTTGCGCGGTTCCGCAAGGCGCACGCAGCCATGGCTGAGCGCGCGCATGTCCTTCTTGAAGAAGCTCTTCGAAGGCGTGTCGTGCATGTAGATGGCATGGCTGTTCGGGAACAGGATCTTCAACTCGCCCAGCGCATTGTCGCCGCTCGGCGGCTGGCGCACGGAGACGCCCGAGGTCGAGCCGTACCAGTTGACCGACGACGACGGCACGGCGCGGCCGCCGACGGCGACCTCGTAGCCCATACGGTCGAGATAGTTCGGGTCGTTACGCAGCTTCGGCAGCATCTCGTTGATGATGATCGACTGCGGCACGCCCCAATAGGGGTTGACCTCGACGGTCTGCACCTTGTCCTCGAAGAAATAGGTCTGGTTCGATTTCGAGCCGACCACCGTGCGCATCGAGAACTTTTCCGCGCCGTCCTCGTAATAATAGACCTGGAAGGCCGGCTGGTTGATGAAGACGTGGCGGGCGCCGAGATCGACCGGCAGCCAGCGCGCCTGTTCCAACGCCACCTCGACCTTGGCGACCTTGTCGGCGACGCTGTCGCCGCCCGTCATCTTGCGGATCGAGGCCTTGCCGACGACGCCGTCAGGCTTCAGGCCGTTTTCCTTCTGGAAGGCTTCGACGAGGGCGACCAGCTCCGGCGTATAGTCCGGCGTACCGGCATAGGTGGCGATCGTCACCGAATGATCGGTCTTCAGCGCATCGGACCCGTGCTTGACGATGCCCTTGACGATGTTGGCGAGTTCCGGATTGCTCTGGCCGGGCTTCAACAGCGTGCCATCGGCAATGACCACGCGGTCATCGCCCGCGGTTTCAGCCTTCAGCTTGGCAAGTTCGGCCTTCAGCGCCTGGAAGTCGGCGCTCGCCGGCGAGCGGCTCTCGAGATACCCCTTGACGTTGCTGCTCATCGCCACGTTCTTCAGCGCCGCGACGAGATTGACGTCCTTGCGCTTGAAATCGTGGTAGCCGGAAATCTTGTTCGGATCGATGCGGCCGCGCACGGCGTCCTGCACATAGGTCGCGACGGCGGCCGAAAGTGCCACCTCGAAGGTTGCAAGCTCGCCGTAGCGCTTGTTCATGTCGGCGCTGTCGAAGCTGTCCGACGGGATCTTGACCGCATAGTCCCAGGGATCGAGGCCGACCGAAGCGGCATCGGCCAGCACCGCGATGGCGGTCTTGGCCTTTTCATTGATGCCCGTGCCGTCGATCCAGACGAATTTCTTCTGCTGGCCGTAAAAACTCTCGACCGCCTTGGCAGGGCCTTCCGTCGCGCGCACGTCGACGGTGGCGAAGGCGGCGCGGATGCCCGCATCGCCCGCCGGCTGGACGGTGGCGGAAATCGAGCTGGTGATGACGGGATCGGCCAGCTTGTCGACGGCGACGCGCTTCAGCGCATCGGCCTTGTAGGTGTAGTAGCGCGGACCGGTGACGCGGGGCAGCGGCTTGGCTTCCTGCTTCACCTTGGCGCCCGGCACGGCAAAGCCGGTGTCGACGCCCGGAAGCGGCTCGGCCTTCTGCTTCTTCTTGCCGTTCAGCCATTCCATGACGGTCAGGGCGTTGGCGGGCGTCGCGTTGAGCGAAACAGTGGCGCAGGAGAGAGCCAGCGCGGCGGCCAGCACGGCAGTCTTGGTAAGCTTCATGTATTCCATTCCCCGATTGACCCGCGCGTGTCGCGGTCTCTGGTGGCGCCCGAACCAGCAGGCCGCTAAGTTATAGGAAAGGATGGTGAATGAAAAGGAAACGCCCCTCCCCGCCAGCCCTGCGAAACCTCACGAAACCGTCATTTGAGACCTCGGCAAGCGAGACGGATGGGACGGTGTAAAAATTTGAATTGGCGTCGAATTTTCCCGTTGGAAACGAAAACTCCACCTGCAACGTCAGCAAGGCGTGAAAAACCAGCCGACGATAGTGATGGAAAAAGCACAGCATCGCGGGCGCTCCGCGCGCCCTCGTCCCGCCCGTCCGCGGCCTAATCGATTTTAACCGAAAGTCTCGTCCCGCGCGGCCCTTCCGCCCCTTGCAACCGGGTCGCAGATGGGCCAGAGATTTTCGCGATTTTTTCGCGCCAGCGCGGTGCTCCCCGGAGCCGCCCGCGCTCGCCCGGCCTGCCGCGCCCCATGCGGCGGCATCGCCGGCGGCAGGACGAAGCGCATGGGTTTTTAAGCGGGAAGCACAATGACATCGACGCGCACGGAAACGGATACATTCGGCCCCATCGAAGTGGACAACAGCCGCTACTGGGGCGCGCAGGCCCAGCGCTCGCTCGGCAATTTCAAGATCGGCTGGGAAAAGCAACCGCTTTCGGTCGTGCGCGCGCTCGGCATCGTCAAGCAGGCCGCCGCCCGCGCCAATGCGGAGCTCGGCCGCCTCGACCCGGCGCTGGCCGAGACCATCGCGGAAGCCGCGCAGGAAGTCATCGACGGCAAGCTCAACGACCATTTCCCGCTCGTCGTCTGGCAGACGGGCTCCGGCACCCAGTCGAACATGAACGCCAATGAGGTGATCTCGAACCGGGCGATCGAAATGCTCGGCGGCGTCATGGGCTCGAAGAAGCCGGTGCATCCGAACGACCACGTCAACATGAGCCAGTCGTCGAACGACACCTATCCGACGGCCATGCACATCGCCTGCGCCGAACGCATCGTGCACGACCTGCTGCCGGCGCTGAAGCATCTGCACGCCGCCCTCGAAGCGAAGGTGAAGGCCTTCGACCACATCATCAAGATCGGCCGCACGCACACGCAGGACGCCACGCCCCTCACCCTCGGCCAGGAATTCTCCGGCTACGCCGCGCAGGTCGCCTCCTCGATCAAGCGCATCGAGCTGACGCTGCCTGGCCTGTGCGAACTCGCCCAGGGCGGCACCGCCGTCGGCACCGGCCTCAACGCGCCCGTCGGCTTTGCCGAAAAGGTCGCCGAGCACATCGCCGAGATCACCGGCATCGCCTTCAAGACCGCGCCGAACAAGTTCGAGGCGCTCGCGGCGCACGATTCGATGGTCTTCTCGCACGGCGCGATCAACGCTGCCGCCGCAGCCCTCTTCAAGATCGCCAACGACATCCGCTTCCTCGGCTCCGGCCCGCGCTCCGGCCTCGGTGAACTGGCGCTGCCGGAAAACGAACCCGGTTCGTCCATCATGCCCGGCAAGGTCAACCCGACCCAGTGCGAGGCCCTCACCCAGGTCTGCGCCCAGGTCTTCGGCAACCACGCGTCGCTCACCTTCGCCGGCAGCCAGGGCCATTTCGAACTCAACGTCTTCAACCCGCTGATGGCCTACAACTTCCTGCAGTCCGTGCAGCTGCTGTCGGATGCGGCGATCTCGTTTACCGACAACTGCGTCACCGGCATCGAAGCACGCGAGGACAACATCAAGGCAGCGCTCGACCGCTCGCTGATGCTCGTCACCGCACTTGCTCCGAAGATCGGCTACGACAATGCCGCCAAGATCGCCAAAACCGCCCATAAGAATGGGACGACGCTTCGAGAAGAGGCCGTCGGTGGCGGCTACGTGACGAACGAAGAATTCGACGCGGTTGTACGCCCGGAAAAAATGATTATGCCGGGTTGATATAGAATTTTTGAATATTCCACTCGAAAAGGCCGCAGATCATTGTATTTGCGGCCTTTTTTGCTTCTATCCTTCCGTAAGGGGAGTTTACAAGCGTTAATCATTCCCAAAGCATTTTCGCTTTATTTTGCGGGTCGGGAGCCAATCAACGAGTTTCAGGAGCAGCCGACATGAACACGGCAGTTGCGCAGAAGGTCCAGGTGCCGGATATCGCGGCCCAGGTGACCTACGCCATGCGCATAATGGGTGTCGCGCCCATCCCGCGGAACTACGAGCTGTTCTACGAAGCCTATATCGGCTCGAATCCCAAGCTGACCCGCGAACTCGCCGCCCTCGGCAGCAAGGCCGCCCAGGAAGAGCTGGACGAGATCGGCGCGAAGTATTTCGGCCATCACCACGGCGCGACCGCCATCGACGGCGCGCACACCAAGATCGTCGGCGAACTGGAAGGGTTGCTGCGCCTGCTGAAGCAGGAACAGACCTCGCTCGAAAGCTACAACAAGCTGCTCGACGAGACGTTCGGGCGCATCACCGGCAAGAACGCCACCAGCGTCGAGATCATCAAGAATGTCGTCGGCGTGCTGACGCAGGCGACCGGCGACACCATCAACCAGGGCAAGGAGATGGTGGAGAACGTCGCGCAGAAGTCGATCGAGATGGACAATGTGCGCAAGGAACTCGACGAGTACAAGCGCATCGCCAACACGGATTCGCTGACGCAGCTCTCCAACCGCCGCGCCTTCGACGACAAGCTCTCCGCCATCTACAATTCGACGATGTCGCGCGGCGTGACCGCGCTGATCCTCGCCGATATCGACCATTTCAAGAAGATCAACGACACCTATGGCCACCCGGTCGGCGACAAGATCCTCGCCTCCGTCGGCAGCCTGATCCGCGCCAACGTGCGCAAGGACATTCTCGTCGCCCGCACCGGCGGCGAGGAATTCGCGATGATCGTCGAGGGCAACACCGAGGAAGAGGCGATGGCGATCGCCGAGCGCATCCGCATCGCGCTCGAGCACACGCCGTTCAAGAATTCCAAGACCGGCGTCAATTACGGCCCGATCACCATCTCGCTCGGCTTCTGCATGGCCTCCTGGGCGGAAGGCCCGGGTGAACTCTACTCCAAGGCCGACATCGCGCTTTATTGCGCCAAGAACGGCGGCCGCAACCGCACCATGCCCTTCGAGGACGGCATGAAGAAGGATTTCGCCAAGAGCTGGCTGATCTACCGCAAGTAAGCGGCCTCCACCCTCTTCGAAACGGCGCCTTCGGGCGCCGTTTTGCGTTTGCCGCAAAATTTTTTCTCCTTCGCCAAATCGGGCGGAACCGTGGCCAAGGACGCGCGTTTCTGCGGCAAGGAGGACCTTGCCATGCAAACCGGATTTTTCGAACTGACGATGATCGCCGCCCTGATGCTGAGCAGCCTCGTCTGGATCCAGCCCTTCTAGGGGCTCGAAAAGGCCGGCGGGAGGCCTGTTCCCGCCGGAACATCGTGGCGAGCGCTGCTGTCCTAAAAAGTCCCCATCAGAACAAAGCGCCGGGCGTCAAGCCAACGGCCGCAAACAGGGACCAGGACAATGAAAAAGCTCGCCATCGCTCTACTCGCAGGCCTTCTTTCCACCACAGGTGCGGCCTTCGCCGCCGACAATGAAGTAGACCCGATCGAGGTCGCCTCGCTTTCCTCGTCGGCCCAGAAGACGGGCTGGCTGCAGGTGCTGTCGGGCGGCAAGCCGGTGAAGTCGGAAAAGAAGGTTGCCGCCGTTTCCCGCGCGCCGATCGCCCGCGAACTCGTCGCCTTCCACGAGAAGGTGGCACCCGGCACGATCATCGTCGACAATTCCGAGCGCCGCCTCTACCACGTGCTCGGCTCCGGCCTTGCCATGAAATACGCCGTCAGCGTCGGCCGCGAGGGTTTCATCTGGACGGGCGCCGAAAAGGTCACCCGCAAGACCGAATGGCCGACCTGGACGCCGCCGGAAGACATGCGCGCCCGCGAAGCCAAGAAGGGCAAGATCCTGCCGATCTCGATGAAGGGCGGCCTCGACAACCCGCTCGGCTCGCGCGCCATCTATCTCGGCTCGACCATCTACCGCATCCACGGCACCAACCAGCCCTCGTCGCTCGGCAAGGCGCAGTCCTCCGGCTGCATCCGCATGGCGAACGAAGACGTCGAACACCTCTATTCCCAGGTCACGGCGGGCGTGACGGTCATCGTTCGCGACTGATTTTTAAAAGTCTTCGCCCCCACCCGCCGTCATTCTCGGGCTTGACCCGAGGATGACGGAGGAGAGGTGGGCGGCCCGGATCAACCAATCAGCGGCAGGCGGAAGCGCCTGCCGCTTTTGCTATGGCGATAAGGTCGGGGCGATATTCGAAATGCATGGTGTCGTAGTGATACCAGCGCCCGCCCCAGACAAAACCGTGCCGCTCGAAGATATCGACGATCTCCAGCGGGTACTTGTTGGCGTATTTCGGCACCTTGCCCGGCTTGCCGCCGGACCAGATCCAGTAATCGGCAAACTTGGTGTTGAGATCGATCGCCGCGCCGAAACTGTGCACCGACATGTTGGGCGCACCGGAAACCTTGCGCCAGTTGAAGGTGCCGGCCGACGGCGCCAGGTAGCGCTTCAGCGCCGGCTTTGCCGCAAGCTCGTCGCGCACTTTTTCAAGTGCTGCCGCAGCGCCCTGCCGCTTGGTCACGCGCACCGTCGCGCCGAACCATTCGACCGGCACGAGATCGGCCTGCACCGCCTTCGCCGACTTGCCGTAAAGCCGCATCATCAGCGCATCGCTGCGAATGCGGCCGGGATCGAAATCGACCACCGGTTTCGCATCGCAGGCGCCGAGCGGATAGATCTGCTGAAGGCTGTCTTCGACGTCGCCGGTGGCGAGCGCGGCCTGGTGATCCTTCGTCTTGCCGTCGTCGATTTCGAGCGGCGCCCCACCGTCCTTGAAGACAAGGCTGTTGCCCTCGATGCCGGCAAGGCTCTCGGGATAGGCCGCAACGAGGAGTTTCAGACGGGTCGCAAGATCAGGCTCCGCAGCGCCCGCCGCTGATGCGGCGAGCACCAAGAGAGCAGCACCCGCGAGCGCGCGCTTAGTCCACGGAAATGTTGATATAATCGCCTCCACCGCCACGCCAGATTTCCACATGGATCTGCACGTCGCCATTGAGCAGCCGGCGTGCGGCCTGGCCGTTGATCTGGCCGCTGCGGATCATGCGCTCGGCAAGCTCGCGATTGCGCGGCGAGGCGAAGAAGCCGTCGAGGTCGTCGCCGGGCTGGCGCACGCCAAAACGGTGCACATTGGCGCGGTCCTGCCGGATGACCTGCCAGGGCTGGGTCAGGCGCTCGTTGCTGGAGTTGTAGAGATCGTCCTGGCCGATATAGGCGCCGTAGCTTTCGATCAGCTCGTCCGCCTTGGCCGCTCCGGCCGAAGCCGCAAGCATAGCGGCGAATGCCGCCGCAAAAATTCCTGTCCGCATTTCCAACTCCACTTGTCGGCCGTGGCCGCATTCAATCGATAACAAGACGGGTCGGGGCGGCAGGATATTCGCTGCCGCTCACCACATCGTCTTGGCGGCGCGTCCCGGCCATTCCCGGTCATAGGCGGCGCCGTCGAAACCCTTCTTGGCCGAGGCGAGCATCTGGCCCACGGTCGGCAGGCAGGCAGTATCGCGGAACTTCTCCGGGTTCCAGAGGTCGGCGCGCAGAACGGCGCGGGCGCATTGCGAATAGACCTCCTCGATCGTGATCACCACGACGGAGCGCGGGTGCCTGCCGTCCATCACGAAGCGCCCGGTGAGCGCCGGGTCGATGCGCACCACGGCGCGGCCGTTGAGGCGCATGGTCGTGTTGGAACCGGGAATGAGAAACATCAGCGCCACCCGCGGGTCGCGCACGATATTGGAGAGCGAATCGATGCGGTTGTTGCCGCGCCAGTCGGGCAGCATCAGCGTGCGCTCGTCCTCGATATGGATGACGGCGCCGGCATCGCCGCGCGGCGAGCAATCGAGCCCTTCCGGCCCGACGGTGGCGAGCGCCATGAAGGGCGAGGCCTCGATCATCACGCGATATTCCGGCAGCAGGAAATCCGTCACCTTGACGAGCGAAGCTTCGCCCGGTTCGCCGTAAAGCGTGTTCAACTGGTCGACCGAGGTGACGATGGTCATGCTTGCCTCCTGTGCTGCTTGCCGTTCCCGGCGCATCGCACCTTCGCATGACAGGTTCATGACGAAAAGGCCGTCAGGCGGCAATGCGTTGCCCGTCCTCGGCGAGGAAACGCACGATGCGGTCGATCACCGGCTCGGCGGAGACGATGCGGCGGTGGCCGAAGCCGTTCGCCCATTCGAGGGTGACATTCGGCCCCGAAGCGGCATAACGCCGGGCATGCAGCGCCGGCACCTCCTTGTCGTCTTCCGCATGCAGCACGAGCATCGGCACCTTCAACCGCCCGGCCCCGTTCGCCGCATCGAAGGCCGAAAGCGGCGCGCCGGCAATCTTTTCCACATGGCTTTCCAGCGCCAGCTGGGCCTTGGCCCCGAGCTTCAGGAACCGGCCGAGATCCTTGAACAGCCACGTCATTTCGCTGGGCGAGCCGATGGTGACCAGCCGGCGCGGCCGGTGCGCGGGAACCGACGGCACGAGGCCGCTCGCCGCGCAGGCAAGCGACGCGCCGCCGAAGGAATGGCCGCAGAAATAGTCGAAGCCGCCGAACCGCTGCCAGGCCGCGTCGATCGCCCGGACCGCCATGGGCAGCGTCAGCGTGCGCCCGCGCGAGGCGCCATGGCCCGGCAGGTCGAGCGCCACCACCTCGTGGCCGGCGGCGACCAGCGCCTCCGTCAACGTCGAGAGATAGGCCGCGCGCGAACCCCAGCCATGCACCACCAGCACCCGGCCGGAAAAGGTCTGGCAAGGTCGTGCGGCAAAGCGGTGCGCGACGGCAGTGCCGCCGGCAAAGGCAAGCGTCACGCGCTCGGCCTGCCGCATCCAGCCCTCGGAGCGGGCGAACAGTTCCTTCTCCTTCGCCGTGCGCGGCCGGCGGCCGGGCGTCGTCGCAAACAGCCGGAACGCGGCGCGGCCGGCCGCGGCAGGAGAGATGGCGGCGGCACCCTGGAGCGCCAGCCGGATGACCTTCAAGCCAAAGGATGCCATAGTGGGAATCCATAAAAATGTTCAATGCTGAACAATAAAGTACAACGATGAACAAAAATCAAGCCTTCCCCTGGGATCATCCGCGCTTTCGCAGCTGGATCGGCGTGGCGCGCGCCTGCCAGCTGATGCAGCAGGCGGTGACGCGGGCGATCGCCGATCTCGGCATCAAGCCGCCGCATCTCGATATCCTGGTCAACCTCTACCGCTTCGACGGCATTTCGCAACAGGAGCTGGCCCGCAAACTGCTGGTCGGCCGCTCGAACATGAGCATGCTGCTGCCGCAGCTCGAAAAGCGCGACCTGATCCTGCGCAAGGCCGACGCGAAGGACAAGCGCGTGCTGCGCCTGTCGTTGACGCAGGCCGGCCGCAGCCTCACCGAACAGGCGATGATCATCCAGACCGGCCTGATCGACCGCATCCTGTCGCAGACGCCGGAAGACCGCTGCCTTCAGGTCGCCGAATCGATGGAGGACATCATCCGCATCCTCCAGACGATGGACGTCGCCGAAGACGCCTAGACCTTGGCGACGGCATCCGCCCGCGTCGATTTCAGCGACTGGAACTCCCAGAGCGCCACGCCGAACAGCACCGCGGAAGCCGCCATGAAGAGCTGGTAGGGTTCGACGAAGGGAACGGCCGCGGTGAGCAGGAGAAGCGCGCCGATGCCGGCGAGATGCGACAGCGGCGCCCGCCCGCGCACCGCCCGCTTGAACCAGGTATTGCCGGAAAGGAAGACGATCGGCCCGCCGAGGATGGCGCTCGCCGTCTTGAAATCGACATGTCCAAACGGATGGGCGAGCGCGAACTCCTCCGCCACGGCCGACAGGATGATGCCGCCGACGATCGGGATATGGGCATAGGTGAAGGCAAGCCGTGCGACGCGCCCCGGCGTCGCCGAATGCTCGATCAGGTGCGCCGCCTCGCCATGGCCGAAGCGGAAGTAGATCCACCACATGGTGGCGGTCGAGAAGAAGGCGGTGGCGAGCAGGAGGATGGTGAAGCCGTCGAGCAGCTCCATGCCGGCGACCGTGCGGCCGGTGACGAGGATCGTCTCGCCGAGGCAGATGATGACGAAGAGCGCGCAGCGCTCCGAAATATGCTCGCCGGAGACCTGCCAGTCGCTGACCGACGATCGCCCGATGCGGGGCGTGACGAAGCCGAGCGCCGGCGCGCTGTATTCGATGCCGAGCGCCAGCAGCCAGAGCGCCAGCCGCGCCTCCTCCTCGACGAAGGCGCCGGCGATCCAGAACACCGCGGCAAAGGCCGACCAGGCGGTGATGCGGATGAAGTTGCGGCTGTTTTCCGGCCAGTCGCGCCGCATCACATAGGCGGTGAAGGCCGAGCGGCCGACCTGCATGGCGACATAGGTGAGCGCAAAGAGCAGGCCGCCGGTGCTAAAGGCGACCGGAATGGCGACCGACAGCATCAGGCCGAGGAACATCAGCACGAAGAGCAGGATGCGCACCGGCGCCTTGTCGGGATCGAGCCAGTTGGTCGCCCAGGTCGTGTAGATCCACACCCACCAGACCGCGAGCGTCAGCATCGCCGCCTCGACGAGGCCGAGCGCCGAATAATGCGCCGCCAGCGAATGGGAAAGCTGGATGATGGTCAGCACGAAGACCAGGTCGAAGAACAGTTCGGCAAAGCCGACCTTGCCTTCCTGTGCTGTTCCCCGGGCACGCAGACAAGCGGAATGGGCGAAGCGTTCGTCGTTGTTCGCCGTCATGCGGGCGGGTCCCTGTGCAAGTAGGATGTGCAAGTGGTCGAGCCGGGCGGCGTCGATCCCATGGGAAACCAACCGGCGCGCGAAGGCAAGCCCGATCCGTCGTCAGCCGGCCTCTTCCTGCTGTTCCCTTTCGCGGCGCTCGCGCTCCTCCTCCGCGGCCGCGCGCTCGCGGGCGGTGCGCGCCGCGACGAGATCGGCCGGCTGCGCATTGCCGCGCACGAGCTGGCGACCGGCATAGATGCCGCCGACGGTTTCGAGCGCCAGGCGCTCGCGGTCGACATCGCGGAACTCCTCGACCACTTCGATGGCGAGATCCTCGTCCTCGCCGAGCGCCTTCAGCGTCTCGCGGCTGAAGACGATGGCCGATTCGAAGGTCTCGCGGAGCTGGTAATCGACGCCCGCATGGATGAGGTCGATCGCATGACCGCGGTCGAATGCGCGCGCCAGAAGCGGCACCAGCGGAAACTCCTCGTGCACGATCTGCGCGATCTTCACCGCCGCCTCCTTGTCGTCGACGCAGATGAGGATCGCCTTGGCGGTCGCCGCACCCGCGGCATGCAGGATATCGATGCGCGAGCCGTCGCCGTAATAGACCTTGAAGCCGAATTCGGCGGCGTCGCGCACGAATTCCGCATCCTTGTCGATCAGCGAGAGCGTGTAGCCTCGGGCGAGCAGCGGCTGGCTGACGATCTGGCCGAAGCGGCCGAAACCGATCATCAGCACCGTGCCCTCGACATTCTCCGGCAGCGTCAGCCCCTCGGTGGAAGGCTGCTGCTTCGGCACGACGCGGTCGTGCAGGATGACCATCAGCGGCGTCAGCACCATCGAGATGATGATGGTCGCCGTCAGGATGGCATTGTCCTCGCCGTCGAAAATGCCGGCGGAAACGGCCGCCGCATAGAGCACGAAGGCGAATTCGCCGCCCTGCGCCATTAGCACGGCGCGGTCCAGGCTCTCGGCGTGGCAGGTGCCGAGCATGCGGGCGACCAGATAGATGATCAGGATCTTGGCGATCATATAGCCGACGACGCTCGCCACCACGAGCTGCCAGTTGGCGGCGATGACCGAGAGGTCGATCGCCATGCCGACACCAAGGAAGAACAGGCCGAGCAGGATGCCGCGGAACGGCTCGATATCGGCTTCGAGCTGGTGGCGGAACGACGATTCGGAGAGCAGCACGCCGGCAAGGAAGGCGCCCATCGCCATCGACAGGCCGGAGACCTGCATGGCGAGCGCCGAACCGAGCACCACGAGCAGCGCCGCCGCCGTCATCACCTCGCGCGCGCCGGACGCTGCCAGCACGCGAAACAGCGGGTTGAGCAGGTAGCGCCCCGCCAGCACCAGCGCCACGATGGCGCCGATGGCGATGCCGATCGAAAGCCAGCGATCGGAGGCGTCCGTGGCAGCACCGCCCGTGCCGAGCAGCACGACGATGGCGAGCAGCGGCACGATGGCGAGATCCTCGAAGAGCAGGATCGCGATGATGCGCTGGCCCTTCAGCGTCGACAGGGTGCCGCGCTCCTGCAGCATCTGCATGACGATGGCGGTGGAGGTGAGGACGAAGCCGGTGCCGGCGACGAAGGAGGGAATGAGCGGGAAGCCGAAGGAGAGCCCGATGCAGGTCAGCGCCGCCATGGCGCCCATCACCTGGATGGCGCCCAACCCAAAGATGTCCTTGCGCATGCCCCAGAGCCGCGAGGGCTGCATTTCGAGGCCGATGATGAACAGGAACATCACCACGCCGAGTTCGGCGACATGGATGATCGCCTGCGGATCGGCGAAGAGGCCGAGCCCGAAGGGGCCGATCGCCAGGCCGGCCGCCAGGTAGCCGAGCACGGAGCCGAGCCCGATCTTCTTGAAGATCGGCACCGCCGCGACACCCGCCGCCAGCAGGACGACGACCTGGGTGAGATCATTCGCATTCGCTTCTGCCAAAGGGGCATCTCCCGTTAATCTGTCGGTGGACGCTACCTTCGTGGAGGCAGTCCGAAATGTTACCGCGGTTTCTCCGACATATCGCGGCTCATGCCTTTCTCCGCAAGGTCGCGTTCGTATCCGGCGAAGAGCTCCGCGCCCTTTTCCCCGAGTTCGCGCAGATAGGACCACGTGAAGATACCAGTATCGTGAAGGTCGTCGAAGCCGATGCGCACGGCATAATTGCCGGTCGGGACCATGGAGATGATCGCGACGTTGCGTTTTCCCGGCACCGTCACCTTCTGGCCCGGCCCATGGCCCTGCACCTCCGCAGACGGCGAAAGCACGCGCAAAAGTTCCGCCGAAAGGTCGAAACTCTGATTGTCGTTGAACGTCACGACGAGGCGCTGGCGGTCCTTGGAGACCCGCAGTTCCGTCGGCCACAGATCGCTCATGCCATTCCCTTTCCATCGCCTTTGCGCGAAGGACTATGCCGCAAGCCGGGGATGTGCAAGGCGGAAAATGCTGTCATAATCACCGCACCGGCTTGACGCTGCGCCTCGCGCGCACGACATAAACGGGAACGGAGGCTGTATTTTGAATTCGTTTGCAGGACCATGGGATGGCGCGGGCCGCATCGCGCAGTCCGACGCACCGATGATCGACCCCTTCGGGCGGGCGATCACCTATCTGCGCGTCTCGGTGACGGACCGCTGCGATTTCCGCTGTACCTATTGCATGGCGGAAAACATGACCTTCCTACCGAAGAAGGACCTGCTGACGCTGGAAGAGCTTACCCGGCTCTGTTCCGCCTTCATCGCCAAGGGCGTGCGCAAGCTGCGGCTGACCGGCGGCGAGCCGCTGGTGCGCAAGAACATCATGCATCTCGTGCGCGAACTCGGCCACCAGGTGCAGGACGGCCGCCTCGACGAACTGACGCTGACGACCAACGGCTCCCAGCTCGCCAAACACGCGGCCGAGCTTGCCGATTGCGGCGTGCGGCGCATCAACGTCTCGCTCGACACGCTCGATCCGCAGAAATTCAAGACGATCACCCGCTGGGGCGAGCTTTCGAAGGTCATGGAAGGCATCGATGCGGCGCAGGCCGCAGGCCTTAAGATCAAGATCAACGCCGTCGCCCTCAAGGATTTCAACGACCGGGAAATCCCCGAGCTGATGCGCTGGGCGCATGGCCGCGGCATGGACCTCACGCTCATCGAGACCATGCCGATGGGCGAGATCGAGGAAGACCGCACCGACCGCTACCTGCCGCTGTCCGAAATGCGCGCGCGGCTTGCGGACGAGTTCACGCTCACCGAAAACGCCTACCGCACCGGCGGGCCGGCACGTTACGTCACCGTCACGGAGACCGGCGGCCGCCTCGGCTTCATTACGCCGATGACGCATAATTTCTGCGAAAGCTGCAATCGCGTGCGCCTCACCTGCACCGGCACGCTCTATATGTGCCTCGGCCAGAACGACGCGGCGGACCTGCGCCTGCCGCTGCGCGCGTCCGAGGACGACGCCCTGCTTTCGCAGGCGATCGACGAGGCGATCGGCCGAAAGCCGAAGGGCCACGATTTCATCATCGACCGCCGCAACCGCCCGGCCGTCGCCCGCCACATGAGCGTTACCGGCGGCTGAGCGCTGCCCAAAAAGGCCGGGCTTTCGCCCGGCCTTTTCATTCCCAAAAGAGCCTACACTCAGGCCGCGTAGTGCTGCCGCCCGAAACCGTCCCGGGTGTCGAGATCGCGCGTCTTGAAGTGGTCGATCTTCTCGTTGAGGTTTTCGACGCGGCGGCGCAGGCCGTGGATTTCCGCGGTGTTCTCCTCCACCATCGCCGCGTTCTGCTGCGTGATGAGCTCGACCTGGTGGACGGCCTGGTTCACCTCGTTGATGCCCTCGTACTGCGCGGCGGCGGCGGCCTCGATCTTGCCGACAAGCGTGTGGATCGACGAGATGTGCTCGTTGATGACCGTCAGCGCCTCGCCGGTCTCGGTGACGAGCGAGACGCCGTTGCGGACCTGCGCCGAGCTGTCGGAGATCAGGCCCTTGATCTCGCGGGCCGCACCCGCGCAACGCTGGGCAAGCTCGCGCACTTCCTGCGCGACGACCGCAAAGCCACGGCCCGCCTCGCCGGCGCGCGCCGCTTCCACCCCGGCATTCAGTGCCAAAAGGTTGGTCTGGAAGGCGATCTCGTCGATGACGCCGATGATCGTGCTGATCTTCTCCGAGGACTTCTTGATCTGGTCCATGGCGTCGACGGCCTTGGACACGACCTCGCCGGAACGCTTGGCATAGCTGTGCGTCTCGTCGACCGAGACCGCCGTCTTCTGGGCGCTCTCGGCGGTGGAGCGGACGATCTCGGTCAGCTGGCGCAGGGCCCGCGAGCTTTCCTCCAGCGCTGCCGCCTGCTGTTCGGTGCGCCGCGCCAGATCGTCGGCGGAGGTGGCGAGGTTGCCGGTGCCGCCGTTGATCTCGACCGTCGTCGCACGAACGTCCGACAGTGTGACGCGCAGCGCCTCGACGGCGTTGTTGTAGGTGCGGGCCATGGCGACATATTCGGCGGCGAGCGCCTCCGTCATGCTCTCTTCGAGATTGCCGGCGGCAAGCTGGCCGAGCACGTCGGAAAGCGCGGTCAGCGCCTCGGTCTGGTCGGCTTCGATGCGGGCCTGCTCGCTGGCGCGGCGCGCCTGCTCCTCGGCCGTCAGCTGGCGCTGGGTTTCCGCTTCCTGTTCGAGGCGCACGTTTTCGCGCGCGGCATCGCGGAAGACGGCGACGGAGCGCACCATGTCGCCGATCTCGTCGCCGCGGTTGCGGCCGTCGATGCTGATGTCGAGATCGCCGCTTGCCAGCCGCGACATGGCCTCGTTGACGCGCCGGAGCGGTCCGCGCAGCGTCTCGACGAGCATCAGGCCGCCGATGATGGCAAGCAGCGTGCCGGCGACCATGGCGATGATCGAGACATTGGCCGAACGCTGGCTGTCCTTCTTGCCGGCCTCCTGGGCGCTCGACACGAACTGTTCGAGGGTCTGGCTGGCATCCGCCACCGAAGCGGAGGCGGCGACGCGCGCGGCCTGCCATTTTTCGCCGACGGAAATCAGGTCCTGCGTGCCCTTCTCGATCTTGGCGAGCGAGGGCGCGAGCTTGTCCGAAAGATCGCGCAGCGCCGCATTCTTCGTGCCGAGCTTTGCCAGTTCGGCGGCACTCGCGGCTACGGCCTTCACATCCGCGAGCACGGCGTCACGGCTCGGCTGGTCGAGCTTGCGGTGAAGCTCGCTGATATGCAGGCGGGTTTCGTCGATGCCCTTGAACGTGTCGCCCATCAGCGTGATCAGCGTCTTGAGCAGCACGATCTCGGCGTCCATGCCGACGAAGCGCTTGGCGGCGGTGTCGGAGTTCTTGCCGGCTTCCTTCAGGAAATCGGCATCGAATTTTGCCAGCTTGGAAAGCACCGGCACGAACTTCACCTTCTTGGCCTCCGCGTCGTCGGTGCCTGCAAGGATGGCCTGCACCGCGGCGACTTCCGCTTCGAAGACCTTGATCTGTTCCAGCGCCTTCGGCGAGGCGATCGCCTTGGATTCGGCAAGCTGCTTCAGAAGCTGCGGCAGGTAGGTCTCGGCCGCCTTCACCTTGTCCTCCGGCTTCATCGCCAGCGCGACGGGCTTGCGGAACTTGCCGATGCGTTCGGCGAGACCCTGGTAGGCGGCGGCATCGAACAGCAGCGCCTTGGCGAAGGCTTCCTTCTCGCCCGATTCGCTGCGGATGACGCCGATCTGCTTTTCGGCAAAGGCGCCGTCCTTGGCCATCGCCGCAAGCGAGCCTTCCAGCTCCGCGGTCACGGCGTTGCGCTCCTGGTCGATCGCCCAGAGCGTTTCGGTCTGGGCGCGCATGGTGCCGGCCAGCGCCACGACGGAGGCGATCTTCGCCTTTTCGCCCGCATCGGGCAGCAGCGCGTCGAGATCGTGGATGCCGGCATCCTGCTCGTCGATCCGGGCGGAGAGCGCGTCCCGCGTCTGCGAGCTCGGCTTGTCGACGAAATCCTGCAATCCGGTGCGCAGGTTCTGGAAATGCGACAGACTGTTGATCGTCTCGCGGGTGACCGTCATGTGACCGTTCAGCGTGCTCGCGGTGAAATAACCGACAAGGCCGATACCGGCGATCAGCGCGACGAGAGGAATGACGAACAGCAGCACCTTTGTAACGATGCGGCGCTGCTGGAGCAGGCGGTCAATGAAGGACATGGGTTCCCCGACGTTTTTATGACGACCAAGATCCCGTCGGGTGTCCGTCAAAGCCGAAGGGGCCGCTCGGCTCACCATCGGGAGCGCGGCCGGCACTTCATGTCGGGGCATTCGGCCGATCTTCCACCAGGCGGCCTGCCCTCACCCGTCGCATCATGCGATCGTTCATTGGGATGACGCAACGATAGGTGGGGAAGCTTAATGAAATGCTTCGCCAAAGCGGCAGAAATTCAAGCTGTTGCGCCGAAATCGTCGTGGTTTTCTGCCCAAAACACGCTCATTCGCCGCTTCCTTCGGCAACCATCCCTTTTGTTCCAGTCGATCTAGCGATGGCACCCGGTCGACAATGTGCCTATGAGGGAAGGACGATCGCCTGGAATCACCCGCATGAACTCCTCCGCAAATGCCAAGGGCGCCCTGTTCATGGTGGTCGCCATGGCCGGCTTCACCTGCAACGACGCGCTGGTCAAATCCGTCACCGGCGCCATGAATGTCGGCCAGATCATGTTCGTGCGCGGGCTGATGACGACGGTGCTCGTCGTCTTGATCGCCTGGCGGATGGGCGCGCTCGGCTCCTGGCGCGTCGTGCTGCAGCCGGCCGTCATGCTGAGGCTCGTCGCCGAAATCCTCGCCTCGCTCGCCTATATATCCGCGCTCGGCGCCATGCCGCTCGCCAATACCGCCTCGATCCTCCAGGCGCTGCCGCTCGCCGTCACGCTGGGCGCCGCGCTCTTCCTCGGCGAACAGGTCGGCTGGCGGCGGTGGCTCGCCATCATTGCGGGTTTTGCCGGCGTGCTCATCGTCATCCGCCCCGGCCCGGAAGGGTTTTCGATGGCGGCGGTCTATGTCATCGCCTCGGTCGTGGGTGCTGCGGCGCGCGATCTCTCCACCCGCCGCATCGACCCCGATGTGTCCACCCTCTTCATCAGCGTCATCACCGCGACGTCGATCACCGTCGTCGGCGGCGCACTGATCGTGCCGATGGGCGGCTGGCAGCCGATGTCCGGAGAAGTCATTAGCCGGCTAGCCTTTGCCAGCGTCCTGCTGCTCGTCGGCTACCAGGCGATCATCATCGCCATGCGCACCGGCGAAATCTCCTTCATCGCCCCCTTCCGCTACACGAGCCTCATCTGTGCGATCGCCATCGGTTTCCTGTTCTTCAGCGAGGTGCCGGATATCTGGATGACGGTGGGCGTTCTGATCATCGTGGCGTCCGGCCTGTACACCTTCTACCGCGAGAACCGCCGCCAGGTGCCGGCCGTCGCACAGGAGTCGAAGCCGGAATCGCCCTGACAGGGTTGCGAGGCGCTGCCGCACCGACTAGATCGGATGAGACCAACCTGCCGACAGGAGCGAGATGGCACCGGCACAAGCGATATTGGGCGTGATCCTCGCCGGCGGGCTTTCCTCCCGCATGGGGCAGGACAAGGCGCGCATCCGTCTCGGCGGCGCCGCCCTCATCGATCGCGCCGCCCGGCGGCTGCGCCCGCAGGTCTCGGCCGTCGCCGTCAATGCCAATGGCCCGGTGCTGTTCGAGCGCGGCGAGGAACTGCCGGTCTTCGCCGATCTCGATGCCGCGCGCGCCGGTCCGCTGGGCGGGGTGCTCGCCGCCCTCGATTACGCCAAACACCACCATCCGGAGGCGACCCATGTCGCCACCGTGCCGACGGACAGCCCGTTCTTCCCGACCGATCTCGTCGCCCGGCTCGCCCGTGTCGTCGACACGCCGGAGCGCATGGCCGTCGCCCGCTCGGTCAGCGGCCTGCATCCCGTCTTCGCCCTCTGGCCGGTCACGCTCGCCACCGACCTCTCGGAATGGCTGGCCGGCGGCGGGGCGTTGCGGGTGCGCAGCTACCTCGAACGCCACCAGGCGCGCGATATCACCTTTCCGCTGATCGACACGCCGCGCGGCGAATTCGACCCGTTCTTCAATATCAACACGCCGGACGATCTCGACGAGGCGGAAAACTGGCTCTGGGTGCTGGAGCGATGACGCGGCCAAAGATCTTCGGCATTGCCGGATGGAAGAATTCCGGCAAGACGGGGCTTGCCGTGCGCCTGGTAACCGAGCTCGTCGCCCGCGGCTACCTGGTCTCGACGATCAAACACGCCCACCACGATTTCGACATCGACAAGGTCGGCGCCGACAGCTACCGCCACCGCCAGGCCGGTGCGCACGAGGTGACCATCGTCTCCGGCACGCGCTACGCGATCACGCACGAGTTGCGCGGCACGCCGGAGCCGAGTTTCGAAGAAATCCTCGCCCGCCTCGCCCCGTGCGACCTCGTGCTGATCGAAGGCTACAAGCGCGAGCCGATCCCGAAGATCGAGGCCCGGCGGCTGGAGGCCGCCAACCGCATCCCGCTGGCGCCGGAAGACCCGCATATCGCGGCGATCGCCGCCGATCATCCCGTCACCGACACCACGCTCCCGGTCTTCGACCTCGACGACACGAAAGCCATCGCCGATTTCGTCGTCGCGGTGACGGGCCTCGCAAAGCCCTCGACAGCCTGACGCCGTCGCCGTCAGGCGGCGAACGAGCCGGCAGCGAGCGCCAGAAAAAACTTTTCGCGCCAAAAAGAAGGCCGCGGGATTTCTCCCGCGGCCTTCCGCATTCGATCGCTCGACCGATTATTCGGCCATCGCCACCGGCTTCACCAGCGGCGTGACGCGGCGGATGGTGACGCGGCGGTTGAGCTGTTCCGCAGCATCCGTGTCGATCTTCAGGAAGCGCTCGCCGTAACCCTGCGTCGCCAGGTTTTCCGGCGCGATGTCGTAGACGTCGGTCAGGATGTTGGCGACCGCCTCGGCGCGCTCGTCGGAGAGCACGAGGTTCGATTCGTCCGAACCGACGGCATCCGTATGGCCCTCGATCAGGAAGGTCTCGCCCGGATCCTTGTCGAGGATCTCGTTCATCGCGTCGGCAACCCGCTTCAGCGTCGAGGCCTGGTTCATCGAGATATCCGCCGAGCCGGTCGCAAAGGTGATCGTATCGAGGTCGATACGGCGCACCTTGTCGCGGATACGGGCGGAATATTTCACCTCGTCGAGCGTGTAGACGCGCTCGACCGGCTCGACCGGTGGACGATCGAGGAAGGCACGATAGTCCGTGTCGTCTTCGGCCGACGTGTCGATGATATATTCATCGACCGGGATCGTCAGGCGCATCGGCGGCAGGCGTTCGCCGGGGTCGACGAAGGTCGGCCGGCTGTCGCGGTCGATTTCCGGCGCGTAATACATGACATATTCGCGGCCGCCGCCATCAATGCGCGAGCGCTGGATGATGTCGCCGTAGCGGTTGCGGATGGTGACGACGCGGTCGCCGTTCGGCCGCACGATGACCTCGCGGATGCGGCCGTTCGGCAGATCCTCGTAATAGGTCTCCGTGGCGCGGCGCGACAGGCGACGCCCGTCGTCGGAGCGCACGATGATGCCGCCGTCGAAATTGATCACGGTGCGATCATCGATTTCACGCTCGACGCGCCAGCCGTCCCGCTCGTCGTAGCGCGGCCGGCGATCACGGCGCTCGCCACGCTCGCGGTCACCCGATTCGTAACGAACCCGGTCGCGATCCTCCCAGCCGACCTGCGCATCGCGGTCGGATTCGGGAACACGCACGCGCACGTCGCGGCGCTTTTCCTTGCGCTCGCGACGCAGCTCGTCGCGCGAGCGGTCGCGGCGGTTGTCCCAGTCCTTGTCGCTGTCGAGCACGGCGGCACCGTCGGTGAACGGCAGCTCGATCGTGTCCGTCGTGCCGGACGGATCGCGCGCGATGCGCTCGCGGTCCTTGTCGCGCTCGCGGCGCGGCCGGCCGGCCGTCTCGTCCGGACGCTTGCCTTCCCGCTCGGCCTCGCGCTGCTTCTCGCGGCGTTCCTGGCGTGCCTTCTGCTCGTCCTGCTTCTGGTTGGATTCCGCCTCACGCTGCTTCTTGCGGCGTTCCTCGCGGGCACGCTGCTGGTCCGCATCCCGGCGCTGCTGATCCGCCTCGGCGTCACGCTGTTTCTGGCGCCGTTCTTCACGGGTCTTCTGCGTGTTTTCCTGCTTTTGGCGGTCCGCTTCCTTCTCACGCTGATCCTTGCGGTCCTCAGCGCGCCAGGTTCCCTGGTTTTGCTCCTGCTGCTGCTGATCCGCTTCACGCTGCTTCTTGCGGCGTTCCTGGCGGTTTTCCTGCTGCTGCTGGTCGGCTTCCGCCTCACGCTGCTTCTTGCGACGCTCCTGGCGGTTTTCCTGCTGCTGCAGGTCACCTTCGGCTTCACGCTGCTTCTTGCGGCGCTCCTGACGGTTTTCCTGCTGCTGCTGATCACCCTCGGCCTCACGCTGCTTCTTGCGGCGTTCCTGGCGGTTTTCCTGCTGCTGCTGGTCGCCCTCGGCCTCACGCTTCTTGCGGCGCTCCTGGCGATTGTCCTGCTGCTGTTCGGCCTCGCGGTTGCGTTCGCGCCTGTTCTGGCCGCCGCCATCATCCTCGCGCTTGCGCTTCTTGCGAATGATTTCCTCTTCCTCGCTCTGAACCTTCGTGACATCGGATTTCTCGACGAGCGGCAGCAACGGCCGGACCATGGCTGCCTCTACCGGCTGCCAGACCAGCGAAAAGATGGGCAGGGCCACCGTTGCCAGAAGCGTTGTTCTCTTAACCATTGGCGTTTCCTCGTTTGCCACCGTTTGGCGCACTTGCATCAGGGTTTGGGGCGGATTTGTGTTTCAATGCAAGCTGCCACTGTTCAAAAAGACGCTAAATCATCGCAGATGAATCCACGCTGAATGCGATATGGCCGCCGGCAAAAACCGGCGGCCATATAAGAACGCTTGAAAGCGCGATCAGTTCGCCCGTGCCATCGGGCGCACCAGCGTGGTCACTCGGCGGATGGTGACGCGGCGGTTCTGCTGCTCGGCGACCTGGGTTTTCACCTTCAGGAATCGCTCGCCATAACCCTGCGTCTGGAGGTTTTCCGGCGGAATGCCGTAGACGTCCGTGAGCAGGCTCGCGACCGATTCGGCGCGCTCGTCGGAGAGCACGAGGTTCGACTTGTCCGAGCCGACCGCGTCGGTGTGGCCCTCGATCAGGAAGGTCTCGCCCGGATCCTTGTCCAGCACCTTCTGCATGGCGTCGGCGACGCTGCGCAGCGTGCGGGCCTGGGACATCGGCACGTCCGCGCTCGCCGTGGCGAAGGTGATCGTGTCGAGGTCGATGCGCCGCACCTTGTCGCGCAGGCGGGCCGAGTGCTTCACCTCGTCGATCGTATAGACGCGCTCGACGCGCTCCACCGGCGGCTCGGAGAGGAACTCGTAATAGTCACGATCCGGATTGCTCGACGTGTCGATGATATAGTCGCTGACCGGAATGCGCAGGCGCATCGGCGGCAGCTCGTAGCCGACATCGACGAGGCCCGGACGCGGCGAATCGTCTTCCAGCTCCGGCGCGTAGACGAGGATATATTCCCGCCCGTCCCGGCCGACGCGCGAGCGCTGGATGATATCGCCGTACCGGTTGTAGATCGTCACGATCTGCACGCCGCCGGGGCGCACGATCGTCTCGCGCACGCGGCCACGGGCGAGGTTGTCGTAATAGACCTCTTCCGAATCGCGGCGCAGGCGCGGCCGGTCGTCGCCGCGCACGATCAGCTGGTCGCCGACCTCCAGCACCGTGCGGTTCTCGACGCGCTCGATGACGTTGACCTGCGTGACGCTGTTGTCGATCGTCGTGTTGTTGTTGATGACCGTGTTGTTGATCACGGTGTTGTTGATGATGTTCGTCGTCTCCGGCACCTCGAAGTCCGGCGCGCGCTTGACGCGCTTGCCCTCTTCCCTGTTGCCCGCCTCGATCTTGCCCGAGACGGCCTCGCGGACCTCCTCGGAAATCGCCGTCTGGGCGGAAACGTCCGAATCGGGAACCGGAACCTCCTCTTCCTGGGCGCGCAATTCCTCGCGCTGCTTGCGGCGTTGGTCGCGGCTCTTCTGGCCGCCGGAATTATCGGCGTCCTTGTCGCTGTCGAGCACGGCCGCACCGTTCTCGACCGGCAGCACGACGGTCTCGTCGCTCTTGCCCGGATCTTCGGCGATCTCCTGCTTCTGTTCTTCCGTCAGCGTGTCGACCACCTCCGGCACCGGCTCGGTCGCGGGCGTCTCGCCGGTCTCGGCGGTCGCCGGCTGCTCCGTGCCGGTCTCGGCAGGCTTTTCCTCGCCGGCAACCGCCGGCTGCTCGCCCTCACCAGCGGTCGGCTGCTGTTCGCTTTCGCCGGTCGTGGTCGCCGGCTGCTCTTCACCCGTCGTCGTTTCGGCGGCGCTGCCATCCGGCTGTTCCACCGGCTGCTCGGCCTGCTGGTCTTCGGCAGGCTTCTGCTCTTCCGCAGCCTTCTGTTCTTCGGCCTGGCGCTGCTGTTCTTCCTCAGCCGCGCGCTGGGCCTCGTCCTCGGCCGCCTTCTGGTCCGAAGCGGTCTTCTCGGCTTCTTCAGCCGCTTTCTGCTCCTCGGCCTGGCGTTGCTGCTCTTCTGCGGCGGCGCGCTGGGCTTCCTCGTCAGCCGCCTTTTGCTCGGAAGCAGCCTTCTCGGCCTCTTCGGCGGCCTGCTGCTCTTCCGCGGCCGCGCGTTGGGCTTCTTCCTCGGCGGCCTTCTGCTCGGCAGCGGCCTTCTCAGCCTCCTCTGCGGCCTGCTGCTCTTCCGCAGCCGCGCGCTGGGCTTCCTCTTCGGCAGCCTTCTGTTCGTCGGCGGCGCGCTCGGCCTCTTCGGCGGCCTTCTGTTCGTCGGCCTGGTCCTGCTGTTCTTCTTCGGCCGGGGGCTGTGCCTCCTGCTGTTGCAGCAGCAGTTCTTCCTCACTCGGCTGGCCCTGGTCGGTGCTCTCCTGCGCAACCTCGAACGGCTTCATCAGCGCATCGGCGAGCGTCGGCGTGGCGATCAGCGCGCTCGACAGCACCGGCAGTGCCACGGTTGCAAATAGTCTGGAGCGGAAACTCATTTTTCTGTCCTCACGGTGTCCCGTCTGTTGCATCGAGAGGGGTGCATCCGGCTCTTTCGGCCGGTGGGTGAACCCTTCATGGTCTTCCAAAGGCCTAGCCATCGGCGCCTTAACCCTGCCTGAACGGCTCCGGCTGACGCAGGAGATAGGTCGCGCCGCCGGCCCGGCCAGTGGAGGGGCCGTGAAATTGTCGGGCAAACCGGGCGGAAAGACGGCGGAAAACCAGTTGATTTTTTGGCGAAAACCGGTCGATTATCCAGCCCAAGCGGGCAGCCCTGCCCGCTTCACATCAAGGCCCGGACAACAAGAAGAACCCGAGAGCCTTTAATAGAGAGGATCAAAATGCGTATTTCCAAACGTTTCACGCTTGCAGCCTCGGCTGCGGTCATCGCCCTCTTCGCCTCCTCGGCGATGGCTGAAGGCGAGAAGATCGTGATCGGCACGGAAGGCGCCTACCCGCCCTTCAACAATCTCGAATCCGACGGCACGCTGACCGGCTTCGACGTCGATATCGCCAAGGCGATGTGCGAGGAAATGAAGGCCGAATGCACCTTCGTGACGCAGGACTGGGACGGCATCATCCCGGCACTCATCGCCAAGAAGTTCGACGCGATCATCGCCTCCATGTCGATCACCGAAGAGCGCAAGCAGCAGGTCGACTTCTCCAAGAAGTACTACAACACGCCGCCGGCCATCGTCGTGCCGAAGGATAGCGAGATCACGGAAGCCACCCCGGAAGCACTCGCCGGCAAGCTGCTCGGCGCCCAGGGCTCGACGACCCATTCCAACTATGCCGAAGCGCATATGAAGGATTCCGAGGTCAAGCTCTACCCGACGGCAGACGAGTACAAGCTCGACATCGCCAACGGCCGCATCGACGCCGTGATCGACGACGTGGTGGTGCTGTCCGAATGGCTGAAGACCGACGACGGCGCCTGCTGCAAGCTGCTCGGCACCCTGCCGATCGACCCGGTCATCAACGGCGAAGGCGCAGGCGTTGCCGTTCGCAAGGGCGATACCGCGCTTGCCGACAAGTTCACGGCTGCGGTCGCGGCGATCCGCGCCAACGGCAAGTATCAGGAAATCAACGCCAAGTACTTCCCCTTCGACGTCTACGGCGACTGATCGCGGCAGACACTGCTTCATGCGGTTTTTTTCTGACCCCATCAGCAGAATGCACGGGCGGGAGGGCTTGCTCTCCCGCTCCTTTTGTTTGAGAGTTTACAAATAAAGAAAAGACGGGCGCAAAAGGCGCCTTAACAAGAAGCGCGAAGCGCGCATCGGGGGTTCTTCTGGCATGAGCGGGTTTTTCGCCGCCATCGTCGAGGCGGTATCCGCATTTCTCGGGATCATCGATCCCCTCTGCGGACCGGTCGGCATCTTCAATCTTTTTGCGGGCAATACGCTGCTCGCCTGCGGCGACGCCGGCTGGGGCGACGAGATCGCGCTCGGCTTCCTGGTCACGGCCAGCCTCGCCATCGCGACCCTGCCCGTCGGCCTGTTCTTCGGCTTCTTCATCGCGCTGGCCAAACAGTCGGAAGAACGCTCGCTGCGGCTTTCGGCAAACATCTACACCACGCTCTTCCGCGGCCTGCCGGAGCTGCTGACGCTCTTCATCGTCTATTACGGCCTGCAGATCCTCGTGCAGAACCTCATGGCCGCCATCGGCTATGACGGCGCGGTGGAGATCAACGCCTTCTTCGCCGGCATGATCGCGCTCGGCGTGGTCTTTTCCGCCTATTGTTCGGAAGTGCTGCTGTCGGCCTTCAAGGCGATCCCGCGCGGCCAGTACGAGGCGGGGTATGCGCTCGGCCTGCACCAGGGCCGCACCATGCGGCTCATCGTCCTGCCGCAGCTGATCCGCGTGGCCCTTCCCGGCCTCGGCAATCTCTGGATGGCGCTTCTCAAGGATACGGCGCTGGTCTCCGTCATCGGCCTGCCGGATATCCTGCGCCAGACGAGTGTCGCGGCGCGCGTCACCAAGGAAGCCTTCCAGTTCTACGCCATCGCCTGCCTGCTCTTCCTGGTGCTCGCCTTCCTATCCTCGCTGGTCTTCTCCAGTATCGAGAGCTGGGCCAAACGGTCGGAGGCCGCACGATGAGCTACGTCACCACCCTCATCCCGCCGCAGGCGCCACCGCCGGCCCCACCGAAAACCTTCACCGCCGGCCGCTTCTTCGGCAACATCTTCATGGGCGTCTGGCTGGCGCTGACCGTCGGCATCTTCCTGATGATCGTCGGCGGCTGGGATCCGGAAAAGTTCACCAAATACGGCCCGAGCTACCTCTCCGGCCTCGGCGTCACGCTGCTGCTCGTGGCGCTGTCGGTGGTGCTCGGCGGCCTCATCTCGCTACCGCTCGCCTTCGCGCGCATGTCGAAGAACCCGGTCTTCTCGTGGATCGCCTACGGCTACGTCTATTTCTTCCGCGGCACGCCGCTGCTCACCCAGCTCTTCCTCGTCTATTACGGCCTCGGCAGCTTCTCGGCCGAACTGAAGTCGCTCGGCCTCTGGTGGTTCTTCCGCGATGCCTGGAACTGCGCGCTGCTGACCTTCACGCTCAACACCGCCGCCTACCAGGCCGAAATCCTGCGCGGCGCCATCGAGAGCGTGGCGCGCGGCCAGCATGAGGGCGCCGCCGCCCTCGGCCTGCCCAAGAAGGTCGCCTTCTTCAAGGTGATCCTGCCGCAGGCGCTGATCGTGGCACTGCGTCCCTATGGCAACGAGATCATCCTGATGATCAAGGGCTCGGCCATCGTCGCCATCGTCACGGTCTTCGATCTGATGGGCGAGACCCGCCGCGCCTTCTCGCGCACCTTCGACTACCAGGCCTATCTCTGGGCGGCACTTATGTATCTTCTGATCGTGGAGCTGCTGCGCAACCTCTGGGCCTGGCTGGAACTGCGCCTGACGCGCCACCTGAAACGGTGACACCCTTGGCAGCACTCACAGGCGAGAGCTGCCAAGACCCTGTTTTCAAAGAAAAATTCTCCCTATCCATCAAAAATCAATATTTCATTAACCCTGTAAGCGCTCAATCATAGGGACCATCATTCACCACGCAATGAGGTCCCTATGACGAACGACATGGCAATGCAGCTCGAGGGCTATGGCATGACCACGGCCCAGATCCTCTACCGCATGCCGGATCACCAGCAGTTCCTGCAGACCTATATCTGGCAGCACTACGATCTCGCCCCGGATTTCCCGGAGATGAAGCGTTTTCTCAAATTCTGGCAGGAGAAACTGGACGGACCGCTGCATTCGGTGCGCTACGTCCACCGCCGGCTGATCTCGGCCTCGGAATATCGCGCGCTGAAGGGCGAGTTCATCATTCACTGACGCAGCCGCGCGGCCGGGCGATCGCCATTGCAAAAGTCCTGTGCGGACCGTAAGAGACCGCGCATGACCAAGATCGACGAAGACGCGCTCGCGGACGCCTACAACCGCGCCCTTTCGCTGGAAAAATCCGGCGATTTCGATGCCGCCGCCAAGGCCTATGCCGACGTGCTGGCGCTCGACCCCGAGGACCATGGCGGCGCCGCCGTGCGGCTTGCCTCGATGGGCCGCGGCGAGACGCCGGAAAAGGCGCCGGACGCCTATGTCACCACCCTCTTCGACCAGCATGCCGACGTCTTCGACAATGTGCTGGTCGAGCAGCTCGGCTATTGCGTGCCGCTCACCGTGCGCCAGCGTTTCCAGGCGCTCGGTCTCGGCCCGTTCAAGCGCGTGCTCGACCTCGGCTGCGGCACGGGGCTCACCGGCGGGGCGCTGCGCGACATGGCGGAAGACATCACCGGCGTCGACCTTTCGGAGAACATGGTGGAGGTCGCGCACGAAAAGGATCTCTACGAGACGCTCTACGTGGGAGAGGCCGTCGATTTCCTCGACGACAACGACGACGAGCCCTTCGATCTCATCACCGCGACCGACGTGCTGCCCTATCTCGGCGCGCTCGAGCCGCTGTTCTTCGGCGCCGGCGAAAATCTCGTTGCCGGCGGCCATTTCATCTTCTCCTCGGAAACGCTGCCGGAAGAGACCTTCGCCGGCCGCCCCTTCATGGTCGGCCCGCACCAGCGTTTCGCGCACGCCGCCGGCTATGTCCGCCAGCGCCTCGACGACACCGGCTTCGACGTCGTCGAGATGACCGACATCACGGTGCGCATGGAGGAAGGCGAGCCCATCCCCGGCCATCTGGTGCTTGCCAGGTATCGCGGCTGACGCAGCTGCTTGCGGGTGGATCCTCGGGTCGAGCCCGAGGATGACGAAAGAAGATTGGATGGCGGACCAAGCCGGCCGGTCCGTATACCGCACCGTTCAATAAGGTCCCGCGCTCCTCCTCCCCTCCGTCATGCTCGGGCTTGAGCCACTGGTGTCCGGTTTAAATTCAATGGACAAGGTGCACGGTGTTGATTCTACTCGTATTCGAGCGTTTGGCGACGATCTCGGACACGATAGAGGAGCAACCCCGTGCGGCATCACAA